>NZ_JBVHFA010000004.1:0-681163 GCF_055562575.1 Streptomyces sp. NPDC018263
GGCGATGGTGGCCAGCGCGTCCGCGTCGTCCTGCGTCGGACAGGCCACCCGCACGATCTGGCAGCCCGACGCCGTCAGCTCCGCGATCTGCTGCAACGTCGACCCGATGTCCGAGGTACGGGTCGTGGTCATCGACTGCACCGACACGGGCGCCCCGCCCCCGACGGCCACCGGCCCCACCTGGATCTGCCGTGACACCCTGCGGGTGGCGACAGGGCGGGCCGGTACCTCGGGGACGCCCAGGGAGACGGCGCTCACGGCCTCACTCCCGATTTCCGGAGACGGTCTCGCGCATGGCCCGCAGCGACTCCTTCAGGGAGCCCATGGTGGCGAGGACCGCGGTCGGCTCGTAGCCGCAGTGCGCCATGCAGTTGGCGCAGCGCGGGTCCTTGCCCCGGCCGTACTTGTCCCAGTCGGTGTCCTCGACCAGCTCGCGATAGGTCGGCACATACCCGTCGCTCATCAGGTAGCAGGGGCGCTGCCAGCCGAACAGGGAGTAGTTCGGGATGGCCCAGGCGGTGCAGGGGAAGTCGACCTTGCCCTCGAGGAAGTCCAGGAACAGCGGCGAGTGGTTGAGCCGCCACCGCCTGCGGTTGCCGCCGGAGAACGCCTTCTTGAACAGCTCGCGGGTCTGCTCGACACCGAGGAAGTGCTCCTGGTCGGGGGCCTTCTCGTAGGCGTAGGCGGGCGAGATCATCATCTCGTCCACCTCCAGGTCGTCGTTGAGGAAGTTCAGCACCTCGACGATGGTCTGCGGGGTGTCGGTGTTGAAGAAGGTCGAGTTGGTGGTGACCCGGAAGCCGCGCTGCTTGGCCTCCTTGATCGCCGCCACCGCCTCGTCGAACACGCCCTCCTTGGCCACGGACTCGTCGTGCCGCTCGCGCAGCCCGTCGATGTGCACCGCGAACGCGAAGTACGGGGACGGGGTGAACTTGTCCATCTTCTTGCGCAGCAGCATGGCGTTGGTGCACAGGAAGACGTATTTGCGCCTGGCGACGAGCTGACGCACGATCTCGTCGATCTGCGGGTGCATCAGCGGCTCACCGCCGGCGATGGACACCATCGGCGCACCGGACTCCAGCACCGCGCCGACCGCCTGGGCGACCGGCATGCGCTGCTTGAGCACGCCGGCCGGGTGCTGGATCTTCCCGCAGCCCTCGCACTTCAGATTGCAGGCGAACAGCGGTTCCAGCTCGACGATCAGCGGGAACTTGTCCCGCCTGCGGAGCTTCTGTTCGGCCAGGTATGTAGCGACCTTGATGGACTGACGCAACGGCATGGCCATCTGGCTCACCTCCGGGGGAGCGGCAAGGAACGGTGCCATTCGAAAAACGCGGGAAGGACGGAACGAAGGACGCGGAAGGCCGATATTCCACCGCGTACCGTTCCGATCCGGACAAGTTCATGTTCAGGAGCGTCCACGACCACCCGTACGGCCGCAACCGGGCGGTCGCCCGTGCCGACGGCGGTGCGCAGGGTGGCCGCCGATTCCATGTCGACCGCGATCGCGCCGGTCGCCAGCAGATCCGAGCGCTCCGGACCCCGCACCACGTGGTCGGAGCCGGTCAGGGGGCCGGTGTGGACGGCGCGGCCGGGTGCGGCGCGCCTCAGCTCCTTCACCAGCAGGTCGGTGCCCACGCAGGGGACGGTCCCCCGGTGGTCACGGGTCTCCTCGGCGACCACCAGGTCGCCGGGGTGCATGCCCGGTGCCAGCCCGGCGCAGAAGCCGGTGGCCAGCACGGCGGTGCCCGCCGTCCCCGGCCCGGCGAGCCATTCGGCGACGGACCGTTCCGCCGCCCTGGGGCCCATGCCGGTACGCAGGACGGTGAACCGCCCCCCGGCCCCGCCGCGGTCGCCGGTGCGCAGGGCGAGGTGCTCGATGCCGAGCGCGCAGACGATCAGCAGCGGTGCCGGGGCGGGCCGGGATCTCATTCAGCTCCCTCCGGCCACGGCGCGGACGCCTCTGCGGGCGGCCAGGGGCGCCTTGTCGAAGGGGTCGCCGTGCAGGTACCGGCCGAGCGCGGTGAGCGGGAACACCTGCCGGTAGAGGTGGTAGTTGATGGAGAAGTCCCAGGGGAAGCCGGTGCCGGTGAAGTACGGCTCGTCCCAGGAGCCGTCGTCCCGCTGGGTGTCGGCCAGCCAGCGCACCCCGCGCCGGACGGCCTCGGAGTCCCGCTCCCCCGCCGCGAGCAGCGCCATCAGCGCCCAGGCGGTCTGGGAGGCGGTGGAGGTGCCGCGGCCGCTCCACTCCTTGACGTACTTGTAGGAGCGCAGGTCCTCGCCCCAGCCGCCGTCGTCGTTCTGCGCCCGCTGGAGCCAGTGCACGGCACGGCGGATCGCCGGGTGGGAGGCGGGCATTCCGGCCGCGGTCAGGGCGGGCACCACCGAGCCGGTGCCGTACACGTAGTTGACGCCCCAGCGGCCGAACCAGGAGCCGTCCGCCTCCTGTTCGGCGAGCAGCCAGGCGATGCCGCGCCGGGTGCGCGGATCGTGGGCGAGCCCCTCGGCCGCCATCATCTCCACGACGTGCGCGGTGACATCGGCGGACGGCGGGTCGATGACCTCGCCGAAGTCGCAGAACGGCAGCCGGTTGGGGAACGGGCTGGTGTTGTCGACGTCGAAGGCGCCCCAGGCGCCGTTCTTCGACTGCATCCCGAAGTTCCAGCGCACCGCGCGCGCGATCGCGCCGTCCACCCGGTCGGGTTCGGGGTGGCGGACCCGGCGCAGCGCGAGGGCGACCTCGGCGGTGTCGTCGATGTCGGGGTAGTTGTCGTTGTGGAACTCGAACGCCCAGCCGCCCGGCGGGAGTTGGGGGCGTTTGACGGACCAGTCGCCGGGGCGGCGGATCTCCTCGGCCAGCATCCAGTCGGCCGCCTTGAGCAACTGCGGGTGATCGGCGGGGACTCCGGCGTCGGCCAGCGCGATGACGGCGAGGCAGGTGTCCCACACCGGGGACTGGCATGCCTCGATCATCCGGGACCCGTCCTCGCGCCAGACGGCGAACCGGTCCAGCGACTCCAACCCCGCCCGCATCACCGGGTGTTCGAGGTCGTAGCCGAGCAGGTGCAGTGCGATGACCGAGTACACGGCCGGCGGCTGGATGCCGCCCCAGCAGCCGTCGTTCTCCTGGCGTTCGACGATCCAGCGGGCGGCGGCGTTCATCGCGGCCCGGCGCACCCGGCGCGGCACCGCCCCGCGCAGCCGGTGCACCACCCGGTCGAGCCGCTCGAAGGCGCCGTCCCAACTGGCCAGCGGAGCCAGGGGCTTGGGCGGATTGGGCTGGGCCGGGTCGGTGTGCAGCTCGTCGAGCGGGAAGGGCGCGGGACGCACCGGGCGCTTGGCCGAGACGATGGTCAACGGCACGATGGTCTGCCGGGCCCAGCAGCCGAAGTCGTAGATGTTGAGCGGCAGCCAGGTGGGGAACCAGATGAGTTCCGGGGGGAGTTCGGGCAGGTCCTCCCACTTCCACCAGCCGAACAGGGCGAGCCAGATCCGGGTGAAGACGCGGGCGGCGGCGATACCGCCCCGCTCGCGCACCCAGGCCGAGGCACGCGCCATGTGCGGGGCGTCCGGCGCGTCACCGGCCAGCCGCAGCGCGACGTACGCCTCGACGGTGGCGGACAGGTCGCCGGGACCGCCGTAGAAGGTGGCCCAGGCGCCGTCCTCGCGCTGCTCGCCCCGGATGAACAGGGCGGCGGCGCGGGTGGTCGCCTCGTCGCGGATGCCGAGGAACTGGCGCAGCAGGAGGTCCTCGGCGTCCATGGTGACGTTGGTCTCCAGGTCGCCCTTCCACCAGCCCTCGGGGTCCTGCCGGGCCAGCAGGAACTCGGTGGCGCGCGCGGCGGCGCGTTCGGCGGCCTCGGGTACCCCGGCCGCCAGGGGGTCGGTGCTGTCGGTGTCGCTGGCCGCGGCAGCGCGGGGCGGGATGGTGGCCCCGGTGCTTCCGTCGGTCGTCGCTGTCATGGCTTCCCCTTTGTGCAGTCGTTCGAGTCGTGCTGCTGTGGGTCCGCCGTCGGCCGGTGTGCCGCTGATCGCGTCGCACCGGCCGGCGACTACGCGAGGGTTATTCGGCCGATAGTGATCATCTCTTCCTGACGACGACGAAGTCGGCGAGCGCCGTGAAGGCGTCCCGCACCCGGTCGGGCATGTCGACGGCGTGCAGGGCCTCGATGGCGACGGTGTGCTGGCGCCGCGCCTCGTCCGCCGTCCACTCACGGCCGCCCGCCTCCTCGATGAGGGCGGCGCGGGCCGCGAACTCCTCCTCGGAGAACGCGGCGAAGTCGCTGCTCTTGGCGTCGGCGGCGAGGATCTCGCCGAGCCGCTCGGAGGCGGGGCCCCCGGCGGCCAGGGCCGCCACCACGGGCAGGGACTTCTTGCGCTGGCGCAGGTCGCTCCAGGTCTGCTTGCCGGTGGACTCCGGGTCGCCCCAGATCCCGAGGAGGTCGTCGACGGCCTGGAAGGCCAGGCCGAGGTGGTAGCCGTAGCGCTCCAGCGCGTCGGCGGTGCGGTCGTCGGCGCCGCCGAGGACCGCACCGATGGAGGAGGCGCAGGCCAGCAGGGCGCCGGTCTTGTTGCCCTCCATCTCCAGGCACTCCTCGACGCTGACGCGGTCGCGGTGCTCGTAGGAGATGTCCTGGGCCTGGCCGTCGATCAGGGCGCGGGTGGCGGTGGTGAGCCGGCGGGTGGCGCGGCCGGCCTCGACGGTGCCCAGCTCCAGCAGGACCTCGTTGCCGAGGGCGAACAGGGCGTCGCCGACGAGGATGGCCTGGGCGGGGCCGTGCACCTTCCAGACGGTGTCGCGGTGGCGGCGCTGCTCGTCGCCGTCCATCAGGTCGTCGTGCAGCAGCGAAAAGTTGTGCACCAGCTCGACGGCGACCGCGCCCGGCACGCCCACCTCGGGGGCGGCGCCGGTGACCTCGGCGGAGAGCACGGCGAGGGCGGGGCGCACGGCCTTGCCGCCGTCACCGGCGGCCGGCTTCCCGGCGGCGTCGATCCAGCCGAAGTGGTAGGCGGCGACGGTGTCCATGGGGGGCGCCAGCCGGTCGACGGCGGCGCGCAGCACCGGGGTGGCCAGGGTCCGGCCGCGCTCCAGCAGTGCGGTCACGTCCACGGCGTCGGCGGCTGTCGAGGCCGGGGGCGGCACAGTGGGCACAGTCTCTCCTCTTGTTGCGGTACCGGGGGTGCGGGGCCCCTCCGGGCTGTGCTGATCGAGCATCAGGCCGCCTCCTCGAACTGGAAGAGGTGACGGGGGCGGGGCCGGCCCAGGGCGCCCAGCGCGGCGTCGGCCGCGCTCACGCCGCTGCGGACCGCGCTCTCCATGGTCGCGGGCCAGCCGGTGGCGGTCCACGCGCCGGCCAGGTACAGGCCGGGAGCCTTGGTGCGGGCGCCGGGGCGCAGCCGCCCGACGCCGGGGGTGGGGGCGAACGTCGCGGTGCGCTCGCGGGTGACGAAGAAGTCCCGTACCCGCGCGGTGCGGGCGCCGGGGATCAGCCGTTCGAGCTCGGGCAGGTAGCGCTCGCGCAGGTCGGCGACGGGGGCGTCGATGTCGTCGTGGGCGGCCGACTGGGACAGCGCCAGGTACTGGCCCTCGCGCAGCCCGGAGGCGGCGGTGCGGTCGAACACCCACTGCACGGGCGTGCCGAGCGCGGTGAGGAAGGGCCGGGCGAGCACCGGACGGTCGTACACCACGTGCACGTTGAGGATCGGCGCGGTGCCGATGCGCAGCAGCCGGCCGGGGTCGTCGAGCGCGCCGTCGGGGAGCAGGCCGTGGGTCTCGCGCTGGGGTACGGCGAGGACGACGGCGTCGGTGTCGATCGTCTCGCCGGGGAGCGAGACGTTCCAGCGTCCGTCCGTGTTCTGCGAGAGGGAGGTGACGCGTGCGCGGAGTTCGGTACGGACGCCCGCGGAGTCGAGCGCCTTGCGGGCCAGCCGGTCGTGCAGGTCGCCCAGCGGAACGTGCGCCCAGCCGATGTCGGCCGCGCCGGGCTCGGACAGCAGACCGGTCTTGAACACCATCGCGGCGAGTCCGAGCGAGGCGTCGCCCGCGACCGCGTTGAGCGTGGCGACCCCGACGAGGTCCCACAGCGCCTCGACGGCGCGCGGCGACTGGCCGTGCCGGGCCAGCCAGGAGCCGAAGTCCTGGTCGTCCAGCGCCGGGTCGGTGGGGTCGAGCCCCTTGAGCGCGAGCGCGGCCCGCCCCACGGACGCGCGCTCGGCGAGCGAGAGGTGCGGGTACGCGGCCAGGCTCCGCCCCAGGTGCAGCGGTACGGGCAGCGGGTCGCGCCGCAGCCGGCCGAGCCGCCGCCCCTCGGGCTTGTCGACGTCGACCACGGGTACGTCGAGCCGGTTCTGCAGCGGGGCCAGCGCGGTGCCCTCGATCCGGTCGAGGAACCAGCGGTAGGCGGTGCAGCAGCGCAGGTAGACGTGCTGGCCGTTGTCCACGGTCAGGTCGCCGCGCTGGAAGGAGAAGGCGAGCCCGCCGAGCCGGGGCCTGCCTTCGAGCAGGGTGACGCGTACGCCCGCGTCGGCGAGCGCGAGGGCCGCGGTGACGCCGGCGAGTCCGCCGCCGACCACGACGGCGTCCCGGCCGGTGGAGCCGGTGTGCGCCCGTGCCGGGCGTGGGGCCTCACTCATTTACGCGTCCTTCCGTGCGTGCCGCGCGTGCTGGTCGAACCGTGCACGTACGGCCGTCGCAGTCAGGGACGCCACGCCGCGGGCGGGGGTTGCCCGCGGCGCCCGGGCCGCCGGAGCCGCCTCCTGGGCCTCCGCCGTCATCAGGCGCGCCCCCTGAGCGTGTGCCGCGAGACGTGCCTGGTGTCGAAGCCGGACAGGCCGCGCACGGCGACGTACGCCTTCTCGCGGCCGGGCAGCGAGACGCGGCCGCGCAGCACGGCCTCCGGGTCGCGCTCGATGCGCTCGAGCAGGCGGCGGTAGATCCCGGCCATGGCGGCGACACAGGCGCCGCTGCGGCGGTCCAGCATGGGCAGCAGCCGGTAGCCCTCGGCGAACAGGGCGCGGGCGCGGCGGACCTCGAAGTGGACGAGGCCCGCGAAGTCGGAGCCCTCGGGCGGGGTGGGCCCGGCGAACCCGGCCGAGCAGCCGAACTTGGCCAGGTCGTCGGCGGGCAGGTAGATCCGGCCACCCTCGGCGTCCTCGCGCACGTCGCGCAGGATGTTGGTGAGCTGGAGGGCGAGCCCCAGCGTGTCGGCGTACTCGGGGGCGCGCTCGACGCCGCGTGCGCCGGGTTCGGTGCCGAAGATGCCCAGGGAGAGGCGTCCGATGGCGCCGGCCACGCAGCGGCAGTAGACCTTGAGGTCGTCCCAGGTCTCGTAGGTCGCGCCGCGCAGGTCCATCTGGACGCCGTCGATCAGCTCGTCCAGGCCGCCGAGCGGGATCGGGAAGACCCCGGCGGCGTGGGCGAGGGCGACGGCCACCGGGTCGGTGTCGTCCTCCTGGACCGCGCCCGCCTGGACCCGGCCGAGCAGCGCCCGGGTGTCCTCCAGGCGCTCCACCTTCACCGCGGCCGGCAGCTCGCCGTCGCCGATGTCGTCCACGCGCCGCGAGAAGGCGTAGAGCGCCGACATGGCGCGGCGCTCGGGCGTCGGCAGCAGCCGGATGCCGTAGGCGAAGTTGCGGGCCTGCTGGCCGGTGACCGTCTCGCAGTAGCGATAGGCGGCGAGTACCGGTGCGGACACGGCTTGCGAAGCCTCCACTGCCCGGATCACCCCTCTCCTCGCAGGGTCGTGCCCGCCTCACGCAGCAACTGGAGCTTGCCGGGCTTGGGCGGGCCGGGAAGTACGTCGAAATCGGCGGCGGCGATCGCCCGGACCGCCGCCTTTCCTCCCGCCACGAACCCCGCGAGCAGCAGCTTCAGCCTGCCGTGGACGCTACCCACGAGGGGGGCGCCTTCACTCAGCAGATCGTGTGCGCGTCGGGCTTCGAACGCGACCAGGGCGCGTACGGACGCGCCGGCGCTCGGGACGGCGAGGTCGCTCTCCTGGACATGGAAACGCTTCATGTCCTGGGCGGGCAGGTAGATGCGGTCGCGGCCGAGGTCCTCGGCGACGTCCTGGAGGTGCTCGACGATCTGGAGCCCGGTGCACACCGCGTCGGAGCGGCGGATGCGCTCGGGGGTCGCGGTGCCGGTGACGGCGAGCACCAGGCGGCCGATCGGGTTGGCGGAGAGTTCGCAGTAGGCGCGCAGGTCGTCGTAGGTCTCGTAGCGGGTGACGAGCTGGTCCTGGCGGTTGGCGGCGATCAGGCCGAGGAAGGGCTCGGGGGTGAGGCCGCGGCGGCGCACGGTGGGCTGGAGGCGGCGCAGCAGGGGGTGGTGCGGGGTGCCGTCGAAGACGCGGCGGAGGTCGGCCTCGAAGGCGTCGAGCAGGGTGAGCCGGTCGCCGGCCCGCTCCGGGGGGACGCCGAGGGCGCGGGCGTCGGCGCCGCCGGGGGCCAGGTCGCCGTCACCGATGTCGTCGACCAGGCGGGCGAAGCCGTAGACGGCCATGAGGTCGGTGCGCCAGGCACGGGGCAGGAAGAAGGGGGCCACGGGGAAGTTCTCGCGCGCGGCCTTGTCCAGCGTGGCGCGTTCCAGTGCCGTCGCCGTGTCGGTTCCCGTCACTGCGCGCTGCCCGGTGCAAGGACGGCGCGGCTCGCGGTGAGCTGGGGAGTTTCCGTAGCCATTGCCGTCACATCTCCCGTTCTACACTGCCGACCCGATACACACTATTTCGGACACGCCGCCGACCCTCCGGGGGGCGTCCCGGCGGAGGGTGTCGCGCATTATCGCCCCGATTGCCGGTTTCCGGCACCGGTACAGCTTACGTTGTACAACGCGACAGGGTCCCCCGGGGTGTCCGGCGCATCACAACAACACACCGATGGACGCCAAGATTCCTACGCACCACCGGAGTTGACGCATCCTTTGCAGACGCCGGGCCCCGCCGGAGGAACGTCCGGCAGGGCCCTGACGGGATGCGGGCTACTTGCCCGTGAACTTCTCGTACTCCTTGAGGACCTCTTCGGTGGGCCCGTCCATACGGAGTTCGCCGCGTTCCAGCCACAGCACGCGGTCGCAGGTGTCGCGGATGGACTTGTTGTTGTGGCTCACCAGGAAGACCGTGCCGGCCTCCTTGCGCAGTTCCCGGATGCGCTCCTCGGAGCGCTTCTGGAAGGCGCGGTCGCCGGTGGCCAGCGCCTCGTCGATCATGAGGACGTCGTGGTCCTTGGCTGCGGCGATGGAGAACCGCAGCCGGGCCGCCATGCCCGAGGAGTATGTGCGCATCGGCAGGGTGATGAAGTCGCCCTTCTCGTTGATCCCGGAGAAGTCGACGATGCCCTGGTAGCGCTCCTTGATCTGCTCGCGGGACATCCCCATGGCGAGACCGCCCAGGATGACGTTGCGCTCGCCGGTCAGGTCGCTCATCAGCGCCGCGTTGACGCCCAGCAGCGAGGGCTGGCCGTCGGTGTAGACCTTGCCCTTCTCCGCCGGGAGCAGGCCGGCGATGGCCCGCAGCAGGGTGGACTTGCCGGAGCCGTTGGAGCCGATCAGGCCGATGGCCTCGCCCCGGTAGGCGGTGAAGGACACCCCGCGCACGGCGTGCACCTTGCGCACCCCGCGCTGCTCGCCGCGCTTGATGATGCGGCTCAGGGCGGCGGTGGCGCTGCCCTTGCCGGTCTTGGCGCCGTTGACCCGGTAGACGATGTGCAGCTCGTCCGCGATGACGGTGGGCCGGCGGTCGCCGGTGTTCTGCTCAGCCACGGCCGTACCGCTCCTCAGCCTTCCAGAAGTACACGAAGCCGCCGCAGAAGACGACCACGGCCCAGCCCAGGGCGAGGGCCCACACGTGCGGGGGCAGGTTGGAGGCGCCGTAGTCGTCGATCAGGGCGTAGCGCATCAGGTCCATGTAGACGGCCGCCGGGTTGGCCTGGAGCACCCGGACGATCCACTCGGGCTCGCCCGCCAGCATGTTGTTGATGGAGAACATCACGCCGGACGCGTACATCCACGTCCGCAGCACGAACGGCATCAACTGGGCGAGGTCCGGCGTCTTGGCTCCCATGCGGGCCACGATCATCGCGAGCCCGGTGTTGAAGAAGAACTGGAGCACCAGCACCGGGAGGATCAGCAGCCAGGACAGCCGCGGATAGTTGCCGAACCCGATCGTCACCAGGAACACGACGATCATCGAGAACAGCAGTTGCTGGAGCTGCTGGAGGGAGAACGAGATCGGCAGCGCGGCGCGCGGGAAGTGCAGGGCGCGCACCAGGCCGAGGTTGCCGGAGATCGCGCGGACGCCCGACATCAGCGAGCTCTGCGTGAAGGTGAACACGAACACGCCGGTGACCAGGAACGGCACGTAGGTGTCGTGCGACATGCCCCGGCTGGCCTTGAGGATCAGGCCGAAGATCGCGTAGTACACGGCCGCGTTCAGCAGCGGGGTGGCCACCTGCCAGAGCTGGCCCAGCTTGGCCTGGCTGTACTGGGCCGTCAGCTTCGCCTGGGAGAAGGCGAGGATGAAGTGGCGGCGGCTCCAGAGCTGCCGGACGTACTCGACGAGCGAGGGGCGGGCACCGCTCACCGCGAGCCCGTACTTGGCGGCGAGGTCTGCCGCCGGCAGGCTCTCGTCGGGCGACGGGGCCGCGGTCACCGCGACACCGCCGTCATGGGTTCTCTCACTCACAGGGGAAACTTTCGTCTTCGAGTACGTCGTCTGCTGCGCCTGCGCGGGGCCGCCTGCCCGCCCCACCCGAGCTTCTCAGATCACCGGGGGACGGCCCAGCCGGGTCAGCCGCCACACCGTACGCCAGCGCATCGGGCGGCGGGGGCCGCAGGGGGTGGACCAGCCCTCCTTGAAGCCGCCGAACCACGCCTTGAGCGCCGGTCCGGAGGGGCGGCGGGCCAGCGTGAGCAGCAGCCAGACGCCAAGGTAGACCGGGACGAGCGGCAGCGGAAGGTTGCGCCGGGCCAGCCAGACGCGGTTCCGGGCCACCATGCGGTGGTACACCGCGTGCCGCGAGGGGGCGGTCGTCGGGTGGTACAGCACCATGTCCGACCGGTAGTCGATCATCCAGCCGGCGTCCAGCGCACGCCAGGCGAGGTCGGTCTCCTCGTGGGCGTAGAAGAACTCGTCCGGCAGCCCGCCGACCTCGCCGAGCACCTTGGTGCGCACCGCGTTGGCGCCGCCGAGGAAGGTGGTCACGCGGGAGGAGCGCATCGGGTCCGAGGCGCGCAGCCGGGGCACGTGCCGGCGCTGGGTCTCGCCGGTCTCCGGGTCCGCGATGCGGAAGCTGATGATGCCCAGCTCCGGGTCCGCGGCGAACGCGGCCCGGCACAGCTCGGCGGTGTCCTGCCGGGCGAGCAGGCCGTCGTCGTCCAGGAACAGCAGGATGTCGACGTCGCTGCCGCCGGGGCCGAACGCCTCGATGCCGACGTTGCGGCCGCCGGGGATGCCGAGGTTCTCCGGCAGCTCGACGGTGCGTACGCCCTCGGGCACGTCGGGCACGGGCGAGCCGTTGCCGACGACGACCACCGAGACCCTGTCGCCGTCCTGCTTGGCGACGGAGTCGATGAGCGCCCGCAGCTCCTCGGGGCGGTTGCCCATGGTGATGATGACCGCGCCGACCTTCATGCCGTTCACCTCAGCCTGCTCGACGCGAGAATGGACACCAGGTGCAGCAGGGTCTGGAGCAGCGCGATGCCCGCCAGCACGGCGGTGCCGAGCCGGGTGAAGAACAGGTCGCCGCGCACCTGGTCCACGATGGCCAGCACCAGGATCAGCAGCGACGCCTCGATACCGAGGATCAGCCGGTGGAACTTGAGCGCGGCGGCGGCACGCCGGGCGAGCGCCATACCGGAGGAACGCGGCTCGGCGGCCGACTCCTGCACCGGAGGCAGCCCGGTCTGGTGCCGGGCGACCCCGACGAGGTCGGTCTCCGCCTTGATCAGGATCGCGCCGAGCGCGGCCAGCGTGCCGAGGAACGCCCACAGCCAGTCGATACGGCCGCTGCCGAACAGGTCGGCGGCGCGCAGCCCGAGGCCGACCAGCACGGCCGCGTCGGTCAGATAGGCGCCGACCCGGTCGAGGTAGACCCCGCCCAGCGAGTACTGCTTGCGCCAGCGGGCGATCTCGCCGTCGACGCAGTCCAGCAGCAGATAGAGCTGGGTGGCGACGATGCCGAGCACGGCGCCCGTGATCCCCGGCACCAGCAGGGCCGGGGCCGCGAGCACACCGCAGACGGTCATCAGGTACGTGAGCTGGTTGGGCGTGATCCTGGTGTTCACCAGGTAGCGGTCGATGCGCAGGGACACCTCGCGCATGTAGAGGCGTCCCGCCCAGTGCTCACCGCTGCGCCGGTCCTTCACCCCCGCGGGGTGGACGACCGGACGGAGTTCAGCTACCGATGGCCTTGACATAGTCGGCGTAGATGTCCTTGATCTGGTCAGTCTTGAGGTCGAGGTGTTCGAGGATCGTGTAGCGGCCGGGCCGGGTCTCCGGGGCGAACTCCACGACGCGGACGAATTCGTCCGCGGTGAAGCCGATGTCCTCGGCCCGCACTGGCAGCCCGTGGCGGCGCAGTACGCCGGCCATGTGCACCGACTCGTCGTGCGCCCCGCGCAGGTACATGGCGAAGGCGGCGCCGAGGCCGCACTGCTCGCCGTGGCTGGCGGCGCGCTGCGGGAAGAGCAGGTCGAAGGCGTGGTTGATCTCGTGGCAGGCGCCCGAGCACGGCCGCGAGTCGCCGGAGACCGACATGGCGATGCCGGACAGCACCAGCGCCTCGGCGAGGACCTGGAGGAAGTCGTTGTCCTCGATCCCGCCGGGGTGCCGGAGCACCGCCTCGCCCGCCTGGCGGGCCATGGCGGCGGCGAGACCGTCGATCTTCTCGCCGTTGACCCGGTTGGCCAGCTCCCAGTCCGCGATGGCGGACACGTTGGACACCGCGTCGCCGATGCCCGCGCGCACGAAGCGCGCCGGGGCGGCCCGGACGACGTCCAGGTCGATCAGGACGGCGATCGGGTTGGGCACCCCGTAGGAGCCCCGGCCCGCGTCGTTGTCCAGAGTGGCGACCGGCGAGCACAGGCCGTCGTGCGCGAGGTTCGTCGGCACGGCGACCAGCGGCAGGCCGACCCGCGCGGCGGCGTACTTGGCACAGTCGATGATCTTGCCGCCGCCGAGGCCGACCAGCGCGTCGAAGTGCCCGGCGCGGATGTCGTCCGCGAGGCGCACGGCGTCGTCGAGCGTGCCGCCGCCGACCTCGTACCAGGTCGCGCCCGGCAACTGGGGGGCGACCCGCTCGCGCAGCCGGGCGCCGGAGCCGCCGCTGACGGCGACGGCGAGGCGGCCGGAGTGCGAGATGCGCTCGTCGGCGAGCACGGTGGCCAGGTCGGCGAGGGCACCCGGGCGGATGTCCACGACGACCGGCGAGGGGATGAGCCTCGTCAGTACTGGCACGCGATCTTCCGTCCCTTGGCGAGGTCGTCGTGGTTGTCGATCTCGACCCAGGAGACGTCACCGATGGGCTGGACGTCGATCTTGAAGCCGCGGTTGACCAGCTCCTGGTAGCCGTCCTCGTAGTAGAGCTGCGGGTCGCGCTCGAAGGTCGCCTTGAGAGCGTCCGCGAGGTCGGCGGCGGCGTCGCCCTCGATGAGGGTCACGCCGATGTACTCACCCGTGGCCTCGGCGGGGTCCATCAGCTTGGTGATCCGCTGGACGCCCTTGTCGGGGTCCACGACGACCTTCATCTCCTCGTCCGCCAGGGACTTCACGGTGTCCAGCGCGAGGATGATCTTCTTGCCGTCGCCGCGGGCGGCCAGCAGGGTCTTCTCGACCGAGACCGGGTGCACGGTGTCGCCGTTGGCGAGGATCACGCCGTCCTTCAGCGCGTCCCGGCCGCACCACAGGGAGTAGGCGTTGTTCCACTCCTCGGCCTTGTCGTTGTCGATCAGCGTGATCTTCAGGCCGTACTTCGCCTCAAGAGCCGCCTGGCGCTCGTACACGGCCTCCTTGCGGTAGCCGACGATGACACCGACCTCGGTGAGACCCACCTCGGCGAAGTTGCCGAGGGTGAGGTCGAGAACGGTGAGCGACTCTTCGTCGCCCTCCGGGCCGACCGGCACCAGGGCCTTGGGCAGGGTGTCGGTGTAGGGGCGCAGACGCCGTCCGGCGCCGGCCGCCAGCACGAGGCCGATCATGCGGTTTCTCCTTCGTCGTGGACGGCGGGCGCCCCAGCGGACACCCAGAAGCGGATGCTCTCCACGAGCACCAGCAGAGCGACGCACACGGCGATGACCGTGAGCGCGACGGTGAACTGGGAGGCGGTCAGCAGCGCGGCAAGCACGGTGACGAGCAGCGTGCGCCCCTCCTGCCCCCCGATGGCGCGCACCAGCCAGGCCGGCGGCGCTCCGGCGTCGCCGCGGATGCGGTACACCGTGTCGTAGTGATGGTAGGCGACCGCCGCGACCAGCCCGAACGCCGCCGGGAGGGCGCTGTGGACATCGGCGCGGGCGGCCAGCGCGAGCACCGTGCCGTACTCGGCGGCGCGGAAGAACGGCGGGACGAGCCAGTCCAGCGAGCCCTTGAGCGGGCGGGCGGTGGCGAGCGCCGAGGTGAGGACGTAGACGAGCGCGCCCACGACCGGCAGCCAGCTTCCGAAGCCGGTCAGCGCCGAGCAGGCGACCACGGCGGCGCCGCCGAGAAGGGCGGCGGCCGGGACGGCGAGGCCGGGCAGGCCGCGCTTGAGCACGCGCGCCAGGGCCCCGGCGAGCGGCCCGGTGTCCGCGAGGTCGGCGAGCGCCCGGGCGGCCCGGTCCGTGCGCTTGGCCTTGCGGGTCAGCGAGCGCAGCACCCGCCCGGCCGTCGTGTACGTCGCGGCGAGGGCGCAGCCGATCAGCAGCACGTAGAAGGTGATGCGCGGGGTGGTGACCGCGGTGAGGACCGCGATCATGGCCCAGCGTTCGCCGATGGGCAGGACGATCATCCGGCGGACCCAGACCGTCCAGCCGACGCTGTCCAGCTTGTCGGAGAGGGCGGCGGTGGGGCTGGTGTTGGCGGTGGCGTCGTGGTTGGCCTCGTTGAAGGAGAAGTCCACGACGTGCCGGCAGGTCTGGAGGATCATCGCGCCGAGCGCGAGGGCCCATACGTCGTCGCCGCCCCGGGCCGCGCCGAGCGCGAGTCCCGCGTAGTAGGCGTACTCCTTGGCCCGGTCGAAGGTGGCGTCGAGCCAGGCGCCGAGGGTGGAGTACTGGAGCGAGTAGCGGGCGAGCTGGCCGTCGGTGCAGTCCAGTACGAAGGAGGCGATGAGCAGCACGCCGGCCGCGACGAAGCCGGGGCGGGTGCCGGTGGCCGCGCAGCCCGCCGCTATCAGCGCGGTGAGCAGGGAGGCGGTGGTGACCTGGTTCGGGGTGAGGCCCCGGCGGGCGCACCAGCGCGCGAGGTAGCGCGAGTAGGGGCTGATGCAGAAGGTGGTGAAGAAGCCGTCGCGGGACTTCACCGCCGACTTCAGGCGTACGTCCTCCTCGTCGACGGCGAGGACGGCCTGCCGGGCCTCGTTGCGGGCCTGCGGGTCGGCGGGGACGGCGGCGACCAGGCTGCCCAGCTCGGGGCGGTGCACCGGGGTGCCGTCGGCGTCCAGGGCGGTGACCAGGCGGTCGGGCAGGCTGTCGAGGGCGACGGCGGTGCCGCCGCCGGTCTCGTCCGGCGTCTGGTCCTGACCCTCCAGGGCCCGGCTCAGCGTCTGCCGGGCGGCGCCCTGGGCGGTGACGGCGCCGGGGACGGCGGCGAGCGGGAAGCGGGGGTCGGTCAGGCCCAGGCGCAGGGCGTGCGGGTGGCCGACGAAGCGGGCGTCGACCAGGGCCACGCGCCCGTCGGCGGGGGCGGCCGCGATCAGCGTCCGGGCCTCGGCGGTGTCCGCGGCCATGCGCACGTCGAAGCCGAGGGACCGCAGATCGCCTTCGAGGGACGATCCGGGGACCGGCTGACCGGTGACGATGGCGGTCGGCAACCGAATTCACTCCCTGGGTCCGGCACGTCGGCGCCGGTCTGCTGCGTGATTGGGGGCGCCCCTCGCCTGCGGCTCGCCGGGGCGGCATGTCGGCAGAGGCTATCGGATGGTCCGGTGCGCCCGTTCACCGGGCGTTCAGGCCCGGTCCACCGGGGCCGCGCCCGCCTGTGCCGCGATCATCATCGGGGATCGGGGGGCCGCCCCACAAACCGCGCCCCGGCGGGCGGCACACGATCCGGACATCGGGGACGCCGGGCGGGGCGCCGCGTAGGGTCTGCGGGCATGACGTGGTTGATCACCGGCGGAGCCGGATACATCGGGGCCCACGTGGCGCGGGCCATGCACGGCGCGGGGGAGAACGTGGTCGTCCTGGACGACCTGTCGGCGGCGGTGCCCGAGCGCCTGCCGGGGGGCGTGCCGCTGGTCGAGGGCTCGACGCTGGACGGGGATCTGCTGAAGCGGGTGTTCGCCGAGCACGGGGTGACCGGTGTGGTGCATCTCGCGGCGCGCAAGCAGGTCGGGGAGTCGGTGGCGGAGCCCGTCCGCTACTACCGGGAGAACATCGGCGGCCTGGCGACCCTGCTGGACACCGTCGCGGACGCGGGCGTACGGCGGCTGGTCTTCTCCTCCTCGGCGGCCGTGTACGGCAACCCGGACGTGGACCTGATCACCGAGGACACCCCGTGCGCCCCGGTGAACCCCTACGGCGAGACCAAGCTGGCCGGTGAGTGGCTGGTCCGCGCGGCCGGGCAGGCCCACGGCATCTCCACGGTGTGCCTGCGCTACTTCAACGTGGCGGGCGCGGCCGCGCCGGAGCTGGCGGACACCGGGGTGTTCAACATCGTCCCGATGGTCTTCGACCGGCTGACCCGTGACGAGGCGCCCCGGATCTTCGGCGCCGACTACCCGACGCCGGACGGCACCTGTGTCCGTGACTACATCCATGTGTCCGACCTCGCCGAGGCGCACCTCGCGGCGGCCAGGCGGCTCTCCGAGGGCTCGCCGGCCGGTGATCTGACGCTGAACGTCGGCCGGGGCGAGGGGGTGTCGGTGCGCGAGCTGATCACGCTGATCGGCGAGGTCACCGGGGACCGGCGGGAGCCGGTGATCGAGGACCGGCGTCCGGGTGACGCGCCCCGCGCGGTCGCCTCCGCCGAGCGGGCGGCGGCCGAACTGGGCTGGCGGGCCCGGCTCGGCGTGCCGGAGATGGTCGCCTCGGCGTGGGCGGGCTGGCAGCGCCACCACGGCCTGTGAGGGCTGCCGTACGGCTCTGACCTGCGCATCGTTTACGCAGGTCAGAGCATATGACAACGGTGTTCAGTGCCGCGTTGCCCAGGGCCCGCGAGGCGTAGTTCACTGTGAGCCGGTGCGTTCGTTTCGCGAGCCGGCGCGCGGCGCTGAAGGGCGGTCTTCTCATGGGGGCAGGGCACGACCACGGGCACGCGCACAGCCATGTGCCGTCCACGGGTACGGCCGCGGCCGCGTACCGGGGCAGGCTGCGCGCGGCGCTGGGCATCACGCTCACCATCATGGTGGTCGAGATCGTCGGCGGTCTGGTCGCGGACTCCCTGGCGCTGATCGCGGACGCCGCCCACATGGCCACCGACGCGGTGGGCCTGGTCATGGCGCTGCTGGCGATCCACTTCGCGTCCCGGCCGCCGAGCACCAACCGCACCTTCGGCTTCGCCCGCGCCGAGATCCTGGCCGCCCTCGCGAACTGTGTGCTGCTGCTCGGGGTGGGCGGCTATGTACTGATCGAGGCGGTGGAGCGGTTCCTGCGGCCGGCCGAGACCCACGGCGGGCTGATGGTGGTGTTCGGCGCGATCGGCCTGGTGGCGAACTCCGTCTCGCTCCTGCTGCTGATGCGCGGGCAGAAGGAGAGCCTCAATGTGCGGGGCGCCTTCCTGGAGGTCGCCGCGGACGCGCTGGGCTCGGTCGCGGTGATCATCTCGGCCGCGGTGATCCTGGCCACCGGCTGGCAGACCGCCGACCCGATCGCCTCGCTGCTCATCGGTCTGATGATCGTGCCGCGGACGCTGCGGCTGCTGCGCGAGACGCTGGACGTGCTGCTGGAGGCGGCGCCCAAGGACGTCGACATGACCGAGGTACGGGCACACATCCTGGCGCTGGACGGTGTGGAGGACGTACATGACCTCCACGCCTGGACGATCACCTCGGGCATGCCTGTGCTCTCCGCACATGTGGTGGTGAGCACGGATGTGCTGAACGCCATCGGCCACGAGAAGATGCTGCACGAGCTGCAGGGCTGTCTGGGCGACCACTTCGACGTGGAGCACTGCACCTTCCAGTTGGAGCCCGGCGGCCACGCGGAGCACGAGGCCCGGCTCTGTCACTGAGGGACTCGTACGGGTTACGGACATGCGGACGTGCCGGGAAGTGCCGGGAGTGCCGGTTTCGTACGGCAGACTTGGACCTGCGAAGACCGACGCGAAGGATGGGTATGCCGATCACACCAGCCACCGAGACGCACAGCTCGTCGAACGGCACCGCGGAGCCGATCTTGCTGGAACTCGTGGACGAGAACGGCGTGACGACCGGCACCGCGGAGAAGCTGGCCGCCCACCAGCCGCCGGGGCAGCTCCACCGGGCGTTCTCGGTGTTCCTCTTCGACGAGCGGGGCCGGCTGCTGCTCCAGCAGCGGGCGCTCGGCAAGTACCACTCCCCCGGTGTCTGGTCCAACACGTGCTGCGGTCACCCCTACCCCGGTGAGGCGCCGTTCGCGGCGGCGGCCCGGCGTACGCACGAGGAGCTGGGGGTCTCGCCCTCGCTGCTGGCCCAGGCGGGCACCGTGCGCTACAACCACCCGGACCCGGCGTCGGGCCTGGTGGAGCAGGAGTACAACCACCTCTTCGTCGGCCTGGTGCAGCAGACCCTGGCGCCGGACCCGGAGGAGGTCGGCGGGACCGCCTTCGTGACGGCGGCCGAGCTGGCGGAGCGGCACGCGCGCGAGCCGTTCTCCGCGTGGTTCATGACGGTGCTGGACGCGGCGCGTCCGGCGATCAAGGAGCTGACGGGGTCGTCCGCGGGCTGGTAGGCCCGCGGACCCTCATCTGTACAGCGCGGGTTTGAGCGGCAGGGCGGCCCAGATCACCTTGCCGCCGCTCGCCGTGTGCTCCACGTCGACCGCGCCGCCCGCCTCGCGCGCCACCTCGCGCACCAGCAGCAGGCCCCGGCCGCCGGTCTGGCCGTGGTCGGCCTCCAGCGCGGTCGGCCGGTAGGGGTGGTTGTCCTCCACCGAGACCCGGACCCACTCGGCGCCGACGGCCACCTCGACCCCGAGCATCGGGGAGAGCAGCGCGGCGTGCTTGACCGCGTTCGTGACCAGCTCGGAGACGATCAGCAGCAGTCCGTCCACCACTTCGTCCGCGACCGGTACGCCCTGGCGCGTCAGCAGATCCCGTACGGCGTGCCGCGCCTGCGGGACCGAGGCGTCCACGGCGGGGGCGGTGAACCGCCACACTCCTTCGTACGGCAGGGTTTCGGGCGGGCGCTCGGCGCCCTCCGCGGGGCGCGGCACACCCCCGCGCCCGTGGTTGTCCATCGTCCGGTCGCCACCCTCGCGCTCGATTGTCACCACACGTCGAGTGTTGGTAACAACGAGGTCCACCCCGGAGGACTGAACACAAGTCAGCGAGTATCGAACGATTCCGACCGCTTCCGTACGGTGCGGTCGCGCGGATGACGGTATCTGTCGCCCCGACGTCCGGTACGAGAACTATTCAGGTTGTACGGACCCGTCGCCCATCATGCCGACCACGCGGCGACCCCCGTAGCCTGCGGCGATCAGGCCGCCGCCGTGTAGACCAGGCCGACGATCCCGGCGACCACCAGGACCACCCCGAGCACCGCGAGCCAACTGAAGCCCCGGCCCAGGCCCTTCCCGGTGGTGCGAGCCAACTCACCGGGCCGTCCCCGGCACCCGCCCGGTCGGCGTCGATAGCATCCGCCGCATGGAGCCCGAGCTGTCGCACGCCGTCGCCGACCGCGTAGCCACCGTCGTCATCCGCCACCCGGCCAAGCGCAACGCCATGACGGCCGCGATGTGGCGCGCGCTGCCCCCGCTGCTGGCCGGGCTGGCCGCCGACCCCGAGGTGCGCGCGCTGGTGCTCACCGGGGAAGGCGGGACCTTCTGCGCGGGCGCGGACATCTCCACGCTGCGGGGTTCGCCCGCCGAGGCGCAGGGTCTCGCGGTGGCCGCCGAGGAGGCGCTGGCGGCGTTCCCCAAGCCGACGCTCGCCGCGATCCGGGGTCACTGCGTCGGCGGCGGGTCCCAGCTCGCGGCCGCCTGCGACCTCCGGCTGGCGGAGGAGGGCGCGCTGTTCGGGGTGACCCCGGCGCGGCTCGGCATCGTCTACCCCGCCTCCTCCACCCGCCGTCTGGTGTCCCTGGTCGGCCCGGCCACCGCCAAGTACCTGCTCTTCTCGGCCGAGCTGATCGGCACCGACCGCGCGCTGCGCACCGGCCTGGTGGACGAGGTGCTCCCGGAGGGCGAGCTGGACAAGCGCGTCGCCGCCCTCACCGCCACCCTGGCCACCCGCTCCCTCCTCACCCAGGCCGCCGCCAAGGAGTACGCCGACGGCCGCACCGACCGCGACCCCCACTGGACCGCCCAGGCCCTCGCCTGCCCCGACACGGAAGAGGGCGTGACCGCCTTCCTGGAGCGCCGGGAACCCCGGTTCACCTGGAGCGTGCCCACAACCGGGTGAACCGGCCGGGGCGTGTTGGGCCGCGCATGGGGTACCCGGTGCGGACCGGGCAAACCGCCGGGTGGATTGGAGTTCTCTCATGTTCCGTGCCATCGCCGATGTGCTGCGCCAGATAGGCGGGGCGATCGCCACCGTCGTCACCCTGCCGTTCCGGGCGCTCGCCCGGCTGTTCGGCGGAGCGTCCAGCGGGCGGGCCTGACGCGGGGCGCCCGGTGCGCCCTGTCGTCCGCATCCCGGTGCCACCTGCCACAATTGCCGCGCAACGTCAGGCGTCAGAAGGCGGTACGGGATCGTGACGACACCCCTCACAGGGTCCATCGAAGGCAGGATCGCCGGGGAACTCGGCGTACGGGAGCGGCAGGTGAAGGCCGCGGTGGAACTGCTGGACGGCGGTTCCACGGTGCCCTTCATCGCCCGCTACCGCAAGGAGGCGACGGAGCTCCTGGACGACGCGCAGCTTCGCAGTATCGAGGAGAGGCTGCGGTATCTGCGCGAGCTGGAGGACCGCCGGAGCGCGATCCTGGAGTCGGTGCGCGAGCAGGGCAAGCTCACTCCCGAGCTGGAGGAGCGCATCCGGGGCGCCGAGACCAAGGCGCGCCTGGAGGACATCTACCTGCCGTACAAGCCGAAGCGGCGCACCAAGGCGCAGATCGCGCGGGAGGCCGGTCTGGAGCCGCTGGCCGAGGGGCTGTTGAGCGATCCGTCGGTGGAACCGGCGGCCGCCGCGGCCGCGTTCGTGGACGCGGACAAGGGTGTCGCGGACACGCAGGCAGCCCTGGACGGCGCGCGGGCGATCCTGACGGAGCGGTTCTCCGAGGACGCCGACCTGATCGGCGAGCTGCGCGAACGGATGTGGACGCGCGGCCGGCTGGCCGCCAAGGTGCGGGAGGGCAAGGAGGAGGCGGGCGCCAAGTTCGCCGACTACTTCGACTTCACCGAGCCGTTCACCGCGCTCCCCTCGCACCGGATTCTGGCGATGCTGCGCGGCGAGAAGGAGGAGGTCCTCGATCTCGTCCTGGAGCCGGAGGAGCCCACGGAGGCCGGCCGGTCTTCCTACGAGGGCATCATCGCGAACAGGTTCGGCATCGCGGACCGGGGCCGTCCCGGTGACAAGTGGCTCGCCGACACGGTCCGCTGGGCCTGGCGCACCCGCGTCCTGGTCCACCTCGGCATCGACCTGAGGCTGCGGCTGCGTACGGCCGCCGAGGACGAGGCGGTCGACGTGTTCGCCGCCAACCTGCGCGACCTGCTGCTGGCCGCCCCGGCCGGCACCCGTGCCACGCTGGGCCTGGACCCCGGTTTCCGCACCGGGGTGAAGGTGGCCGTGGTCGACGCGACCGGCAAGGCCGTCGCCACCGATGTGATCTACCCGCACGTGCCCGCCAACAAGTGGGACGAGGCGATCGCCAGGCTGGCCCGGCTGGCCAAGGAGCACGCGGTCGACCTGGTCGCCATCGGCAACGGCACCGCCTCCCGCGAGACGGACAAGCTGGCGACCGAACTCATCGCCAAACACCCGGAGTTGAACCTCACCAAGGTGATGGTGTCCGAGGCGGGCGCTTCGGTGTACTCGGCGTCGGAGTACGCCTCCCGTGAACTGCCCGGCATGGACGTGTCGTTGCGCGGCGCCGTCTCCATCGCCCGGCGGCTCCAGGACCCGCTGGCCGAGCTGGTGAAGATCGACCCCAAGTCGATCGGCGTCGGCCAGTACCAGCACGACCTCTCCGAGGTGAAGCTGTCCCGCTCGCTGGACGCGGTGGTCGAGGACTGTGTGAACGGCGTCGGTGTGGACGTCAACACCGCGTCCGTGCCGCTGCTTTCGCGGGTGTCCGGCATCTCCGCGACGCTGGCCGAGAACATCGTGACGCACCGCGACGAGAACGGCCCGTTCACCTCGCGCACGGAACTGAAGAAGGTGCCCCGGCTGGGCCCGAAGGCGTACGAGCAGTGTGCGGGCTTCCTGCGCATCCGGGGCGGCAGCGACCCGCTGGACTCCTCCAGCGTGCACCCGGAGTCGTACCCGGTGGTGCGGCGGATGGTGAAGACGACGGGGCAGGAGGTGGCCTCGCTGGTCGGCAACACCGGGGTGCTGCGCTCGCTGCGGGCCGCCGACTTCGTGGACGACACCTTCGGTCTGCCGACGGTGTCCGACATCCTGAAGGAGCTGGAGAAGCCGGGCCGCGACCCGCGTCCGGCGTTCAGGACGGCCACCTTCAAGGAGGGCGTGGAGAAGCTCTCCGACCTCTCCGCGGGGATGGTGCTGGAGGGCGTGGTGACGAACGTGGCCGCCTTCGGCGCGTTCGTGGACATCGGCGTGCACCAGGACGGTCTGGTGCACGTGTCCGCGATGTCGAAGACGTTCGTCAAGGACCCTCGGGACGTCACCAAGCCGGGTGACATCGTCAAGGTGAAGGTCCTGGACGTGGACATCCCGCGCAAGCGGATCGCGCTGACGCTGCGGCTGGACGACGAGGCGGCCCCGCAGGAGCGCGGCCCCCGGCAGCAGCGGGGCGGCGGCGCGCGTCCGCCCCAGCAGCGGCAGGGCCAGGGCGGTCAAGGCCAGGGCCAGGGCCAGGGCCAGCGTCAGGGCGGTGGCGGTCAGGGCCGTGGGAACGGCGGCGGCAAGGACCGGGGCGGCCGTCCCGCCCCCGCCCCGGCCAACAGCGCCATGGCGGACGCGCTGCGCCGCGCCGGTCTGGTCGACCCGAAGAAGGGCCGCCGCTGACCTCTGCCCCGCCCCCGGCCCGGCCTCGACGCCGGGCCAGGGGCGGGGTTCAGCGTTCGGTCACGTGGCCGTCCGCGACCTCCAGGCGGCGGGTCACCTTGATGGCGTCCAGCATGCGGCGGTCGTGGGTGACCAGCAGGAGCGTGCCCTCGTAGGCGTCGAGCGCCGACTCCAACTGCTCGATGGCGGGCAGGTCGAGGTGGTTGGTCGGCTCGTCCAGCACCAGCAGGTTGACGCCCCGTCCCTGGAGCAGGGCGAGGGCGGCGCGGGTGCGCTCGCCGGGCGAGAGGGACGCGGCCGGACGCAGTACGTGGTCGGACTTGAGGCCGAACTTGGCCAGCAGGGTGCGTACCTCGACCGGCTCGGTGTCGGGCACGGCCGCCTGGAAGGCGTCGAGCAGTGACTCGGAGCCGTGGAACAGCTTGCGGGCCTGGTCGACCTCGCCGACCAGCACCCCGGAGCCCAGCGTGGCGTCGCCGGAGTCCAGCGGGACCCGGCCGAGCAGCGCGCCGAGCAGGGTGGACTTGCCCGCGCCGTTGGCCCCGGTGACCGCGATCCGGTCGGCCCAGTCGATCTGGAGCGAGACCGGCCCGAAGGTGAAGTCACCGCGCCGGACCTCGGCGTCCCGGAGCGTGGCCACCACGGCGCCGGAGCGCGGGGCGGCGGCGATCTCCATGCGCAGCTCCCACTCCTTGCGCGGCTCCTCCACCACGTCCAGGCGCTCGATCATCCGCTGGGTCTGCCGGGCCTTGGCGGCCTGCTTCTCGCTGGCCTCGCTGCGGAACTTGCGGCCGATCTTGTCGTTGTCGTTGCCCGCCTTGCGCCGGGCGTTCTTCACGCCCTTGTCCATCCAGGAGCGCTGCGTCTGCGCCCGGTCCTGGAGGGCGGCGCGCTTGTCGGCGTACTCCTCGTAGTCGTCGCGGGCGTGCCTGCGGGCCACGTCCCGCTCCTCCAGGTAGGCCGCGTAGCCGCCGCCGTAGAGGTTGATCTGCTGCTGGGCCAGGTCGAGTTCGAGGACCTTGGTGACGGTGCGGGTGAGGAACTCGCGGTCGTGGCTGACGACGACGGTGCCCGCGCGCAGCCCTGCGACGAAGCGTTCCAGCCGCTCCAGGCCGTCGAGGTCGAGGTCGTTGGTGGGCTCGTCCAGCAGGAAGACGTCGTAGCGGGACAGCAGCAGGGAGGCGAGTCCGGCGCGGGCCGCCTGGCCGCCGGACAGGGAGGTCATGGGCCGGTCCAGGCCGACGGCGAGGCCGAGGGTGCCGGTCACGTCCTGGGCGCGTTCCTCCAGGTCGGCGCCGCCCAGGTTCAGCCAGCGGTCCAGCGCGGTGGCGTACGCGTCGTCGGCGCCGGGCAAGCCGTCGACCAGGGCCTGGGTGGCCTCGTCCATGGTGCGCTGGGCCTCGGCGACGCCGGTGCGGCGGGCCAGGAACTCGCCCACGGTCTCGCCCTCCTTACGCTCGGGCTCCTGCGGGAGGTGGCCGACGGTCGCGGTCGGCGGGGAGAGCCGCAGCTCGCCCTCCTCGGGCGGGGTGAGCCCGGCGAGGATCTTGAGGAGGGTGGACTTGCCCGCGCCGTTGGCACCGACCAGCCCGATCACGTCTCCGGGCGCGACGACGAGGTCGAGCCCGGTGAAGAGGGAGCGGTCGCCGTGGCCGGCGGCGAGGTTCTTGGCGACGAGGGTGGCAGTCATCAGGACGCCGATTTTAGTCGCGGGCCGACGCGCCCCGGACCGCTGCCACCAGCACCTCGCCCGAGGTGCGGGCCACGAGGTACGCCTCGCCCCGGACCGTCCTCGGGTCCAGCGGCAGCCGGTGGCGGCCGGGGCCGAGGGCGGCGTCCAGCACGGTACGGACGTGGGTGCGGCGGAGCCGGTCGAGGCGGTACGCGGTGAGCTGCACGCGGCCCGGCGCGGTCACGTCGATCTCGGCGGCGTACGGGGTCGCGGTCAGCGCGGCGAGGCGGCGGCGCTCGTCCGGGGCCCGGTCGAGGGCCTGCTGGAGCTGGGCGACGAGGATCGGGACGACCGGGGCCGGGTCGTCCACGAGGACGGTGCCGGTGCGCTCGAACACCTCGCGCAGGGCGGCGCGTTGGGTCTCGGAGAGGACCAAAGCGGCTCCGTAGGAGCTGAGTTCCCCGGCGGGGACGTCGGTGGCGTCCGGGGTGATGTCGGCGCCGATGCCGATCCCGCGCAGGGCGGCCGCGAGCTTGGCGAGGAGGCCGGCGCGGGGGCCGATGAGCAGTACCCGGCACGGCGGGGCGGCGGTGGTGCCGTCCAACAGGGCGGTGAGGGCGGCGCGGTAGGCGGGGCCGTGGAAGTGGAAGGGGCCGGTGCCGTGGTAGCCGTCGCGGTCGAGGTCGACGTGCTCGCCGGTCTGCCAGGCGAAGTCCCGCCAGCGGTAGTCGTCGCCGTCCCGCTCGATGACGACGGTGACGGCGCCGCACCCGAGGTCGGCGCACTCCGGGCAGCCGTAGAGCACGAACCGGCCGCCGGGCAGCGGGGGTTCGTCCTCCAGCAGCAGGGCGCGCACCTGGGCGTCGAGGACGGCGGGCGGGAGGTCGGAGGCGAGCGGCGACACGGCGTCGAGGTCGGCGAGCCGGAAGAGCAGCGGGCTGCCGTCGACGACGAAGTCCACGAAGTCGCGGTGGACCTGGTGGCCGCCGTCGGCGAGCACGGCGCCGACGCGGGTCGCCGGTTCCAGACCGAAGGTGGCGTAGACGGGTGACATGAGATGAGTATTCCCACGTACGGCCCGGGCAGCGGTCCGCACAGGCGCTCGCTTCCCGGCCGCCGCCTGCGGGAGCGGCCCCGGCCGGCGGCGGACGAACGCACGGCCGAGGGCGTACGGGCCGTACGGCGGCTTACCTCTCCGACTCGCCCCACTCCCCGACGGCCACCTCGTCCCCCACCGACACCTTGCCGGGGCGCAGTACGGCGAACTTCGCCCCGAAGACGACCCCACCACGGGCGGCGCGCCGGTATACGGCGAGGGTGCGCAGGGGCTCGGGGCCCGAGCGGGCGGCGGTCTCCTGGTCGACCATGGTGACGGCGCAGCGGACGGCGAGCTTGGTGTAGCCGAGTTCGGCCGAGCCGAGGGCGAGGTGGTGGGCGCGGTCCTCGGTGTGGGGCTCGGGCCAGCCGTCGACGACGATGTTGGGGCGGAAGCGGTTCATCGGCAGCGGGCCCTCACCGCGTTCGGCGAGCTTCTCGTTCAGCAGGTCGAGCGTGGCGCGGGACAGGATGTGCACGGCGGAACTGTCGGCGTACCCGGAGGTGCCCGGTGTCCTGCCGTCGGTCACCCGGTCGTGGTCGGGCGGTACGCGGACCAGCCGGCTGGGCGCGCCGAGCACGGAGGACAGCCAGTCGGCCACCGTGTCGCCCTGGTCGATCCCCCGGTAGGCGCCGCCGAACAGTTCGACGGGCCGGGCGGGGCCGGACGCGTCCACGTCGATGGCCAGCGTCCCGAAGTCCGGTGCTTCCAGGGTGAGTCGGGTGCCGTCGTGTGTGACTCCGGGCTGGATCAGGATCAGCCGTGGGTCGCGCCGCTGGGTACGGAAGACCCCCTCCTCGCTCACGACCATGAAGCTGCGGTCGTGCGCGAGTCCGGCGGGCGTCAGCCGCGCCTGGTCGACGGGGACGCCGGCGCAGCCCTTGACGGGGTAGTACGTCAGCTCGGTGACGACTGGCATGAGCACTCCGACCGACCGGCGACCTGGGCGAGGGTGCCATCGTCGCACCCCCGCCCGGGCCGGTGTCTACCCGGCGCGGCAGCCGTCGCCGTGGCCCGTGAGGCAGCGCGGGGTGCCGACGACGGTGAGAGCGCGCTCGGTGAGCGGTGCGGTGGTGGCGCGGTCCAGGGCGGCCGGGCCGCCGGTGAGCGGGAGCCGGGCGGTGGTGCGGGCCAGGTCGAGGGTGAGGGCGGGGCGGCCGGCGGGCGGTTCGATGAGGTCCTTGTCGGTGCCCGCCACGACCAGCGCCAGCCGGTGGCCCTCGGGCACGACATGGTCGGTGGCGGCGAGGTCGAGCGTCATCGTGTAGGCGCGGCCGGGGGTCAGCGGGACGCCCTTGGTGAGCGAGGCGTGGTGGCCGAGGTCGGCCCAGCCCCGGCTGACGACGGTGGCTCCCACGTCGGCCGTCTTGGCCGCGGTGGCCTTGAAGCAGGCGCTGTCCCCGGCCGTGCTCGCGCCGTAGCAGGTGCGCCCGGTGAGGGTGGTGATGCCCTCGCCGCCGTCGGCGTAGTCGCGGATGGTGTCCGGGCCCAGGTCGACCAGGACGGCGGAGAGGTGGGCGCTGCTGGTGCTCGGGGTGGCGGTGACGGTCACGCGGGAGGAGCCGGAGATGCGCAGCGGGCCGGTGAGGGCCGGGGTGAGGAAGGCCGCCTTGTCGGGCGTGGACCTGGTGAGGTCGGCCGCCCAGTCGGTCTCGCTCCGGCTCGGGTCGTCGGTGAACGTCTCGGTGCCGGTGGCGCGGCGCAGGCCCAGGGTGCCGACGCCGGGGGTGGTGCCACGGGCCGGGTGGAGCGTGGTGGTCCGGGTGCCGCGCGGGGGCCAGACGGCGGAGGTGGTCCACTGGTCGGGGTGGCGCTCGATGTCGGCCATGGGCTCGCGGTCGATGCCGTTGTCGTAGCCGAGGAGTTCGTGGTCGAACCAGCGGTGCAGGGTGTCGACCCAGGCGCCGCGCCGGAAGTCGAAGGGGTCGACGTGGCCGGTCTGGGAGAGCCAGATCTTGCGCTCGACGCCGTGCTTCGCCAGCGCGTCCCACCACTGGCCGACGTGCTTGGTGCGGACGTTGAGGTCCTGCATGCCGTGCACCAGGAACACGCTGGCGCGGACCTTGCCCGCGTCCTTCACGTAGTCCCGCTCGGTCCACAGCCGGGTCCAGTCGCCGGAGTCGGGGCTGCCGTCGGCGAGTTCCTTCTGCACGGCGGCGCAGTGGGCCTGTGCGTCGTCGCTCTGCACGTACCCCGCGAGTTCGTCGGGGCCCCCGTCGTAGAGCTGGGCGCCCTGGGCGAAGTAGTAGTCGTACCAGGAGGAGATGCCGCTGATCGGGACGATGGTCTTCAGGTTCCTGACGCCGGTGGCGGCGACGCCGTTGGCGATGGTGGCGTCCCAGCTCTTGCCGATCATGCCGGTGGCGCCGTCGGTCCAGCTCGCCTTGACCTGCGTACCGCCGGTGCGGCTGGTGTAGGCGCGGGCCCGGCCGCCGAGCCAGTCCACGACGGCCTTGGCGGAGCCGATGTCGGAGCGGCCGCCGACGTCCACGCAGCCGTCGCTGCGGTTGGTGCCGGCGAGGTCGACGCCGACGAAGGCGTAGCCGCGAGGAACGAAGAAATTGTCGTAGAAAAGAGGCATTTGCACGACGTGACCCTGCGCGTCGTACGTCTTGCGCTGGCTCTCGTTGCCTCGGCCGCAGCAGGAGTAGTAGGGGCTGGCGTCCATGATGACGGGCACCTTGCGGCCCTGCCGGGCGGGTTCGGACGGGCGGACGATGTCGGCGGCGACGCGGTCGGTGCGCCCGTCGCCGTCCTCGTCCAGGCCGGTGTCCACCCAGACGGACTCGCGGACGGCGTCGGCGTACGAGTAGACGGGCCTGCTCTCGCGCGGTGCCGCCCGGGCGGCGGTCGGGGCGAGGAGGACGGCCGTCAGCGCACCGACGGCCAGGACCGCGAGCGTTCTCCAGAGCGAGCGAATCGGCATGGGCGGACGCTACTCCCGTCAACACCCGTACAGAAGAGGGCCTTTCGGCGGTCACCGGGACGCGTGACGGCTGAATGGCGATCGTGTGACAGCAGAGGTCGTGGACACGCCAGAAGCGTCCGGGACTGAATAGGCTCCGAACAGACTTCCTGTCCAGAAGACTTGGAGCTGACGTGCACCGCAGAATCATCGCGCCGGGCGCCCTGGCCGCGGCCTCCCTCCTGCTGGCGATCCCGGCGTCGGCCGCGTCGTCCGCACCCGGCGCGCCGGGCATCGGCGACCCCTACTACCCGCAGTACGGCAACGGCGGCTACGACGTCTCGCACTACGACCTGAGGCTCCAGTACCAGCCGAGGACGGACGAGCTCCAGGGCACGGCGACCATCCTGGCGAAGACCACGCAGGACCTGTCCAGCTTCGACCTGGACTTCCTGCTGGACGTCAGCGAGGTGCGGGTCAACGGCACCAGGGCCGCCTTCACCACGTCCGGCGAGCACGAGCTGGTGGTCGTCCCCAAGACCCCGCTGACCAAGGGCACGCAGGTCACCGTGGTCGTCCGCTACAGCGGGGTGCCCTCCACGAAGAGCGCGTACGGCTTCTCCACCTGGCACCGCACGCCGGACGGTGCCGTCGCGGCGGACGAGCCCGAGGCGGCCTGGTGGTGGTTCCCGAGCAACGACCATCCCAGCGACAAGGCCACCTACGACGTGTCGGTGGCGGTGCCGGACGGTACCCAGGCGATCTCCAACGGCACGCTGGCGTCGACCAGTTCGAAGCTGGGCTGGACGCGTTACAACTGGCGTCAGGACAAGCCGCAGGCGACCTATCTGGCCACTCTCGCGCTCGGCCGGTTCGACATCACCACCTCCACCTCCGAGGGCGGGGTGCCGGTGATCAACGCGTACAGCAAGGACCTCGGCGCGAACGACGGCGCGGCGCGGGCGAGCGTGGAGCGCACCGGTGAGCTGGTGGACTGGCTGAGCGGCTATTTCGGGCCGTATCCGTTCTCCTCGGCGGGCGGTTACGTCCCCAACACCACCACCGGGTACGCGCTGGAGACGCAGACCCGCGTCTTCTACAGCCCCAAGCAGTTCGCGGCCGGCTCCAACACCTCGCTGGTCGTGCACGAGCTGGCCCACCAGTGGTACGGCGACGATGTCTCGCTCAAGGGCTGGAAGGACATCTGGATCAACGAGGGCTTCGCCCGGTACGCGCAGTGGCTCTGGTCCGAGCACGAGGGCGAGGGCACCACGCGCGAGCTGGCGGACTACGTGTACGCCTCGCACCCGGCCGACGACCCGTTCTGGACCGTCAGGCCCGGTGACCCCGGCCCGGAGGCGCAGTTCGACCTCGCGGTCTACGACCGGGGCGCGCTGGCCGTGCAGGCGCTGCGCGAGGAGATCGGCGACGACGCGTTCTTCGCCGTGCTGAAGGGCTGGCCGCAGAAGCACGCCTACGGCAACGCCTCGGTGGCCGACTTCCAGAAGTACGCCGAGCAGGTGTCCGGCGAGCCGCTGGCCGCGCTCTTCGACACCTGGCTGTTCCAGCCGTCGAAGCCGGACGCACGGGACTCGGCCTCTTCTGCCCGGTCGCTGACGGCGAAGGCCGCGCAGCCGAAGTCGTGGAAGAAGATCGAGGCGACGAACGAGGTGCACGCGCACTGAGTCCCGCTGTGTCTAGGCCGTGACGGTCTCCTCCCCGAGGAGGCCGTCACGGCCTATCGCGTCCGTGCGGGTGGCGGGGACGGTGCAGGCGTAGGCGCCCGCGAGCGCGCCGTAGCGGGCGCAGCGCTCGGGCGGCTGCCCGGCGAGGCGGCCGTAGAGGAACGCGGCGGCGAAGGCGTCGCCCGCGCCGTTGGAGTCGACCACCGGGGCGGGCGGGGTCGCGGGCGGGACGTGGGTCAGTTCGCCGTCGGCCAGCAGATGGGCGCCCTCGGCGCCCGCCGTGGCGACGACCACCTGGGCCCGGCCGCGCTCGGTTATCCGGCGCATGGTGCGCTCGGGGTCGGTGAGGGCGGTGGCGGAGAGGAAGACCAGGTCGGCGGCGAGGGCGTACGGCTCGTGGTACGGGTTCTCGCCGTCCCAGTCGTGCAGGTCGGTGGAGAGCGGTACGCCGGTCTCCCTCAGCAGGGGCAGGGCCTCGGCGCAGGGCTGGGTGATGGTCACGTGGACGTGCCGGGCGGCCGTCGCGAGGGGGCGCAGCACGTCGTCCGGGAAGCGGTCGCCGGGGCGGGCGCGGCTGGTGTCGTACAGGGAGAGGCGGCGGCCGTCGGGGCCGACCAGGTTGACGGCGCGCTTGGTGCCGGAGGGCTGGGGCAGCGCGGTCAGGGCGATGCCGCGGTCCCGGTGGAGGGCCCGGACGAGGTCGCCCTCGGGGTCGTCGCCGATCAGGTCGAGGTGGTGGACGTCGAGGCCCAGCGCGGCCAGGCCCAGCGCGACGAAGTCGCCGGTCTGCCCGGCGCGGGTGTGCACGCCGGTGTCCACGGGATAGCTGTCGGCGAAGGGCAGCGGCAGCTCGGGCACGCGGACGATGGTGTCCACCCCGGCACCGCCCAGCACCAGCACGTCCGTCATGCGCCCTCCCCCAGGTCGTACACGGTCACGGGAATGCCCCGCCCCGCCAGCCGCCCGGCGACGAGCGGCTCCACAAGCGCCCACTCACCGCCCGCCAGCCCGCAGCCTATCCGGGGCATGTGCACGGAGACACCGACTCCGGCCACTCGCTCCGCGAGCCGCCCGAGCGCGGTGTCGATCGCGTCGTACCGCACCGGGACGCCCTTGCCTCGGCCCTTGATCCCGTGCTGGCCGATCATGTTGGCCACCCACAGGCGCGGGCCGACCTCCACGAGCTGGACGGCGCCCAGGCCGAAGTCGTTCGCCGCCCGCCCCCGGTACCAGGCGCGGTAGGCCGCCTCCGGCTCCGGCCAGCGCTTGGACAGCGCGGAGACGAAGCCCCTCCCCCAGCCGCCGATGTCGTTGCAGACATGGGCGATCACGCGGGCGCCCTCCGCACATGGCGCGGTGGCGTCACCCCGGATGTAGACGATCTCCTCCGACATGACGCCACCGTAAGGGCTGCCGCTGACAGTGGCTGTGACCTGCTACTTCGTGAGGTCGGTCAGCTCTCGCTCGGCGTTGGCGGTGACGCGGCGGCGGACGCCGAACCAGCCGGCGACCAGCAGGACCGCGATCAGCGGGATCAGGTACAGGGTGCGGCGGCCCACCTCGGGGTCGTTCCACATCATGCCGAGACAGACCAGCAGGAAGGCGATGGTGACGATCTCGGTGACCGGGCTGAACTTGAGCTGGAAGCGCGGCCGGGTGACCAGGCCCGCGCGGGCGCGGCGGACGAAGACCATGTGGCAGACCATGATGATCACCCAGGTGCTGATGATGCCGAGGGAGGCCACGTTCAGCACGATCTCGAACGCCTGGCTGGGCACGAGGTAGTTCAGGCCGACGCCGAGCACGCAGACCGCGCAGGTCAGCAGGATGCCGCCGTAGGGAACCTGGCTGCGGTTCATCCGGCTGGTGAACTTCGGCGCGGAACCGGCCATGGCCATCGAGCGCAGGATGCGGCCGGTGGAGTACAGGCCCGAGTTCAGCGAGGACATGGCGGCGGTCAGCACCACCAGGTTCATCACGTCGCCGGCCGCCGGGATGCCGATCTTGGACAGGACGGTCACGAACGGGCTCTGGTCGGCGGAGTACACCGAGCCGGGCAGCAGGAGGGCGAGCAGCACCACGGAGCCGACGTAGAACACGCCGACGCGCCACATGATCGAGTTCACCGCGCGCGGCACGACCTTCTCGGGCTCCGCGGTCTCACCGGCGGCGACGCCGACCAGTTCGAGGGCGGCGTACGCGAAGATCACGCCCTGCATCACGAGGACGACGGGCATCATGCCGTGCGGGAAGATCCCGCCGTGATCGGTGATGAGGCTGACGCCGGGCTGGTGACCGCCCACGTCGTGCTGGGTGGCCAGCAGGAAGATACCGATGAGCATGAAGCCCACCAGGGTGGCGACCTTGATGATCGCGAACCAGAACTCCATCTCGCCGAAGATCTTCACCGAGATCAGGTTCACGGCGAGCACCACGGCCAGCGCGACGAGTGCCAGCACCCACTGCGGTATGGACGTGAACATGCTCCAGTAATGCGTGTAGAGCGCGATCGCGGTGATGTCGGCGATGCCGGTGGTCGACCAGTTCAGGAAGTACATCCAGCCGGCGACATAGGCGCCCTTCTCACCGAGGAACTCACGCGCGTACGACACGAAGGACCCGGAGGACGGGCGGTACAGGACCAGCTCGCCCAGCGCGCGGACCACGAAGAAGGCGAAGACTCCGCAGACCAGGTAGGCCAGGGCGAGCGCGGGGCCCGCGTTGTGCAGGCGGCCGCCCGCTCCGAGGAACAGGCCGGTGCCGATGGCGCCGCCGATGGCGATCATGTTGACGTGGCGGGCCTTGAGGTCCTTGCTGTAACCGGCGTCGCCCGCGTCCGCGGGCGTCTGGGCCGCTTGCCTGGTGGCAGCGGCCGGGGCCGAGTCAACGGCGTCCTTGCTCACGGGTCGTTCCACTCTCTGGTACTCCCGGACCACGAGGGACCGGTTCCTTACAGGGCGGCCCGCCCGCACGATCGTGTCGCGGTACAGACCAAGGCAGCAGTTTCCCAGAGAGATCACCCGATATGCGGTGTTCCACGTCACAGAGCGGCACTTCTCACATGACCTTCGCGGGTTTCACACTCCTGCTGCGACAGCGATACTGCTGCGATGACGACCGAGGCCGAGGACCCCACCCTCACCATCGACGAGCTGGCCGCGCGGTCCGGCGTCACCGTGCGCACGGTGCGTTTCTACGGCACCCGCGGTCTGCTGCCGCCGCCCGAGATAGGCCCCCGCCGGGTCGGCCGGTACGGCCGTGAGCACCTGGCCCGCCTCGCGCTCATCGAGGAGCTGCGGCTCCAGGGGATGACGCTGGCGGCGATCGAGCGGTACATCAGCCGGCTCCCGGCCGACCTCACCGCCCAGGACCTCGCGGTGCACCGGGCGGTCGTCTCCTCCTGGGCCCCCGAGGCGGTGGAGACGGTCGGCCGCGCCGAGCTGGACCGCCGCGCAGGGCGCCGGCTCACCGAGGACGACGTACGGCGTCTCGCGGCCATGGACGTCCTGGTCCCCGAGGGGGACGGCTGGCGTGTGGACACCGGCATGCTGCGCCTCGCCGTCCAGCTCCTTGACCTCCCCTTCTCCCAGGAGGTCATCCTCGCCGCCCGCACCACCCTCCTCGACCACTCCCGCGCGGCGGCCCGCGAACTCTCCTCCCTCCTCCGCGACGCGGTCCCCGAACACACCCCCCAGGACGTCCGCACCCTCTCCGCCCACATGCAGCCCCTCGTCGTCCAGGCCCTCCTGACCACGTTCCAGCGGTCCTTGCGGCAGGAGGTCAGGGAGTGGCTGGGGGACGACGAGGGGCGCGGCCGGGAGGACTAGAGGGTCGTGCACGGCCGGGTGCGGATCACGCGCCCGTGGTGGAGCCGGGGCGGACGATCATCAGCACGGTGACCGTGGCCCACAGCAGGTTGAAGACGCCGGTGAGCATGGCGAGGCGGCCGGGTGCCACGGGGCTCGGCAGCGGGACGGGACCGGTCATCGAGGCCAGCGCACGGTCCTGGGCGGGCAGGATCAGCAGGGCCAGGATCGCCGCGGCCGCCGCGGTCAGCACGATCGAGGCGATCAGCCAGCCGTCGCCGAGGACACCGAGACTGCCGGCGGTGGCGAAGCCGAAGAGCGGGACGGCGACGCCGATGCCGGCGTAGACGCGGCAGATGCGGTGCAGGGTCCGCAGGGTCGTCCGGGCGGCGCCCTCGCCGTCGGCGGGGCCACCGAGGGCGCCGCGCAGCGTTGCGGGAAACATGCTCGCGGCCACGGCGACCGGCCCCACCGCGAGGAGGGCGGCCAGGACGTGCAGGGAGAGGAGCACCTTGGTCATGCCGCCTGCTCCCCGTCCGGCCGGCGCTCGCCGGTGACCTTCGAGGAGGGGAGGCGGCCGGCCCGGGAGGTCCCCCGGAGGGTGTCACCGTCGACCGTGACGTCGAACGCCAGGTTCAGCCGCAGGGGCTGGGTGACGGCCTGCTTCCAGGTGAGCCGGTCGCCGTCGAGGACGACATCGCTGAGCGGCACCTCCTCACCGGCTCCGCGGGCGACGCCCGTCAGGAGTCCGTTCCGCTCGCGGAGTTCCACCACGGCCCTGATCCGGCCGACGGGTGTGGAGACGGACAGGTGCCAGGTGCCTTCTACGGACATGCCGATGTTCCTTCTGACGGTGCGAGAGGGGGAGCGGGCGGGCCGCGTGTTCAGAGGGCGGCGGGCGCCGGCCCCTGGGCGCGCCAGACGGTGCCGCGCCGCTCGTGGGAGAACAGCTCTTCGACGGCGTGCGCGACCCGGGGACCCACCTCGCGCTCCAGCAGATACAGGCCCAGGTCGAGCCCGGAGGTGACTCCGGCGCCGGTGACCAGGTCGCCGTCGTCCACGACGCGGGCGCGGACCGCGTGGGCGCCGGTGGCGTCCAGCAGGTCGAGGCCCAGGTGATGGGTGGTCGCGTGACGCCCGTCCAGCAGACCCGCCAGGGCCAGGACGAGCGAGCCGCCGCAGACGGCGGCGACCGTGATGCCCGGATCGTCCATGGCCTGCTTGAGGAGTGCGGGGAGCCCGGTCGTCAGCGTGCGGGCCAGCACCACCGGAATCAGCTCGTCCTGCGCCCGCCCGCCGCCGCCCGCCTCGTCGTCCGGCACCTCGCCGGGTTCGCCCACGCGCCCGGAGGCGCCGGGCACCAGGAGCAGGTCCGTGCGGGCCAGGTCGACGGCGCCGGTGGCGCGCAGGGTCAGCCCTCCGGTGCCGCTGACCACCTCACGCGGCCCCTCCGCGGAGACCAGCTCGACGCTCACCGCGCCGTCCGACGCCGAGCCGCCGGCGTACAGCACCTCGTAGGGGGCGATGACGTCGAGCGGGTCGAAGCCGTCGAACAGGACGATCTGGGCGTGCATGGGGGTTCCCTCGGGTCGTTCTCCTTCGGACACCCGAAGTCAACCGGTTGCCGTCGTGATCGCCCAGTGGCACTAATGACAAGGTGCGACGGGAAAGCGCCAAGGAGAGGTACATTCCTGCCATGCACACCGTCGCCGTCCTCGCCCTGGACCGGGTGATCCCGTTCGACCTGTCGACCCCGATCGAGGTGTTCTCCCGCACCCGCCTGCCGGACGGGCGGCCCGGCTACCAGGTCCGGGTGTGCGCCGAGCGCGACGAGATCGACGCCGGAGCCTTCACCGTGCGCGCCCCCTGGGGGCTGGAGGGTCTCGACGGCGCGGACACGATCATCGTGCCGGGTGTCGCGGAACCCACCGCCCCGCTCTCCCCCGCCGTGCGGGACGCGCTGCGGTCGGCCGCGGCCGCGGGCACGCGGATCGCCTCCGTCTGCGTGGGCACCTTCCCGCTGGCCGCCACCGGTCTGCTGGACGGCCTGCGCGCCACGACCCACTGGCGTGCGGCCGCTCTCCTGGCCGCCACCCACCCGGCCGTCGACGTCGACCCGGACGTCCTGTACGTCGACAACGGCCAGTTCCTCACCTCGGCGGGCGCGGCCGCCGGCCTGGACCTGTGCCTGCACATGATCCGTCGTGACTACGGCTCGGCGGTCGCCGCCGACGCGGCCCGCCTGTCGGTGATGCCGCTGGAACGCGCGGGCGGGCAGGCCCAGTTCATCGTCCACGACCACGCACCGACCCCGCAGGGCTCCGAGTGGGAGACGCTGCTCGCCTGGCTGCGGGAGAACCTGGCCCGCGATCTCACCCTCGCCGACATCGCGGAGCGCGCGGGAACCAGCAAGCGCACCTTGATCCGCCGCTTCCGCGACCAGACCGGCACCACCCCGCTGCAATGGCTGCACCGCGCCCGCGTCCGCCAGGCGCAGCACCTGCTGGAGACCACGGCCCACTCCGTCGAACGCATCGGCCATCAGGTCGGCTTCGCCTCCGCCACCACCTTCCGCGACCGTTTCAAGCGCACCACCGGCGTCAGCCCGCAGACCTACCGGCGCACGTTCGCCTGAACGACGAGGGGCGCCCTCCGGAGGACCGGGCCCCCGGAAAGCGCCCCGCGCGGAAGACGTCAGCGCGCGTCGGTGAAGGTCTCGCCCTTCTCCGCCTTCTCCACCAGCAGCGCGGGCGGGGTGAACCGCTCCCCGTACCGCTCCGCCAGCTCGCGCGAGCGGGCCACGAAGCCCGGCAGGCCGCCTTCGTAGCCGTTGATGTACTGGAGGACGCCGCCGGTCCAGCCGGGGAAGCCGATGCCGAGGATGGAGCCGATGTTGGCGTCGGCGACGGAGGTGAGGACGCCTTCCTCCAGGAGACGGACGGTGTCGAGGGCCTCGGCGAAGAGCATGCGTTCCTGCATGTCCTCGAAGGGGATCTCGTGGCCCGGCTTGGTGAAGTGCTCGCGCAGGCCCGGCCAGAGGGCGGTGCGCCTGCCGTCCTCGTAGTCGTAGAAACCGGCGCCGCCGCTGCGGCCGGGGCGGTCGAACTGGTCGACCAGGCGGTCCACGACCTCGTCGGCCGGGTGCGGGGTCCAGGTGCCGCCCGCCTCCTCCACGGCACGGCGGGTCTCCGCGCGGATCTTGCGCGGGAGGGTCAGGGTCAGCTCGTCCATGAGGGAGAGGACCTTGGCCGGGTAGCCCGCCTGGGCCGCGGCCTGCTCCACCGACGCGGGTTCGATGCCCTCGCCGACCATCGCGACGCCCTCGTTGATGAAGTGGCCGATCACCCGCGAGGTGAAGAAGCCGCGCGAGTCGTTGACCACGATCGGCGTCTTGTTGATCTGCCGGACCAGGTCGAAGGCGCGGGCCAGCGCCTCGTCCCCGGTGCGCTCGCCCTTGATGATCTCGACCAGCGGCATCTTGTCGACCGGCGAGAAGAAGTGCAGCCCGATGAAGTCGCCCTGCCGCTCGACCCCCTCGGCCAGCGCGGTGATGGGCAGCGTGGAGGTGTTGGAGCAGAGCAGCGCGTCGGGCTCCACGACGGACTGGATCTCCTGGAACACCTTGTGCTTGAGCGCGGTGTCCTCGAAGACCGCCTCGATCACCGCGTCGCAGCCCGCGAGGTCGGCCGCGTCGGCGGTCGGGGTGATCCGGGCCAGCAGGGCGTCGGCCTTCTCCTGGGAGGTGCGGCCCTTGGCGACGGCCTTGGCGCAGAGCTTCTCGGAGTAGCCCTTGCCCTTGGCGGCCGCCGCCGGCGAGATGTCCTTCAGGACGACCTCGATGCCGGCGCGGGCGCAGGAGTAGGCGATGCCCGCGCCCATCATGCCCGCGCCGAGCACGGCCACCTTGCGGACCTTGCGCGGCTCGATGCCCTTCGGGCGGCTGACGCCGGAGTTGACGGCCTGGAGGTCGAAGAAGAACGCCTGGATCATGTTCTTCGCGGTCTGCCCGGCGGCCAGCTCCACGAAGTAGCGGGCCTCGATGACCTGCGCGGTCTCGAAGTCGACCTGGGCGCCCTCGACCGCGGCGGCGAGGATGTTGCGCGGCGCCGGGTAGGGCGCGCCGTTGGTCTGCTTGCGCAGCGAGGCCGGGAAGGCGGGCAGGTTGGCGGCGAACTTCGGGTTGGCCGGGGTCCCGCCGGGGATCTTGTAGCCGGGCTTGTCCCAGGGCTGCCGGGACTCGGGGTTGGCGTCGATGAAGGCGCGGGCCCGCGCGGTCAGCTCCTCCGGCGTCTGGACCACCTCGTGCACGAGCCCGTTGTCCAGCGCGCGGCGCGGGTTGTACTGGGTGCCCTGGAGCAGCACCTTGAGCAGCGCGTCGGTGATGCCGAGCAGCCGGACGGTACGGGCGACGCCGCCCCCGCCGGGGAGCAGGCCGAGGGTGACCTCGGGGCAGCCGATCTTGGAGCCGGGGGCGTCCAGGGCGATCCGGTGGTGGCAGGCGAGGGCGATCTCGAAGCCGCCGCCGAGGGCCGCGCCGTTGATGGCGGCGACCACGGGCACGCCGAGGGTCTCGATGCGGCGCAGGTTCCGCTTGATGGCGAGGCCGCCGTCGAAGAGGTCCTGGGCGGTGTCGGGGGTGACCCGGATCAGGTCGCGCAGGTCGCCGCCCGCGAAGAAGGTCTTCTTGGCGGAGGTGAGGATGACGCCCCGGATCGAGTCCTTCTCGGCCTCCAGCCGGTCGGTGATCACAGCGAGGGACTCGCGGAACGCCTGGTTCATGGTGTTCGCGGACTGGCCGGGGTCGTCGAGGACGAGGGTGACGACACCGGTGTCGTCCTGTTCCCAGCGGATGGTGGTGCTCTCGGTCATGGCAGTCGTCTTTCGTAGAAGTCGCTTGGTTCCGCTGGCAGTTCAGACGCGTTCGATGATCGTGGCGATGCCCATGCCGCCGCCGACGCACAGGGTGGCCAGGCCGTACCGCTTGTCCTGGCGCTCCAGTTCGTCCACGAGGGTGCCGAGGATCATCGCGCCGGTGGCGCCGAGGGGGTGGCCGAGCGCGATGGCGCCGCCGTTGACGTTGACCTTGTCCAGGGACAGGCCCATGTCCTTGACGAAGCGCAGGACGACGGCGGCGAACGCCTCGTTGATCTCGACCAGGTCGATGTCGTCGATGGTCAGCCCGGCCTTGGCGAGCGCCTTGCGGGTGGCGGGGGCGGGGCCGGTGAGCATGATGGTCGGCTCGGAGCCGGAGACGGCGGCGGAGACGATCCGGGCGCGGGGAGTGAGGCCGTACCGCTCCCCCACCTCGCGGGAGCCGATGGCGACCAGGGAGGCGCCGTCCACGATGCCGGAGGAGTTGCCCGCGTGGTGGACGTGGTCGATCTTCTCCACCCAGTGGTACTTCTGCAGCGCGACCGCGTCGAAGCCGCCGAGTTCGCCGATGTCGGCGAAGGACGGCTTGAGACCGGCGAGGGAGTCGGCGGTGGTGCCGGGGCGAGGGTGCTCGTCGTGGTCGAGGACGGTCAGGCCCGCGCGGTCCTTGACCGGGACGACCGAGCGCTCGAAGCGGCCCTCCTTCCAAGCGTTGGCGGCGCGCTCCTGGGACAGGGCCGCGTACTCGTCGACGTCGCGGCGGCTGAAGCCCTCGATGGTGGCGATGAGGTCGGCGCCGATGCCCTGCGGGACGAAGTTGGTGGCGAGGTTGGTCATCGGGTCGTTGAACCAGGCGCCGCCGTCCGAGGCCATCGGCACCCGCGACATCGACTCGACACCGCCCGCCAGCACCAGGTCCTCCCAGCCGGAACGGACCTTGGCGGCGGCCGTGTTGACGGCCTCCAGACCCGAGGCGCAGAAGCGGTTCTCCTGTACGCCGGCCACGGTGTCCGGGAGACCGGCGGCGACGGCGGCGATGCGGGCGATGTCGGAGCCCTGGTCGCCGACGGGGCCGACGACGCCGAGCACGATGTCGTCGATGGCGGCCGGGTCCAGACCGGGGAAGCGGGCGCGGATCTCGTGGATCAGGCCGACGACCAGGTCGATCGGCTTGGTGCCGTGCAGCGCGCCGTTGGCCTTGCCTCGGCCGCGCGGGGTGCGGATCGCGTCGTACACAAACGCTTCGGTGGTCACTGGTGTGCCTTTCGGGAGGGTGTCAGGCGGTGGCTTCGGGGAGGTCCCAGTCGCGGGCCACGTCCTCGGCGCCGGTGCCGGGCAGGGCGGGGCCGGTGCGGACGCGGGTGGGGGTGGCGGAGAAACGTGGGGCGGGGGCGGGCTGGACCAGCCCGTCGTGCTCGGTGAAGGTGGCGCGGGCGGCCAGGTGGGGATGGTGCGGGGCCTCGCGCAGGGTCAGTACGGGGGCCACGCAGGCGTCGGTGCCCTCGAAGCGGGACGTCCACTCGGCGCGGGTGCCGGACTTGAAGCGGGCGGCGACCCGTTCGCGCAGCTCGGGCCAGCGAGCCGGGTCGTGGTGGGCGCCGGCCAGGCCGTCGAGGTCGAGGAGGCGGAGGAACTCGGCGTAGAACCGGGGTTCCAGGGCGCCGACCGCCATATACGTGCCGTCGGCGGTCTCGTAGGTGCCGTAGTAGGGGCAGCCGCCGTCGAGGAGGTTCGCGGCGCGGCGGTCCTGCCAGGCGCCCGCGGCGAGCATGCCGTGGATCATGGCGGAGAGGTGGGCGGTGCCGTCCACGATGGCGGCGTCCACCACCTGGCCGGTGCCGGTGGCGCGGGCGTGGTGCAGGGCGGCGAGGACACCGACGACGAGGTAGAGGGAGCCGCCCGCGTAGTCCCCGAGGAGGTTGGCGGGCAGGGCCGGGGGTTCGCCGGGGCGGCCGATCATGCCGAGGGTGCCGGTGACGGCGATGTAGGAGGCGTCGTGCCCGGCGCGGTCGGCGAGCGGGCCGTCCTGGCCCCAGCCGGTCATCCGGCCGTAGACCAGGCGGGGGTTGCGGGCGTGGCAGTCGGCGGGGCCGACACCGAGGCGCTCGGCGACGCCGGGGCGGAAGCCCTCGATCAGCACGTCGGCGCGCTCGGCGAGGTCGAGCACGCGCGCGGCGCCGTCCGGGGCCTTGAGGTCGACCACGACGGAGCGCTTGTTGCGGTTGGTGACGTCGCGCGCGGGGTCGATGCCGAGGCCGGGGCCGTCGGGGCGGTCCACCCGGACCACGTCGGCGCCGAGGTCGGCCAGGAGCATCGCGGCGAAGGGGCCGGGCCCGATCCCGGCCAGCTCGACCACCCGCACCCCGCTGAGCGGTCCCTGCCCCGGCGTCGTTGCCGTCGTCATGCCGTCATGCCCCCAAGCGCGTATGACACAAACGATGTAACACCGGTGATGCTAGGAACACCGTCGACCCGGCACAAGACCTGAACGAGCGGGCGCTTAGCGAAGTGCCCCGGTGCGCCCCGATTCCCCGGGCACACCGCACGGGGCGCCCGCCGGGCCCCGCACCGCTCACGCTAGCCTCGGCCCCCGACAGTCGCGCGGGCTGCACGGCAAGGAGTGTCATGAGCAGGCTGAAATCGACGGAACGTCCCTCCGGCACGGACCGCCCCTACGACATCGTGCTGTTCGGCGCCACCGGCTTCGTCGGCACGCTGACGGCGGAGTATCTCGCCGCCCACGCTCCGAAGGGCCTGCGCTGGGCCGTCGCGGGCCGGGACCCGGGCAGGCTTGAGGCGCTGCGCGAGCGGCTGCCCGGCGGCTCGGCCATCGGAGTGCTCCGGGCCGACGTGAGCGAGCCCACCACCCTGCGGGCGCTCGCGGAACAGGCCCGCGTGGTCGCCTCGACCGTCGGCCCGTACATCACCTACGGCGAGGAACTGGTCGCCGCCTGCGCGGACAGCGGGACGGACTACCTCGACCTCACCGGCGAGCCCGAGTTCGTGGACCTGATGTTCATCCGCCACGACGCCCGCGCCCGCGAGACCGGCGCCCGGCTGGTGCACGCCTGCGGTTTCGACTCCGTACCGCACGACCTGGGCGCGTACTTCACGGTGCGGCAGTTGCCCGAGGGGGTGCCGCTGCGGGTGGACGGGTTCGTCACGGTGAACGCCGCCTTCTCCGGGGGCACGCTCGCCTCGGCGCTCAACCAGTTCGCGCGGGCCGGGAGCATGTGGGCCGCAGCCCGCGACCGGGCCCGGCACGAGCCGCGCCTGATGGGCCGCCGGGTCTCGGCCCCCACGGGCGCGCCCCGGTTCGCCGGGGAGGTCGGCGCCTGGGCGCTGCCGCTGCCCACCATCGACCCGCAGATCGTGGGCCGCTCCGCCAGGTCCCTCGACCGCTACGGCCCCGACTTCCGCTACCGGCACTACGCGGCGGTCGAGCACCTCCCGGTCGCGGCGGCGGGGCTCGCGGGTGTGGGCGTCCTCGCGGTGGCGGCCCAGCTCGCCCCCGTCCGCTCCTGGCTCTCCGGCCGGCTCCAGCCCGGCGAGGGCCCGGACGCCGAGAAGCGCGCCCGGAGCTGGTTCCGCGTCCGCTTCGTCGGCGAGGGCGGCGGACGGCGCGTGTTCACCGAGGTCACGGGCGGCGACCCGGGTTACGGGGAGACGGCGAAGATGTTCGCGGAGGCGGCCCTGTCGCTGGCGACGGACGACCTCCCGGACCGCTCCGGTCAGCTCACCCCGGCGACCGCGATGGGCGACGCGCTGCTGGAACGGCTGCGGGCGGCCGGGATCGGCTTCCGGGTGGTGGCCGAGCGGAGCGCGTGAGGGAAGTTCGGTTCTCCCGCCCGGCTTCCGCTTCCGGCGGAGCTACGGGCTGGGGCTGCGCGAGCTGTCCCGCGACGCGCCGCTGATCAAGTCGGCGTGCCGAGAGTCCGCAGCGCCCTTCGGCACAGGGAGTCCGCCCTGCGGGTCGTCTCCGGGAGGCGGTACCGCGGGGTGAGCGCGAGGGTGTGGGCGACGGCGTTCTCCAGGGACACCCGGTGCCCCACCGAGACGTACACCGGCTTGACCTCGCTCCGGGTGCGCAGGGCCGCGCCCACCTCCTCCCCGTCCTCCCCGTCCTCCGCGAGCAGCGAAGCGGTGCTCCCCCGCGCCGGGGCGAGGGCGGGGTGGGTGAAGGTGAACGGGTTCTTCGCCACGCCCATCGTGGGCAGTCCGGTCAGGACGCCCAGGTGGCTGGCGAGGCCGAAGCGGCGGGGATGGGCGAGGCCGTAGCCGTCGCAGACGACGAGACCGGGCGGACAGGGCAGCGCGTCCAGGGCCGCGAGTACGGCGGGCAGCTCGCGGAAGGCGAGCAGGCCGGGGACGTACGGAAAGGCGACCCGGCCCACGGCGGTCGACTCGGCGACGACGGCGAGGGTGGCCGCGTCCAGGACCACGGCCGCCGCCGCGACCAGGTCGCGCGCGTCGTCGTAGGCCACGTCCACGCCGGTGACATGGCCGGTGCCGGGCGGCGGGCCGGGCTCGTCGCGGACGACACGGCCGCGCAGCGCGTCCTGGACGGCGTGGGCCTCTTCCCCGGTGGCGGGCCAGTCGGCGGGAACCTGTGCGGTGATCATGGTGGCCACGAGCCTATCGGGGCGCGGGGGTAGGCTCGCGATCATGTTCGTACTGGAGCTGACGTACACCGCCCCGCTCGACGCCGTCGACGCCGCCCTGAGTGCTCATGTGTCGTGGCTGGACGAGCAGTACGACAAGGGGCTCTTCCTCGCCTCCGGCCGGAAGAACCCGCGCGACGGCGGGGTGATCCTGGCCGTCGGGGACAGCCGGGCGGAGATCGAGGCGGTCGTCGCACAGGACCCGTTCGTCACGGCCGGGGTGTGCGAGTACCGCGTCACCGAGTTCACCGCCACGAAGACGGCGCCCGAACTGACGCGGTACCGGCAGAGCGCGAGCTGACCCGGCCGCGGCTCACTTCTTCTTGTCCAGCGCGCTCCGGAGCTGCTCCTTGTTCATGTCGGAGCGGCCGTGGATGTTGCGCTGCTTGGCCTCGTTGTAGAGCTGGTCGTACGTCGGGCCCTGCGAGCCCTTCCCGGAGCGCCGGCCGCCGCGCTCCCCGGAGGACATGTCCTGCGTGGAGGTACGGCTGGCGGTCCTGGACTCACCGGTGCGGGCGCGCTCCTTGTTGACCGTGCGCGCGGCGATCTCCTCGGCGCGGTCCTGGCTCGCCCCCCGGTCCAGCTCGCTCTCCTTGATGTGCTCGTACTGCCGCTCACGCTTGGGGCTGGAACCGGCTGGCATGGTCGCTCCCTTCGTCGCCCTGCGGGCCTGCGCAGGCTGTCCGGTAGGGAAGCGAGTACCCGGATTCGGACCCGTTTCGCACCCCGGAACCGTGACCGAGGTCACTCCGCAGGGGTGTGCACGGAACGGAGGCTTCCGTCGTCTCTCCCGGTGTCGGGCCGCGCCCCGCCGAGGAGCAGTGTCCAGCCGTCCGAGGGAGCACACGCTTTGTCCACCGTGATCGAGGCAATCGTGGAGGCGCGTCTGGTCGCCGCCGCGCCCCGCATGCCGAGCATTCCCGCCGCCCTGCACTACGACCGGCGCGACCCCTACGCCGTCCGGATGACCTTCCCCGCCCCGGCCACCCTGGCGGGCGTGGAGGTGTGCTGGACCTTCTCCCGCGAGCTGCTCGCCACCGGGCTGCACGAGCCGCAGGGCCAGGGGGACGTGCGGGTGCGGCCGTACGGCTACGACCGGACCGTGCTGGAGTTCCACGCGCCGGAGGGCACGGCCGTGGTGCATGTGCGCTCCGGGGAGATCCGGCGCTTTCTGCGGGCGGCCGGTGAGCTGGTCCCGGTGGGCCTGGAGCACCTTCAGCTCGACCTGGACCAAGGGCTGGCCGAGCTGATGCGGGACTCCGGCTGACCGGCTCCCGCGTTAATCGCGTTGACAGGCTTCGAGGCCGTTCGTAGCGTGTACAGCAGTTCTGTTGCCGTCGATAGGAGAAGGACGTTGCTCGTCTGAGGTCATGAGACATCGCGTTCACACCGGTGAGGTGTGCGTGGCGTTCGACCTCGGCGTACGAGCCGTCCCTCAGGCACAGGGCCCCTTTTTCTCGGCCCTCCGGGCCCAGTGTTCCCAGGTCCAGTGCCTCAAGGCTTCCGGTTTCCGCCCCGCGGTGTCTCGTCAGCTCCCCCGACCAGACCGCACCCGGCACCCGTGAGGCCCGTATGTCATCACCCGCGTCTTCTCTCTCCGCCACCTCCCTGACCTTCGCCTGGCCGGACGGCACCCCCGTCCTGGACGGCCTCGACATCTCCTTCGGCCCCGGCCGCACCGGGCTGGTCGGCGCCAACGGCTCGGGCAAGTCCACCCTGCTGAAGCTGCTCTCCGGCGCGCTCGTCCCGGCCGACGGCACGATCAGGGTGTCCGGCGAGATCGGCCTGCTCCCGCAGAACGTCACCCTGGACACCGCCCTCCGCGTCGACGAGGCCCTCGGTATCGCCGCCAAGCGGGCCGCGCTGCACGCCATCGAGGCGGGCGACGCCGCCGAGGAACACTTCGAGACTCTCGACGAGGACTGGGACGTGGAGGAACGCGCCCTGGTCACCCTCGGCGAACTCGGCCTCGGCCACATCGGCCTGGACCGCACGGTCGGCGAGGTCTCCGGCGGCGAGTCGGTGCTGCTCCGGCTGGCCGCGCTGCTGCTGCGCCGCCCCGACGTGCTGCTGCTGGACGAGCCCACCAACAACCTCGACCTGTACGCCCGCCGCCGCCTGTACGCGGCCGTGGCCTCCTGGCCCGGCGTCCTCGTCGTGGTCAGCCACGACCGTGAACTCCTGGACCTGGTCGACCAGATCGCCGACCTCCGCGCGGGCGAGGTCGCCTGGTACGGCGGCAACTACTCCGCCTACGAGGAGGCCCTCGCCGTCGAGCAGGAGGCCGCCGAGCGCACGGTGCGCGCGGCGGAGGCCGACGTCCGCAAACAGCGCCGGGAACTCACCGACGCCCATATGAAGCTGGCCCGCCGCAAGCGGTACGGCCAGAAGATGTACGACTCCAAGCGCGAGCCGAAGATCGTCATGGGCGCCCGCAAACGCGCCGCCCAGGAGTCCGCGGGCAAGCACCGCATCATGCACGAGGAACGGCTCGCGGAGGCCAGGGAGCGGCTGGACGAGGCGGTGGAGGCGGTCCGGGACGACGACGAGATCCGCGTCGACCTGCCGTACACCGCCGTGCCGCCGGGCCGGCAGGTGCTTACGCTGGAGAAGCTGGAGACGGTCCACGGGCCGCGCGTGCCCGGCCTGTTGGACCTGCGGGGGCCGGAGCGGATCGCGCTCGTCGGGCGCAACGGGGCCGGGAAGACGACCCTGTTGCGGACCATCGCCGGTGAGCTGTCCCCGGTCACCGGTCTTGCCGAGGCCCATGTGCCCCTGCGTTTCCTGCCCCAGCGGCTGGACGTGCTGGACGAGGGGGCGACGGTCGCGGAGAACGTGGCCCGGTTCGCGCCGGGCGCCACCCCCAACCGGGTCCGCGCCCGTCTGGCCCGCTTCCTGTTCCGGGGCAAGCGGGCCGACCAGTTGGCCGGCACCCTCTCCGGCGGCGAACGCTTCCGGGCCGCGCTGGCCGCGCTCCTGCTGGCCGAGCCGGCCCCGCAGTTGCTGCTGCTGGACGAGCCGACCAACAACCTGGACATGGCGAGCGTGCGCCAGTTGACCTCGGCGCTGGAGTCGTACGAGGGCGCGCTGATCGTCGCCGGGCACGACTTGCCGTTCCTGGACTCGATCGGCATCACCCGCTGGCTGCTGGTGGCCGACGGGGAGTTGCGGGACGCGACGCGGGAGGAGATCGGTTAGGCGAGGCGCCTGACCTGGCCGGGTTCCTTACGCCAGCCTTAACCTACGGCTTCGTAACCTACGGACACGTAGGCTACGAAGCCGTAGGTTCATGGCGCCGCCCGGATGGGTGGTATGTCCCTGAACCTCCCTTTTTCTGCTCGGCCGTTTTTTGGAGTACCCCCGTGACGATCACCTCCCCTCACCTCGGCAGCCCGTCCGCCTGGACCGACGCGCGGCTGCTGTTCGCACTGGAAGAAGTGGTCGAGAACGAGCTGAACCGGCACCTGAAGGTCGCCAAGGACTGGATGCCGCACGAGTACGTGCCGTGGAGCGACGGCCGCAACTTCCCCGGTCTCTTCGAGGACGGCGAGGCGTGGGGCAAGGAGCAGTCGAAGGTCACCGAGATCGGCCGGGTCGCGCTGGTCGTCAACCTGCTGACCGAGGACAACCTGCCGAGCTACCACCACGAGATCGCCTCGCTCTTCGGGCGGGACGGCGCGTGGGGCACGTGGGTGCACCGCTGGACCGCCGAGGAGGGCCGGCACGGCATCGTCATGCGCGACTACCTGCTCGCCTCGCGCGCGGTCGACCCGGACGCGCTGGAGCGGTTCCGGATGTCGCACATGAGCGAGGGCTTCGAGTCCGACAACCGGCACTCGATGCTGCACTCGGTCGCCTACGTGGCCTTCCAGGAGCTGGCCACCCGGATCTCGCACCGCAACACCGGCCACCAGTCGGGCGACCCGGTCTGCGACCGCATGCTGGCCCGCATCGCCACCGACGAGAACCTGCACATGGTCTTCTACCGGAACCTGCTGAAGGCCGCGTTCGAGCTCGCGCCCGACCTGACCATGCAGGCCGTCCGGGACGTCGTGGTGGACTTCCGCATGCCTGGCCACGGCATCCCCGGCTTCGAGCGCGCGGCCGCGCAGATGGCCATAGGGGAGGTCTACAACCTCCGTATCCACCACGACGACGTGCTCCAGCCGGTGCTGCGCTTCCTGAAGGTCATGGAGATCGACGGCCTCGGCCCGGAGGGCCTCAAGGCCCAGGAGGAGCTGGGCGTGTACATGGGCGGACTGGACTCCGAGGCGGCCAAGTTCGACGAGCGGCTCGCCGCCCGCAAGGCGCGCATGGCGGCGCGGGCGGCCGGCTGACCGCAGGCTCTACGGGCCGTGTCTCAGCGGTCCGTGTCTCAGCGGGCCGTGCGCCGCAGGGCGAGCCGCTCCCGTTCGGAGAGGCCGCCCCAGACGCCGAAGCGTTCGTCGTGGGCGAGGGCGTAGTCGAGGCAGGCGGGGCGGATCTCGCACAGGGCGCAGATCCGTTTGGCCTCGCGCACCGAACTGCCGGGCTCGGGGAAGAAGAAGTCCGCCCCCGTCTGCGCGCACAGGGCCTGGCCCTGCCAGGCGGAATCGGCCGGTGTGATCGTCTCGATGTGCATGGCCAGAATCGTGCCGGGCGGCGAAAAACGTTTGATCAACGCCGTGTCAACAAGCGTCGCGTGGGCCGTCCCGATGATCCTCCGGGCGGACACGCCCGCGCACGGCGGCGCGCGGGGCGATCCTGTCCGCCCGGTGCCAGACTCGTCGGTGCCAAGGACGGCCGGTACCCGAGGAGGGCGCGCATGCTCACCACCCGTTTCCCCGACGGCGCTCCGAACTGGATCGACCTGGGCTCCCCCGATCTGGAGGCGAGCCTCGCCTTCTACGGCGGCCTCTTCGGCTGGCAGCCCGCGCCCGCGGGGCCGGAGACGGGCGGCTACGTCCTCCTCCAGCTCGACGGCAGGACGGTCGCCGGGGCGATGGCCCTGGACCCGGAGCGCGGCCGGGCGGGCTGGACGGTGTACTTCCGCTGCGCGGACGCCCTGGGCACCGCCGAGGCCGCCGGGGTGGCCCACGGCACGGTGGTGTTCTGGCCGACGGAGCTGCTGGGACTCGGCCGGGTGGCGGGCCTGAAGGACCGGGCCGGGGCCGCGTTCCGCGTCTGGCAGCCGGACCCGGTCGAGGGCCTGGACGCGGCGACCGAGCCGGGCGCGCTCTGCTGGGTCGAGCTGCACACCCCCGACGTGGCGGCCGCCGCCGCCTTCTACCACCGGGTCCTCGGCGTGGAGACCTTCGGCGTCGACTTCCCCGGCGGTGGCTACACCTCGCTCTACCCCGGCGGCGCCGACGAGAACGCCATGTTCGGCGGCATCGTCCCCACCTTCGAGGGCCCCGCCGGCACCGCCCCCGCCTGGCTCCCCTACTTCGGCACGGCCGACACCGACGCCGTGGTGGCCCGCGCGGAGGAACTGGGCGGCTCGGTCCGCCTGCCCGCGACCAGCGTCCCGGGCGTGGGCCGTCTGGCCCGCCTCGCCGACCCGCACGGGTACGAGTTCGCGGTGATCAAGGGCGACCCGGCGCAGGAAGCCTAGGCGGACGCCCGGCGGACGATCGTGGTCGGCAGGATGACGCCCCCGGCCTGTCCGCCGCCCAGCAGGAGGCGGGCCATGATGCGCCCCATCTCCTCTATGTCCTGGCGGACCGTGGTGAGCGGGGGGTCGGTCTGTTCGGCCACCGGGGCCATGTCGTCGAAGCCGATCACCGCGACGTCCTCGGGGACGCGGCGGCCGTGTGCGCGCAGGACGCGCAGCGCGCCGAGGGCGGTGAGGTCGTTGGCGGCGAAGACGGCGTCGACGTCGGGGCGGCGGGCGAGGAGTTCGCGCATGGCGTGTTCGCCGCCGGCCGGGGTGAAGTCGCTCTCCACGACCAGCTCGGGGTCCGCGTCGCCCATCACGTCCCGGTAGCCCTCCAGCCGGTCCACGGCGGAGGTCTGATCCAGGGCGCCGGTGATGTGCGCGATCCGGGTCCGGCCGAGGCCGGCCAGGTGCCGTACCGCGTCGCGGGCGCCGCCCCGGTTGTCGCTGTCGACGTACACCGCGCCGCCGGTCTCCCCGTCGTCCCAGTCGGGGCGGCCGCCGAAGACCGTGCGGACGCCCGCGTCGCGGATCAGGCCCGGCAGCGGGTCGTCGAGGTGGAGGGAGAAGACCAGGGCGCCGTCGACATGGCCGCCGGCGAGGTAGCGGGCGACGCGGGCGTGGTCGTCGCGGCCCTCGGTGAGCAGCAGGACCAACTGGTTGTCGTGGGCGGTGAGTTCCTTGCTGATGCCGCGCAACTGGGCGGCGAAGAAGGGGTCGGCGAAGACGCGGGTGCCGGGTTCGGCGATGACGACCGCGACGGCGTCGTGCCGCTTGGTGACCAGGCTGCGGGCGGCCTGGTTGGGGACGTAACCGAGTTCGTCGACCGCTTGGCGGACGCGGGTGACGAGCGAGTCGCGTACGCCGTCGCCGCCGTTGACGACCCGCGAGACGGTGGCGCGGGACACCCCCGCCCGCGCGGCCACTGCCTCCAGCGTGGGACGCGACACTGCCTCGGTCACTCGGTGCTCCTCATCGGCGGCTGCGATCAGGATAGCCGCGGGGCCCGGCGCCCTTGGGGGCTCAGGACGGGGCCTGGTCCTTGCGGGCCCGGCTCGGCTGCACCCGCTTGGGTTCGCCCGGCATCTTCGGATACTCCGGCGGGTACGGCAGGTCGCCCAGGCCGTGGTCGGCCTCGTCGCGGCGGGCCAGGTCGAGGAGGCTGTCGAGGGAGTAGCGGTGATCGTCCATGTCGGCGTGCACGTCGCCGAGTTCGGCGAACCGGCGTGGCATGGTGACGATGTCGAAGTCCCGCGGCCGGGCGTCGGCGACCTCGTCCCAGCGCAGCGGCGCGGAGACGGTGGCGTCGGGCAGCGGGCGCACGGAGTAGGCGGAGGCGATGGTGCGGTCTCTCGCGGTCTGGTTGTAGTCCAGGAAAATACGCTCGCCCCGCTCCTCCTTCCACCACTTCACCGTCACGTGCTCCGGCATCCGGCGGGCCAGTTCCCGGCCGACGGCGATGGCCGCGCGCCGCACCTGGGTGAAGGTCCAGCGGGGCTCAATGGGCACGAAGACGTGCAGGCCGCGCCCGCCGGAGGTCTTGGGCCAGCCGCGCAGTCCGCCGAACTCCTCCAGGATCGCCCGGAGTTCGAAGGCGGCACGGACCGCGTCCTCATAACCGGTGCCGGGCTGCGGGTCGAGGTCGAGGCGGAGTTCGTCGGGGTGGTCGACGTCGTCGCGGCGGACCGGCCAGGGGTGGAAGGTGAGCGTGCCGTACTGGGCGGCCCACACCGCGGCCGCCTCCTCGGTGGGGCACATCTCGTCGGCGCTGCGGCCGCTGGGGAAGGTGATGTGGGCGGTGGGAATCCAGGACGGCATGTTCTTCGGCGCGCGCTTCTGGTAGAACCACTCCCCCTCAAGACCCTCCGGGTAGCGCTGGAGGGTGGTGGGGCGGTCCCGCAGGGCACGCAGCACGCCGGGGCCGACCGCCGCGTAGTACTGGGCGATGTCGAGCTTGGTGTAGCCGTGCGCGGGGAAGAACACCCGCTCCGGGTGGGTCAGCCGTACGGTCCGGCCGCCCACCTGAAGTTCCACCGCATCGCCCATGCGGCCACCGTAGGCGTACCCCGCGCGGCCCGCACACCGGGCGGCGGCGGGTGGGGGCGCGCAGAATCGGCGTATGGACCTGCCGGTGATGCCGCCCGTGAAGCCGATGCTCGCCAAGGCGGTGGCGAAGATCCCGCCGGGCATGCACTACGAGGCGAAGTGGGACGGCTTCCGGGCGATCGTGTTCCGCGACGGCGACGAGGTCGAGCTGGGCAGCCGTACCGGCAAGCCGCTGACCAGGTACTTCCCCGAACTGGTGGCGGCGCTGAAGGAACGGTTGCCGGCGCGGTGCGTGGTGGACGGGGAGATCGTGATCGCGCGGGACGGCCATCTGGACTTCGACGCGCTGACCGAGCGCATCCATCCGGCGGACTCGCGGGTACGGACGCTGGCCGAGCGGACCCCGGCGTCCTTCGTCGCCTTCGACCTGCTGGCGCTGGACGACCACTCCCTGCTGGACGTCCCCCTGACCGACCGGCGGGCGCTGCTGGACCGGGCGCTGGCCGGGGTGAGCCCGCCGGTGCATCTGGCGCCCGCGACGACGGACGTGGAGGAGGCGCGCCGCTGGTTCGAGCAGTACGAGGGCGCCGGTCTGGACGGGGTGGTGGCCAAGCCGCTGACGGTGCCGTACCTCCAGGACGAGCGGGCCATGTTCAAGGTCAAGCACGAGCGGACGGCGGACGTGGTGGTCGCCGGGTACCGCCTGCACAAGAGCGGCCCGGTGGTGGGCTCGCTGCTGCTCGGGCTGTACGACGCCGAGGGCGCGCTCCAGCACGTGGGCGTCGCGGCGGCGTTCACGATGAAGCGGCGCGCGGAGCTGGTGGAGGAGCTGGCGCCGCTCAGGATGGACGACGTCGGCGGGCATCCGTGGGCGCGCTGGGCGGAGGAGGCGGCACACGAGACGGCCCGGCTGCCGGGGGCGCCGAGCCGCTGGTCGGGCAAGAAGGACCTGTCCTGGGTGCCGCTGCGCCCGGAGAAGGTCGCGGAGGTGGCGTACGACCACATGGAGAACGGCCGCCGCTTCCGGCACACCGCCCGCTTCCGCCGCTGGCGCCCGGACCGCACCCCGGAGAGCTGTACGTTCGCCCAGTTGGAGGAGCCGGTGCGCTACGACCTGGCGGAGATCCTGGGGGGTGCGCCGGAGGCGTGAGCCGGGTTCAGCCGCCGAGGTGCTCCAGCGCTCCGCTCGCGCGGGCCACGAGTCCGTCGGCGCCGCACGCCTGGGCCAGGTCGAGACCTCGGGTGAGCTCGGTACGGGAGCGGGCGAGGATGCCGTGTTCGACGCGGGCGGCGGCGTGCTCGTACTGGCAGGGCGACGCCTCCAGATAGGCGACGGCCTTGGCGGCGAGGCGTTCCGCGCGGGGGCCGGTCTCCAGGGCGGCGGCGCAGCGCAGGGCTTCTCCTATGGCGGTGTCGGTGCCGAACCGCTCGGCCTGGCGGCGGGCGTCGGTCAGGAGCGCGCGGGCCCGTTCCGGGTCGTGCGGGGCGAGGGCGCGGGCCAGGTCGACGGCCCAGGGCGCGAGCACCGGGTTGTGGCCGCCCCGCGAGGCGGCGGCCTTCTCGGCGGCCTCCAGTTCGTTGATGCCCTCCTCGGTGCGGCCCACGGCGAGCAGCAGCCGTCCGCGTACGGAACGGATGTCGGGCAGCACGATGGTGGACGGGTAGGGCGGGGCGAAGCCGTACTGCTCGGCGACGCTCCACGCCTGGGCGACATGGCCGCGGGCGAGCAGGATGTCGACGAGTCCGCAGGTCGCCGACCAGTACAGCGGCAGGCCCCGGCCGACCCGCTCGGCCAGCCGGAGCGCCTCGCGCAGCGCGGTCTCGGCGTCCTGGAGCTTGCCCTGCCTGCGGTAGGCGAGGCCGAGGTAGGCGTTGGCCAGGGAGAGGTGGCCGCCGTGCCAGCCGGCCCGGGTGTAGGCGCGCAGGGCCTCGGAGAAGAGGCTCTCGGCGCGGTCGAGCCGGTCGGTGTGGGCGTAGGCGCTGCCGAGCATCATGAGCAGCTCGACGCCCCACTCGTCGTCGGTCCAGCCGAGGCCGGGTGCGAGGCGGCCGTTGACCAGGGCGCGGTCGCACAGCTCGACCACCTGCTCGGCGTTCTCGCCGTGGGTCATGGCGTCGAAGCCGCGCAGGATCAGCAGGGCGCGCTCGGAGTTGTCGCGCCCGGTGCAGGTGGCGGCGAGTTCGGCCAGGCGCCGGGAGCGTTCCGGGGAGACGGTCTCGCCGTGCACGGCCTCCCAGGTGAACTGCACGGCCTGGAGCCGCATCCGCACCGGGCCCGGCGCGTGCCGGTTGGCCTCGGCCTCCACGGTGCGGACGGCCTCCTCCAACTGGTCGTTGTGCAGCAGGGCTTGGGAGAGCCGGATGGAGGCGTCCACGCGCTGGGCGCTGTCGAGTCCGGGGACGGCCAGCGCGTCCCGCAGGTGCTCGATGGTGAGCGCGGGTGCCGACAGCAGCCGGGCGCGGCCGAGTTCGTACAGCACCTGGGCCCGCACCTCGGGCAACGGGGGTTCTTTCAGGGCGCGTTCGAGGCAGGCGCAGGCGGCGTCGGGGGCGCCGACGGCGAGGTGTTCGCGGGCGGCCTCGCGCAGTTGCTCGACCAGGCTCTCGTCGCCCTCGGGGTGCACCTTGAGCAGATGCCGGGCGGCCTCGGCGGCGCTGCGGCCGGTCTCGGTGACGATGTTCGCGGCGATGCCGTGCATGGCGGTGCGCATCGCGTCCGTGATGGAGTCGTAGACGGCGGAGGCGATCAGCGGGTGCACGAACTCCAGCGTGACGTCCTGGGGTTGGGGTGCGCCCGGGTCGGGGGCGACCTCGGCGAGGATACGGGCGCCGCAGAGCAGTTCGGCGCAGCGGGCGGCGGTGCCGGCGTCCAGCATGGCGAGCCGGGCGACGAGGCCGACCGGGCTGCCGGTGCCGAGGATGGCGGCCGCCCAGGCGAACTTGGTGGGCTCGACGCCGAGTTCCCGCAGCCGGCTGACGAGGCCGCCGCCGCGCGCGGAGCGGTTGAGGTCGCGCAGTTCGGCGGCGCGGTCCTCGCTGGGCTGGAGTTCGCGGTCGCGGACCTTGGCGAGGAGTTCCACGGTGTCGTAGGCGTTGCCGCCGGTGACGGCCCAGACCTCGCGGCAGAACGGGTCGTCAGCCTGCGGGCCGACGGTGGCGCGGGTGAGTCCGGCCGTGGCCTGCGGGGTGAGCGCGCTGAGGTTGCTGACCGGACGGCCCGCGGCGGCGATCTCGTCCAGCAGGCGGGCGCTCTCGCCGTGGGCCTCGCCGGGCCTGCGGGCGACCACCACGAGGACGGGCAGGTCGGCCAGGCGCTGGGCGAACGCGGCGAGCCAGCGCAGCGTCTCCAGGTCGGCCCAGTGGGCGTCGTCGACCAGGAGGACCAGCGGATAGGTCTGGGAGGCGAGGCGGCTCACCGCGTACACGAGTCCGTCGCACACGTAGCTCGGGTCGGGGCTGCCCTCGCCGGGCTCCAGGATGCCGAGGGCGGGGCCGGAGATGTCGTACCAGGAGCCGAGGTGGTCGCGGGCCTCGTCCGGGGTGAGGGTGGCGAGCGCGGGCTGGAGGAGCTGGCGCAGGACGTGGAACGGGACGGACTTGAGGGTCTCGCCCGCACGGGCCGACCAGACCACGCAGCCCCGGCGTTCGGCGATGCGGCGTATCTCGGCGAGCAGGGCGGTCTTGCCGAGTCCGGCCTCGCCGCGGAAGAGGAGGAGGCTGCCGGCGGACGTCCGGTCGGCGCACAGCAGCTCGATCGCCTCGGTGACGGTGGCGATCTCCGCTTCCCGCTCCCACAGGTAGCCCGAGGCGACCGCCTGTGGCCGCTCCTCCGTCATCCCGTTACCTCCCCAGGTAGTCCGAACGGCGTACGAAGAACGAGCGTAGCCGCCCGAACGGGCCATTGGCGCCTGCTCCGGGCAGGTCTTGCCCCGCCGGGTGAGCCGGGCCCCGGCCCGGCTGACGAACACCCCTCCCGACCGGCCGGTTTGTGCCCCGGAGTGCGTCAACTCTGTTTTGCGCAGCACTTATTGACCGGGAATCGGATAAACCTGTGAATCGGTACGGGTCTTCGGGGCGGCCCGTCGGCGGGTGCTCTCATCCGGCTTTCACCGACTCCTCATACGGTATGCCCATGACGCAGGTGACTCCTCCCGGCTGGTATCCCGACCCCGGACAGACGCACGACGCACCGCCCACCGAGCGCTGGTGGGACGGCAACGCCTGGACGGCCCAGGTCCGTCCGGCCGGGACGGCCCAGGCCGCTCCGCCGCCCGCTTATCCGCTGCCCGCCCATCCCCCGTACGCCCACGCCGGGTACTCCGCGCACCCCCCGGCCGGGAACCGGCGCGGGGTGCGCACCGGCATAGCCGTCGCGGCGGCGGCCGCGGTGCTGGCGTGCGTCGGGGTCGGGGTGTACGCGCTGGCCAAGGACCCCGGCGGGGGCGACCGCGCCGACTCGCGCCCCCGGCAGGGGCAGGAGCGCCGCCAGGAGGGGCCGGGCGACCCGCGGGAGTCGCCGTCCCCCGACCGGTCGGCCGCGCCGAAGGTGCGCGGCGGCGGGACGCTGCCGGACCCGGTGAACGGGATCAGCCTGCCGGTGCCCGAGGGCTGGACCGGCCAGGCGTTCGCCATCGGCGCGCAGGTGACCTCGGACAAGTCCTACAAGTGTCCCGGCGACACCTCCAAGAACTGCACGGCGGGCGGCGCGTACTCGGCGCCGGCCCGCGCGCTGGGCACGCGCGGTGACACCGCCGAGGCGGTCGCCAAGGCCGATGTCGCGGCCAACGCCGAGGAGTCGTACGGCGGGAACTCCTACGGCGGCATCACCTCGCACCAGGTGCTGGCGTCGCGGGCGGTGACGGTGGCCGGGCAGAAGGGGTACCTGGTGCGCTGGAAGGCGGTCACCAAGGAGGGCGCCGACGGTTATGTGGAGTCGGCCGCGTTCCCCGCGCCCGCCGATCCGAGCCGCATGCTGGTGGTGCGCTTCGGGCTGGACGTGGGGCAGTCCACGGGGGTGATGGACGAGATACTCAAGGGCATCAAGGTGTCGTCCGGCGGGGGCCCCGGCCAGGACATCTGAGCCCGGCCCCCTTCAGCAGTCCGCAGAAGTCCGCAGAAGAAGTCCGGGCCGGGCGGAATCCCCCTCCGCTCAAGGGGAACCCCGCCCGGCCTGGGCGTGCGCCGCCCCCGTCCCCACGGTGCGGCGCGTCCAGGTCACCGTTCAGTCATCCCGTGAACGGCGGCCTGGGGTCTGTACCGGCCTGGCCGGCCGGGTTCTTCGTCAAGCCGAGCGCGGGAAGCACGACGGCCTCCACCAACCCGACCAGGTAGTCGGCGTCGGCATACTGCCCGCACAGCACGGGGCGCACGCGCAGGACGCCGAACATCATCGCCGGTACGTACTCCAGCGCGGGGTGGCCCGCCGGGACCTCACCCCGCGCCACGCCCCGCTCCAGCATCTCCTGGAGCGCGGCGATCTCCGGGTGCACCAGCGCCTCGCGCAGCGCGTCGGCCAGTTCCCGGTCGTCGGTGACGGCGTGCCCCAGGGCCTGGAGCAGCCGGGTGTCCTTGCCCGACCAGTCCCCCGCGGCCCGCGCGGCCTGCAGCAGGTCCTGGGCGAGCGAGCCGGTGTCGACCCCGGCGAACCGCACCCGCCGGTTGGCGCGCAGCGCGGCCGCCACGAACTGGGGCTTGGTCTTCCACTGCCGGTAGAGCGTGGATTTGCTGCACCGGGTGGTGGCGGCGACGCCCTCCATCGTGACGGACTCGTAGCCGCAGCGGCGGATCTGGTCGAGTACGGCGTCGAAGAACTCCTGCTCGCGCTCGGGCGTGAGCTTGGAGCGGCGCGAGGCGACGACCGTCTCCGGTTCGTCCGCGGCCTGCGACGACGTCATACCTGGCTTCCCCTCACTCGTCCCCGGCGTGTGCTGCCCGATCCCAGTGTGTCGCACTGTACCGATACGCCAGTGTACCGGTACTCGACCGTATCGGTACACTGGCGTATCGGTACGGAAACGTATCGCTGAGTTCGGAAGCCGTCCGGACCCAGCACGCACCACCGTCAGTGAAGGGGGCCGGGGGATGAACGCCCGATCCGAGCCCGCCGGGGCGGAACCGGCCTCAACGGTCCGGCCACCGCTTCTGCGGGAGTTCCTGCTCGTCGCGGGGCTCTTCTTGGTCTACAAGCTCGGACGGCGAATCGCCGTCGGCCACACCTCGGACGCCTTCCGCGACGCCCACCGGGTCTGGCACCTGGAGCGCGCCGTCCATCTGCCGTCCGAGGCGGACGTCCAGTCGGCGCTGCTGCACGGCGACACCCTGGTCCACCTGGCGAACACCTACTACGCCACCGTCCACTTCCCGGCCACCGTCGCCTTCCTGGTCTGGCTGTATCTGCGCCGCCCCGCCCACTACGTCTGGGCCCGCCGGGTCCTGGCGCTGGTGACGAGCGCGGCGCTGGTGCTGACCTTCACCTTCCCGCTGGCCCCGCCCAGAATGCTGAGCGGCACCGGTCTGCTGGACACGGCCCGGATATACGGGCCCTCGGTGTACGGGCCGCCCGCCAGCGACCACCTCTCCAACCAGTTCGCCGCGATGCCCTCGCTGCACTTCGGCTGGGCGCTGATGGTGGCCGTCGGCCTGATCGCCGCCACCCGGTCCCGCTGGCGCTGGCTGTGGCTGCTGCACCCGCTGGTCACCCTGACGGTGATCGTGGGCACCGCGAACCACTACTGGCTGGACTCGATCGTGGCGACGGCCCTGCTGGTCACCGCGCTGGCCCTGATCCCCTCCCCGCACCGCACGGCGGGACCGGGGAGCGCGGGTCCCGCCCGGTTCCGGCTCCTCCCGCAGGACACCGCGCTCGCGGGGCCGGCCCGATGAGCGGCGCGCTGCTGGTCGCCGTCGGCCTGTCCCTGATCTCGGCGGTCGCCTACGCCTCCGCGGCCGTCGCGCAGGAGCGCCTCGCCTCCCGGAACCTGGGCGCGGGCCTGCTGCGGATGCTGAGCACCGGCGCCTGGTGGTCGGCGGTCGGCCTGAACGCGGGCGCCGCCCTGCTGCACGTCGTCGCCCTGCGGTACGGCCCGCTCACCGTGGTCCAGCCGCTCGGCGCCCTGACCCTGGTCGCGGCGGTGCCGCTCGGCGCGCGGGCGGCCGGACGCCGGGTCACCGCCCTGGAGTGGCGCGGTACGGCGCTGACGCTGCTCGGTCTCGGCGCGCTGCTGATGGCGGCCTCCGGTCCGGCGCCCGAGCGGGCGCTGAGCCTGCCCTCGGCGCTGGCGGTCGCCGCGACGACCATCGCCGTGATCGGCACCCTGAGCCGTCCCGGCACCCGGCCGGGCCTGAGGCACGCGACCGCGTCCGGGTTCGCCTCGGGTGTCGCCTCCGCGCTCACCCAGACCGCGACGGTGGCGGCCACCGACGGCACCGGACCGGCGCTGAGCCCGCTGGTGATCGTGGTCGCGGTGCTCGTGGCCGCGTTCGCCACCGGCGGGCTGCTGCTGTCGCAGACGGCCTATCGGGGCGGCCTCGGCGCCCCGCTCGCGGTGGTCACCCTGGCCAACCCGCTGGCGGCCTCGGTCATCGGCCTGACCCTGCTCGGCCAGGGCCTCAACGGCGGTGCCGTCGGCATCCTGCTGGCCCTCGCCGGGGCGGGCCTGGCGGCCCGGGGCGTGGTCCTGCTGGCCCGCGCGACCCCGGCCACCGCACCCGTACCGCCGCCCGCGCCGGGACCGGACGACGAGGAGCACCCGGTGGCGGCGGTGCTGGCACTGGAACCGGGCACGGCGACCCGGGAGCCGAGGCTGACCCGGCGGCGGTCGAGGCCACGGCGGCTGACACGGCTGTAGACGTGACGAAAGGGCGGCCGGCGCGTGACGCGCCGGCCGCCCTCTTCGCTCATGTACGGTCCCGTCAGCCCAGGCCGCGCGAGTCCTGCTTCAGCGCGGTGTCCACGGTGAGCGCCGTCGCCACGACGAGGCTCCGCAGCGGCTCGGACAGCGGGCGGTGGATCTGGAGGACGTAGTTGTCCGCCGTGGTGAACAGCGTCTTGGCCAGACCTTCCCAGGTCTTGGTGATCCGGGCGATCTCGGTGCCCTCGTGGTCCACGATGGCGAAGTTCCAGGCCCGCCAGTTCTCCGCCTTGATCGCGCCGACCTGACGGCCGTCCACGTTCATGGCGAAGTTGATCTTCCCGATCATGTTCTGCTGGGCGATCTCACCGACCGGCGAGCCGTCCGGACGGGCCACCAGGACCCGCGACTTGAAGATCTTCGCGGGGCGGGTGAGCAGCAACTGCGGCTGCCCCTGGGTGTCCCGGATCTCCAGGCGGTGCGTGAGGAACTGGTCCCAGCTCGATACGAAGCGCAGGATCTTGCGGAGCACGCCCTGCCCGACCTCGACCACCGCACCGAGGTCACGGCCGTTCTGGTCCATGACCTTGTACTCGTTGGTCAGCTCGATGAGCTTGGCCTTCTGGTTCACCACGAGCACGGGCTCGGTGAACAGGGTCCCGCTGGAAGAAACGTTCGATTGCGTGGTCACCGGGGCACCTTATCGTGGCTTGAACCGTACCTGACCAACTTTTTCGCGTCAGGGCGTCTGGTACGCCTCCACCTCGCTGAACTGGCCCGCAGGCCAGCCGGTGTTGGCGGTGACGGTCAGGCGGAGGTGGCGGAGGGTGGTGCCGGTGGGGAGGGAGACGGTGACGGTGTTGCCGGTGGCCGGATCGAAGCGGTAGCCCTGGGCGGCGGACAGGGTGGTGAAGGCCGAGCCGTCGGTGCTGCCCTGGACGGCGATGGTCTGGGTGCGGGCGCCCCAGGCCGAGGACGGGGGCAGTTTGAGGACGACGCGGCGGACCGGGTAGGCGGAGCCGAGGTCGGAGGTCCAGGACTGCGGGAAGGCGTTGTTGGCCGACTCCCAGTAGGTGTTGGCGTCGCCGTCGGCCGCCTTGCCGGGGGTGTAGACGTCCTGGGAGCCGGTCGCGGTGGCCGGGCGGCCCTTGACCAGGTTGCGGCCCGGGTCCGGCTCGGGGTTGCCCTGGCCGGGCTGGGGCCAGGTCGAGCAGTCCGCCCAGGTACTGCTCCAGCCGGAGTTGCCCCCGCCGTCGGTGAGCGCGAAGGAGCCGGAGTTCGCCGGGTAGGGGCAGTTGTAGATCCCGGCGACGCCCACCTGGGTGGCGGTGACGTTCCTGAGGGTGGCCGCGCCCTGCGCCTCGGCCTGCACGACCACGGTCCCGGTGTTCTTCACCGTCGCGCCGGTCACGTTGACGTTGCGTACCGGGTAGCCCTGGCCGCCGCCGGAGACGAACTCGAAGGCGGAGTAGGGGCTGTCGGTGATCGTGGTGTCGGTGATGTTGACCGTGGCGTTGATGGCGCTGTCGTAGGAGTCGACGCGCAGCGCGCCCATCGGGTGGTTCCAGTTGGGGTTCAGGGCGCCGGTGCGGACCAGGGTGTTCCCCGAGACCGTGATGGTGCCGGCCAGCGGGGAGAAGGGGTCGAGGAACTTCTGGTTGGAGATGGCGATACCGCTGCCGAGGGCGTTGGTGTCGGACACCAGGTTGTTCTTCACCGAGATGTCGGTGCCGCCGTAGATGGCGATGCCGTTGGCGAGGTTGGGCTGCGAGATGGTGTTGTTCTCGAAGCTGGAATTGCTGTCCGGGGCGTAAAGGGACCACATGGCGAGGGAGTCGTCACCCTGGTTGCGCAGGAAGTTGTTGCTGACGCGCACCCCTCGGGCGTTGCCGTTGAGGTTGAGGCCGTCCGCGGTGGTGTCGAGGATGCGGTTGTTCTCCACGACCAGGTTGTCGTTGTTCCCCAACAGCCACAGGCCGACCTTCATGTGCTGGACCCACATGCCGGACACCGACGAGTTGGGGCCGAGCGAGCCGTTGACGAAGTTGTCCGGGCTGGAGTCGACGCGCTCGGTGACCTCGCCGACGACCGCGAAGTCCCGCAGGTGGACGTTGCCGGAGGAGCTGGACTGGTCGATGAAGCGGGAGGTGTGCACGACCGAGTACCAGTGGCCGGCGCCGCGCAGCGTCACGTTCTGCACCCCGCTGAGCGAGGACGTGATCCGGTAGTCGCCCGGCGGAATCCACACCGTGCCGCCCTGCGCGGCCGCGATGGCGTCGCGGAACGCCTGGGTGGAGTCCCCGCCGCCGCTCGGGTCGGCGCCCTTGGAGACGACGGACACCGAACCCGCGGGCTGGGTGGCGGCGGCCGCGGCCTGCTCGAAGTCGGCCACGTCGAGAGTGACTTGGGTGCCGGTGGACTCGAAGGCGACCTTGTCGCCCGCCTGGACGTTCTGGCCGAGCAGCAGGCGGGCGTTGTCGAAGAAGTGGTGGTTCTTCGAGCCCGGTATCCAACTGGTGTCGATGTAGCTGTACTTGGAGGTGACGGGAAGCGTCTTGGCGATCCGGGTGCCGTTGACGTAGACGGCGAGCGAGCCGGACTGGCCGTCCGGGACGCTGTAGGCGACGTTCACGGCGTTGGCCGCGCGCGGCACGGTGAACTCCACGCGCTGACCGGAGTTGAGGCGTACGGCCTGTCGTCCGGACGCCTCGGAGGCGAGGCTGCCCTGGGTGTAGTCGGGGCCGACCTTGGTGCCCGTGGTGGTGGCGGACTCGGCCTCGACGGAGGTGAACGGCAGGGTGGCGCCGGAGGCGGCCTGCGCGGCCGGGGCCACGGCGACCGTCATGCCCGCGGCGAGGGCGACGACGGCGCCCAGGGCCGGCAGGCTCCGGAGGTGTCTGGCGGTGCTGCTGCGATGCATGTGCTGATCCCTTCAGGGTGGGGGTGCCGGGGATAGCAGGTGCGCGGGCGGTTCAGGCGCGCAGCCAGACCGCCGTGTCCTGCGGCAGTCGGCCGGACTCGTCCAGGGGGCCGCTGCTGAGCAGGAGTTCGGAGTGCGCGGGGAGATCGGCGGGCGCGGCGGCGAGGTTCACCACGCACAGGGCGCCGTCCGCACGGGCGAAGGCGAGGACGCCCTCGGGGGCGGGGAGCCAGGTCAGCGGGCCCTCGCCGAACGCCGGCCGGGCGGCGATGGCCTCGCGGTACAGGGTGAGCATGGAGTCCGGGTCGCCTTCCTGCCGGTCGGCCGCGTACGCCGCCCAGCCCGCCGGCAGCGGCAGCCACGGCTCCTCGCGCGAGCCGAAGCCCGCGTAGGGGGCGTCGGCGGACCAGGGCAGCGGGACCCGGCAGCCGTCGCGGCCGGGGTCGGTGCCGCCGGAGCGGTGGTGCATCGGGTCCTCGATCCGGTCCACCGGGATGTCCGCCTCGGGCAGGCCCAGCTCCTCCCCCTGGTAGAGGTAGACCGAGCCGGGCAGGGCGAGGGAGAGCAGGGCGGCGGCGCGGGCGCGGCGGGTGCCGAGCGCGAGGTCGGTGGGGGTGCCGAACGCCTTGGCGGCGAAGTCGAAGCCGGTGTCGGCGCGGCCGTAGCGGGTGACGGTGCGGGTGATGTCGTGGTTGCACAGCACCCAGGTGGCGGGGGCGCCCACGGGCGCGTGCTCGGCGAGGGTGGAGTCGATGGCGGCGCGCAGCCGGTCCGCGTTCCAGGGGCAGGACAGGAAGGCGAAGTTGAAGGCGGTGTGCAGTTCGTCGGGGCGCAGGTAGCGGGCGAAGCGCTCGGCGTCGGGGAGCCAGACCTCGCCGACGAACACCCCGTCGTACTCGTCGGCGACCGCGCGCCAGGAGCGGTAGACGTCGTGGAGTTCGTCGCGGTCGACGAAGGGGTGCGGGTCGGGGGCGCCGGCGAGGTCGGGCAGGCCGGGGTCCTTGGCGAGCAGGGCGGCGGAGTCGATGCGGACGCCCGCGACCCCGCGTTCGAACCAGAAGCGCAGGATGTCCTCGTGCTCGCGGCGCACGGCCGGGTGGGCCCAGTTGAGGTCGGGCTGCTCGGGGGTGAACAGGTGCAGGTACCAGTCGCCGTCCGGCAGCCGGGTCCACACCGGTTCGGTGGAGCCGACGAACTGCGACGGCCAGTCGTTGGGCGGGAGTTCGCCGTGCGCCCCGCGTCCGGGGCGGAAGTGGAACAGCTCGCGCTCGGGGCTGCCGGGGCCGGCGGCGAGCGCGGCCCGGAACCAGGGGTGCTGGTCGGAGACGTGGTTGGGCACGATGTCGACGATGGTGCGGATGCCCAGCTCACGCGCCTCGGCGATGAGCTTCTCGGCCTCGGCGAGGGTGCCGAAGGCGGGGTCGACGGTGCGGTAGTCGGCGACGTCGTAGCCGCCGTCCTTCATCGGGGACAGGTACCAGGGGTTGAACCACAGGGCGTCCACGCCGAGTTCGGCGAGGTAGGGCAGTCGGGCGCGGACCCCGGCGAGGTCTCCGGTGCCGTCGCCGTCGCCGTCCGCGAAGCTGCGTACGTACACCTGGTAGATGACGGCCGAGCGCCACCAGTCGGCCTGCCTGCGGGCATGGGTGGGCTGTGCCACGGTGCGTGCCCTTTCTGTCGAGGTGTGTCGAGGGGGCCGGGTCAGCCCTTGGTGCTGCCCGCGCTGATGCCGGCGATGATGTGCCGCTGGAACACGAGGAAGAGCGCCACCATGGGGATGCTGGCGATCACCATGGCCGCGACGAGCACGGTGAGCTGGATGTTCTGCGACAACTGGACGAGTGCCACACTGATCGGCTGCTTGTCGGTGTCGGAGAAGACCATCAGCGGCCAGAGGAAGTCCTGCCAGACGGCGACCAGCGCGAAGATGGAGACCACGCCGAGCACCGGCCGGGACATGGGCAGTACGACCGACCACAGGGTGCGCAGCTTCCCCGCGCCGTCGATCTCGGCCGCCTCCAGCACGTCGCGGGGCAACTGGTCGAAGAACCGCTTGAGCAGGTACAGGTTGAAGGCGTTGGCGACGGCCGGCAGCCAGATGCCCAGCGGGTCGTTGAGCAGACTGGTGTGGATCAGCGGCAGGTCGGCCGCGGTCAGGTACTTCGGTACGACGAGCGCCTGCGCCGGGACCATCAGGGTGGCGAGGATGCCGCCGAGGACCACGCCTTTGAAGGCGGGCTTCAGCTTGGACAGCGCGTAGGCGGCGGCCGTGCAGAACACGAGCTGGAAGGCCCAGGCACCGGCCGCCTGCACCACGGTGTTCCAGAGGTGCCGCGGGAGCTGCATCAGGTCCCAGGCGTCGGTGTATCCGTCCAGGTGCCAGTGCTCGGGGACCAGGGTGGGCGGGGTACGGGCGATCTCGTCCGGGGACTTCATCGCGCCGGACGCCATCCAGTACACGGGGAACAGGAAGGCGACCGTGAAGAGGACGACGACGCCCCCGAACACCGTCCAGTACAGGGCCTTTCCGCGCGGGCGGGCGAGGGTGGCCGGGGAGACGAGGGTACGCGTGCTCATGCGCCCTCCTCGGTACGGGTGTTCATGCGTCCCCCTCGCTGCGGGTGAGCCGGAGGTAGAGGGCGGAGAAGGCGCCGAGCAGCACCAGCAGCATGACGCTGAGGGCGCAGGCCCCGCCGAAGTCGTTGTAGAGGAAGGCGTACTTGTAGATCAGGTAGAGCACAGTCACGGTCGCGCTCTCCGGGCCGCCGCCGGTGATCACGAAGGGTTCGGTGAACACCTGCATGGTGGCGATGATCTGAAGGAGCATCAGCATGAGGATCACGAACCGGGTCTGCGGGATCGTGACGTGCCGTATGCGCTGGAGCAGACTCGCGCCGTCGAGTTCGGCGGCCTCGTACAGCTCGCCGGGGATGGACTGGAGGGCGGCGAGGTAGATGAGGACGGTACCGCCGAGGTTGGCCCACGTGGCCACGACGACCAGGGAGATCAGTGCGGTGTCGGTGCCGTTGGACCAGTTCGAGGTGGGCAGGTGCAGCGCGCGCAGGGTCTCGTTGGCGAGACCGGCGCCGGGGTCGTAGAACCACTTCCACAGCAGGGCGCTGACCACCGGCGGGATCATCACCGGGAGGTAGACCACGACCCGGAAGAACGCCTTGGCGTGCCGGAGTTCGTTGAGGACGAGGGCGAGCACGAAGGGCACGGCGAAGCCCAGGAGGAGGGCGAGCAGGGTGAAGGTGAGGGTGTTGCGCCAGGCCGCGCCGAACTCCGGATCGTGCAGGACCCGGCGGAAGTTGGCGGTGCCGACCCATTCGGGCGAGGAGCCGGGGGTGTAGCGCTGGAAGGCGATGACGACGGCGCGGATCGCCGGGTACCAGGAGAACAGAGCGAAGCAGACCAGGCCGCCGAGGAGGAAGCCGTAGGCGCGGACCTGGTCGGCCAGCGCCCGGCGGCCCCGGCCGCCGCCTGCCGGGGAGGGCGGCGGGGCCAGGGGGGCGGCGGTCGCGGGGGGCCGCTCGACCGTCTTGGTCATGGTGGTCAGCCCCGCGCCAGGATGCTGTCGATCTTGCCGTCGGCGTCCTTGAGGAGCTGGTCGACGTCCGCGTCCTTCTTGGTGAGGACGGCGGAGACGACGCCGTCGAGCACCGAGTAGATCTGCTGGGCGTGCGGCGGCTCGATCTTCATGTCGAGGCTCTGGTTGCCGTCCAGGAACGACTGGTAGTTCTCCACCGGGACATTGGCGTTGGCCTTCTTGACCTGCTGGTCCTTGGCGTCGGCGGCGCCGGTGAACAGACGCGGCTCGGGCAGGCCGACGGGGGCGTCGTTCTTCTTGGCGCGGGCGTAGTCGCCGAGGAAGCCGTCTCCGGGGGTGAGGAACATGTGGTCGAGCCACTTGAGGCCGGCGCGGATCTGGGCGGGGCTGGCCTTCTTGTTGAACATGTAGCCGTCGCCGCCGATGAGCGTGCCCTTGCCGCCGGGCATCGGGGCGAGCGCGAGGTCCTTGTACGAGCCGCCCTTCTCCTTGACGAGGATCGGGATGTTGTCCGGCGCCGAGAGGTACATGCCGAGCTTGCCCGAACCCATCATCTGCTGGGCGTCGTTGATGACGAGGAGCTGCTTGCTGCCCATGGAGTCGTCCGCCCAGCGCATGTCGTGCAGGTTCTCCAGCACGGCGTGGCCCTCGGGGGTGTCGACGGTGGCCTTCTTGCCGTCGGCGCTGACGACGTCGCCGCCCTGGGAGTACAGCTCGGCGGTGAAGTGCCAGCCGCCCTGGTTCTGGGCGCTGTAGTCGGCGTATCCCACGGTGCCGTTGCCGAGTTGGGCGATCCTCTTGGCGGCGGCGCGGACCTCGTCCCAGGTGGCCGGGGGCTTGTCGGGGTCGAGGCCGGCCTTCTCGAACAGGGCGCGGTTGTAGATCAGCCCCATGGAGTAGCCGGTGCGCGGGATGCCGTAGACCTTGCCGTCGACGGTGTAGATGTCCCGGAGCTGCTTCTGGATGCTGTCGTAGCTCTTCAGTTCCTTGACGTACGGGGTGAGGTCGGCGGCCTGGTGGATGTCGACCACATGCCGGGCGTCGGTGAAGTAGGTGTAGAACACGTCCTCCATCTGGCCGCCGGCGAGCTTGGCGTCGAAGGTCTTGGGGTCCTGGCAGGGGAACGCGTCGTGGGCGACCACATCGATGTCCGGGTGGGCCTTCTCGAAGGAGGCGATGTCCTCCTCGAAGAACCGGCGGTCGACCTTGGCGCTCCTGGGCGGCTCGCAGTTGACGGTGATGCGGGTCTTGCCGCCCGCCGAGCTGTCGTCGTCCGAGCCGCAGGCTGCTGCGGTGAGGGCGAGGGAGGAACAGACGCCGATCGCGGCGACGGTGCGGCGGAACCCGGTGCTTCTCATCGGTGGACCCCTCAAGGCAGGAGCGGTGGGCGCCGCACACTCAAGCACCGACGACACCGTGCCGCAAGATGTCGCGCAGAATCTGTAATTATTTGACAGCCGGACGGTTCCCCGGAGCGCTCAGTCGCGCGGCGCTTGCGCGGTGGAGCCCCGGACCACCAGTTCGGGCTCGAACAGCAGCTCCTCCGCGGGCACGGAGGTGCCGCCGATCTGCGCGTTCAGCAGCTCCACGGCGGCGCGGCCCATGGCCTCGATGGGCTGGCGGACGGTGGTGAGCGGGGGCTCGGTGCAGTTCATGAACGCCGAGTCGTCGTAGCCGACCACGGAGATGCGGCCCGGCACGTCAAGTCCCTTGCGCCGGGCTGCCCTCACCGCGCCCAGGGCGAGCGGGTCGCTGGCGCAGACGATGCCGGTGACGCCCCGGTCGATGAGCCGGGAGGCGGCGGCGTGGCCGCCCTCGATGGAGAAGATGGCACGCGCCACATGGGCGTCCGGCAGGTCGCCCGCCAGCGCGCGGGCGGCGGCGAGCTTGCGGGCGGAGGGCACGTGGTCGCCGGGGCCGAGGACCAGGCCGATGCGCTCGTGGCCGAGGGAGGCGAGGTGGCGCCACGCCTGCTCGACGGCGACCGTGTCGTCGCAGGAGACGGCGGGGAAGCCAAGATGCTCTATGGCCGCGTTGACCAGCACCACCGGGATGCTGCGGTCCGCGAGGCGGCGGTAGTGGTCGTGCGGGGCGTCGGCCTGCGCGTACAGCCCGCCGGCGAAGACGACGCCGGAGACCTGCTGCTGGAGGAGGAGTTCGACGTAGTCGGCCTCCGAGACGCCGCCCTTGGTCTGGGTGCACAGCACGGGGGTGAGCCCGAGCTGGGCGAGCGCGCCGCCGATGACCTCGGCGAACGCCGGGAAGATGGGGTTCTGGAGTTCCGGCAGGACCAGGCCGACCAGGCGGGCGCGCTCCCCGCGCAACTGGGTGGGGCGCTCGTAGCCCAGGACGTCCAGGGCGGTGAGGACCGACTGCCGGGTGGCGTCGGAGACTCCGGGCTTGCCGTTGAGCACCCGGCTGACGGTGGCCTCGCTGACCCCGACCTTCTTCGCCACTTCCGCAAGTCGTCGCGTCATGCGCGCAAGGGTAGCGCAAGTTACGCAAGCAGCTTGCGTAACGGTCACGGGGTGCGGATGACCCGGCGCCGTCGATGACCTGAACACCGACGGGGCCGGGCCGGGTCTAAGGGGTGGGGACGACCATCAGGTGGGCGCGCCGGACCGCGGCGGACGGCTGCCGGGGGATCATCGTCAGGCGCCGGTGACCCAGGTCCCGCAGCAGGGGCGGGGTCTCGTCCACGACCCGGCACTCGGCGGTACCCCGGCGCGGGTCGGGGTGGTGCAGCAGGCGTACGGAGCCGTCGAGCCGGGCCGCGCTCTCGCCGACCGCGTGAATCCAGTGCGGCAGCCCCTGCCGGTAGGCGGCCTCCATGATCGGGTCGTGGCCCACGTCCCGGCGTATCGCCTGGAGTTCGTGGTCGTGGCCGTACCCCTCCATCGCGGCCTTGAGCTGGGCCAGCATCGGCAGGCACCAGCCCGGCTCGTGCTCACCGAGCACCCGGCCGGCGTCGGGGTGGAAGAGGACGAAGCGCAGGAAGTTGTCGCCGGGCATCGCGGTGGGATGGTGCCGGACCTCACCGAAGAGGGCGGCGAAGGCGTCGTTGGCCAGAATGACGTTCCAGCGGTGGTCGACGACGAGCGAGGGGAACGGGGCGGCCTCCACCACGGCGGCGTAGTCGTCCAGATACTCCCGCGCCTCACCGCTCTCGGGGACGGACCGGGATACCGGCCGCCGCCCTCCCGCCTGATGTGCCATCGGGTGGTCACCCCTCTTGCCTTGGCCGCCTGCACGCGGCGCTGCGATCCTGCTGCTCCGACGCGAGCCGTGTCAACTATCGTGGCATTTCATGCCTGTTGACGGCTGAAATTCGCCACAGTTGTGGCGAGACCTGGATGCGAGTTCGAACCACGGGCTACTCTCCGGGATGTTCACGGCGGCCGGGGGTGACAAGCGCACCCGATCTCGCGCGGCCGCCCAGAGACGTAGGAGTTCTGTCGGTGACGGATGGCTACGAGAATCCGGGCGCCACGGCGACCGCTCAGCTTCCGGCCGTCGTCGCCCGCGTCACCGCGCTCGCCGACCGGCTAGGCGTCCCGCACCCCGAGGTGTTCGACATCGCCCGGCTCTCGGTCGGCAGCGGGGTCCCCGAGCCCGTGGTCAAGGCGCTGCTGGCCGGCCGCCCGGCCGGTGAACCGGATGTGCAGGCCCGCTTTCTGCAACGCCTGGACCTGCTGCGCCGCACCCGGCTCAAGCCCGGCGGGCGCAGATACACCCAGCAGGAGATCGCGGACGGCGCGGGCATGTCCCGGCAGCAGGCGGGCGCCCTGATCAACGGCGACCGGCGCCCCACGATGGAGCACTGCGACGCGCTCCAGCGGTTCTTCCACGTGCACGCCGGGTTCCTCACGGCGGAGGACCCCGAGGCGCTGGCCGGCGTCCTCCAGCACATCGAGCAGGAGCTGCTCCAGAAACTGGCGGACCGGGAGCGGGCCGCCTCCGGGACGGCGCAGGACCCGCTGGAGCGGCTGCTCCAGGACCACGGGGTGCGCGGGATCGCCTGGCGGGCCGCCCAGCTCCCCACCGACCAGCACCGCGACAAGGTCGCGGAGTGGCTGGACATGCTGCTGGAGAGCGTCCGGCAGCCGGGGTCGTGAGCGGGATGGGGTCCAAGAACATCGCCAAGGTCATGCGGCGGCTGTGCGCCGAACTGGTCGGACAGTTGGACCGGCGGCCCGCGCCGGTGCCGCCCGAGGAGCTGTACCGCTCGCTGTGCTCGGCGATGAGCCGCAGGCGCGGCCGCCCGGTGCACTTCCGTACGTCGGTCTTCCCGCCCGGTACGGCCAGCGGGCTGTGGCTGGACATGAACGACCGGGATCTGGTCGTGGTGGAGGAACGCACCGCGCCCGACCATCAGTTGGTGATTCTCGGCCACGAGCTGTGGCACATGCAGACCGACCACGCCGCCCACCGGGTCGACGGCCTCGGCATGGGTGTGGCCACCCGGCTGCTGACGGACGACACCGACCGGGAGGCACTGCGGGCGGCCGTGCACCGGGTCGCCGCGCGCACCCGGTTCGACCAGGACGAGGAGCGGGACGCGGAGACCTTCGGCCTGCTGCTGGCCAGCAAGTGCCGTACGCGGATGCGGGGTTCGTCGCTGAGCGGCCCGGTGCGCCGGGACGACGTGGCGGGCCGGATCGGTACGTCGCTGGGGTATCCGGGGCCGCAGGGCTGAGGCTCGGAGAACCGCCCGGACGCCGTGCCCTGCGCCGTACGGGCGACCCCGGGCGGGCCGGAGCCGACGCGTTGTCAGTGGTGGGCGGCAAGCTGGAACCCTGCGTGCCGCGAGGGGCGGTGCGCGGCGCCAGCGTGCGTGAACCGTGCCGCCGACCGGGGAGCCGACCGATGCCGACCGCCGTACTGACCGACCGTGAGCGCACCGCCGTCCAGGCGTATCTCCGGCTGCTGCACACCGTGCGGGCCACCCTGGACGGCCCGCCGGACGCGGCCCCGGCCATGGTGCCGCCGACCGTGCTGGCGGAGGCCGAACAGGCGCTGGCCACAGCGGGTCTCGCGGGGAACGAGGACGAATTCTTCGAGCTGCTGCGCGCCTGGTGCCCGTAGGCCCAGGGGTCAGGGGGTCAGGGGGTCAGGGCGCCGGTACGGTCACCGTCGTGAGGACCAGTCCGTCGCCGGTGAGCCAGTGGCCGTCGAACCCGGTCAGGCGGGCGCCGCCCACCAGAGGGCCCGGTACGAGGAGCCGGGCGTGGAAGGTGCCCCGGTCGGTGTGCGTGGGGACCAGCTCGATGTCGGCCTCGGAGAAGTCCAGCCAGGCGCGGGTCAGCGGGAACCACGCCTTGTACACGGACTCCTTGGCGCTGAACAGCAGCCGGTCGAAGTGCACTGCGGGCCGGACCGCCGCCAGCGCCCGCTGCCGGTCCCGTTCGGCGGGCAGGGAGACGGAGTCGAGGACGCCCTCGGGCAGCGGTTCGTGCGTCTCGGCGTCGATGCCGAGCGAGGCCAGGTCACCCGTGCGGGCCAGGGCCGCGCACCGGTAGCCGTCGCAGTGGGTCATGCTGCCCAGCAGGCCCTCCGGCCAGACGGGCGCGCCGCGCTCGCCGGTCGGCACGGGGGCGGGCGTCCGGCCGAGCTTCTCCATCGCGCGCCGGGCGCAGACCCGGGCGGAGGTGAATTCGAGGCGCCGTTTGGCGACCGCGCGGGCCACCAGGGCCCGTTCCCCGGGGAAGAGCGCGGTGTCCGGGTCGTCGTCGGGAACGCCGTACGACTCCACGGCGACCACCGTCTCCGGCAGCAGCTCCTCGATCACCGGGTACCCGACCTCCCACGACAGTGCGGCGCGGCACCACGACAGCACATCGCCGGGAGACGGGCAAGAGCGGGCCGTTCCGCGGGGCCGACGCGCCCGGCCGATCCGTAACACGCGCGTTGCACGAACCACTCCGCGCAGGCCGTATGATCGCCCCATCACTCGCCGCCCAACACCCCTTTTCTCAGGGCGGTTTGGTGACCCTTCCTTCCTCCTGTCCGGGCGCGGACCGCTGAGTCCTGCCCGAAAACCCCCGAAAGGCGGCCCCGCATGGTCTCTCGCGTACGCGTCTGGCTCAACCGCACGTACGCGGAGAACGTGTTCTTCATGGATCAGCTCCGGAGGAACCCGAGCGACCGCGCCGTGGAGATCCACGCGACGCACGGCGACCCGGACTCCCCCGTGCTGGCCGCCGCCGACACCGCCGCGCTGGAGCCGGAGGGGCTGTCCCCGGCGGGGTACGTCGAGTACGCGCTCGACCAGTGCGCCCGGCGTGGCATCGATGTCTTCGTGCCCCGGCTGCACCAGGCGGCGATCGTGGCGCACCGCGCCGACTTCGCCGCGGCGGGTACGGCCCTGCTGGCGCCGACACCGGAGGCGGTGGCGGTGTTCGAGGACAAGGTGACCGCGTACGAGGCGGTCCGCTCGGTGGGCGTGCCGGTGCCGCCGTGGTTCCGGGCCCGCACGGCGGACGAACTCCTGGCCGCAGTAGCAGAGTTGGAGGAGGCTGGGCACCGGGCGTGCTTCAAGCCCGCCTCCGGTGCGGGCGGGGTCGGCTTCCGGATGATCACCCGCTCGCCCTTCTCGATGGCGCACCTGAGCGGCTTCCCGAGCCCGTACGTGCCGCTCGACCTGGCCGTGTCGGCGCTGCGGGAGGCCGAGGAACCGGTGGACCTGCTGGTGATGCCGCGGCTGGAGCAGCCGGAGGTGTCGGTGGACTGCCTGACCGGCACGGACAACCGGGTCCGGCTGATGGTGGGCCGCACCAAGAACGGCCGGCGTCGCGGCTTCACGCTGGACGAGCGCTGGCTGGAGCCGGCCCGGCTGATCGCGGAGGGCTTCGGGCTGCACTACCTGTCCAACATCCAGTTCCGCATGCTGGGCGACCGGCCGGTGCTGCTGGACGTCAACACCCGTGCGGCGGGCGGGCTGCACCAGCTCTCGCTGTGCGGGGTCAACGCCCCCTGGGCCGCTGTGCAGTTGGCGCTCGGGGAGGACCCCGGCCGGGTGGAGCCGCCGTTCCTCGGCCAGGACTACGCGGTGGTCTCCGGGCCCCGCCCGCTGGGCTCGTCGACGCTCACCGAGCAGGAGCCCGAGGAGGCGGAGCTGCGGCTGCCCGCGCCCGCGGCGCCGCTCGCCGCTCCGGCCGCCGCCGGAGCCGGAGCGGCGCTGCCGCTGTAGCACCCCGTCGCCATCCCGGTATGGACCAATCCCGTGCTGTCCCTTGACAGTTGGATTGGTCCATACCACTTTGGGGGGCGCACTCTCCGCAGGCTCGTTCCGCACTTCCCGCACTCCGGTGCACTCCCGAACACCCCCATACCATCAGGGAGATCACGTGCGACACCTTCTCGGGCGTCCCAGACGCCGGCTTCTCGCCCTGGTCGGCACCGCCGCCCTGGCCCTCGGCGGGGCCGTCGCCCTGCCGGGCACCGCCGAGGCGGCCAACGTGCTGACCAACCCCGGCTTCGAGTCGGGCGGCCTGTCCCCGTGGACCTGTTCCGGCAACCTCGGCTCGGTCGTCTCCTCCCCGGTGCACAGCGGCTCCAAGGCGCTTCAGGGCGCGGTGAGTTCGAGCGACACCGCGCAGTGCGCGCAGACCGTCGCCGTGAAGCCGAACACCGCGTACACCCTCACCGGCTGGGTCCGCGGCTCGTACGTCTACCTCGGGGTGGACGGCGGCGCCTCCACCTGGACCTCCTCCCCCTCGGCGTACAGCCGGCTCACCGTCTCCTTCACCACCGGCGCCTCGCAGACCAGCGCGACCGTGTACGTGCACGGCTGGTACGCGCAGGGCTCCTACCAGGCCGACGACATCAGCCTGGACGGGCCGGGCGGTGGCGGGGGTGACACCCAGGCGCCGAGCACGCCGAGCGGACTGACCTCGACCGGCAAGACCTCGGGCAGCGTCTCGCTGAAGTGGAACGCGGCCACCGACAACGTGGGCGTCACCGCGTACGACATCTACAGCGGCTCCAACCAGGTGCTCAGCGTCTCCGGGACGACGGCCACGGTCAGCGGGCTCTCGCCGAGCACCGCGTACACCTTCACCGTGAAGGCGCGGGACGCGGCCGGGAACACCTCCGGCGCCTCCAACGCGGTCTCGGTGACGACCAGCGCGGGCTCGGGCGGCGGCAGCTTCAAGCAGGCCGCGCCGTATCTGTACGAGGGCTGGGGCGACCCGCCGAACCCGGCGACGGTGATGAACGCGACCGGGGTGAAGTGGTTCACCATGGCGTTCGTGCTGGACTCCGGCGGCTGCAACCCGTCGTGGGACGGCAGCAGGCCGCTGACCGGCGGCGTGGACCAGACCGCGATCAACCAGATCCGCTCGGCGGGCGGTGACATCGTGCCGTCGTTCGGCGGCTGGCAGGGCAGCAAGCTCGGCGCCAACTGCTCCTCGGCGAGCGCGCTGGCGGGCGCGATCCAGAAGGTGATCGACGCCTACGCGCTGAAATCGATCGACATGGACATCGAGAACACGGACGAGTTCGAGAACGAGGCCGTGCAGGCGAAGATCCTCACGGCGCTGAAGACGGTCAAGGCGAACAACCCCGGCCTGAAGACCATCGTCACCTTCGGCACCACGACCACCGGCCCGACCTACTACGGCAACCGGCTCATCGAGCAGGCCAAGTCGATCGGCGCCGACATCGACGTGTTCACGATCATGCCGTTCGACTTCGGCGGCGGCTCGGACATGTACGGCAACACGGTGAACGCGGCCGAGGGTCTGAAGACCAAGCTGAAGTCGACCTTCGGCTGGGACGACGCCACCGCGTACTCCCACATCGGCATCTCCGGCATGAACGGTCTCTCCGACCAGCAGGAGAACACCACCCCGGAGATCTGGACCCAGATCCGCGACTGGAGCAACTCGCACCACATCGCCCGGCTCGCCTACTGGGCGGTCAACCGGGACCGGCCGTGCGCCGGCGGGGGTGTGGTGAGCAACTGCTCCGGCATCAACCAGAGCAACTGGCAGTTCACCTCGATCACGGCCGGCTTCACCGGCTGAGCCTCGTACGACCCGCGCGAGGGGCCGCTCGGCGGAGCGGCCCCTCAACCGTGTTCACTTCAGATACGCCAGTTCCGGGTGGGCGGCGGTGTAACCGTCCACCAGCCGCCGGGCCACGTTGACCGAGTCAACAAGCGGATGCAGGGCGAACGCCTTCACAGCCGTTTCCCGCGAACCCGACTCGGCGGCGGCCAGCACCTCGCGCTCGACCGCCTTGACCGAGCAGACCAGACCGGTGGCGTGCGTCGGCAGCGGGTCGGTGGCCAGCGGGTGCGCGCCGTCCGCGCCGACCAGGCAGGGCACCTCGATCACCGCGTCCGCGTCCAGCGCCGTGAGCGTCGAGCGGTTGCGGACGTTGAGGATCAGGGTGGTGCGCTCGTCGCGGGCGACGGCCCGCATCAGCGCGAGCGCCACCTGCTCGTACCCGCCCGACAGATCCTCCTCCTCGCGCTCCCCGGCGCCGGCGCTCTCCCGGTTCTCCGCCATGTACGTCGCCTCGCGCTCGGCGCGGGTGTCCTCCCAGGCCCGCAGGGCGGACCCGCCGGGGCGCAGCGCGTCGCTGTAGAACCGGGACTGCTGGTCGCGCAGGAAGGCGCCGCGGGTCGACTCGGCCTCCTGGTAGGCGCGTACGGTCTCGCGGTTGAAGTAGTAGTAGTGCAGGTACTCGTTGGGGATCGCGCCGAGCGAGCGCAGCCAGTCCGGGCCGAAGAGCCGCCCCTCCTCGAAGGAGCCGAGCCGGTCCGGGTCGGCCAGCAGGCGGGGCAGTTCGTCGCGCCCGGCGACGCGCAGGCCGCGTACCCAGCCGAGGTGGTTGAGGCCGACGTAGTCGACGAACGCCTCGCGCGGGTCGGCGCCGAGGGCGCGGGCCACGCGGCGGCCGAGGCCGACCGGGGAGTCGCAGATGCCGATGACCCGGTCGCCGAGGTACCGGGACATGGCCTCGGTGACCAGCCCGGCCGGGTTGGTGAAGTTGATGACCCACGCGTCGGGCGCGAGCCGGGCCACCCGCCGGGCGATGTCAACGGCGACGGGCACGGTCCGCAGCCCGTACGCGATGCCGCCCGCGCCCACGGTCTCCTGGCCGAGCACCCCCTCGGCCAGCGCCACCCGCTCGTCCTCGGCCCGCCCCCGCAGCCCGCCGACCCGGATCGCGGAGAACACGAAGTCGGCCCCGCGCAGCGCGTCGTCCAGATCGGTGGTCGCCCGCACGACGGGCGCCTCCGCGACCCCCTCCGCCTGCTCGGCCAGCACCCGCGTCACCGCGTCCAGCCGCCCGGCGTCGACGTCCTGCAGGACGACCTCGGTCACCCGCCCCGCACCCCGGTCCCCCAGCAGCGCCCCGTACACGAGCGGCACCCGGAACCCGCCGCCCCCCAGAATCGCCAGCCTCATGTCTCACCCTTTCCGGCACGCGTGGTCCGATCATGGCACGCGGGGCCGGGCGGCCGGCCGGTTGCCGTGATCCACGCGAACACTCCCCCACCGGGGTGAAGAACGCTAACCTCGCGCTGATGACGGTCAGACGACACGCGCTGCTCATCGGCGTGGGTGAAACTCCGGACGCCCAGCGGAGGTTCGCCTCCCTCACGGACGTGGTGACGAAGGATCTCGACGCCATGGCCAAGCAGTTGACCGCGTCCGGGTACGGCGTGACGACGCTCCGCCCCGGCGGGGAACGCGCCGTGGACAAGGGCGCCATCACCTCCGCGCTGGAGGCGGCCGCCCGGCGGGACTGCGATCTGCTGCTGGTGTACTTCACCGGACACGGCGTCCATCTGGACGGCCGGGACTATCTGGTGCCCGCCAGTGCCCTCGCGCCCGAGCCGGGCGGGCAGTGGACCGACGGCCGGCGCGAGTCACTGCTGCCGCTGGACGTCTCCCGCTATCTGACCGGGTGCCGGGCCGGGTCCGTCGTCCTCGTCGTGGACGCCTGCCGGGACGGGCAGCCCGAGGAGGACGGGGCCGGCTTCGGCGCGGCCACCGTGCACGCCCCCTCCCGGCGGCTGGCCCTGCTCGTCGGCTGCGCCAAGGGCCAGCGGTGCCACTACGGCCCGGAGGGCAGCCACTTCACCCGTGCGCTGGCCGAGGCCCTGAACCCGCTGACCCCGGAGCGCACCGTGGAGGCGGTGTTCCACCGCGCCCAGGCCCGCACCACCGCCCTGGCCCACCGGCACGGCGGTCACCGGCAGACGCCGGTGGTCGCCCCGGCCCCGCACGACGAGGGCCTGTCGGGCTTCCCGGAGCTGTGCGACGGCACGGACATCCCGCTGCGCTGGTCCGAGGCCGTGCGGAAGGCGGGCATCTGGACCGCGCCGGTGGGCGAGGGCGGCCCGGATTCCGCGATGCGCGACCGGATCGCCGAGTTCGCGCACCGGTGCGCCGCCTCCGTGCTCCGGGACAGCACCCGCTTCACGGACCCCTGGCAGGACTCCGGGCTCCCCGAGCGCGTACTGCGCCGGGTCGTCCCCGCGCTGCTGCCGCCCGGCCAGGACTGGTCACCGCTGGAGAAGGGGCTGCTGGCGGGGCTGCCGTTCCTGCGGGAGGCGATGTGGGCGCACAAGCTGAGCCGCCTGGCGGAGACGGACCCCTGGAACCTGGAGCAGGACACCCAGGACACCCAGGACACTGAGGGCGCCAAGGGCGCCACCCCGATGATGCGTGCCGAGCTGCGCAACATCCACGAGAGCCACCCGCAGCTCCTGCGCAAGGCGCGCGGGCACCACCGGCGCGGCGAGGACGAGGAGTACCGGGCGCTCGCCGCCTGGCTGGCGCACCGCTGGGTGGCGGAGCAGATGGTCGAGGAGCCCGATCCGGGCGGGGTGGAACTCGCCGAGCACCTGGCCACGGCCCTGCTGGGCCCCGAGCTGGCGCACAAGGCCGAGCAGCTCCGCTGGCACCTGGTGGCCGCGGTGCGCTTCCTCGCCAACGACCCGCTGGACTCCGCCCAGTACAACGACCTGCTGGGCAGCTCGCCGACCACCCTGACGACGAGCGAGGGCCCCGGTGCGGTGCGCTGGTGGGGCCTGCTCGGGCAGCTACGCCTCGCCGGGCTGCTCGCCGCCGACGTACGGCTGTTCCCCGATGTGCTTCCCGACCATGTGGGCGTAGCGGACCCCATCGTGCCCGGCGATGTGGTGCACGACCTCCAGCAGGAGCTGGAGTGGACCCGCGAGGACGACGGGCTGCACCTCAACATGGTGTGTCGCCACCCCGCTCTGCACGAAAGCCTGGTGGACGTCACACACCGCGCCGACGAGGTGCTGCGGGCCCTGGCCTCGGCACGGCATCGGCAGCCCGGCGACCTGCTCACGGGGCTGCCCGGCCGGATCACCGCCCGCGATCTCCAGGCCGCGCGGCAGCAGAACTCCGAGGACCGCGTCTACAGCGTCCCACTGCTCCGCTTCACCCTGGCGCAGGACGAGATCCGCGAACTCCTCATGGGCCACCAGTTGTACGGGGACCGCTCGCTGGCGGTGCGGGAGCTGTATCAGAACGCCGCCGACGCCTGCCGGTACCGGGCGATGCGCTGGGAGTACCTCGACCGCTGCGACCGCGAGCCGTATCCGTGGCGGGGCGAGATCCGGATCACCCAGGGCCGGGAGACCACGGCGGACGGACGGCCCGGCCGGGCCTTCATCGAGTGCCGGGACAACGGCGTCGGGATGAGCCGGTCCGTGCTGGAGCACACCTTCAGCCGGGCCGGCCGCCGCTTCTCCCAGACCCGCGCCTTCCGCCAGGAGCAGGCGCGCTGGCTGGCGGAGGACCCGGAGCTGCGGCTCTACCCGTACAGCCGGTTCGGGATCGGTGTGCTCAGCTACTTCATGATCGCCGACGAGGTCTCCCTGGTGACCCGCGAGGTCCGCGCGAACGGCACGACGGCCGGGCAGGCGCTGGTCGTCGACATCTCCAGCAGCAGCGGCCTGTTCCGCATCCGCCCCTACAGCGACAACGCCCCGGACCCCATGCGCGAGGGCGGCACCCGGGTCCGGCTGATGCTCAGCGAGCCCGAGGCGGAGGACGAGGCGCTCTCCGTCCTCAAGGTGATGAACCATCAGGTACGGCTCAGCGAGTACCGGTTGACGCTGGAGGAGGACGGCCGCGAACCACTCGTCCGCGAGCCCCACCGGCTGCACCACCCCGCCTCGGAGGACGACCCCGTCCCGGCCGAGCCGCTGAACGCGCGCGGTCCGGTCTGGTGGGTGTCGGGCAACGGCGCGGTGCTCTCGGACGGCATCGTCACCTCCGCCACGCCCTTCGGCTACGTCATCAACCTGTCCGGCCCCCACGTCCCAAAGCTCAGCGTCAACCGCAACAGCATGCTGGAGTGGGACCGCGAGTGGGCCGGGGAGCAGGTGCGCGTGGCCGCCGACGACCTGCCGGGCTGGGAGGGGCTCGACCTGGAGTGGCTGTGGCAGTTGGAGAACCAGGACATGGGGCTGGCGAGGGCGGTCGCGGAACGGCTCGCGGGCAGGGGGCTGACGCTGCCCGTGTTCCGGGCGGCCGAGTACCAGCGGCCTCCGGTGGCGCTCGACGCGGTGGGGTGGTTCCCGGGCGACCGGGCGCTGCTTCCACGGCGCGTCGAGGACGGCATGAGCAGTATGAACCAGTTCGCCACCGCATGGCGCAGGGCAGTGCTGCGGGACCAGGGAGCGGTGCCCGCCACGCATCCGGAGGTGGACGACGCTCCGCTGCCCAGGGACCTGGGCGGGCACCCCGTGCCCCGGCCCGGCGACAACGCGCTGCTGGACAACGCGGCCGGCTCGGTCCGCAATCTCGTGGTGTACGCCTTGCGCAGCAAGCAGACCGTGGCACACGTGCTGCGCGGCCTGCGCCGGTTCGCTCTGCTGACGCCCGAGCTGCGCGTCCCGGCGGTCCCGCCCGACGGCACCACCGCGCTGGACTTCGTCCCCGAGCCGGCCGACGTCGATCTCATCGACTGGATGACCGACTGGGCCGAGCCCGGCAGGTCCGAACGCCAGCCCGCTCTCGGGGCTCTGCTCTCCATCTCGGCGGCCAGGCGATCGCCCGTCGAGACCCTGCTGAAGCGCGCCTCCCGCTACCGGGCCCTCGGCCTGGTGGTCCCCCGGGTCCCCGTGTCGCTGCTGCGCCACCGTGCCACGGTGCGGGACGCCGAGCTGCTGGCGGGCTGGACGGAACACCGGCACGACTACTCCGACCGGGGGCTGCCCGCCGAGGTGCTGCCCGTGCACATCGCCCGCCTCGCCGACCGGCTCGGTACGACGAGCGCCGATGTGCTGGAGCAGTTGCGGAAGTGGGAGCGCCACGGGTACCGGCTGCCCGCCGAGGATCAGTTGCTCCCGGCCGCGCCCAGCGACAAGCAGTGGGAATTCTTCCGCGCCTTCTGGGAGCCGGAGAACGGAACGCCCGACCCGAGCCTGCAGTCCCTGCTGGCACTGGCGGCGAGCCGGGAGACCACGGTCGAGGAGGTGCTGCGTTCCGTCGGCGGTCTCGCCGGTCCGTCCGCCGGGCTGCTGCCCGAACTCCCGGAGCAGACCGACACGTTGCCCGCGCTCGTCCGTGCCGACCTGAAGCTGCTCACCGTCGACGGGGACAACGGAGCGACTCTGCCCACCCGTTCGGTGCCACTGGACCTGCTGGCGCTGTGCTACGCGCCCGGAGGCGCGTTCCGCGGGCTCGGCTCGGATCAGGACTTCGAGCCGTGGGACCGCTTCGTCGAGCGCGTACGACGGCTTGCCATGTTCGGCATGGAGGTGCCCGAGGACCTGGAGCCGCTGCGCTACTGGGTCGATCTCTCCCCGCGCGACCGCATGGCCGTTCTCATCGGCAGCCTGGACCGGACCGTGCCCTGGACGGCGGCGACGCTGGTCTACACGGCGGGCGCTCTGGGAGAGTCGCTCGGGGACAGCCTGGAGCGGCTCGCCAGGCACGCGCCCCACCTCGGCAAGCAGCCGCCCGCCCTGCCTGCGGAAGCTCTGGCACTCGCCCCCGCCGAAGCCGACTCCGAACTGCTCACCGACATCGTCCAGCTCGACAGCGCCGACAACATCCGGGCCGACTGGATCACTCTGAGCCCGCTCCACATCGCCCAGTACGCGCTCCGCTCCCTCCTGCCCATCGGCGAGGTACTGGACCGTCTCGCGCCCTACCGTGTACTCGGCGCCCCGGTACCGGAGTTGACCGAGAAGGAGCGGCAGGTCGTCCAGCAGATCAAGCCGGATCGGTACGAGGTCCTCGCCCTCTCCGAGGGCATGACCGGCCAGGAGCCCCGCCAGTCCCCCACCCTCGCCCCCTTCGAGATCGTCGCCGTGGCCGCCCGCGCCGGCCGCGAGGTCCGCGAGGTGTACGACCGCCTCCGCCGCTACGAACCCCTCGGCATCGTGGTCGACGCCCCCGAGGCCCCCGACGAACTCCCGCTCTGGCAGGACCTGATCCTGCTGAGCGAGGGCCTCAACGGCCGAGCCCCCGCGGTCTCCGGCACCGTGCCACCGGAGCGAATCACCGCCCTGGCACGCGAACTCGACACCGACACCGACTGGGTGACGGACCGACTCGCTCTGTACGCAGCGATGTTCGGCCTGCGCGTCCCGAAGGACGGCGACGCACCCCGGCCCGAGGAGGAGCCCGCCTCATGACCGCGCACGACCTCGACCTGCCCTACGCCCAACTCGACCTCGGCGTGAGAGACGAGAGCGAGTTCCACCTCTCCTCGGTGTCGAGCACGGTCACCGTGACCGGCCCCTGCCCCCGCTGCCACGGGACCAGCACGACGGACTTCCCGCTCGGTGTCGTCGGTTCGAAGGGCATGCCGTGGAAGCGGGACAAGTCGCTGACCCCGGAGCAGCGTTCGGCGGTGGTCACGGACGAAGTGCTGTACTGCGAGTGCGGGTTCGGCCACCCCGAGATGCCGGACGGTGCCCTCCTCGTGGGCTGCGGAGCGTACTGGCGGCTCAAGCCCGCCTCGAGGAGCGGGACATGAGCGCGGGCACGGACCGCCGGTGGGCGGAGCTGGCCCGCGAGCTGGAGTTCAGCCAGCTCGACGTGCTGCGCAAGCAGGCCGAGGGCTGGCGCAACGGCCTGCTGGGCCTGACCGCGCTGGTCACGGTCGTCACGGCGCTGAAGGGCCGCGACGACCTGTCCGCCCTGGAGGCGCCCTGGCGGACGGTGGCCGTATGGCTGCTGGTCGGGGCCTTCCTGCTGCTCCTGGGCGGCTCACTGTGCGCGGTGCGCGCCTCCTTCGGCAGGCCCGGCGAGCGGGTCAGGCTGGGCGGGCAGGCGCTGCGCGCGTGGACGCTGAAGGAGATCGGCCGGGTACGGCGGGCCGTGTACGTCAGCGCGGTCGCGCTGACCCTCGGGGTGGCCCTGGTCGTCGGCGCGCTGTTCGTCTCCTGGACGAAGACGGAGGAACCGGCGGCCGGTCTGGTCAAGGTGACCACCCCGGCCGGGACGCTCTGCGGTGAGCTGGTGTCGTACCAGCCGGACAAGGTCACGCTGATCCGCACCTCGGGCGGCACCGAGCGGCAGGTCGTCGTGCGCGGGGCGGAGGTCCGGAAGATCACCCCGGCCAAGTCCTGCTGAGCAGGTGATCCGCACCGGCAAGCCCGCCTTCAGCCAGTGAACTCCCGCCCTGGGTAAGGACTTTCCCTGCTTCAACCCTTGACGCCCGCAGATGCGGGGAGCACATTGTGCGCACCCTGAGAGCGCTCTCAAGCGCCTCGCAGGGCCCCCGCACCTCATCCCGTACCCCGGAAGGCACCCCCATGAGTGAAACCTCCGGTACCTCCCCGGCCGGCGGCAGACGCCGGCGTTCCGTCCGGCGGGCGCTGGCCGCCGCCCTCGGCACGATGGGGCTCGCCGCCGCGGCCGCGATGGCCGGTGTCGCGCCCGCCGACGCGTCGGCCCCGGCGCCGCCGTCCGGCTGGAGCCAGGTGTTCCTGGACGACTTCAACGGCTCGGCGGGCTCCGGCGTCAACACCGCCAACTGGCAGTACGACATCGGCACTTCGTATCCGGGCGGCGCCGCCAACTGGGGCACCGGCGAGGTCGAGACGATGACCAACAGCACCAGCAACGTCGCGCTCGACGGCAACGGCAACCTGCTGATCACCCCGCGCCGCGACTCCTCCGGCCGCTGGACCTCGGGCCGTATCGAGACCAACCGCACCGACTTCCAGCCCCCGGCGGGCGGCAAGCTGCGGGTGCAGGCGCGCATCCAGATGCCGAACGTCACGGGCGCGGCGGCCAAGGGCTACTGGCCGGCGTTCTGGATGCTGGGCTCGCCGTTCCGGGGCAACTACTGGAACTGGCCCGGTGTCGGTGAGCTGGACATCATGGAGAACGTCCAGGGCCTGAACACCGTCTGGTCGACGTTCCACTGCGGCACCAACCCGGGCGGCCCGTGCAACGAGACCACGGGTGTCGGCAACTCGACGGCCTGCCCCGGCAGTTCGTGCCAGTCCGCGTTCCACACCTACGCGATGGAGTGGGACCGCTCGACCTCCGTCGAGGAGATCCGCTTCTACGTCGACGGGGTCAACCTGCACACCGTGCGGGCGAACCAGTTCGACGCGACGACCTGGAACAACGCCACGAACCACGGCTACTTCCTCATCCTCAACGTGGCGATGGGCGGCGGCTTCCCGGGCGCCTTCGGCGGCGGCCCCTACGCCGACACCGAGCCCGGCCACCCGATGGCCGTGGACTACGTCCAGGTGCTCCAGTCCGGCGGCGGAGGCGGCACCACTCCCCCGCCGTCCGGCAACCGCGACGCCTACGGCACCATCCAGGCCGAGTCCTACGACGGCCAGTCCGGCGTGAACACCGAGACGACCACGGACTCCGGCGGCGGCCAGAACCTCAGCCATCTCGCGAACGGTGACTGGGCGCAGTACAAGGGCGTCAACTTCGGCTCCTCGCCCGCCACCCAGTTCAAGGCCCGCGTGGCCAGCGGGGCGGCCTCCGGCGTGGGCGGACTGGTGGAGGTACGGCTCGACAGCCGCTCCAACGCGCCCGTCGGCAGCTTCGCCCTCTCGGGCACCGGGGGCTGGCAGACCTGGCAGACCATCCCGGCCAACATCAGCGGGGTCACCGGGACCCACGACGTCTATCTGACCTTCAGCAGCGGCCAGTCGGCCGACTTCGTGAACGTGAACTGGTTCAGCTTCGCGCACTGAGCGAAGGGGGCGGCGCCGGGCTCACAAGCTCCGGCGCCGCCGGCCGTCAGTAGCCCCAGCGGTTGCGGCTGCCGTCGCTGCGGCAGTGGATCAGCCGGCCGTTGCCCGCGTGGGTGGAGGCGCCGACGTCCGAACTGCGGCAGAACTGGCCCGCGTTGTAGCAGTTCCCGGCGTTCGACGTGATCTCGCAGGTGGTGCCGACACTGCCCCCGGTAGAGCCACCGGTCGAGGACCCGGCCGAGGAGGACCCCCCGGAGGACCCCGAAGACCCACCGCTACTACTGTCCGCCGCGACCGGCGGCGTGTAGTCCGGGTCGTTGGTCCTGTCCTTGTACGTCCCCGTCGCCGCCGGGCACCCGCCCTTGGTCAGCCACAGCGTGACATCGCGGTCGCCGACGACCTTCGTCCCGGCGTCCGGCGACTGGAAGCACACCTTCCAGTCGTCGTGCTCACCGGCGACCCGCTCGTCCTTGTAGGACGCCTTGACGGAGATCTCACCCTTCGTCACCCCGCTGACCGCCGTGGCGGCGGCCGAGTACGTACGGCCGATCACCCCCGGCATCGACGGCCACGGGATCGGGCGGCCGTCCGCCTTGGGACACGGCGCCCCGGACGCGACGGCGCCGAAGTCGACACTGTCCCGGCCGTACTTCTCGAAGCACACCGTCCAGTCGTCCGCCGGGGACGCGTCCTTCTGGCTCGCGTCGTGCGCGGTGACGCGGTAGCCGTGCTCCTTCGCCGCTTCGGTCGCGTCGGCGACCGTGCTGTCCACCTGGCTCTCCAGCAGGGCCGGCGTCGCCGTGACGGTCGCGGTGACCGTCACCGTCGGGCGCGGCTTGACGGCGGCCGCCGCCTTCTCGTCGTCCCCGCCGCCGCATCCGGTGACGAGGGCGCATATCAGCAGCCCGGCGCCGACACCCTTGAGCCATGCCTTGCGCGCACCCCGAACCGGCGCCTGCGCTTCTCCCGGACGATCCATGAGTCCCCCCTGTGCTCTCCCACACTGTGCGTGTGCGAGACCCGTGAAGAACCCGAGAAGTTGCCTTCACAACCGAAGCGAGACCGGAACGTGACACCGAGGTGCGGACGGGGCGTCAGCGCAGCTCCGCCCGGAACCCGACCGGCGTGACCCCGGTGTGCAGATGGAAGAACTTGGAGAAGTTCGCCGCGTCCGGGAAGCCGATCGCCGCGCCGACGCGGCCGATGGGCATGTCGGTGTGGGCGAGGAGGCGTTTGGCCTCCAGGATGACGCGTTTGTCGATGAAGCCCTTGGGGGTCTCACCGGTAGCGGCGCGCACCGCGCGGACGAGGGTGCGGCGGGAGTAACCGAGCGCGTCCGCATAGGCGTTGACGCTGTGGTTGGTGGGGAAGCCGCGCTCGACGGCGTCCCGGAACAGGGTGAAGGTGGTGTCCGTCTGGCTCCGGTTGGCCTCGGCGGAGCTGGCCGCGAGGTGGGCGAGGCGGAGCAGGAACGCGGTGAGGCTGTGCCGCAGGACGGCCGTGTGCAGGCTGATCGGCAGGGTCGCCGTGTCCTCGTACTCGCGGCCGAGCTGGGCGAGGGAGTCCCGCAGCGCGGCACGCTGGGCCGGGTCGGGGTGCAGCAGCGGGGGCAGGTCGTAGCGGTACAGGCCGGTCGCCTCGACGGTGGAGCGGGGCAGGAAACCGGGCTGCATGGTCAGCACGGTGCCCCGGTACCGGCTGGTGCGGGAGAAGCGGTGCACCTGGCCGGGGCGAATCCAGAGCACGTCACCCGCACCGGCCTCGTACTCGGCGAAGTCGATCATGTGCCGTACCGGTCCGTCGGTGAACAGCATCACCACGTGGAAGTCGATGCGGTGGACCCGGTCCAGCGGGGCATCCGCATGCCAGGTGCGGTCCTCGCCCATGGCGCCGACCTGCATGCCGACACCGCCCACGGCCAGCTCGGCCGGGAAGGGGAAGGTCCTGATCCCGTCACCGTCCGTGTCGCGACCCACACCTTGAGGCGATCTGTCCGCCATGTTCGATTTGCCGTTCCTATCAAGCGATCGGTGTCCCAGATTCACCACAGGCTGACACACCCCGACCTTTCCGCGAAAAAGTCAGACTTTTAAGTTTGAACGCGTTTGATCAGCATCCCTGCTTCTGAAGAGGACTTCTTGAAGATGAGCACGCAGACACCCGAGAGCTTCGAGTGGACCGATCTCGACCGCCGCGCCGTCGACACGGCCCGGCTTCTCGCGGCCGATGCGGTGCAGAAGGTCGGCAACGGCCACCCCGGCACCGCGATGAGCCTCGCGCCTGCCGCGTACACGATCTTTCAGAAGGTGATGAAGCACGACCCGGCCGACCCCGAGTGGACCGGCCGTGACCGCTTCGTACTCTCCCCCGGTCACACCTCGCTGACGCTCTACACCCAGCTCTTCCTCGCCGGGTACGAGCTGGAGCTGGACGACCTCAAGGCGTTCCGCACCCAGGGCTCCAAGACCCCCGGCCACCCCGAGTACGGGCACACCGCCGGTGTGGAGACCACCACCGGCCCGCTCGGCCAGGGTGCCGCCAACGCGGTGGGCATGGCGATGGCCGCCCGCTACGAGCGCGGTCTCTTCGACCCGGAGGCCCCCGAGGGCACCTCCCCCTTCGACCACACCATCTGGGCGATCGTCTCCGACGGCGACCTGGAGGAGGGCGTCTCCGCCGAGGCGTCCTCGCTCGCCGGCCACCAGAAGCTCGGCAACCTCGTCTTCCTCTACGACGACAACCACATCTCCATCGAGGGCGACACCGAGACCGCCTTCTCCGAGGACGTCCTCAAGCGGTACGAGGCGTACGGCTGGCACACCCAGCGCATCGAGCCCACCGCCGAAGGCGACGTGGACGTCCCCGCGCTGTACGCCGCGCTGGAGGCCGCCAAGGCCGAGACCGGCCGCCCCTCCATCATCGCCATGCGCACGATCATCGCGTGGCCCGCGCCGACCGCGCAGAACACCGAGGCGTCCCACGGCTCCGCCCTGGGCGACGAGGAGATCGCGGCCACCAAGCGCGTCCTCGGCTTCGACCCGGAGCAGACCTTCGAGGTCTCCGACGAGGTCCTGCGCCACGCCCGCCGCGCCCTGGACCGGGGTGCCGAGGCGCACGCCGCCTGGGACAAGAAGATCGCCGAGTGGCGCACCGCCCAGCCCGAGCGCGCCGAGCTGTTCGACCGTGTCTCCAAGGGCGAGCTGCCCGAGGGCTGGCAGGACGCGCTCCCGGTGTTCGAGGAGGGCAAGTCCGTCGCCACCCGTGCCGCGTCCGGCAAGGTCCTCCAGGCGCTCGGTCCGGTGCTGCCCGAGCTGTGGGGCGGCTCGGCCGACCTCGCCGGCTCCAACAACACCACGATCGACAAGACCAGCTCCTTCCTGCCCGAGGGCAACCCGCTGCCCGAGGCGAACCCGTACGGCCGTACCGTCCACTTCGGTATCCGTGAGTTCTCCATGGCCGCGGAGATGAACGGCATCGCGCTGCACGGCAACACCCGCATCTACGGTGGCACCTTCCTGGTGTTCTCCGACTACATGCGCAACGCCGTCCGTATGTCGGCCCTGATGCAGCTCCCGGTCACCTATGTGTGGACCCACGACTCCATCGGTCTCGGTGAGGACGGCCCGACCCACCAGCCGGTCGAGCACCTGGCCTCGCTGCGCGCGATCCCGGGCCTGAACGTGGTCCGCCCGGCGGACGCCAACGAGACCTCCATCGCCTGGGCCGAGATCCTGAAGCGGCACGCCACCGACCCGGCCCCGCACGGTCTCGCCCTCACCCGTCAGGGCGTACCGACGTACGCTCCGAACGAGGACGCGGCCAAGGGCGGCTACGTCCTCGCCGACTCCTCGACCGAGGTCCCGGAGGTGATCATCATGGCGACCGGCTCCGAGGTCCAGCTCGCCATGGCCGCCCGTGACGCCCTGGAGGCCGAGGGCACCGGCACGCGCGTGGTGTCCATGCCGTGCGTGGAGTGGTTCGACCAGCAGCCGGCCGCCTACCGGGAGAGCGTCCTGCCGGCCGCCGTGAAGGCGCGTGTCGCCGTCGAGGCGGGCATCGGCCTGACCTGGTACCGCTATGTGGGTGACGCGGGCCGCATCGTCTCCCTGGAGCACTTCGGCGCCTCCGCCGACGCGAACGCCCTGTTCGCCGAGTACGGCTTCACCCCCGAGAACGTCGCCGCGGCCGCCCGCGCCTCGCTGGCCGCCGCGCGCGCCTGATCCCCCGCGACACAGAATTACGCGACGAAGAAAGATGAGCACTGTGACTGAAGCAATCAGCACCCCCGGAGCCCTCAAGCGTCTCGCCGACGAGGGCGTGTCGGTGTGGCTGGACGACCTGTCGCGCAAGCGGATCACCTCGGGCGACCTGGCCGCCCTCGTGACGGACGGCGGCGTCGTCGGCGTCACCACCAACCCGTCGATCTTCCAGGCCGCCATCGGCTCCGGCGAGGGTTACGAGGAGCAGCTCACCGACCTCGCGGTGCGCGGTGTCACGGTCGACGAGGCCGTGCGCATGATGACCACCGCCGACGTGCGCGACGCGGCCGACGTGCTGCGCGGGGTGTACGACGCCTCCGAGGGCCGCGACGGCCGGGTCTCCATCGAGGTCGACCCTCGTCTGGCCCACAACACCCTCGCCACGGTGGCCGAGGCCAAGCAGCTCTTCTGGCTGGTCGACCGCCCCAACGTGATGATCAAGATCCCGGCCACCGAGGCGGGCCTCCCGGCGATCACCGAGGTCATCGGCCTGGGCATCAGCGTCAACGTGACCCTGATCTTCTCCCTGGAGCGCTACCGCGCCGTCATGGACGCCTACCTGGCGGGCCTTGAGAAGGCCAAGGAGCGCGGCCTGGACCTGTCGAAGATCCACTCGGTGGCGTCCTTCTTCGTGTCCCGCGTGGACTCCGAGATCGACAAGCGTCTCACCGCGATCGGCACCGACGAGGCCCTCGGCCTGAAGGGCCGCGCCGCCCTCGCCAACGCCCGTCTGGCCTACGAGGCTTACGAGGATGTCTTCTCCTCCGCCCGCTGGCAGGCGCTCACCGGTACCGGCGCCAACAAGCAGCGCCCGCTGTGGGCCTCCACCGGGGTGAAGGACCCCGCGTACAAGGACACCCTGTACGTGGACGAGCTGGTCGCCCCGGGCACCGTCAACACCATGCCCGAGGGCACGCTCAAGGCCACCGCCGACCACGGTGACATCACCGGCGACACGGTGACCGGCCGCTACGAGCAGGCCCGCGCCGACCTCGCCGCCGTGGAGAAGCTGGGCATCTCCTACGACGAGGTCGTCCAGCAGCTCGAGGACGAGGCCGTCGCCAAGTTCGAGGCGGCCTGGCTGGAGCTGCTGGGCGCCGTGACGGAGTCGCTGAAGAGCACCCTGACGAGCACCCTGACGAGCAAGGGAGTGGACGCGTAATGACGAGCAAGTCAGGCGAGCCGAAGGCGGCGGCCCCCGCCAAGGCCGAGGCCGAGCCGAAGGCCGAGCCCGAGGCGGAGCCGAAGCCGGCCGCCGCCGAGGCGGAGCCCAAGGCGCGCAGGACGCGGACCAAGGCGAAGCCCGCCGCGGTCCGCGAGGCCGAGGAGATCCAGGTCCCGGTCACTCCGGCCGCCGAGTGGGACAACCCGCTGCGCGACCCCCAGGACCGCCGGCTGCCCCGTATCGCGGGGCCGTCGGGCCTGGTGATCTTCGGCGTCACGGGTGACCTGTCGCGCAAGAAGCTGATGCCGGCCGTCTACGACCTCGCCAACCGCGGCCTGCTGCCGCCGGGCTTCTCCCTGGTGGGCTTCGCCCGCCGCGACTGGGAGGACCAGGACTTCGCGCAGGTCGTCCACGACGCGGTCAAGGAGCACGCCCGCACGCCGTTCCGCGAGGAGGTCTGGCAGCAGCTCGCCGAGGGCATGCGCTTCATCCCCGGCGACTTCGACGACGACACCGCCTTCGACCAGCTCAAGGAGGCCGTCGACGAGCTGGACGCCTCCCGAGGCACCGGCGGCAACTTCGCGTACTACCTCTCGGTGCCGCCGAAGTTCTTCCCCAAGGTCGTCCGGCAGCTCAAGAAGCACGGCCTGGCGGACGCCCCCGAGGGCTCCTGGCGCCGCGCGGTCATCGAGAAGCCGTTCGGGCACGACCTGGAGAGCGCGCACGAGCTGAACAAGGTCGTGCACGAGGTGTTCGAGCCGGACCAGGTGTTCCGGATCGACCACTACCTGGGCAAGGAGACCGTCCAGAACATCATGGCGCTCCGCTTCGCCAACCAGATGTACGAGCCCATCTGGAACCGCTCCTACGTGGACCACGTGCAGATCACGATGGCCGAGGACATCGGCATCGGCGGCCGCGCGGGCTACTACGACGGCATCGGCGCCGCCCGTGACGTGATCCAGAACCACCTGCTCCAGCTCATGGCGCTCACCGCCATGGAGGAGCCGATCGCCTTCGACGCGGACTCGCTGCTCACCGAGAAGCTGAAGGTCCTGAAGTCGGTCCGCCTCCCGGACGAGCTGGGCGAGCACACCGTGCGCGGTCAGTACGCGGCCGGCTGGCAGGGCGGCGAGAAGGTCGTCGGCTACCTCGACGAGGACGGCATCGACCCCAAGTCGAAGACCGACACCTACGCGGCCATCAAGCTGGAGATCGACAACCGCCGCTGGGCGGGCGTGCCGTTCTACCTGCGCACCGGCAAGCGGCTGGGCCGCCGGGTCACCGAGATCGCGGTGGTCTTCAAGCGCGCCCCGCACTCGCCGTTCGACTCCACCGCCACGGAGGAGCTGGGCCAGAACGCGATCGTCATCCGCGTCCAGCCGGACGAGGGCATGACGGTCCGCTTCGGCTCCAAGGTGCCCGGCACCTCGATGGAGATCCGGGACGTGTCGATGGACTTCGCCTACGGCGAGTCCTTCACCGAGTCCAGCCCCGAGGCGTACGAGCGGCTCATCCTCGATGTGCTGCTCGGCGACGCCAACCTGTTCCCGCGCACCCAGGAAGTGGAAGAGTCCTGGAAGATCCTCGATCCGATCGAGCGCTACTGGAACGAGCACGGCACTCCGGCGCAGTACGCGTCCGGAAGCTGGGGACCCGAGGAAGCGGACGAGATGCTCGCACGAGACGGACGGAGCTGGCGCAGGCCATGAAGATCGACCTGACCGACACCACGGCAAGCAAGATCAACAAGGCGTTGGTGGAGGGCCGCCGCGCCATCGGCACCCCGGCCGTGGGCATGGTCCTGACGATGGTCATCGTCACGGACGAGGAGAACGCCTACGACGCCATCAAGGCGGCCGAGGAAGCCTCGCACGAGCACCCCTCGCGCACCCTGGTCGTCATCAAGCGCCACGCCCGCCTGCGCGACCGCACCACCTCCCGGCTCGACGCCGAGGTCCGGGTCGGCTCCGAGGCCGGCGCCGGTGAGACGGTCGTGCTGCGCACCTACGGCGAGGTGTCCGACCACGCGGGTTCCGTGGTGCTGCCGCTGCTGCTGCCCGACGCCCCCGTGGTCGTCTGGTGGCCGGTGGACGCCCCCGAGGCCCCCGCGAAGGACTCCCTGGGCGCGCTCGCCCAGCGCCGGATCACCGACCTGTACGCGGTGGACAACCCGCTGGAGGTGCTGGAGACCCGTGCCCGCACCTACGCGCCGGGCGACACCGACCTGGCCTGGACCCGGCTCACCCCGTGGCGCTCGATGCTCGCGGCCGCGCTGGACCAGGCGCGGGTCAAGGTGACCTCGGCCGCCGTGGAGGCGGAGGAGGACAACCCCAGCGCCGAGCTGCTCGCGCGCTGGCTGGAGGCCCGTCTGCACGTCAAGGTGGACCGGGTGGTCTCCGAGGGCCCGGTGGTCACCGCCGTGCGCCTCGGCACCGACGAGGGCGAGATCGTCATCGACCGCCCCGAGGGCCCCCTCGCCACGCTGACCCTGCCGGGCCAGCCGCCGCGCACCCTGGCCCTGAAGGTCCGCCCGACCTCGGAGCTGATCGCCGAGGAACTGCGCCGCCTCGACGCGGACGAGATGTACGCCATCGCCCTGACCGGCGAGGCACCCAAGGAGAACGCCTGATGTCCGGCACATCGTCAGACACCCCCAAGCTCACCCGGCGCCCCGAGTGGACGGCCCTGGCCGACCACCGCGCCGGCGGTCAGCCGCATCTGCGCGAGCTGTTCGCCGCCGACCCCGGCCGGGCCGAGCGCTACGTCGTCCGCGTGGGCGACCTGCACATCGACTACAGCAAGCACCAGGTCTCCGACGAGACCCTGGCCCTGCTCCAGGAACTCGCCGTCGCCACCGATGTGTTCGGGCAGCGGGACGCGATGTTCCGTGGGGAGCGGATCAACACGACCGAGGACCGTGCGGTGCTGCACACGGCGCTGCGCGCTCCCCGTGACGCGGTGATCGAGGTCGACGGCGAGAACGTGGTCCCGGCCGTGCACGCGGTGCTGGACAAGATGAGCGGCTTCGCCGACCGGGTGCGTTCCGGTGAGTGGACGGGGCACACCGGCAAGCGGATCAAGAACGTCGTCAACATCGGTATCGGCGGCTCCGACCTGGGTCCGGCGATGGCGTTCGAGGCGCTGCGCCCCTTCACCGAGCGTGGCCTGACCGTGCGCTTCGTGTCGAACGTGGACGGTGCGGATCTGCACGAGGCGTTGCGGGATCTGGACCCGGCGGAGACGTTGTTCATCGTGGCGTCCAAGACGTTCACGACGATCGAGACGATCACCAACGCGACGTCGGCCCGTACGTGGCTGCTGGACGCGCTGGGTGACGACAAGGCCGTGGCCAAGCACTTCGTGGCGCTCTCCACGAACGCGGAGAAGGTCACCGGGTTCGGTATCGACGCGGACAACATGTTCGAGTTCTGGGACTGGGTCGGGGGCCGGTACTCCTTCGACTCGGCGATCGGGCTGTCGCTGATGATCGCGATCGGTCCGGAGCGGTTCCGGGAGCTGCTGGACGGTTTCCACACCGTGGACGAGCACTTCCGTACGGCTCCGGCGGAGGAGAACGCGCCGCTGCTGCTGGGCCTGTTGGGCATCTGGTACGGGAACTTCTTCGACGCGCAGTCGCACGCGGTGCTGCCGTACAGCCACTATCTGTCGAAGTTCACGGCGTATTTGCAGCAGTTGGACATGGAGTCCAACGGCAAGTCCGTGCAGAGGGACGGCACGCCGGTGGAGTGGCAGACCGGGCCCGTGGTGTGGGGCACGCCGGGTACCAACGGGCAGCACGCGTACTACCAGTTGATCCATCAGGGTACGAAGCTGATCCCGGCGGACTTCATCGGGTTCGCGCGTCCGGTGGACGAGCTGAGCGAGGAACTCAAGGCCCAGCACGACCTGTTGATGGCCAACTTCTTCGCGCAGACCCAGGCCCTCGCCTTCGGCAAGACCGAGGAAGAGGTCCGCGAGGAGGGCGTCGCCGAGGCGCAGGTGCCCCACCGCACCTTCCGCGGCAACCACCCCACCACCACGATCCTGGCCCCCGAGCTGACCCCCTCCGTACTCGGCCAGCTCATCGCCCTCTATGAGCACAAGGTGTTCGTGCAGGGCGCGGTCTGGAACATCGACTCCTTCGACCAGTGGGGCGTCGAGCTGGGCAAGGTGCTCGCCAAGCGCATCGAACCCGCCCTCACCGAAGGCGCCGAGGTGCCCGGCCTCGACCCCTCCACCACGGCCCTCGTCGCCGCCTACCGCTCCCTCAAGGAAGTGAACTGACATGCAGCTCGGACTCATCGGCCTCGGCAAGATGGGCGGCAACATGCGCGAGCGCATCCGCCGCGCGGGCCACCAGGTCATCGGCTACGACCGCAACCCGGAACTGACCGACGCCAAGGACCTCGCCGAACTGGTCGAGAAGCTGGACGCGCCGCGCACCATCTGGGTCATGGTCCCGGCCGGCACCGCCACCCAGGTCGTCATCGACGAGCTGAAGGACCTGCTCTCCCCCGGCGACATCGTCGTGGACGGCGGCAACTCCCGCTGGACGGACGACGAGAAGCACGCCGCCGAGCTGGCCATCAAGGGCATCGGCTTCGTGGACGCGGGCGTCTCCGGCGGTGTCTGGGGCCTGGAGAACGGCTACGCCCTGATGGTCGGCGGTGACAAGGAGAACGTCGACCGCCTGAAGCCCATCTTCGACGCCCTCAAGCCCGACGGCCCCTACGGCTACGTCCACGCGGGCCGGGTCGGCGCCGGGCACTTCTCCAAGATGGTCCACAACGGCATCGAGTACGCCATGATGCAGGCGTACGCCGAGGGCTGGGAGCTGCTGGAGAAGGCGAACTCCGTGGACAACGTCCGGGAGATCTTCCGCTCCTGGCAGGAGGGCACGGTCATCCGCTCCTGGCTGCTCGACCTCGCGGTCAACGCGCTGGACGACGACGAGCACCTGGACGACCTGCGCGGCTACGCCGAGGACTCCGGCGAGGGCCGGTGGACCGTCGAGGCCGCCATCGACAACGCGGTGCCGCTCCCGGCCATCACCGCCTCGCTGTTCGCGCGGTTCGCCTCCCGTCAGGACGACTCGCCGCAGATGAAGATGATCGCCGCGCTGCGCAACCAGTTCGGCGGCCACGCAGTCGAGAAGAAGGGCTGACCCGCCGTGGGGGACCTGCTGCTGGTCCGCCACGGCGAGACGGAGTGGAGCAGGTCGGGCCAGCACACGAGCTGGACCGACCTGCCCCTCACCGGGCACGGCGAGGAGCAGGCGCGTTCGCTGACCCCGCTCCTCGCCGGCCGGAGCTTCGCCCTCACCCTGACCAGCCCCCTCGACCGGGCCCGGCGCACCGCCGAACTCGCGGGCGTGACCGGCGCCGAGCCGGAGCCGGACCTGCGCGAGTGGGACTACGGCGGCTACGAGGGCATCACCACCGTCGACATCCACCGCACCCGGCCCGACTGGGACCTGTGGACCGACGGCGCGGTGCCCGGCCCCGAGGGGCATCCCGGCGAGTCGCCCGAGCAGATCGGGGCGCGCGTCGACCGGGTGCTGGCCCGCGCGGAGAAGGCGCTCGACGCGGACAACGGTGATGTGCTGCTCGTCGCGCACGGCCACGTACTGCGGGTGCTGACGGCCCGCAGGCTGGGCCTCGCGCCCAGTGAGGGACGGCTGTTCCAGTTGGCCACCGGCACGGTGAGCCGGCTCTCCACCGAGCACGGGCGCCCCGTGATCGCGGAGTGGAACCGGCTGCCCTGAGGCGTTCGCGGTTCCGTCGGGCGGGGCTTCTAGAATCACCGGGAGACCGGTAGAGCCCCGCCCGACGGCCGGAAGGAACGCGATGACGAGCGTCGACGAACCGGTACACCCCGAGAGGCGGTTACCGGACGCCGCCCGCACCCGGTCCGACATCCTCGACGCGGCCACCCGCGAGTTCGCCCGCGCCGGTTACGACGGCGCCCGCGTGGAGGAGATAGCGGCCCGCACCCGCACCACCAAGCGGATGATCTACTACTACTTCGGCGGCAAGAAGCAGCTCTTCGCGGCCGTGCTGGAGCGGGCCTACGGCGCGCTGCACGAGGTCGAGGAACTGCTGGACCTGGAGCACCCGGACCTGGACCACCTGGACCCGGCCGCCGCCGTCCGCCGCCTGGCCGAGGTCACCTTCGACCACCACGAACGCCACCCGGACCTGGTCCGGCTGGTCGGCATCGAGAACATCCACGGCGGCGAACACCTGGCCGCCGCCCGCCGGTTCGGCCGCATCGACTCCCCCGGCCTGGACACACTCCGCCGCGTGCTGGACGCCGGGCGGGAGCAGGGGGTGTTCAAGGCCGAGGCGGACGCGGTCGACCTGCACGCGATGATCAGCGCGTTCTGCTTCTACCGGGTCGCCGGCCGCCACACCTTCGGCGCCCTCTTCGACCGCGACCTCGCCGCCCCCGCCCGCCGTGAGCACTACCGCACGATGCTCGCCGACATGGTGCTGGCCTATCTGACCCGCTAACGCTTGGGCACGCCGTACGCCCGGTCGACGTGCAGCCGGACCACCAGGCGCTTGTCGCGGACCATGGACGCGCGGTAGTCGTCCCAGTCGTCGTGCTCGCCCAGCACCTCGCGGTAGAGCCGCACCAGCTCCTCCACCGTCTCGTCGTGCGGGTCGGCGGCCACCGGGGACAGCTCGGCGGTGCCCTCGGCGACGGTGTACGCCCAGCGGTCGCCGCTGGTGACGTAGTACGAGGCGCGGGGGTCGCGGCGCAGGTTGCGGGTCTTGGCGCGGTCGTCGGTGACCGAGATCCGGACGATCCGCTCGTCCGGGTCGTAGGCGTGGACCACGTTGGACATCTGGGGGCGGCCGTCACGCTTGAGCGTGACGAGCACCCCGCCATGCCCTTCGGAGAGCAGCGCCAGCAGTGCGTCCTGCGTCGTGTCCTGAGTCATATCCACGTCAACGGCCGGGGGCACGACCGGATTCCCCGCCATTCGGTAGACACTGTCTACCGACGACTGGTAGACAGTGTCTATGACTACTCCTGACGCCGGCCTCCGTGACCGTCTGGTGGACGCCGGAGTGGCGCTGGTCGCCGCCGAGGGCGCCCAGGCGCTCACCCTGCGCGAGATCGCCCGCCGCGCGGGCGTCTCCCATGGGGCGCCGCGCCGCTACTTCCCCACCCATCTGGAGCTGCTCTCCGCCATCGCGCGGCGCGGCTTCACCGACCTCGGCGCCCGGGCGCGGGCGAGCCTCGCCGCGGCGGACGAGGGCCCGCGCGAGCAGGTGGCGGCGCTGGCGCGCACATATCTGCGGTTCGCCCTCGACAACCCCGGAATGTACGGGCTGATGTTCCGTCACGACGTGCTGGAAAGCGGCCATCTGGGGCTTCGGGACACCAGCCTGCCCCTCTTCGGGCTGCTGGTGGAGTGCGTCGGCCGGGCCCGCCCGGACCTGGACGCCCGCCGGGTGACGGGCGCCCTGTGGGCCAACCTCCACGGGCTGGCCCAGCTCTGGCGCTGGGGGAGCCTGCAACTGGCCACCGGTGAGCAGGACTTCGTCCCGCTCCTGGAGGCGTGCCTCACCGCGCACCTGGGCCCGGAGGACCACACGTGAACCGTCGGCTCACGCTGGCGTCAAGCGTGGCCGGTGCGGTGCTGGTGGCACTGGACGGCACGGTGCTCACGGTTGCCCAGCCGTCCCTGCAACGCTCGTTGGGCGCGTCCTTCGCCGAGGTGCAGTGGACCAGCACCGCCTATCTGGTCGCCGTGGCAAGCCTGTTGGTGTTCGCGGGGCGCCTCGGAGACCGGTACGGGCAGCGCCGGATGTTCGCCCTCGGGATGCTGGGCTTCGGCGCCGCGTCGGCGGGTATCGCGCTCGCGCCGGACATCGGGTGGGTCATCGGGCTCCGGGTCGCGCAGGGCGTGTGCGGGGCGCTGCTCCAGCCCGCCACGCTGGGCATGCTGCGGCTGGCGTATCCGCCGGACCGGCTCGCCATGCCGCTGGCGGTGCGGACCAGCGCGATCGGGCTGGCGGCGGCCGCGGGCCCGCTGCTCGGCGGGGCGCTGGTGGGCGGGCCGGGCTGGCGGGCGGTGTTCCTGCTCGGAGTGGTTCCGGCGCTGGTGTTCGGCGGGGCCGCGCTGGTGAGCGGGGCGCGTACTTCGGTTGCCGCCCCACCGTCCGGAAGGCCCGCGCTGGAGCTGCCCGGCGCGCTGCTGCTCGCGCTGACGCTGGCCTGCCTGGTGCACAGCCTGGTCGCCTCCGGAGCGGTCCGGGCGGCCGGGCTTGCCGTAGCCGCACTGGCGGGCCTCGCGTTCGTACGGCGGGAGCGGCGCGCGGCGGACCCGCTGCTGCCGCCCGGCGTGATCGGTTCGGCACCGGTCGCGGCCGCGCTGGGCCTCCTGGTCGCCGTGTCGGCCGCGTTGTTCGGCACACTCTTCGTCGAAACGTACGTATTGCAGCGGGACTTGGGCCTCGATCCGTTCCAGAGCGCCCTCCGCGGTGTGCCGTTGGCGGTGCTGATGGTGGCCTCGGCGCCCTGCTGCCCGGTGCTGCTGCGGCGGGTGGGTGCGCGGTGGACGGTGGGTGCGGCCACGGCGTTGCCGGCGCTGGGCGGGCTCGTGCTGTCGCGGGCCACGGGCACGGTCGCCCTGGGCTGCGGGTTCGCGCTCCTGGGGGCCGGATTCGGCGCGGTGATGGTGGCGGCCACCCATGTCGTCGTACGGCAGGCGGCGGTGTCGGCGGCTGGGGTGGCGGGGGGTCTCCAGCAGACGGCGCTCAATGTCGGGCCGGTCCTGGGGGTCGCGGCGGCCAGCGCGCTGATGGGGACGGGGGCGCGCAGCGCGCTGCTCGTGCTCGCGGCCGTCGCGGTCCTGGCCCTGCCGCTCGCCGCCCTGTTGCCCGGGCGCGGAGTCGACTCGCTCACAAGATCGGCTGTGGACGGGGTACTTGACGGTGATCATGCGCCACGATGAGCGCTGAGGCCGGCCCGGCAGCACGGGGGTCCGGCAGGACCGGAGGAGAGCCATGGCACAGCTTCGACAGGAAGTCGCCCCGCAGGACGTGGGGCTGGACGCGAAGGCGCTGGACCGTCTCGACCAGCACGCGGCCGGTCTCGTGGACGACGGCCGGCTGCCGGGCTTCCTGATGTCGGTGGCCCGTGGCGGCAAGGTCGCCCATCTGACCACCTACGGCCACCGCGATCTCGCGGCCGGGCTGCCGGTGGAGACCGACACCCTGTGGCGGATCTACTCGATGACCAAGCCGGTGACGGCGGTCGCGGTGCTGATGCTGGTCGAGGAGGGTCTGCTCGCCCTGGACGACCCGATCGACCGCTACCTCACCGAGTTCGCGGGCCCCCGTGTGTACGTGAGCGGTGCGGGGGACGACGTACGCACCCGCCCGGCCGCCGGACCGATCCGCGTCCGGCACCTGCTCACCCACACGGCGGGCCTGACCTTCGCCTTCTACCACGACCACCCGGTGGACGCCCTCTACCGCGCGGCCGGGCTGGAGTCCTCCGTACCGTCCGGCGCGGACCTCGCCGAGACCATCGCCCTGTACGCGTCCCTGCCCCTCCAGTTCGAGCCGGGCACCCAGTGGAACTACTCGGTCGCCACCAATGTGCTGGGCCGCCTCATCGAGGTCGTCTCGGGCCGCCCGCTGGACGCGTTCTTCGCCGAGCGCGTCCTCGGCCCGCTCGGCATGACCGACACCGGCTTCCACCTCACCCCCGAACAGCAGCCCCGGCTCGCCGAGTTGTACGGGGAGACCGAGGACGGCGGCATCACCCCGGTCCCCGGCCTGCCGCTGCGCGGACGCCCCCGGTTCCTGTCGGCGAGCGGCGGGCTCGTCTCCAGCGCGGGCGACTACCACCGCTTCATGGAGCTGCTGCGCCGGGGCGGCGAACTCGACGGCGTCCGGCTGCTCTCCCCCGCCACGCTCGCCCTGATGACCCGCAACCAGCTCCCCGGCGACGCCGGCTTGCGCGAGTTCGGCGCCCCCGCCCACCAGGAGCGCGCCAACGACGGGCTGGGCTTCGGCTTCAACGTCTCCGTCGTCACCGACCCCACCCGCACCCTGGCCCCCTCCGCGCCCGGCACCTTCGGCTGGACCGGCGTGGCGACCACCGCCTTCTGGGTGGCCCCGGCGCTGGACCTGACCGTGCAATTCATGACCCAGGTACGCCCCCGCACCCTGAAGGTCTTCCCCGACCTGCGCCGCCTGGTGCACGAGGCGGTGACTGCGCCGAAGGGATGAGCGGACGCCGGGCTCGCGCGGAACCGGGCATGCCTGCTGTACCCCCTGCGGGCCTCCCTCGGACTGCGCCGGGCCACCGTCGGAACTACGCTTCTGCGCGGAGAGGTTGCCGTAAAAAGCGAGAAGTCCGGCCGTGAATCCGGCCGGACTTCTCGCATGGGAAGGTGGGGCTCAGTGGCCGTGGGCCACCGCGTCCAGGTGGGGCAGGTGGTGGTCCAGGCGTTCGCGCTTGGTGCGCAGATACGTGATGTTGTTCTCGCTCGGTTCGATCAGCAGCGGCACCTGCTCGGCGACGTCGATGCCGTGCTTCGTCAACGCCTCCCGCTTGCGCGGGTTGTTGGACATCAGCCGGACCGAGCGCACCTTCAGGTCGTGCAGCATCTCCGCCGCCACCCGGTAGTCGCGGGCGTCCACCGGCAGACCGAGCGCGAGGTTCGCCTCGACCGTGTCCAGGCCCTCCGCCTGGAGCGCCATCGCCCGCAGCTTGGCCAGCAGACCGATGCCCCGGCCCTCGTGGCCCCTCAGATACAGGACGACACCGCTGCCCTCGGCGACCACCGCGCGCATCGCGGCCGCCAACTGCTCGCCGCACTCGCAGTGCTGGGAGCCGAAGGCGTCACCGGTCAGGCACTCCGAGTGCAGCCGCACCAGGACGTTGTCGGTCCCGATGTCCCCGTGCACCAGGGCGACCTGCTCGTCGCCCCGGTCGTGGTCGAGGTAACCGATCGCCTGGAACTGCCCGTACGCGGTGGGCAGCGGGGTGTTCACGACGCGTTCCGTGCCCGAACGACGCGGGTTCTTCCCGCCGAAGGCGCCGATGTTTTCTGTCATGATCTGATTCCTAAGCAGAGACGAAAGGCCGTGGGAAACATGAGTGGTTCGGGCGCGCGACCGGCGGCCTACGGGGTGATGCCCGCGGACACCACCGAGGACGTACGGGCGCGGGGGGCGGGCGTGTCACGTCAGGTCGCCGTCCTTCCCGTGGGGAGCTTCGAACAGCACGGCCCCTACCTCCCGTTGGCGACCGACACGCTGGTGGCCTGCGCCGTGGCACGGGAGATCGCCGCCGCGTACCCGGTGCACCTCCTTCCCCCGGTGACCCTCGCGTGCTCGCACGAGCACGCGGCCTGGCCGGGGACGGTCAGTATCTCCTCCGTTACCCTGCATGCGGTCGTACGTGACATCGCGGACTCGTTGCGCCGCTCGGGCGTGGAGTCGCTCGTGGTGGTCAACGGGCACGGCGGGAACTATGTGCTGGGCAACGTCGTGCAGGAGGCGTCCGCGCGGGGCGAGCGGATGGCGCTGTACCCGGCGGCCGAGGACTGGGAGGAGGCGCGGCAGCGGGCGGGTGTGGAGACCTCGCTGCTCACCGACATGCACGCCGGGGAGATCGAGGCGTCCATCCTGCTGCACGCTCATCCCGAGTTCCTCCGCCCTGGCCACGAGTCGGCCGATTTCACCGCCGACGACCGCCGTCATCTGCTCACCACGGGTATGTCCGCCTACACCGAATCGGGCGTCATCGGCCGCCCGACCCTGGCCTCGGCGGAGAAGGGGAAGGGCCTGCTGGCCGGCCTGGTGGAGAACTTCGAGCCGTACTTCCGGCTGCTGACCGCGCCGGCGGAGCCCACCGCGCCGCGCGGGTAGCCGCGCAGGGCGCCGGCCCAGCGGGCGACGAGGACGACGGCGCCGGGCAGCGCGGCGACGAAGCTGAGCACGCCGTACACCACGGCGACGGCGACACCGCTGCTCGCGCCGAGTCCGGCGGCGGCGAACGCCCAGGCGGTGACGCCCTCGCGGGGTCCGAAGCCGCCGACGTTGAGCGGCAGTCCCATGGCGACAAGGGCGAGCACCGCGAGCGGCAGCAGCACCGCGACGGACGCCCCGCTGCCCGCGATGCGGGCGGCGACGACGAACATGCCGAGGTGTCCGGCGAGGACGACCACCGAGGACAGCGCGACCCCCGGCCCGCTCTCCCGCGACAGCAGCCCCCGCCGCGCCTCCCGCAGCAGCCCGCTCCCCGGCAGCGCATCGGGACGCTTCCCGGGTGCCCGGTTCATACGGACGGCGAGGACGACCGCGAGCGCGCCCGCCCCGGCGAGCGCCACCGGCACCGCGACGGTCCGCAGGTCGTCGCGGACCGGGGACGGCAGGGTGAGCAGCAGCGCGGCCCCGCAGACGGCGAGCGCGAGTTGCCCGGCGACCCGCTCCAGCACGACCGCCTTGACGGCGCGCCGGATGTCCCCGGCGCTCTGTCCGTGCCGTACCGCCCGGTGCACGTCGCCGAGGACGCCGCCGGGAAGCGCCGCGTTGAGGAACAGCGCCCGGTAGTAGTCGGCGACGGCGGGCCCGAGCGGCAGCCGGATGCCGAGGCCGCGTGCGGTCAACTGCCAGCGCCAGGCGCTGAACACGGTGGTGACGGCGCCGATGCCGAGTGCCGCGAGCACGGTGGCCGTGTCGATCCGGCGCAGCCCGTCGACCAGGGGGCCGGTGCCGAGACGCCACAGCAGTACGCCGAGGATGGCGACGCCGACGGCCGTGCCGGCGTGGGTGCGCAGCCGGCGGCCCGCGGTGACGTCTCCCTCGGAGGTGCCGGGCGGCCGGGCCGGCTCCGGAAGGTCGGTGTCGCCGGCCTCCGCGACCGCCTCGCCCGTCCGCCCGTGCATCACGCCTCCACCGGCCGGGGCAGGGCCAGCAGGTCGCTGTGGTGCACCACGACCTCCAGCTCGCCCGCCTCGCACGCGGCCAGCCGGTCGCGCAGATAGTCCTCGGCGGGCGTCCGCAGGGCGGGCCGCTCCTCGACGGCCGCGCCGACCCAGCCCCGCAGCCACTGCGCGGTGAGCGCCGCGTGCTCCGGGCCGAGCCGCCAGGGGCTCGGGTGCACGCGTACCGTCGCGCCGTGCTCGGCGAACGCGTCGCCCGCCACCGTGGCCGCGTCCGGGCCGAGCAGGCCGCCCCGGCGCTGGTGGGCGTTGAACGCCTCGGCCAGGTCGGCGTCCAGCGGGTCGGGGGACGCGAACTCCACGTGTCCGGCGACCGACAGGGTGAGCAGGGCGGGGCTGCCCGCGCCCGCGCAGGCGGCAGCCAGGGTCTCGACCTCGGGCCGGGTGAGCACGTCCAGCAGCGCGGACGCCGTCACCAGCGAGGCGCCGGACAGCGCGTCCGGGGTGAGCCGGGCGACGTCGCCGCGCCGGGTCTCGACGGTGACCCGGCTGCCGTCGGCGGCGACGCGCGGGGAGGCGACGGCCGCGAAGTGCAGCAGGTACGGGTCCCGGTCGTGCAGCACCCAGTGCTGGGCGCCGTCCAGCCGGGCGGCCAGCCAGCGGCCCATCGAACCGGTGCCGCAGCCCAGGTCGTGGATGACGAACCCGCCCTCCCGCGGCGGGAGTTCGGCCAGCCGCTTGCCCAGCGGCTCCAGCAGGCCCAGCGCCCGCGCGTCCGCGTCGGCGGGTTCGCGGAGCTGGAGCCACTCGGGGGCGTACCGGGGCGCCTCGTCGGGCTCCCCCTCGCGCAGCCGTACGGTGGCCCGCTCGCCGGGGCGGCCGACGGGGCCGGCACCGGCGATGACCTCGGAGGGGCCGGTGGGCCCGGTGCCGTCGTTCACCCGGTGCTCCTCGGTGGTGGCGTCGGTCATGCGGCCCTCCTGGGGGCGCCGGGGAGCCTGCCGAGGACCCCGGCGAGGCTGCGGGCGGTGGCGGCCCAGCCGCCGAGCGCGCTGCGCCTGCCGCGCGCGGCGGCCTTGAGGCGGCGGCGCACGTCGGGCTCGCCGAACCAGCCGCGCAGTTCGGCGGCGATGGCGGCGGGGTCCTCCGGCGGGACGAGGATGCCGGGCACACCGCCGTCGGGGGCGCGGCCGACCGCCTCGGGCAGCCCGCCCACGTCGGTGGCGATGACCGGGATGCCGCGGGCGAGGGCCTCGGTGACCGCCATGCCGTAGGTCTCGGCGTAGGAGGTGAGCACCATGAGGTCGGCGGCGGCGTAACTGGCGTCGAGGTCGGCGCCGGTGCGGGGGCCGGTCAGACGCAGCCGGTCGGCGAGGCCGTACCGGTCGATCTGGGCGCGCAGCGTGGCCACGTACTCGGGGTCGGTGCCGAGGCCCCCGACCAGCGAGCAGGTCCAGGGCAGGTCCCGTACGGCCGCGAGAGCCTCGACCAGGCGGTGCTGGCCCTTGCGCGGGGTGACGGCGGCGACGCACACCAGGTGGGAGATGCCGTCGGTACCGGGCGCCAGCGGCGCGATGTCGGCGCCGGGGGCGGCGAGGTGGACCCGGTCGGGGGCGAGACCGTGGTGGGCGACGAGTCGGCGTACGGCCCAGTCGCTGGTGGCGATGGTGGCGGGCACGGCCCGCAGTACGGCGCGTTCGCGGGCGTCGAGGTCGGCGGCGACGGCCGGGTCCAGACCGGTCTCGTCGCCGAGGGGGAGGTGGACGAGGACGGCGATCCGGAGGCGTTCGGCCTCGGGGACGACGATCTCGGGTACTCCACAGGCGACCAGGCCGTCCAGCAGGACCACGGTGTCGTCGGGCATCTGGGCGAGGGTGCGGGCGAGCGACTCGCGGGCGTCGGCGTCGGGGTCCGGCCAGGCGCCGGGGGCGGCGTGCCGGACGACCTGCCAGCCGAAGCCGGGGAGGTCCAGGCAGACCCGGCGGTCGTAGGCGTTGCCGCCGCTGGGCGCGGCCGGGTCGTCGACGCCGCCCGGCATGACGAAGTGCACGGTGCGCAGCGACATGGGGATGATCCCGAAGTTCTCGGTGTGCCGGGAGTTCTTGGCGTTCTCGGCCTTGGTGGCGAGGGGCTGTGCGGGCACGTAGGCGAGACGGGCCCGGTCCACGGTCAGATCGCTCACAGGTCACGCTCGTAACTCGCCCAGGCGATGTGCGACTCGTGCAGGGTCACCGAGAGCGCGGACAGGCCCTTGGCGCCCTCGCCGAGCGCGCCCTTGGCGATGCGCTCGGCGAGCCGGTCGGCGACGACCTTGGCCAGGAACTCGGTGGAGGTGTTGACCCCGGCGAACTCGGGGTTCTCGTCCAGGTTGCGGTAGTTCAACTCGGCTGTGATGGAGCCGAGTTCGCGCGTGGCGAGGCCGATGTCGACCACGATGTTGTCCTCGTCCAACTGCTCACGGCGGAAGGTTGCGTCCACCAGGAACGTGGCGCCGTGCAGGCGCTGCGCGGGTCCGAACACGTCGCCGCGGAAGCTGTGGGCGATCATGATGTGATCGCGGACGGTGATGCTGAACAACGGACGACCCTCCAGGTGCGGCGCGTCTGGTCCCCCGGAGGTTCCCGTCCGGGGGTTGCCGAGTAGTACGGCTCTTCGGTTCCCCGTGTTCAGCCCTCTCTCACTCTTTTCTCAGGTCAGGCCGGGTCGGGGTAGCGGATGCGGTGGCACAGCGCGGGGATCTCGCCGCTCGTCAGGCGGGGCATCAGCTCCGGGAGTTCGTCGAAACCGCTCTCTCCGGTGATGAGCGCGTCCAGCGCCGGGTCGGCGAGCAGGTCCAGGGCGAGGGCCATCCGCTCGGCGTAGCCCCGGCCGGGGCGGGCGGCCGGGGAAACGGTGCCGACCTGGCTGGCGCGGAGGGTGAGCCGGCGGGAGTGGAAGGCTTCGCCGAGCGGCAGGGTGACGCGCCGGTCGCCGTACCAGCTCAGCTCCACGACGGTGCCCTCGGGGGCGAGGAGTTCCAGGGCGCGGGTGAGGCCCTGTTCGGTGGCGCTGGCGTGGATGACGAGGTCGCGCTCGCCGGCGGCCTCCTCGGGGCCGGCGAAGTCGACGCCGAGGGCCTTGGCGGTCTCGGCGCGGGCGGGATCGGCGTCGACGAGCTGGAGCCGGATGCCGGGGTAGCGGGCGAGCAGGGCGGCGACCGAACAGCCGACCATGCCGCCGCCGACCACGGTGATCCGGTCACCGAGCTGCGGGGCCGCGTCCCACAGGGCGTTCACGGCGGTCTCCACGGTCCCGGCGAGCACGGCACGCGCGGCGGGCACCCGATCGGGTACGACGGTCACGGCGCTCACCGGAACGACGTAACGGCTCTGGTGCGGGTGGAGGCAGAAGACCGTACGGCCGATCAGCTCATCGGGGCCCCGCTCGACCACGCCGACGCTCAGATAGCCGTACTTCACCGGGGCCGGGAAGTCGCCCTCCTGGAACGGCGCCCGCATCACGTCGTGTTGGCTCACCGGGACGCCGCCGCGGAACACCAGGGTCTCGGTGCCGCGGCTGACCCCGGAGTACAGGGCGCGCACCAGCACCTCGTCCGCACCGGGCTCCGGGAGGGTGACGTCGCGCAGCTCGCCATGGCCCGGTGAGCTGAGCCAGAACGCGCGGGCGGCGGGGTTCATCGGCATCCTCCTGAACGATCGGGAACTTGCTCACGTACCGAGAAGGGCACAGGCCGCGCACAGTACGCGGCCTTGATCGACTCTGTCACTCGGCCGGAGGATGTGCGGTGGCCCTGAACAATACGTATGACGCGAGGCTCCAGCAGGAGACGGCCGTGGGAGCGGGCGTACAGATCCTGCTGCTCGCCCTGCTCGGCACGGCCATCGGCATGGGGGTGGCCGGCTGGCTCTCGGGGCTCGCCTTCGCGTTCGCCACCTGGGCGGTGCTCTCGCGCGCCCTGCACCGCTCCGCGCTGCGCTCCTTCGGCCCGGCCAACCGGGTCACCCTCGGCCGGGCCACCCTGGTCGGCGGGGTCACCGCGCTGGTCGCGGACTCCTTCCAGAGCGCCCCACCGGTCACCCTCCTCGTCGGCCTGACGGCCGTCGCCCTCCTCCTGGACGGCGTCGACGGCAAGGTGGCCCGCCGCACCGGCACCTCCAGCGCGCTCGGCGCCCGCTTCGACATGGAGGTGGACGCGTTCCTCATCCTGGTCCTGAGCGTCTACGTGGCCACCCTCCTCGGCCCCTGGGTGCTCCTCATCGGCGCGATGCGCTACGCCTTCGTCGCCGCCGCCCGCTTCGCCCCCTGGCTCAACGCCCCCCTCCCCCCGTCCTTCGCCCGCAAGACGGTCGCCGCGGTCCAGGGAATAGCCCTCCTCACCGCCGGCTCCTCCCTCCTCCCCCACCCGGCGGAACTCACCGTGACCGTCCTGGCCCTGGCCTCCCTGACCTGGTCCTTCGGCCGGGACGTGCTGTGGCTGTGGCAGCACGCCCGAGCGACCGCGGTCCCCCCGGAGCCGCTGCCCCAGGAGGCATCGCCTGCCCAGCCCCAGGTGCTGGAGCTTGAGCTGGCGGTGCGCTGACCTCAGGGCACCCTGGCGACGCCGACGTAGAACCCACTTCGCTCCTGCGCCGGAGCCGGTTCCTCCTGGTACCACTCCGTGGCGAACACCAGGCCCGGTGGGACCAGTTCGAGGCCGGTGAAGAAGGGTTCCACCTCGGTGAGGGTGCGCATACGGAGGGGGATGGTGCCCTTCTTGTAGGCGTCCTCCACCTGTTGCCGGAGGTCGGGGTGCTGGTCGGCGGTGCCGTGGGAGAGGACCAGATAGCTGCCGGATGGAAGGGCGTCGAGCAGGGTGCGGGTAAGGACGTAGGGGTCCTCGGAGTCGGGGAGGAAGTGCATGAGGGCGATCAGCGAGAGGGCGACGGGGCGGTCGAAGTCGAGGCGTTCGCGGGCGTGGGCGAGGATCTCCTCGGGCCGGCGTACGTCGGCGTGGATGTAGTCGGTGGCGCCCTCGGGGGTGCTGACCAGCAGGGCCTCCGCGTGGCGCAGCACGATCGGGTCGTTGTCGACATAGACGACGCGGGACTCCGGCCGGATCGCCTGGACGATCTGGTGCAGGTTCGGCTCGGTCGGGATGCCGGTGCCGATGTCGAGGTACTGGTCGATGCCCCGCGCCGCCAGCCACGCGGAGGCGCGGTGCATGAACTCCCGGTTGCGGGCGGCGCTGCGCCGCGACTGCTCGGGCAGCGTCTCCCCTATCCGCTGGTCGACCGGGTAGTTGTCCTTCCCGCCCAGCAGCCAGTCGTAGACGCGGGCGGGATGGGGCTTGCTGGTGTCGATCTGCACGGCACACTCCTCCGGCGCGGGAACACGTAACTGGCTTGCGCCGAAAGGGTATCCGCCGATCGGCTACCGCTTCTGCTCCACGCGCACCCAGTCCACCTCCGCCTGCACTCCCCCGCCGGCGATCCGGTCCACGCTGGACTGCGGCAGCCCCCAGTACGGGGAGGTGACCTGGTTCCACCCGGCCGGGTAGGCGCCGCCCAGGGCCAGGTTCAGGATGACGTACTGGTTGTGGTCGAACACCCACTGCCCACGCGTCGATTCCAGCTTGTTGCGGGTGGTCTCCTGCACCAGGCGGTCGTCGACGTAGAACCGCATCGCGGTCGGCGTCCACTCCACGGCGTAGGTGTGCCACTGGTCGGCGCGGCCGCCGTTCGGGTAGGTCTGGCGGGCGCCGATGTTGCCGTCGGCGGAGTAACCGGGGCCGTGCAGCGCGGAGCTGGTCCAGTCGCCGTAGCCGATGTTCTCCATGATGTCGGTCTCGCCGGACGCGGGCCAGGAGACGGACGGGTCGTCCACGTTGCTGCCGAGCAGCCAGAAGGCGGGCCAGAAGCCGTCGCCGACCGGCAGCTTCATCCGGGCGCTGACCTTGCCGTAGCTGAAGTCGAACTTGGTGTTGGTGTCGATCCGGCCGGAGGTGAAGTCGTAGGTCCCGCCGCCCGCCTTGGTGCAGCCCTTGCAGTACTTGGCCCGGAGGATCAACTCGCCATTCTCCGTACGGATGTTGTCGGTCGAGTCGACGTACGCCTGGGATTCCCCGTTGACCGACCCCATCTCGGAACCGGTGCGCACCACTCGCCACTTGGCGCGGTCGAGTGCCGTGCCGGTGAAGTCGTCGAAGAACGTGGTCCGGTAGGTGCCGGACTGCTCGCCGGGCAGCGCCGGGTACGCGGCCGAGGCGCTGCCGCCGGTGCCCCAGACCTGGAACTCGTAGAGCGAGTAGCCGAATTGGGCGGTGTAGGGCGCCGGGTTGTAGAAGGAGCGGCGCTCCTTGCCGAGCATGCGGACGTAGCGCCCGGTGGCCGGGGTCGGCAGGGTGACCGTGTCGTGCAGTCCGGCCGCGTCGCCGGGCGCCTGGACGTTGGCGCGGCGGGCCGAGACCTCGGCGGCGGACGGCTGGTACACGGTGCGCCAGGTGCGGTTGTCGTCGGAGACCTGGAGGAGGTAGTCGACGGCGTAGGCCGACTCCCAGTACAGGTCGACGGAGGAGATCGTGGACGTCGCGCCGAGGTCGACCGACACCCACCGGTCGGCGTTCCAGTCGCTGGACCAACGGGTGCTGTCGCCCTTGAGGCCCGCGGGCCAGCCGCCGTCGGTGACGAACGCCGGTGAATTGCCCGCGTGTTGGTAGAGGTTGGAGTACGCGGGGTGGTTGAGCGCGAGGTTGGTGCGGGTGGTGGAGGCGGCCGCGGGCTCACCGCCGTAGACCTTGAAGGAGTAGAGCGAGTACCCATACGGCGTGGCCCGTTCGAGGCCGCGCATCCGGACGTAGCGGCCGGTGACCTCCTGCGGGTAGGTGTGCGCGGTGACGGAGCCGCCGGTGCCCGCGGTCTCGGTGTAGAACGGCGTCCAGTCGGTGCCGTTGCGGGAGACCTCCAGCACATATCTCTTGCCGTACGCGGCCTCCCAGTCGAGGACGACGCGGTCGACGCGGATCGTGCTGCCGAGGTCGACGCGAATCCAGGCGTCGTCGGCGAAGTTGCTGGACCAGCGGGTGCTGCCGTTGCCGTCGAAGGCGAGCGCGGCGGCGGTGCCCGCGTTCTCGCTTCCGGAGGCGGTGACGGCGGCGGGGTCGGCGGCGTAGGCGGTGGCCGCGCGGTCGGTGTCCCAGGTGGCGGCCGCGGCGGCCGGTGCGGCGGTGGCGGGGGCCGTGAGGGCCGTGGTCCCGGCGAGCAGGGCGACGGCGGCGAGTGCGCTGAGCAGGGTGCGGGGGGTGCGTGACGGCATGCGGCTCTCCTCGGGAGGATCTGTCGGCGGTACGGGGGCCTGGACAGTGCGGTGCCTGGTGCGTGTCACATGGAAGATGGGGGCGGGCACGCCGGGCGCGCCCGCCCCGGGGGCTCAGGCCGCGCGGCGCCCGAGCCTGCGGTGGGTGTCGATGATCTCCGCGTACCGGCGCCCACTGGCCTTGATGGTGCGGGCCTGGGTCGCGTAGTCGACGTGGAAGAGGCCGAAGCGCTTGTCGTAGCCGTACGCCCACTCGAAGTTGTCCATCAGGGACCAGGCGAAGTAGCCGGCGAGCGGGGCGCCCTTGGCGGCGGCGGAGGCGCAGGCGGCGAGGTGGCTCTCCAGGTAGGCGCGGCGCTCGGGGTCGTCGACGGTGCCGTCCGGGCCGACCCGGTCGGGGAAGGACGAGCCGTTCTCGGTGACGTAGATCTTGCGGGCGCCGTATTCGTCGGTGAGGCGCAGCAGCAGGGTCTCGATGCCGCTCGCGTCGATCTCCCAGTCCATCCCGGTACGCGGCACGCCCTCCCGGCGCACCGAACGGGCGTACGGAGCGGGCCCGTCGGGGTCGTCGGCGACATGGGCCGGCATGTAGTAGTTCAGGCCCAGCCAGTCCAGCGGGGTGGCGATGGTCTCCAAGTCACCCGGCCTTTGCGGGAGTTCGACGCCGTACACCTCGACCATGTCGGCGGGGAAGCCGCGGCCGTGCACCGGGTCGAGCCACCAGCGGTTGACGTGGCCGTCCTGGCGGTGCGCGGCGGCCAGGTCCTCGGGGCTGTCGGTGGCGGCGTGCACGGTGGAGAGGTTGGTGACGATGCCGACCTCGGCGCCGGGCGCGGCGGCGCGGATCGCCTGCGTGGCGAGGCCGTGGCCGAGGAGCAGATGGCAGGAGGCGCGGACGGCCGCGGTGAGGTCGGTGAGGCCGGGGGCCATCTTGCCTTCGAGGTGGCCGATCCAGGCGGAGCAGAGCGGCTCGTTGAGGGTGGCCCAGTGGGTGACGCGGTCGCCGAGGCGCTCGGCGACGGTGGAGGCGTAGGCGGCGAAGTGCTCGGCGGTGTCCCGCTCCGGCCAGCCGCCCCGGTCCTGGAGCACCTGCGGCAGGTCCCAGTGGTAGAGGGTGACGGAGGGGGTGATGCCCGCCTCCAGCAGGGCGTCGGTCAACTCGTCGTAGAAGGCGAGCCCCTTGGCGTTGACCGGGCCGTCGCCGCCGGGCAGCACGCGCGGCCAGGCGACGGACAACCGGTACATGTCCACGCCCAGTCGGCGCATCAGACCGAGGTCGTCGCGCCAGCGGTGGTAGTGGTCGCAGGCGATGTCGCCGTTGTCGCCGCCGTCGATCTTGCCGGGGGTGTGCGAGAAGGTGTCCCAGATCGACGGTGAGCGGCCGTCCTCGGTGACGGCGCCCTCGATCTGGTACGCCGAAGTGGCCGTGCCCCAGCGGAAGTCGGGCGGGAGGGCGGCGAGGTCGATGGGCTCGGACATGGAAGTCCCTTCGAGGTGCGGGGAGTCGGTCACTTGACGGCGCCCGCCGTCAGTCCGGTGACGAGATAGCGCTGGAGCAGCAGGAACCCGGCGACCACGGGGACGCTCACCACGAGCGAGGCGGCCATGATCTGGTTCCAGTAGACGTCGTAGAGGGTGGAGTAGCCCTGGAGCCCGACGGCGAGGGTGCGGGTGGTGTCGTTGGTCATCACGGACGCGAAGAGGACTTCTCCCCAGGCGGTCATGAAGGCGTAGACGGCGACGGCGACGATGCCGGGCACCGCGGCCGGCACGACCACCCGGAACAGCGCGCCGAGCGGCCCGCAGCCGTCCACCAGGGCCGCCTCGTCGAGGTCGCGCGGCACCGAGTCGAAGTACCCGATCAGCATCCAGATGGAGAACGGCAGCGAGAAGGTCAGATACGTGAGGATCAGCCCGCCGCGCGAGCCGAACAGGGCGATCCCGGTGGCGTTGCCGATGTTGATGTAGATCAGGAACAGCGGGAGCAGGAAGAGGATGCCGGGGAACATCTGGGTGGACAGCACGGTGACCGTGAAGACGCGCTTGCCCCGGAAGTCGTAGCGGCTGACCGCGTAGGCCGCGAAGACGGCGATGACGACCGAGCAGACCGTGGCCGAGCCCGCGACGATCAGCGAGTTCACGAAGTACCGGGCGAGCGGCACCGTGGACCAGATGTCGATGTACGGCCGGATCGTCAACTGGCTGGGAATCCAGCGGAACTTGTCGGTGACGTCGGCGAGCGGCTTGAGCGAGCTGGAGACCATCACATAGACGGGCAGCAGCACGAAGCCGGTGAGCAGGGTGAGGAAGATCCGGCGGGACCACAGGAACGAACGGGGCGGCGCCATGGGCGACGGGTCAGCCATTTCCGGCCCTCCTTGCGCGTGAGGTGAACAGCAGGTATCCGCCGGTCACGGCCAGCAGGAAGAGCAGCAGCAGGACGGACATGGCGGAGCCGGTGCCGAAGTCCCAGGTGAGGAAGGTGGTCTGGTAGATGTGCACGGAGATGAGGTCGGCGGCCTCGGGTGCCGCGCGGCCGAACAGGACGTAGGGCGTGTTGAAGTCGTTGAACGTCCACAGGAACAGCACCAGGATCAGCACCTGGTTGACCGGGCGCAGGGAGGGCAGGGTGATGCGGCGGATCTGCTGCCACATCCCGGCGCCGTCCAGGGCGGCCGCTTCGTAGAGTTCGCGCGGGATGTTCTGCAGGCCGGCCATCACGATGAGGAAGGCGAACGGCCAGCCCTTCCACACCGAGACGGTGAGCAGGGCGTAGAAGCTGTTGTCGCCGATGAGCCAGAAGGACGGCTTGCCGGTGAGGTGGAGCTGGTCGTGCAGGACGTGGTTCACCAGGCCGTTGTCGTGCTGGAACATGAACACCCAGGTGATGACGGCCGCGTAGACGGGCAGCGCGTACGGCACCAGGAACAGGGCGCGCAGGATGCCGCGGCCCCGGAAGGTGTCCTGCATGAAGATGGCGGCGGCGGTGCCGAGCGCCCAGCACAGGGCGACGGAGAGCAGGGTGAAGCCGACGGTGACGGCGAAGGAGCGCAGCAGCGCCTCGCCGGCCGGGGCGTCGAAGTCCACGGCCACGCGGTAGTTGCGCAGACCGGTCCAGGGGGCGTGGCTCCAGTCGCGCAGGGTGAAGCGGGTGATGGACCGGAAGCTCATCAGGGTGCCGATGACCATCGGGACCAGATGCACGAGGAGTTCGAAGACCAGGGCGGGCAGCAGGAGCAGGTACGGGAGCGCGGTGCGGCGGGACCGCCCGGTGCGGCGCGGGCCGCGCGCCGCACCGGGGGTGTCCTCGCGCACCGGTTCCTTCACAACGGTGGAGGTCATGGACGTCAGGCCGCCGGCATCTGCTGCTGGGCCTTCTCCAGCTTGGCCTTGACGGAGGCGGTGGTGACCGCGCGCCCGGCGGCGGCGTCGGCGAAGAGGTCCTTGACCGCGGTGCCGACGGCGGTCTCGAACTGCGACTCGGTGGCGACCTGCGGCAGTGCGGCGGCGCTCTTGGCGAGGGTGTCCTTCAGCACGGCGGTGGACGGCCCGTCGAACGCGGGGTCTGCTTGCGCGGTCTTCACCGGCGGGATGGAGCTGTACGCCTTGTTGAGGATCTTCTGCTCGGCGTCGCTGGTCATGAACTTCACGAACTCGGTGGCGCCGACGAGGTTGTGGCTGTCCTTGAAGACGGCGATGTTGATGCCCGCGGCCATCGAGTTGACCTGGGCGCCCGGTCCGGGGGTGCCCTTCTGGACGGGTACGGGGGCGACACCGTAGGCGTCGTCCTTCATGCCCTGGGACTTGAGGTTGGCCGCGGCGGACTGCCAGAGCAGCATGGCCTGCTTGCCCTTGGCGAAGTCGCTGACGGACTGGTTCTGCGCGTACTCGGCGTTGCCCGCCGGGATGACCTTGTCCTTGGCCATCAGGTCGACGTACTGCTTGACGGCGTCGACCACCTTGGGGTCGGTGAAGTCGGGCTTGCCGTCGGCGGAGAAGAAGTCGGCGTCGTGCTGCTTGGCGAAGACGAAGACGTGGTGGACGTTCTCGGAGAGGTTCGAGCCCTCGGCGCCGAGCACGGACTTGCCCTTGGCCCTGATCCTGGCGCCGTCCGCGACGAGTTCGTCCCAGGTGGCCGGGGGGCCGTCTATGCCGGCGTCGGCGAAGATCTGCTTGTTGTAGTAGAGGGCGTACGCCATCGAGTACAGCGGTACGGCGGCCGGGTCCTTGCCCTCGGCGCCGGTGGAGGCGAGCGCGGGGTCGACGAAGCGGTCCCGTCCGCCGATTTTGGCGAAGTTCTTGGTGTCCCAGGGCAGCAGCGCGCCGGTCGCCTGGAGGGAGGCGCTCCAGGTGTTGCCGATGTTCAGCACGTCCGGGCCCTGTCCGGAGGTGGTGGCGGTGAGGATGCGGTTGAGCAGGTCGGACCAGGGCACGACCTCGACCTTGACCTTGATGCCGGTCTGCTTCTCGAACTTGTCCAGCTCGGGCTGGAGTACCTGCTTGTCCACGGCGACACTGGCGCCCTGGTTGGAGGCCCAGTAGGTCAGCGTCCTGGACGAGCCACCGGCCCCGTCCCCACTGTCCGTACCTCCTCCGCACGCCGTCGCCGCGAGGGCGAGAGACATGACGACGGCGCCTGTGGCCGCGGCTCGGATGCTGCGCATGGCTCCAGCGGTCCCTTTCCGGGAGAGAGAAACCCCGAAAACCGCGTCGGCTCCTCAGGGCTTAATTTAGGACGTGAGTTAATCCTCCGGCGGGGGGTGCGTCAAGGGATGCGGCACGGGTAAGTGAGCGGGTCTCGCCTTCTGGGAAGATCACCCGCCAACTGTTCTTCACCGGAACGCCTTTCAGGGGGATGTCACGATGCCGGCCGCCCGCAACATGGGGACGCTGCTACTGACCGCCGCGCTGCTGACGGGGTGCGCGTCTGCGGAGCATTCGGCCAAGTCGCCCGCGTCTTCGCGGACTTCGGCACCCGCGTCCCCAGCTCCGGCTGCTCCGTCCGTCTCTCCGCCCGAGGTCCGCGACTCCTTCGCCGCTCCCCTGGCCTGGACGGAGAGGCTCCGCGAGACCGTCGGCGCCACACCGTCGTTCCCCGACCTCAAGCGCCACCAGGAACTCCTGCTGGACACCCGCGACAAGGTCAACACCTGGATGCAGTCGCACCCGGAGGACTATCGCTGAGCGGGCGCGGGGGTCAGCCCAGAGGGTCGGCCAGCTTCCAGCCGGCGGCCAGCAGGCGGTCCACCGCCGTGAGGGCGGTGGTCAGGCGGGTTCGGGGGTCGCCGTGGAGTTCCTGCCAGGGGACGCCGGAGGTGGTGAGGGTCTCGCGGAAGCGGTCGGTCATCCAGCCGCGCAGGTGCTCGCCGTCGCGCAGGCCGTCGTCGTCGAAGGGGACGTCCTTGTCGGAGGTGAGCAGGTACAGCGCGCGTGGGGGCATCGCCCGCGCGAGGTCCCGTACCGGCGCGGTCGTGCGGCCTAGGTAGCGCTCCTGCCAGACGGTGGTGGCCAGGGCGTCGGTGTCGCACACGAGCACCGGGCCACCGGTACGGGCGGCCTGCTGCTCGGTGCGGTTCTGGCGGCGGGCGACGAGTTCGAAGTCGGCGTCGTCCCAGTCGAGGTCCGCCACGGTGGGGCGGGGCGCGTCGGAGGCCGCCAGCGCGCGGGCGCGGGCCAGCTTGGCGATGGTCAGCTCACGGCCGTACTCGGGCACCCAGCGGGTGAGCGCGTGCGGGCCGCCTCGGGCGCGCAGGGCCGTGGCGAGGTCGCGGGAGAGGGTGGTGGTGCCCGTCGACTCCGCGCCGACCACGACGACCCTGCGGGCCAGCCAGGCCCGGACCGGCGGTTCGATCTCCGCCCAGTGGGCGACGGGGTCCGCGCGGACCTTCGTACCGGAGACGGCGAAGGTGCCCCGGTCGAGGTCCAGCAGTACGGGGGCGGCGTCGAAGCGGCGGGCGAGTTCGGTGCCGTAGGGCTCGGAGCTGAACACCGCGTCGACGGCGGGCGCGTGCGGTCCCTGGGCGAGGGCCCGGCGCATCAGGGCGACATGCCCCTCCCAGGCCGCCTCGCTCTCGTAGTCGACCGGCAGATCGTCCACGACACCCACGACCGCGACGTGCGGGTCGCCGGCCCAGTGCTCCCGTATCCAGGCGACGCGTTCCCCCAGCGGGATCGACTCCTGGCCGGCCGCCATCACGACGACCGTGACGGCGTCGCAGGCGTCGGCGGCGGAACGGATCAGGAAGTGGTGGCCGGAGTGCGGCGGGTAGAACTTGCCGATCACCAGGCCGTGGGCGAATCGGGCGCTCACGCGGTCACCGCCCTCGTCGGGGGCGCCGCCGACTCTCGGCGCCAGGACCGCCATCCGACCAGGCACATCGCCAGGAAGAGCACATAGACGATGCCGGTGAGGTCCAGCCCCTTGCTGAAGTACAGCGGGATGTAGACGAGGTCGGCGGCGATCCAGAAGTACCAGTTCTCGATCTGCTTGGCGTTGAGCAGCCACTGCGCGGTCAGCGAGAGCGCGGTGGTCAGGGCGTCCCAGAAGGGCGCGGAGTCGTGCGCGCGGGTCAGCAGCACGGTCAGCCCCCAGGTGACCGGCACCAGCAGGGCCAGCAGGACGTACAGGCTGGACCGGGAGGCGTGCCCCATGCGCCGGCGGGACCGCCGCTCCCCACCCCGCAGCCAGACCGTCCAGCCGTACGCGGCGAGCACCAGGTAGACGACCTGGAGCGTGGCGTCCGCGTACAGCCGCGCGCTCCAGAACAGCACCAGGAAGAACAGGTTGTTGGCGATCCCTACGGGGAAGTTCCACACACTCGCCCGTACGCACAGCCAGACGCACACCGCCCCCGTGGCGAACCCGAGCAACTCGGCCCAGGTGACCGCGTCTCGACCCAGCAGGAACAACTGATGGTTCAGCGGCGCGACCAGGCTGCTGAGCGTGTCCGGGACAGCCATGCCGTCCTCACCCCTCCCCGTTAATGTCGATGTGACGATAACAAGCGAGGGTCGGTTCCACAATCCCCGCCCGGAACATGTGCTCCGCTCCCACCGGACGACTGGATTCGGTCTTCGCCGACGCGCCGCCCGATGCTAGCGTCGGCATGATCCACGAGACGGGGGCGGACTGTGGCGACGGCCGAAGTGATCGACCTGGTGGCGCTGGGCGAGGACTTCGTCCGCGATCCCTATCCGGTGTACGCGGCGCTGCGTGAACGCGGTCCCGTACACAGGGTGCGCATCCCGGAGGGCGCGGAGGCGTGGCTCGTGGTCGGGTACGAGGCCGGGCGGGCCGCGCTCATGGACCCGGCGCTGTCCAAGCAGTGGAAGAACGCCTCGCCCTCGTTCCCGCTCTCCAGCCCGGCGGCGGGACCGCACATGCTCAACCAGGACCCGCCGGACCACGGGCGGCTGCGCAAGCTGGTCGTGCGGGAGTTCACCCCTCGCCGCATCGAGCAACTCGCGCCCCGCATAGCGCAGATCACCGACGAGCTGCTCGACTCGATGACGGCGCTCCCGGACGGGCGGGCCGACCTGGTTGACGCACTCTCCTTCCCCCTGCCGATCTCGGTGATCTGTGAACTGCTCGGGGTCCCCATGCTGGACCGGAACGCGTTCCGCACCTGGACGGCCACGGTCCTCACCGACCCCGACCCGCGGGCACGGGTGGCGGCGACGCACGAGGTGACCGCGTACCTGGCCGACCTGGTGGAGCGCAAGCGGCGGGAGCCGGGCCAGGACCTCATGAGCGGTCTGATCCGCACCACCGACGAGGACGGCGACCGGCTGTCCGCGGCCGAACTGATCGGCACCGCTTGGCTGCTGCTGGTCGCCGGGCACGAGACCACGGTCAACCTGATCTCCAACGGCGTACTGGCACTGCTCACCCACCCCGACCAACTGGCGCTGCTGCGCCAGGACATGACGCTGATGCCCAACGCGGTGGAGGAGATGCTGCGTTACGACGGACCGGTGGAGACGCCGACGTACAGGTTCACCACCGAACCGGTGGAGATCGGCGGGACGGTCATCCCCGGAGACGGTCAGCTCGTCCTGGTGGCCCTGGCCGACGCGGACCACGATCCGGCACGCTTCCCCGACCCCGGCCGCTTCGACATCCAGCGCCCAGCCGGCGGCCACGTCGCCTTCGGCCATGGCATCCACTACTGCCTCGGCGCGCCGCTGGCCCGCCTGGAGGCCCGGATCGCGATCGGCGCCCTGCTGGAGCGCTTCCCCCGGCTCACCCTCGACGCCCATCCGGCCGCCCTGACCTGGCGCGAGGGAATGCTCATCCGCGGCCCCCACAGCCTGCCGGTCCGCTGGGACTCCTAGGAGGCACTCCCGGCCGCCCGCGGGTCGTGCCGGCGCACCGACTCCTCGAGCCGTTCGACCAGTTCCGCAGCCATGGTCTTGATGGTCTCCAGCCCCTCACGTCCCCATGGTTGCGGGTCCTGGTCGACTACGCAGATGGTGCCGAGCACCACCCCGGTGCTGTCTATCAGCGGTGCGCCCAGGTAGGAGTGGATGCCGATCGCGTCGACCACCGGGTTTCCGGCGAACCGCGGGAAATCCCGGATGTCCTCCAGCACCAGCGCCCGGCGACGCTTGACGACGTGCGGGCAGATGCCCATGTCGATGTCGCGGGGCATGACGCGGCCGGGCACCGGGTCCTGAAGCAACGGCGGTCCCGCGTGCACCGGGGTGTCCTGTGCGGCGCTGTACAACCCTGCGAAGTACTGGCGATCGGCGTCGAGGAAGAAGTTGACCCCGGCATAGCAGCCGCCGGTGCGCTGTGCCAGCTCCCGTGCGAAGGTGTCGAGTTCCGTATCCGGACGGGCTTCGATGCCCAGCGCGCGCAGCCGCTCGGATCGAGTACGCACCTGTGGGTCCTCCGGGGGGAGGAGCAGATGGCGCACGGCGATCCCGGACTCAGGCCCGGAGGAGGGGTGGGGCGGTGTCGCTGCCATGGGAACTCCTTGTCGTGATCAGGTGCTGGATCAGTTCGAGCAGAACGCGGATGCCCGAGTTCTGGACGCGGGCGTCGCACAGCGCCACCGGCACGTCCTGTCTGAGGTCGAGCGCGGCCCTCACCTCCTCCGCGTGGTAGCGGTGCGCGCCGTCGAACTCGTTGACGGCGACGACGAAGGGGATGCCGCGCCGCTCGAAGAAGTCCACCGCCGCGAAGGAGTGCTCCAGCCTGCGGGTGTCGGCGAGGACCACCGCGCCGAGGGCCCCCTCGGAGAGTTCGTCCCACATGAACCAGAAGCGCTCCTGTCCGGGTGTGCCGAACAGGTAGAGGACATGGGACGGACTGAGCGTGATCCGACCGAAGTCCAGGGCCACTGTGGTGGTGGCCTTGTTCTCCACTCCGTCCAGTCGGTCCGTGGCCGCGCTGACGGCAGTCAGCATCTCCTCGGTGCTCAGCGGCTCGATCTCGCTCAGCGTGTTGACGAAGGTGGTCTTTCCCACGCCGAACCCGCCGGCGATGAGCACCTTGATTCCCATCGGCAGGGCCTCGGCGGGCAGTGGGTCACAGTCGTTTGAGGAGGGCATCGCGTACCGTTTCCAGAAGGTCTCGATCAGGTCGTGCGTAGTGGTCCGCGGAGGGCGGGGGCGCGTGGCCTGCGACCACCGCGCCACCCTCAGCCAGATCGGACAGCAGCACCTTGACCACGGCGGCCGGCACCTGCATCCGGGCCGCGACCTCGGCGACGCTCACAGGGCTCTCGCACAGCGCCAGCACCTGCGCGTGCTCCAGGCCGAAGGTGCCCTGCGTCTGGGCACCCGTGGCCCGCACCACGGTCACGAGCGTGAAGTGGGACGTGGCCCTGGTCCGGCCGTCACTCACGGTGTAGGGACGGACCAGCCGCCCGACCGCTTCGTTGGTCAACGGTCCGTCAGGGAGGACCGGCGTCATCGGTTACCCCACCACGTGCCGCGGCGGCGTGGCCAGGTGCGGGCGCACGCTCTTCACCATCATGCCCATCTCGTAGCCCAGCACCGCCGCGTCCGCCTCGCGTCCGGCCAGCACCGCCAGCACCGCTCCGTGCCCAGCGGTCGAGACGAAGAGCAACGAGGTGCTGAGCTCCGTCACTATCTGTCGCACGTCGCCGCCGTCGTCGAAGTGCCGGCCCGCGCTGCGCGCCAATGAGTACAGCCCACTGGCCAGCGCGGCCAACTGGTCGGCGGCGTCCGCATCGAGCCCTTCCGCTGCCTTCACCAGTCCGTCCGAGGACAGCAACAAGGCGCTTCGGGTGTGCGGCACCCGGTTCACCAGACCTGTCAACAGCCAGGAAAGGTCTTCGCTCGCCACGATCTGTACTCCTCTTTCGGCAGAAGGAAATGGCTTGTCGGACGGGCCTCTCAATGGAGGCCCTCGGGTGTCAGGGCGTCTCCGCTTCCTCGGCCCTGCGCAGTCCGGTCTGGAACGCGGCCATCAGGCCCGGATCGTGCGCGACGTCCTCGGAACTGCGGGCGCTGGGCACCGGGTGCGGCTGTTGGGCGGCGTGGTCCCGACGTCGCTGAGGCAGCCGCGGACGGTCGTCCTCGCCGTCGGCGGGCATCCGGGCGGGCTGCGGTTCGGAGTCGGACACAAGCGGATCCCCGACGACGGTCATCACTGTCGCCGTGAGGTCCGTCGCCTCGGGCTCCACCGGGTCGTGCGGCACCGCGTCCGGGGTCGCGACAGCGGGATGCCCGTGGGCGGGAGTTGCCGGCTGCGGGCCGAGCAGTGCCGTGGGCAACACCATGACGGCCTGAGTACCGCCGTATACGTTGCTCTGCAACTGCACCGCTATGTCATGCCGCTGGGCCAGGAGCGAGACCACGTACAGGCCGATCCGGCCGTCCTGCAGCAGCTCACCGAGGGCGACCTTGCCGGGTGCACCCAATACCGTGTTCATCTGGTTGCGCTCGGCCGCTGACATGCCCAGGCCTCGGTCCTCGACCTCGATCGCCACCCCGGCAGCGACGGGCTCGACCCGCACGTGCACGGTGGTCTGGGGTGGTGAGAAGACCGTGGCGTTCTCCAGCAGCTCGGCCAGCAAATGGACCACGTCGACCACGGCGTGGCCGCTGACCGTTCCGTCAATGGGTGGGACCAGCTTGACCCGGGCATACTGGTCGATCTCGGCGACGGCGGAACGCAGCACGTCGGTCAGGCCGACGGGACGGGTCCACTGGCGGTGGGTGTTCGCACCGCCGAGCACGGCCAGGTTCTCGGCGTAGCGGCGGATCCGGGTGGACAGATGGTCCACCCGGAACAGACCCTTGAGCAGGTCGGGGTCCTCGACCTCGTTCTCCAGGCTGTCCAGCAGCCCGATCTCGCGGTGCACCAGTGACTCGAGTCGACGCGCCAGGTTGGCGAACACCTCGAACTGCTCCAGCCGGGCACTGTGTTCCGTACCGAGCGCACCGGCGGCGGTCTCCAGCACGGCTGCCTCCGCCTCGTGCCGGGCCGCAGCGATCTCGAATCCGAGTCGGGAGACTTGGTCCGGGCCGGTCTGCGGGGGCAGTTCCGGCTGCCGCCGCACCGGGGGCTCTCCGGCCCTCAGCCGACGGAACAGCGACTGCAATTCGGCTCTGCCCTCGGCTGTGGTCCGAATCAGCTCGGCCATCTCGGCACGGTCCCGGTCGGCCGCACGGGACAGCTCCGTCCAATGCCTGGTGACTGCTCGCGCCTCCGCCGCAGCCCTCACACCCGCGATTCCTGCCGCCATGGCGCCGATGAGCGCGACGCCGCCGGACATCGCCACCTGTTCCGCTCGGTCCAGGTGGCCGTCACTGACCAGCGCGGTGGCCACCGCACCGGCCACGGCGACCACGCCCGGTGGCAGCACGGACCACAGCATCTGACGCCGCCTCAGGGAACCGGCTCGCGACTCGGCCGTCACGCGGGCGGTCACAGGCGCTGCCGGCCGGTCGTCCGGCGGCGTGGAAGGATCGGGCATAACAGTCCCTGGACAGTGCGATGATCAGGCCGGGCGCGCACGTTACCGCGCACCGGGACTCCGGTGTCACCCTCTGGAACGCACAGAGATCGAACCGTTGTCCTTTTCTTCACACCCTGAGCACGGACCCCGGCCCGGCCACCCTCCTGCCCTCCCTCGGCCCGTTCTCTGATCCACGGCGGGCGTGACCGCTTCCGACCGAGCGAGCCGGGCCTTCGGCACCGCCACTCAGCATGCGTTGTCAGTGCGCCTCCATAAGGTGGAGCCATCATCCGGACGGACCAGGGTCGTGCCGGGATTCACCCTCGGCAGGCCATGTCTGCCTGCGGAAAAACGCGTTGGGGGCTCCACCGTGAAAAGGGGATGGACACGATGAGCGCTACGGTGAAGGACCGGCTCAAGAAGCACTTCGTGAACCACGTCGCTCTCGTCATCGACAAGTCCGGCTCGATGCGAGGCCACTCGGAGCAACTCGTCCGCGTGGTGGATGAGTTCGTCAAGGGGTTGAAGGAGGAGTCCGACCGGCTCGGCCACGAGACCCGGATCAGCCTCTACGCCTTCGACCACCTGGTCGAGAACCTGGTGTGGGACATGGACGTCAAGCACCTGCCGTCCATGCGGGGCCTGTACACCGTCGAGAACGGCGCGACGGCACTGATCCAGGCGTCGGTGAAGGCGCTCGACGACCTCGGCCACATATGGGAGGAGTACGGCGAGCACAGCTTCCTCCAGGTCGTCGTCACCGACGGCGAGGAGAACGCCTCCGGCGCCGACACGACGGGCGCGCGCCACGACCACCTTCCCGACGGCCGTGCAGTCCTGGACGAGTGGCGGAGCAGGATCGCGGACAAGATGGACAACCTGCCAGACCACTGGACCTCGGCCATCATGGTGCCGAACTCCCTGGCCAAGCGCACCGCCCAGCAGTACGGCTTCCCGACGGGCAACATCTCGATCTGGGACGCGGACTCGGACCAGGGCGTCGAGGAGGCGATCGGCGTCGTCAAGACGGCCGCCACCAAGTTCCTGCGGGACCGCGAGCAGGGCGTGCGCGGCACCAGGGACCTCTTCGCGATGGGCCAGGACCTCAGCGCGGCGGACGTGAAATCCAGCCTCCGGGCCCTGGACGCCGGCAAGTACGTCCTCATTCCGGTCGACGGGCGGACGTCCATCCGCGACTTCGTCACCAGCGCCGGGCATCCGTACAGGACCGGCTGCGCCTTCTACGAGCTGTCCAAGCGCGAGAAGATCCAGGCCAACAAGCAGATCGCCGTGGCGGAGAAGGACCCCGCCACCGGCCGGACGACCGGGAAGGTGTTCACAGGTCCCGCCGCCCGGCAGCTCCTGGGCCTGCCGTCGACGGAGGTCACGGTGACGCCGGGGAGCAACGCGGCCTACACCGTGTTCGTCCAGTCGACCTCGGTCAACCGGAAGCTGGTCCCGGGGACCAAGCTGCTCGTCCTGCTGTAGCCGCCCCGTTTCATCGGCGAGCACACCTTCAGGAGGTCTCTCACGGTGCTGGAGGGAACGGCCTCCTGAGTTTCACCTCGCCGACGGCTGGGGGGATCGCCATCAGCTACTGAAACGCCACGAGGGCCGCGACCGTAAGGTCGAGGCCCTCGAAAGCGTGTCGTCCAGCTCTTTTCGTGGTGTCCGAGGGGGGACTTGAACCCCCACGCCCGATAAAGGGCACTAGCACCTCAAGCTAGCGCGTCTGCCATTCCGCCACCCGGACAAGGTGTCTGTCACCCGGCCGGGGGTGTTCCCCGCGGCGACATGGACAACAATACCAAGGTTTCGGAGCGCCTTTCACCTGCGTATCTGTGCCTTCGGCCACCCCTGGGTCACGGGCAGCGGATCACCTGGCCGGCGTAGGAGAGGTTGCCGCCGAAGCCGAAGAGGAGGGCCGGGTCGCCGGTGCGGACGCTGCCCTGTTCGATCAGCTTGGAGAGGGCGAGCGGGATGCTCGCGGCGGAGGTGTTGCCGGACTCGGTGACATCGCGGGCGACGACCGCGTTCACCGCGCCGATCTTCTGCGCGAGCGGCTCGATGATCCGCAGGTTGGCCTGGTGCAGGACGACCGCCGCCAGCTCGGCCGGGTCGACGCCCGCCTTCTCGCAGGCCCGCCGGGCGATGGGCGGGAGCTGGGTGGTGGCCCAGCGGTACACGCTCTGCCCCTCCTGCGCGAACCTCGGCGGCGTGCCCTCGATCCGTACCGCGTTGCCCATCTCCGGCACCGAACCCCACAGCACCGGCCCGATCCCCGCCTCCTCGCCCGGCGCGCACGCCTCGACCACCGCCGCGCCCGCGCCGTCGCCGACCAGGACGCAGGTGGTGCGGTCGGTCCAGTCGGTGACCTCGGACATCTTGTCCGCGCCGATCACCAGCGCCCGCGTCGCGGCGCCCGCCCGTACCGTGTGGTCGGCGGTGGCCAGCGCGTGGGTGAAGCCGGCGCACACCACGTTGACGTCCATCGCGGCGGGCTCGGGGATGCCCAGCCGGGCCGCGACCCGCGCGGCGGTGTTCGGGGAGCGGTCGATCGCCGTGGAGGTGGCGACCAGCACCAGGTCGATGTCGCCGGGGGCGAGCCCGGCCGCGGCCAGCGCCTTGGCTGCGGCGTGCGCGGCCAGCTCGTCCACCGGCTCGTCGGGGCCCGCGATGTGCCGGGTACGGATGCCGACCCGGCTGGTGATCCACTCGTCGCTGGTGTCGACCATGCGCGCCAGGTCCTCGTTGGTGAGCACCCTGGCGGGCTGGTAGTGGCCGATCGCGGCGATACGCGAGCCGTGCATGTCGGGGTCCCCTCGTTGCTGCCGTGGGTGGCGGGACCCTCCAGTCTGCGCAGTGACTCACGGGTACGGGGGTACGTGAAGCCACAGGAATCGGGCATCCCAGTTGTCGGCTTCTTGCAGACCCCCGTACACCTGGATTCCGCTCGTACGGACGGTGCCCGGCGCGCAGGCCGGGCACCGGTGGGCTCACCCCGTGAAGAGCTGCGTCGCCTTTCGCACCAGCTCGTACAGCCCGTAGGCGAGCGGCGCGCCCACCCACAGCCAGGACAGGGCGATCAGGGGGCGCCGGTCAGGCGGGCTGCTCTCGCTGGGCATCGGGGGCCTCCTTCGCGGCGGGGACGTGGTGACGGGTGTGGACGGGGCGGATCAGCTCGTTGGCGACAAAGCCGACCAGGAGCAGGCCGATCATGATCGAGAAGGAGAGCCCGTACAGCGCGGGCCCGTCCTTCCCCGCGGCCTCCTGGCGGTCGGCGATCCAGTTGACGATCAGCGGTCCGAGCACGCCCGCCGTGGACCAGGCGGTGAGCAGCCGGCCGTGGATGGCGCCGACCTGGTACGTGCCGAAGAGGTCCTTCAGATACGCGGGGACCGTGGCGAAGCCGCCGCCGTAGAAGGAGAGGACGACCAGCGCGCACAGCACGAACAGCGGCTTGGACGTGTCCCCGAACAGGGCGAGGAGCAGGTACATCAGCGCGCCGACGCCCAGGTAGACGCGGTAGATGTTCTTGCGGCCGATGAGGTCGGAGGTGGACGACCAGCCGATCCGGCCCGCCATGTTGGCCGCCGACAGCAGCGCGACGAAGCCGGCCGCCGCCGAGACGGAGACCGGGGTGGAGCTGTCCGCGAAGAAGTCCGTGATCATCGGGGCGGCCTTCTCCAGGATGCCGATCCCGGCCGTGACGTTGGTGCACAGCACGACCCACAGGAACCAGAACTGCGGGGTGCGCAGCGCGCTGCGGGCCGAGACCTGGACGCCTCCGGCCACGCCCGTACCGCCCTGCGTACGCCCGTCCGGCCGGGGCACCCGGACCAGCAGCACGCCGAGCGACATGAACACGGCATACGCCAGCCCGTGCACCAGGAACGCCACCGCGATCGCGGTGTGGCTGGTGCCGAAGGAGTCCAGCATCTGGGCCGACCACGGCGAGGCGATCAGCGCGCCGCCCCCGAAGCCCATGATGGCGATGCCGGTGGCCATGCCGGGCCGGTCCGGGAACCACTTCATCAGGGTGGAGACGGGCGAGATGTAGCCGATGCCGAGGCCGATGCCGCCGACGAAGCCGTAGCCGAGGACGATCAGCCAGTACTGCTGGGTCTGCGCGCCGAGCGCGGAGATCAGGAACCCGGAGGAGAAGCAGACCAGGGCCACGGTCATCGCCCAGCGCGGGCCGTTGCGCTCGACCAGGGTGCCGCCGAACGCGGCGGACAGCCCGAGCATCACGATCGCCAACTGGAACGGCAGCGCGCTCTGGGTGCCGTCGAGGTGGAGCGCGGATTCCAGGGGTGGCTTGAACACGCTCCAGGCGTACGCCTGGCCGATGGAGAGGTGGACGGAGAGCGCGGCGGGCGGTACGAGCCAGCGGCTCCAGCCCGGGGGCGCGACAGGGGGGCTGCTCATGGGGCCGGACGGTAGGTCGGGGCGGGTGGGTTGAGAAGACGGGGCGCGGCGCGTTTGCGGTGAACGGTCGGCTCCGTGCGTCGGGCGGTCGGTGGGAGGGGCTGTCGGGTGGCCGGAAAGCTCTCAGTCCCGTACGGCTTCGAAGCCCAGCCGTCCGACGGTGGTGACCGTGCCGAGGCGGGGGAAGTCCAGCCGTACCGACGCGTCGTGCTCGGCGGCCGTGAACGCGGCCATCGCGTCCTCCACGAAGACCAGTTCGTAGCCCAGGTCGGCCGCGGCGCGGGCGGTGGACTCGACGCCCAGGTTGGTGACGATGCCGCCGAGGACGAGGGTGTCGATGCCATGGGCCCGCAGGTGCTCGTCCAGTCCGGTGCCCTGGAACGCGCCGATGGTCCGCTTGACCACCTCCAGGTCGCCGTCGTGCCGCAGCCCGGCGACGAGACCGCTGCCGGGCGGCTGTTCGGCGACCGCGGGCCGTTCGACCCGGACGAGTACGACGAGTGCGTTCTCGGCGCGGCAGCGCTTCGCCAACTCCTCGCAGGCGGCGAGCACTTCGGCGCCCTTGCGGGGCTCCAGCGGGAGCGCGACGAGGCGGTCCATGAGGTCGATGAGAACCAGGGCGGTGCGCCGGGGGGCGAGCACGGGAGCTGCGGTCATGACGGAACGTTAGCCCTCGTCGGCTGTCCGTGCCGGAAATCCGGATCAACGGGTCCGTGAACGCGACGCGTTCGGCCGTCTACGGGGCGTTGTCGCCGTCCGGCCGCACGCGCGGGCGGGGCACCTGGGCGGCCGGCTCCGGGGGCTCCTCGGGGTCGTGTGCGCGGCGCTTGGCGATGACCGCGCAGACCATGAGCTGCATCTGGTGGAAGAGCATCAGGGGCAGCACGGCGAGGGAGGCGTGGGCGCCGAACAGGACGCCGGCCATGGGGAGTCCGGCGGCGAGGGACTTCTTCGACCCGGCGAACTGGATGGCGATGCGGTCGCCCCGGCCGAAGCCGAGCGCCCGCGCGCCGTACCAGGTCAGCGCGAGCATCACGGCGAGCAGGGCGGCCTCCACGAGGAGCAGCGCGCCGAGCCTCGGCACGCTCACCTGGTGCCAGATGCCCTGGGCCATGCCCTCGCTGAACGCGGTGTAGACGACCAGCAGGATCGAGCCACGGTCGACCAGTCCGAGCACCTTCTTGTGCTTCGCGACGAAGCCGCCGATCCAGCGCCGCAGGAGCTGCCCGGCGAGGAACGGCACCAGCAGTTGCAGCACGATCTTCAGCAGCGAGTCGGCGGAGAGACCGCCGCCGGAGTTGCCCAGCAGTACGGCGGCGAGCAGCGGGGTGACGACGATGCCGACGAGGGAGGAGAAGGAGCCGGCGCAGATGGCGGCGGGGACGTTGCCGCGCGCGATCGAGGTGAAGGCGATGGAGGACTGGATGGTCGACGGCACCAGGGTGAGGAACAGCAGCCCGTGGTAGAGCGGCTGGGTCAGCAGCACCGGGACCAGTCCGCGCGCGGCCAGCCCGAGCAGCGGGAAGACGACGAAGGTGCAGGCCAGGACGGTGAGGTGGAGCCGCCAGTGGCGCAGCCCGTCCATTGCCTCACGGGTGGAGAGGCGGGCGCCGTAGAGGAAGAAGAGGAAGGCGATGGCAACCGTGGAGGCACCGGAGGCCACGTCGGCGGCGATACCCCGCGCGGGCAGCAGCGCGGCCAGGCCCACCGTGCCGAGGAGCAGCGCGATGTACGGGTCGATGGGCAGCCGGCGTTTCACAGGGCTCCGTAGCGTCTCGGTGAGGCGGACGATCTCCATCGTGCCTGGTCGGCGCCGATCACGGAATCCGGCATACCGCTCTGACTGCGATCGCGGTTCGCGATGACCGGGCTACCCTGGCCTCCATGTACGACCCCACGCACCTGCGGACGTTCCTCGCGGTGGCGCAGACGCTCAGCTTCACGCAGGCCGCGCGGCGGCTGGGGCTGCGGCAGTCGACGGTGAGCCAGCATGTGCGCCGGCTGGAGGAGGCCGCGGGCCGCCAGTTGTTCGTCCGGGACACCCATTCGGTGGAGCTGACCGGCGACGGCGAGGCGATGCTCGGCTTCGCGCGGCGGCTGCTGGAGGTGCAGGAGCAGGCCGCGGCGTACTTCTCCGGCCCGCGCGTACGGGGCCGGCTGCGGTTCGGCGCCTCGGAGGACTTCGTCCTGACCCGCCTCCCGGAGATCCTGGAGGGCTTCCGCTACGACCATCCCGAGGTCGACCTCGAACTCACCGTCGAGCTGTCCGGCACGCTCCACGAGCGCCTGGCCGAGGGCAAACTCGACCTGGTCCTCGCCAAACGCCGCCCCGAGGACCCACGCGGCCGCCTGGTCTGGCGCGACGACCTGGTCTGGATCGCCACGGACCGCCTCCGCCTGGACCCGGACCGACCGGTCCCGCTGATCGTCTATCCCCCACCCGGCATCACCCGCGCCCGAGCCCTGGAAACCCTGGACGCCCACTCCCGCCCCTACCGCGTCGTCTGCACCAGCACCAGCCTCAACGGCCTCATCGCCGCCGCGCGAGCGGGCCTGGGCGTCATGGCCCACTCCCGCCACCTGATCCCCCCGGGCCTGGTCCGACTTCCGGACCGCGCGGGGCTTCCGGACCTCGGCAAGGTCGACTTCACCCTCACCCACGCCCGGGCGCGCGGCGCGACGGAGGACGCGGCGAACGCCCTGGCGGCGGCGATCCTGGCGGGCGGGGAGAGGTTGCGGCGGCGGGGCGGCTGAGGAGATCAGCAGGGGTGACAGCAGTGGTCCCGGGCACCGTCCCTGTCTCACGGAGATCAGCACACCGCTGTACCGGGGAAGGAACCCTGAACGGCAGCGCGAGGACATTCCTGACGTCCTGAACATCCGAGATCCCGACCGTGAACATACCTATGACCATCGCGAGTTGCGTACCCGCGGGCGGGACAGCCAGCCGAACCGACGCAAGTCCAGGCCTCCGGTTCGCGCCATCGCCGACTACCTGGGTCTTGACCAGCCGATCTGCCTGATCTGTTGGCAGTCACCAGTGGAGAGAGCCCACGTAGTCCCTGAGTCCCTCGGCGGTTCCAATGACGTACGGAACTTCGCCCTGCTCTGCCCGCGGCACCACCATGAGGCTCCCGACGTCGCAGACGCCGAGGCGTTCTGGTCCTGGGTCGACTACGCCTGCGGGCGGGACGAACTCGTGCGTCACTACGGCTGGTCTCCGGAGGACTTCATCGGCGGCCCCCATTGGGGAACTCTGATGAACGAGTTCCACACGGTCATGGATGCGGCGACCAGCACCCACTTCAACGTCGCCAAGAAGGCCTCTACAGAGGCATGGGCCTTCGAGGTGGCGCGCAGGCGCCTGAAAGACGGGCCGGTCGAGTCCCAGGCCGCGGGTGAGCCTCCAGCGGTGTCGAGCCATCCGTCGGTGGATTTGGCGGAACGTACGGTGCGGAAGGCGCCCGACAGCGATGACGCGCGGAGCCTGGCCGACGCTGCACGCCAGGCCGACATCGCGATCGCGGCAGCGGCACTCGTGCGGGACATCGTCAGTTCGGACGGGGTGTCCAGCGTCGAAGATGTTCTGCGGGGCCTCAAGGAGGAGGTAGCGGATCGCACCGCTGTGTTCGAGCGCCTGGCTGACGAGTTGACGGCGCACGCAGTCTGCCGGCACTGCGGTCAAGCCATAGCCCGCATCGGCGACGCTTCTTGGCGCCACACCGCTGCCGCGCCGATGTCCCGAGGGTGCCGGGCCGCCAGTTTCGACAGGGATGGGGAGTGGGACGATTCCCTCGACCGAGCCTGGAAGGCGACTCCGCCGAAAACGTATCGGTAAGCCGAAAGCGTGCCACGGGGCCGGAAGCATCCCCAGCCCCCTCTCCACCACGCCCCCCCCCGTGACCGGCCCGTACAGATTCGGTGGAGATTACGACCGGGGTACGTACCGACCCGTCAGTATCGTGTCCGGCCCTTCCGCATGTGCGGGGATTTTCCGGGTGGTGTGCGGGAGATACGTGAGGTTTGGCCGGTTTCCGGACCCCTCCCATCCGGCCATTCGGTGGGGTAGCTTTCACGGCGCTGTGCGGAGCGTCGCGGGTCCGTGACGGAGGAGCGAGCAAGAGCGAGATCGGGGGAGCGAGGTTTGCGCGAGTTCACCAACCCTGTGACGGAGAGGGAGTCGGAGCCGCCGGTGGGCGGTCTGGCCGACGCCGTCTTCGACAACGCGCGCACCGACCCGCTGCACGTCGCCCTCGGCCGCAAGGACGATCAGGGGCAGTGGCGGGACGTGACCGCCGCCGAGTTCCGTGACGAGGTCGTCGCCCTCGCCAAGGGCCTGCTCGCGCAGGGCGTCCGCTTCGGCGACCGGGTCGCCATCATGTCCCGCACCCGCTACGAGTGGACCCTCTTCGACTTCGCGCTGTGGACGATCGGTGCCCAGGTGGTGCCGATCTACCCGACCTCCTCCGCCGAGCAGTGCTTCTGGATGCTGCACGACGCCGAGGTCACCTCCGCCGTGGTGGAGCACGAGGACCACGCGATGACGATCGCCACGGTCATCGGCCGCCTCCCCCGCCTGCGCCGGCTCTGGCAGCTCGACGCGAACTGCGTACGGGAGCTGTACGACGCCGGGGCGCACCTGGACGACGAGGTGGTGCACCGGCACCGCCAGGCGGTCACCCCGGACTCGACCGCCACCGTCATCTACACCTCGGGCACCACGGGCCGCCCCAAGGGCTGCGTCCTCTCGCACGGCAACTTCATGTTCGAGGCGGACACGGTGATCCGCCGCTGGGAGTCGGTGTTCCACTCCAAGAAGGGCGACGAGGCGTCCACCCTGCTGTTCCTGCCGCTGGCCCATGTCTTCGGCCGCATGGTGGAGGTCGCCGCGCTCAGGGGCCGGGTCCGCTTCGGGCACCAGCCGCAGCTCCACGCCGCCGCCCTGCTGCCGGACCTGGCCGCGTTCCGGCCGACGTTCATCCTGGCGGTGCCGTACATCTTCGAGAAGGTGTTCAACTCGGCCCGCCGCAAGGCGGAGAAGGAGGGCAAGGCGACGCCCTTCGAGAAGGCGGTCGAGGTGGCCGTGAAGTACGCCGAGGCGCTGGAGGCGAAGGCGTGGGGCCTCGGCCCCGGCCCCTCGGCGGGCCTGAGAATGCAGCACCAGCTCTTCGACAAGCTGGTGTACTCCAAGGTCCGCGCGGCGATGGGCGGCCGTATCCGCAACGCGATGTCGGGCGGCTCGGCGATGGACCGCCGCCTCGGCCTGTTCTTCGCGGGCGCCGGCGTACAGATCTACGAGGGCTACGGCCTGACCGAGTCGACGGCGGCCGCGACCGCCAACCCGCCCGAGCGCACCCGCTACGGCACCGTCGGCCAGGCCGTCCCCGGTGTGACGGTGCACGTCGCCGACGACGGCGAGATCTGGCTGCACGGCGGGAACGTCTTCCAGGGCTACCTCAACAACCCCAAGGCGACCGACGAGACCCTGCACGACGGCTGGCTGGCCACCGGTGACCTGGGCTCGCTGGACGAGGACGGCTATCTGACCATCACCGGCCGCAAGAAGGAGATCCTGGTGACCTCCGGCGGCAAGAGCGTCTCCCCCGGTGTGCTGGAGGAGCGGGTGCGGGACCATCCGCTGGTCAACCAGTGCATCGTCGTGGGCAACGACCGCCCGTACATCGCGGCGCTGGTCACGCTCGACCAGGACGCCGTCGACCACTGGCTCCAGATGCGCGGCAAGCCCCGTCCGACCCCGGCCGAGCTGGTGCGGGACGCCGATCTGGAGACGGAGGTGCGCCGGGCGGTGGTCGCGGCGAACACGCTGGTCTCGCAGGCCGAGTCGATCCGTACGTTCCGCATCCTGGCCCAGCCGTTCACCGAGGAGCACGGGCTGCTGACGCCGTCGCTGAAGCTGAAGCGCAAGGCGATCGAGAAGGCGTACGAGCGCGAGGTGGAAGCCCTCTACCGGTCCTGATCCGGCCCGTCAGGAATGCATATCGGCCCGTGATCGTTGACGATGGGTGTACCACCTGTCCGCAACCGAAGGATCATAGGCTCGTGAGCAGCAAGGTCCCCCCGATCATCCTCAACAACGGTGTCGAGATGCCCCAGCTCGGCTTCGGCGTCTGGCAGGTCCCGGACAACGAGGCGGAGCGCGCGGTCGCCACGGCGCTGGAGACCGGGTACCGCAGCATCGACACCGCGGCGATCTACGGCAACGAAGAGGGCACCGGCAAGGCCATCGCCGCCTCCGGCATCCCCCGCGAGGATCTCTTCGTCACCACCAAGCTCTGGAACAGCGACCAGGGGTACGACTCCACCCTGCGTGCCTTCGACACGTCGCTGGAGAAGCTCGGTCTCGACTACCTCGACCTCTACCTGATCCACTGGCCGCTGCCCGCGCGGGACAACTACCTCGACACCTACAGGGCGTTCGAGAAGCTGTACTCCGACGGCCGTATCCGCGCGATCGGCGTGTCCAACTTCCTGCCCGAGCACCTGGAGCGGCTGATCGCGGAGACGTCCGTCATTCCGGCGGTCGACCAGATCGAGCTGCACCCGCAGCTCCAGCAGCGCGCGGCGCGGGAGTTCAACGCCGAGCACGGCATCGCCACCGAGGCGTGGTCGCCGCTCGGCCAGGGCAAGGGGCTGCTGGAGGTTCCGGCGATCGTCGCCATCGCCCGGAAGCACGGGCGCACGCCCGCGCAGATCGTGCTCCGCTGGCACATCCAGCTCGGCAACATCGTCATCCCGAAGTCCGTGACGCCGTCGCGGATCAAGGAGAACATCGAGGTGTTCGACTTCAGCCTGGACGACGAGGATCTCGCCGCCATCGGCGCGCTGAACGAGGACAAGCGACTGGGTCCCGACCCGGCCACGTTCGACATGGTCTGACATCTGCGCCCCGCAGAGCCGCCCGCCCCTCACGCGAAGGGGCGGGCGGCGTTCAGGGAAGTCATGACGCGGCGGTCGAGCTGGGGGACCGGCCGGCCCGGCGGTTGCTCGCGGAGAACTGACCTCAGCGGGGGCGTACGGCCGTGTAGACGGTGTACGCGTCCAGCACGAACAGGTCGGACCTGTTGTACAGGCTCTCCGGGTCGGTGCGGTCGAGCAGGCGGTCCAGAGTGGCGCGGTCGTCGGCGTCCAGGGTGTCGCCGAGGCCGTCGCGCACCCGGGTGAAGTAGGCGGCGGCGTAGTCACGGGCGGCCTCGTCGGCGGGGGCGGGCAGGTCCAGCAGGAAGGTGCGGGTGCGGGTGGGCTTCAGGCCGGCCGAGGTGAGCAGGGCGGGCCAGTCCTCGGGCTCGGTGACCGCGCCGGGCAGCTCGGCGCGCATCCGGCTGAACCACTCCTCCTCGGCCGCGTTGAGCCGGGACTGAAGGCCGGGGCGGCCGATGCCGATGTCGCGGGGCAGGTAGCGGGCGGGGAGTCCGCCTTCCAGGAGGGCGAGCGTGCCGCCGGGGGCGAGCCGCTCCGCGAACGCGGCGAGCCCGGCCCGCTGGTCCCCTAGGTGGTGCAGGCTGCGGCTGGCCCACAGCAAGTCGGCCGGGAACTCCAACTCATCTAGTGCGTCCGGGAGTTCCCCGGTGATGACGGAGAAGCGGCCGGCCACGCCGAGGCGGGCGACTCGGTCGCGGGCGCGCTCCAGCAGGGGGCCGCTGCCGTCGACGGCGGTGACCCGCGCGCCGGGAAACTCCTCAGCGAACAGGCAGGCGACGACGCCGGGGCCGCTGCCCGCGTCCACGATCAGCCCCGGCTCGGGGGTCTCCTCGGCCAGCCAGGCCATCGACTCGCGGTACAGCGGGGCGAGCAGTTCCGCCTGGGACTCCAGCACCGGGCCCATCTCGGCCCAGTCGATGTCGGTCTGATGCCCGTGCGTGTGCCCGTGCCCGTGCCCGTGCCCGGCGGGTGCGTGGTGGTCGTGCGCCATGCTGGTCAGCCTCTCTTCCCCGGCCCTCTTCCGGCTGCGCCCAGCGTGCGACGGGGCGGTGCCCGACGGCAAGCACTGTTGCCGATACGGCAAGCTCGCGGCGGGGCGGAACGGTTCGGCACCGGTCCGCGTCCTGGGTCAGCAGGGCGCGAGGGTCGTGCCGGAAGGGGGCTCGGTGTGAACGGTTTCGGCCAGTGGGCGGACGGCTTCGAGGCGGAGCGGATACGGAGGGCCGCGCGGCCCGACCCGGACTGGACGCGTGCCGCGCGCCTCGACCCGGCGGTGTGGGCGAGCATCCAGCGCTTCCAGACCGGCGAGGACGGCGACGGCGCCAACCTCACCGCCAAGGCCGAGGAGGCGGGAGACCCCGAATACGCCCGCGCGGTACGGCTGTTCATCGCCGAGGAGCAGAATCACGCCCGCCTCCTCGCCCTGCTGCTGGCGGCGGGCGGCATGCCGGTACTGGCCCGGCACTGGACCGACACCGCGTTCGTCCGGGTACGCCGGCTGATGGGCCTGCGCCTGGAGCTGCTGGTGCTGATGGTCGCGGAGGTGGTGGCCCTGCGCTACTACCGCGCCCTGCGCGACGGCAGCGGCGACGCCCTGACCTCGGAGGTGGCGGCCCGCATCCTCGCGGACGAGGAGCGCCACGTACCGTTCCACTGCGCCCGGCTGCACGACTCGCTGGCCGAACTGCCGCGTGCGGTACGGCGTCCGCTGCTGTCCCTGTGGCGCGGGCTGCTGGCCGGGGCCTGCGTCATCGTGATCGCGGACCACGGCCGCGCCCTGCGCGCGCTGGGCGTGCGCCGGTCCCGCTTCCTGGCCGACGTTCTGGTGTTGTCCCGCCCCATGGTGGCGGCGATGCTGAACCGGCGCCCGGATGTGTGGCCGGACACCACCCCTACCCGGACCGCCGATAGGCGTGCAGGGTGAACACGGGGTCCGCGCGCGGCCGGTCCTGGTCGGGCAGCCCGGCCAGCCGGGCGGCGAACTCCTCCGTACGCGGCTCACCGGGCGGCAGCAGCGTGAACCACCCGCGCCGGAGATCCCTGATCGTCCGGCGCGGACTGCGCCCCTGCCCGACCCCGGTGAACCGCGCCTGACCGGTCCTGACCAGCCCGGCCTCGGCGGCATACGCGTCCACTGTGGCCGGGTCGTCGGCGGCGGGCCGCCGGGGACGCGGCCCGAGCACGGCGTCTATGTCGCTCCCCACATCGTGCGCCTTCGCCTTGTCGACGGTGGTCACATAGGTCCCACCCGGCCGCAACACCCGCGCACACTCCCCGAGCACGGCCCGCAGATCGGCCGGATCATCCAGCAGATGCAGCAACCACACACTGGTGACGACGTCGAACGCGCCGTCAGAAAAGGGCAGTCGCCGGCTGTCACCCCGCACCACGGCCCCCGGCACCCGCCCGGCCGCCTTTTCCACCATGGCAGGCGTGAGATCCACCCCGGTCATCCGCAGCCCGGGCCGCGCCTCAGCCATCCGGCGGGTGACGATCCCGGTGCCACAGCCGTTGTCCAGCAAGCGCCCTTCGCGGTCCGGAACCAGCCCGAGCACGGCGTCGGCGGCAGCCCGGGCACGGGGCTCACCACCACGGAGACGGTCGTAGGACTCGGCTTCCTTGTCGTAGTCGAGCACAGACTTCAGTGTGCCCGCGCTTGCGAAGACCATGTCCCTTGATTTGAAGGGGAGTTCGGGGCTCCTGATGCAGGGCCCCCGGCCCGGTTCAGCCGGCGTCCAGCCCGTCGACCAGGCGGTTGAGGAAGCGGCTGAAGGTGGCTGCGGGGTCCGTGGGGCGGCGGGGAGCGGAGAGGGCTTCCGCGAGTTCGGGGTGGCGGCCGTCTTGGGCGACCGTGGCGAGATAACGAGCCTCTGCGGCGGCCCGTTCGGGGGATCGAGCGGCCCCGGCACGGGTCAGTTCATGGCTGACGTGTCCGGCGACGAAGGCGGTGAGCTGGGCGAAGATCTCCAGCCGGGCGGCGCCGTCGAGGCCGGAGGGGCGCAGAGCGGCCAGGGCGTGTTCGAGGAAGGCCAGGACATGCGGGCCGGGGGTGCGGTGCGTGGACAGGGCGGCGGGGAGCCAGGGGTGGCGCAGCATGTGGTCGCGCTGGAGGTGGGCGATGACCTTGAGGTCGGCCCGCCAGTCGCCGGTCAGCGGGCCGGTGCTGGGCAGCTCGGCGCTGACGTGGTCGACCATCAGCTCCAGCAGGGTGTCCTTGTCGGGGGCGTAGCTGTAGAGCGACATGACCCCGGCCCCCACCGAGGCCGCCACCCGCCGCATGCTGACCGCGTCGAGCCCCTCGGCGTCCGCCAGCGCGACGGCCGCCTCGGTGATCGCCTCCCGGCTGAAGGAGGGTTTACGGCCCCTGCGGGGTTCGGTCGGATGCAGCCAGAGGCGCGCGGGATCGACACCCGCCCCTGCCTCGCCCTGAGCCACGCTCCAGCACCCCATTTCCTGATCTGTCGGCAGTCGGCCCTTGCCAAGGTCATCCAAGCATCCTCTATTCTCGTACACCGTACGGAATATGGGAGGGGAATCATGTCGTTCCGCAAGCCACCGCTGTCCGCACGTCTGATGCGCGCCACTTGGCGTGGCCTGCCGGCGAAGCGGTACGACATCGGCTGGGAGCCGGGGCTCGCGGTGCCCGGCGCCGATGGCAGCGCGCTGCTCACCGATCACTACTTCCCGCGCGCCGAGGGCGACTTCCCCACGCTGCTGGTCCGCTCCCCCTACGGCCGGGGTCTGCCCTGGTCCCCGATGTACGGTCTGCTCTTCGCCGAGCAGGGCTTCCATGTGGTCCTCCAGAGCTGCCGGGGCACGGGCGGCTCCGGAGGCGCGTTCCACCTGTGGCGCAACGAGGCAGCCGACGGACTGGCCACCGTGGCGTGGCTGCGTGAAAAACCCTGGTTCGACGGCAGGTTGGGCACCATCGGCCCCAGCTACCTGGGCTATGTGCAGTGGGCCCTCGCTCTGGACCCACCGCCGGAGCTGAAGGCGATGGTCGTCCAAGTGGGCCTGCACGACCCGTACACCCTCTTCCACACGGGCGGCGGTGCGCTGCGCCTGGAGAACGCCCTCGTGGTCGGCCTCGGCATGACCCACCAGCACCGGGGCATGGCCCCCTTCGCACGGGCCGCCCTGCGCCTGCGACGCCATCTTCGTACCGTCACCATGGCCGAGCCGCTGAGCGGTGCGTACGCCCCCGGACTCGGCGGTGAAGTGGCCTGGTTGGACGAGGTGTTGGCCCACCCGGACGCCGACGACCCGTACTGGGACGGTGCGTCCATCGCCCCCTCGGAGCGCCACCGCGTGCCCACCAACCTGATCACCGGATGGCACGACGCGCTGGCCGACCAGACCCTTGAGCAGTACGCGCGGCTGCGCCGGGCCGGGTGCGAGACCTCGCTGCTCGTCGGTCCCTGGACCCACGCCTCCGCGCTCCAGCAGGGCTGGCCCGAGGTGTTCGCGGAGAGCCTCGCCTGGCTGCGCACCCACCTGTGCGCCGACCCCACCGGGCTACGCCCCACGGCGGTGCGCGTACACATAGGTGGGGAGCACATGGGCGGAGACCATATGTGGCGAGACCTCACCGACTGGCCGCCGCCCACCGGGGAGCCCACTGCCTGGTACCCCACCGGAGGCGGCCACCTCACCCGGCAGCCACCCACCGACTCCGCCCCGCTGATCACCTTCCACTATGACCCGGCCGACCCCACCCCGACCGTGGGCGGCCCCCTCCTCTCCCCCGGTGCCGGACCGCGCGACAACAGCGCGCTGGAGGCCCGTACCGATGTCGTGACGTTCACCGGACCCCCGCTGACCGAACCCCTCGACGTCCTGGGACCGGTCACCGCCCGGCTGGCCGTCTCCACGGACACCGGCCACGCCGACGTCTTCAGCCGCCTGTGCGACGTGGACCCCGAAGGCCGTTCGGTCAACGTCTGCGACGGCCTGGGCACGCTCAACGCCGCCCCCGATGCCCCCTCACACCTCACCGTCCCCATGAGCACCACCGCTCACCGCTTCGCCCCCGGCCACCGGGTCCGCTGGCAGATCAGCGCCGGAGCGCATCCCCGGTACGCCCGCAACCCCGGCACCGGCGCACCTCCGGCCGAGGCCACCACCTTCGTCCCCGTACGCCTCACCCTGCACGCCGACTCCGCCCTGACCCTTCCCGACTCGGCCAACTCCCCTGTCCCCCATGGCTGATTGATCCCCCCTGTGCGAGGAACCTTCGCGTGGCAGACTGCCCGTACGGATCATTGGGGAGGGGTCGGGTGTGAGTGAGCGGCGGGCCGCTCCCACTGTGGGGCAGGTGGTGCTCGGGCGGCGGTTGCAGGAGCTGCGGGAGTCGACGGGGCTGAGCCGGGACGAGGCGGCGCGGGTGCTGCGGGTGGCTTCGGCGACCGTGCGGCGGATGGAGACGGCCGAGGTCGCGCTGAAGATCCCGTATGTGCAGGCGCTGCTGGCCGCGTACGGGGTGGGCGAGGAGGAGTCCGCCGCGTTCGTGCGGCTGGCCGAGGAGGCCAACCAGCCGGACTGGTGGCAGCGCTTCCACGACGTGCTGCCGGACTGGTTCAGCCTGTACGTGAGCCTGGAGGGCGCCGCCCGTCTCATCCGCTCCTACGAGCCCCACTTCGTCCCCGGCCTGCTCCAGACGGAGGCGTACGCGCGGGCGGTGCTGGAGGCCGGGACCATAGGGCAGCACGGCCCGGAGACGGTGGAGCGGCATGTCGCGCTGCGCCTGGAGCGGCAGCGGCTGCTGGAGCGGGGGGACGCCCCGCACCTGTGGTTCGTGATGGACGAGACGGTGCTGCGGCGGCCGGTGAGCACGCGGTCCGAGGTGATGCGCGACCAGTTGGACCGGCTGCTGGAGTACGCCGACCGGGACCGCATCACCATCCAGCTCGCCGAGTTCGCGGCGGGCCCGCATCCGGGGACGTACGCCCCCTTCACCCTGTTCCGGTTCGCCCAGCGGGAGCTGCCGGACATGGTGTTCACCGAGTATCTGACCGGCGCGCTCTACCTCGACTCGCGCGAGGAGGTGGCCGCGCACCTGGAGGTGCTGGACCACATGACGGCGCGGGCGGCCTCCGCGCAGCGCACCCAGAAGCTGCTGCGGGAGTTCCGCGAGAGCCTGTGACCGGTGCCGCGCCCGTCACGTGGAAGACGCGGCACCGGTCGGCGACGGGCTTCAGGCCAGCTCGGCCGTGAGGCTGATGTCGGTGCCGGTCAGGGCCTGGCTGACCGGGCAGTTCTTCTTGGCGTCCTCGGCGGCCGCGCGGAAGCCGTCCGCGTCCAGGCCGGGGACCTCGCCGCGCACGGTGAGGTGGATGCCGGTGATGCCCTCACCGGGCTGGAAGGTGACGTCGGCCTTGGTCTCCAGCCGGGTGGGCGGGGTGCCGGCGCCGGTCAGGCCGTGCGACAGGGCCATGGAGAAGCAGCTCGAGTGCGCGGCGGCGATCAGCTCCTCGGGGCTGGTGCGGCCGTTCGCCTGCTCGGCGCGCGACGGCCACGACACCGGCTGGGAGCCGATGCCGGAGGAGTCGAACGTGACGGTGCCGCTGCCCGACAGCAGTTCGCCTTCCCAGACCGTGTGTGCGGTGCGCGTGGTAGCCACGGTGGTTCCTTTCGCGTGTGTTTCCGTGTTCCGGGTGCTGGTGCCCCCTGGGGCCCCGTGCACCGGGTGTGCCCCCCATCCGATCACATCCGGGGTCACGGCACCGTGAGGACCGGTCCGCGTACTCAGGCCGCCCGGCGCTCGGGGCCGGCGTCGAGCGGCACCTCGGGGCCGTTCAACTCGCCGAGCCAGCGGCGCAGTACGCCGTGCACGCGTTCGGCGCCGGTCAGAACCTCGCCGTCCGACCCGGGCACGGAGAGGGTGAGCGGCGAGAGCAGGAACGGGCGGGACTGCGCGCCGCCGAGGCCGCCGTGGGAGCCGATCTGCTCCTCGAAGGCGTGGATCTGGCCGGTGGCCGGGTCGTGCCAGGAGTTGACCATGATGTCGGCGGTGTGCGGGAAGGCGTGCGTCCGGCGGACGGCGTCGACGGCGCCGGGGCCGAAGCGGGCCAGTGGCCCCGGCCGCTCGTCCAGTTCGGCCAGCGGGATCTCGGTGCCGCAGGGGCCGAGGACCACCCCGTCGTGCTCGGCGCTGCGGACCAGCAGGAAGCCGATGCCGGGGTGGTTGGCGAGGGTGGGGAGCAGCGCCGGGTGGCGGGCGTCGATCTCCTCCTTGGTCATCCGGTGCGGGACGTCCGGGAAGGAGACCAGGCCGAGGTTGCCGGAGGCGAGGACGACGGGCTCGGAGCGCGGGGCGGGCCCGCTGTCCGAGTCGGCCCGGCCGAGGGCGACGCGTACGGCGGCACGGGCCTCGGCTCCGCTCGGGGTACGCCCGGCGCCGCGCGGGACGGGCAGTCCGCTGCCCGCGCGGACGAGGTCGGTGAGGGTGAGCCCGTAGCGGGAGCGGAAGGTTTCGCCGGGGCTCTGGCCGTGGTCGGAGAGGACGACCAGGCGGTAGGGGCGCGGGGCGTGTTCGGCGGCCTTCTCGATCAGCGCGAGGGAGCGGTCGAGGCGCCTGAGGACCTGGCGGGCGTCGCGGCTCTCCGGGCCGGAGTGGTGGGCGACCTCGTCGTAGGCGACGAGGTCGGCGTAGACGGCGGTGCGGCCGGCAAGCAGGTCGCCCATCACGGCGGCGACCACCACGTCCCGTTCGACGACGGTGGCGAAGGCGCGGACGAACGGGTACAGCCCGCCCCGGCCGACGCGCGGGTGCTGCCCGGCGAACCGGGCGCGGGTGGACTGGACGATCTCGCGGCCGATCTCGGCGAAGAAGGACAGCGCGGTGCGCACCGCGTTGGCCGGGTCGGAGAAGTAGGCGAAGTACCCGGCGCGGGAACGGTTCTCCCGCCCCCGGCGGCGGGTGGCGATGGACAGCACGAGGGCCTGCTCTCCCGCGCCGCCGCTGAACAGGTTGCCCCGGCTGGCACCGTCGACGGCTAGGAGTCCGGCCTCGCCGGTGCGGGCCGTCGCGCGGCGCTGCAACTCGGCGGCGGAGGTGGGCCGGTTGCAGACCATGACCTCGCCGCGGTCCTTCTCGTACCAGCGGAAGGCGGGGACGTCGAAGGTGCTGCCGTGCAGGATGCCGAGCTGGCTGGCGCCGGTCTGGCTGGACCAGTCGGTGCGCCAGGCGGTGAGCCGGTGGGTGGGCGGCATGATGCCGTCGGTGGCGAGCCAGCGGGCGACGGTGGGCATCAGGCCGTCGCGGACGGCGGCGGTGAGCACGTCGTGGCCGACGCCGTCGAGCTGGACGCAGACCAGGCCGGGCGTGCTCGCGCAGGGCAGGGTGGCTCTCCGGCGCCGGTCGGCCAGCCGCAGCAGCCGGCGCCGGTAGGCGTCGTCGTCGCGTACGGCGAGCGCGCCGCCGGTCGCGGAGGCGACGGCGGACATCACGGCGGCGACGATGACGGCGGTCTCGGGCGCCACCTCGCCCCGCCCGGAGGGGTTGACGCGCAGGGCGAGCAGCAGCAGGGAACCGTTGAGGAAGAAGACCAGCAGGCCGAGGAAGAGCGCCGGCACCAGCAGCAGCAGCCGTACCAGCGCCGGCCAGACGAGCGCGGACAGCAGACCGAACGCCCCGGCGCCGCAGGCGGCGGTGACGGCGATACGGGTGGCGCTGTCACCGTCGGGCGACTGGAGCCGGAAGTCGGGGAGGAGTCCGGCGAGCAGCAGCATGGTGAGCGTGGAGACCGCCCACACCGTGACGCTCCGGCCGATCTGACCGGCAACCCGTCGCCACCCCACGCCCCGCGCACCTCACGTTCCGGCCCGCCCCGCGGGGCCTGCCCCCACCTTGTCATACCGGGCGGAGGCGCCGGGACGGCTTATTTGCCGTCGTACCCGGCCGTGGGCATGGAGAGCCGCCGGTGCACACGCGCCTTCATCCGGGCGTCGTACGCGGGTTCGGCGCTGCCGACGGTCTCCACCCGGACCCCGCGCCGGGCGCACTCGGCGGTGAACTCCTCCACCGAGGACAGCGCGCGTTCCAGCACACGGACGCTGGGGGCGACGAACACGTCCACGCCGGGGCGTACGCCGTCCCACAGGGCGCCGTGGTCGAAGCGCAGGCCGCCGACGAGGAGTTCGCGGGTGACCACGAAGCCCTGTTCCTCGGCCCAGCGGGCGCACATGGCGTGCTGGCTGCGGGAGTCGACCAGGAAGGGGTCGGCCTCCAGCTCCTCCAGCGGGATCAGGCTGGCGATGGCGGTGATCCGTACCGTCGCAAGCGCGGCCGGGGCACCCCGTAACGGTCCCATGGCGTCCCCTCACCTCCGGGTTTCGCCGCCGACCCTACCGCTGCCCGTAGGCTTCGGGGGAGTCGCGCGCGGAGGTGAGGGTAGTGCCGGTGGAGGTCACCTGGTGGGGTCACGCCACCTGCACGATCGAGGATTCGGACACCCGGGTGCTCACCGATCCCCTGTTCGCCTCCCGGCTGGCGCACCTGCGCCGCCGCCGGGGCGCGCAGCCGCCCGCCGGGGCCCGCCGGGCCGACGCCGTGCTCGTCTCCCATCTGCACGCCGACCATCTGCACCTGCCGTCGCTGGCGCAGTTGGCGCCGGGCACGCGCGTGCTGGTGCCGCGGGGCGCGCCGCGCGCGGTGCCCGGACTGCGCAGGCTGCGGGGGCTCGACCTCACCGAGGTGGTGCCCGGCGACGAGGTGCGGCTCGGGGAGCTGCGGGTGCGGGTGGTGCCCGCGCTGCACGACGGACGGCGGCTGCCGTTCGGCCCGCACCGCGCCCCCGCGCTGGGTTACGTGGTGGAGGGCGAGGCGCGCACCTACTTCGCTGGGGACACCGCGCTGTTCGACGCGATGGCCGAGGAGGTCGGCCCGGTGGACGTGGCGCTGCTGCCGGTGGGCGGCTGGGGGCCGTACCTCGGTGAGGGGCATCTGGACGCGGGCCGGGCGGCGCGGGCGCTGGCCCGGCTGGCGCCGGGCTGGGCGGTGCCGGTGCACTACGGCACGTACTGGCCGATCGGGATGGACGCGGTGCGCCCGCACGAGTTCCACGCGCCGGGCGAGGAGTTCGTGCGGCTGGCGGCCGAGGCCGCGCCGAAGGTGACCGTGCACCGGCTGGGGCACGGCGAGGGCGTACGGCTGGAGGTCTGCCGGTGAGAGGCGTGGGGGGTGCGGCGGTACTGGCCGCCGCCGCGACGACGGGTGCGCCGCTGGAGTCGACGAGTCGGGCGCTCGGTTATCCGTCGCTGTTCCTGCTGGTGCTGGTGGGGGCGCTGATACCCGTGGTGCCGACGGGGGCGCTGGTCAGCTCGGCGACCGTGGTGGCGCTGCACCGGACGGCGCCGTTCTCGCTGGCGCTGGTCTTCGCGACGGCGGCGCTGGCCGCCTTCCTGGGGGACGCGGCGCTGTACTGGCTGGGGCGGCGCGGTCTCGGCTCGCAGAACGGTTCGCGCTGGCTGGAGGCGCTGCGGTCGCGGGCGCCGGAGGAGCGGCTGAACCAGGCGCGGGGGAAGCTGGCCGAGCACGGGGTGCTGGTGCTGGTGCTGTCCCGGCTGATACCCGCCGGCCGGATTCCGGTGATGCTGGCGTGCCTGCTGGCCGAGTGGCCGCTGCGGCGCTTCGCGCGGGGCAACCTTCCCGCGTGCCTGGCGTGGGCGTTGACGTACCAGGTCATCGGCGTGCTCGGGGGTTCGCTGTTCGCCCGGCCGTGGGAGGGGGTGCTGGCGGTGGTGGTGCTGACCGTGCTGGTCAGCGCGGCTCCGGGGCTGGTGCGCCGGGTGCGGGGCGAGGAGCGGTAGGGGAGGTCTGAAGGACGCGGGAGGCGCCGACCGGCAGGTCCCACAGGTCGGTACGGGCGAGGCCCGCCTGCTCCCAGGCCGCGCGGACGCGGGTGAGGGGCTCCATGACGGGCTCGGCCGAGAGCACGAACGTCCCCCAGTGCATGGGCGCCATCCGGCGGGCGCCGAGATCGAGGGTGGCCCGTACGGCCTCCTCCGGGTCGCAGTGGACGTCGCTGAGCCACCAGCGCGGGTCGTAGGCGCCGATGGGCATCAGCGCGAGGTCGATGCCGGGGTAGCGGCGGCCTATCCGCCCGAACCAGTGGCCGTAGCCGGTGTCGCCCGCGAAGTAGAGGCGCTGCCCGTCCTGCGCGGTCATCACCCAGCCGCCCCACAGGCTGTGGCAGGTGTCGGTCAGGGTGCGCTTGGACCAGTGGTGCGCGGGCACGAAGTCGAAGCGCACACCGGAGAGTCGAGCACCTTCCCACCAGTCCAGCTCGGTGACGCGGCTGAACCTCCGCCGCCGGAACCAGCGTCCGAGCCCGGCGGGGACGAACACCGGTGTGTGGCGCGGGAGTCGGCTCAGGGTGGGGGCGTCCAGGTGGTCGTAGTGGTTGTGGCTGATCACGACCGCGTCGACGGGCGGCAGGCTGTCCCAGGAGACGCCGACCGGGGTGACGCGGGCCGGGGTGCCGAGGATGCGGCGCGACCACACCGGGTCGGTGAGCACGGTCAGCCCGCCGATCCGCACCACCCAACTGGCGTGCCCCGCCCAGGTGACGGCGAGGGCGTCGGCCCCGACGCGCGGCAACGGTCCGGGCTCGTACGGGAGTCGGGGGATGTCGACGAGTCCCTCGGGGTCGGGGCGTACGGCGCCCTCGCGGGCGAAGCGGGCCATGGCGCGCCAGCCGGGCAGCGGTGCGGTGAGCCGGTCGTGGAAGGTGCGCGGCCACACCCGGTGTTCGCCCAGCGGCCGCGGTTCGGCCAGCGGCGGTGACGCGGGCGCGAGCGGGGCACGGACGACCACCTCGGGCGCGGCGGCCGCGGCCTCGACGGGGTCGGGGGCGTCCGGCGCGGGTGTGGTGGCCGTCGTGACGGTGGACCCGGACTCATGCGTCTGCCGCGTCATCGAGGAGACTCCCATCGCACGGTGTCGTCACGGAGTTCGCCGAGCACCGCTCCCAGGGTGAGCAACGCGTCCCGGGTGTACGGCGGTTGCGTCGGGTCGGGCGAGGCGAGCGCGGCCTCGCGCTCCTCGTCGGTGCCGCCCAGCAGGGAGGCGGTGGCCAGCCGTACGCGCAGGGCGCCGAGGTCGTCGCCGAAGCGGTGGCCGCCGGGGGCGGGCATGCCGAGCCGGGCGGTGAGGAAGTCCTCCAGTTCCTGCGCGTCCCGTACACCCCGGGCGGCGAGGGGCTCGCGCAGCGGGCCGAGGTCGGCGTAGACGTAGCGCCCGGCCTGCGGGGGCGGGGCGAGCGCGCCGCCCTTGAGGACCGCGCGGTGCACGGCGGCGGCGAGCCGGGCGTGCAGGGTCACGGCGGCCTCGCGGCGGGCGGTGACCGGCTCGGGTTCGTCCAGCGCGTACCGGGCGGCGGCCGCGACAGGGGCGGCGAGGCGGGCGCCGAGCGCGGTGAGCACGTCCAGCACGCGGGCGTGGGCGTCCTGCCCAGCCCCGGTGTCGGGGAAGCGGGCGACGGCGGCGGGCCAGCCGGCCGGGAGCAGCGATCCGGCGAGGTCGGCGACGACGGTGACGTGGTCGGGCAGTATCCCGGCCGGGCTGACCAGGACCGTCTCGTGCGGGTCGTGCACGGTGTCCCGCCAGGTCTCGTCGCTGATCACGTGCAGCCCCTCGGCGGCGGCCGCCTCCACGGTCTCGTGCAGCAGCTCGGGCAGGGGGACGGCGGCGGTGGGGTCGTCCGCGACGGACAGCACCAGCAGCCGGGGGTCGCCGCCCTCGGCGCGGACCCGGCGGACGGTCTCCAGCAGCGCGTACGGGTCGGGGATGCCGCCGCTGTCCGCCGGGATCGGCACCGGGAAGAGGCGTCTGCCGAGCAGCCGGGCGACGGGTGCCCACCAGGCGGCGCGCGGGCGGGGGGCCAGGATGTCGCCGTGGTCCCCGGCGAGCGCGGCGGTCAGCGCCAGCAGCAGCGGGGGCGCGCCGGAGGCGAGGGTCACCCGGTCGGGGGTGCAGGGCAGTGAGCGCCGGGTCCAGTAGCCGCAGGCGGCCTCCAGCAGGGCCGGATCGCCACCGGCGGGCTGGGCCGCGCCGTGGTGTTCGGCTGCGGCGAGGCGGGCGGCGAGTTCCGCGAGGACGGGCAGGCCGTCGGCGGGGAACGGGGGGCCGTAGCGGACCGGGCCGTGGCCCTGGGGTTCCCTCCGCCGCATGTCCGCCTCCGCACGGTCCGTGTGCCGAATCCCCTGCGCCCCCGATGTCTCCGGTCTCCCGCGCCGTGGGGCGGGTGCGCAGGGGGCCTGCTGGTGGTGCCCTCGGGAAGGTGTGTACCCGCCGAACGGCCCGGCATGGCTCGTGTCCGGCGTCGTCCCGGTCACGGCGGCCTCCGGTGCCCGCCGTCAGCGCCCGGCCGGGCGCCTGCGGCCGTACAGCCGGTACCCGGCTCCGGCGGCCGCCGCGGCGATCAGCGCGCCGCCCGCGGCGAGGGCGGGCACCGAGTCGGAGAAGGTGCCGCCGGCTCCGGCCCGCACGCCGTGCTCCACGGTGGGCGGGTCGTCCTTCGCGGGGCCTGAGTCCCAGTCCTGGCCGTTCTCGTCCCCGTCGTCCCAGGCCGGGTCGTCGCCGCCCTGACCCGCCTTCGCGGCGGAGCCGTCCGCGCAGTCCTTCGTCCCGCCGCCCCATTCCGGGCCACCGGTGGGTGCCGCGCTCAGGTACGGCGCTCCGGGCAGCGGGGCGTCGTAGGACGTGCCGGGCGACTTGGGCGCGGAGGCGGCGGGGCCCTCGCAGGGGGCGCCGGACTCGGCGGACGCGGGACCGGCTACGACGAGCGTGGCGCCGGCCAGGGCGGCGGCGGTGGAGAGGGCGCGTACGGTGCGGCGCATGGGGCGGGCTCCTCGGCGGTACGGCGGTCGGGGCACGCGTTCCGTGCCCTCGCTGCCATCAGAGCCCCCTCGGCGCCGCCCCGCCCGCCGCCGGACCCCATTCGCGGGACACGGACGACACCCAACGGGTGACACCGGCCCCCGGAGCGCGCCCCGGCCTCATGCCTCCCCCGGCTCCCCGCAGCCCCGTTCACGGGCGCCCTCACGGGTGCGGCCCGCGCTGACCAGGCGGCGCGGATTGCGGCGCAGGTACTCGCCCTCCAACTGGGCCATGCGTTCGTTGTGGGCGCGCAGGGCGTCGTTCGAGCCGTACAGCAGGGTGTCGTGGCGTGTGCGGTGGATCGTCTCCAGCTCTTTCATGAGCTGCTGGTCGTCCAGTCGGCTGGGGTCGACTCCGGTCATGGTGGTGCCCCCGCTCGTCGTGTCCGCGGTCCCGAGGTTCACTGGTCTTGAGGTCCACTGGTCTTGAGGTCCACTGGTCCTGGGGTCCACTGTACGAAGATCCCGCTCCCCCGGCCTCCGCGCGCGGGCGGTGCCCGTAACGGGGCGGCGGCACAAGAGCGGCGGCACAAGAAAGGCGCGCTTCGGGGTAGAGGGTCGAACATGAGCGCAGATGTCGACCTCACCGCTGTCCCCACCACCGGCCGCAACGTCCTGCGCCGGCTGCTCACGGCCGACGCCCGGCTCTTCGAGGTGGCCGCCCAGCGGAACTGGCCCGGCGCCCAGAAGGTGCTGCCCCGCCTGAGCCGCAGCGCCAACCACGGCGTGCTGTGGTTCGCGGCGGCCGGCGCGATCGCCGCCACGCGCACCCCGAGGGCGCGCCGGGCGGCCGTGCGAGGGCTGGCCTCGCTGAGCCTGGCGTCGCTGACCGTCAACACCCTCGGCAAGCGGTCGGTGCGCCGCACCCGGCCGGTGCTGGACGCGGTGCCGCTGTCCCGGCGGCTCAAGCGGCAGCCGATCACCACCTCCTTCCCGTCCGGCCACTCCGCCTCCGCCGCCGCCTTCGCGGCCGGGGTGGCGCTGGAGTCCCCGGCGTGGGGCGCGGCGGTGGCGCCGGTGGCCTTCTCGGTGGCGACCTCGCGGGTGTACACCGGTGCGCACTTCCCGAGCGACGTGCTGGCCGGGGCGGCGCTCGGGGTCGGGGCCGCGTTCGTGGTGCGGAAGCTGGTGCCGACGCGGGCGGCGGCCCGCCCGGTGGCCCGGCCGCGCGCGGACGCCCCGGCGCTGCCGGACGGCGCGGGCCTGGTGATGGTCGCCAACCGCGCCTCGGGCACCGCGGACCGGGTGAGCGCGCTGCACGACGCGCTGCCGCTGGCGGAGATCGTGGAGTGCGAGCCGGAGGAGGTCCGGGCCGAGCTGGACAAGGCGGCGGCCCGGGCGCGGGTCCTCGGTGTGTGCGGCGGCGACGGCACGGTGAACGCGGCCGCGGAGGTCGCCCTGCTGCACGGTCTGCCGCTGGCGGTGCTGCCCGGCGGCACCCTGAACCACTTCGCGTACGACCTCGGGGTGGAGGACGCGGCCGGTCTGGCCGCCGCCGTCCGCGCGGGCGAGGCGGTGCAGGTGGACGTCGGCAAGTTCACCGCCGACGACCGCTCCAGCGTCTTCCTGAACACCCTGAGCCTGGGCGTCTACCCGGAGCTGGTGCGCGAGCGCGAGCACTGGTCGCCCCGGATCGGCGGCTGGGCGGCCGGGGTGCTGGGCGCGGTGAAGGTGCTGCGCGCGGACCGGCATCCGCTGGTGGTCGAGGCGGCCGGCAAGCGGCACCCGCTGTGGATGCTGTTCGTCGGCAACGGCGTCTACCGCCGCAGCGGCCTGGGCGCCGGACGCCGTACGGAGCTGTCGGACGGCCCGCTCGACGTCCGTGTGGTGCACGGCAACGGCTGGCCGACGCTGCGTCTGCTGGCGGCCGCCGTGGCGGGCCCGCTGAGCCGGTCCCAGGGTCACGCGGCGGTCCAGCTCGGCCGGCTGCGCCTGTCCGGCCTCGCACCGGGCACCCCGCTGGCGTACGACGGCGAGGTGACCTCGGTGTCCGGCACGGTGACGGTGGAGAAGCTGCCGGAGGTCCTCACGGCGTACAGCCCGCACCCGAACGCTTCCTGACGCACCGTCAGTCCGCATCGCGAAACACCGGTCTCAGCATCCGGGTCGCGGGCGTACCGTGACGTCATGCCGGAGACCCGCGAGACCGCCGTCTACACCCATGGGCACCACGAGTCGGTGCTGCGTTCGCACACCTGGCGCACGGCCGCCAACTCGGCCGCGTACCTGCTCGGTTCGCTCGAACCGGGCATGCGCGTCCTCGACATCGGCTGCGGCCCCGGCACCATCACCGCCGACCTCGCCGCACTGGTCCCCGACGGCCGGGTGACCGGCGCCGACCGGGCTCCCGGCATCCTGGAGCGGGCCCGCGCCACCGCCGGGGAGCGGGGTCTGACGAACGTGGACTTCGAGGTGGCCGACGTGCACGCCCTCGGCCACCCCGACGGCGCCTTCGACGTGGTCCACGCCCATCAGGTGCTCCAGCACGTGGGCGACCCGGTGGGCGCGCTGCGCGAGATGGCCCGGGTGACCCGGCCCGGCGGGCTGATCGCGGTGCGCGACGCGGACTACGCGGCGATGACCTGGTACCCGGCCGTGCCCGGCCTGGACGACTGGCTGGACCTGTACCGGCGCGTCGCGCGGGCCAACGGCGGCGAACCGGACGCCGGCCGGCGGCTGCGGAGCTGGGCGCTGGCGGCGGGGCTGAGCGACATCACCGCCACCTCGGGCACCTGGACGTACGCCACCCCCGAGGAGCGCGACTGGTGGAGCGGTCTGTGGGCGGACCGTACGCTCGCCTCCGCGTACGCCGACCGCGCGGTGGGGGGCGGGCACGCCACACCGGAGGAACTGCGGGCGGTGTCCGACGCGTGGCGGGAGTGGGGGCGGCGGGAGGACGGCTGGTTCGCGGTCCTGCACGGCGAGATCCTGTGCCGCACGCCGGCCTGAACAGCAGGGCGGGCGCCGCCTGAGCGACGCCCGCCGTCGAAGGGTTCCGGTCTAGCTGACCACGGCCTCGCCGACCAGCAGCCGGGCGGTCGCCGCGATGTTCGCGGCGTCGATGCCGGCCGCGTGCAACTGCTCGTCGGGCGCGGCGGAACCCGGCATCATCCGCACCGCGAGGCGGACCAGGCGCGGTACGGGCCGCCCGTCGGTGAAGGCTTCCACGACCGCGTCGCCGATGCCGCCCTCCTCGTGGTGGTCCTCGACCGTCACCAGGCAGCCGGTGTCGTCGGCGGCCCGGCGCAGCGTCTCCACGTCGACGGGCTTGACCGAGTACAGATCGATGACCCGGACCTTGATGCCCTCCTCCGCCAGCTTGTCGGCGGCCGTCAGCGCCTCCTGCACGGTGACCCCGGCCGCGACGACCGTCAGTCGGTCCTCCTCGCTGGAGCGCAGCACCTTGCTGCCGCCGACGGGGAACTCCTCGTCGGCGTCGTAGATGACCGGGCTCTCGCCGCGCGAGGTGCGCAGGTACCGGATGCCGTCCAGGTCGGCCATGGACGCGACCAGGCGGGCGGTCTGGTTGGCGTCGCAGGGGTAGAGCACGGTGGAGCCGTACACGGAGCGGAACATCGCCAGGTCCTCCAGGCCCATCTGCGAAGGCCCGTCCTGCCCGATGGCCACGCCCGCGTGCGAGCCGACCAGGTTGATCGAGGCGTCGCTGATGGAGGCCATGCGCACGAAATCGTAGGCGCGGCTGAAGAAGGCCGCGAAGGTGGACGCGTACGGCACCCAGCCGCGTGCCGACATGCCGACGGCCGAGGCGACCATCTGCTGCTCGGCGATGAAGGACTCGAAGAAGCGCTCGGGGTGCTCCTCGGCGAAGACGCCGGTACGGGTGGAGTCGCCGACCTCGCCGTCCAGGGCGACGACGTCGCCGCGCGCGGTGCCGAGCGCGGCCAGCGCCTTGCCGAAGGCGTCGCGGGTGGCGACCTCCTCGCCCTTGTCGAAGCGGGGCAGACGCAGCGGCTCGTGGGCGAGCTTCTCCGGGGTCGCGGCGGGCGGCTCGCTGACGTGGACGCGCAGGTCGCGGGGGCCGCCCAGCTCCTCGATGGCCTCCTGGGCGTCGGGCAGCGGCTTGCCGTGCTTGCCCTCCTTGTCCTCCACGGCGGCGACGCCCTTGCCCTTGAGGGTGCGGGCGATGATCGCGGTGGGGCGGCCCTTGGTGGACTCGGCCTCGCTGTAGGCGCGGTCGATGGCGGCGACGTCGTGGCCGTCGATCTCGACGGTGTGCCAGCCGAACGCCTGGAAGCGGCGGGCATAGGCGTCCAGGTCGTGGCCGTGCCGGGTCTGGCCGCGCTGACCGAGCCGGTTGACGTCCACGATGACGGTGAGGTTGTCCAGCTTGTCGTACGCGGCGGCCTCGGCGGCCTCCCAGACCGAGCCCTCGGCCATCTCGCTGTCGCCGCACACCACCCAGACGCGGTAGTCGGAGTGGTCCAGCCGCTTGCCCGCGAGCGCGATGCCGACGCCGACCGGGAAGCCCTGGCCCAGGGAGCCGGTGGCCGTCTCCACCCAGGGCAGCCGGCGCGGGGTCGGGTGGCCCTCCAGGCGGCTGCCGAGCTTGCGGAAGGTGAGGAGTTCGGCGTCGTCGATGGCGCCGGCCGCCTTGTAGACCGAGTACATCAGCGGGGACGCGTGTCCCTTGGAGAGGATGAAGCGGTCGTTGGCCGGATGGTCGGGGCGTTCGAAGTCGTAGCGCAGATGGTTGGCGAGCAGCACGGCCATCAGGTCGGCGGCGGACATCGAGGAGGTGGGGTGTCCGGATGCCGCGGCGTCCGCGGCGCGGACGCTGTCCACCCTCAACTGCTGCCCGAGTTCGGCGAGTTCGTCGTTGTTCATGGGTCTCCTTTCCGCGGGTCCGAGGCGACTCGGACGGTCCTCGGCGCACCGGGCGGGCTGCCCGGCCCCCGACGGGCCCCGATCCGTCACGGTGTGTGACCGGTCGCGGGCGCCCCGGTGGTGCGGTTCGTCCGAGGTCTTCCGCGTAACCGGGGTCACGGCACCCAAACCACCTTCACGTCACCCGGCCGCCGCGCACGCCACCGATGCGCGGCGACGGCCTGTGCGCACCCGGCCGCCCCAACTAGGCTCGTGCGCATGGAGATTCTTGGCGCGACACTGCGCATCTGCGTCGACGACCTCGAGACCGCGGTCCCGTTCTACGAGCGGCTGGCGGGCGGTACGGCACTGCGTTTCGAGCGCGGTGGGGTACGGGTCGCCGCGATCGGGTCGTTCCTGCTGATGAGCGGGCCGGAGGCGGAGCTGGAGGTGCTGCGCAAGGTGACGGCGACGATCGCCGTGAAGGACGTCGAGGAGGCGCACCGGCTGCTCACGGACCTGGGCGCGCAGATCATCGCGGGCCCGGTGCCGACGCCGGTGGGCCGGAACCTGCTGGTGATGCACCCCGACGGCACGATCTTCGAGTACGCCGACCAGTCGGGGGCCTGAGCCGGGATTCAGCCCCGCATCTCCACGGTCAGCGCCCAGCGCTCGTGGTCGCGCCACTCCCCGTCGACCTGGATCATGGCGGGCGAGAAGCCCTCCAGCCGGAACCCGGCGCCGCGCGCGAGCGCGATGGACGCGGTGTTGCCGGGCTGCACGTTGATCTCCAGCCGGTGCAGCCCGAGCGGCCCGAAGGCGTACCCGATCACCAGCTCCAGGCCCTCCCGCATCAGCCCCCGCCCGGCCGCGTGCGCGAACGCCCCGTACCCGAGCGCCCCGCACTGGAAGCCGCCCCGGACGATGTTGTTGATGTTGATGAACCCGGCGATGTCCCCGCTGTCCTTCTCACAGACCAGGAACCCGGCCCGCCCCGCGTCCCCGAGCAGCCGCCCGGCGTAGGCGGCGTACGCCTCGTCGCTGTCGGGCACCACCAGCCACGGCCGGTGCAGATCCTTGCTCTCCCTGGCCCGCGCGGTGAACTCACCCCCGTCCTCCATCCGGAACCGACGAAGGGCGACACGGGGGCCCTGGGCGAGGTAGTGGGGTGCGGTGTGCGGCATCGGACCAGGGTACGCCGGGCCCCTGGCCGGAAGTCATCGCAGGGCGGGCTCCTCCAGGGTCAACGTGCCTGCGTCCGCGTCCAGTTCGGCAGCCAGGCCGAAGGGGATCGTCAGGGCGTCCGGGCAGTGGCCGAAGCCTGCGGTCTCCAGTACCGGGACGTTCAGGGGGGCCAGGCGGTCGGTGAGCATCGGGCGGAGGGTGTCATAGGGGTCGCAGTCCTGCCAGGAGCCGAGGAGGACGCCGCGGACCCCGTCCAGCCGGCCGGCGCGGAGGAGCTGGGTGAGGTAGCGGTCCAGGCGGTACGTCTCCTCGCCGACGTCCTCCAGGCAGAGGAGGCCGCCCTCGGCGGAGGGGCGGGCGTGCGGGGTGCCGAGTTCCGCCGCGAGGAGGGAGAGGCAGCCGCCGAGGGTGATGCCCCGGGCGCGGCCGGGGACGAGGGGCTTGCCGTCGGTGGTGATCCGCTGGACCTTCTCCGGGGCGAAGAGAGTGGCGTGGAGATGGTCGCGGGCGCGTGCGCTGCCGATGAAGTCGATCCCGGCAGTCATCGGGCCGTGCAGGGTGACGAGGCCCAGGCGGACGGCGAACGCCTCGTGGAGGGCGGTGATGTCGCTGAAGCCGACGAACACCTTCGGGCCGGCCGCGCGCATCGCGTCCCAGTCGAGCAGGTCGGCCATCCGCTGGGCGCCGTAGCCGCCCCGGGCGCAGAACACCGCGTCGACCGCGGGGTCGCACCAGGCCCGCTGGAGGTCCTCGGCGCGGTCGGCGTCGGTGCCCGCGAGGTAGCCGAACTGGCCGTGCCGGTCCAGCACATGGGGTGCGGCGACCGGATCGAGGCCCCAGCCGCGCAGCACGTCGAGGCCCGCCCGCAGCCGTTCCTCCGGGACCGGCCCGCTGGGCGCGACCACGGCCACGCGGGCGCCGGGGGCGAGACGGGTGGGGCGCTCGAGTTGCTTCACGTGTTCAGCTCCAGTTCCGGGACGCCGGGCAGGTCGAAGCCGAACACCTGGGCGTACAGGGACAGTTCCGCCTCCAGTGCGCGGACCATGGTGTCGGCGCGGCGGAAGCCGTGACCCTCTCCGGCGAAGGCCAGGTAGGCGTGCGGGACGCCCCGGCCCGCGACGCGGTCGAGGAAGTGCTCGCACTGCTCGGGCGCGCAGATCACGTCGTCCAGCCCCTGGAGGAGCAGGAAGGGGGCGGTGAGCCGGTCGGCGCGGTGGGTGGGCGAGCGCTCGGCGTAGCGGTCGGGGACCTCGGCGACGGGGCCGACCAGGGACTCCAGGTAGCGGGACTCGAAGTCGTGGGTGCGGCCCGGCCCCCAGGTGGCGAGGTCGAGGATCGGGTAGCTGATCGTGCCGCAGGCGTAGACCTCGGTGCCGGTCAGCGAGGCCGCGGTGGTCCAGCCGCCCGCGCTGCCGCCCCGGATCGCCAGCCGGTTCCGGTCGGCGGTGCCCTCCTCCGCCAGCGCGAGGGCCACGGCCGCGCAGTCCTCCACGTCGACCACGCCCCACTGGTGCCGCAGCCGCTCGCGGTACTCGCGGCCGTACCCGGTGGAGCCGCCGTAGTCGACCTCGGCGACGCCGATGCCGCGGGAGGTGAAGGCGGCGATGGCGATGTCCAGCACGAGCGGGGCCCGGCCGGTCGGGCCGCCGTGCGCCCAGATCACGTAGGGCGGCAACTCGCCACCGGGGCCGGTGACTTCCGGGTGCCGGGGCGGATAGACGTGCGCGTGCACCTCGCGGCCGCCGGGCCCGGTGAAGGTGCGGACCTCCGGCTCGGGGTAGTACGCGGGGTCGACGGGGTCCCGGTGCCGGGCGCCCACCGTGCGGGCGCGGCCGGTGCCGGTGTCCAGCTCGATCACCTCGTACCCGGTGCGGGGACTCGCGCCGATGGCCGCGACCCGGCTGCCGTGGGCGGCGAGGGAGGAGTCGAACTCGGTCCAGGGCCCGGCCGCGTCGGCGATCTCACCGGTCTCGGGGTCGAGTATCCCGAGGACGGCGGACCCGTGTCCGTGCAGCACCGCGAGCAGCCCGTCCTCCAACGGCGCGAACCAGCGCAGGCCCGGTTTCCACAGCGCCCCGGCGAACTCCTCCTGGCGCGGGCACAGCGGTACGCCGTCCCGGTAGAGGTTCCACCAGCCGCTCCGGTCGCTCGCGTACAGCAGCCGTCCGTCCGGCGCCCACTCCACCTGGGCGATGGCCTCGTCGTCGCCCCCGGCGACCGTGCGCACGTCCCGGAACCGGCCGTCGTCACCGATGTCCGCGACGAGCAGCTCGGTGCCGTCCCAGGGCATGCGCGGATGGTCCCAGGCGAGCCACGCGGCCCGGCGACCGTCCGGGGACACGCGGGCGCCGGTGACGAACCGGTGCCGCTCGTCGGTGAGTTCACGCACCGCGGACCGGTCCCCGGCGGCCGACCCGTCCAGCGGTACGGCGGCCAGTACACGTCGTACGTCGCCGCTGCCCTCGCCGGTGAACTCCTCCAGCACACAGCGGACTTCGCCGCGCCCGGGGTCCAACTCCGGCTCGGCCCAGCGCAGTCCCCCGCCGACCTCGGAGAGCGGGGTCAGCGGGACCGGCTCGCCACCGGGTTCGTAGCGGTAGAGCCGCTGGTCGGCGAAGTGGGTGAAGACGACCAGGGGCCCGTCCGTGCCGGGGGCGGCGGTCCAGGGGCGGCCGCCGTACTCGTGGACGCGGTTGCGCACGTTCCACGGCGGCGGCAGCACCGGCTCCTCGGCACCGGCGGCCGTACGGCGCACCAGGGCACGCCGGCCACCCTCGGCGGGCCGGGGCTCGGTCCACCAGATCTCGTCCCCGACGAACCCCACCCACTCGGGGTGGCCGTCGTGCGCGGCGGCGAGCGCCGCGTCGATGGGCGACGGCCAGGAACCGTACGGCTGGACGCGCATCTCTTCCCCCATGTCGTCAGGCCGTCCGCAGGAAGCGGTCGAGGACGCGGACGCCGAACTGGAGCGCCTCGACAGGCACCCGTTCGTCCACCCCGTGGAACAGCGCCTGGTAGTCGAAGCCTTCGGGCAGCCGCAGCGGGGCGAACCCGTAGCCGGTGATGCCGAGCCGGGAGAACTGCTTGGCGTCGGTGCCCCCGGACATGCAGTACGGGACGACGTGCGCGCCCGGCGCGAACTCCTCCACGGCGGCCCGCATCTTGCCGAACAGCGGTGCGTCCACCGGGGCTTGGAGAGCGACCTCGCGGTGCACGTACTCCCAGTCGACATCGGGTCCGGTGAGCCGGTCCAGGGTGGACTCGAACTCCTCCTCGCCACCCGGCAGGAAGCGTCCGTCGATGTGCGCGTGGGCCTCGCCGGGGATGACGTTGACCTTGTAACCGGCGTCCAGCATGGTCGGGTTGGCGCTGTTGCGGACGGTCGCCCCGACCAGCTCGGCGGCCGGGCCGAGCTTGTCCAGCAGCCGTTCCATGTCGTCGAAGTCGGCCTCCACGCCGTACAGTTCCGCCAGCTCGGTGAGTGCGGCCCGCACGGTCGGGGTGATGCGCAGCGGCCACTGGTGCTCGCCGATGCGGGTGACGGCGGCGGCGAGCCGGGTCACCGCGTTCTCCCGGTTCACCTTGGAGCCGTGCCCGGCGCGCCCGCCCGCGCTGAGCCGCAGCCAGCCGGTGCCCCGCTCCCCCGCCGCGACGGGGTAGATCTCGCGCCCGGTGCCGTCGTGGAAGGTGAAGGCGCCGGACTCCCCGATCGCCTCCGTACAGCCCTCGAACAGCTCGGGGTGCCGGTCGGCGAGGAAGCCGGAGCCGTCCTCGGCGCTGGCCTCCTCGTCGGCGGTGAAGGCGATGACCAGGTCCCGGCGCGGCCGCACGCCCTGCCGGGCCCAGCCGCGCAGCAGGGCCAGGATCATCGCGTCCATGTTCTTCATGTCGACGGCGCCACGCCCCCAGACCACGCCGTCGCGGACCTCGCCGGAGAACGGGTGCACGCTCCAGTCGGCGGCCTCGGCGGGCACCACGTCCAGGTGGCCGTGGACGAGCAGCGCGTCGGCGGACGGGTCGGTACCGGGCACCCGGGCGACGACGTTGCCGCGCCCCGGTGTCCGCTCCAGCAGCAGGGGTTCGAGCCCGGCGCCGGCGAGCCGCTCGGCCGCGTACTCGGCGGCCGGCCGCTCCCGGCAGTCGCCGCCGCCCCGGTTGGTGGTGTCGATCCGGATCAGCTCGGAGGTGAATTCGACCACCTCGTCCAGCGCGCGCTGGTCAGCCATACTGCTCCTCCACGGCGGCCGAGGCGATCGTGGTGACCGCCTTGAACGTGCGAATTGCCTCGTACATCGTGCCGGTGGTGTACGCCACCTTCCGCTCCCCGATCCGCGCGACCCCCGGCACCACGGTGACGGCCATCGCCAGATGCTCGGCGTCGAACTCCACGGCGACGGTGAACGGCCCCTGCTCCGAAGGCTCCTGGCGCACCGCGAGCCGCGCCGCCTCCTTGGCCGCCGCCCGGATGTCGGCGGCGGTGCGGGCGGGCGTACGGCAGACGGCCGCGTACCGCGACACATGGTCCTTGACCGCCACCTTGAGGGCCCCGGGCGCATAGCCGAGCGCGTCCTCGCAGGCCAGGTCGTCCCCGGTGACCAGCACCACGGGCACCCCGTACTCCGCGACGACCCGCGCGTTGAGCAGGCCCTCGCTGGCGCGTACGTCGTTCAGCCAGACCCCGGTGATCTGGTTGGCGAGGTAGGTGTGGGCGAGGACGCCCTCCATGCCGGCGCCCGCGTGGTAGCCGATGAACGCGATGCCGTCGACGTCGCCGTGCTGGACGCCCTCCACCATGGACAGTGCCTTGTGCCGCCCGGTCAGCATCTCGACGCGCTCGTCCAGTTGCTCCAGCAGCAGGTTGCGCATGGTCCAGTGGGCCTCGTTGACGAGCACCTGGTCGGCGCCGCCGTCGAAGAAGCCCTGGGCGGCGGCGTTCACGTCGGAGGTGAACATCCCCCGGCAGCGCTCCCACTGCGGCGTCCCCGGCAGCACGTCGGCGGGCCAGGTGACCCCGGTGGCGCCTTCCATGTCGGCACTGATGAGGATCTTCATGCCGCGCAGGTTACGCGCCCGGCCCGGCGGCGGCTACGACCCGGTCCCCGGCCGCCGCCCGGTCCGGGACGTTCTCACTCCCGCGCCAGCACGAACCACCGGGCGGGCAGGTCGATGCGGGTGCCGTCCGGGAAGTGCTCGGTCTGCGGCAGGACCGTCTCCCCGGTGGCCAGTATCTTCAGGCCCGCCTCGGCCAGCAGGCGGGGTATCTCCTCGTCCCCGGCGTCGGCGGGCTTGAGGTCGTGGTGGAAGACACGGCGCAGCTTCGGCGGCGGCCCGGCCGGGCCCTCGGACGCCCGCTTCAGCACATCACGGGACGCGGAGGTCAGTTCCACGACGAAGGCACGGCCCGCCTCCCCGAGCAGCTCGGCCACGGCGGCGGCGACCAGGGGCCGGGCCGAGGGCTCGCTCTGGTGGATGACGGCGCGCATGTAGACGTTGCTGTCCCCGAGCCGGTCGTGCAGCGCGCGCACGGCGTCGGTGTCGGTCAGGTCGAGCTGCTCGAACTCGGCGGCGGCGCCGGCCGTGGCCCGGCGGGCGTGGTCGATCGCCGCGTCCGAGAGGTCGACGCCGACCGCGCGGGCGAACCGGGTGGCGAGGTAGCGGGTCTGGGTGCCGTTGCCGCAGCCGAGGTCCACGATGACGCGGCCGGCGTCGGCGTGCGGCAGGAGGAGGTCGCTGTGCGGCTCGGCGGTCAGCGCGGGGTCGGAGTCCCAGATCGCGTCCCCCCGCTCGTCGGAGGTCTCCCGCCAGAAACTCTCCCAGTTGGAGCGGTAGTCGTCGGAAACGTTCACTGCGATCTCCCCAGAGTCGGTGCCATGATCGGGATATCGCGCCTAGTGCCCTCCGGCAAGGGGTCCAAGGGCACCTTTACGGGATCAGCGCCTGCTCGAACCACACCGTCTTGCGGTGCCCGCTCGCCGTCGCGCCCCACTCCTTCGCCAGCCGGCTGACCACGCCGAGACCCCGGCCCGCCTCGTCGTCCCGTCCGGCGGTGCGCATGTCCGGCAGCTCCGGCTCGTCGTCCGTGACCTCGAACAGCAGGTCCCCGGCGCGGACCACGCGCAGCCCGACGGAGCCTCCCCCGCCGTGCCGCACCGCGTTGGTGACGACCTCGCTGACCAGCAGCAGCGCGGTGTCCACCGCCTGCGGCAGCCCCCACGTCAGCAGGCGTTCGCGGACCAGGTGCCGGGCGCGGGACACCTCGCGCGGGTCCGACTCCAGGTGCCACTGGGCCACGTGGTCGTCGGGGATACCGTTGAGCCGGGCCATCAACAGGGCCACGTCGTCCTTGCGTCCGCCCCGGGTGTTGAGGGCGCGGATGATGGTGTCGCAGGCGGCGTCCATCGAGGCGGCCGGATGCGCGGCGGACTCGCAGAGCGCGGCCAGCCCCTCCCCGATGTCGGAGCCGCGCACCTCGACCAGGCCGTCCGTGCACAGCACCAGCCGGTCGCCGGGCGCGACCCGTACCGTGGTCGCCTCGAAGGGCACTCCGCCGACGCCGATGGGCGCGCCGGTGGGCAGTTCGAGCAGCTCGCTGCCGCCGTCCGCCGCGCGGACCAGCACGGGCGGGATGTGCCCGGCGTTGGCGACCCGCAGCTCGCCGCGGATCGGGTCGTAGACGGCGTAGAGACAGGTGGCGAGGTAGTTCTCGCCGAGCCTGCGGGCCAAGTCGTCCAGGTTGCGCAGCAGTTGGGCTGGTGGGGTCTCCAGTGCGGCCATGGTCTGGACGGCGGTGCGCAACTGGCCCATCATCGCGGCCGAGTTGAGCCCGTGGCCCATCACGTCACCGACGACCAGCGCGGTGCGGGAGCCGGGCAGTTTGACGGTGTCGAACCAGTCGCCGCCGATCCGGCCGAGCAGGGTGCCGGGCAGATAGCGGGTCGCCACGTCGCACCCGGCCATGCGCGGGGCGACCTGCGGCAGCATGCTGTCCTGGAGGGTCTCCGCGACGTTCTCCTGGTACGTGTACATGCGGGCGTTGTCGAGCACCAGCCCGGCCCGGGCGGCGAGTTCGGCGCCGGTGGTGCGGTCCATGCCGTCGAAGGGCAGCCGGTCCGCCCGGCGCAGCAGCACCATGAAGCCGAGCACCACATTGCGCGCCTTGAGCGGGACGATCAGCAGGGAGCGGCCGTTGATGAGGGGCCTGAGGTCCCGCTTCTCGAACTCGCCGGAGATCCGGTTGCCCAGTTCGTCGCTGATCCTCGGGATGAGGACCGGTTCGCCGGTGACCATGCACTGGTAGAACGGCGTGTGCTCGGGGAAGGCGAACGCCTCGCCGACCGGCACGGTGTCGTCCCAGCGGCCGGGTTCGTCGTTGTGCTCGACCCAGACCCGGTGCATCACGGTGCTGGCGTCGGGCGGCCCGTCGGGGAAGCCCTCGCCGGCGAGGACGGCGGCGCGCAGATGGGTGCCGGCGAAGTCCGCGAACCGGGGTACGGCCGCGCTGGTGACCTCGCGGATCGTCTCCCCGAGGTCGAGGGAGGTGCCGATGGCGGAGCTGACCTCGTTGAGGAACTCCAGCCGCTCCCGTACGGCCGCGTACTCCAGGTCGGCCGGGGCGTCGGCCGGGATCAGGGACTCCGAGCGGAGGTGCGGGACAACGCTGTCAGAGCGGCCGGGGCGCCGGGGCACACCCCAGTACGGGGTGACGGGCACCCGTTCGTACTGGCTGAACTCCAGTACCGGGTAGCCGAGTTCGAGGACCTGGGAGACGATGCGGGCGCTGAGTCCGGGGCCCATGTTGGGCAGGATCTCGGGAAGCCTGCGCTCCAGGTCGGCGGCGGTGGGCAGTTCGGTGTGCCGGGCGAAGCCGGGCGCGATGCGTTCGGCGCTCTCGTCCGGGTGGCCGCGGGCCTCGCGCAGCCGGGTGGCGTCGGCGGCGAGCACCAGCAGCCGGGAGGGGTCCGGCCCGACCAGCGGGTAGGCCCACCACAGCACGTCGGTCCGCTCGTCGTCCCCGCGTCCGGGCGGGGTGAGCCGGGCGCGTCCCGCGGTGGGGTAGCCGGTGTGGGCGCCGAGGGAGGTCTCCAGGTCGGGACCGTCCCCGTCGTCGGGCGTGTCGTCCTGGAGGTCGTCGGGGAGGGCGCCGGAGACGGGCAGCAGGTCCGCGACGGGCTGTCCGACGGCTTCTTCCCGGCCGGGGCCGAACATCCGCCCGGCCCCGCTGCTCCAGTGGGACACCAGGCCCGCGCGGTCGACGATCACCACGGCCAGCGGAATCCGGCCCGCCGCGGAGTTCTCCGCACCGCGGCCGGGAGACGCGTCCCGCTCGCTGCCACGGTCCATGGCCCAGGCCCTCTCTCCCCACGGCTGTACGCGAACGATCAATGCCGCCCGCCACTACCGTACGGGGGAGTCACGTCGCCATGTGTGGCAAACCGTGAATTCCGTCCCCCGAGATCCCCGTTGGGTCGAGAGGGCTGACAACCCTCAGTCCTCGTGCCCCAGTTGCAGGTCACGCTCGGTGCGGCCGCCGCCCGCGACCTGGAGGACGGTGGCGACCGGCGGGTATCCGGCCGCGATGACGGTGTACTCGCCGGAGGAGAGGTCGACGAAGCGGAAGGTGCCGTCGGGGCCCGTGGTGAGGGTGTCGACGACGTTCCCGGCCGCGTCGAGCAGGGTCACCCGCGCGTCCTCCACGGCGCGCCCGCCTCCGGCCCGGACGGTGCCCTTGAGCACGGCTCCGCCCGCGAGTTCGACGTCCTGCCGGGTCTCGCGGGACGCCTGGACGGTGACCGGGAGGGCGGCGGGGCGGAAGGCGGGGGCGCTGGCGGCGAGGGTGTACTCCCCCGCGACCAGCTCGCCGATGACGTACCCGCCCTCACGCCCGCTGCGGGTGGCGGCGACGACCTCGCCGTGCACGTTGGTGAGCGTGACGGTGGCGTCGCGTACGGGGCTGCCGTCGGCGGTGAGCACGGCGCCCGCGAGGCGTCCGGCGCCGCCGAGGACCACGTCCAGTTCGACGGGGCGTTCACCGACGGTGACGGAGACGGCCTGCGGCTGGTGGCCGCCGGCCGCCGCGATGAGCACGTAGGAGCCGGCGCCGGGGGTGGCGAGCGCGTAACGGCCGTCGTCGCCGCTGGCGCCCCGGCCGATCTGCACCCCGCCGACGTCGATGAGGGTGAGCGCGGCGCGGGGCACCACGGTGCCGTCGGGGTGCTGGACGGTGCCGCAGACCGCGATCCCGGCGGTGTGCGGCACGCGGGCCTGGGGCGGTACGGGGATGCCCGGCACGGTGTCCGGGTCGGTGGCGGTGGGGGCGTGCTGGGACACCAGGGGTTTCTCCTTGAGGAAGAAGGCGATGATCAGACCGAGGACGAGCACCGGCACCAGGTACAGGAAGATCCGGGGCATCGCGTCGGCGTAGGCGTGGATGTAGGCGTCCCGCAGCGCCGGGGGCAGCGCGTGCACGAGCTGCGGGGTGATCGCCTCGGGGTCGGGCAGCGCGGCCGAGGCGTCCGGCGGGAGGTCCTCGCGCAGGGCGTCGGTGAGCCGGTCGGCGAAGAGGGTGCCGAAGATGGCGGCGCCGACGCTGCCGCCGATCTGCCGGAAGTAGTTGTTGGCGCTGGTGGCGGTGCCGAGGTCGGCGGGGCGCACGGAGTTCTGCACGGCGAGCACCAGGACCGGCATGACCAGGCCGATGCCGGTGCCGAGGACGGCCATCCAGACGCTGTAGGACAGCCGGGGGGTGTCGACCTCCAGCCGGGACAGCAGCCACATGCCGAGCGCGGCGAGCGCGGCGCCCACCACCGGGTAGACCTTGTAGCGGCCGGTGCGGCTGATGAGCTGGCCGCCGACGATGGAGGCGCCGACGATGCCCGCCATCATGGGCAGCATCAGCAGCCCGGACTCGGTGGCGCTGGCCCCGTCGACCATCTGGAGGAAGGTCGGCAGATAGCTGGCCGCGCCGAACAGGGCGACGCCGATGACCAGTCCGACCAGGCCGGTGATGTTGAAGACGGAGTCCCGGAACAGCCGCAGCGGGATGAGGGGTTCGGCGGCGAACCGTTCAGCCACGACGAAGAGGACCACGGCGGCCAGCGCACCCGCGCCGAGGCCGATGATCTCGCGCGAGCCCCAGGCGTACTCGGTCCCGCCCCAACTGGTCAGCAGCACCAGGCAGGTCGAGGCGGCGGCGAGCAGCAGCGCGCCGGGCACGTCGAGCCGGGCACGCTTCCCGGGCTTGGGCAGCTTCAGCACGGCGGCGACCACGGCGAGGGTGACCAGGCCGAAGGGGACGTTGATGTAGAAGCACCAGCGCCAGGAGAGATGGTCGGTGAAGTAGCCGCCGAGCAGCGGTCCGGCGACGGAGGCGAGGCCGAAGGCGGCGCCGATCAGGCCCATGTAACGGCCGCGCTGCCGGGGCGGCACGATGTCCGCGATGATCGCCTGCACGCCGATCATCAGGCCGCCCGCGCCGATGCCCTGCACCGCGCGGAAGGCGATCATCTGGTCCATGCTCTGCGCCCGCCCGGCGAGGGCGGAGCCGATCACGAAGACCAGGATGGCGAACTGGAAGACGCCCTTGCGGCCGAAGAGATCGCCGAGCTTGCCGTAGAGCGGCAGGCCGATGGTGGAGGTCAGCAGATAGGCGGTGATCGCCCAGGACATCTTGTCCAGGCCGTGCAGCTCGCCGACGATCTTCGGCAGCGCGGTGGCCACGATCATCTGGTCGAGGGCGGCCAGCAGCAGCGCGAGCATCAGCCCGACGAAGACCAACCGCACCTGGCGCGCGCCGAGTTCGGGTTCCGGAGCGGGTGGTGGGTCCAGGTGTTCGACCGGAGCCGGCACCGCCTCGGCGACCGGCTCCTCGCACACCAGCGTCGTTCCGCCCACGTACCGCTCCCCTCGCTCACACCTGTCGCACATCCCGCGTTACGCGACAACTGCGAACACATACGGCGAGTTACGGCATGAATCCGGTCTCGGCGGAGATCACCCGAACCGGTGAGGGGAGCGGTGAAAGGATCAACGCTCCCCGCACCGGCCGGTATTCGGAGCGATCAGCTCTCGACCTGCGCGGCGAGCCGGTCGAGCACCGAGTCGTAGATGCGGCCCAGGCCCTTGGGGGCGAAGGTGCGCTCGAAGAAGCCGCCGATGCCGCCGGCGCCCTTCCAGGTGGTGGTCACCACGACACGGGAGCGGCCCTCGTCGGCAGGGGTGACGCGCCAGGTGGTGACCATGGTGGAGTTCTGGTCCTTCTCGACCAGCTCGCCGGGGGTGGGCTCGCTGACCTCCAGCAGGCAGTCGCGCACGCGCTTGCTGGTGGCCTGCAGCTTCCAGTGGACGAGGGTGCCCGCGCCGTCGCCGCCCTCGCGGACCTCGTACTCGCTGAAGTGCTCGGGGAGCAGCTTCGGGCGGGTGGTCCGGTAGTCGGTCAGCGCGTCGAACACCCTGTCGGCGTTCGCCGCGATGACTCGTTCCGTAGTGGCCTCGACCTGCGCCATCGCTCTCCTCCACGACCAGTTTTCCAGCGTTTCGGATCAGCCAACCACCCCGGCATCCCGGCTCCAAATCGGGGTTCCCCCGATCATGGGAACAGATGTTCTATTCTGGGGAACGAGCTACCGAGGAGGCGTCATGCGCTGGGAGAACCTGACCGACGAGTCCGGTGGTCACGGCCGGACCCCCGACGGCGCGCTGTTCGGCGCGGACGCCGTGGTGACCCGTACCTTCGACACGCCGGAGTTTCGCGGCATCACCTTTCACGAGGTACGGGCGCGGTCGATCCTGAACCGGGTGCCGGGCGCGTCCCGGATGCCGTTCGAATGGACGGTGAACCCCTATCGGGGCTGCTCGCACGCCTGTGTGTACTGCTTCGCCCGCAAGACGCACAGCTATCTCGACCTGGACACCGGACTCGGCTTCGACTCGCAGATCGTGGTCAAGGTCAACGCGCCCGAGGTGCTGCGCCGCCAGTTGGCCTCGCCGCGCTGGGGCGGGGAGCACGTGGCGATGGGCACCAACGTGGACTGCTACCAGCGGGCGGAGGGCCGGTACCGGCTGATGCCGGGGATCATCGACGCCCTCACCGAGCGGGCCAACCCGTTCTCCATCCTCACCAAGGGCACGCTGATCCTGCGCGACCTGGACCGGCTGGTGCGCGCGGCCGAGGTCACCGACGTCGGCATCTCGGTCTCCGTGGGCTTCACCGACCCGGCCCTGTGGCGCACGGTCGAGCCGGGCACCCCGGCGCCCGAGCGGCGGCTGGACGTGGTGCGCACGCTCGGCGAGCACGGCATCGGCTGCGCGGTGCTGATGGCCCCGGTGATCCCCTTCCTCAGCGACCAGCCCGGTCAGCTCCGCGACACCGTCCGCGCGATCGCGGAGTCGGGGGCCACCTCGGTGACCCCACTGGTGCTGCATCTGCGGCCCGGCGCGCGGGAGTGGTTCATGAGCTGGCTCGCCGAGCACCACCCGCACCTGGTGACCCGCTACCAGCGGCTGTACGCGGGCGGCTCCTACGCCCCCACCTGGTACCAGCGCCGGGTCACCCGCCAGGTGCACGAGCTGGCACGGGATTACGGCATCGGGCCGACCCGCGCGGGCGCCGGCCGGCGCATCCGCCCGGCCCGGCCCGACGAGCGGCCGGCGGAGCCGGAGCCGACGCAGCTCACCCTGATGTGAGGGCGTTCGAGGGCATCCGGCGACCCGTTCGGGTCAAGTACGGGGCGAACGCGCCGAAGGGGACGGGGATCGCAGGGACGATGCCGCGAGGACCGCAGCCCCCGCGGTCCGCGCCATCCTCCGTCCCGTGGAGTTGCCACGCATGAGAACACGCGCAGCCGTGCTGGGCGCGACGGCCGTCCTGCTGGCGGCCTCGGCCACCGCCCAGCCCGTCCAGGCCGCCCCCGCCCCTGCCGCGCCGGGCCTGACCTGGAAGGACTGCGGCACCGGCGACTACCCGACCCTCCAGTGCGCCTCCCTGAAGGTCCCGCTGGACCACGCCCGGCCGGCCGGGCGGCAGATCTCCCTCGCCCTGTCCCGCGTCCCGCACACCGCGAAGACCTCCCAGGGCCCCCTGCTGGTCAATCCCGGCGGCCCCGGCGGCAGCGGGCTCACCCTCGCCGGGTACATCGCCTCCGCACTGCCCGCGAAGGTGGCCGGGCAGTACGACGTCATCGGCTTCGACCCGCGCGGCGTCGGCAAGAGCACCCCGGCGCTGAACTGCGCCCCGGACCACTTCGAGCCGGTACGCCCCGACACCGTTCCGGCCACGCCCGAGCTGGAGCGGCGGAACCTGGACCGGGTGCGGTCCTTCGCCGCCGCCTGCGGCAAGGCGCACGCGGACGTGCTGCCGTACATCGACACCGTCTCCGCCGCCCGTGACCTGGAGTCGGTCCGCGCGGCCCTGGGCGCCGACCGCCTCAGCTACCTCGGCTACTCCTACGGCACCTACCTGGGCGCGGTCTACGCCAAGCTCTTCCCGGCGCGGGTGCACCGGCTGGTGCTGGACTCGATCGTGAACCCGACCGGCGTCTGGTACGAGGACAACCTCACCCAGGACCACGCCTTCGACGCCCGTCACAAGGCCCTGATGGCCTGGATCGCCGCGCACGACGAGGCGTACGGCCTGGGCACCGACCCCGCGCGGATCGAGGCCGACTGGTACACGATGCGGGCCGCGCTGGCGAAGGACCCGGCGGGCGGCGAGGTGGGCGCCGCCGAGCTGGAGGACACCTACATGCCGGGCGGCTACTACGACGGCTACTGGCCCTACCTCGCCGAGGCGCTGGCCTCCTGGGTCCACGACAAGGACACCGGGCCGCTGGAGCAGGCGTACGAGAACTTCGCCGCCGTCGACGCGGGCGGTGCCAACAACTACAGCGTCTACACAGCCGTGCAGTGCCGGGACGCGCCCTGGCCGCGCGACTGGCGCCGCTGGTCGCGGGAGACCTGGGCGGCCCACCGCAAGTCGCCCTTCATGACCTGGAACAACGCCTGGTACAACGCACCCTGCGCGTTCTGGCCCACGCCCCCGCGCGAGCCGGTCAACATCGCCAACGGCAAGCTCCCCCCGGCGCTGCTCTTCCAGGCCACGGACGACGCGGCGACCCCGTACTCGGGCGGTGTGATGGCCCACCGGCTCCTGGCCCACTCCAGCCTGGTCGTCGAGCAGGGCGGCGGCAACCACGGCGTCACCCTGACCGGCAACTCCTGTCTGGACGACCACCTCACCGCCTACCTCACCGACGGCACGGTCCCGCGCGGGCGAGGCGAGGTGGACGCGGTCTGCGACAAGTCCCCCGCCCCCAAACCCCTGGCCGCCAAAACGGCCCCGGCCGCCTCAAAGGGCTCAACCCTCCACGGCCTACTGGGCTTCCGCCACTGAGGCCGGGCTCAACTCCGCTGCTGCTGACGGGGGATGCGTCCCAGGGCGGTCACGGCGGCCTTGGCCAGGGGCGGGTGGGCCAGCGCCTCTGTCAGTACCCGCTTCGCGCGCGGGTCGGCCAGGGTGCCGAGGCCCTCCACGCAGGCGAGGGCGACCCGGCGGTAGGGGTCGTGGGGGCGGAGGCGGCGTTCGAGGGTGGTGATGAGTGCGGGAACCGACTCGGGAGCCCGCAACCGGACGAGGAGGCGTACCGGTTGCAGCGCGTAGGCGACCCGTAGTTCGTTGGTGGCGAGCGCGGCGGCCGCCCGCGCGGTACGCGGGTCCCCGAGCACGGCCAGCGCCTCGGCCGCCGCCGCACACCGGGGCGGGTCCCGGTGGTTGAGCAGCAGCACCAACGACTCGAACGCCCGCCGGTCCCCGGCGATTCCCAGCCGGTAGGCGGCCAACTCCCGCGCCCACAACGGCTGTCCGGGCGCGGTCAGCACACCGGCCAGCTCGTCGTGGTCCCCGGTGCCCACCAGCCTCTCGTAGGCGGCGCCGCCCCGCGACTCCCGCCGTAAGCGTTCGGTGAGCACTCGCAACTCTTCGTCCACGTACCCAGCGTAGGCGCGCGATGACGGTGAAGGGAGGTACATCACAAAGCCGAGTTGGCGTCCGCCACTGGCGCGCTCGTTACTCACTGGTTAAGCTCAGACGAGCGAGTTACCCACTCGCGCTTCGGCTGGCGACGGTCTGGTGACGCAACCGTCGAGAGCACGACCCGGCTCCGGGACAGGGCCGGTCGGCAAGTTGGTCCGTCCTGGGCGTGTGCGCGCCCGACAGGACAGCACCGGGCGTGTGCGCTTCGCAGCCCGGCAACACCCGCATCCCCGCGCTTCGGCACGCGTCCTCACGCGTGCGGCGCGTTCCTCGTCGTCACCACTCTTCCTGGAGTTCCGCGATGGCCACTCCCCTGTCCCACACCCCTCCCTCCCCGCTGCGGACGATCGCCGTGGTCGGTCTCGGCACCATGGGCACCGGTCTCACCGAGGTCCTGGCGCGGGCCGGCCGCACCGTGGTCGGCATCGACATCGACGCCGACCAGGCCGCCACGTGCGTCAAGGCGCTGGAGCAGTCCACCGCCCGTGCCGTCGAGCGCGGCCGGCTCACCGAGCCCGAGCGCGCCGCCCTGCTGGACCGGGTCACCACCGGAACCGACCTCGCCGCGGCCGCCGACGCCGACCTGGTGATCGAGGTGGCCCCGGAGTCGTACGAGATCAAGCAGCAGATCTTCGCCGAACTCGACCGCGTGGTGCGGCCGGAGGCGATTCTGGCCACCGGCACCAACGCGCTCTCCGTCACCCGGCTCGCCGCCGGTTCGAAGCGCCCCGAGCGCGTCCTCGGCCTGCACTTCTTCAACCCCGTGCAGGCGATGAAGCTGGTGGAGGTCGTGTCCTCGGTGCTGACCGCGCCGCAGGCGGTCACCGCCGTCACCGACCTCGCGGTCGAACTGGGCAAGGAGCCGGTCGCGGTGGGCGACCGCCCCGGATTCGTCGCGGACGGCCTGCTGTTCGGCTATCTGAACCAGGCCGCCGCGATGTACGAGGCGCGCTACGCCTCCCGCGAGGACATCGACGCCGCGATGCGGCTGGGCTGCGGTCTGCCGATGGGCCCGCTCGCCCTGCTGGACCTGATCGGCGTGGACACCGCCCGCCGCGTCCTGGAGGCGATGTACGCCGAGTCCCGCGACCGGCTGCACGCCCCGGCGCCGATCCTGAAGCAGCTCAGCCAGGCGGGCCTGACCGGCCGCAAGGCGGGCCGCGGCTTCTACACCTACGCGGCCCCGGGCAGCGCCGAGACCGTCCCGGACGCCCTCACCCCGGCGCCCGGCAGCGCCGCCACGGCGGGCCGTGCGGTGCGCTCGGTGGGCGTGGCCGGGTCCGGCACGATGGCGTCCGGCATCGCGGAGGTGTTCGCCAAGGCGGGCTTCGAGGTGATCCTGGCCGCGCGCAGCGAGGAGAAGGCCGAGGCCGCCAAGGCCCGCGTCGGCAAGTCGCTGGACCGCTCGGTCGCCAAGGGCCGCCTGACCGCCGAGTCGGCGGCCGGGATGCTGGAGCGGATCACCCCGGCGGGCGGCTACGAGGCGTTCGCGGACGTCGACCTGGCCGTGGAGGCGGTCGCGGAGGACCTGGACGTCAAGCGGCAGCTCTTCCAGGCGCTGGACAAGGTCTGCAAGCCGGGCGCGGTCCTGGCCACCACCACCTCCTCGCTGCCCGTCGTCGCCTGCGCCCGCGCCACCTCGCGCCCGCAGGACGTGATCGGCATGCACTTCTTCAACCCGGCCCCGGCGATGAAGCTGGTGGAGGTGGTGCGCACGGTGCTCACGGCCGACGACACCCACGCCACGGTCCGCGAGGTCTGCGCCCGACTGGGCAAGCACCCGGTGGACTGCGGCGACCGCGCCGGCTTCATCGTGAACGCGCTGCTGTTCCCGTACCTGAACAACGCGGTCAAGATGGTCGAGGAGCACTACGCGACCCTGGACGACATCGACGCGGCGATGCGGCTGGGCGGCGGCTACCCGATGGGCCCGTTCGAGCTGCTGGACGTGGTCGGTCTGGACGTCTCGCTGGCCATCGAGAAGGTGCTCCACCGCGAGTTCCGCGACCCGGGTCTCGCCCCGGCGCCGCTGCTGGAGCACCTGGTGGCGGCGGGCTGCCTGGGCCGCAAGACCGGCCGGGGCTTCCGCGAGTATGCCCGCCGCTGACGGTGGCGGCCTCCGGGACGGGCCGGAGTGGGGCGGGCTGCTCGAACCGGGCGGCCTGACCCCGCCCGGCCGGGGCCCCGCCCACTTCGGGGGCGGGAGTCCCGGCCTCCCGGCACCCGCGCGTGGCACCGCGTCCATGCAGTACGTTCGGGTCATGTCCCAGCCCGTCAGGTCCTCACGTACATCCGCCGCCTCCGACGCCCCGGAGAGCGCCGCGGGCGGCCGCGCCGCCGCCCAGCGGCTGAAGATGCGCCGGGAACTGGCTGCGGCCGCGATGGAACTCTTCGCGTCCAAGGGGTACGAGGCGACCACCGTGGACGAGATCGCCGCGGCGGCCGGGGTCGCGCGGCGCACGTTCTTCCGCCACTTCCGCTCCAAGGAAGAGGCGATCTTCCCCGACCACGACGACACCCTGATCCGGGCCGAGGCGGTGCTCAACGCGGCCCCGGCGCACGAGCATCCGCTCGACACCGTGTGCCGCGGGATCAAGGAAGTCATGCGGATGTACGCGGCCCAGCCGGAGATCTCGGTGGCCCGCTACCGGCTGACCCGCGAGGTGCCCACGCTGCGGGAGGCGGAGATCGCCTCGGTGGCCCGCTACGAGCGGCTGTTCACCCGCTATCTGCTGGGCCACTTCGACGAGCGGGCGCACGCCGACGACGCCAACGACGATCCGCTGCTGGCCGAGGTCGCCGCGTCCGCCGTGGTCACCGCGCACAACCACGTGCTGCGGCGCTGGCTGCGCGCGGACGGCCAGGGCGACGTGGAGGCGCAGCTCGACCACGCCTTCGCCATCGTCCGCCGGACCTTCGGCACGGGTATCGGGGCCGGCCGGAGCACGACGTCCACGGCCGCCCCGGCGACGGTCTCCGCGCAGGGCGAGGTGCTGGTGACGGTCGCCCGTACCGACGCCCCGCTGGACGAGGTCATGCGCACCATCGAGCAGGCGCTCAAGGAGCGCTGAGCGCGCGCCTGACGCTGTGACGACGGCCACCCCTCGGGGTGGCCGTTTTGCCATGTCCGGGCCTGTTTTCTGGCGCCTTCCGGAGCCCGTTCGATCGATCATCGCTCATTTGTTACGTAAAGATTTCATGTGAGAGGAAGTTCTGGCACTCAGTGCCTTGCCGCCTGACACGCGGTGTCATACGTTGAGAGTGTCCGGACGGCCGGCGCGTAGCGAAATCCCGCGCGTCGGCTGTCCCCGCAAGCCACCCGGCTCGCGCGTCCGGACGCCTGCGTCACAGGCAACCTCCCGCGCCACAAAGCGCCGCCGAAGCACCCGCCGCCCAACCGACGGCACACCCCTCGCACCCCCGAGCGCACTTCCCGCACCGACGAAACCCCAGCGCCCCTCCCTCAAGGGCGTTCACCGCCGGAGGCAATACCGTGACCGTGAAGGACATCCTCGCCGCGATCCAGTCGGACGCCACGTCCGCCGACTTCGCCGCCATCCCGCTGCCCGAGTCGTACCGCGCGATCACCGTGCACAAGGACGAGACGGAGATGTTCGCGGGCCTGGAGACCCGCGACAAGGACCCGCGCAAGTCCACCCACCTCGACGAGGTGCCGCTGCCCGAGCTGGGCCCCGGCGAGGCCCTGGTGGCCGTCATGGCCTCCTCGGTGAACTACAACTCGGTGTGGACCTCGATCTTCGAGCCGCTGTCCACCTTCGGGTTCCTGGAGCGCTACGGCCGCACCAACGAGCTGGCCAAGCGGCACGACCTGCCGTACCACATCATCGGCTCCGACCTCGCGGGCGTGGTCCTGCGCACCGGCCCCGGCGTCAACGCCTGGAAGCCCGGTGACGAGGTCGTCGCGCACTGTCTGTCCGTCGAGATGGAGTCCTCCGACGGCCACAACGACACGATGCTCGACCCCGAGCAGCGCATCTGGGGCTTCGAGACCAACTTCGGCGGGCTGGCGGAGATAGCGCTGGTCAAGTCCAACCAGCTCATGCCGAAGCCCGGCCACCTGAGCTGGGAGGAAGCCGCCGCCCCCGGCCTGGTCAACTCCACCGCCTACCGCCAGCTCGTCTCGCGCAACGGCGCCGGGATGAAGCAGGGCGACAACGTGCTGATCTGGGGCGCGAGCGGCGGACTCGGCTCGTACGCCACCCAGTTCGCCCTCGCCGGCGGCGCCAACCCGATCTGTGTCGTCTCCAGCGACCAGAAGGCCGACATCTGCCGCTCGATGGGCGCCGAGGCGATCATCGACCGCAACGCCGAGGGCTACAAGTTCTGGAAGGACGAGCGGACCCAGGACCCCAAGGAGTGGAAGCGCTTCGGCAAGCGCATCCGCGAGCTGACCGGCGGCGAGGACATCGACATCGTCTTCGAGCACCCCGGCCGCGAGACCTTCGGCGCCAGCGTGTTCGTCACCCGCAAGGGCGGCACCATCACCACCTGCGCCTCGACCTCTGGCTACATGCACGAGTACGACAACCGCTACCTGTGGATGTCGCTCAAGCGCATCATCGGCTCCCACTTCGCCAACTACCGCGAGGCGTGGGAGGCCAACCGCCTGATCGCCAAGGGCAAGATCCACCCGACGCTGTCCAAGGTGTACTCCCTGGAGGACACCGGCCAGGCCGCGTACGACGTGCACCGCAACCTCCACCAGGGCAAGGTCGGCGTGCTGTGCCTGGCCCCCGAGGAGGGCCTCGGCGTGCGCGACGCCGAGCTGCGCGCCGAGCACATCGACGCGATCAACCGCTTCCGGAACGTCTGAGGAGCGAAACGTGACAGAGCGTCAGGCGCCGCAGGCGCGTCAGAAGGACCGTCCGTGGCTCATGCGGACGTACGCCGGGCACTCGACGGCGGAGGCGTCCAACGAGCTGTACCGGCGCAACCTCGCCAAGGGCCAGACCGGTCTGTCGGTGGCGTTCGACCTGCCCACCCAGACCGGCTACGACGCCGACCACATCCTCGCCCGCGGCGAGGTCGGCCGGGTCGGCGTGCCCGTCTCGCATCTGGGTGACATGCGCAGGCTGTTCCAGGACATCCCGCTGGACCAGATGAACACCTCGATGACGATCAACGCGACCGCCATGTGGCTGCTGGCGCTCTATCAGGTCGTCGCCGAGGAGCAGGGTGTGGACATCACCCGGCTCCAGGGCACGACCCAGAACGACATCGTCAAGGAGTACCTCTCGCGCGGGACGCACGTCTTCCCGCCGGGACCCTCGCTCCGGCTGACGACCGACATGATCGCGTACACGGTGTCCCACATCCCCAAGTGGAACCCGATCAACATCTGCAGCTACCACCTCCAGGAGGCCGGCGCCACGCCGGTCCAGGAGATCGCGTACGCCATGTCCACCGCCATCGCGGTGCTGGACGCGGTGCGCGACTCGGGCCAGGTGCCCGAGGAGCGGATGGGCGACGTGGTCGCGCGCATCTCCTTCTTCGTCAACGCGGGCGTCCGCTTCGTCGAGGAGATGTGCAAGATGCGGGCGTTCGGCCGCATCTGGGACCAGGTCACCCGCGAGCGGTACGGCATCGAGAACCCCAAGCAGCGCCGGTTCCGCTACGGCGTCCAGGTCAACTCGCTCGGTCTGACAGAGGCGCAGCCGGAGAACAACGTCCAGCGGATCGTGCTGGAGATGCTGGCCGTGACGCTGTCGAAGGACGCCCGCGCCCGTGCCGTGCAGCTCCCCGCCTGGAACGAGGCGCTGGGGCTGCCCCGCCCCTGGGACCAGCAGTGGTCGCTGCGCATCCAGCAGGTGCTGGCGCACGAGAGCGACCTGCTGGAGTACGAGGACATCTTCGCCGGCAGCCACGTCATCGAGGAGAAGGTCTCCGCCCTGGTGGACGACTCACTTGCCGAGATGGCCCGGATCGAGGAGATGGGCGGCGCGATGGCCGCCGTCGAATCCGGCTACCTCAAGGCCCAGTTGGTGGCCTCGCACGCCGAGCGGCGGGCCCGGATCGAGTCCGGCGACGAGAAGATCATCGGCGTCAACATCTTCGAGACGACCGAGCCCAACCCGCTCACCGCCGATCTGGACACCGCGATCCAGACGGTCGACCCGGCCGTCGAGAACCGGGTGATCGAGGCCCTGGGCACCTGGCGGGACACCCGCTACCAGCCGCCCTTCAACCACCCGCGCCCCTGCAAGGCGCTGGAGAAGCTGAAGGAGGCCGCCAAGGGCACGGACAACCTCATGGAGGCCACCCTGGAGTGCGCCCGCGCCGGTGTCACGACCGGCGAGTGGGCGGGGGCGCTGCGCGAGGTGTTCGGCGAGTACCGGGCACCGACCGGCGTCTCCTCCGCCCCGGTGGCGGTGCCCGCCGAGGCCGGGTCCGCGATGGCCGGGGTGCGGGCGCGGGTGGACGCCACCGCGCGCGACCTGGGCGTGGGCAAGCTGCGCTTCCTGGTGGGCAAGCCGGGTCTGGACGGGCACTCCAACGGCGCCGAGCAGATCGCCGTACGCGCCCGTGACGCCGGGTTCGAGGTGGTCTACCAGGGCATCCGGCTGACCCCGGAGCAGATCGTGGACGCCGCCCTGGCGGAGGACGTGCACGCGGTCGGCCTGTCCATCCTGTCCGGCTCGCACGCCCAGTTGGTGCCGGACGTGCTGGACCGGCTGCGCGAGGCCGGGGCGCACGACATCCCGGTGATCGCGGGCGGGATCATCCCGAACGCCGACGCCGAACTGCTGAAGTCGGCGGGCGTGGCCGCCGTGTTCACCCCGAAGGACTTCGACATCACCGGAATCATCGGCCGTATCGTCGACGAGATCCGCACAGCGAACAAGCTCGACCCCCTGGAGGTCCCCGCATGACCGTCAACCGTCTGCGTCCGCGCCGCTCCTGTCTGGCGGTGCCGGGGAGCAACCCGCGGTTCCTGGAGAAGGCGCAGGGTCTCCCCGCCGACCAGGTCTTCCTGGACCTGGAGGACGCGTGCGCGCCGCTCGCCAAGCCGGAGGCGCGGCACACCATCGTCAAGTTCCTCAACGAGGGCGACTGGACGGGCAAGACGCGGGTCGTACGGGTCAACGACTGGACGACGGAGTGGACGTACCGCGACGTCGTGACGGTGGTCGAGGGCGCCGGCCCCAACCTCGACTGCATCATGCTGCCCAAGGTGCAGAACGCCCAGCAGGTGGTCGCGCTCGACCTGCTGCTGACGCAGATCGAGAAGACGATGGGCTTCGAAGTCGGCCGGATCGGCATCGAGGCCCAGATCGAGAACGCCCAGGGTCTCAACAACGTCAATGAGATCGCGTCGGCCAGTCCGCGTATCGAGACGATCATCTTTGGTCCCGCCGACTTCATGGCGTCGATCAACATGAAGTCGCTCGTCGTGGGTGAGCAGCCGCCCGGCTACCCGGCGGACGCCTACCACTACATCCTGATGAAGATCCTGATGGCCGCCCGCGCCAACGACCTCCAGGCGATCGACGGCCCCTACCTCCAGATCCGCAACGTGGACGGCTTCCGCGAGGTCGCCGGCCGCGCCGCCGCGCTCGGCTTCGACGGCAAGTGGGTGCTGCACCCCGGCCAGGTGGACGCCGCCAACGAGGTCTTCTCCCCCTCGCAGGAGGACTACGACCACGCCGAGCTGATCCTGGACGCCTACGAGTACTGCACCTCCGAGGCGGGCGGCAAGAAGGGCTCGGCGATGCTCGGCGACGAGATGATCGACGAGGCCAGCCGCAAGATGGCCCTGGTCATCGCGGGCAAGGGCCGCGCCGCCGGCATGCAGCGCACCAGCAAGTTCGAGATTCCGGAGGCGTGAGCATGCAGTTCGGGCGCACCTACGAGGAGTTCGAGGTCGGGGCCGTCTACAAGCACTGGCCCGGCAAGACGGTCACCGAGTACGACGACCACCTCTTCTGCCTCCTCACCATGAACCACCACCCGCTCCACATGGACGCCAACTACGCCGAGAGCACCACGGACTTCGGCAAGAACGTGGTGGTCGGCAACTACATCTACTCGCTGCTGCTCGGCATGTCGGTGCCGGACGTGTCCGGCAAGGCGATCGCCAACCTGGAGATCGAGTCGCTGAAGCACGTGGCGCCGACCTTCCACGGCGACACCATCTACGGCGAGACGACCGTGCTCGACAAGTGGCCGTCGAAGTCGAAGAACGACCGCGGGATCGTGCACGTGGAGACCAAGGGCTACAAGCAGGACGGCACCCTGGTGTGCGTCTTCCGCCGCAAGGTCATGGTGCCGACCGAGACGTACATCAAGGAGCGCGGCGGCGAGCAGCCGGGCCGCCCGGAACTCAAGCAGCAGGAGAAGTAGGCCATGGCCCGACTCGCCCAGACCGCCGGCCTGACGGACATCCAGCAGGAGATCCTCTCCACCGTCCGCGACTTCGTGGACAAGGAGATCATCCCGGTCGCCACCGAGCTGGAGCACCGCGACGAGTACCCGCAGCAGATCGTGGACGGCCTGAGGGAACTCGGCCTCTTCGGTCTGATGATCCCCGAGGAGTACGGGGGCCTGGGCGAGTCGCTGCTCACCTACGCGCTGTGCGTGGAAGAGATCGCCCGTGGCTGGATGTCGGTCTCCGGGATCATCAACACGCACTTCATCGTGGCGTACATGCTCAAGCAGCACGGCACGCAAGAGCAGAAGGACCACTTCCTGCCGCGCATGGCGGCGGGCGACATCCGGGGCGCGTTCTCGATGTCGGAGCCGGCGCTCGGCTCGGACGTGTCGGCCATCACCTCTAAGGCGGTGAAGGACGGCGAGGAGTACGTCCTCAACGGCCAGAAGATGTGGCTGACGAACGGCGGAACGTCCTCGCTGGTGGCCGTTCTGGTCCGGAGTGACGAAGGACACCCCGAGGGCACCGCACCGCACAAGTCCATGACGACCTTCCTGGTGGAGAAGGAGCCCGGCTTCGGCGAGGTCCGCCCCGGTCTCACCATCCCCGGCAAGATCGACAAGATGGGGTACAAGGGCGTCGACACCACCGAGCTGATCATGGACGGCCTACGCGTTCCGGCCGACCGCGTGCTCGGCGGCGTCACGGGCCGGGGTTTCTACCAGATGATGGACGGCGTCGAGGTCGGCCGCGTCAACGTCGCGGCGCGCGGCTGCGGTGTCGCCCAGCGCGCCTTCGAGCTGGGTGTTCAGTACGCCCAGCAGCGGCACACCTTCGGCAAGCAGATCGCCCAGCACCAGGCCATTCAGTTCAAGCTGGCCGAGATGGCCACCAAGGTCGAGGCCGCCCATGCGATGATGGTGAACGCCGCGCGCAAAAAGGACTCCGGGGAGCGAAACGACCTGGAGGCCGGAATGGCCAAGTACCTGGCCTCCGAGTACTGCAAGGAGGTCGTCGAGGACGCCTTCCGCATCCACGGCGGCTACGGCTTCTCCAAGGAGTACGAGATCGAGCGCCTGTACCGCGAGGCGCCGATGCTGCTGATCGGCGAGGGTACCGCCGAGATCCAGAAAATGATCATCGGTCGCCGCCTGCTCGAAGAGTATCGGTTCCAGGGCTGATTGTCCGGAGACGGGGTGTTATCGCCGAGAAGAAGATCACACCCCGTCGACGCTCTTCGGCCGCCGACTCGGCTTCCTGGCTTGCCCAGTTGCGCCCCGCGCCCGGTACGATCCCCGGAAAGCCGCCGTCCCCCGTCATTGCGCGGCATCATCCGCTACGAAGGTCATCCATGCCCCACAGCCAAACCTCTGCACCCAGCGACAGCCGAGCCGGCGGCGTACGCCTCGCGCGCGGAGCATCGCCGTGGCTCCTCCCGACCGTCGCCACCGCGGCCCTCAGCCTGGCACGGGCCCGCCGCTCGGGCGTCGCCAAGGCCGTCGCCGTGCCCGCCACCGCTCTCGCGGCGGGCATGCTGTGGTTCTTCCGCGACCCGGAGCGCGAGATCACCGCGGGCCGCGTCATCTCGCCCGCCGACGGTGTGGTGCAGAGCATCATGCCCTGGAAGGACGGCCGCACCCGCGTAGCCATCTTCATGAGCCCGCTCAACGTCCACGTCAACCGCGCGCCGCTGGCGGGCACCGTGACGTCGGTCGAGCACATCCCCGGCGGCTTTGTTCCGGCTTTCAACAAGGAGAGCGAGAACAACGAGCGCGTAGTCTGGCATTTCGACACCGAACTCGGCGACATCGAGATGATCCAGATCGCGGGCGCTGTGGCCCGCCGCATCGTGCCGTACATCCCTGAGGGCACGAAGGTCGAGCAGGGTGACCGCATCGGTCTGATCCGCTTCGGCTCGCGTGTCGACCTCTACCTGCCCGCGGGCGTGGAGGTCGACGTCGAGGTCGGTCAGAAGACCGTGGCTGGGGTGACTCGCATTGACCGTGATTGATCCAGAGACACAGGCGGGCTGGGTGCCCGAGGCCGACGAGGCGGGCGACGAGGAGGAGATGCCCCTCTCTATGCGCCTGTCGATAGCGGACACCCTCACGCTCGGCAACGCGACCTGCGGCTTCATGGCGGTGTACTTCACCACCACCGGCATCCTGATCCCGCACCTCACCGGCAGCCAGGAATCCGGCATGGCCCGCCACAGCGCGGCCACGGCGGTCATCCTCATGCTCTGCGCGGCGGTCTTCGACCTCTTCGACGGGCTGGTGGCGCGCAAGCTGCGCTCCTCCCCGATGGGTGCGGAGCTGGACAACCTCTCCGACCTGATCAGCTTCGGCCTGGCCCCGGCGTACTTCGTCCTGGTCTACGGCATGGTCGCGGACGACGCGCACCAGCGGGTGGCGGCGCTCGGGGCGATCGTGGTGCTGCTCGCCGTCGTACTGCGGCTCGCGCGGTTCTCGTGCGTGACGCTGAAGGACGGCATGTTCCAGGGCATGCCGTCGCCGTTCGGCGCGCTGACGGTCGTCTCCATCGTGCTGCTGGAGCTGCCGTTCCCGGCGACTCTGCTGGCCATCGTGGGCATCGCCTGGCTGATGGTGAGCCGGGTCGAGTACCCCAAGCCGCGCGGCCGTCTCGCCGGCGCGGTGCTGGGCTGGATCGTCCTGTCCATGGGGCTGCTGGCCGCCTGGGCCTTCGACGCGCCGGGCGGGCAGCTCCTGCTCCAGGCGGGGTGCGCGCTCCAGCTCGTCATGGGCGCGGTGATCCCGCTGTTCGCCACGGCCCGCCGGGTGAACAACTTCCGCGACAACCGCCGGGAGGCGCGAGCGGCGCAGTTGCCGTAACGCGCGAGTGCTTGGCTTTGGGGCCCCGGACTTTCATGGTCCGGGGCCCCTTTGCTTTGCCGTCGGCGGTCAGGACGGGGACCGCTCGGTGAGGGCTTCGGGCCGGGCGGCCTCGGGGCGGCAGGGCCGGGTCTTGCCTGCGGTCGGGCGTCCGCGCGGGGCGGCACGGAGCGGGGCGGCACGACGCGGGCGGAGCGGGGCGGCACGACGCGGGCAGGGCCGGGGCGGCACGACGCGGGCAGGGCGGCTCGGCGCGGGCAGGGCGGCTCGGCGCGGGCAGGGCGGCTCGGCGCGGGCAGGGCGGCTCGGCGCGGGCAGGGCGGCTCGGCGCGGGGCCGGGCGGCGCGGGTCGGGCCGAGCGGGGCGGCTCAGCGGGCATCGGGGCGCTCCTGCACTCCGGGGCGTCGGTGGGATGGGGTTCGGCGATGCTGCGGCACCGCTCGGCAATGCCCACGACCGCTTCCGCCGCCCGGTCTCCGGCACCCAGTCGGCGTCAGCCTCGGCACAGGTGCCGCTCAGCAATCCCCCCCACCGCTACCTGGCTGCCCGGCCCCCAGCCAGCATCAGCCCGCTGCAGGCACCGCTCGGCAACGCCCGCCGCCGCTACCCCGCCGCCCCGTCTCCCGGCCCCCGGTCGGCGTCAGCCTCGGCGCAGGTGCCGCCCAGCGATCCCCGCCACCGCTTCCCCGCCGCCCGGTCCCCCGGCCCCCAGCCGACATCAGCCCCGCCGCAGATGCCGCTCCGCGATGTCGGCCGCCAGGGTTTCCAGCAGGGGGGCCGCCTGGGTGATGCAGGTGGCGGGGTCGGGGTTCAGGGCGGTCAGCGGGTAGGCCGCTGTGATGCCGGCCCGGTGGAGGGTCTCGGGGGGCAGGGTGAGGCGGCCGCACACCGCGACGACCTCCTTGCCCGCCGCGCGGGCCGCCGCGGCCACTCCGGCCGGGGCCTTGCCGCGGAGGGTCTGCTCGTCCAGGGCGCCCTCGCCCGTGATGACGAGGTCGGCGCGGGCCAGGGCCTCGGCGAAGCCCAGGACGTCGAGCATGACCTCGATCCCGGCGCGGAAGCGGGCGCCGAGCAGGAGGGCCGCGTAACCGACCCCGCCGGCCGCGCCCGCGCCGGGCCGGTCCGCGAGGTCGGGGGCCAGGGCGGCCGCGAAGCGGGTGAGGGCATCGTCGAGGAGGGTCACGTCGGCCGGGGAGGCGCCCTTCTGCGGGCCGTAGACGGCGGCGGCGCCGTGCGGGCCGGTGAGGGGGTTGTCCACATCGCTCGCCAGGACCAGCTCGACGGAGGCGAGGCGGGGGTCGAGACCGGTCAGGTCGGCCTCGGCGAGGTCGGCGAGGCCGCCGCCGCCCGGCCCGACCGGCTCCCCCCGCTCGTCCAGGAACCGCGCCCCGAGCGCCGTGAGCATCCCGGCTCCGCCGTCGGTCGTGGCGCTGCCGCCGACGCCGAGGACGACGGTGCGGGCGCCCGAGTCCAGCGCGGCCCGCAGCAGCTCGCCGGAGCCATGGGTGGAGGCGGTGAGCGGGGCGAGGGTCCCGGCGGGCAGGCGGCGGAGTCCGCTCGCCTCGGCCATCTCCACGACCGCCGTGTCCGCGCGTATCGCGTAGGCGGCGGTCACCGGGTGCCCGAGGGGACCGGCGACCTTCACCTCCCGGCGCTCGAACCCGGCCGCGACGGCCGCGTCCACGGTCCCGTCCCCGCCGTCGGCCACCGGCAGCGTCTCGACCTGGACGCCGGGTACGGCCCTCCGCAGCCCGGCCGCCACATGCGCGGCCACCTCCGCCGCCGTCAGCGACCCCTTGAACTTGTCCGGGGCGACCAGCACCCCGCGACCCACACCGTCCCTCACTCCGTGTCCCCTCACCGCTCGCTCCACCGCCCTCACGGGTCGGCGCGGCGTCCACCCTAGGGGTTGTGATCCACGCTCCCTGGTTACCCTGCCTGGATGACCGCCTCTGACGAGTTCGCCACGTACATCGCGGGTCTGCCGCGCGTCCTGTCCGCCGCCGCCACCCTGTTCCGGGACGCGGAGGGCCGGGTCCTGCTGGTCGAGCCGAACTACCGGCCGGGGTGGGGCCTGCCGGGCGGCACGATCGAGTCCGACGACGGCGAGACGCCCCGGCTGGGCGCGCGCCGCGAGACGCTGGAGGAGATCGGCCTGGACCGCGCGCCGGGCCGCCTGCTGGCCGTGGACTGGGTCCCGGTCCCCGGCCACATGCCGCTGGTCGCCTACCTCTACGACGGCGGCGTCCTCACCGACGCCGACCTCAAGGCGATCCGCCTCCAGGAGGAGGAACTCCTCTCCTGGCGCCTGGTCCCCCGTACCGACCTCCCCGACTACCTCCCCCCGCCCCTCGGCCGCCGGGTCCTCGCCGCCCTGGACGCCCTGGAGGACGGCAACGGCCCGGCGGAACTGGAGAACGGCCACCGGGCGGTCTGACGATGACGGGTTCCTCCCCCGCGGACGACGACGCGTACGCGGGGATCGTGCCGGCGTGTGTGATGAGTGTCGGGGCGGCCGGGGTGGCAGCGGCGGTGTGGGTGCTGCCGTCGGTGCGGCGGGTGCTGGGGTGTGCGACATCCCGTGGGTTGCTCTGAGCCGTCACGAGTCCTCAACTGCGTGGCCAGGCGGTTCGTCCTCTTTCCCGCAGCAGTTCGCGGGCTGACGTAACTTCGGGATTCCTGAAGCGTTCTCACCGTGTCCGATCGGTTCACGATCTGGCTGAAGGTGAGGAGGCTCGGGTTGACGCTGGCTGCCGTACGGGACCTGCGCGATGTCCGGCCGCCGGCCACGGCGGAGGAACTGGAGCAGTTCGAGACCGACGTGCTGGCGGGGTTCGTGCTGGCGCGGGCCTCGGCGGGGCTGGCGGACGGCACGATCCGCGGAGACGTCGGGCACCTGGAGCAGATGCGGTCCTGGTTCGGTCGGCCGCTGTGGGAGATGGAGCCGCCCGACGCCGACGCGTACTTCGGGAAGGTGCTGCGGGCCTCACCGAGCGGCACCCGGCTGGGGCGCTCGCAGGCGCTGACCACGTACTTCCTGTTCCTGGAGTTGCGGCACAAGGTCGAGATCCACCGGATGACCGGTCGGGTGATCGAGTGCCCGATTGACGAGATGAACCGGCCGCGCGGATCGAAGGATGCGGTACTGCGGATTCCGCCGTCCGGGCCGGAGGTCAAGACGCTGTTCGCCGGGTGGGGTGGCGAGCTGGCGACCTGCCGGAAGTTCGCCCCGACTGCCCGAAACTACACCGCTTCCAAGCTGATGTCCCAGGTCGGGCTGCGGGTCAGCGAGGCGTGCAAGCTCGATCTGGCGGACATCAAGTGGGATCTGGGCCGCTTCGGCAAGCTCCACGTCCGCCACGGCAAGGGCGCCCGGGGCTCGGGTCCGCGTGAGCGGATGGTCCCCTTGATCAACGGCGCCGACCGCACGTTGCGATGGTTCATCGAGGACGTCTGGGGACAGTTCGATGACGACCACACCCGCCCCGGTGCCCCGCTGTTCCCCTCCGAGCGCAGATGCGCCGACGGTTCCTCCGGCCGGGTCGGCGACGATGCCCTGCGCGGCGGTCTCAAGGGCCGCGGCCACAGCACATCTGCCTGGCTGGGGCGACAAGCTCACCCCGCACGTCCTGGGGCATTTCTGTGCGTCCGAGCTCTACCTCGGCGGACTCGACCTGATCGCGATCCAGGAAGTCCTCGGACATTCCTGGATCGCTACGACCATGCGATATGTCCATGTCCAGCAGACCCGGGTCGAGGACGCCTGGGTGGCCGGGCAGCAGCGGGCCGCGAAGCGGCTGGAAGGGCTTCTGCGATGAAGTGGAACCTGCGGCTGACCGCCGCGAATAAGGGGATCTGGAAAGCCTCCGATCTCCAGCGGAGCCTGGCCGAGCACGGCCTAGTCATCTCGGCCGGGAAGATGTCCGGGCTGTGGTCCGGCCAGCCGGTCTCTCTCAAGATGGAGGACCTGGACGTCATCTGCGTCGTCCTCGGCTGCGAGATTGGCGACCTCCTGATCCCCGAGCCGGAGAAGGTACACCGCCCCGGCCAGGAGGAGACGGTCCGGGTCGCTGTCGGCTTGGGGACCGCTGCGCCGAAGGTGATCCCCAAGCGCCGGGACGGCCGGTCGCTGCCCCCGGAGTGAGCCGGTGGCACGCTTCCCGAAGGACTACGTCAAGCCCACCAGCTCCTGCCCTGGTTGCCTGGCCTGGGGCGACTTCCGCGGACGGCTCTGCCACACCTGCTACATGTTCGGCTGCGGGCACGACGCGGCGGAATGCGCCGGCTGCCGTCGCGTCCAGCCGCTGAAGTGGGACTACTGCCGCCTGTGCTGGTGCCAGGCCCGCCTTGGTGCGAAGACAGCCGACGGCCAGGCGGCAGAAGGGCAAGACGTGCGGGAGCGGCTTGCCGCCGTCCGGCACCAGCAGCTGTTCTTCGTGGGGATGCACTACCGCAGAAGGCCAACGCCTCCAGCCCGGCGGAAGGGAGGACGGCGTGGCCCCCCGCGCAAACCGCCTCCCGCGCCGACCTGGCCTCCCGACCCCGGCTGGCGGCAGCCGCCGCTGTTCGAGCAGATCCCCCGGCGCTTCGATCGGCTCGACCCGGCCGACGCCGACCTGGCCAGCCCGTGGCTTGCCTGGGCGAAGTACCCCGCCCACCGGTTCGCCGAGGCACGCGGCTGGGGACGCAACATCCGCTTCGCGGTCAACCGCGGTCTGGCCGTCGTCCTCACCGGTCACGTCGAGGGCGACGTCATCCGGCACACGGAGATCTTCTCCCCGCTGCGGACCCCGGACCTGCCCGTCGGCCACATCGTCACAGTCCTGGAGGAGATGGGGATCTTCGAGGACGACAGCGAGCCGTCCTTCGAGCGCTGGCTCGTCGGACGCCTGGAAGGGCTCGCACCCGGCATCGGTTCGGAAGCCGAGCGCTGGACCCGAGCCCTGCACGACGGCGGCCCTCGCAGCCTCCCGCGCAAGGAGGGCACGGTCTGGCTCTCCCTCAACCAGGTCCGTCCGGCCCTGCTGGAGTGGTCGAACCGCTACGACCACCTACGGGAGGTGACCCGCGACGACGTCCTCGCCCACGTCAAGACGCTGCACGGTCACCAGCGGCGTGACCAGCTCGTCGCCCTGCGGTCCCTGTTCACCTGGGCCAAACGGCAGGGGCTGATCTTCCGGAACCCCGCCAGCCGGATCAAGGTCGGGCAGAACGAATACGCCGTGTTGCAACCGCTCCTCCCCGATCAGGTCGAGCGCTCCGTCGCGGCTGCGATGACGCCAGCGGCGCGGCTCGTCCTCGCCCTCGCGGCCGTCCACGCCGCCCGGGTCGGCCAGATCGCCGCCCTCATGCTCGACGACGTCGATCTCGGCAACCGCCGGCTGACCATCGCCGGACGCGCCCGGCCCCTCGACGACCTCACCCTGAAGCTCCTGACGGACTGGCTCGGCCACCGGTGCCGCCGGTGGCCGAGCACCGCGAACCTCCACCTGCTGATCAACAACCAGACCGCCAACACGACCGGCCGGGCCAGCAACCACTGGATCAGTGCTCCGCTGCGAGGACAGGACGCCACCCTGGAACGGCTCCGCGTTGACTGGTAGCTCGAAGAGGCCCTGACCCACGGGCCTGACCCACTCCATCTCGCGGAGGTCTTCGGGCTCGACGAGAAGACCGCCATGCGCTACGCGGACTCCGCACGAGCCCTGCTGGAACAGGCCGCTGAACAGCACCTTCGCTGAAATGTGCTCGACCGGGACGCACCGTGAAGGGAATCATGTGCGTGTGACGTCGACCGAAGCAGTAGCAATCGCTCTACAGGACCATGCCGCCCTCTGGAGTGTGGGGGAGACCAGTGCGAGCGAGGTGGTCGATTCCGCCTGCGCCGCGCTCGTCGCCGGACTCGACACCCCCAACCTTCGGATCCTCGCCGCCTGCACGCGCGCCGAGGCGGACTACGACGTCCACGACCTGCTCCCCCCGGCACTCGCCGAACTCGGCCTCACCCTCCATCCGGTTGGCAGTGAGGCTGGCCAAGAAGCTGCCGTGCGAGCGCTCGCACGGCGCATGCTCGCCGGCGAGTTGAAACCTTGGGAGCTCACTTTCCGGATTCACCGGCGCTACGGGCACGAGCTGCCCCTGGCTGAGCGGCTCGCCGAGCTCGATGACGAGTACGGCATGCTCGAAGACGGCGACGAAGCAATAGCTCAGGTCGATGCCGAGGTCACGGCGGAAGCCCGCCGCCTCGCGGCCCACCCCACAGTTCCCGCCGAACCCACGACTCCACCCAGTTGATACACACGGACCGACCCGCGAGTTCCCGCTGAATAAGCTTCGGTTTGCCTGAACCCACGGAGCTCCCCGGCCTTGGGGAACATCGGTACAGCCGTTGGCGCTGAGATTGATCATGAGGTCTAGCTGCGGATCTCCGCGTTCGGGTGGGGCTGGGCCTGGAGTCGGTCGCGGAGGTCGATCTCCTCGGGGGTGAGCGGGTCTTCTGGCCGGCGGATGCGGACGGGCTTGGGCCGCAGTGGTGGGCCGTCGTCCGCCGCGGCATCTTCGGCTTCGGCCAGCGCCCGGTAGAGCGAGGCGACCGAGGGGTTCTTGCCTGCGTTCTTCCCGGTCTTGATGACCAGCTTCTTCGCGATCTCGGGGACGGGGACGCCCTTGTCCTTGAGCGCGACGGCGAAGGTGAGCATGTCGTCGTCAATGACCTTCGGCCGTCCGCCGTGATTGCCCTTGGCCGCTGCGGTGACCTGACCTTCGAGGGTCTTCTCCCGGATGTAGTTGCGTTCGATCTGCCTGGCGACGGCGAGCACGGCGAAGAACATGGCGCCCATGCCGTTGGGGTCGTAGATGCCGGTGAGTGGGCCGGTGAGGAGTTCGAGCTGGATGCCGCCGGCTTGGAGTTCGGCGGACAGCGTCATCAGCTCGGCGGCGTTGCGCGCGAGCCGCTTGAGCTCGTGGACGGTGAAGATGACCGGCGTCTCGGGTGCGGCTTCCTTGAACTGGCGGGCCAGCGCAAGCGCCTTCTCCAGCTCGGGCCGCACCTTGACGCGGGTGCTGATCTGCTCCTGGAACACCTTGTGGCACTCTGCGCGGTGGAGGGCTTCGAGCTGGCTCGCCAACTCCTGGCGGGCAGTCGAGGTACGGGCGTACCCGATCCTCACGGGCCGCTCGGTGCGGGGCGCGGGCACGACGGCGAGCGCGGGGCCCTGCTTCCACACGCGGCCGGGGAGGCGGTCGGCGGGGACGGGGATCTCCAGTTCCTCACGGAGCGCGGGAACGAGGACGAAGCGCGGGGTGTGGTACTTCGCGGCAGTCTTCCCGCCCCGGGTGCGGCAGGCGCTTCCAGCGGGCGCGTCACAGTTCGGGCAGTCGTGACGCTCTACCGCCAATGCTGCCTGATCGGGCGTGAGATCCATAGCGGCAGCCTCTCAGAAGTGCCTCGCACAACACGCTGGTTTCGAGAGGACTTTTGCGAACGGTGACCTGCGGAGACGTGATCACTTCCGGGCCTCTCGCAGATCTCTCACAGATGTTCATTTGTGAGAATGCCGAGAAGTCGAACGTGCAACCGATCGGCGCACCTTGCCCGGCGCCACGTCGCGGCGAAGACCGAACTGTGTGCTCAGGCGGGCTGACGGAGCGCGCTGACCAGCGCGCGCGGGTCGTCGGCATGGAAGCGGATGGTGTGGGCCTCTTCCGTTGCGCCGAGCGGGCGGGTGAAGGGGAGCGGCCGGTTCAGCTCCAGGGTCACCGAGGTCTGGCTGCCAACGATCAGGTCGAGGACCCCGTCCTCGGAGAGGGTGATCAGACCGCCCTCGGGATAGCGCCGGTCGACCCGGACCGAAGCGACCGCGTCCGGCGGTACGGCGAGGTCGAACAGGGCTCCGTAGCGGATCCGCAGAGAACCGTCGGGGCGCACAACGTGCGGCCGGGTAACGCAGGCGGCGTGCAGTGCCAGCACAAGGACGACGCCGTACAGGTCGATTACCAGGACCACCCGGTGGACTGCCGGCCAAGGGATGAGGAAGGCCAGGCCCACCGTCTCGATCACCATCACGAAGAGCAGCCCGTACATCATCGCGGTCTGGGGCCCGGTGTACGCGGCAGCGAGGTCCCCGGGGCGCACCCCGTGCGTGCCGCGCCGGATCCACCGCCCCAGGGAGGCGAGGGCGCGCAGTTCGTGGAGGACCAGGCGGCGGACCGTCACCGGCACCGCCTCCCGTACGGCGGCTCGCCGCGCCGCCCGCCGGTCCGCGCCGCGGGCGCGCGCGGCGACGTACAGAGAGCGCAGCACCCAGGCTTCCAGCAGCAGCACTGCGAGCACCAGCGCCTCGGCGCCCGCCAGCGCCCACCCGGGCGGCCGGACCCCCGCCACCAGGCAGGCCGCCAGTGCCAGTTCCCCCGGCAGTACGGCGGCTACCGCGATCCGCGCCGCCCGTACGCCCCTTGCCCGGCCGCTCATCCCCGACCCCTCTCCATGAACGCGTCCATAAGTCGGCCCACGACTTCCGCTTGCGCGGGGGTGTACTCGGCGAGCAGCGCCTCCTTGAACCCGGTCACGACCGCCCCGTCCTCGGGGATTGCGGCGAACAGCTCCTTGGGGACGGCTGCCATCAGGTCAGCTGCCAGGGGCGCGATCCGCGGATCGTCGGTGGGGGCATCGGCGAGCGCGTCAAGGCGCTCATACAGTTCGACGACCGCGGGATCGGCGACCAGTGTTCCGAGCAGCGCGAAAATCTCTTGGTTACCGGTGCTGGTGGCGTCCAGCAGCGTGAGGTACTCGCGGTCCTTGGCCGCGCTCGGCGAGTCTGTTCGGGGGGCCTGTGCCAGCAGTGCGGCGAGGGCGGGTGAGACGGGCCCGGTCGCGCCGGGCGGCTCCGTGAGCAGGGCGCCGAGCCGGCAGCGGCGCTCCCTGATGTCGGCTTCCTGGCGGGCCAGGTCGGCGTCGAGTTCTTCCAATATCTCGGTCAGTTCGCGCCCGGCATCGTCGGCGAGGGCGTCGCGCACTTCATCGAGGCTGAGGCCGAGTTCGGTGAGCCGGCGCACCCGGGCGAGCAGGACGGCGTCGCGGACGCTGTAGACCCGGTAGCCGTTGGGGCGCCGCTCCGGTTCCGGAAGCAGCCCGACGTGGTGGTAGTGCCGGATCGCCCGGGTGGTGAGCCCCACGAGCGCGGCGATCTCTCCGATTCGCATGCTGCCAGTAGAAACCCTGCCGTTGCGTCAAGGTCAAGGGGCGAAAGCATCGTCGGGCGCAAAGCGGGTCAAGCGCGTCTACACACCGGCGTGGTACGGCCTCGCCAGCGCACGTAGGCCAGAGTCCGCTCCCGCTACCCTTCGTCGTCCTCGTCGAGTTCCACTGTGTCGGGGTCACGAAGCGGGCGTAGGGCGCCGCCAGCCGGGGTGGAGGCGGTGAAGCTGTAACGGCCCAGGACGTTGAGGTTGCGGTGCTTGAGTGGGGACAGGCGGGCGATGTCCTCGTCCCGGATCTCGTGGCCCTCGGCACGGAGCCGGGCGACGGCGGCGTCGATGTACCGGGTGGTCCAGAGCACCACGGCGTTGAGGACCAGGCCCAGTGAGCCGAGCTGGTCCTCCATCCCGTCCCGGTACGCCTGGTGGATGGTGCCACGCTTGCCGTGGCACACGTCGCGGGCCAGCTTGTGCCGGGACTCCTGCACGGTGAGCTGGCGGTTCATCTGGCGGCGGTAGGTGTCGTCGACCGGGTCGACGACGCGGAGCAGGTGCTCGGTCTTGGCGATCCGGCCGTACTCGGCGAATGCCTGCCCCAGCGGGGTCGGGTGGCCTTCGCGTCCGAACATCCGCAGCAGGTCGTAGGCGCGAACCTGGTTGGTGACCAGGGAACCGGCGACCCGGAGCATGTCCGGCCAGTGAGTGATCACCTTGTTCAGGTTGACCCGGTTGCGGGCCAGCGGCTCCAGCGGCCCGTACGTGCCGGTCTCTATGCCGGGAAGGGACGCGCGCCAGAACCGTTGGTCGTCCAGGTCCTTGAACCGGGGGCTGAAGTTGTAGCCCAGGATGCGGAAGATGCCGAACACGATGTCGCTGTACGAGGCGTTGTCGGTGGCGACCATCTCCGGCTTCACCCCACCGTCGAGGTTCAGCAGGGCATCCAGGATGTGCAGGGAGTCGCGCGGCGTGCCCGGCACCACCATCTGGCCGATGCCCGCGACCTGGTCGTTGACGGCGTTGAGCCAGGTGATGCCGCGCTTGAACCCGAAGTACTTCGGCGACGGGGCAGCGTTGACGGTGCGGACGGGAACGACGAACCTCAATCCGTCGACCGAGGCCAGCAGCCCGTCTCCCCAGTACCGCACGATCGGCACCTGGCCCTGCGCCTCGATCAGTGCGGCGTTCGCCGCGGCGATGGTGTCGGCCCGCAGGTAGAACTGATCGACGTGCACCAGCCGGGAACGGTGAAGCGCCTCATGCGCGGGGTTGATGACCGGGGTCATACCGATGTCGCACGCCTCCGAGACCAGGAGGGCCACCAGTGAGGTGGTCAGGTCCTTCATGCGGGTCGTGCCGTCGCCCAGGTGCACGAACGCGTCCAGGAACCCGGTCCAGCCGTGCACCTCGAACAACAGCTCCGGCAGGTCGATCTTCGGGAGCATCTTCTCCACCCGCCCCCGCAGCCACGTCAGGGACTTCGGCTCGCCCAGCGCGCCGAGCTTCGACACATTCAGCTTCGCCCGGCCGCCCGGCGGGACCTCGATGGTGACCTTCGTGTCCTGCCCAGCCGTCTCCAGCCGCTCCGCCATCTGCTTCCACGCCGCATCCAGCGCCGTCACCAGCGCGGCCAAGTGCTCCTCGACCGGCATATCCAGGCTCAGACCCGCCAGAACGTCCTCCCGCACGGCCTCCCACTCCGTGCCGTCCAGCAGCCGGGCGCGCGGGTCGGACCAGCGGTGCGAGGGAGAGGCGAACACGTCCCGGCGCTGAAGCGCGCGGTGCAGCTGCTCCAGCACGCACACCACGTATGCGTCCCGGTCCACAGCCCCCGGGGGCAGCTCGGCGTTGGCATACACCGCCTTGCGCCACGCGGCCGGCACCAGCTTGTCATCGACCTCGCGCGGCAGCAGCGGCTTGTCCTTCACCCGCCGCCGCGCCAGAGCGGGCAGTCGCTTCACCCCGGCCAGCACCCGCTTCCCGCCGGTCGCCGCGTCCAGCGCCTTCGACTCGCCCAGCAGCGACGGGAACGGCCGCACCGTGTTGTACCGGGTGGCCAGCGCCGCCCGCATCGCGACGGCCGCCGAGTCCTCGTCCTCCGGCACCAGCGAGACCACCAGCACGGCCTCACTCATCACCGCGGCCCGGGGCGCCACCTCCTCCACCGCCCGCCACAGTGCCGCCGCGTCCAGATCCGTGCCGTGTGCCTCGACCAGCTCCAGCTCCTCGAACAGCACCTTCGCCGCCCGCGCCAGGGTCCGCGACGCCTTCTCCAGCTGCGGCAGCGTCGAGAGCCGGTCCTTGTCCGTCGCCCGCTTCGCCGTGCTGATCAGCCTCGTCGCCATCAGCACCGAGAACAGGTCCAGGGCCTCATCGATCGCTTTGGCCTCAAGGTGGCGCATCACCGCGGTGAGCATCGCCGTGCGCTTGGGCTCCGCGGCCCGCTCCAGGCTCGCAGCCTTGGACCCCAGCCCGTAACGGGCCAGCGCCGCGAGCCGGTTCGGCGGGATCTGCGACAGCTTCAACCGCCCCAGCTGGAACGCACCGATCTCGTCGACCCGCTCCAGCGACCGCGCGAACGCCGTGCCCGTCGTACGCGTCGGCGGCCGGCGCAGCCGCTTCAACTCCGAGTACCGGCCGCCCTCCGGCGTCACCAGCGTGGCCACCAGGTCCGCCGGCAGCGCAGGGTCCGCGCGGTGAGCCGCCCTGGCCACGGTGGCGTGCAGCCGCTTCTCCGCGATCGTGCGAACCTCCGACACCTGCCGGGCCAGCACCGAGACACCCGGCAGCAGCACCCGGTTCCGCCGCAGCCAGCCCACCGCCTGGTTGAACAGCGCGACCGGCCCCTCCGCATGGGTCCACGCCCGGCCGTGCAGGAACGTCCGGAACTTCCGCCCCCACTCCGCATCTTCGTATGGGTGGTAGCCGTAGGCGTCCCGGATCTCCCACGCGTGCTCGTACGCCGTCTTCAGCCGCTCGGTGTACCGCTTCACGCACGACGGGTCCTGAATCCCGAGCTGTACGGCCAAGTGCTCGACCACCGGCCACGGCACCACGAGAGGGTCCTCCAGAAACAGCCCCACGTAGCGGACCGTGCACATCTGGAGGGCGAAGCCCAGCTGATGATGCTTCGTACGCCGCAGCGCGATCAGATCCCGGTCGACATCGTCCAGGAAGAAGAACCGCTCCAACTCGGGTCTCGTCGGCTCCTCGGCGAACTTCCCGTACGCCTCAGCCTGATCATCAGTTAAGAACTCCACCGGCATGACGCGGACCGTAGCCAGGCCCCACCCGTGATCGACGATCTTTCGGCGAACCCCAGTTCTGTAGATGATCGCTGTGCTAGCCGACCATGATCGTTCTCAGCGCCAACGGCTGTACCGATGTTCCGAGTGCCGCCAATTGCATCGGATGCGAACTCGCGATGGTCTGTGATTCGACCTAGCAGGATGCCGGATTCATCGCCGTGACCAGGGTGATTGTGGTCCTGAAGCAGCACCTGACGCTACTGGGGCTCAGCTCGTGGTTGCCAGCTGCGTCACTCGTATGGATGGCTGGCCTGCGGATTTGCTGCCCTCTCGCATCGGATGCGGTTTTCTCGCACCTGATGCGAGTGACGGAGGGTGGCGGAATGGTGGGGTTCAGCGGGCCGGTGCCGGGGGCGGCGGGGCTGCATCTGGTCGACGGAGTGCCTCTGCTGCGGCCGGAGGAACAGGTCTTCGCGGCGATGCTGACCGGCTTCGCCAACCAGCAGCTCGCCCGAAATCTGGCCCGGACAACCGTGGAGGGCCGGGAGAACACGGTGAAGGCATTCGCGGCCTACGTGAACGCCTACCCGTGGCTGTGGACGCCGGCGATGGTCGACGAGTGGCTCGGTGACCTGCGCTCCCTGCGGGATTTGAAGCGCTCGACGATCCGCTCGTACTCCGAGGCCGTGCGGGCTTTCTGCCACTTCATTACCGATCCGCTCTACGAGTGGACGGCGACCTGCGAGGAGCGGTTCGGCACTCATCCGGTGCAGGTGGTACACGAGTGGAACACCGCGGTGCACGTCCAGGACAACGAGGCGGACGCGAAGAAGCGAGCGTTCACCAAGGCTGAGCTGCACGCCTTCTTCGCGCACTGCGACGACGAGGTTGCCCGGATCCGGGCCTTCGGCCGCAAGGGCTGGCTGCCCGCCTTCCGCGACGCGACCCTGTTCAAGACCGCCTACGCCTATGGGACGCGACGCAACGAGACGCGCATGCTCGACGCCGCTGACTTCGGCCGCAACCCGCACGGTGGGGAGTTCGGCCAGTACGGCCGCTGCCAGGTCCGCTTCGGCAAGGCCAAGAAGGGCTCGCCGCCCAAACGCCGCGGGGTGCTGACCGTGTTCGACTGGACTCCGGACGTCCTGGACGAGTGGTTCACCGAGGTCCGCCCGCTGTTCGGCACTGACAACAACCCGGCGGCCTGGCCTTCCGAACGGGGCCTGCGGATCGGATGCCAGCGGCTCAACTCCCGTTTCATCGCCTACCGCAAGGCCCTCGGCCTGGACGGCGGACTCGACTTCCACTCCCTTCGCAGGTCCTACGTCACGCACCTGATCGAGGACGGCTGGGACCCGCGCTTCGTCCAGGAGCAGGTCGGTCACGAGCACGCCAGCACCACCTCGCTCTACACCTGCGTGTCCTCGGACTTCCGCACCCGCACCCTGCGGCGGCACCTGGACTCCACCATCGCCGCGGCCCTTGAAACCCAGGCCGGGAGGCACGCATGAAACGCAAGGTCGGCTACATCTGGCGGCTGCGCGAAGTCATGGCCCAGCACCAGATCTTCACCGCGACCGAGCTGGTGCCACTGCTGCGCGAGCGCGGCATCGACCTGTCCGCCTCCCAGGTCCACCGCCTGGTGTCCGGCACCCCGGAACGCCTGTCGTTGCAGGTCATGGCTGCGCTCTGCGACATCCTCTCCTGCACCCCGGCTGCCCTGGTGGCCACCACCGCCGAGAACGCCGGCGTCCGCAAGACTGCCACCGGCGACCTGCCCGCGCCGCCCGCGAACGTCGCGAAGCTCCGCCCCCGCGCCGCCCGCATCCTGCCCGACGCATGACCCGCCCCTACGCCACCGACGAACAGTACGAGCGCTGGTACATGGCCGAGTGCTGCCGCTGCGGCCGCCGCAGGCACAAGGCCGGCACCTGGCCGGACGGATACGTCTGCCGGACCTGCTCGGACCACGCCGTCCGGACACGCGGCACCTGCCCGGGATGCGGCCAGGACCGGGCCCTTCCAGGGCTCCGCCCCGGTGATGGGGCAGCGATCTGTACCACCTGCGCTGGCTTCTCCCAGACCTTCGACTGCTCACGCTGCGGCTTCGAGGGCAAGCTCCTGCACGGGCGGCTCTGCGAACGTTGCACGCTCACGGACCGCCTCACCGCGCTCCTGGACGACGGCACCGGCCGCATCCGTCGCGCGCTGGTCCCGCTGTTCGACCTGCTGGTGGCGATGGACAAGCCCAGGAGCGGGCTGGCTTGGCTGGAGATGCGCCGCGGCCAGCCGGGGAATGCCTCACAGCTGCTGCGTCGGCTCGGCCTCGGCGAGATCCCACTGACCCACGATGCCTTCCATGAGCTCCAGCCCTGGCGGGCCGCCGCTCACCTGGAAGAACTCTTGATGACGTGCGGAGTCCTTCCTGCGGCCGACAAGTACCTCTGTTCCTTCCAGCGCTGGCTTCCCGGGCATCTGGCCGGCATCGCCGACCCCGAGCACGCCAAGATGATCAAGCTCTACGCGACCTGGCGCGTTCTCCCCCGGCTGCGGGCCCGCGCTGAGCGGAGCCACATCACACCGAGCATCCGCCGGTTCGCCGCCGAGCAGATCAAGTACGCGACCGCCTTCCTCCACTGGCTCGGCAAGCGGCACACCAACCTCGCGTCCTGCGGCCAGCTCGACATCGACGCGTGGTGGGCCGAGAACACCGAACACGGTCGCACCTGCTTGCGAGCCTTCCTCAACTGGGCCATGCAGACCCGCCGCTGCCCAGGCTTCCTCTCCATTCCGGCCATGCAGGTCTCCCGGCGGGCCGCAATGAGCGACGACGAGCGCCTCGACGCCGTCGGCCGGCTGCTGACCGACACGGAGACACCGATGAGACTCCGAGTCGCCGGAGTCATCGTGCTCCTCTACGCGCAGCCCGTGAGCCGCATCGTCCGGCTCACCCTCGACGACGTCATCCGCGACGGCGACACCGTGCTGCTACGGCTCGGGGAGTCACCCTCACCGGTCCCAGAGCCGGTCGCCGACCTGCTGCTGGAACACATCGCACACCGCGACAACATGAACACCGCCACCAACCCCGCGTCCCGCTGGCTCTTCCCTGGCCGCAGGGCCGGCCAGCCGTTCCGCCCCGATCACCTGTCCGCTCTGCTGAACGAGATCGGGATCCCGGCCGCAGCTGCCCGCGGCGCCGCCATCCGCCAGCAGCTCCTCGACATGCCCGCCCCCGTGGTCGCGGACGCGCTCGGCTACCACCACAAGACCACCACCCGGCTCCGCAACGAGACTGGCGGCACATGGAGCCGATACGCCCCAGGAGATCACGGAAGGTCACCAGCGGGCTGGACTCCTCGGGGAACCGGCGACAGTTGATTACGCGAGTCCACCAGTACCAAGGCCGGGGTGGGGGTGGGTGGTGCCGGCGGTGGTGCTGGGGGTGGTCGCGGGGGTGCGGTGGGCGACAGGAGGGTGAGGGAATTTCGCTGGTCCGGTGGGGTGGCACCCGCCTAGCCTCGGGGGCATGAGCAAGCCTCTGGTCGCCGTGCTCAGCGGCGCGGGTATCTCCACCGACTCCGGCATCCCCGACTACCGCGGGCCCGACGGGCTGTGGCGCCGGGACCCCGAGGCGGAGAAGCTCGTCACCTACGGGTACTACATGGGCGACCCCGAGATCCGCCGGCGGTCCTGGCAGATGCGGCGCTCCCAGCAGGCTCTGCGCGCCGAGCCGAACGCGGCGCATACGGCGGTGGCCGAGCTGGAGCGCTCGGGGGTTCCCGTGCGGGTCCTCACCCAGAACGTGGACGGGCTGCACCAGCGGGCCGGGCTGTCCGAGCGCAAGGTGCTGGAGCTGCACGGCAGCGTGCACGGCGTGGTGTGCACGAGGTGCCACGCACGCGGTCCGATGGCGGACGCGCTCGCGCGGGTGGAGGCCGGCGAGGACGACCCGCCGTGCCTGGTGTGCGGCGGCATCCTGAAGTCGGCGACGGTGATGTTCGGTGAGAACCTCGACCCGGTGGTCCTCGGTGAGGCCCTGGCGATCAGCAAGGCGTGCTCGGTGTTCGTCGCCGTGGGCAGCAGCCTCCAGGTGCAGCCCGCCGCCGGGCTGGCCGGGGTCGCGGCCGACCACGGCGCCCGGCTGATCATCGTCAACGCCGAGCCGACCCCGTACGACGACCTCGCGGACGAGGTGGTGCGCGAGCCGATCGGCACGGCGCTGCCCAAGCTGCTGCGGAGCCTCGTACCAACGGACGCGGGCTAGAACAGCACCCCCTCCTCGGCCCGCTCCGAGCCGCGTTCGAAGGCCAGCAGCCGCCGCTTGCGGTCCAGGCCGCCGCCGTAACCGGTGAGGCTGCCGTCGGAGCCGACCACGCGGTGGCAGGGGACGATGATGCCGACCGGATTGCGGCCGTTGGCAAGGCCGACCGCGCGGGAGGCGCCGGGGGTGCCCAGGGCGAGGGCGAGTTGGCCGTAGCTCCGGGTCTCCCCGTAGGGGATCTCGGTGAGCTGTTCCCAGACCCGGCGCTGGAACGGCGTGCCGTGCAGGCCGAGCGGGAGGGTGAACCGCCTGATCTCCCCGGCGAAGTAGGCCGTCAACTGCTCCTTGGTCTCACCGAAGACACGCAGGCTGTCGTCGCGCGGGCCGAAGGTGTCGTCGGCCGGGCGGTGCCGCTGGTCGGTCATGTACAGGCCGCACAGGGCGCCGTCGGCGTCCGCGACGAGGGTCAGCGGCCCGTAGGGGCTGTCGGTCACGGTGTGGTGTCGCACGGGAAGTCCTTCAGGCCGGGAGGAAGTTGATCGGGTGGCTGTCGGTCGCCCACAGGTACTGCACGGCGTAGGCCCGCCAGGGCCGCCATGCCTCCGCGCGGGCGGTGAGCGCGGCCGGGGTGGCGGGCAGTCCCAGGGTCTCGGCGGCGCGCCGGACGCCGAGGTCGGTCGGGAGGAAGGCGTCGGGATCGCCCAGGGCGCGCATGGCGATGACGTCGGCGGTCCAGGGCCCGAAGCCGGGCAGCTCCAGCAGCCGGAGGCGGGTCTCGGCCCGGTCGGCCTCCACGCCCAGGTTCAGGGTGCCGTCCGCGAGCGCGCCGACCAGCGTGGTGAGCGTGGCGCGGCGGCTGCGCGGCATGGCGAGCGTCTCGGGGTCCACGGCGGCCAGTGCGTCGGGGTCGGGGAAGAGATGCGTGAGGCCGCCCTCGGGATCGTCCAGCGGCTTGCCGTGCGCGGTGACCAGCCGGGCGGCGTGCGTACGGGCGGCGGCCGTGGACACCTGCTGTCCGAGCACCGCGCGTACGGCGAACTCCGCCTCGTCGACCGTGCGCGGCACCCGGCGCCCCGGCCCGGCGTCCACCAGCGGGGCGAGCACCGGGTCGGCGCGCAGCCGCTCGTCCACGGCGACCGGGTCCGCGTCGAGGTCGAGCAGTCTGCGGCACCGGCTGATGGCCACGGTGAGGTCGCGCAGGTCGCTGAGCGCGATCCGGCAGCCGATGTGGGTGTCCTCGGGCGTGAGGGCGACGATGCCGTGCCCGTACGGCAGCCGCAGCGTGCGCCGGTAGGCGCCGTCCCGCCACTCCTCCACGCCGGGTACGGCGGTGGCGGCGAGGTGGCCGAAGAGGTTGCTCGGGTTCAGCGGGGCGCGGAACGGCAGCCGGAGCGTGAGGGTGCCCGGGGTTCCGGCCGCTCGGGCGCGGGGTGCGCGGGCGCGCAGGTCGGTCGGGGCGAGGGCGAAGACCTCGCGGACGGTGTCGTTGAAGGTGCGGATGGAGGAGAACCCGGCGGCGAAGGCGACCTCCGCCATGGGCAGCGCGGTGGTCTCGATCAGCAGCCGCGCGGTCTGGGCGCGCTGGGCACGGGCCAGGGAGAGGGGCCCGGCGCCCAGCTCGGCGAGAAGCTGCCGTTCGATCTGACGGGCGGAGTAGCCGAGCCGGGCGGCGAGTCCGGGTACGCCCTCCCGGTCCACGACCCCGTCCGCGATGAGCCGCATGGCGCGGGCGACCAGGTCGGCGCGGTGGTTCCACTCCGGCGAGCCGGGGGTGGCGTCGGGCCGGCAGCGCTTGCAGGCGCGGAACCCGGCGCGCTGGCAGGCGGCGGCGCTCGGGTAGAAGGTCATGTTCTCGGCCTTGGGCGGCACCACCGGGCAGCTCGGGCGGCAGTAGATGCGGGTGGTGAGCACGGCGGTGAAGAACCAGCCGTCGAACCGGGCGTCCTTGGACTGGACGGCGTGCACGCAGTGCTCCCGGTCGAAGGCGGGTGCCTCGGTGCTTCTGGTCGCGTTCGGCATGCCTCAAGCATCGGGCAGTACGGCACCGGTGGCTGGCGAGTTTCCGACATGCACGTCTGAGGCGGCCGGGCGGTCGGTACGGATCACGGCAGGGGGCAGCCGCGCCCAGCGGTGTTCAGCGGGGCTCACCGAGTGCTGCCGCCGGACGCAGGTCCTCCTCGAGTTCCTCGCCCGTGGCCGCGGCGGCCAGGGCCCGGCCCAGCCGTGGCGCCTGCTTGAACAGGTTGTGACCGGCGGCGAAGAAGATCCCTCCGGCTTCCCAGACCGCCATGCCGTCCTCGCTCCACGGCAGGCTCGTCACCCAGCAGTGGAGGTGCTCGACGGGCTCGGGGTCGAGGCCGGGCAATGCGCGGGTGACGTACGCGCGGGCGCGGTCGCTGAGTTCCGCCAGTGCCGCGGGGTCCGCGAAGCTGCCGTCCTCCCGCACCTCGACCGTCTGGCTGAGGCCCACCGCGTACCGGCTGTTGCCCGGATAGGGGACCGCGTAGACGCCGACCTCCCCGAATTCGCCGCTGCTGTCCTGCAGGCAGGCGACCCGCTCCGGGGGCTCTCCTTCGACCTGGAAGGTGAGGCGGACGTGGGCGGCCGGCTGTACGGGGAGCGAAAGCCCGACGGTGCGCGCCAGCCGCGCGGTGCCGAGACCGGCGCAGACCACGGCCGTCGCGTACTCTTCGCGGCCGGCGGCGCTGAGCACCTCCACCGTGCCGTGGTCCGTCGGGTGGAGCGAGATGACCTCGTCGGTGACCACGGAGTCACCCAGCGCGTCGGCCAGCCTCTCGACCGCGAGACGAGTCCGGATGGCGCCGCCGCCCTCGTCGAGCATGGCGGGGCCGTGGTAGTCGGCGAGCAGCGGCATGCGGGCGTGCAGCTCGGCGCTGTCCACACTCCGGACCGGTATGCCACCGGCTTCCCGCAGAATGCGCAGCCTTCCCGGTACGGGGCTGCCCAGGGCGACCACTCCGTCCCCGGAGATCAGTTCGGCGCCCAGCCGGTCGGACCACTCGTCCCAGACGGCGCGGCCCTCGCGGGTCAGCTCGACCATGCGGGGGTCGTCGTGCGCATGGCGGAATATGCGGGACTGGCCACTGGACTGCCCGTGGCCCGGAACGCCGCGTTCGTAGACCCGCGCGGTCACTCCGCGTTCGGCCAGTGCGTAGGCGGTGGAGAGTCCGACGATGCCGGCTCCTATCACGGCCACGTCGGGAGCCTGGTCCATGCGATCGCCTCACTTCGCGTCCCGAAGCCGTTCCCCCGCGGAGCGGGGGCCGGGTGCGTCCGTCGCCGTCGCGGACGGGTGGGTGAGTGGGGCCCACGAGCGGCACTGCCGGGCTCGGCGTGACGCGGCGGCGGCCCGCTTCCCTCACCTCCAAGCCTGCGGCCGTCGGGACATCGCCGCGAGGCGGCGGGGGCGGCGCGATGCGGGGACCCTTCTGCCTCCGGCCCGGCCCTGAGGGGCTCCTAGCCGCGTTCCCTCCGGTACCCGGTGATCCACTCGGCGGTCGGCCGGAGCCCGCCGAAGGTGTAGAAGTGCAGCTTGACGGCGCCGTGGCGCGCCGGGTCGTAGCCGGCGGCCAGGTCGTCCAGGAAGCGGTCGGGGCCTGCCGTGCCCATGAGGTTGGTCAGCGAGAGCCCGTACTTGCGGGCGACCGAGGCACCGGTGCCGACGCCGAACCGTGTCGCGTACCCCAGCAGCCGCCGTACCCCCGCCGGGCCGGGTACGCCGACCCGCACCGGGAGGTGCACCCCGCGCCCGCGCAGGGCCTCCAGCCAGGTGAGGACGGCGTCGGCGTCGAAGCCGAACTGGGTGATGACGTCGCCCGCGAGTCCCGCCGCCTCCAGCGCGGCAGCCTTGCCGGTGAGCGCGGACCACAGCGCGTCGTCACCGATCGCCGGGTGCCCCTCGGGGTAGCCGCAGATGCCGACGTGCCGTACGCCGTAGCGCTGGAGCAGGCCGCTGCGGATCACGGAGAGCGCGTCCTCGTACGGGCCCTCGGGGCGGGCGGGGTCGCCGCCGACCACGAACACGTTCTGCACCGCGCCCGCCTCGGCGAGCCCGGCGAGGAAACGTTCCAGCTCGGTGCTGGAGGGCAGCCGCCGGGCCGACAGGTGCGGCACGGGCACGAACCCGTGCTCCCGCACCGCCCGCGCGGCCGCGAGCCGCATACCGGCGTCCTCACCGGCGAGATAGGTGACGTTGATCCGGGTCCCGCCGTCCATGGAGGCCCGTGCCTCCTCCAGCCGGGGCACGTCCTTGCCGGTCATCTCCAGGGAGACACCGTCGAGCAGCGCGCCGCCCCGGCCGGACACCCCGAGAACCCTCTCCATCACCCTCCGCGACCCTTTCTCCACCGGAACCCCGGCCGATGATGCCATGGTGCCTGGGCGGGCCGGATCACAGGTGCCGCGGCTCGGGGCGGCCGGGCGGATTCGAACGCCCGGGGGGCACGTGACCGGGGGTGGGGCCGGTCGTTGGCTGTTCGTGGGGCCGGGGCGGGCGCGGGTGGCCGGGGTCGTTCCGGTGCCGCGTGTCCCGTCGTGCGAACAGCAGGAGCTGCCACCGTGCCGCTTGCCGGACTCCTCCCGAGAATGTGGACCCGACTACCCGCGCTGTGCGCGATATGCACGCTGTTCACGCTGTTCGCCACGCAGTTGGCCGGCGCGCTGCTGCCGAACGCCCCGCTGCTCGTCGCCTCCGGCGCGGCCGGACTCGCCCTCGACGCCTGCCTGCTGCACCGGCACCCGGCCCTGCTGTCCCCGCTGAGCCGCATCCGACTGGACGTGACCGTACGGCAGTTGCTCCGGGACATGCTGATCGTGGTGGCGCTGCTGCGGATCGACGGGATCGATCCGGAGCGGGAGATGCCCCCGCTGCTCGGCGCGCTGAGCGCGTTCTACGTCCTGCACTTCGCCTGCCAGGCGGTCTCCCTGCTGGTCCGCCGCGCCCGGACCCTGCCGGTCGTGACCCGCAACATCGACGTCTCGGCGCTGAACCCGACCGCCGCTCCGCCGCGCATCCTGGCCCGCCGGGCCGGTCACCGCCTGCTCGCGTTCTCCGTCCCGGCGACCGTGGGCCTGCTGATCACCGCCCTTACCGCGCACGGCCGTTGGGGCGCGATCGGCCTCGCCGCCTCGCTCACCCTGATCGGCATGGGCGTCGTCCGCCTGGCCACCTGGCTGCTGCCGGAGAAGCGGGCCGCGAGCGACGAGCGGGTCATGGAGTGGCTGGACGGCTGGCTGGCCGAGTACCGCCCGACCGTGGCGATGTACTTCTCCGGCGGCGCCTCCTCCGCCTACCAGGCCAACATGTGGCTCTCCACGCTGGCCGGGCTGGAACGGCCGCTGATCGTGCTCCGCGAGCGGTTCATGGTGCAGAAGATCGACGCGACGGACGTACCCGTGCTCTGTCTGCCCAAGGTCAGCACGCTGTTCGCGCTGGAGGACTCGACGCTGAAGGCGATGCTGCACCCGGCCAACTCCGGCAAGACGTCACAGGTGTTACGCATCCCCGCCATCAAGCACGCGTTCGTCAACCACGGGGAGAGCGACAAGCTGTCCTCCTGCAACCCCTACGCCAAGGCGTACGACGAGGTGTGGGTGGCGGGCCCGGCCGCGCGGGAGCGGTACGCGCTCGCGGACGTCGGCGTGGAGGACAAGGACGTGGTGGAGGTCGGGCGCCCCCAACTGGCGTCCGTCCGCCCGTACTCGGGCCCGCCCGCCGGCGCGTACACCACCGTGCTGTATGCACCGACCTGGGAGGGCTGGGACGGCAATCCGGGCAACACCTCGGTCGTCCTCGCGGGCGAGCACATCGTCGCGCAGTTGCTCAACGACCCCCGCGTGCGTGTCCTTTACAAGCCGCACCCGATGACCGGCTCCGTGGACCCGCGTGCGGGTGCGGCCGACGAGCGCATCCGGGCACTGATCCACGAGGCCAACGCGAAGCGCTCCGGTGTCCGGCCCGGCCCGGAGGCGCAAGTCGAACTCCTGCGGCGCACGGTCGAGTTGGAGCACCTGACCTCGACCGCTTTTCGTGGCGCTGCGGACGAGTTGGAGCGGATGATGCTCCAGGGCACCCCGGACGGCGACCGCGAGGCCCGGATCGCGCGGGCCACTGCCGCCTGGGAGCGGGCGTACTGGGCGTCGTTCCCCGAGTGGGAGCACCGAATCGTGTCGGGCCCCCGCCCCGCGCTCTACGCCTGCTTCAACGCGGCCGACCTGCTGATCAGTGATGTGTCCAGCGTGGTCTCGGACTGGCTGAGCAGCGAGAAGCCGTACGCCGTGGCCAACACCTCGGGCCTCACCGAGGACGAGTTCCAGGCTGCCTTCCCCACGGTCTCGGCCGGCACCGTGCTCACCCCGGACGCGAGGGCCGTGCGGTACCTGCTGGACGCGGTGCGCGACCCGCGCCAGGACGGCCACGCGGCCGACCGCGCCAAGCTCAAGGAGCACCTGCTCGGCCCGGCCGACCCGCCCTCCCCCGAGCGATTCGCGGCGGCCGTACGGGAGTTGTGCGCCAGGTCCGACGACCGCCGGACCCGCGCCCACACCCGGCCGTCCCCGGCGATCCCTGCACCCCGCACGGCGGACGACGGGGCGTCGGTGCGCCGGGGGACGGAACCGGACGGGTAGGGGCGTCAGTTGACGGACGCGGCCTCGGCCGGGGTGGGACGGGCGGCCCCGCGCCGGGGGTAGGAGAGAACGCCGGTGAGCGAGATCCGCAGCAGGGCGCGCAGTTCGACGTGGAGCGGGATGCTGTCGTCGGTGCTCTGGCTCCACCGGTAGAGCAGCCCCAGGTAGGCGTCGCGCAGCATGTTGCCCGCCAGCACCGGGTCGATGTCGGGGGCGACCTCCCCCCGCGCCTGCCCGGCGAGGATGGCCCGCACGAAGACGTGCCCGGCGTACTCGGGTTCCTCCTGGAGCGGCTGGCCCGACCTGACCCAGGCGGCCAGCATGACCTGGGTCAGGTTGCGCTCGGCCTCGTTGAAGTCGGCCAGCGCGGACATGCAGCGCTCCAACTGGACGGTGGTGTCGTCCTCCTGGTGGGCGAGGGACTTGTCCATGTAGGTCCGCAGCTTGTCCTGACGCTGCTGGGCCCAGGTGGTGACGAGGTCCTCCTTGCGCTGGAAGTGGTTGAAGAAGGTGCCCCTCGCCACGTCCGCGCGCTCGGTGATCTGGTCGATCGTGGTCCGCTCGTACCCCTGCTCGGCGAACAGTTCCAGGGCGGAGGTGTACAGGCGGTCGTGAATGCGCTGCCTGCTGCGTTCCCGGCGTCCGGGAGGGCGGACCAGCTCGGTTTCCTCGGTCGTCATCGGCTCTCTCTAACTCTCGGCCCCGTTCGAGGCGTCTCCGTGACACCTCCCGCAATCCGGCGGCGGCATGACTGCCACCGCCTCACCAGGCCCGCGTCCACGGCGACGACGTTCTCTATACCGTAGTGCATCGATACATCAGGGTTCCAGAACGGCGTCGTGCGGCCGTTCCCCCGTCAAGGGGCGGCCGCACGTGAGCGGGTGGCGCTGTCAGACTCCTGCCCCGGCCAGCCCGGCCGCGATCGCCGCCGCGCTCTCGTCACCCAGGAGCCGGCTGGTGGGGATCTCCACCCCGAAGTCCTGCTTCAGAATGCGCCGGAGCTGAACCGCCATCAGTGAGTCCAGCCCCAGGTCACGCAGGGGGCGCCGGGGGTCGACCCGGTCGACGGTGGTGCCGAGGACCGTGGCGGTGTGGATGATGAGCCGGTCCGCCGCGGGGTGCGCCTCCGGACGTACGGGCGGCGCAGGGCGTACCGGCGGCGCGGCCCGCGGGACCTCCGCGACGCTCACCGGCGCGCCCCCCGAGCGAAGCAGGGCGACCCCCTCGAAGCCGGCCAGCACCCGGCCGTCGGCGCCCGTGAGGACGACGTCGCACCGCCCGCCCTCCGCGTCGGCGTCCGGCGTGAACCGGGCCGTGCTCCAGAACTCACCGGTGGGTTCGTCGGCCAGCAGGACCCGGTCGAAGGAGAGGGGCAGATAGGTGTCCCGGGCGGCGCCGCCGCCGTGCGGCCAGGAGGCCAGCATGGTCAGAAGGGCGGCCTCCAGGGCGCCCACCGCTCCGGTGTCCGCCGTCGGCAGGTGCAGCCGGGCCACCGCCTCGCCCTCGCGCCGCCACATCTGCCGTACGGCGCGCAGCGGCGGGGCGACGGAGTAGCCGCGGGCCTCGGCCCGGCGGTAGAACTCGGCGCCGGGCACGTACTCGGTGCACCGGGTCAGCGCCGTGTCGAGGGTGACGGCCGCCGACGCGTCCACCTCCGGCCGGGCGAGGGCGCTCCCGGTCACGCAGGACACCGGCTCGGCGGAGCCGTCGGTGAGCGCGGCCACCCTGAACTCGTAGGCGTTGTCCGCCCTTTGGTCCAGCCCGATCACCAGCGTCGTGGCGGCGGCCTCCGCGAGGGACGGCAGGGTCCCGCCGATTCGCACGTCCCGCAGTTCCACCGGGCCCGCGCCGACGAGGTCGCGCAGGGTCTCGGCGACCGCCTGGAGGTACAGCACGGGCGGGACGGGTGAGGCGCCGCGCGCCGTGACTCCCGCGCCCAGCGCGGCGACCCCGAGCCGGGACAGCCGGACCCGGCGTTCACCCGGGCCGGACGGCGGAGCGGGCTCGGGTGCGACGCGGTACTCCTCCGTGTCCCAGGCGTAGGAGGGCAGCGGTACGCGCGGGCCGTCGTCGCCGTACCGGCGCCGCCAGTCGACCGGGGCGCCGAGGGCGTAGGCGCGGCCGAGGGCGCGGGCGGTGGCCGTGGCCTCGCTCTGCTGCCGGACCAGCGTGGTCACGACGGTGGGCGGGGCGCCGGCGTCCAACTGGACGTCCTCGATCGCCCGGCCGAGCAGCGGATGCGGGCTGACCTCCACGAACACCGGCCCGCGCTCCCGGACGACCTGCCGTACGGCGTCCGCGAAGCGCACCGGCTGCCGCAGGTTGTCCGCCCAGTACCCGGCGTCCAGGGCGGCGCCGTCGACAGGGGCGGAGCGGACGGTGGAGAACATCGGGATGTCCGGCGCGGCGGGGGTGACCTCGGTGAGCTGGGTCAGCAGGTCCTCGCGGATCTCGTCCATGAGCGGGGAGTGGGAGGCGACGTTGACCTTGACCGTGCGGCACAGCACCTCGCGGCGCTCCAACTCCCGTGCGATGTCCGCGAGTACGCCGGGGTCACCGGCGAGGACGGTGGCGTTCGGGGAGTTCTCCACGGCGACGCACACCTTGTCGCCGTACGCCGTCACGAGGTCGTGGGCCTGAGCTGGGGAGAGTTCGGTGGCGAGCATCGCGCCGCGTCCGGCGAGGCGCTGCATCAGGTCGCTGCGGCGGCAGATGACGCGCGCGGCGTCCCGTACGGACAGCGCGCCCGCGACGCAGGCGGCGGCCACCTCGCCCATGCTGTGGCCCACGCAGACGTCGGGGTCGACGCCGAGGGCCCGCCAGTGGGCGGCGAGAGCGACCTCCATGGCCCACAGGACGGGCTGCACCAGCTCGACCGCGTCGGTGAGCTGGGCGTTCTCGTCCTGGAGCAGGTCGAGCATCGACCAGCCCGTCTCGGCGCGCACCGCCGCGTCGCACTCGGTCAGGGCGGCGCGGAACGCCTCGGACGTGCGCAGGAGTTCGCGTCCCATGCCGGGCCACTGCGAGCCCTGGCCGGGGAAGACGAAGGCGACCTCGCGGGGGCCGTCGAACCCGGCCTCGTGCAGTCCGCCGTCCGGCGTCGGGCGGCCCTCGGCCAGGGCGCGCAGTACGCCGGCCAGGGCGTCGTGGGTGTCGCCGACGGCCCAGAGGCGGAAGGGGTGGTGGTCGCGGCCGGTGGCGGCGGAGCGGCAGATGTCGTCGAGGGCGTGCCGGCGGCCGGCGCCCTCGGGGCCGAGGTACGCCGCGTGGCGCAGGGCCAGTCGGCGCAGCGCCTCGGGCGTGCGGGCGCTGAGCACGAGCAGGTGCGGGCCCGCTTCGGGGGCCGGTGCGGCGGGGCGCGGCTCGGGCACGAACTCACCGATCACCGCGTGGGCGTTGGTGCCCGAGATGCCGAAGGAGCTGACGCCGAGTACGGCCCGCTCCCCCTTGGGCCGCAGGGGGGTGTTGCGGTCGGCCACGGCCACGGGGGCGCCGGTGAGCCGGTCCTGCGGCGCGGTGAGGTGGAGCGAGGCGGGAATGGTGCGGTGCTCGGCGACGAGTACGGCCTTGATGAGCCCGGCGATCCCGGCGGCGGCCTCGGCATGGCCGATGTTGGTCTTCACGGACCCGACCGGAACGGGCGCACCGGAGTGCCCCTGGCCGTTCAGCACCTCGGCCAGCGCCCGCAGTTCGACCCCGTCCCCGACGGTGGTGCCGGTGCCGTGCGCCTCGACGTAGTCCACGTGGTCAACCCCGGCGCTGCGCCAGGCCGTACGGAGCATCGCGGCCTGGCCGGAGACGGCGGGCTGGAGCAACAGGCCGCTGCCGTCACCGTCGTTGGTGACCGCGCTGCCGAGCAGCAGCGCGCGGACCGGATCGCCGTCCGCGAGGGCGTCGGAGAGCCGCTTGAGGAGGACCACACCCACGCCCTCACTGCGCACGAACCCGTCGGCCGAGCTGTCGCCGAACTTGCAGCGGCCGTCCGGGGACAGCATCCGGCCCTGCGAGTAGGCGACCGCGTCGGTGGGTGACAGCACGGCGTTGACCCCGGCGGCCACGGCGAGGTCGCACTCGCCGGTGAGCAGGCTCTGCCGCGCGGTGTGCACGGCGACCAGGGAGGACGAGCAGGCGGTGTCGAGCACCAGGCTGGGTCCGCGCAGGTCGAAGGCGTAGGAGACCCGGCCGGAGGTGACGGCCCGCAGCCGGCCGCCCGCCATGGCCCGTACGTCGGCGGTGGCGGCCCGCCCGGCGGCGTCGGCGTACTCGGCGGTGGCCTGCCCGACGAACACCCCGCCCGCGCTCCCCCGGACCGAGGACGGCGGCACCCCGGCGTCCTCGAACGCCTCCCAGACGGTGTGCAGCAGCAGCCGTTGCTGCGGGTCCATGGTGCGGGCCTCACGGGGCGAGATGCCGAAGAAGGCGGCGTCGAAGTCGTGCAGCCCGGCCAGGAAACCGCCGTGCCGGGAGACCAGCCGGTCCGGTGTGCCGGGCTCGGGGGCGTACCAGGCGCCCACGTCGAACCGGTCCGCCGGGACCGGGGTCACCGCGTCGGTGTTGCCCTCCAGCAGGGCCCAGAACTCCTCGACCCCGGCCGCCCCCGGAAACCTGCACCCCATGCCGATGATCGCGATCGGTTCCCCAGTGGTCATCGCAACTCTCCTCCCCCAGTCGGTGGTTCAAATCTATACCGAAGAACAAACTTGTGCCGGGGTCTTCATCATGAAGTCGTCGTTACAGCGGCATCACATACCGGCCGCCACCTGCGATCCCCAACTTCCGCAGCTCACACGGGTTTACACATCGGTGACCCGCTCGGCGCACGACGTTCACCCGCCGTACGGCAGCGCGATCACTCGACCACAGTCAGCTATTGAACTCCAGTACATGCATGTGCTTCAGTTGCGTCGCCAGCCGCCGGGAGCGCCTGCCGGCGGGAGATCGCCAGGAGCGAGGAGAAGGCATGCTGAAGACGCGTGAGCTTGGCCGCCGGGGGCTGAAGGTCTCCGAACTGGGCCTGGGCTGCATGGGGATGAGCCAGTGGTACGGCACCCCGGACGACCGGGAGTCGGTGGCCACCATTCACCGGGCACTGGATCTCGGGTACACCCTGTTCGACACGGCCGAGGCGTACGGGCCGTACGACAACGAGGTACTGCTCGGCCAGGCGCTCGCCGGGCGCCGCGAACAGGCCGTGATCGCGACCAAGTTCGGCTTCCCGATGAAGCTCAAGGACGGCACGACCGCCGAGGCCGACAGCCGTCCGGAGCACATCGTCGAGGTGGTCGAGGCGTCCCTGAAACGCCTCGGCACCGACTACATCGACGTCCTCTACCAGCACCGCCTGGACCCGAAGGTGCCCATCGAGGACGTGGTCGGCGCCATGGCCGGCCTGGTGGAGCAGGGCAAGGTCCGCCACCTGGGTCTGTGCGAGGTGGGCGAGCGCACCATCCGCCGCGCCCACGCCGTGCACCCCCTCTCCGTGGTGCAGAGCGAGTACTCGGTGTGGGAGCGGAACCTGGAGGACGGGGTCCTGCCGGTGCTGCGCGAGCTGGGCATCGGCCTGGTCGGCTTCTGTCCGCTGGGCCGGGGCTTCCTCACCGGTGGCGTCCGGCGCGCCGAGGAGTACCCGGAGGACGACTTCCGCCACCACGACCCCCGCCTCCAGGGCGCCAACTACGACCAGAACACGGCGATCGCGCGGAAGATCAGCGAGGTGGCCGCGCGCCACGGCCTGACCCCGGCCCAGCTCGCCATCGCCTGGGTGCTGCACCAGGGCGACGACATCGTGCCGATCCCGGGCACCAAACGGCGCACCTATCTGGAGGAGAACACCCGTGCCGCCGAGGTCCGCCTCGACGCGGACACGCTGGCCGAGATCGAGGTCGCGGTGCGCGCCGACGCGGTCGCGGGACCCCGGTACAACGACCGGATGATGGCGTACATCGACCGCTGACCCTCCTGTCCGGCCCTGTGACCACTTCACCTCTTCAGGCTTCTTCAGGCTTCTTCAGGAGCGACTGTGGACATACCTCACTGGCAGAAACACTGGCAGGCCCGCCGGGACCCGTTCGCGCAGGAGTGCCGCCAGGCGCGGGACGCCCTGCTGACCGACCTCAAGCAGCCGGGTCTCGCCCAGCGCCGGGTGCTGGACGACGTCATCGACATGAGCGCGGGCTCGGTGCACTGGCGGGAGAAGGGCTACTCGGCCGTCGCCGACGACCCGGACCTCTTCCGCTCGCTGCTCCCCGTGATGCGCTACGACGACTTCGTGCCCGAGATCCAGCGGGAGACCCGGACCAAGGGCGGCACCCTGACCTGCAGCCCGGTGCTGCGCTGGCTGAAGACGAGCGGCACCACCGGGGTGCCCAAGCTGGTGCCGTACACCCTGCACTGGCTGCTCACGTACCGCATCCCGGCGATGAAGGCGATGTGGGGGACGTATCTGGAGTACCACCCGGAGCTGCTGGCCCATCCGTACGCGACGCTGGACACGCAGACCGTGCGCGAGGACGTATTCGACTTCGTGCACGGCATCGGCCACCAGGCGATCAGCAACCGGCATCCGCAGATCAACAGCCAGGACTGGAACCCGCCCTGGTACGAGTCCCCGTGGTTCGGGCCCGAGGTGCCGAGCGGGCACGAGGGCCGGATGTACCACCGCATCCGGCACCTGATCGGCAAGGACCTGCACTACATCTCGTCGATCAACCCGAGCACCCTGATCTCGCTGCGCGAGCTGCTGGCCCAGCACGGCGACCGGCTGGTACGGGACGTGCGGGACGGGACACTGGAGGGCCGCCCGTACACCGCGCCGGACGCGGAGGGCGCGCGCAGGCTCGAAAAGGTGCTGCTGGACCGGGACTTCAGCCTCAAGGACGTGTGGCCCTCGCTCACCCTCTACACCTGCTGGCTCTCCGCCTCGGCCGGGCTGTACGCGGCCAAGCTGGAGGCGGTGCTCCCCGGCGTGGCCCGGCTGCCGTTCATGAGCTGCGGCACCGAGGGGGTCACCACCATCCCGGTGGACGACTCGCTGCACAGCCAGCCGCTCGCGGTGGGGCAGGCGTTCTTCGAGTTCGTGCCGGCCGAGGTGCCGCTGGGCGACCTGGTGGCCGCCGGCGAGCGGGTGGAGACGCTGCTGTTCGACGAGGTCGAGCCGGGCCGCGACTACCACCTGATCATGACCCAGGGCAACGGCCTCTACCGGCTGTGGACCGGGGACGTGTACCACGTGGACCGGATCGTGGACGGCACGCCGTGGGTGCACTTCGTCCACCGGGACGGCATCTTCCACTCCTTCACCGGCGAGAAGATCACCGAGTCCCAGGTGACCGGCGCCATCCAGCGCGGTCTCGCCGCCCACGGGCTCGGCACCGGGCTGTTCATGTGCGGACCGCGCTGGGCGGAGCCGCCGTACTACATCGTCGTCGCGGAGGTCCCCGAGCCGTCCGCGGCGCTGGACGCGAAGCTGTCCGGGGCGGTGGACGCCGCGCTGCACGAGATCAACATCGAGTACGCGTCCAAGCGGGACAGCGGACGGCTCGGCGCGCTGGAGGTCGTCACGGTGCCCCACGACGCCATCGCCGCGTACGTCGAGAGCCGCCGCCAGCAGGGCAACGCCACCCAGTACAAGTACAAGCCGTTCCAGCGGGACGTCGACTTCGTCGCCGCGCTCACCCGACGCTGACCGAGGGGAACCGGACGTGATCGAGACCAAGAGGCCACCGCAGAACATCCGCCGTGAGATAGCCGGACTCCCGGTCGACGGCGCCGAGCTGGCCCTGCATCTGTGGCGCCCGCGCGGCCCGGTCAAGGGAGCGGTGTTCTACTTCCACGGGCTCCAGTCGCACGCCGGCTGGCTGTGGGAGGTCGGCCCGCAGTTCGCGGACAACGACATCGCCTTCTACGTGCTGGACCGCCGCGGCTCCGGCATCAGCGGCGGCGACCGCCAGGACCTCCCCGCCGCGGACACTGTGCTGCGGGACTACATCACCGCTGTGGAGCATGTGCGCGCCGCCATAGGCGACGAGGTGCCGCTCTCCCTGTTCGGCCACTGCCTGGGCGGCTCCTTCATGGCGGCGCTCATGCACCACCCGGACTTCACCACCCGCTACGACGCGGCGATCTTCTGCTCGGCCTGGCTGGGCAAGCTGCACGCCACCCTCGACGACGACCAACGGCAGGCCCTGGCGGCGGAGTCGGGGACCGAGCTGTGGGACGCGGGCCTGCGGTCGGAGGATTTCACGGACGAGGTCCGCCACCGGCACTTCATCGACAACGACGATCTCGCGGCCCGCGCCCTGACCCGGCGATCCCGAGGGGTCCTCCTTGCCCTGGAGTCGCTCTACATGCGCTCCGAGCGCCCGCTCCCGCCGGTCCCGGCGGCCTACGTCTCCGGGGTCGCCGACCCGATCGTGGACCTGGACGACGCCCGCGCCACCTTCCGCCGGATGACCGGCTCGCACGGCGCGCTGCTCCAGTTCGCCACCGACAAGCACTACCTCTTCTACACCGACGTCCGGGCCCGGCTGGTCGACTGGGCGTCCACCTTCACCCTGCTCCAAGGGCTGAACCGCGATGCCTGAACCGGCCGGCGCCACGCTGTACCGGGTCGAGCTGCCCATGGCGGTCGGCTTCGACCACCCGGCCAAGCGCCGCTCCGCCTCGGACAGCCTCATACTGCGGCTGACGGTGGACGGCGCGACCGGGCTCGGGGAGTGCGCGCCCCGCGCCTATGTCACCGGCGAGACCAGTGACTCGGTGACGGCGGCGCTGCGGGAGGTGCCGCTGGACGCGGTGTTCGCCCGGCTGCGGTCGGCCGAGCCCTCCGTACTGCTGGCCGAGTTGCTGCGGTCGGGGGTCGCCGGCACGTTCGGCCTGCGGGGCGGGGGCAACCTGCTCTGTCTGCTGGAGACGGCGCTGCTCGACCTGCTGGGACGCCAACTGGGTTCACAGGCGTCTGAGTTGGTGCCGGGCTCGCGCATACCCGCTCCCCCGTCTCTCCCCGTGTCCCAAGTCCTCGATCTCAGTCTCGACGTGGACGAGTTCCTGGACACGCGGGGCCCGTTCCACTTCGTCAAGATCAAGGCGGCCGACGACATCCGGCGCGACGTCCGCACGGTGACCGCGATCCGCGCCCGGCTGGGCGATCTGGTGCCGGTCATGGTGGACGCCAATATGAGCTGGTCGCCGGAGGAGGCTCCGGGCCACATGGAGGCGCTGCACACTGCCGGGGCCGACTGGGTGGAGGAGCCGTTGGCCAAGGGCTCCTGGTCCGAACTCGCCCGGCTGCGCGGCGGTACCGGCCCGCGCGTGATGCTGGACGAGTCGGTGTGCACCCCCGAGGACGCCGGGCGGGCGATCGCGGCCGGGGCGTGCGACGCCTTCAACGTCCGCGTGTCCAAGAACGGCGGCCCGGTGACCGCGGCCCGGCTGATCGGCCTCGCCCGGCGCGCGGGGCTGGCGTTCCAGGTCGGGGTGCAGGTGGCCGAGGTGGGGCCGCTGATCAACGCGGGCCGCGCACTGGCCTTCGCCCATCCGGACGCCCTCACCGTCGAGGCCGGCCAGTCCGACCTGTTCTTCCCCGAGATGGCCGTGGCGCCCCGCCCGGCCGTGGACCGGCGCACCAACACCATCGCCCCGCCGCCCGGCCCCGGCTTCGGCCTCGCCCTCACCGGCCTCGCCGCCCCCTGGGCGACGGCGCACCGCACCGAGGGCGACCCGGTCTGGCGCCCGGTCCCCGCCCGTCCCCATGCGCACGCATGAACCGTACGAAGGATCACGCATGACGACGTCCTACTTCTCCGACCTACTGGTGGAGTTCCTCAACCAGCAGGGCATCGACAAGGTCGCCTTCAACCCCGGCGCGTCCTTCCGCGGTGTCCACGACTCCCTGGTCCACGCATCCGAGGCGCCCGACATCGTGATGGCGTGCCACGAGGAGATCGCGGTGGCGCTGGCGCACGGCTACCACAAGGCGAGCGGCCGGCACATGGCCGTGTTCGTGCACGCCAACGTGGGCCTGCTGCACGCCTCGATGGCCATCTTCAACGCCTGGTGCGACCGGGTCCCGCTGTTCGTGCTCGGGGGCAACGGGCCCGTGGACGCGGGCAAGCGGCGGCCGTGGATCGACTGGATTCACACCTCGCAGAACATCGAGTCCGTCGTCAAGGACTATGTGAAGTGGTGCGACCAGCCCATCGGGCAGCGGGCCACCGTCGAGTCGCTGTACCGCGCCTTCAAGCTGATGAACACCCCTTTGCAGGCACCGGTGTTCGTGGCGCTCGACTTCGACGTCCAGGAACAGGAGCTGGCGGACGGGGTACGGCTGCTGCCCGCGGCCGCCACCGAGCCGACCCTGCTGCCCGCGCTCGGCGGCACCGAGCTGGATCACTTGGTGGGGCGCCTACGGGATGCCCAACTGCCGGTGCTGATCGTCGACTTCTCCGGCCGTGACCCGGAGACGGTCGCGCCGCTGGTCGCCCTCGCCGACGCGCTCGGCCTCGCCGTGGTGGACCGGGGCAACCGGATGAACTTCCCCAACACCCACCAGCTCAACGTCAGCAACACCGGTCTCCTGGACGCGGCCGACCTGGTGATCGCGCTGGAGGTGCAGGACCTCGTGGGCGCGCTCGGCGCCTTCCTCCCGCTGACCGACGAGGGGCTGCCGGCGAACGGCGCCGAGGTCGTCACCCTGGGCTTCAACGAGCTGCTCACCAGCAAGTGGGCGGCCGACTACCAGCAGTTCGTCCCGGTGAGCCTCGCCGTGGCGGCCGACACCGGGCAGTCGGTGGCCGCCCTGCGCGAGGTGGCCGAGGACCCCGAAGGGCCGTTCGCGGCGGCCGAGTTCACCGAGCGCCGGGAGGAGCGGGTCAAGGCTCTCTCCGCCCTGCACACCGAGGCGCGGACCGAGTGGGCCCGCCAGGCGGACGAGGCGCGGGGCCGGGAGCACATCCAGGTCTCGACGGCCGTCCAGGAGATCCACCGCGCGGTGCGGGACGAGGAGTGGGTGCTCACCAACACCGGCAGCCTCACCATCGACGGCTGGGTGAAGAAGCTCTGGCCGCTGGAGCGCCCCGGCAGCTATCTCGGCCTCAACGGCGGCGGCGGACTCGGGTACGGCCTGGGCGCCTCGGTCGGGGCGGCCCTCGCCCACCAGGGCGACGGCACGCTCTGCGTCGACCTCCAGGCGGACGGCGACTTCCTCTACACGCCGAGCGCGCTGTGGACGCTGGCCGCGTACGACGTACCGCTGCTGGTGATCGTCATGAACAACCGGCTCTACCTCAACTCCACCCAGCACGCCGAGCGCATCGCGGACAACCGCGACCGCGACACCGGCCGCGCGCACATCGCCACCAGCTTCTACGACCAGCCGGTCGACTTCGTCACCCTCGCCGAGTCCTACGGCGTGCACGCCCTGCCCCGCGTGGAGCGGATCGAGGCCGTGGAGCCCACGGTGCGGGAGGCCGTCGCCCACATCAAGGAGCACGGCAAGCCCGTCCTCGTCGAAATCCTCATGGACTGACCGTCCCGCCCCTTGTCCGAACCTGGCCCGTACGGGCCGTGACCTCTCAGGAGGGGTCCACCATGACGGTGGTCTTCGAATGCGTCCACGCGGGCGAGCGCCACTTCGGCCTCGGCCTGCCCGAGCCCGAGGCTCCGCTGCGCCTGTACCCGCTGGGCGGTGACACCCTGGCCGCCCTGGCGTCCGCCTCGGACGACACCACCGAGGCCCTGCTCGACCGGCTGACCCAGGGCCGCACCCCGGTCGAGGCGAACCGCGACGAGGTACGCCTGCTGCCCCCGCTGCTGCCCGCGCACCTGGGCGACGCCCTGGTCAGCGGCTTCATGATGACGCACAACGTGAAGGTGGACGCCGAGGTCCCCGACCAGCCCAACTGGTTCGTCAAGGGTCTCGGCGACGCCCTGAAGGTCCCCGGCGAGCCCCTCTCCGTACCCGCGGACGGCGTCCACGTCTGCGAGGAGGCCGAGGTCGTCCTGGTCTATGTCGGAGACAGCGAGGGTGTGCCGAGGTACGCGGGCTACACCTTCGGCAACGATCTCACCGACATAGGCCGCTTCAAGCAGCACGCCGGCCACCTGTCGTACGCCAAGCTGTGCGACGCCGGGGTGGCGCCCTGGCTGCACCTGGGCGAGCCGCCGCGCTCGGTCACCGGGGAGGCGACGATCGAGCGGGACGGCGCCCCGGCGTGGAAGGGCACCTTCACCACCGGCTCCGACGCCCTGCACTACGAGCTGCCGGCCCTGATGTCCCGCCTCTTCGCGTACCGCGCCCTGCACCACCCCGGCCGGGTGCACTACGTCTACCTCGGCGCCGACCGCAGCAGCTTCCACGGCGGCTTCCGCACGGCCGACGGCGACCGGGTCACCCTGGACTTCACCAGCCACGGCGTACGGCTGTCCCACCCGCTGGCGTGGTCGTCGTGAGCCTGGTCCGCGAACTCTCGGACGGGGAGGCGGCGTTCGCGTACACGCATGCGCTGATGGGCGGGACGACCCAGGTCACCACGCAGGTGACGGTGCGCGAGGACATTACACCGGCGCTGCTGCACAGGGCCGTTGAGCAGTGGGCCGGTGAACTCCCGCTGCTTGGGCTGCGCATCGAGGAGCACGCGGACACCCTGTGGTTCGCCCACGGCCCCGGCGTGCTGCCCGACCAGCTCCGTCACACCACGCTGACCTCACCGGACTCCCCCGACGACGTGCTGCGACGTGAGCTGAACGAGGTCCTGGAGACCGGCGGGCCCCTGTGGCGGCTGCACGCCGTCCGCGATCCACAGGCCGGTGCGACGCACCTGTACTTCACCCGCAACCACGCGATCTCCGACGGCCATTCGACGGGTGCGGTGATCCGGGCGCTGCTGGACACGCTGTTCCCTTCCTCGGAGCCCAGCCTGTACGACGTACGAAGGCTGCCGCCGGACGCGGACGGGTTGGTCTACCGGGCGCCGGCCGGCCGGGGCCTGGACCAACCCCCGTCGGAGCGCCTGCCGTTCACGGAGACCCGCCCGTGGTCGGAGCGCGGCGCGGACTTCGTACCGTGCACGCTCACCCGGCCGGAGAGCCTCGCTCTCAAGGCGTGGTGCAGGCAACAGGGCGTGACCGTCAACCAGTTCTTCGCCGCCGCGCTGGCCGAGTCCTACGCGGAGGTCACCGGCCGTGCCGAGGTGGGGCTGTTCACCGCGGTGTCCCTGCGACAGCGGTACGCGGGCCTTCCGGACGTCGGCTGCTTCATCAACGTACTGCGGGTGCCGATGCGACCGGGCCGGACCCAACTGACCGCCCTGGCACGGGAGTACAAGACGTCACTGACGGCAGCGGACGCGGCCTGGCGACCCCCCGTCCGCTCCCACGCCACGATCCGGCGTGGGGTCGAGGAGACGGCGGCCGCCACCTCGGCTCCGGGGATCTGCCTCACGAACGTGGGTGTGGTCGACCCGGCGCTCGGCCCGCACCTGGGCCGGGTCAGCGGCTACCGGACCATCGTCAACCGCACCGGCGCCAACTACGGCCTGGTCCTCCACCTGGGCACGCTGGACGGCACGTTCAGCCCGGCGCTCGCCTTCGGCACACCGGCCGTGGACCGTTCCCTGGCACTGGATGTGGCGAAGGGGCTGCACGACCGGGCCGTGCGCCCTCAGGGGGCGGCGTGACCGAGCACCAGGTCCAGCAGTCCGGGGAACCGGGCGTCGAACTCCGGCTTGCGCAACCGGTTGAGCCGCTTCGCCCCGGCGTCCCGCTGCTCCAGCAGCCCGGCCTCGCGCAGTACGGCGAAGTGGCGGCTCAGGGTGGCCTTGGTGACCGGCACGTCGAAGCTGCCGCAGGACCGCTCCCAGTCCCCGGCGCCGGCCAACTCCCGCACCAGGGTCTGGCGTACGGGGTCGGCGAGGGCGAGCAGGGCCGTCTCCAGCGCGACCTCCTCCGGGGCCGTGTGGACCGGCGGGGTGCGGTGGCTCGCCGCGTCCTGCTGCCGAGGGGTCTGTGCCGCCATGGCTGATCGCTCCGTCCCGTCTCACTCGATCCGTACACACCGGCCGCGTACGGATTGCAGAGTGTTCGATGATCTGCGTACACTCTGACTGTTCGCTCCTCGGCGAACAGTCTACCGGAGCCGGTGGCGTACCGCCCTGCTCCCGCACTCGACCCTCCCCTACGCCCGCCACGGCACGCATGGAAGGAAGACCCGTGCCCCAGACCTCCCCGCACAAGGCCCGGCCAGGACTCACCCTGTTCGCCGCGTGCCTCGGCTTCGTCGTCGTCATCCTCGACGTCAGTGTCGTGAACGTCGCCACCAAGGCCCTCGGCGCCGAGTTCGGCGGCAGCCTCTCCGGCCTGGAGTGGGTGATCAATGGCTACACCCTCACCTTCGCGGCCTTCCTGCTGACGGCCGGCGCCATGGGTGACCGCTACGACCCCAAGCAGATCTTCATCTGGGGCTTCGCGCTCTTCGCCGTGACCTCGCTGATCTGCGGCGCCGCCCCCACGCTCGTCGCACTGATCGCCGCCCGGGTCCTCCAGGGCGTGGGCGCGGCGATGATCGTCCCGTCGTCCCTGTCGATCGTGAACACCAACTTCCCCGACCCCCACGAGCGCACCCGCGCGGTGAGCCTGTGGGCGGCGGCGGGCGGTCTCGCGCTGGCCCTCGGCCCGGTCGTCGGCGGTCTGCTGGTGGACGCGCTGGGCTGGCGCTCGATCTTCTTCGTCAACGTCCCGATCGCCGCGCTCGGCATCATCCTCGTCCGGGCCTACGCCCGTCCCGCGCCCGCCCGTGACGCCTCCGTGGCCCGCTCGCTCGACCTGCCGGGCCAGTTGCTCGCGGTCGTCGGCCTGGGCGCGCTGACCGGCGCGATCGTGGAGGCCAACGCCCAGGGCTGGACCTCGGCCACCGTGCTGACCTGCCTGGTCGTCTTCGTACTCGCCCTGGCCGGCTTCCTCGCCGCCGAGCGCCGTACCCACGACCCGATGCTGCCGCTGCACCTGTTCCGCCGGCACGCGTTCTCCGCCACCTCGCTCATCGGCGTCCTGCTCAACTTCGCCTTCTACGGCCTGATCTTCGTCTTCAGCCTGTTCTTCCAGCAGGTCTGGGACTACTCGCCGATCACCGCGGGCCTGGCGTTCCTGCCGATGACGGCCGCCATCATGGCCGCCAACCTCTCCTGCGGCCCGCTGGTCAAGAAGTACGGCGCCCGTTCGGTGCTGATCACCGGCAATACCCTGGCCGCCGTCGGCTATCTGGCGACGATCCCGGTGGTCGGCTCGGACGCCTACGTGCGGATGGCCGTGCAGTTCGTGGTCGCCGGGTTCGGCATCGGGCTGGTGGTGCCGTCCATGACCAACGCCATGCTCGGCTCGGTGGACCCCGCCAACGCGGGCATCGCCTCCGGAGTCCTCAACGCCTCGCGCCAGTTGGGCGGGCTGATCGGGGTGGCCGTGATGGGGCTGCTCGTGGGGCAGGCGTCCTCGGGGCACTTCCTGACCGGGCTGCGGGCGTCGCTGATCGCGGCGGTGGTCGCGCTGGCGGTGAGCGCGGGGCTGAGCACGTTCGGCCCGCGCAAGCCCCGGCCGGTGCCGGTGCCGGCCTCGGAGGACCTTCAGCCGGCCGAGGCCCACTGACTCGTTGGGAGCGACATGCCTCACCTCGTACTCGAATACTCCGGCAACGTCCGCGACGACCTCGATCCGGCGGCCGTCTTCGGCAAGCTCCACAACTCCCTCGCGGAGGCGGGCGGTTTCCGCCTCCAGGACTTCAAGAGCCGCGCGGTCCGCATGGACGGGTTCTTCATCGGGGACGGCGGCTACGAGCAGTCCTTCGTGAACCTCGACATCAGGACGTTCGCGGGCAAGTCGGAGGAGGCGCGGGCGGCCATCAGCGAGGCGGCCCTCGCGGTACTGACCGAGTTCTTCCCGGCCACGCTGGACGAGACGGCCTGCGACATCTCCGTGCAGGTGACCGAGCTGGACCGCGCGAGCTTCGCCCGCACGCGGTCCGGCGACCAGACCAACCCCCAGGAGCGGAAACAGTCATGAGCGCATACGCGGACCAGCGCGTCCTTGTCGTCGGCGGCACCTCGGGGGTCGGCCTGGCGTCCGCCCGCGAGTTCGCGGCCCAGGGCGCGGACACGGTCATCGTCTCCCGCAACCCCCAGCGGATCGACGAGGCGGTGACGGCCCTGTCCGGGCTCGCCGGCCCGGTCACCGGCCAGACCCTCGACATCCGCTCCGACGACGAGGTCGCCAAGTTCGCCGCCACGGCGGGTTCCTTCGACCACGTCGTGGTCACGGCGGGCGAGACCCCGATGGGCCGCGTCGACACGCTGCCCCTGTCGGAGGCGTACGCGGCGATGGACAGCAAGTTCTGGGGCGCCTACCGCATCGCCCGCGCGCTCCGCCCCACCCGCTCCCTCACCCTCGTCTCCGGCTACCTCTCCCAACGCCCCGGCCGCGCGTCCGCCCTCCAGAGCGCGATCAACGCAGCGCTGGAGGCGCTGGTGCGGGGGCTGGCCCTGGAGATGGCTCCACTGCGGGTGAACGCGGTGTCGCCGGGGCTGCTCCGTACTCCGCTGTGGGACGGGCTCGATGCCGCGGCTCGGGACACGATGTACTCCGCCGCCGTGCAGCGGCTCCCGCTGGGGCGGGTCGGCGAGGCGTCGGATGTGGCGGAGGCGGTGCTGTTCGTGGCGGGGAACGGGTATGCGACGGGGACGACGGTGTTTGTGGATGGTGGGGGGATGATCGCCTGAGGCGGGGGGCGCGGGGTCGCCATGTTGGGGGGCAGCCGGGCTCTTCATCGGGCGAGCAGCAATCGCGTTCCGTGCCGACCGAAGTCCGCGACGCTCGCACGAGAGGCGGTCTACTGGGGCAAGCGTGACGGATTCGAGTCGGGGGGGCCGGTGCTGTGGTCCGGTCAGCTCGGACAGGTCAGGGACCGATGAGGCGGCTGGTGAAACCGGCCCGGACGAGGGATTCGTAGGCGTCCCGCACGTCCTCCGGGACCTCCTGCTCGATGGCGAAGCCGAGCTTCGGGTACTCGATGATCCGCTGGAGGTCGCCGACGAGCATGTCCAGGACGAGCTTCTCGTTGCCGATGGACTTCAGGTAGTCGTCGAACTCCAGCGGCTCCGAGGCGCAGAGGAACTCGACGCCGGGCCACAGCTTGCGGGCGGTCGCGTATGACCGGCGTTCCATGTAGGGCTTGCAAATCAGCATCACCGTGGTCGGGGTGATACCGGCGGCGGCCAGAACCTCGCGGGAGAGGGTGATGTTCTGCCCGGTGTTGCCCGCGTGCGGTTCCAGCAGGATCGCCTCGGCGGGGACACCAAGACCGAGGGCGTGCTCACGGAAGTGGACGGCCTCGCCGCGCGGGAAGACCCCGACGGTGGTGGGGCTGTTGCCCCCGGTGAAGACCAGGGTGGGGAACAGCCCGGCGCGGTACAGCCCGGCGGCGTGGGTGGCGACGCCGAGGTCGTGACTGCCCAGGCCGATTGCCACGTCGGCGGGGCGCGGCTGGTGGTGCATCTGGTGGTAGTCCCAGATCCGCGCGGCCCGGTGCCACTGGTCCTCGGTGATGGTCTGCTGGTTGTCGCTCACGGCTCTCTCCCTGTCACCGTCGCAGAGGGCCGGCCGGCCCCTCGCTCATGGCCCTGACGCCCTCGATGCTGCGCAACTGGTGCACGAGCCCGTACCGCGCGGCCGTGGTGGTGGCCTGATCGAGGACGCGGAGCCCATCATCGCGGGTCGCGGTGTCCGAGAGCAGGATGTGACCGTGGGCAGTGTCCAGCCGGACGCGCTCCATCGGCGAGTCGGTGTTCCCACTGCCACGGGCGATGTCGATGAAGCGCAGAGCTTGGTCGAGGTCGCCGGCGCCACGGCGAGCCAGGGCGATCTTCTGGTGGGCAACCGACCAGTCGTCGGGCTCCGTGAGGTCCTCGAAGTCGCGGATCGCGGCCCGCATGACGCGGGTCGCGTAGTCGTGCCGGCCGTTCTTGCTCAGCGCCGTACCCACCCACAGGCGGGCCCTGGCGCGGTCGCGCCGGGAGAGCCGGTCGTCGACGGCGAGGGTTTCGTAATGGCGGGCGGCGGTCTCCAGCTTGCCGGACATCTCCGTGACCACGGCGAGGGAGAGGTCGAGCTGCGCGACCCGGCGCGGGATACCGAGCTGGACGAAGACCTCTCGAGCCCCGGCGTAGGAATGCTGTGCGGACAGCGGGCCGAGTAAGCAGCCCTGGTCGCGTTTCAAGTCACCGAGCAGCGCGGTCGAGCGGGCGAAGAGGTACAGGCCCTTGTCATCCAGTTCCCGGGCCTGGAAGCGAACCAGCCAACGGTTGAGCAGGCTGTCGGCGAAGGCAAACTTCTGACGGGAGAGCGCGACGCCGACGCGGTCCAGGTCCTCGGCCCACGACTCGTACTCCCAGAGCCGGGGGCCGGTACCGGCGGCGCGCGGGGCGAGCTGCCGCGCCGGACTGGCCATCTCGGACAGGAGCGTCTCGAAGCGCAGGTGGGCAGTGGCGTCCGCGCGTCCCAGGGCGGTGTCGAGCATGGCCTGGGTATCGGGTCTGGGGGCGGTTCCGGCGCGCTTGCTCTCCCACTTCGAGACGGTAGCGATGGCAACGCCGAGGTGCTCGGCGAAGGCCCGCACGCTCAGACGCAGGGCGAGACGGAGCGCCCTGGTCTCCAGGCCGGTCCAGTGGTGCACGGTCGCCACACGTCACTCCCTTCCACCACCATCGAAGCAGAACGGGTGCGGACGGCGGGACGAAAGTGGAACGGAAGTAGAACGGCCGGTGATTGGCCGCAAGGTCGGCGACCTCCATGCTCGGAACCATGTCGCAACCCACCACGCGGCCTCGTCCGACCGGGCACCCCGGTTACAGCGAGACGCTGCCGCGCGCCCCCGAAAGCGCCAGAACTGCCCGCCGATTGGTACACGCCGCCCTCTCCGCGTGGGGGCTGCACGATCTGGCGGACGACAGTCTCCTGATCGTCTCCGAGCTGGTCGCCAACGCCGTACGGCACGCCCGGCGGAACTCGATCCGCGTGATGGTGGAACGCCGCACACCGCGCACGGTCCGCGTTGCTGTGGCGGACTTCTCCCTTGACCGGCCCGAGCCAAGCCCACTGACGGCTGACGCGGAAGACGGACGCGGACTCTTCCTCGTGATGACGCTCGCCACGAACTGGGGCACGGACGAGCGGCGTTGGGGGAAGGTCGTGTGGGCGGAACTGGAAGGACACGGATGACCGACGAGACCCCCACCCGCAGCCTGGCCCGAGCCCACCTGTCCCAGTTGATCGACCTGTTCGGCACGGACGGATGCCTGCGGATCAGGACGGCGTCGGCCTACGACTGGGGCGGCTCGGCTTCGGATGTTGCCGTCGAGTGCGAGGAACCGGGTAACGACGAGCAGACCTAAGGGCTACTTGGACACTGACAGTTGAGGCTGCGCCCGCGAGCGCCGAGCGTCGAGGTTGAACGGGCGCAGCTCCGTCACGGACCGGTTAGGGACCGTACGCCCATCGACACAGCAGGCGCCTTCTAAGCGCTTGGCCGCAGGTTCGAGTCCTGCCGGGGGCGCGTCTTTGGGCCCTTCCTCCGGGAAGGGCTTTTTGCTGGTCAGGCGCCGTTTCAGCAGGCATGCCGAAGCCCCGTCCTCCTCCCTCACGATCATGGGAAGACTCCGGGGCCGTCCGGCTGTCACCGGCTTTTGGCGGGTGGCCGTGTCGAATACGTGTCGAAGTTTTCGGGGTGCCCGTCAGCCGACATCCGGCCGCTCGGGCAGATCTGCGGCAGCCTCCAGTCGCCGTTTGAGATCCGGGAGCTGTCCGTCCACGCACCGGGCGTAGGTGGCCAGAAGCACGGGCACGCTGTTGCCTGCCCAGTCGGCCACCTGTGCGGGCGGGATCCCGTCGTTGAGCCACTTGGTGAGGGGGTGTGGGCAGCTCGAGACGTGAGCAGGCAGTACCGCTCGGCGGGCTCAGCGGATGACAGAACCCGCCCCCAGGACACTCTCACTCATAGGACCCGCTGGCCCTGGAGCGAAGTCTCGTCCTCGATGTGATGCCGCAGGATGCCCGTGGGGACGGGATGTCCCAGAACGATGCGCGTCTTCCCCCCGGCACGACCTCTCGGATCGCTTACGTCTGAGGAAGGCAGCGAGCGCTTGCCCACGGCCCCCGCGGTCAGACTCATGGACGCCAACGGACCCCATGCACGGCTGCCACGACGGCAAGTACCTGATCCCGACGGGATAAGACTTTCTCTACTCCATCAAGGCGGCTCGCTCCGCTCGCCGCGCGCTCCCTGGCTCACCGCCGGGGCCTGACGCTCCTGCCTTCGGCCCGCTCTGGCCCCGGCTACGCCAGCCGCGCAGCTGGAGCGAGCACCTTGGTTGGGAGAAACCCGCTGTGGCTGGGGCGGTCGGCTCCACGGCTTTAGCCACCTCCCTGGTTCGGGTCCCGCGTCGAGCAAGACCAGGGGGCCACTCGTTCAAATTCCGGGCAGGATCACAGCCTGCCCGAGTTGCCGGCCAGCGTACGGCCCCCTGGTCATGCTCGACCCCAAACCGGGCAGGACACCGGCCAAACCCGCTCCGCCGACCCATATTCGAACATTCGGTCGAATTCACTACTCTCGCCGACCATTTTTGACATTTGACGTGCGTTTGGCTGCGGATCGGATCCATAATGCTGCCGAGCATGCCGACTGCGTCGAGGGGGACACGTGGCAGCACCGAGGACTACCGTTTGGCAGCTTGACCCGCACACCAAAGCCAAGCATGACCTCCTGAAGTCGTACCTAGGCGGTTGGTTTCCCGTCCTGTCTTCCTATAACGGCAGGATAGTTTTCCTAGATGGTTTTGCAGGTCCGGGGCGCTATCAATCCGGCGAGCCGGGATCCCCGCTCATCGCACTTGACACGCTGCTTTCTCACAGCTACTTCGACAAGATGAAATGCGAGTTTCTTTTCTTTTTCTGCGAGTCAAAGAAGGATCGGTTCGAGAGCCTCACTCAGCAAGTCGAAGGCTATAAAGAAGCGAACCAACCTTGGCCGAAGAACGTTAAGGTGCAGCTGGTCAACTCGGAGTTTTCCGAGACAGCGACCAATCTGATAGACCACCTTCGAAACCAGAAGCGTCGCCTTGCGCCGACGTTCGCTTTCGTCGACCCGTTCGGCTTCTCCGGACTCCCGATGAGCATCCTTGCAGAGCTGCTCTCATTCGACAGCTGCGAGCTGTTCGTGAACTACATGGTCGATCACGTTAACCGCTTCGCCACCGCAGGAAACGTAGATCACCATCTCGTCGACCTCTTCGGCACGAACGAATACAAGCAGGTAGGAAGCCTCCCACCCGGCGCAAGTCGTCAGCAATTCCTGCACGATCTTTACGAGCGCCAGCTCACAGACGTGTGCAATTTCCCGTACGTGCAGTCATTTGCCATGATCAACAAAACCGGACACATCGGCTACTACCTCTTTCACGGAACTCGCGGCATCAAAGGCGTCGAGTTGATGAAGGAGGCCATGTGGAAGGTCGACCCTGGAGGCGGCTTCAAGTTCTCGGACAGGTTGGCCGGCCAAGACGTGCTGTTCACCGACTCAGCCGTAGACACCGATCCACTGCGACGGGCACTCCTCGCTCAGTACAGCGGACGACGCGTCTCGATCACGGCTCTGGAACAGTTCACTTTGATCCACACGCCGTACAAGAAGACGCACCTGCGTAAGCCCGTCCTAACGCCGTTGGAGAGGGCAGGAGTCATCCAGGTTCAGCGACCAGGCCGAAGCGGCTTCCCCGACGGCACTTGGATCACGTTCCCCTGACCTCATACTCCAGCACGGGACTTGGCTTTCGGGTACTCGTCCCAGGTGCGCCCCTGGAGCAACCTACCTCCAGCCTTGGGAGTCGGTCCTCCCCATTGCTTAAAGAAGAAGGGGACGTCTGCTTCAGAGCACTGATCCCGCAAGGAAGTGACCCAACTTTCCTCAATGGGACGATGCCCCTTTCCCGATTCACCCCCGGCGATGACCCAGCCGATACCATCAAGATCAACCGTGCCGAGTTTTCCGATCAAGGGCTCGCACGAGAGGAAACGGACATACGCCGGAGTGCTCCTCAAATCGTCGATCCTCGTTTTGAATTCAGAAGCTTCGACGGTCACCCCCATCCAGACATTCTCAGGCCAGTCAATTCGATCAGCAACATTCCGCATTCTTCGGGACCGCTTTGTCAGAATCTGATACGTATGCTGCGGAGTTTCGCGCATCACATCAAAGATGTCCTTGATGTAGGAGACCGGCACCCTTGCATGGAAAAGGTCAGACATTGAATTAACGAAAACTACTCTCGGCGATTTCCATGTGTACGGAAGCCTCAATGAGTCTGGATGCATAGCAAGCCCGAAGCCTGGACCCGACGTCCGTGGATCTCCGTCGACCTGGTATTTCGGAGACCCCATCGCCTTCAGTCGCTTCGCTAGCACCAGGGCGTAGCAGTTGTCGCAACCTTTCGAGATGCGGTCACACCCTGTAGTGGGGTTCCATGTCGCCTCAGTCCACTCAATGGTGCTTCGATCTGCCATTTTGGGCTCCATCCCCTAGCGCCTTGGGCTCCGCCCATACTCCCTCATCTTCAACGCTTCTGGAGCGCTTGGGAAACCACTTCATCAGTACGGAACGGCGCAGATTCATGTCGATCGGCCTTGAGTGCCCAGTCTCAACCCGTCGTCAGCCCCCTCAACCCGGTCTTGACCAGTCGCTTTGCCGCGTACGAGCGCGGTCCTTGGCCAGTTCTCGGCATGTGTCCCGAGTCGAGCCAGTGGCAGCCAGCACGCGCGCCGGAGCCATTCCACCCAGTCTGCCCCGACGCCACCACGCGCTCCGCCATCCCGTCAGGGAGGGTCATGCCAGGTCGAGTTGAGTGCCAGCACGGGAGCGATCAGCCACGGGACCCGCTGAGTGTCTAACTGAGTGACAACCCTGACGCACAACGGCAGACGAGCACGGACGCCAGCGAACCGACAATGCAGGTGACGAGCACAGCAGCCCAAGGCCGACCCCGCACTCAAGTTGCTTCGGGACGAAGAGGTCGTGAGCTAAAGGCCGTCGCGCTCGATCAGCGAGCCGTCGGGGCCGAACGTGTACACGCGGGGCGGTCCCGTGGCTTCCACGGCCCTTCGCAGTTGCGCTTCCTGCTCCGCGGGGTCAGGGCCGTGCGGGTCCCGCACCTGGAAGCCGTGCAGTCGGATGTTGTCTGCGTCGACGTCGTCTGGCTCGGGGCGACCCTCCTGGGTGAATCCGCACAGCGCTCGCAGTGCGTCTTCGCCCAGTTCCAAGGGGTGGAACGGCAGCGGGTACGCATCTTCGTCCTCGTCCGGCCAGGGGATGACGTCGGCCGGGCGGTCTCCGGCCCAGTAGGGCAGCTCAAAGGGGAGCGGTTCGCCGATGTTCTCGATGATGCCGCTGTCCGGAGATAGGCTCAGGGAACGGACGAGACGCCCGTCCTCCCATACGGCGAATGCGAGCCAGTCGACGACGCTGTGCATGGCGTGCAGGACGAGCCGTCGGCCGGCGCTTGCCGCCACGAGGTGTTCGGGAAGCTGGGAGGGGGCATCGATCATCACCCTCTGATCACCGATGACGTCCACGCCAGGCCAGCTGGCCGCGTACGTCGTCCCCTTCGGTGGGTACACGCCGTCCCAGAGAGTTGAGCCCTCGCACTCCTCGATCTGCCAGCCTGGGTAGAGCCGCCGCATCATCGTGACGGTCCGATCAAGGTCCGCTGCCCCCGCTCGTCGCAGCGCCCCCGGCACGTCGCCGACGGCGTACACCAGCAGTCCCGTCTTGGCTCCCAAAGCAGCCCTCCCCAAAGCGTTGCCCTCGATGGCGGACGCACCATAGCGCCACCCACTGACAACGAGGGCGACTCATTTCTCCTGGCCCCGCTGGGCCGTCTCTGGGCCGTGCGAGGGCGCCCAAGGCCGACCGAGGACGACCGACAGTGACAGCCGAGCCGGAGCCGCTATACGCGGAACCCCAGGTCAGAGCGTCCTGGGGTCACGCGTTTCCCCCCAGGGGTGGCGGTCAGGCAAGATGGGGTGTTTCTTGCCATTGAGTCCAGATTTATAGTCGAGCAGCGTTGTCAGTGGCCAGCTATACGGTCCGCCCATGAGCGAGAGACCCACGACAGGTTGGCGCAAGGGCATCGAGAAGGAACAGCGCGAGCTGGCTGCCGGCACGCTGGAGCCCGATTGTGCGTGCATGGCTGAGCTGTTCCCAGAGCAGCTGATCACCAGCACCGACAGCGTCCTGGACGCGTTCGAAGCCGATGTCTCAGCACTTCAAGATGCTGCCGATGAGCGCGTCTTCGCCGCGGTTCAGCGTGTTGTCCTGGCCCTGAACGCCGTCAACGATGATCACGACGGTGCCGCTTACGAAACCGACGAACGAGAGCAACTGTGCCTCTACATCGACGAAGTCCTCACCGAGCAGGGAGTCGATGTCGTTGCCCTGACCGCACGACACGACTTGGGACGCTACGAACTCACGGACCAGTGGCGCGACTGGTAGCGACGCCGCTGTGTCGAATGCGTGTCGAAGCGAGCTCCTCGGTCAATAGCTCATGCGGAAGTGTGCCGTTCAGGCCGTCTCCTCTCCCTTACCGTCCCAGCGCCTTCTAAGCGCCTGGCCCATCAGTCGGCCCCCCTCACCCCCTCAAACACCCCGAACATCCCCCGTCGAACAACACGAACCGCACCCCTCCACCCCCGTGTCAGCCGCCCGTACCGTCCCCACGGCGACACGCGCCGCCTCCTCTGTGGCAGAGGCGGTGCTGTTCTTGGCGGGGAACGGGTATGCGACGGGGACGACAGTGTTTGGGGATGATTGCCTGGGGCGGGGGCGGCGGGGGCCATCAGGCGAGCACCAGGTGGCCGTAGTCGGTCAGCACATCGCGTGCCTCGGATACGTGGTCGTAGTCCTTCAGCCGGTGCAGAACGGCGCGAGCCCGCGCGGCCGTGCGCTTCGAGGACAGGTCTCTGAGGTGTGTATGACTTGCCGGGCCTCCTCGGGGCCCGCTCGGGCCGTGGAGCACCCGCCGCTGGTCGGACTCAAGCGGGTCGACGTCCCGTATCGCAGCCCCACCGAGGCACCGCAAGCGCCAGCCGTCCCCCACCGGCGGCGTCCCTCCGGGGTCACAGAGCGACCGGAATGACTTTCACACCGGGCGAGGGATTCGTAGGCGCCCGCACGTATTCCGGGACCTCCTGTTCTCCTCCCGGTGTTGCCGACGCCCGGTTCCAGCAGGATCGCCTCCGCGGGGACCCGAGGCCCAGGGCGTGCTCGCGGAAGTGGACGGCTTCGCGTCTGGGCCGAACAGCCGCTCACGGCCTGACGGAGATTCAGCGCCCGGTGCTCAAGGCGGACTCCACCCAGTTGCAGAATTCGATGGCCAGGTGACGCCGGTGTTCGGAGAGGATGCGCGGGAGGGTCGTACGGGGAAACTCGACGCACAGGTGGGCGTGGAAACCTCCTGGGACGTCCTGGAACCCGTGGCGCACGCCGCCTATGTGCAGACCCTTTCCGCTGATGGCGACGCCGGCCATCTCTGCGTCGGTGGCGGAGTCGAAGGGCGTGGTGAGCGTGGAGAGGGCGGTGTAGTCGATGAGGAATCGGGTGGGCAACGGGCTGCCGCCGGTGGTCTCAATCACTTCCTGCCGCCCGTCGGGCAGGGCCTGGATGAGGAAGTGGTCGGGGTGCGCCGCCGTCATGGAGCGGACGTAATCGTCCCGGGAGGTGTCCTCGAACCACTGGACGAGCCCGGCCGCGCTGCCTCCGGTCACCTGGAGCTCGCACACGGAGGTGGCACGTCCCCCGCGGGAGATCCGGGCGGTGGTGTTCGCCACGACATCGCCGACGCGAAGGTCGCGACGCAGGCGGCGTTTGATCTCGTCGGCTCCCAGGGCGAGCTTGCCGTCGGCGAACTCCACGCGCTGCCTGGCGAGTTCCCCGGACGGCACTGGCAGGCCGATCTTCGAGGCCGCCACGGGCAGGCGTTCGGCCTCCCATGCCAGCACCTCGTCGCGACTGAATCGGCGACCGCCGATGATCACGTGCACGGTAGGCGACGCACTGCTCATGGTGTTGCTCCGTTCCTGTGAGGTGAGCTTCGCTGGTGGCGCGTTGCCGTGCCGTCTCAGTCGTCGGACGTCGGCGACGCGGAACGGCCGGGCATCGATGCGGCCCGGATGCCCTGACGGTTCAGCGCGAGCTCGACGGAGCGGTCGACGAGGCGGTCGTCGAGCGGCCGGCCCGTGACGAGGAGCCGGAAGTACGCGGGTGCGGCGAGATCCTCGATCAGCTCGTACGGGTCGGTGTCCGGGGCGAGTTCACCGCGCTCGACAGCACGGGCCACGATCGCGGCGGCGCCGGCGAACCGCGCATCCCAAAAGGTGCCCTTGGCCGCCACCACTTCGTCGTCGTCCGCCGCCAGGGACACGAGGGTGAGGATCACCCGCCGGACCTCGGGCCGCTCGACAAGGCCGACGACCTGGCCGAGCAGTGCCCGCAGGTCCCCCTCGAGCGTGCCGGTATCCGGTATCGGGTTCCCGGTCCTCGCAAACTCGGACAACGCGTCGGCGGCCAGGTGCGCCTTGCTCGGCCAGCGGCGGTAGACAGTGGTCTCCGCGACCTGGGCCGCCGCGGCCACACGGGCGATCGTGAGGTGCTCGTAGCCCTCGTGGAGCAGCACCTCCGCGGTGGCGCGGAGGACGTTCTCACGGTTGCGGGCAGTGCGGCCTCCGGGGCGACGCTTCACTGACTTCTCGGTCATGGATTCCCTCGCGCCACGGTGAGCGGCCGACGGTCGGATGCCTCCCCCGGCCTCTTAGTGCAGTACTTCTTGCGTTAGCGTACGCCATGCAAGCCCACCCGCCTACGGGCCCGGCGGCGGACACACCAGTGCCGCATCGGGCAACGTTCGCCTGTAGTGAGGCCCCGCCTGTCGACGGCTTCGGCCGCTGGCGATAATCGGCTGATGAGCGCCATCGATCGCCCCATGCCGCCCCTGAACGCCGACGAACGCACGACGCTTGAAGGCTGGCTCGACTTTCACCGCACCACACTGGCCATGAAGTGCGAGGGTCTGGACGATGAGCAGGCCGCCGTCGCGTCCGTGCCGCCGTCCGGCTTCACGTTGACCGGCCTGGTCCAGCACATGGCGGAGGTGGAGCGGAACTGGTTCCGCCGCGTGCTCGCCGGAGAACAGGCCCCGCCCATCTACGACCCGCAGGCCGACCCGGCCGGCCCCGACGGCGGCTTCGACCTTGCTGCGGACGCCGCCCTGAGCGACGCCCTCGCCACCTGGCACGCGGAGATCGCCCGCGCCCGCGAGCACTGCGCCGACCGTGCTCTGACCGATACGGGCCGCTTCATGGGGCAGGACGTCAACCTCCGCTGGATATACGTCCACATGATCGAGGAGTACGCCCGCCACAACGGCCACGCCGACCTGCTCCGCGAACGCATCGACGGCACCACCGGCGTTTAGCTCCGGATCAGGCAGCGCCGGCCCTGTCGACGACAGGGCCCAGGTGCTGATCGTCGGCATGGCGGTTTCGCCAGATGATGCATCTGCCCGCCGCGACCTTGACCTCGATCATCGTGTCACCCCCCTTGCTGGTGGGGGCTTCGTGGCACGAGGTCTCCCGATCACGCCGCCAGTGGGCATCCCCTGCGACGGTGGCACGGGTCGACGCTGACGGCAGTGGTGACGGCAACGACAGTGGACGCCGGCAGCGCTCACCAAGATGCTGCAAGGCGGCTTCGCGTTCGAGCTTGCGACCGAAGAGAAGCCCGTCGGGCAGTGTGACTGCTGCAACGCCCCCGACAGCCGTAGCCCGCGGTGACCATGCTCGGCAAGGGGCTCATGTCAGCCTGTCGGGGCAGTGCTTGGCACCTTCATCAGCGAAGGCGCAGAGCTGGCCGAGGAACTCCCGGTATGTGTCGGGGGCCTCACGCTCCTTGCTGGGCGGTCCGTCGATCCACTGCTGCCAGAGTCCGTTCGCAGCGAGGAACCGGCCCGCGTGGTCAGTACCGAGCTTGGCATCGAGCAGCAAGAGCGCGCCGAGGGCGGCCGTCTGGTCGTAGTAGAGGTCAGGGCGCTGCAGGTAGCGGTCAAGGTAGGCAACCAAGGGGACTGCGTCGGCCGAGGTGCCGAAGGTAGCCAGAGCGACACAGAACGCCTGCCCCGCGTACGGCCCTTCACTGGCGAGCAGGAGTTCGCCCAGACTCTTCCGGAACTCGGATCGGCCGGCAACGGCGATGAGCCAGGCTGCCGTCTTCCTCTCGCGCCATCCGCCGTCGAGCAGCATGCTGAGTTCGCGAGGGCTGATCTCACCGGCGTCCTGGCCCAGCTTCCGCATGAACTGGGCACGGTCACGCCCACCCATACGGAGAAGGACGCCCCCTAGTTTGAGGTACCGCCGATCGGGCGTGACATAGCGGCGGATCAACCTGAGCCGCTTGTCATCTTCGTCAGTACCACGCATGGCAGCATCCTCGTATGGACGACGCTGTCAGACCAGCGATCTGGCAGGACGCAGCCCACGAGCAGGTCGCCTATGCAAGCACGTGAACGCCCCTGGATGCAGCCTCAGACCTCGCCCCTCACTTCTTCGGCTACTGGTCGCACACCGCTGATTGAGCCACTGGCACCGGCCGCTGGATGATCTCGCTGCGGTGCTGCGGGAGTGCGTCTCCACTGCGGGCAGTTACGTATGGTTCGCCGGCGCCGCCTTCTAAGCGCTTGGCCCATCAGACAGGCCAGGCCCCCTCACCCCACAACCCCCTCGAACACCCCGAACGTCCCCCCGTCGAACAACACGAACCGCACCTCCTCCACCCCCGACTCAGCCGCCCGCACCGTCTCCACCGCGACCCGTGCCGCCTCCTCCACCGGCCATCGGTACACCCCCGTGGAGATCGCCGGGAACGCGACCGTCCGTGCCCCCACCTCATCCGCGACCCGCAGCGACTCCCGGTAGCAGGACGCCAGCAAGGACGGATCGGAGCCGGGCGCCTGCCACACCGGACCCACCGTGTGGATGACCCACTTCGCCGGGAGATCCCCCGCCGTCGTGGCGACGGCCTCGCCCGTGGGGAGGCCGGCGCCGTAGTGGGAGGCGCGGAGGTCGCGGCAGGCGGCCAGGATCGACGGGCCGCCCCGGCGGTGGATCGCGCCGTCCACCCCTCCCCCGCCCAGCAAGGACGAGTTCGCCGCGTTGACGATCGCGTCCACCCGCTGCTCGGTGATGTCGCCCTGGACGAGCGTGATCCTGGTCATCGTTGCCTCAGCCTTCTCCAGACGTCCTTGGCCGCGTTGTGGCCCGACATGCCGTGTACCCCTGCGCCGGGGGGAGTCGCGGAGGAGCAGAGGAAGACGGCGGGGTGGGGGGTGCGGTACGGGAACAGGGTGGGGCGGGGGCGCAGCAGGAGTTGGAGGCCGTCCACCGCGCCGCAGGCGATGTCGCCGCCGATGTAGTTGGCGTTGCGGGCCGCCAGTTCGGGCGGGCCGGCTGTGGCTCGGGCCAGGACTCGGTCGCGGAAACCGGGCGCGAAGCGGTCCAGTTGGCGTTCGATCGCTTCCGTCAGGTCGCCCTGCCAGTTGTTGGGGACGTGGCCGTAGACCCAGAAGACCTGCTTGCCCTCGGGGGCGCGGGTGGGGTCGGCCACGCTGGGCTGGACCGTGATGAGGAACGGGGGGTCCGGGGCGCGGTCCTCGCGGGACGCGGCGCGCAGGGCTCGGGCGATCTCGGCGCGGTTCGCGCCCAACTGGACGGTGCCGGCCACGCGGGCCTCGGGGGCCGTCCACGGGACCGGGCCGTCCAGGGCGTAGTCGATCTTGAAGACGCTGGGGCCGTACCGGTAGCCGTCGTAGTGGTTGCCGAAGCCTGCGATGCGGGCCAGGGCGGTGGGTGAGGTGTCGAAGATGTAGGCGCGGGCCGGGGGGAGGTCGTCCAGTCGTTTGACCTCGTAGTCGGTGTACACCTTGCCGCCCAGGTCGAGCAGGTACGCCGTCAGCGCGTCCGAGATCGACTGGGAGCCGCCCAGCGGCACCGGCCAGCCCCGGGCGTGCGCGGCCAGCGCGAAGACCAGGCCGATCGCGCTGGTGGCGAACCCGCTCAGCGGAGCGATCGTATGGGCGACCAGGCCGGAGAACAGGGCCTTGAACCGCTCGTCGTGGAAGCGGCTCATCAGGGCCGTCGCGGGCGGCAGGCCGGCCAGGCCGAAGCGGGCCAGGGTGACCGGGTCGCGCGGCAGCGCGGTCAGCGGCAGGGACATGAAGTCCCGCAGCAGCGTGTCCCAGCGGTGCAGGAACGGCGTGATCAGCCGGCGGTACGGCCCCGCGTCGCGCGGGCCGAAGGACGCGGCCGTCTCCGCGACCGAGCGGGCCAACACCGCCGCGCTGCCGTCGAGGAACGGGTGGGCCATCGGCAGCTCGGGGTGGAGCCACCGCAGCCCGTACCGCTCCAGCGGCATCGCGCGGAACGCGGGCGAGTTGACGCCCAGGGGATGCGCGGCCGAGCAGGGGTCGTGCCGGAAGCCGGGCAGCGTGAGTTCCTCGGTGCGCGCGCCGCCGCCCACGGTGGAGCGCGCCTCGAAGACGGCCACGGAGAAGCCCCGGCGGGCCAGCTCCACGGCGGCGGTCAGCCCGTTCGGCCCCGCCCCCACCACGACCGCGTCCAGCATCGACGGCACCTTCCGACCCCCTCGTCAGCCGATGGCAACTCGGCTCAGCATAGGCCGGGGCACCCTCACCGGCCCCGGCCGCTCACCTCACCCCGTGCGCAGCAGCTCCCCCACCCTGCGGGCCGTGGCGGCGTCGCGGGCGGCGGTGAACGGCAGCGCGTTGCCCCCGGTTATCCGGAACGGCTCGCCGGTGAGCGTGAGGTGGGCGCCGCCCGCCTCCTCCACCAGCAGCAGGCCCGCCGCGTGGTCCCAGGCGGCCTCCCAGGAGAACGCCACGGCGTCGGTCTCGCCCCGCGCGATGGCCAGGTACTCCAAACCCGCCGAGCCGCAGGAACGCGGGGCGACCCCGTCGGTCCACAGGGCCCGCAGCGCGCGCTTCTGGTCCTCGGTGGTGTAGTCCGGGTGCGAGACGGCGACCTTGAGGTCCCGGCCCGGCCCGGGCGGCCCGGCGAAGAGCCGCTCCCCGTCCAGGAAGGCGCCCTTGCCGCGCACGGCGGTGGCGAACTGGTCCCGGACCGGCGCGTACGTCCAGGAGGCCAGCACGGTGCCCCGGTGGGCGAGCGCGACCAGGGTGCAGAAGCCGTCGTTGCCGTGCACGAACTGGCGGGTGCCGTCGACCGGGTCGATGATCCACACCGGTGCGTCGCCCCGGATGGCGTCGTAGGACGCCGGGTTCGCGTGCACCGCCTCCTCACCGACCACGACCGAACCGGGCAGCAGGCGGCTCAGCTCCTCGGTGAGGCGCCGCTCGGCCAGCCGGTCGGCGTCGGTCACCAGGTCGTGCGGCCCGCTCTTCTGGTCCACCTCGTGCTCGGCCAGGCGGCGGAAGCGGGGCAGGATCTCGGTGGCCGCGGCCTTGCGGATCGCCTCCTCCACGTCGGCGGAGTGGCGGTCGAGAAACTCCTCGATGGTTCCGGTGTCGTCGATCATGTGTCCATGAGACCACGGTCCGCCGAGATCCCCCTCCCGGCTGTGGATAACCTCCCCGCCGACAGCCGGTCCGGCCCCCGCAGGGCCCCTCAGCGGCCCACCGCGTACCCCTGCATCCCCCGCGGGTTCGCCCCGGCGGACAGCACCCCGGTGGCGGGGTCACGGGCGACCGCGCACATGCGGCCCTCCGACCAGGCGGGCCCCACCGTCACGTCGTGTCCCCGGCGGCGCAGCTCGGCGACGACCTCCTCCGGCATCCGGGACTCGACCGTCACGCTGCCGGCCTGCCAGCCGCGTGGGTAGAACGAGCTGGGGAAGCCGTCGTTGTGCCAGTTCGGGGCGTCGATGGCGCCCTGGAGGTCCAGCCCGCCCCGGACCGGCGCGCGCAGGGCCGCCGCCAGGAAGAAGTGCGTCTGCCACTGGTCCTGCTGGTCACCGCCGGGCGTCCCGAAGGCCAGCACCGGCACACCGTCCCGCAGGGCGAGGGACGGGGAGAGGGTCGTACGGGGGCGGCGCCCCGGCGTCAGCGTGTTGGGCAGGCCCTCCTCCAGCCAGGTCATCTGGAGCCGGGTGCCCAGGGGGAAGCCCAGTTCGGGCACGACCGGGTTGGACTGGAGCCAGCCGCCACTGGGCGTGGCGGCGATCATGTTGCCCCAGCGGTCGACCACGTCGAGGTGGCAGGTGTCCCCGCGCGTGGTGCCGTCGGCGCTCACGCGCGGTTCGGCGACCACGGTGGGCTCCCCCACCGCCGCCGTGGCCACCGTGGGCTCCCCCACCCCCGCCGCGCCACCCGGCACGCGCGCGTGGGCGAGCCTCGGCAGCCGGGGCGCACGTCCACCGGGGCTCCCCGGCCGCAGCTCCCAGGACGCGTCGGCGCCGATCAGGTCCCGCCGACCCGTGTTGTACTCCGCCGACAGCAGCTCGCTGAGCGGCACCTCGTCCGCGTCCCCGTACCACGCCTCGCGGTCGGCCATGGCGAGCTTGCAGCCCTCGATCAGCAGGTGCACGTAGTCCGCGCCGCCGTACTGCGGGAGGTCCGCCGGGAGGAGGGCGAGCTGCTGGAGGAGGGCCGGGCCCTGGCTCCAGGGGCCCGCCTTGCAGAGGGTCCAGCCGTTCCAGTCGTACGTGGCCGGAGCCTCGTAGCCCGCCGTCCAGTCGGCGAGGTCGGACTCGGTCAGGGTGCCGGTGTTGCGCGAGCCGCTGGAGTCCAGCGTGGGGCGGCGGGACTGGCGGAGCAGCGCCTCGGCGATGAAGCCCGTACGCCACACCGCGCGGGCGGCGTCGATACGGGCCTCCCGGTCGCCCGCGCCCGCGGTCTCGGCCAGCAGGCGCTTCCAGGTCGCGGCGAGGGCGGGATTGCGCAGCAGCTCGCCGGGGCGGGGTGCGTGGCCGCCGGGCAGGTACACCTCGGCCGAGCTGGTCCACTCGGTCTCGAACAGCTCCCGCACGCTCTCCACGGTGGCGGTGACGTTCTCCACGGGCGGGTGGCCGTGCTCGGCGTACCCGATGGCGTACTTCAGCACCTCGTCCAGGGGTTTGGTTCCGTGGTCGCGCAGAAGCAGCAGCCAGGCGTCGAAGGCGCCGGGGACGGCGGCCGCGAGGGGGCCGGTGCCGGGGACGAGGTCGAGGCCGAGGCCCCGGTAGTGCGCGACAGTGGCACCCGCCGGGGCGACGCCCTGGCCGCACAGCACCCGGACCTCGCCGCCGGCCGGGGCGAGCAGGATGGGCACCTCGCCCGCCGGGCCGTTCAGGTGGGGCTCCACGACGTGCAGTACGAACGCGCCCGCCACGGCCGCGTCGAAGGCGTTGCCGCCGTCCTCCAGCACCGCCATGGCCGACTGGGAGGCCAGCCAGTGGGTGCTGGACACCATGCCGAAGGTGCCCTGGAGGGTGGGACGGGTGGTGAACATGCGGCCTCTTCTCTGCACGGGGCACGGGGCACGGCGCACGGGGCACGGGCGCCTCGGCCCACGGGCGGCTCTCCGCCCGGTGACTCATGCAGGATGAAACGTGTTCGGCCGAGGCCGGCGCAAGGGGGCCCGGACACGGGAAGGCCCCGCGAGCGGGCGCGCCCGCGAGGCCGTAGTGCGAGAGCGGGTCTCAGGCCGTGTGCAGCGTCAGCCCGTACCGGCTCAGGATCTCGTTGATCGGCTGGAACCAGGTCTCGCCGCCGCTGGAGCAGTTGCCCCAGCCGCCGGAGGTGACGCCCTGGGCCTGGTCGCCGCTGATGAACGCGCCGCCGGAGTCACCGGGTTCGGCGCACACACTGGTCTTGGTGAGCTGGTGCACCGCGCCCTGGCTGTAGTTGACGGTCTCGTTCAGCGCGAGGACGCTGCCGCAGTGCCAGTGGGTGGTCGAGCCGGAGCGGCAGATGGAGGTGCCGGGAGGCGCCACGTTGGAGCCGCGCACCAACTGGTCGGAGGTGGTGCCCCAGCCGAGCACGACCGGTACGGTCCACCAGCCGCTGCCCACGTTGACCCAGGCGTAGTCGTTGTCGGGGAACGACGAGCCCTGGAAGTTGCCGACGTAGGACCGGTCCCAGCCGTAGACGGCGGCGGACGGCTGGCCGCAGTGGCCGGCGGTGACGAAGCCGCCGTACACCGAGAAGCCGATGGAACAGCGGACGTTGCCCGTGTAGTACGGGTCGCCGCCGACCGCGCCGGCCGCCAGGGTGCTCGCGGACTCGGCGACCTTGTTGACAGTGACGGGGCCCGCCTCGCGGGCGCTCGCCAGGAAGCGCTGGACATCGTTGTCGGCGGCCCTGGAGCGGACCACGTCGATCACGACGGACCCGGCGCTCGGGTCGACGTGCCAACTGGTCACCGACTTGGGCGCCTTGAGGCGGTCGACGCGCGCCTTGGCCGCGTTCAGCTCGCGGGCGCTGTGCTCCACCGTGCGTACGGTGGCCCCGGCGTCCTGGAGCTGTTGGCGGACGCTCGCGGAGGCGTCGTCGGTCACGGCCACGGTCAGGTGGTTGCTCCTGGCGTCGAACCAGGAGCCGCCGTAGGCGGCCCCGGCGGTGGCGCGGGCCTTGGGGTCGAGGTCGGTGGCCGCGCGCTCGGCCTTGAGGCGGGCCTCGGCCTGGGACTTGGTGAGCCCGAAGTCGTGCTGCATCGCGGTCAGCAGGCTCTTGGAAGCGGGGGCGGCGGGGGCGGCGGGGGCTTCGCCGGCGTTCTGCGCGGCGGCGGGGAGGGTGCCCGCCGCGGAGAGGCCGCCGAGCATGAGGAGTGCGGCCGCGGCGGCGCGCATGACTTTCTTGCGTCTCATGGGGAGTTGCCCTTCGTCGTTCCAACGAGGTGGGGGTGGAACAGCCGATTTCTGAGAGCGCTCTCATCAGTGCGGGGCAGAGCCTAGCGGCACCTTTACAACAGGTCCATGCCAATCACACGCCCGCTGTTCCGGCCATGGCGGCGAAAGGAGTTACGTCCGGTATGCGCCTCCTCGGCGCACGGGCCGCGTCACGGCCCGAGTACGCAGCGAGTTCGGGCTTCCGTGGCGCGGACCCCTCGTGTGAGACTGGCGTCCCCCGTCCCCGCAGCCCCCTTCCGTCATCCCCTCTCCCACGAGAAGTGCGCCGTGAGTTCTCTGCCTCTGCCGCTCGCCCTCACCGCTCGTCTGTCCCCGGTCGTCGTGCTGGCCGTCGCGGGCTGGGCCCTCAGCTCGGGTCCCGCCGCCACCGCCAATTCCGGCCCCGCGCCCACGAGTCAGGCGTCCGCCGATGCCTCCGCCGACCCGGCCGCGTCCTCCGCCGCGCCCGCCGTGAAGACGTACACCGCCGCGCCCGCGCCCTGCACCGGCGTGCCCGCGGCCACCGTCAAGTCCCTGGTGCCCGGCGCGAAGACGGCCGGCAAGGAGATACCGTCCACCGACTCCGAGTTGCGCCGCACCTGTTCGTGGAACGCGCTCAAGGGCTACGACTACCGCTGGCTGGACGTCTCCTACGAGGTGACCGCCTCCGACGACGCGGCGGAGAAGGAGTACCAGCAGCGGGTCGCCGAGAAGAGCGGCGGTGGTCCCGTGCCGGGGCTCGGTGACGGCGGCTACTCGGTGGTGAACCTGAACACCGAGGACAAGCAGCAGACCCGCGAGGGCGTGGTGCTGGCCCGTGCCGCCAACGCCCTGGTGGTCGTCACCTACAGCGGCAGCGACTTCGAGAGCAAGAAGGCTCCGGAGACCTCCGAGATCAACAAGGGTGCCATCAAGGCGGCCAAGGACGCGGTGGCTTCCTTGCGCGGAAGCGCCAAGTAACGGCGGAGCCCCGGCAGTCGGTGAACGACCGCCGGGGCTCCTGCGCTCAACCGGCCGCTGACCGGCGGCCGCTCGCCAGCGTCAGCACCACGTACAGCACCATCGAGGTGCCCAGTCCGACCGCCCAGCCGTAGTCGGCCAGCGGGCGCAGGGCCGGGATCGGGCGGCCGTCGATCAGCGGGTGGAAGTCGGCGCCGCCGATGGCGAGGACGCCGCCCACCACGAAGGCGACCACCGCCCGCCAGTTCCAGCCGCCCGCGTACCAGTACCGTCCGCCCGCGCGGTACAGGTCGGCCAGGTCCAGGCGGGTGCGGCGCAGGAACCAGTAGTCGGCGACCAGGATGCCCGCGACCGTGCCGAGCAGACCGCCGACCAGACCGAGCCAGGTGAAGATGTAGCCCTGCGGGTCGGAGTACAGCCGCCACGGGAAGATCAGCACCGCGAGGACGGCGGTGATCAGGGCGCCGGTGCGGAAACTGACCTTGCGCGGCGCGACGTTGGAGAAGTCGAAGGCCGGGGAGACCAGGTTGGCCGCGATGTTCACGGAGAGGGTCGCCACCAGCACGGTGACCAGTGCGTAGATCAGGCCCACCACGTTGTCGGTCTTGGCGGCGAGCTGGACCGGGTCCCAGACCGGCTCGCCGTACACCGCCTGCGAACCCGAGGTGACCAGCACCGACAGGAACGCGAACAGCGTCATGGTCGTGGGCAGGCCGAAAGCCTGGCCGAGGGTCTGGGCGCGCTGGCTGCGGCCGTAGCGGGTGAAGTCGGGGATGTTCAGGGAGAGGGTGGACCAGAAGCCGATCATGCCCATCAGGGAGGGCCAGAACAGCTTCCAGAAGTCGCCGCCCCAGCCCAGCTTGGACGGCTGGTCGAAGAGCGGGCCGACTCCCCCGGCCTGGTCGCTCATCCACCACAGCATCACGAGGGCGCCGACGATGACGAAGGGCGCGGCCCAGTTCTCGAAGCGCCGGATGGTCTCCATGCCCCGCAGGATGATGGCCACTTGGAGCGCCCAGAAGATGGCGAAGGAGAGCCACATGGTCCACGCGTAGCCGCCGATGTGCGCGGCGCCGGACCAGCGGTCGCCGATCAGCTTGCCGGCGAGGAAGAAGATGGCCTCGCCGCCGATCCAGGTCTGGATACCGAACCAGCCGCACGCCACCAACGCCCGTACGACAGCGGGCAGGTTGGCGCCGCGCACCCCGAAGGAGGCACGGGCGAACACCGGGAAGGGGATGCCGTACTTGGGTCCGGCGTGCCCGGTGAGCAGCATCGGCACCAGCACGATCAGGTTGGCCATGGCGATGGTGAACACGGCCTGTTTCCAGTCCATGCCCACCGCGATCAGGCCCGAAGCGAGCGTCCAGGAAGCGGTGTTGTGGGCCATGCCGACCCACAGCGCGGAGAAGTTGTACGTCGTCCAGGTCCGTTTGGCGGCCGGTACGGGGAGCAGGTCCTCGTTGGCGTAGGGGCCGCTGGGCGCGGGGGTGCCGGGGGCGATCTCCACCCGGCCGTCGGCGAGGGTGACTTGGGCGGAGGGTGGTATGGCCGTGGGTGCGGTTTCGGTCATGGTGCAGGCCAATCGGATGGGAGGGTCGGGACAGGCCGTGCGGGGGGGGTGCGCCGTAAGGGTTCCGTACGGGCGTCCTGGCCCCCTTCCGCGCGCGGGGCGGGAAGGGGGAGTTCGATTCGCCTGCCGTGCTCAGGCGTTGACGGCGGGGATCACCTTCGAGCCGTAGGCGTCGATGGTGGCCTCCTGCGCGTCGTGCATGTCGTACACCGCGAACTGGTCGACGCCCAGGGCCCGGAGCGCGTTCAGCTTCTCGATGTGGGCCTCGACCGGGCCGATCAGGCAGAAGCGGTCGACGATCTCGTCGGGTACGAACTGGGTGTCGGGGTTGCCGCTGCGTCCGTGGTGGGCGTAGTCGTAGCCCTCGCGGGCCTTGATGTAGTCGGTGAGTTCACCGGGGATCTGCGCGGAGTGCTCGCCGTAGCGGGAGACGAGGTCGGCCACGTGGTTGCCGACCATGCCGCCGAACCAGCGGCACTGTTCGCGGGCGTGGGCGAGCGCCTCGGGCGAGTCGTCGTCGGTGACGTAGGCGGGGGCGGCGACGCAGATGGTGACCTCGCCGGGGTCGCGGCCGGCGGCGACGGCGGCGTCCTTGACGGCCTTGACCATGAACTCGGTGAGGTAGAGGTCGGCGAGCTGGAGGATGAAGCCGTCGGCCTCCTCGCCGGTCATCTTCAGCGCCTTGGGCCCGTACGCGGCCATCCAGACGGGGAGTTCGGCGCCCGGCTTCACCCACGGCAGGCGGATCGGGGTGCCGCCGAGGTCGGTCTCCTCGCCCCGGCCGAGGGCGCGGATGACCTTCATGGCCTCGCTGATCCGGGCGAGGGTGTTGGGCTTGCGGCCCGCGACGCGCATCGCGGAGTCGCCGCGCCCGATGCCGCACACCGTGCGGTTGCCGTACATGTCGTTGAGGGTGGCGAAGGTGGAGGCGGTGACCTCCCAGGTGCGGGTGCCGGGGTTGGTGACCATCGGGCCGACGGTGAGCCGGTCGGTGTGGGCCAGGATCTGGCTGTAGATGACGAACGGCTCCTGCCAGAGCACGGCCGAGTCGAAGGTCCAGCCGTAGGTGAAGCCGTTGCGCTCGGCCCGCTTCATCAGGTCGACGACGCGGGAGGCGGGCGGGTCGGTCTGGAGTACGAGACCGAAGTCCATGGGCACCACTCCTAGTTGAGGTACTGACAGGTGGAGCGCGGGGTGTAGACGCCGTGCCCGGCGTGGCCGGTGTACTGCCGCTCGGTGATCACGGGGACGCCGCGCGAGAGGACCGTCTCGACCCGGCCGGTGATCCGCTTGCCCTCGTAGGCCGAGTAGTCGACGTTCATGTGGTGCGTCTCGGCGGAGATGACCTGCTCGGCGTGCGGGTCGTAGATCACCACGTCGGCGTCGGCGCCGGGGGCGATGGTGCCCTTCTTCGGGTACATGCCGAACATGCGGGCCGGGGTGGCGCAGGCGATCTCGATCCAGCGGCGGCGCGAGATGTGGCCGTCGACCACGGCCTGGTGGAGGAGGTCCATGCGGTTCTCCACGCCCGGCATCCCGTTGGGGATCTTGGAGAAGTCGCCCCGGCCCAGCTCCTTCTGCCCCGAGAAGCAGAACGGGCAGTGGTCGGTGGAGACCACCTGGAGGTCGTTGGTGCGCAGGCCCCGCCAGAGGGCGGCCTGGTGCTCCTGGGGCCGCAGCGGGGTGCTGCACACGTACTTGGCGCCCTCGAAGTCCGGCTCGGCCAGGTTGTCCGTGGACAGGAACAGGTACTGCGGGCAGGTCTCGCCGAAGACGTTCAGCCCCTCGTCGCGGGCCCGTGTCAGCTCGGCCACCGCCTCCTGCGCCGAGACGTGCACCACGTACAGGGGCGCGCCGGCGACCTGGGCGAGCTTGATCGCGCGGTGGGTGGCCTCGGCCTCCAGCAGGGCCTTGCGGACCTCGCCGTGGTAGCGGGGGTCGGTCTCGCCTCGGGCGAGGGCCTGCTCGACCAGGACGTCGATGGCGATGCCGTTCTCGGCGTGCATCATGATCAGCCCGCCGTTCTCGGCGGCGCGCTGCATCGCCCTGAGGATCTGGCCGTCGTCGGAGTAGAAGACGCCCGGATACGCCATGAACTGCTTGAACGAGCTCACGCCCTCCTCGACCAGCAGGTCCATCTCCTTGAGCGTCTCCTGGTTCACATCGGAGACGATCATGTGGAAGCCGTAGTCGATGGCGCAGTTGCCCTCGGCCTTCTGGTGCCAGGCGTCCAGGCCCTCGCGCAGGGTGCCGCCGACGTTCTGGATGGCGAAGTCCACGATCGTGGTGGTGCCACCCCAGGCCGCCGCTCGGGTGCCGGTCTCGAAGGTGTCGGCGGCGTAGGTGCCGCCGAACGGCATCTCCATGTGGGTGTGGCCGTCCACGCCGCCGGGGATGACGTACTTCCCGGTCGCGTCGATCGTCCGGTCCGCGGTGAACGCCTCGGCGGCGGGGGTTCCGGAGGCGGCGAGGGCGGCGATACGGCCGTCCTCGATCAGTACGTCGGCGTGGATCTCGTCGGAAGCGGTGATGACGAGGCCGTTCCGGATGAGCGTGCGGCGGCTCATGGGGTCCTCTCCCTTCGTGGTCTGCTGCGGGTTCGCTGTGGCTGGTCGCGCTCACGCGGCGGTAGCCGCACATCGATGCGGTCCCGCGCCCCTGTTCTGCTTGCCGTCCGCCTTTACGGCGCCGTCAGCGGCGTGTACGCGTTCGGCTCGCGGTCCCGGTAGAACTGCCAGCGGTCGCGGACCTCGCGGAGCTTGGCCATGTCGAGGTCGCGGACGACCAGTTCGGTCTCCTTGTCGCTCGCCACCTCGCCGACGAACTGGGCCTCGGGGTCCACGAAGTACGTGGTGCCGTAGAAGTCGTTGTCGCCGAGGTCCTCCACGCCGACCCGGTTGATGGCGCCGACGAAGTACTCGTTCGCGACGGCCGCCGCCGGCTGCTCCAACTGCCAGAGGTAGCGGGAGAGTCCGCGCGAGGTGGCCGAGGGGTTGAAGACGATCTCGGCACCGGCCAGGCCCAACGCCCGCCAGCCTTCCGGGAAGTGCCGGTCGTAGCAGATGTAGACGCCGATCCGGCCGACGGCGGTGTCGAAGACGGGCCAGCCGCTGTTGCCGGGACGGAAGTAGAACTTCTCCCAGAATCCCTGGACTTGGGGGATGTGGGTCTTGCGGTACTTGCCCAGGTAGGAGCCGTCGGCGTCGATCACGGCGGCGGTGTTGTAGAGGACGCCGGGCTGCTCCTCCTCGTACATGGGCAGCACCAGGACGATGCCCAGTTCCTTCGCCAGCGCCTGGAAGCGGCGGACGGTGGGGCCCTCGGGGATCTGCTCGGCGTACTCGTAGAACGCCTTGTCCTGCACCTGGCAGAAGTAGGGGCCGTAGAACAGCTCCTGGAAGCAGAGGACTTGGGCGCCCTGGGCGGCGGCGTCGCGGGCCGCCTGCTCGTGCACCTGGATCATGGATTCCTTGTCGCCCGTCCAGGCCGTCTGGAAGAGGGCGGCGCGGATCACTCGGCTCATCGGGACCTCCGGGTCGCTCGGTGTGCCTGGAGCCTAGGAAGGCCGGGCGGCCGGTTTGAGTGGCACGGTGTCACGTCTGCGGGGTGCGGGCGTGGCACCGTGTCACGTCTTGCCGTAGTCATGTTTCACCGCCGTTTTCGCAGGTCGTGGCATGTTTCAGCCCTGTTGCGCGTCGTGCGCGAGGAGTGCGATGTGCACGGAGGCCGCCTGTTCGAAGTCGTCCAGGTCGATCCCGAGCCGCGCCTGTATGGCCTCAAGACGGCGGTACAGCGCGGGCCGGGAGACATGGTGGAGCTGGGCGGTGCGGGACTTGTTGCGGCCGGTCGCCAGGTAGGTGCGCAGTACGTCCAGCAGCTCCCCCGCGCCGCCGCACAGCAGGCCGTCCAGCTCGCGTTCGGCGAAGGACTGCACCTGGGGGTCGTCTCTCAACAGCCGGATCAGCCCGCGCAGATGCACGTCCCGCAGCCGCACCACGGCCGGCCGGTCCAGAGCCGCCCCGGCGACCGCGTCGGCGACGTGCCGGGCCTCGCGGAGCCCTGCGGGCACGTCGTCCCAGCAGGTGCGCGGGTCGGCGGCGGCGACCACCGCGTCCGGCAGCTCGGGCGTGCGCAGCCGGGCGGCGAGGCGGCCGGTGAGCGCCTCGGCGTCCTGGTCGCGGGCGAGGCTGAGCAGGACGGCGGTGGCGCCGTCGGCCAGTTCCGCGACCAGCCCGGTCAGGCCCAGCGTGCGCAGCACCCGGTCCAGCCGTTCGGGCTCGGCGCCGGGCACCACGAGCGGCACGAACGTCCGCCGGTTGACCGGGAGTCCGGCCGCCCGCGCCCGGGGCAGCAGATGCCGGGCGGGTACGGTCCCGGAGGCGAGGTCGGTCAGCAGGCCGTGCGCGGACTGCTCCTCCCAGGTGCGGCCCGAGGCGCCGCCGAGCATCCGGTGCAGCACCAGCGCCTCGGCGGCCCGGTCCGCGAGCAGGCGGCCGGTGCCGGTGTCGCCCCGGTAGCCGCACAGCAGCAGCCTGCCCCAGCGCTCCCCGCGCCCGCCCAGCTCGGCACGGACCCAGCCGTCGCCCTCGCTGCCTCCGGCCTGCCGGGCGATGCGCTCCCAGTCCCGCAGCACGTCGTCCACGGCGGGCCGCTCCCCCGCCGTGGCGAGGACCCGGTGCGCGAGGTTGGTGAGGACGACCGGACAGCCGGAGTGCTGCGCGACCTCGTCCAGCAGACGTTGCAGCGGGGCGCCTGAGGTGATCAGCGCGGTGAGGCTCGTCCGGACGGACTCGGAGAGGCTGACGGCGGCGAACTTGGCCCGCACCAGCCGGGATTGCACCTCTTCGGTGAGTTCGGCGAAGGGGAAGGGCCGGTGCAGCACGACGAGTGGCAGCCCGCACCGTTCGGCGGCCCGGCGCATCACCTCGGGCGGCGTGGGGAAGGCGCGGCCGAGCCCGAGAACGACTGCGGCGGCCTCCGCCCGGTGCAGCGACTGGATGTACGCGGCCTGCTTGGCCTCGTCCCCGGCGAGCAGCACCCCGGTGGTGAGCACCATCTCGCCGCCGGTGAGCATCACGCCCACGTCGGCGGCCTCGGCCACGTGCACCCAGCGCACCGCCCGGTCGAGCCCGCCGGCCCCGGCCACCACCTCGGGCTCCCCGGCCAGCACCCGCTCCAGCGTGAGCACCTGCCGGACGGAAAGGGCCGGTTCCTCCGGCCGTGACGCGGCCCGGAACTCCGAGGTCATGGTCATCCGCTGTACCTCGTTCTCTAGTACGTGCTCCTCAGCGCGTCATCGAGGATCGCCGCGCCTTCCTCGGCCTCCGCGACGGCGAGCGTCAGCGGCGGGGCGATGCGCAGGACGCTGGTGTTGTAGCCGCCGCCCTTGCCGATGAGCAGGCCGCTCCGGCGGGCCGCCTCCATGACGGCGGCGGCCGCGGCGGGGTCGGCCTCGTCGGTGCCGGGCTTGACCAGCTCGATGCCGATCATCAGTCCACGGCCGCGCACCTCGCGGACGCCGGGGAGACCGGCGGTGACCCCGCGCAGCAGCTCGATGAGCAGGCCGCCGACCCTTCGGGCGTTGCCCTGGAGGTCGTGTTCGAGGTGGTAGGCGAGGTTGGCGAGCCCGGCGGCCATGGTGATCTGGGTGCCGCCGAAGGTGGAGATGCTGTTGGCGTCGATGCAGTCCATGATCTCGGCGCGGGCGATCACCCCGCCGACGGACATGCCGTTGCCGATGCCCTTGGCGAAGGTGACGATGTCCGGCGGGCCGTTCCGGTCGTGCGCCTGCCAGCCCCAGAAGTGCTCGCCGGTGCGGCCCCAGCCGGTCTGGACCTCGTCGGAGATCCACAGGATGCCGTGCTCGTCGAGGACTTCCTTGAACGCCGCGTACAGCCCGTCCGGCGGGGAGGTGAAGCCGCCGACGCCCTGGACGGGTTCGGCGATCAGCGCTACGGGGGGCCGGGTCTGGCCGAGGAGGTCGCGCAGGTCGGCCACGCAGGCGTCGATGAACGAGCGGTCGTCCAGGTCGGCGTACGGGCCGCGGGTGCGGACGCCGCCGTGCACGTAGAGCGTCTGGAGCGGGGAGAGGGAGGTCGGCGACCAGGTGCGGTTGCCGGTGATGCCGACCGCGCCGAAGGACCGGCCGTGGTAGCTGTTGCGCATCGCCACGACGGTGTTGCCCTGGCGGTAGGTGGTGGCGAGCAGCATCGCCGTGTCGTTGGCCTCGGTGCCGGAGGTGGTGAAGAAGACCCGCGCGTTGGGGATGCCGCTCAGCATGGCGACACGCTCGGCGAGTTCGACCATCGGACGGTTGAGGTAGAGGGTCGAGGAGTGGATGATCCGCCCGGCCTGCTCGCTCACCGCCTTGGTGACCTCGGGCAGCGCGTGCGCGGTCATGGTGGTGAGGATGCCGCCGAAGAAGTCCAGGTAGCGGTTGCCCTGCGCGTCCCAGACGTGCCGGCCCTCGCCGTGGGTGATCTCCAGCGGGTCGTCGTAGTACAGCGCGAGCCAGTCCGGCATGACCTTCCGGTGGCGGGCGTACAGGTCGTTCACGGGTTCACCAGCCCCTCGTAGGCGTCGGGGCGGCGGTCGCGGTAGAACGCCCACTGCTGCCGGACCTCGTCGATGAGGTCGAAGTCCAGGTCGCGGACGAGGAGTTCCTCGGTCTTGTCGTCCCCGACCTCGCCGACGAACTGGCCGCGCGGGTCCACGAAGTACGACGTGCCGTAGAAGTCGTTGTCGCCGTACTCCTCCTGGCCGACCCGGTTGATGGCGGCGACGAAGTACTCGTTGGCGACGGCCGCGGCGGGCTGCTCCAACTGCCAGAGGTGGGAGGAGAGTCCGCGGTGGGTGGCGGACGGGTTGTAGACCAACTGTGCGCCATTGAGACCTAGTTGACGCCAGCCCTCGGGGAAGTGGCGGTCGTAGCAGATGTAGACGCCGACCTTGCCGACCGCCGTGTCGAAGACGGGCCAGCCGAGGTTGCCGGGTTTGAAGTAGTACTTCTCCCAGAAGCCCTTGACCTGCGGGATGTGGTGCTTGCGGTACTTGCCGAGGTAGGAGCCGTCCGCGTCGACCACGGCGGCGGTGTTGTAGTAGAACCCGGAGCCGTCGACCTCGAAGACCGGGACGACGATCACCATGCCGGTCTCGCGGGCCAGTTCCCGCATCCGGGTCACGGTCGGGCCGTCCGGCACCGGTTCCGCCCAGCGGTAGTGCTCGGGCTCCTGCACCTGGCAGAAGTAGGGGGCGTTGAAGACTTCCTGGAACCCGATGATTTTCGCGCCCTGGCGCGCGGCCTCGCGGGCGTGCTCCTCGTGCTTCTCGATCATGGACTCGGTGTCGCCGGTCCAGGTGGCCTGAACCAGTGCGGCACGTACGACGTTGGCCATGAGCTGCTCCTTCGACGCGGCGTCCGAGCCTCTACGCCCGTAGAAACGGGCCGTAGAGGGACGAAAGTAAGCCTCTTGGACGCCCTTGCCAAGACCATCGTCGCCAACCCGCTGATTCGATCCCGTTTCACACTCCTGCGGGTGAGCGGGGTGCCGGTCAGGGGGTGATCCCGGCGGCTCGGAGTGCGTGGAGGAGGGCCCGCTGGTGGTCCTCGGAGAGGTGCCGGGCGGCTTCGAGCAGGAGGGGGGTGAGGCGGTCGGGGTCCGGGGTGGCGAGGCGGGCCGCGTCCTCGGGGGTGCGGAGGCGGACGCAAGCGTCGAGGAGGGTGCGGGCGTCGCGGGTACGGCCCTCTTCTTGGAGTCGCGCCACCGCGGCGCCGGTCTCCTCCGGTGGGCGGGCGGCGCCCTCGCGGAGCAGGCCGTGGGCTTCCTCGGGGTGGCCGGCTGCCGTCAACGCGTTTGCCGCGTCGAGGAGTTGTTCCGGGGGCAGGGCGGCCGCCTCCCAGCGGAGGGTGGTCCAGTCGGCGTGGGTGAGGGCATGGGCGAGGAGGGGGATGCGCACGGCGGGCCACCGGGCGGCTTCCGCGAGGAGTGTGTACGCCTCCCCGCTGCGGCCTGCGGCACGGAGGGCGGCGAGGTGCGCGACGGCTTGGGCCACGGCGCGGTGGTCGTCGGCGTGGGGCACGGGCGCTGCCGGGCCGGGCGCCTCCTCGGCCTCCGCTCCGGCGAACCGCGCACCCCGGAGGTCGGGGGTGTCCGGAGCGGTGCCGGGGAGGACCAGCGGCGCGGGAGTCTCGTCGGACAGCCCGGCAAAACGAGCGCTCCCCCGGCGGCGTCTACGGGGCTTGGACGGCACTTCGGCGACTGCATGCCCCTCGGCCGACCCGTCCGCGGCGAACCCGGAAGCGGCGGCGTAGGGAGTACGACCGGACTCCGCCCGCCCAGCGGCCCAAGCGGCACTTCCGGCCGGGCCATCCGACGCCCGGGCGGGCGCGCCCGCATAGGGGGCAGGCCCGGACACCACCTGCCCAGCGGCCCGCGCGGCACTTCCAGCCGTGCCATCCGGCACGAGGCCGGGCGTGCCCGCGTAGGGAGTACGGCCGGGCCCCGCCTCCCCAGCGCCCCAAGCGGCACTTCCGGCCGGGCCATCCGGCGCGGGGGCGGGCGCACCCCCGTAGGGAGCAGGCCCGGACACCGCCTGCCCAGCGGCCCGTGCAGCGGCTCCGGCCGGGCCATCCGGCGCGAGGGCGGGCGCGCCCGCGTAGGGAGCACGGCCGGGCCCCGCCTCCCCAGCGCCCCAAGCGGCACTTCCAGCCGGGCCATCCGGCGCGGGGGCGGGCGCACCCCCGTAGGGAGCAGGCCCGGACACCGCCTGCCCAGCGGCCCGCGCAGCGGCTCCAGCCGGGCCATCCGGCGCGGGGGCGGGCGCGCCCGCGTAGGGCCCCGCCTGCCCGGCGGTGCGTGCGGCGGCTCCGACCCCGCTGTCCGGTGCGGAGCCGGACGTGTCCGCAGGGGAGGTACGGCCGGGCCCCTGTCCGGGGGCCCGGGCGGGCCACGGGTCCGGGCGGGCCATTCGGGACAGCCGGTCCCGGAGCTCCGCGCAGCGGGCCGTTGCCCGGTGCCGGGTGTCCCGAGCCCAGGCCAGGTCGACGCGGAGGGCCTCCTCCTCCGCCTCCGTCCTCGCCTCGGTGAGGCGCTGGGCCAGCGCGGCCTCGCGTTCGTCGGCGTCGTGGCGCTCGCGGAGGGTGGCGTGGAGGCGGCGGGTCAGGGTGTCGTGGGCGCCGGGGCGGGCGTCGTACGCGGTGAGGGCGGCCGTGTGCAGCGCGCGGGCCCGCTCGCGCTCGGCGAGGGCCGGTGCGGTGCCGTACACCGCCGCGAGGTCCCGCAGCAGCGCGTCCACCACGTCCCACGGGGGCACCTCGCGTCCTTCGCGGCAGGCGCGCATGCCGTGCGGGTCGCGGTGCCAGAAGACCCCGCACCAGCCCGCGCTCTGGTCGAGGCGGGACAGGAGGCCGTCCAGGTAGGACCCGAACTCCCCGGCCACCACTGTGAGTTGTTCCGCCATCGACCGGCTCCCGCCCGTTCGCCAGTACTGCGGGAGCCAGGCAACACCAGCCGTGTTACGGGCCTGCTACGCACGGTTTGCGGAACGGCTCAGACCGGGACCAGCGCGCAGCGGACGACGAGCTCGTCCATGGAGAGCCCGAGCGCCCGCGCCAGCGCCGCGACGGTGAAGAAGGCGGGGGTCGGCGCCCGGCCGGTCTCGATCTTGCGGAGCGTCTCGGCGGAGATGCCGGCGACCGCGGCGACCTCGGTCATGCTCCGCGGGCCGCGCGCCTCGCGCAGCAGCCGGCCGAGCTGTTCGCCGCGCTCGCGCTCTTCTGGGGTCAGGGGGGTGCGCACCATGGCACCCATTCTAATACCGGTATAGTAATTGGCATGGTTGAACTCAAGACGGACGCCTCCATCGAGGCCATGCACACCGCCGGCCAGGTCGTCGGGCGCGCCCTGACCGCCGTACGAGAAGCCGCTGACGTGGGCGTGAGCCTGCGCGAACTGGACGAGGTCGCCCGAGCCGTCCTGCGCGAGGCGGGCGCGACGTCCCCCTTCCTCGGCTACCGGCCCTCCTTCGCCCCGACCCCGTTCCCTGCGGTGATCTGCGCCTCGGTGAACGACGCGATCGTGCACGGCATCCCCACCGATCACCGCCTCCGCGACGGCGACCTCCTCTCCGTGGACTGCGGCGCCCTGCTGGACGGCTGGGCCGGTGACTCGGCGATCAGCTTCGTGGTCGGCCGTCCGCGCCCAGAGGACCTGGCCCTGATCGACACCGCCGAGCGGGCGCTGGCGGCCGGGATCGAGGCGGCCGTGGTCGGCAACCGCATCGGTGACATCGCCCACGCCATCGGCACGGTGTGCCGCGCCGCCGGGTACGGCATCCCGGCCGGCTTCGGCGGCCACGGCATCGGGCGCAAGATGCACGAGGACCCCGGCGTGCCGAACGAGGGCCGCCCCGGCCGGGGCATGCCGCTGCGCCACGGGATGGTCCTGGCGATCGAGCCGATGCTCATCGCGGGCGGCCGGGACGGCTACCACCCCGACCCCGACGGCTGGACCCTCCGCAGCGACGACGGCTCCCGCGCGGCCCACGCCGAGCACACGGTGGCCGTCACGAACGCGGGCCCGCGCATCCTGACGGCCCGCGAGCCGGTCAGGCAGGGAGCGGGGGCGTAGCGCGGGACCGGGGGGAGCCAGCGGGTGCCCTTCCCCCGTGGGCGTGCCATCGTTTCAAGAGCGGCCGATCCGGGGTACCCGGCCGCTCCGCACGCGTCGTCTGCGAAGGACGGAAACGATGACCAGCGGCTACATCGGCCCCGAGGGCGACCCCTTCGGGGAGTTCTTCTCCCGCTTCTTCGGCGGCACCGGGAATCCGGGCCAGCCCGGCGCCCCCCGCCAGGTCGACATCGGCCGCCTGCTGAGCCAGCCCGCGCGCGAGCTGGTCAAGGGGGCCGCACAGTACGCCGCGGAGCACGGCAGCCGGGATCTGGACACCCAGCACCTGCTGCGCGCCGCGCTGTCCAGCGAGCCCACCCGCAGCCTGCTCAGCCGGGCCGGGGCGAACCCGGACTCGATGGCCACCGAGATCGACGGCCGCGCCGGACCCGTGCAGCACCAGCCGGGCAAGGTGCCGCCGACCGCGCTGTCCCTGACCCCGGCCGTGAAGCGGGCGCTGATGGAGGCGCACGAGATGGCACGGGCCAGCGGCGCCGGGTACATCGGCCCCGAGCACGTGCTGAGCGCCCTCGCCATGAACCCGGACTCGGCCGCCGGGCACATCCTGCACGCGGCCCGGTTCAAGGCGGAACCGGCTCCGCCCGAGGCACCGGACACCGCGCAGGGCCGCCATGACCGCCCCCGGCCCACGACCACGCCGACGCTGGACAAGTACGGGCGCGACCTGACCGAGCTGGCCCGCGAGAACCGTATCGACCCGGTGATCGGCCGGGAGAAGGAGATCGAGCAGACCATCGAGGTGCTGTCCCGGCGCGGCAAGAACAACCCGGTGCTGATCGGCGACGCGGGCGTCGGCAAGACCGCCGTGGTCGAGGGGCTGGCGCAGCGCATCGCGGACGGGGACGTGCCCGAGGGGCTGGAGGAGCGCCGGGTGGTGGCGCTGGACCTGACCTCGGTGGTGGCCGGCACCCGCTACCGGGGTGACTTCGAGGAGCGTCTGAACAACATCGTGCAGGAGATCCGCGCGCACTCGGACAAGCTGGTCGTCTTCATCGACGAGCTGCACACCGTCGTGGGCGCGGGCACCGGCGGCGAGGGCGGCGCGATGGACGCGGGCAACATCCTCAAGCCCGCCCTGGCCCGCGGCGAGCTGCACATCGTCGGCGCGACCACGCTGGAGGAGTTCCGGCGGATCGAGAAGGACGCGGCGCTGGCCCGCCGGTTCCAGCCGATCCAGGTGCCGGAGCCGTCCGCCGAGGACGCCCTGGAGATTTTGCGCGGGCTGCGCGACCGCTACGAGGCCCATCACCAGGTCCGGTACTCGGACGAGGCGCTCGCGGCGGCCGTGGAGCTGTCCGACCGCTATCTCACCGACCGGCGGCTGCCCGACAAGGCGATCGACCTGATCGACCAGGCGGGCGCGCGGGTGCGGCTCGGCGCGCGGACCAAGGGCGCGGACGTGCGCGCACTGGAGCGCGAGGCCGAGCAACTGGTGCGGGACAAGGACCAGGCGGTCGCGGACGAACAGTACGAGCAGGCGACCCAGTTGAGGGACCGGATCGCGGACATCCAGCGCCGGATCTCGGAGGCGGCCGACGACGGTGAGGCCGTCGAGGGGCAGAACCTCGAGGTGACGGCGGAGGCAATCGCCGAGGTGGTGTCCCGGCAGACCGGGGTGCCGGTGAGCCGGCTGACCCAGGAGGAGAAGGAGCGCCTGCTCGGCCTGGAGGACCATCTGCACGAGCGGGTGGTGGGCCAGGACGAGGCGGTCAACGTGGTCGCGGACGCCGTGCTGCGCTCCCGCGCGGGGCTGTCCAGCCCGGACCGGCCGATCGGCAGCTTCCTGTTCCTCGGTCCGACCGGGGTCGGCAAGACCGAACTGGCCCGCGCGCTCGCGGAGTCGCTGTTCGGCAGCGAGGACCGCATGGTGCGGCTCGACATGAGCGAGTACCAGGAGCGGCACACCGTCTCCCGGCTGGTCGGGGCGCCGCCCGGTTACGTCGGCCACGAGGAGGCGGGCCAGCTCACCGAGGTGGTGCGGCGGAACCCGTACTCGCTGCTGCTCCTGGACGAGGTGGAGAAGGCGCACCCGGACGTGTTCAACATCCTGCTCCAGGTGCTGGACGACGGCCGGCTGACCGACGCCCAGGGGCGGACGGTGGACTTCACCAACACGGTGATCGTGATGACCAGCAACCTGGGCTCGGACGTCATCACCCGGCGCGGTGCCGGGATCGGGTTCGGGCCGGGCGGCGCGGACGCGGACGAGGAGGCGCGGCGGGAGCAGATCTTGCGGCCGCTGCGGGAGCACTTCCGGCCGGAGTTCCTCAACCGGATCGACGAGATCGTGGTGTTCCGCCAGCTCACCCCGGAGCAACTGCGCCGGATCACCGATCTGTTGCTCAACGGCACCCGTGAACTGACCAGCGCGCGGGGCGTGAGCGTGGAGTTCACCGACGCGGCCGTGGACTGGCTGGCCGAGCGCGGTCATCAGCCGGAGTACGGTGCCCGTCCGCTGCGCCGCACGATCCAGCGCGAGGTGGACAACCAGTTGTCGCGGCTGCTGCTGAAGGGCACGGTGGCCGAGGGCGGCGAGGTGACGGTCGATGTGGCGGACGGGCGGCTGGACTTCCGCGTGCACGGCCAGGAGGCCCAGCCGGCGGAGGCACAACGCGAGGGCGCCTGAGGCCCCTTGAGGCTTCAGGCGCCCTCTCGGGGTCAGCCGGTCGGGTTCACCACCATGGCGGAGCCGCCGCCGCGCCGGGTCGTCTCGGCGGCGGCGAGCCACTTCCCGTTCGGCAGCCGTTGGACGCCGGTCGCGGCGCCGATCTCGGGGTTGAGCTTGAAGCTGTGCCCGAGCTGTTCCAGCCGCTCCCGCAACGCGCTGTCGTACAGGGTGGGTTCGACCTCGGTCTGGGCGGCGTTGCGCTGGCTGGCGCGGGGTGTCGCGATGGCGTCGACCAGCGGGAGCCCCCGGTCGAGGAACTCGGTGAGGGTCTGGAGCACGGTGGTGATGATCGTGGCACCGCCGGGCGAACCGAGCGCCACCACGGGCCGGTCGTGCCGGTCCAGGACGATGGTCGGGGAGATCGAGGAGCGCGGGCGCTTGCCGGGTCCGGGCAGGTTGGGGTCGGGGACGCCGGGGCTCGCCGGGGCGAAGGAGAAGTCGGTCAGCTCGTTGTTGAGCAGGAAACCCCGGCCGGGCACGGTGATGCCGCTGCCGCCGGTCTGCTCGATGGTGAGCGTGTAGGAGACGACGTTGCCCCACTTGTCGGAGACGGTGAGGTGGGTGGTGTTCTCGCCCTCGTACGTGGTCGGCGCGGCCTTCCCCTTGGTCCCGCAGGCGGCTGGGTGGCGCGGGTCGCCGGGGGCGAGCGGGCTGGTCAGGACGGCGTCGCCCTTGATCAGGCAGGCCCGCGAGTCGGCGAACCGCTGCGAGAGCAGTTGCCTGGTGGGGACGTCCTCGAAGGCCGGGTCCCCGACCCAGCGGCCCCGGTCGGCGAACGCGATCCGGCTCGCCTCGATGTACCGGTGCAGGTACTGGGTCTCGCTCGCTTTGGCGAGGTCGCTCTTCTCCAGGATGTTGAGCGCCTCACCCACCGTCGTGCCACCGGAGGAGGAGGGCGCGATGGAGTACACCTTCAGACCGCGGTACGAGGTGTCGGTGGGCCGCTGGAGTTTGGCGCGGTAGCTCGACAGGTCCTTGGCGGTGAGCTTGCCCGGCCGGGCGTTCCAGCCCGAAGAGGGGTCGACCGGGGGCTTGTTGACGGTGGCCACGATGTCCCGTCCGAGGTCGCCCCGGTAGACGGCGTCGGCGCCCTTGCGGCCCAACTCCTGGTAGGTCGTGGCCAGATCGGGGTTCTTGAGGGTGGAGCCGACCACGGGGAGCTTGCCGCCGGGCAGGAACAGCCGGGCGGTGTCCGGGAAGTAGCGGAACCGGGCCTCGTTGGCCGCGGTCTGCGAGCGGAAGGTGTCGTCCACGGTGAAGCCGTCGCGGGCGATCCGCTCGGCCGGCCGCAGCACCTTGGCGAGGCTGTTGGTGCCCCAACTGCGCAGCGCTGTCTGCCAGGTGGCGGGGGTGCCCGGTGTGCCGACGCTCAGCCCGCTGCTGACGGCGTCGGGGAACGCCAGCGGCTTGCCGTTCTCCAGGAACAGGTCGGAGCCGGCGCTGAGCGGGGCGGTCTCGCGGCCGTCGATGGTGTGCACGGTACGGGACTTGGCGTCGTAGTAGACGAAGTAGCCGCCTCCGCCGACACCCGCCGAGTACGGCTCGGTGACGCCCAGCGCGGCTGCGGTGGCCACGGCCGCGTCGACCGCGTTGCCGCCGTTGCGCAGCACCTCGATACCGGCCGCGCTGGCGTCGGCGTCCACGCTGGAGACCGCGCCCCCGTAGCCGACCGCCACGGGCACCTTCCCGCCGGGGCCGCCCGCCGCTGCGGGCGGGGCGACGGCGCCTATCGAGGCGACGGCGGCCGAGACCACGACCACCGCCAGCTTCCGCGTACCAGGACGACCCATCCGAACCTCCCGAGAACACTGTCCGCGCAGCGTAACCAGATCCCCAAGGCCCCCGACAGTATGCCTCGCGCCCTCAGGCCCCGCATGCCGGCTTCAGCCCGCCCGGATGGTGCGCACGGCCATCACCGGGTCGCCGGGCGCCACCAGTTCCCGCGTGACGACATCCACCAGCTCGTCCGGGGCCCCTTCCCCGCCCAGCCCGCTCACGTACGCGAGGGCCTCGCCGAGCACCAGCGCGGGCACCCGCTCCCGCAGCAGCCGCACGGCGGGAAGCTTGCCGCGTTCCACGACGGCCGCCCGCACCTCGTCGTGCAGGTCGTCCACGGCGGTCCGCACGGCCTCACCCCGGATACGCACCCGGTAGTCGGTCTCCCACGCCCCGGACGCCCAGGAGACGGCACCGACCGAGTACAGCCCGCCGTCCACCAGGTCGACCAGACAGGCCTCGACGATCCGTACCGCGGCATCCAGTTCGATCATGCGCTCAGCATCGCGCGGCGGGCCCGTGCCCGCCTCCGTGTTCCGGGACCCGCTACCATCCCGCCGCATGAACGACGACGTGCGCAACATCGTCCTGGGGGTCATAGCCGCCGGCATCAGTGCCGCGATCGGATGGCTGGCCCGGACCTACCTGTGGCGGCGCAAGCTGCGGCGCAAGCAGGTGTTCTTCGGGTTGCCGGACAACTCGGAGACGTTGTTCGTCGTCAACCGGGACCCGGGGGCGACCGAGCCGGCGGTCCACCGGTTCGACGTGTTCGCGTTGCTGGAGCTGTCCGCGCTCATCGAGGACTGCGGCGCGAACATGCAGTTGATGACGCAGGACGTGTCGCACCAGGGCTTCGGCGAGCGGACCGAGTTCTGCGTGGGCGGCCCGGCGTCCAACCGGCGGATGCTGGCGCACATGTCGGCGATGCTGCCGGGGGTGCGGGTGAACACCGAGAAGGAGAAGGGGCCGAACCGGGGAGCGTTCCGGATCGGTACGGAGACCTACCGGATGGAGCCCGGTACAAGCGAGTACGTGCTGCTGGCCAAGGTCGCGGCGGGCCGGCAGACGCGGCCGGTGTTCCTGTTCTGCGGGCAGCGGGCGATCACCAACCAGGCGGCGACCCGCTATCTGGCCCGCAATTACGAGCGGTTGGCCCGCAAGCACGGCTCGAACTCGTTCGTGCTGCTGCTGAAGGTGGTCAACTCCCAGGCGTACGGCCCGGATCTGATCGAAGTGGTCGCCGATGTCACACGGGCCGCTCAGGCCCCGTTCCCGGAGACCGGGGAGAGCGCACAGACCCCGGCTCCGGCGACGCCCGCCCCGTAGCGTGCAACCCTCTTCGATTATTGTTACCCGTACGTAACTTACCGGCGGGTTACTTGAGGTAAGAACCACCCACTACTGTCGGGTCACTTTCGCACTGGCACGCGTCAGGAGTGACCATGGCCCCCGCACGTAATCCCCTGCGCACCTGCGCCGTCGGCACCGTCTCGGCGGCGCTGGTCGCCGGCGCGGTCGTCGGGCTGGCGCCCGCGGCCCAGGCGGCCCCCGCCGTACGGTTCGTCGACATTCCCGGCGACGGGGGCACCGTACTGAAGGCGAACGTCGTCACCCCGGCGGGCTCCGGCAGCCATCCGCTGCTGGTGCTGCCCACGAGCTGGGGCTTCCCGCAGGCCGAGTACCTCGCGCAGGCCCAGAGGCTCGCCGACTCCGGCTATGTGGTGCTCTCCTACAACGTGCGCGGCTTCTGGCAGTCCGGCGGCGAGATCGAGGTGGCCGGGCCGCCCGACCTGGCGGACGCCTCCAAGGTGATCGACTGGGCGCTGGCCAACACCCCCGCCGACTCCGCCCGCATCGGCATGGCGGGCGTCTCCTACGGCGCGGGCATCAGCCTGCTCGCCGCGGCCCACGACCAGCGGATCAGGGCCGTGGCGGCGCTCGGCGGCTGGGCCGATCTGGTCAGCTCGATCTACTCCGGCCGCACCGAGCATGTCCAGGCGGTCGCCCTGCTGGACGGCGCCGGAGCGGTCACCGGTCGCCGGAGCCCGGAGATGCGGCAGGTCTTCGACCGCTTCTACGCCTCAGACCTCAGCCAGGAGCAGAACCTCATCGACTGGGGCAAGCGCCGCTCCGCCGTGACGTACCTGGACCGGCTCAACGCCAACAAGCCCGCCGTCATGCTCGCCAACGCCTGGAGCGACTCGGTCTTCCCGGCCAACCAGTACGCGAGCTTCTACGAGAAGCTGACCGGCCCCAAGCGCCTCGAGTTGCGCCCCGGCGACCATGCGACCCCGGAGCTGGCCGGCCTGTTCGGACTGCCCAACGACGTCTGGAAGGACACCGGCCGCTGGTTCGACCACTACCTGAGGGGCGTGGACAACGGCATCGACCGCGAGCAGCCCGTCCAGTTGAAGTCCCGCACCGGGGGTGGCTACGAGGGCTACCCGGACTGGAAGTCGGTCGCCGCCACCGACCGCAAGATCGCGCTGGCGGGCAGCACCACCATCCACACCAACGTCGACTCCGGCGCGGACGGCGGGATCGTCCTGCTCTCCGGCCTGCTGGACCAGGTCGCCGAGCTGCCCCCCATGGCCTCCGTCCCGCTGCTCCCGCGCCGCTGGGCGGCCGTCTGGCAGTCGGAGCGGTACGCGGCGCCCCAGCACGTACGCGGCACCGCCAGGCTGCACACCACGCTCACCCCGACCGCGGAGAGCGGCACCTTCGTGGCCTACCTGTACGACGTGGGCCCGCTCGGCATCGGCAAGCTGGTCACCCACGCGCCCCTGACCTGGCACGGCCGTACGCCGGGCGAGCCGTTCGGGGTGGACCTGGACCTGTTCGCGACGGCCTACGACGTCCCGGCCGGGCACCGGCTGGCCCTGGTGGCCGACACGGTCGATCCGCTCTACATCGAGCACAACCCGTCCGGCGCGCGGCTGACCTTCTCCTCGCCGGAGCACGACCCGTCGTACGTGTCGGTCCCCCTGCGCGAGCAGTGATCTCCGGCCGCCGCCGGACGAGCATGGCCCGTGTGGACCGCCGCCTTCGTCACGGCTTCGGAGCCGTGGGTGGCTCCCCACCCGGCAGCGGCGCCCCAGGGCCGGGCGCGGCGACAGCCACGGCCTCGGTCTTGGGACTGCGCTGCTCCCGGCGGGACACCCAGACGGCGAACCACGAGAGCAGCATGCACATCCCGATGTAGATCGGCGAGATCACCATCACCACGGGGATGAACGGCAAATCGTAGTCGAGGTTCGAGGCGATGAGCTTCCCGGCGTGGAGGAACTCCTCGTAGGTGATGAGGAAGCCCAGCGAGGTGTCCTTCAACGCGACCACCAACTGGCTGATGATCGCTGGCAACATGGCGCGCACCGCCTGCGGTACGAGCACATAAGACATGACCTGGGTTTTTCTCATGCCGAGAGCGAACGCGGCCTCACGCTGACCCCGTTCGACCGCGTTGACGCCGGAGCGGAAGACCTCGGCGAGCACTGAGCCGTTGTAGAGGGTCAGTCCGGCGACGAGGGCGGGCAGCGGCTGCACCTTGAGCGCCACGAAGATGAAGAAGATCATCACCAGCACGGGCATCGCGCGGAAGAACTCCACCACGAGGGTGGCCAGCCAGCGCACCGGCGCGTGGTCGGAGAGGCGTCCGGCGGCGAGCACCCCGCCGAGGGCGAGGGAGAGCACGGCGGCCATGGCGAACGCCTTGAGGGTGTTGCCGAGGCCGCGCAGCAGCAGTTCCTGAATGCCCTTGTACTCGAAGGGCATCCACTTGGTGGCGGTGAACTGGCCGGTGGAGAACAGCAGATAGAGCACCCAGGCGACCAGGCCCAGCAGCACGGCGGTGGAGAGCACCGCGTACAGCGCGTGCCGCCGCCGGGTGGTGGGTCCGGGGAGGTCGTAGAGCGCGGTGGTCTCGGTCGTCATCGGGCCACTCCCCACTTGCGTTCCAGCAGGTTGAACAGGGCGCTGATGGCGAGCGTGATGATCAGGTAGCCGACGGCGATCCAGACGAAGGTCCAGATGATGTTGTAGCCCAGCTCGCTCAACGTCTTGTAGGTGCCGAGCAGTTCGGTGACGCTGAAGGCGCCGGCGATGGCGGAGTTCTTGGCCAGCGCGATCAGGGTGGAGCCGACGGGCGGGATCACCGAACGGAACGCCTGTGGGAGCACGATCACACCGAGCGTCTGCGAGAAGGTCATGCCGAGGCTGCGGGCCGCCTCCCCCTGGCCCTTGGGCACGGTGTTGATGCCGGAGCGCAGCGCCTCGCAGATGAACGCCGAGGTGTAGCAGCCCAGCGCGAGGACCGCGAACGCCTGGAAGGGCAGCACGAGTCCGAACCGGGGCAGGCCGAGCAGCACCGCGAAGAACAGCAGGGTGAGCGGGGTGTTGCGCAGCACGGTCACCCACACCGTGCCGAAGACCCGCAGCGAGGCGACCGGCGCGACCCGGAAGGACGCCATCAGGAAGCCGAGCGCGAGGGCCAGCAGCGAGGCGTAGACGGTCAGTTCGACCGTGCCGAGGAATCCCTCGGCGTACACGGCGAAGTTGTCGGTCAGTACGTTCATGGCGTCCTCGGTCAGCTCGCCGGATAGCGGTCGATGGGCGGCGGCTTCGGCGCGGGCACGCCCGACAGGCCGAGCGTGGCGTCGTACGCCCTCTTCCAGTCGCCGTTCTTCTCGCGGGCGGCCAGGGCGTTGTCCAGGGCGAAGCGCAGGGCGTTGTCGCCCCGCGGCACCCCGATGCCGTACGGCTCCTCGGAGAACGGCTTGCCGACCACCTTGAGTTCGTCGGGGGCCTTGGCCGCGTAGCCGATCAGGATGGCGTCGTCGGTGGTGACCGCGTCGACCTGGTAGGTGAGCAGGTTGTCGACGCAGACCGAGTACGTGTCGTAGGCGACCAGGACGGCCTTCGGGTAGTCGTCCTTGATGCGCTGGTACGGGGTGGAGCCGGCCGCCGAGCAGACGCGCTTTCCGGCGAGGTCCTCGGGCCCGTGGATGTCGTCGGTGTCCTTGCGCACCAGCAGAGACTGGCCGGCCATGTAGTAGGGACCGGCGAAGCCCACCAGCTTCTTGCGGTTGGCGTTGATGGTGTAGGTGCCGACGTAGTAGTCGATCTGGCCGTTCTGCAGGGCCGTCTCGCGGTTGGCGGAGGCGATGGTGCGGAAGCGGACGCTGTCGCCGGGGAAGCCGAGGGAGGCGGAGAGCATCTTGGCGATCTCGATGTCGAAGCCGGAGTACCGGCCGGTCGCCGGGTCCTTCTCGCCCAGGTAGGGCTGGTCCTCCTTGGCGCCGACGACGAAGTGGCCGCGCTTCTGGGCGCGGACCCAGGTCGGGGAGCCGGGCAGCCGGAAGTCGCGGTTTACCGCGTAGTGCGGGAGCTGGTCGGGGGCGGGGCCCTTGACGGGCGGGCTGCCGTCCTTGCCGCAGGCGGCGGCCAGCAGGGCGAGCGAGGCCAGCAGGGGGGCGAGCAGGGCGATGGCGCGGGGCGCGCGGGTGTGGCGGGACATGGGTCGCACTCCCCCGGTCAGTGCTTGAGGATCTTGGAGAGGAAGTCCTTGGCGCGCTCGCTGCGCGGGGCCGTGAAGAACTCCTCGGGGCTGCGGTCCTCCACGATCCGGCCGCCGTCCATGAAGACGACGCGGTTGGCGGCGGAGCGGGCGAAGCCCATCTCATGGGTGACGACGATCATGGTCATGCCCTCGCGGGCGAGCTGCTGCATGACCTCCAGCACCTCGTTGATCATCTCGGGGTCGAGCGCGGAGGTGGGCTCGTCGAAGAGCAGCGCCTTGGGGTCCATGGCGAGGGCGCGGGCGATGGCCACGCGCTGCTGCTGGCCGCCGGAGAGCTGGGCGGGGTACTTGTCGGCGTGGGCGGACAGCCCGACCCGGTCGAGGAGTTCACGGGAGCGGCGGTCGGCGTCGGCCTTCTTGCGGCCGCGCACCTTGGTCTGCGCGAGGGAGACGTTCTCCAGGACCGTCTTGTGGGCGAAGAGGTTGAACGACTGGAAGACCATGCCCACTTCGGCCCGGAGCCGGGCCAGCGCCCGGCCCTCCTCGGGAAGCGGCTGCCCGTCGAGCGTGATGCTCCCGGACTCGATGGTCTCCAGCCGGTTGATGGCCCGGCACAGTGTCGACTTCCCCGACCCGGAGGGGCCGATCACCACGACTACCTCCCCCTTGCCGACGGTCAGGTCGATGTCCTGGAGGACATGCAGCTCCCCGAAGTGTTTGTTGACGTCACGCAGTTCGATCAACGGATCGACGGCCATCCGCAGCCCTACTCACTCTCGCCGAGTCGTAGTGGCCGAAACTATCCAGCGCGCGCTGGGGCGCATGGACGACACGCACTCAGGGGACATTAGCCGTATAAACACGTCTGACGGACGGGGAACCCTCGCAGCCCGGTGAGCGACCGGTTGACCAGGTCAGAACACCTCTTTGCCTTGGCTGAAGAGGTTCTGGTGGTAAAGCATGAAGTAGCTCCCGAGCTCGGAACTGGTCAGGCTGAAGCCCCGCACGGTCTCGTCGTCCGTGGTGAAGGCGCAGAAGACGGTCCTTTCGTCGATGACGGCGACGCTCAGCGCATCGACTTCCGAGATCGCCCGGGTGTACCTCAGCCGGTAGGCGCCTTTACGTATGTGCCTGCTCTGCTCCCTCTGCTCCTCGACCCAATCCCTCATCGCATCGGTGCTGGGCTCCACCATGACACGCAGAAGCTTGCGGTCGGATCTGGCGTGGGCCCAGGAGACACAGGTCTTGAAGTATTCGTTGGCCGCCTTCTCGTGAGTGGGCGGAACACGCCGGAAGTAACTGACCCTCACCGAGTTCTGCGCCTCTTCCTTCACCGCCTTGTTCAGCGCGCCGTAGAACTCCTTCGCGGTGCCGTAGCGCGTGACGGTGCACGTGGACTCGATCAGCGCATCCAGCTTGTCCTCCGCACTCCTCTGCTGTTGCTGGACGACACCGAGACCGTGAAAGACGAGGCCGGCCAGGAGGAGGGCGACGGCGGGCGCCCAACCGCCGGCGGTCCACGCCGCGTTGATCACGTTGCGGACAGTCAGGAATGCGGCTCCGAGCAGGGGGAACCACACCGTGATGGCGGAACGCCATCTCTCCGCGCGGAGGTTGAGCCTGGTCCTCATCACGATCCCCTCCGTGTTCAGATGGTGCACACCGACGAGAAGGTTCTACGCGCGTAGGGGGCTGACCAACCCTCCCATCCACATCATGAGACAGGGGTGGGAGCAACTCGGTGCGGTCCGGATGGGCTTGACAGTGTCATACCGCCAGGGCGGTCCTGCCCAGGCGAGAAGCGGACAAAACAGTAAGGCGCGGTGACACCACGGCCGCCTGGCGCCTCACCGCCCCTGTCAGGGTTCCGCGATCTCCGCGTAGAGCTGGGACAGCTCGGGGAGGCCGCTGGTGGCCCACTGGCGGCCCGGCCCGGTGACCTCGAACTCCCGGCCGGAGGCGAGCCGCAGAACCGGCTCTCCGTCCGGTCTGATGCGCCAGGCGGCGCCGGGTACGGTGCGGACGACGACGGTGCCGAGGTAGAGCCCGGCGTCGTTGCCGAGCCAGGGCAGCGTCTCGGGGTCGTCGCGCCAGAGCGGGACGAGCTGGTCCAGGGCCTCCAGGGAGGCCGGGGTGTCGTCCAGGCGGACGCCCGCCCGGTCCGCCTGGGAGCGCAGCAGTTCGCACTCGGAGAGCAGCGCGGCGATGGCCTCGGGGTCGGCCGGGAGCGCCGCGTCACCGCTCTTGCCGCGCCGATGGCCCAGGAACGGGATGTTCATGGACCCCAGCGTGGCATCAGACGTCGAGGTCGACCACCACCGGCGCGTGATCGGACGCGCCCTTGCCCTTGCGCTCCTCGCGGTCGACGTAGGCGTCCTTGACCGCGCCGGCGAACGGGCCGTTGCCGTACACCAGGTCGATGCGCATGCCGCGGTTCTTGGGGAAGCAGAGCTGGCGGTAGTCCCAGTAGGTGAAGGGGTGGTCGTACTTCAGCGGGCGGGGCACCACGTCGCTCAGGCCGGTCTCGCGCAGCGCGGTCAGGGCGGCGCGCTCGGCGGGGGTGACATGGGTGGCGCCCTCGAAGGCGGCGCGGTCGTACACGTCGTCGTCGGCCGGGGCGATGTTGTAGTCGCCGAGCACGGCGAAGGGGCGGCCGCCCGCCGCGTCCCCGGCCACCGCCGTCTTCAGGGCTTCGAGCCACTGGAGCTTGTACGCGTAGTGCGGGTGGTCGACCTCGCGGCCGTTGGGCACGTACACCGACCAGACGCGGACCGGGCCGCAGGTGGCCGAGACGGCGCGGGGCTCCTGGACGCCCTCGTAGCCGGGGTCGCCGGGCAGGCCCTTGACCACGTCCGCCAGCCCGACGCGGGAGAGCACCGCCACGCCGTTCCACCGGCCGGTGGCGTGGACCGCCGACTCGTAGCCCAGCTCGCGCAGGGCCTCCACCGGGAACTGCTCCTCGGCGACCTTGGCCTCCTGGAGGCAGAGCACGTCGGTGCCACTGCTCTCCAGCCAGGCCAGCAGCCTCGGGAGACGGGCGGTGATCGAGTTCACGTTCCAGGTGGCGATACGCATGTCCCACAACCTACCCGCCGGGTGTGACAACCGGCCTCACAGCTCGGGCCTCACGCTCGGGCCTCACGCTCGGGCCTCACAGCTCGGCGGAGGCTCCCGGTGCCAGGCGCAGGTGCTCGGCGTCGGCCAGGCCGCCGATCTGGCGGTCGTAGATCGGGCGGGCCAGGTCGGTGAGGAGGGCGTCGTGCACGTCGTAGGCCCGGCGGGGCCCGACCTCGCGGACGTACTCGATCACCTCGGAGATCTTGTTCCACGGCGCCATCACCGGGAGCAGCAGGGTCTCCACGGCCTGGTCGGGGACGGTGAGGGCGTCGCCGGGGTGGAAGACCTTGCCGCCGTCGATCAGATAGCCGACATTGGTGATGCGCGGGATGTCCGGGTGGATGACGGCGTGCAGTTCGCCGTGGACCTGCACGTCGAAGCCGGCGGCGGTGAAGGTGTCGCCGTGACCGACGGTGTGCACCCGGCCGGGGAAGGCGGCCGCGAGCTGGTCCGCGACCGACTTCAGGGTCCAGATCTCCGCTTCCGGGTTCGCCTCCAGCGCGGTGCGCAGCCGGCCCTCGTCGAAGTGGTCCGGGTGCTCATGGGTGACGAGGACGACATCCGCGCCGAGCGCCGCGTCCGGCTCGCTGAAGCCGCCGGGGTCGATGACGAGCGTCCGGCCGTCCTTCTCCAGGCGGACGCAGGAGTGGGACTTCTTGATGAACTTCATGACTTCCCGTCCTGGTCGTCGGGCCGCTTCCGTCTCCATCGTGCCGTCTCCATCGTGCCGCCTCAGGCGGCCCGCGGCCTCACTCGGCGGGCGTGGTCTCCTCGCGGATGACCTGCTGGGCGACCCGGAAGGCGCTGTTCGCCGCCGGGACACCGCAGTAGACGGCGGCCTGGAGCAGGACCTCCTTGATCTCCTGCGGGGTGAGGCCGTTGCGGAGCGCGGCGCGGGTGTGCACGGCCAGGTCCTCCAGGTGTCCGCCCGCGACCAGCGCCGTGAGCGTGACGCAGCTACGGGACTTGCGGTCGAGGCCCGGCCGGTCCCAGACCTCGCCCCAGGCGTACCGGGTGACCAGTTCCTCGAAGTCGCCGGAGAACTCGTCGGCCCGCGCGAGCACGCCCTCGACATGCGCGTCGCCCAGCACCTCGCGGCGGATCTTCAGGCCCGTCTCGTACCGGTCCGGCGGCGCGACCGGCTGCGGCGGCTCGGCGGCGGCCGCGATCTCGGCGACCGGCGCGGTGCGCGGGGGCGGCGTGGGGGCGGTGACGGGTGGGTGAGCGGGCGGCGCGGCCGGCGTGGGGGCGGCCGGAGCCGTGACGGGCGCGGCGGCGGCCGGGAGGGCGGTCTGGCCGGTGTCGAAGGGCTGCCAGGCGGTGGAGAAGTGCCGGACCAGCAGGTCGGTGACGGCGGCGGGCTGCTCGACCGGCACCAGGTGGGAGGCGCCGGGGACGACCGCGAGCCGGGCGTCCCGGATGCCGGCGACCAGCGTGCGGGCCTCGGCGGGGCCGGTGACCTGGTCCTCGGAGCCGACCAGCACCAGCGTGGGCACTCCAATACGGCCCAGCTCCGGACGCACGTCGAAGGCGGCGAGCGCCTCGCAGGCGGCGATGTAGCAGCCGGGGTCGGTGGTGCGGACCATCTGCACCGCCCACTCGGTGATCGCGGGCTGCGCGGCGGCGAAGCCCCCGGTGAACCAGCGGTCGGGCGCGCTTCGCGCGATCGGGTCGAGCCCGTTCGTGCGTACGATCACGCCACGCTGACGGAACTCGTCCGGCGTGCCGAACCGGGGCGAGGCGGCGACCAGGGCGAGCGAGGCGAGCCGCTCGGGGTGGCGCAGGGCCAGCTCGATGCCGACGGCGCCGCCGAGGGCGCAGCCCGCGTACCCGAACCGCTGCACGCCGAGGCTGTCCAGGGTGGCCAGCAGACGCGTGGCCAGCTCCGCGACCGAACCGGCGGGGTGGGCGGGGGCGCCGCCGTGGCCCGGCAGATCGAAGCGCAGGACCCGCCACTGCTTGACCAGTTCCGGCACCTGGCGGTCGAACATGTGCCAGGTCGTGCCGAGGGAGGGCCCCAGGATGAGCACGGGGGCGTCTTCCGGGCCGTCGAACCGGTACTGAAGGGTGGGGGTCTTCTTCTCACTCACCGCACCACGCTAACCGCCCGGACGCCCCCGGCGGGCCGGGGGGCCCGGTGCGTGGCGGGGGGCTCCCCGGAAAGCGCGGCGAACTCTCACACGGTCTTCACGGCGGGCGTACGGCGCTCAGAGGGAGTCCGGTATGTCCAGGGTGGTGAGGGCGGAGACCGGGTCGAGGTCGGGGGTGCCGCGGGGCCACCAGTCGTCGTGGCCGGGCTCCGACTCGTAGGCGTACCACAAATTGTCCTGGCCCAGGCGGAGTTGGGCGTGGCCCGCCGGGTGGGTGAGGTGGTTGCGCCAGGGGCGGAACGCGGGCAGGTCGGCGGCGAGCAGCAGGGGGCGGGCCCGGTCGAAGCGGCCCGCGGGCGGGTCCCAGGGCTCCTCCAGCACGGTCAGTCCCGCGAGACCGCCCTGCCGCCAGGCGGCGACCGCGCGGGCCAGCTCGGCGGGGGTGCGGTCCACGGCGGCGGCCAGGGTGGCGTACAGGCTGCGGGTCGCGGCGGTCAGCCCGGAGCCGGGGCGGGCGGCGGCCAGGCGCACCGCGTCCTGCCACAGCGTCAGACCGCCCACCGGGTCGCGGCCGGTGGTGAGCAGCGCGTGGGCGCGGGCGGCGGCGTCGGTGGCCAACTGGTCGAGCGCGAACGGGTCGGGGCCGCCCGGCGCCGCCGGGTACGCCGGGGGCGCCTCCGGGTGCGCGGGCGCGGGCGGCGGGGCCGGGAGCGGGGGCAGCGGGCGTCCGGCGAGCGCCTCCGACGCGCGTACGCCGGGCAGCGCGGCGGGGCCCCGCTCCCGTGCGGCGCGGGCCGCGCTCGCCGCGCTGCGCCGGGACAGCTCGTCCAGCAGCTCCCGCTCGCCCCGGCCCCGCAGCAGGAGCAGGACGAACGGGTCGGCGTCCAGCAGGCGGGCCGTCTGGTAGCAGAGCGCGGCCGCGTGCTTGCAGGGGCGCCCGGAGTCGGGGCAACTGCACTGCGGGATCAGGTCGCCGGGACCGGGCAGCAGGGGAAGGCCGAGGTCGGCCAGGGTGTGGGGCAGCTCCTTGTCCAGCAGCGCGGCGATGTCGGCCGGGCTGTCCACCGCCGCCTCCAGCAGACGCTCCCAGTCCTCCTCGCTCAGCCTCCGCAGCCGCAACTGCACCCGGTACGGCCGCGGGCGGCTCCCCCGCACGTACGCCAGCACCAGTCCCGGTGTCACCGTGATCGCGTCGACATGGCCGGCGTCGGCGTAACCGCGCCCTCGGTTCAGCCGGTTGACGTCCAGCGCGGTGTGCTCCAGGGCGTCGACCCATGCCTGGCCCCACCAGGTGGTGGCGAAGTCCTGCGGCTCGGGGCGGGGGGCGAACGGGGGGAAGGTGCGGCGCAGTTCGCTGTCCCGGTGGGGGGAGGCCATGGAGGTGGGGTGGTGGGGCGGCGGTGCGGGGTGCTCGGGCGTGCGGGACGGGCCCTTGCCGGGCGCCGGTGGGGTCGGGGCGTGCTCGGTGGGGGGTTCGGGGGTGTCGGTGCGCGGCTGGGCTCCGGCGGCCTCGGGGTCGTCGGTCAGGTCGGGCATGCGGAAGGCCGTGCTGAGGAAGTTCCGCATGTCACGGGCCACTTGGGCGGAGCGGCCCTCGGCGGGTGCGGGGCGCGGGGTGGTCTTGCGGGGGCGCCGGTCCGCGCGGTCGGCCTCCCGGCGGGCGGCACGGAGTGCTTCGCGGGCCGCGTCGCCGGGGCGGGGGGTGGTGGGGTTCGGCCGGGGGGCGGCGGGCGCGGGCAGGTCAGCGGAATCGGTCTCTGCCTCGGCCTCGGCCTCTGCGGGCGGCTCCCCCTCACGCCGGGCCGCGACAGCGGCCCGCAGCGCGGCCCGGGCGACCTCGCCGGGCCGGACTCCGGGCTCGGCAGCCGCCTCGCCGGACCGGCCCTCGCCCTCCGGCACCTCGGCTTCCTGGCTCGGTCCTGGGCCCGGCGCGGCCCGATCAGCGTCACCGGGACGCCGCTCCGCCTCCGGCGCTGCCGTCGGGGTGACGCCCTCCTCGGCTGCCTCCGTCTCGAAGGCGCCCCGGCCCCTGCCGGGCTCAGCCGCACCGGCGCCCCCCGCCCGAGCCGCGCGCAGCGCCTCGCGGGCCTTCTCCGCCGGGGTCCGCTCCTCGGCACTCACGCCGGCCTCCGCAGGGACACGAGGTCGGTCAGCTCACGGTCCGTCAGCTCGGTGAGGGCGGCCTCGCCGGAGCCGAGGATCGCGTCGGCCAGGGCGCGCTTGGCGGTGAGCATCTCGGCGATGCGGTCCTCGACGGTGCCCTCGGTGACCAGGCGGTGGACCTGGACGGGCTGGGTCTGGCCGATGCGGTAGGCGCGGTCGGTGGCCTGTTCCTCGACGGCCGGGTTCCACCAGCGGTCGAAGTGGACGACGTGCCCCGCGCGGGTGAGGTTCAGCCCGGTGCCCGCCGCCTTGAGGGAGAGCACCAGCACCGGGATCTCCCCGGACTGGAACCGGTCCACCATCCGCTCCCGCTCGGGCACCGCGGTGCCGCCGTGCAGAAGGTCGACGGGGACCGCGCGGTCGGCCAGGTGGGCGGTGATGAGCCGGGCCATGCCGACGTACTGGGTGAAGACCAGGATCGAGCCGTCCTCGGCGAGCACGGTGTCCAGCAGCTCGTCCAGCAGGGCGAGTTTGCCGGAGCGGGCGGCGAGCCGGTCGGGGTGGGCGGGCTCCTCCTTGAGGTAGAGCGCCGGGTGGTCGCAGATCTGCTTGAGGGCGCCGAGCAGCTTGAGGACGAGTCCCCGGCGGGCGATGCCGTTCGCGTCCTCGATGGCGAGCATCGACTCGCGCACCACGGCCTCGTACAGCGCGGCCTGTTCGCGGCTGAGCGGGACCGGGTGGTCGGTCTCGGTCTTGGGCGGCAGTTCGGGGACGATGCCGGGGTCGGACTTCTTGCGGCGCAGCATGAACGGCCGGACGAGCCGCGCCAGCCGCTCCACCGCCTCGGCGTCCTCGCCGTTCTCCACGGCACGCGCGTGCCGGGCGCGGAAGGACTTCAGGGGGCCGAGCAGGCCGGGGGTGGTCCAGTCGAGCAGGGCCCACAGCTCGGAGAGGTTGTTCTCCACCGGGGTGCCGGTGAGCGCCACGCGCGCGGGAGTCCGGATCGTGCGCAGCGCCTTCGCGGTGGCGGAGTACGGGTTCTTCACGTGCTGGGCCTCGTCCGCGACGACCATGCCCCAGGGCTGTTCGGCGAGCTGGGCGGCGGCGGAGCGCATGGTGCCGTAGGTGGTGAGGACGAAGCCGCCGGTGAGGCCGTCGAGGGTGCGGTCGGCGCCGTGGAAGCGGCGGACGGGGACACCGGGCGCGAAGCGGTTGATCTCGCGCTGCCAGTTGCCCAGCAGGGAGGCGGGGCAGACCACGAGGGTCGGCTCGGTGCGGGCGCGCTTGAGGTGGAGGGCGATGAGGGTGATCGTCTTGCCGAGGCCCATGTCGTCGGCGAGACAGCCGCCGAGGCCGAGGGAGGTCATCAGGTCGAGCCAGGCAAGGCCGCGCAACTGGTAGTCGCGCAGGGTGGCGTCGAGCCCGGCGGGCGGCTCGGCCGGGGAGATGCCCGCGGTGAGCCGGTCGCGCAGGGCCGCGAGGGCGCCGGTCGGGACGGCTTCCACGGTCTCGCCGTCGACCTCTGCGGTGCCGGTGAGGGCGACGGCGAGCGCGTCGACGGGGTCGAGCAGGCCCAGTTCGCGCTTGCGTGCCTTGCGGACCAGGGCGGGGTCGACCAGGACCCAGCGGTCGCGGAGCCGGACGACCGGGCGGTGGGCCTCGGCGAGGGCGTCCCTCTCGGCCTCGGTGAGCGGGTCGCCGCCGAGCGCCAGTTGCCAGCGGAAGCCGAGCAGTTCCTCGCTCTCGAAGAAGCCGGTGCCGTCGGTCGCGGAGCCGGGGGCGGTGCGGACCTCGGCGGTGGCGGTGAGGTCGCTCGCGAGGTCGCGGGGCCAGTGCACGGCGACCCCGGCGGCGGCGAGGCGGCTCGCGGCGACGCCGAGCAGGTCGGTGACCTCCTCCTCGGACAGGGCGAGCACGTCGGGCACGTCCTGCTCGGCCAGCCGCTCCAGGGGCGCCCACACACGCGCCGCGCGGCGGACGGCGAGGGCGGCGTCCACGTGCGCGCGGGGCCCGAGGGCGTCCGCCTCCCCGGCCCACACGGCCGCCGCGTCGGCGACCAGGGTGGGGTCGGCCAGGCTGTGCACCTGCACGACGGCGGCACCGGCCGCCCTCGCCCGCTGGTCGTCGCCGGTGTCGAAGACGCTGTACCCGGACAGGTCCAGGCGCAGCGAGACGCGTACGCCCGCGTCCATGCCCGCGGCGACCTCGGCCGCCCAGTCGTGGGCGCCGGGCAGCGGCTGGGGCTCGCGGGCGGCGAAGGGGCGCCCGCTGGTGTGCGGGGCGGCCGGGGTGCGGGGCAGGGTGTCCGCGACGGCGTCCAGGAAGGCGCGGACCAGGGCCTCGGGTTCGGGCAGGGTCAGCGGTCCGGGGCCGGGCAGCGGTACGGCGTGGCCCTCGGGCGGCAGGGCGGCGGCCACCGCGCGCAGGTGCGCGATGTCGTCGGGCTCCAGCGGCCCGGCACGCCAGGCGTCGTGCCCGCTCGGGGTGAGGCCGGGCAGCAGGCGTCCCCGCGCGGTCAGCCGCAGCGCGTGCAGCGCGGCGGCGCCCCAGCAGGCGGTGGCGGGGTGGGCGCCCGGATCGTGCCGGGCGCGGACCAGCAGGGGCAGGGCGTCGGCGAGGAACAGGGTGAGCGCGGGCACCTGGCGGCGCCGTACACCTGTACCGTGCGGCCGTACGACGGTCAGTTCGCCGGTGGCGTCCAGGAGGGGCTCGCCCTCGGGGTCCCAGAAGGCGACGCGGGCCTCGCGCGGGAGGGGCGCGGGCAGGAACACGCACGCGAGACGTGCCGGGACCGTGTCCCCGGTCCGCGCGCGGGCCGTCGCCGTGGCCGTGCCGTCACTCATGTGTCCTGTCACCTCCCGTCCCTGTCGGATGAGCCGTGTCCGACTGTACGGGTGGGGTCTGACAACGGGTTCCGCGGCGGGCTCAGGGCACCGTGCGGCTGACCACGTACACCGTCGGATACACCGGGTCGGACATGTTCACGACCACGTCCTGGGTGGGCGCCGGGTTCTTCTGCCTGTGGGTGTAGCCGGACCAGACACCGGGGCCGGTGAGGTCCCAGCCGGAGACCTCGCGGTCGCGGGCGCCGATGGTGACGGCGCCCTGCTTCAGTTGGTCGCGGCGGATGCCGAGGGTGCCGAGGAAGCTGTCCAGACCCGCGCCGTTGGTGCGGAACTGGACGTACAGACGGCTGGTCTTCCAGTTGTTGGTCTCGTAGTACGCGAGCCGGTCGGCGGGGTGCGGCACGGGCACCTGGTAGAGGCGGCGCTGCACCTTGGAGGGCCAGCCGGGGGTGAGGCCGGTGGCGGAGTACTTCGCTTCCTTGTCCTTGCCGCTGTCCCGGCTCTGGTTGGCGGAGATCACCAGGTAACCGGCCGGTACGCCGATGAGCAGCACGATGATCAGCAGGGTGAGGGCGCGGCGCTTGACGCGGTGGCGCGGGTCCTCCCCCGCCGGGTGCGGCGTTGCCGGGGCGGCCGCCTGGTGCGGAAGCGAGGTGGTCATGCGGTGTCCCGGTCCCGGCGGCCCTGGGTGTACCGCTCGTAGCGTTCGTAGCGCTCCACGCGGCGGCGCTTGGCGCGACGGAAGCGGCGGGCGACCAGCCGGGCCAGGTCCGCGGCGCCGACCATGCCGGCCTCGGGGCCGAGCTGGGCGCGGGTGATGCGGGCCTCGGGGCGGTAGCCGCGGCCGGTGAGGTGGCGCTTGAAGGCGTCCCGCGCGGGGCCGATGAGCAGGTCGTCGGCCGCGCTGACCCCGCCGCCGATGACGAAGCAGGACGGGTCGAGGGCGGCGGCGAGGTTGGCGATGCCGACGCCGAGCCATTGGCCGATGTCCTGGAGCAGCTCGATGCACATGGCGTCGCCCTCGCGGGCCAGCTCGGTGATCATCGGGCCGGTGATGTCGCCGATGTTGCCCTTGACGTGCTCGATGATCCCGTAGGCGACCGGGGAGTCGGCGGCGGCCAGCTCCCGCGCCTCGCGGACCAGGGCGTTGCCGGAGCTGTACTGCTCCCAGCAGCCGCGGTTGCCGCACGGGCACCGGTGTCCGCCGGGCACGACCTGCATGTGGCCGAACTCGCCCGCGACGCCGAACTTGCCCCGCTTGACCTGGCCGTCCTCCAGGATGGCGCCCCCGATGCCGGTACCGAGGGTGATCATCACAAGGTGGTCCTCACCGCGCCCGGCGCCGAAGCGCCACTCGGCCCAGGCAGCGGTGTTGGCGTCGTTGTCCACCAGGACGGGCACGGACAGCCGGCCGGAGAGGCGGTCGCGCAGGGGTTCGTTGCGCCAGGACAGGTGGGGCGCGAACAGGACCCGGTTGCGGTCGGCGTCGACCCAGCCGGCGGCCCCGATGCCGACGGCGTGCACGTCGTGCCGGTCGGAGAGGTCGAGCACCAGCTCGACGATGGTGTCCTCGACGACCTGGGGGCTCTTGGACTTGTCCGGGGTCTCCGCGCGGAGCTTCTCCAGGATGTTGCCGTCCGCGTCCACGACGCCCGCCATGACCTTGGTGCCGCCGATGTCGATGCCGACCGTGGGCACCCGGGGCGCGGTCAGGTGGGAGCGGCGTTCCCGGGTGCCCACCGTGCGCAGGACGGGGGCGCGGCGGGAGCCGATGGGGGCGGCGAGGTCGCGGTAGGTGCTCATCGGGCTCGATTGTGCCTCACGCTCACGCCGGGCGCGGCGCTGTCGGGTGCGGAGCCGCGAAACGCCCGCGGCTCCGCGCCCGTCAGCCGCGCTTCAGCTCGTGGTGCAGAGCGTCCAGGTCCGCTCCGCCCGCCATCTGCTTGGTCAGTTCGTCCAGGGTGATCTCGTCGCGTGTGTGGTTGCCCACCATGGTGCCGCGCCGCAGCAGCACGAAGCGGTCGCCGACGAGATGCGCGTGGTGCGGGTTGTGGGTGATCAGCACGACACCCAGGCCCGCATCGCGTGCCGCGGCCACATATTTGAGGACCACACCGGACTGCTTGACGCCCAGTGCGGCGGTGGGCTCGTCCAGGACGAGCACCTTGGCGCCGAAGTGCACGGCACGCGCGATGGCCACGCACTGGCGCTCGCCGCCGGAGAGGGTGCCGATGGGCTGGTCGACGTCGCGCAGGTCGATGCCCATGCGCAGCAGTTCCTCGCGGGTGGTGCGGCGCATGAGGTCGGTGTCCAGGCGCGCGAAGGGGCCCTTGCCCTTGCGGGGCTCGGAGCCGAGGAAGAAGTTGCGCCAGACCGGCATCAGGGAGACGACGGCGAGGTCCTGGTAGACCGTGGCGATGCCCCGGTCCAGGGCGTCGCGCGGGGAGGCGAGCCGGGTCTCCTCGCCCTCGATGCGCAGGGTGCCGCCGTCGTGCTGGTGGAGCCCCGCGATGGTCTTGATCAGGGTGGACTTGCCCGCGCCGTTGTCGCCGAGGACACAGGTGATCTCCCCCGCGTGCACCTCCAGCGAGACTCCCTCCAGGGCGCGGACGTTGCCGTAGTGCTTGCTGACGTCGGTCAGCTCGACCAGGGGCACGCGCTCTTCGGTGACGGTCATTTCGTGGCCTCCGCGCGCTTGCGGACCCAGGTGTTGAGCAGGGTCGCCAGGAGGAGCATGGCTCCGAGGAAGAACTTGAACCAGTCCGGGTTCCACTCGGCGAAGACGATGCCCTTGCTGGTCATGCCGAACAGCAGCGCGCCGACCGCCGAGCCCACGGCGCTGCCGTAGCCGCCGGTGATCAGGCAGCCGCCGATGACGGCCGCGATGATGTAGATCAGCTCGTTGCCGACGCCCTCGCCGGACTGGACGGTGTCGAAGGAGAACAGCAGGTGCTGGCCGGACACCCAGGCGCCGAACGCGACGCCCATGTAGAGGCCGATCTTGGTCTTGGCGACGGGGACGCCGACCGCGCGGGCCGCGTCCTCGTTGCCGCCGACCGCGAAGATCCAGTTGCCCACGCGGGTGCGCAGCAGCACCCAGGAGGCGAGGGCGACCAGGCCGAGCCACCACAGCACGGTGACCTTGAGGTCGACCCCGCCCAGCGAGAGGGTCGAGGCGAACACGGCGTGCGCGCTCGGGAAGCCCTCCATGTCGCCGATCGACTTGGTGGAGACCGTGCCGTCGATCAGCTTGGTGAAGCCCAGGTTCATGCCGGTGAGCATCAGGAAGGTGCCCAGCGTGACGATGAAGCTGGGCAGCTTGGTACGGGTCAGCATGAACCCGTTGAACGCGCCGACGGCCAGGGTGGCCAGCAGGGACACCCCCGCGCCGACCCAGATGTTGGCCGTCATCTGGTAGCTGAACATCGAGGAGATCAGCGCGGACGACGTGACCATGACGCCCGCGGAGAGGTCGAACTCGCCGCCGATCATCAGCAGGGCCACGGGTACGGCCATGATCCCGATGGTCGAGGAGGCGTACAGCACGGTGCTGATGCTGGACGGGCGCAGGAAGCCGTCGGCGGCGACCGCGAAGAAGACCAGGACCGCGAGGGCGCCGACGACCGAGCCCAGTTCGGGCCGGGACAGCAGCTTGCGCAGCGGGGAGGTGCGCAGCAGCCGCTCGTCGCGGGGCTGCTGCCCGCCCGGAGCCGGGCCCGGAGCCGGCCGGGTGTCGGTGGTGGTGCTCATCGGGTGCCCCGATCGGTGTACGCCGCGAGCGCGCCCGCCTGGTCCTTGGTGATGATCTGCGGGCCGGTGAGGACCGGCTTGCCGCCGCCGAGGACGTCGCCGTTGTACTTGTACAGCCACAGCAGGTCGACCGCCTCGTAGCCCTGGAGGTAGGGCTGCTGGTCGACGGCGAAGCCGAGGGTGCCGTCCTTCAGTTCGGCGGCGACCTTGGCGTTGAGGTCGAAGGTGTCGACCTCGGCCTTGCTGCCCGCGTCCTCCTTGGCCTTCACCACGGTGTCGGCGTAGGGGGCGCCCAGGGTGACGACGGCGTCCACGTCCCGGTCGGCCTGGAGCTTGGCGCCTACGGCGGACTGGACGTCGGGCATGTTGGTGCCGTTGACGTAGAGCTTGCGGACCTTGCCGTGGAAGGTCTTCTCCACGCCGTCGCAGCGCTGCTCGTGGCCGACGTTGCCCTGCTCGTGCAGGACGCACAGGGCGTTCTTGCGTCCGCGCTTGTTCAGCTCCTCGCCCACGGCCTCACCGGCGATGGTCTCGTCCTGGCCGATGTGGCTGAGCGCGCCGAACGCCTTGGACTGCGCCGAGCCGGAGTTGACCGTGACCACCGGGATGCCGGCCTTGCGGGCGCGGGCCACGGCCGCCTTGAGGGCGTCGGGCTTGGCCAGGCTGACGACGATCCCGTCGACCTTCTTGTCGATCGCGGCGTCCACGAGCTGCGCCTGCTGCTGGGCCTCGTCGTCGTGCGAGTACAGGAAGTTGATGTTGTCCTTGATCGCCGCCTGCTTGGCGCCGCTCTGCACGATGTCCCAGAAGGTGTCGCCGTCTCCGGAGTGGGTGATCATCGCGATGGTCCAGCGGGGGGTGGTCACCGCCGCCCTGCCCTGGGCCGTGGCGGCCTTGCGGGCGTCCTCGGCCTTCTTGCCGCCGGTGCTGCTGCAGGCGGTCAGCGAGACGCAGGCGAGCAGTGCGAACGCTCCTGCCACCGACATGCCTACCCGGTTCTGAAACCGTGCCACGAGGCCGTGCCCCTTCTTGCCGTGTTGCCGTGTTCTGGGTCGCCGTGTTCTGGCGCAAACACTTCAGTATCGAACACACGGAACACTCGTTACCTGTCCGGGGCACACCTGACAGGGTATTTGTCCGGACAATGTGACGCGGCGAAGGGCCGCTCAGGGGCGCACGAGAAGCTGGAACTCGAAGGAATACCGGGCCGGACGGTAGGTGTGGTCGCCGTGCTCGACCGCACGGCCGGTGTCGTCGAACGTGACGCGGCTCATGGTGAGCAGCGGGGCGCCCTCGGCCTCGGCGAGCCGGTCGGCCTCGGCGGAGGTGGCGCCGCGCGCGCCGATGGACTGGCGGGCGCTGTGCAGGGTGATGCCGGCCGAGCGCATCAGCCGGTAGAGGCCGGTGGCCTCCAGCCGGGCGGTGTCGAGGTCCAGCAGGCCGAGCGGCAGGTGGTTGACCAGGTACGCCATCGGCTCGCCATGCGCGAGGCGCAGCCGCTCGACGCGGTGCACGTCGCCCCCCTCGGTGACGCCGAGCGCGGCGGCGATCTCGGCGGTGGCCGGGACGACCGTGTTGACCAGGACCTTGGTGGCGGGCCGCTGGCCGGCCGCCTCCAGGTCGTCGTAGAGGCTGCTCAGCTCCAGCGGGCGCTTGACCTGGCTGTGCACGACCTGGGTGCCGACGCCCCGGCGGCGCACCAGCAGCCCCTTGTCGACGAGGGACTGGATGGCCTGGCGGACGGTGGGCCGGGACAGGCCGAGCCGCGCGGCCAGCTCGATCTCGTTGCCGAGCAGGCTGCCGGGAGTGAGGGCGCCGCGCTCGATGGCGGCCTCCAACTGCTGGGCGAGCTGGAAGTACAGCGGCACCGGGGAGCTCCGGTCCACCCGGAGGCCGAGCGGCGCGGTCGGGTCCACATCAGGTTTCGGCACGGGCCCGAGCGTAGTCCGGTGCCCGGATGACGGGAAGTCGTGAAGTCCGGTTGTCCTGACATATTGATTGACAGGTGCACGTTGTTCCCCCTCAATGTGTCCTCATGCGCATCGGGGTCATCGGGACGGGCCGTATCGGGGCCATCCACGCCAACACGCTGAGCCGCCACCGGGAGGTCGGATCGCTGATCCTGACGGACTCCGATCCGTTACGCGCGCAGGAGCTGGCGCACCGGCTCGGGGAGACGGCGGCGCCGGGCGTGGACGAGGTCTTCCAGTGGGGCGTGGACGCGGTGGTGATCACCACGGCGACGGCGGCGCACGCGGAGCTGATCGGCCGCGCGGCCCGCTCCGGGCTGCCGGTGTTCTGCGAGAAGCCGATCGCGCTCGACCTGCCCGGCACCCTGCACGCCCTCGCCGAGGTCGCGGCGGCGGGCACCGTGCTCCAGATGGGCTTCCAGCGGCGCTTCGACGCGGGATACGCCGGCGCCCGTGAGGCGGTGCGCTCGGGCCGGCTCGGCCGGCTGCACACCGTGCGCGCGCTGACCTCCGACCAGTCCCCGCCCCCGCGCGAGTGGCTGCCGCTGTCCGGCGGCCTGTTCCGGGACACCCTGATCCACGACTTCGACATCCTGCGCTGGGTCACCGGCCGCGAGGTGGTCGACGTCTACGCGACCGGCTCCGACGCCGGTCCCCCGATGTTCCGCGAGGCCCGCGACGTCGACACCGGCGCCGCCCTGCTCACCCTGGACGACGGCACCGTCGCCACGGCCACCGCGACCCGCCTCAACGGCGCCGGTTACGACGTGCGCATGGAGCTGTCCGGCGAACTCGACACGGTCGTCGTGGGGTTGGACGACCGCACCCCGATCGCCTCCACCGAACCGACGGGCCCTCCCCCGGCCGACAAGCCCTGGCCCGGCTTCCTCGAACGCTTCGGCACCGCCTACGAGTCGGAACTCTGCACCTTTGTCGACGTCGTCCGCGGCGAACACCCCAACCCCTGCGACGGCTGGCAGGCGTTGCAGGCCCTGCGCATCGCGGAGGCGTGCGAGATCTCGCGCCGCGAGCGAAGAGCGGTGGCCCTGGCGGAGGTTCCGGACCGCGTGCGGTCCTCCTACGTCTGAGCCGCCCCCGGACACGGCCCCGCCCCGCGACTCCTGGCGTGGGGGGAAGAGTCGCGGGGCGGGTCGAACGGAGTGGTCAGCAGCCGTAGTCGATGAGGTCGAACGTGGCGTAGTGATCGGAGGTGTAGTAGTCCTCCTGGGTCCGCTGGCCCGTGACGATGCGGCGGGCGCCGCGGGTGGACTCGCCGGGGGTGATGACCGTGTACTCGTGGTAGTACCCGGTGGACTGGCCGGGGAGGACGCCCTCGCGGTTCTGGAAGACGGCGCCGTCCTGGGAGTACGGGTACGGGCCGCCCTGGGCGATGAGGTCGAGGGTGTCGTACGCCTGCGACGGCAGGGAGCCGTAGCAGATGCTGCCGACCGAGGCGGTAGCCGCGTCCGCGGTGGCGGCGGAGACGGTGCCGCCGACGAGGAGGGCGGAGAGGAGGGCCGCCGCAGCGCCGATGCGAGTGGTGCGTGGGGGGAATCTCATGGATTCATGATGACGCGCGTAGACGCGTCCATGTCAATGACGGAGAAGTGGATTTTCCCGGCAGGTCCGATGAGTTCTCGCGGAGTTGACCTCCCCCGACAGGAGCCGTTCGAGCCCCTGTCGGCATCCCGTCGACCGGGCTAGAAGGAGCCGTACTCGGGGCGGCCGTCGAGGTCGTACGACTGGATGGAGACGCCCTTGCCGGTGACCGTGCCGCCCGCGTGCCGGAAGCGGGTGGGGACGGCGCCCTCCACGAACAGGCGGCGCCCCTCGCCCAGCACGACGGGGAAGGTCAGCAGGTGCAGGGTGTCGATCAGGCCCAGGTTCACCAGCGAGCGGACCAGCGCCCCGCTGCCGTGGATCTGGACCTCGCCGTCGGTGCGCTCCTTCAGTGCCCGGACCTCCTTGCCGAGGTCGCCGGAGAGCACGGTCGTCCCGGCCCACTCGGGGTCCTCGACGGTCGCGGAGACGACGTACTTCGGCAGCGCGTTCAGCTTGGCCGCGACCGGGTTGCCGGGGTCGGTCACCTTCGGCCAGTAGCCGGCGAAGATGTCGTAGGTGTGGCGCCCGAGGAGGAAGGCGCCGGCCCGGCGGAAGCTCTCGTCGACGAAGCCGCCGAAGTCGTCGTCGGCGTACGGGAAGGTCCAGCCGCCCTGGCCGAAGCCGCCGCTGGTGTCCTCCTCGGGGCCGCCGGGGGCCTGGTAGACGCCGTCGAGCGAGACGAAGACGGTGGAGACGAGCTTGCCCATGAGGTGCCTTCTTCCGGGGTGCGGGGTCGTGCTGTCAACGGTGCAGACCCCGCGCCGGACCGCAACTCATCGGTCCCCCGGCGCCTCAGCCGTCCAGCTCCCGGTACCGCGCGGCCAGGCGGCTCGCCCCGGCCTCGGTGAGGGAGCCGAAGAGGCGCAGCCGGGAGATCCCGCCGTCCGGGTGGATGTCCACGCGCGCGTGTGTGCCGACGGCCGGCGCCGGGAGCGGGAAGCGGTGGTTGGTGTCCGGCTGGAGGCGGGTGCGCGGCAGGATCTCGGTCCACTCGCCGCTCTCGCCGTCCCGCACCGACACCGACGCCCAGCCCGCGCTGTTGCCCTTCAGATACGCCGTGTCGATCTCCACCGCGCGCACCAGCGCCTGCTCGGTCAGCCGGTACGTGATCCAGTCGTGGCCCCGGTCGCGGCGGCGCCGGGTCTCCCAGCCGTCGTCCATCCGCTGGGAGCGGCCGGGCCGGACGGTGTTGGCGGCCGGGGAGTAGAAGCGGTCGGAGGCGTCCTCGGCCCGGCCGCCGTTCTCCAGCGCGGCCACGTCGAAGGTGCCGAGCGTGGCCAGCCACTCCGGGTCCGGGACGATCTCGCCGTACACGCGCAGCCGGGCCACCCCGCCGTCCGGGTGCTGGTTCAGCCGGAGGTGGGTGAAGCGCTGGGGCGCGGAGACCAGGAAGCCGTTCGCCGCGTGGCCGCCGACCGGGGTGACCGGGACGAGCGTCGTCCACTTCACCTCGTCGCCGAGCAGGTCCTCGGGGGACGGGTTGCCGGGCACCGACGTGGCCTCGACGGAGACGGCCTGCGGATAGTTGCCCCGGAAGTGGGCGGTGTCGACGACGATCCCCCGGATCACGCCGGGCGTGCCGAGGCGGATCAGCGCCCAGTCGTGGTCGTCGGCGCCGGGCCAGGGGTCCTCGGCGCTCGTGCCGCGCCGGCGGCGGGTCTCCCAGCCGTCCATGACCTTGCCCTTGTGACCGAAGCGGCCGGGCTCGAACTCGGCGCGGTGGGGCAGCAGCAGGTTCTCCCGCTCCGCGAAGAACTCGTCGTTCGCGGCGATCACCCCGGCCCCCAGACGCCGGTCGGCGAGGTCGGGGTGGGCGTGGACGAAGGGGAAGTCGGCGGTGCGGTAGTCCGCGTAGGGGTCACCGCCGCCGTAGGGAGCCGCGTCGCCGGTGAAGCGGGGCGGGGTGGAGGGTTGCTGCGCCGTCACGGTGATCGGGGGTCCTTTCGGCGGGGGGCGGGCGGGTCAGCCGGTACGGGTGAGCAAGCGGCCCTTCGGCTCGGTGAACTCGCCCTCGCTGTACACCTGTCGGCCGCGCAGCCAGGTGGACTTCACCACGCCGTGCAGGGTCTTGCCGGCGTACGCGGTGACCGGGTTGCGGTGCTGGAGGCGGGCCGGGTCGACGGTGAAGGTGTCCTCCGGGGCGAGCACGGCGAAGTCCGCGTCGTGGCCCGGCGCGATGGCGCCCTTGCGGTCGAGCCCGGCGAGGGCGGCTGTACGGGCGGACATCCACCGGACCACGTCGGTCAGTCGGTGCCCGCGCTCGCGTGCCTCGGTCCAGATCGCCGGGAGGCTGAGCTGGAGGCCGGAGATACCACCCCAGGCGGTGGCGAAGTCCGGTGTCTTGAGGTCGGCGGTGGAGGGCGAGTGGTCGGTGACGACGCAGTCGATGGTGCCGTCGGCGAGCGCCTGCCAGAGCAGGTCCCGGTTGGCGGCCTCGCGGATGGGCGGGCAGCACTTGAACTCACTTGCCCCGTCCGGGACTTCCTCGGCGCTCAGGGTGAGGTAGTGCGGGCAGGTCTCCACGGTGACGCGGACTCCGTCGGCGCGGGCGGCGGCGATGAGGGGGAGCGCGGCGGCGGAGGAGAGGTGGAGTACGTGTACGCGGGCGTTCGACTTCTTTGCCAGATGCAGCAGTTGAGCGATGGCATCCGTCTCCGCCGCGTGCGGGCGGGAGGCGAGGAAGCCCGCGTACGCCGGTCCGGCGGGGGCGTCCGTGAGGTGGGAGGGGTCCTCGGCGTGCACGATCAGCAGGCCGTCGAAACCGGCGATCTCGCCCAGCGAGCAGGCCAGTTGGGCGCTGTCCAGGTGCGGGAACTCGTCCACGCCGGACGGTGAGAGGAACGCCTTGAAGCCGAACACCCCGGCCTCGTGCAACGGGCGCAGGTCCTTGACGTTGCCGGGCAGCGCGCCACCCCAGAAGCCGACGTCGACGTGGGTCCGGCCCTGCGCCGCCTCCCTCTTGATCCGCAGGTGGTCGACCGTGGTGGTCGGCGGCAGGGAGTTCAGCGGCATGTCGACGAGGGTGGTGATGCCCCCGGCCGCCGCGGCGCGGGTCGCCGTCCAGAAGCCCTCCCACTCGGCCCTGCCCGGATCGTTGACGTGCACGTGCGTGTCGACCAGCCCGGGCAGCAGCGCGTCGTCCCCCAGGTCGACGGCCCGGACCTCCGCCTCGTACGGCAGCACGGCCTCGATCGCGCCGCCGACGACAGTGACCGTCGCGGCCCGCACCCCCTCCGGGGTGACGACCCGCGTGGAACGCAACGCCAGCTCGCTGTCGCCGGACACCCGAACCCCTCTCAGCCGTTCACGCCCAGGAAACGGTATTAACACCCACGTAACGGACTTCAACGTTCTGTTGAAGGAGTCTCGCGGGCCGCTCCACCACGAGTCAAGGGTGCCAGCCGCTGGGGCCGTGGGGCCTTGGCGGACGAGGGGGTGTTCACGGGGGTCGGCCCCAGGGGTTGCCGCACGTCACGCCAGCCCCGCCCCTGGCCCTGCGGGCCGGGACGCACGGGGCAGGCCGAGCGGGCCGGGACGGCCGGGCAGGCCGGCCGGCGCGCCTACGCGCCCGGCCCTGACGCCGAAGGGCGCTACCGGCTCCGCCCGCGCGGATATTTTCGAACCGACACCGGAACTGGGACGCCGTCCGCACCCGCCGGCCCGCCGCCGAAGGGGGCTCCGGCTCCACCACCCGCGGAGACCTCGGCGCCGCCCCCGTACGCGGACCTGCCCTCGAAGGCAGCAGCCGCCCCGCACCGAACTCCCCCGCACCTGCGTGCCCAGCCCTGCCGTCAAAGGGCACTCCCGGCTCCGCCCCGCGCGGAGACCTCGGCCGGACGCCGGAGCTGGGACTCCGTCCGCGTACGCGGGCCTGCCGCTGAAGCCGGTCGCCCCAACCCGTCCCGCACCGGACTGACCGTCTCGGCACGCGGGTGGCCAGCGGCCTCGCCAGAAGCCCCCGTGCCTGCCGGCGTCCCGGCATGCTGGTCCCATGACAGTCGACCGAGCCCCCCACCACCCCCAAGTCGCCGGGCTGCTGCTCGCCGCCGGAGGGGGGCGGAGGCTCGGGGGGCGGCCCAAGGCGTTGTTGCGGCAGGACGGGGTGCTGTTGGTGGAGCGGGCCGCCGGTGCGCTACGGGAGGCCGGGTGTGCACCCGTACACGTGGTGCTCGGTGCGGGGGCCGAAGAGGTGCGTGCACAAGCGGAGTTGAGTGGATGCGTACTCGTGGACAACCCCCGCTGGGACGAGGGGATGGGGTCCTCGCTGCGGGCCGGGCTGCGCTCCCTCGCCGGCACGGATGCGCGCGGCGCTCTCGTGAGCCTCGTCGATCAGCCGGGCATCGGGCCGGAGGCGTACGCGCGGGTGCTGGGTGCCTTCACCGGCGAGACCTCCCTCGTGTCGGCCGCGTACGCCGGGAGGCGCGGGCATCCGGTGCTGCTGGGGGCCGCCCACTGGGCCGGGGTGATCGAAACGGCGCGGGGCGATCAGGGGGCGCGGGAGTATCTGCGACGGCACTCCGCGCAGATCCGGCTCGTGGAGTGCGGGGACGTGGCCGAGCCGTACGACATCGACACCAGGGAAGACCTCGGCAGGCTGCGCCCCGGCGGGGCCCATTGAGGTTCGGCGATCAGGAAATTACGCTGCCCAGTCCGACCAGCCCGCCACGGAGGAAGTGACCCGCTCATGTCCGCACCCGCGTCCCCGCCGGTCGTCGTCGACGCCGAGCCGCTCCCCCGCCAGGAGGAGGTCCTCACCGGCCCGGCGCTGGACTTCCTCGCGGAGCTGCACCGGCGGTTCACCCCGCGCCGGAACGAACTCCTCGCCCGCCGCACCGAGCGCCGCGCCGAGATCGCCCGTACCGGCACGCTGGACTTCCTGCCCGAGACGGCCGGCGTGCGGGCCGACGACTCCTGGCGGGTGGCCCCCGCGCCGCCCGCGCTGGAGGACCGCCGGGTGGAGATCACCGGCCCGGCCGACCGCAAGATGACGGTGAACGCCCTCAACTCCGGCGCCAGGGTCTGGCTCGCCGACTTCGAGGACGCCTCCTCCCCCACCTGGGAGAACGTCATCCTCGGCCAGCTCAACCTGACCGACGCCTACGCCGGCCGGGTCGACTTCACCGACGCCCGCACCGGCAAGTCGTACGCGCTGCGCCCGCAGGAGGAACTGGCGACGGTCGTGATGCGGCCGCGCGGCTGGCACCTGGACGAACGGCACCTCAAGGGCGCCGACGGGGAGCCGATCCCGGGCGCCCTGGTCGATTTCGGCCTGTACTTCTTCCACAACGCCGCCCGCCTGCTGGAGCTGGGCAAGGGCCCGTACTTCTACCTGCCGAAGACCGAGTCCCACCTCGAAGCCCGCCTGTGGAACGACGTGTTCGTCTTCGCCCAGGACCGACTCGGCATCCCCCAGGGCACCGTACGGGCCACCGTACTGATCGAGACGATCACGGCCGCGTACGAGATGGAGGAGATCCTCTACGAACTCCGGGACCACGCCTCCGGGTTGAACGCGGGACGCTGGGACTACCTGTTCTCCATCGTGAAGAACTTCCGCGACGGCGGACCGGAGTTCGTACTGCCCGACCGCAACCTGGTCACGATGACGGCGCCGTTCATGCGCGCGTACACCGAACTCCTCGTCCGCACCTGCCACAAGCGGGGCGCGCACGCGATCGGCGGGATGGCGGCCTTCATTCCGTCCCGCAAGGACGCCGAGGTCAACAAGGTGGCGTTCGAGAAGGTGCGGGCGGACAAGGACCGCGAGGCGGCCGACGGCTTCGACGGCTCCTGGGTGGCCCACCCGGACCTGGTGCCGATCGCCATGGAGTCCTTCGACAAGGTGCTCGGCGACCGCCCGCACCAGAAGGACCGGCTGCGCGAGGACGTCCACGTCGAGGCGGCCGACCTGATCGACATCGCCTCGCTGGACGCGAAGCCGACGTACGCCGGGCTGGTCAACGCGGTGCAGGTCGGCATCCGGTACATCGAGGCATGGCTGCGCGGGCTGGGCGCGGTGGCCATCTTCAACCTGATGGAGGACGCGGCGACCGCCGAGATCTCCCGCTCGCAGATCTGGCAGTGGATCAACGCGGGCGTCGAGTTCGAGAACGGCGAGCGCGCCACCCCCGAGCTGGCCCGCCGGCTGGCGGCGGCCGAACTGGAGGGGGTGCGGGCGGAGATCGGCGACGAGGCGTTCGCGGCCGGGCACTGGCAGGAGGCGCACGACCTGCTGCTGACGGTGGCGCTGGACGAGGAGTACGCCGACTTCCTCACTCTTCCGGCCTACCGCCACCTCACCGGCTGAGCACGCTCACTTCTCGGAGTGAGCGGGCTTGTCGGAGTGACCGAGCGACCGCTTTGGCGCCACCCGGTCCCGCACCAGCCGCTTGACCGCCGTGGGCTCGGGAAAGCCCTGCTCACGGCGGTCCCAGACCGGCTCGCCGTCCACCCGGACGACGAAGACGCCGCCGGTGCCGGGCTTGAGCGCGAGCGCCTCCAGCTCGGTCTCGAAGGTGGTGAGCAGCTCCTGCGCCAGCCAGGCCGCGCGGGGCAGCCAGCGGCACTGGGTGCAGTACTCGATCTCGACTCGGTGACTCACGAAGATCCCTTCATCCCAGGTGTACCGACCAGTCCTGTTCCGCCGCCGGTCGTCCGTGCAGGTCGGGGACCCGCTTGAGCCAGTCCGGCCGTCCCCGCTGGGACCGCTCGGCACGGGCGGCCTCCTCGGCGGCGAGTTCCGCGCGGTCGGGGAAGTCGGTGGGCAGCCACTCGGCGGAGAGCCGGGCGCGGGCCAGCAGATGCTCGACGTAGGCGGCACGGGCCTCGTCCGGGGTGGCGAAGGAGGGATCGTCGGCGAGCCAGGCGTCGGGCACCTCGGCGAGGATGCCGCGCAGCAGCTCCTCGGTGACCCTGGGCGCCAGCTCGGCGTCGGCGGCGCGCACGTCGGGGCCGTACTGGCCGAGCGCGTGGTGGCGGAAGTCGTACTTGCGGCCGGGGTTCGTGGTGTCCCAGCGGTGGTGGAAGACGAGGGCGGCGCCGTGGTCGATGAGCCACAGCCGCGGGGGCGCGACGCCGAGGGTCGGCCAGACCATGAGGTTGGAGCTGTGGACGGTGCGGTCCACGTTGGCGGTGAGGGCGTCCAGCCAGACGATCCGGCCGGCCTCCAGCGGGTCCACCGGGAAGTGCCGGGCCAGCTCGGGGGTGAGGTCGCGGGCGCCCGGCAGCAGGTCCATGCCGAGGTTGACGCCCGCGCTGGCGCCGTGCAGATCGCGCACCTCCTGGTGCGGCTCGTCGGCGGCCACGGCGGGGTCGAAGTGCACGAGCACCAGCTCGGGGAAGCGCAGGCCCAGGGCGCGGGCCAGCTCGCCGACGATCACCTCGGCGACGAGCGCCTTGCGGCCCTGCGCGGACCCGGTGAACTTGACGACGTAGGTACCCAGGTCGTCGGCCTCGACGACCGCGGGTACGGAGCCGCCGGTGCGCAGGGGCTCGATGTAGCGGGTTGCGGTGACCTCGGTCAGCATTCACCCAGGTTATGCGATGGCGAAAGCCCGCTCCCGGCCCTGGAAAGGACCCGGCCGCTCTGCCCGGGGTTCGACGTTCCCCGTCCGAACAGCGGCCAGGCGCGACGGCGCCGGTCACCCCCTGCTGACCCCCGTCACCCGCCGTCGCCCTCGCGCAGCGGGTTCGGCAGCGGCAGGTAGCGGGCGGCCGCCCCGTCCGCGCCGGTCCAGCGGAGCAGGAGGTTGGTCTTGCCGGGCAGGGCGGGCGCGGTGAGCAGGGCCGGTATCTCCGGGAGCGGATGGCGGGACAGCTCGGCGCGGAGGGCCGGCCAGGGGTCCAGGCCGGGGTGGGCCTCGGCGAGGGCGGCGGCGATCTCGCCGAGGTGGTTGACGAGCAGGCAGTACACCAGCCGCTCCCACCCGGCCTCGCGGCTCACGTCGGACAGCAGCTTGGCGCCCTCGGCGTCGCGGAACAGGGCCTGCACGGGCATTCCGGCGGCGTCGACGGCGACCAGGGTGTTCTGGAGGTGCGCCTCCAGCACCACCCCGTGCTGGTCGAAGGCGCGGAGCGCGGGCGGGACGACCTGGCGCAGATACGTGGCCCACCAGGCGTCCGGATCGGGCGCGGCGGCGAGCGGGCTGCCGTCGAAGCCCTCCGCGAGCCCGGCCGCGAGCAGCGGTGTGGCGCCGGGCAGGAGGTGGCCGCGCAGGCCGTCGCGGACCAGGACGGCGAGTTCCTCGAAGGCGAAGGCGGCGGTGCGGTAGCCCCGGTCGCTCAGCCAGGCGGCGGGCGGTCCCATCGCGGCGAAGGCTTCGCGGGCCGCGGTGTCGGTGCGGTCGAGCTTGGCCAGGTCGTGGCGCCACAGCCGGCGGATGTCGTTGGTGATCCGGACGTCCAGGCTGAACTTGAGGAACAGGTCGCGGCCGGGCTCGTACACCGTGCGCACGGCCGCCGTCGGCCAGACCACGGACTCGGTGGTGCCGAGCCGGATCAGGCGCCGGTCGGCGAAGGCGGGGGCGAGGTCGCGGGCGAGGAGGTCGAGCTGCCAGGGGTGGGCGGGCAGCAGCCGGTAGCCGGGCGGTGCGGTGCCGAGGGCGTCCAGGGCGCTGGTGTCGCCCTCTTCGGCGACCTGGTCCGCGCGGACCCCGAGCAGCACCAGCGGGAACCGGGCGTGGGCCTCGGGGGCGTACGGCAGCCAGGACGCGACCGGGCCGCCACCGCGCGCCTTGGGCGCCGGGTGGTGCGGATGTCCGGTGATCAGCGACTGCTCGGAGCGCAGATACGGGTCCTCGGGTGCGAGGGTGCGGGCGCGGGCGGCGAGGAGGGCGGCGACGGTGTCGCGGCTGTCCAGCATCTCGGCGGGCAGGTCGTCGCCCGGTAGGCCGGTGTGGGCGCGCAGTTCCTCCGCGACGAGTTTGACCAGTTCGGCGTGGGTCAGCGGGTGCCAGGCGCCGTCCGCGTGCACCTCGGGGTCGGCCGGGCGGCGGCCGGGGCGCACCCGCAGCAGCCGGCCGGTGCCGGGCAGCCGGTACACGGGCCGGTCCCCGCTGTCCGGGACCGGCCGGGCCACCTCGCGCAGCAGGCAGTTCAGCAGCGGCGCCGAGGCGTAGGCGTCGGCGCGCCGGGCGGCGTCGGTCGGGGGGTTGAGGTCCACGCGTTCCACTCGTTCTCGTCGTGCTGTGGCCGGGTCCGGGGGGCCGACCGTGCCAGGTAAGTCTGCGGTATCCGACAATCGTGCCCTGAGCTGCCAGTCCCCGAGGAGCCGACCGTGTACCACTCCCCCACCGCCGAGGCCGAGGTCGCCGAGGAGCTGGCCGCCGTACGGCCCGCCCTGCGCGACCGCTGCACGGCCGCGCTGCCGGGAGCCCGTGCGGCGGTGCTGACCCGGCTGTGGCGGGCGCTGGCGCATGAACCGCTGCCGTGGGTGGCGTCCCGGACGCCGGGTGCGCACGGGCTGACGGTACGGCTGACGGACGGCCGCGCGCTGCACGGCCCACGCTCCGACCCGTACGCCACCGGCGACCGGGTCACCGAGGTCCGTCTCGGCCGGGAGCGGTACGCGGACCCCGCGCGGCTGATGACCGACCTCGCGGTGCCGCACGCGGCCGCTTTCGCCGCCGAGTTGGCGAACAGCGTGGCCTCGCTCGCGCTGTCCCGCGCCGACGCGGCGGAGCCGGGTGCGGGGTGGCCGGAGCGGGACTGGGAGTGGGAGCAGCGGGTGGTGGACGGGCACCCCTTCCACCCCAACTGCCGTTCCCGGCCCGGCTTCTCGGTGGCCGACCAGTTGGCGTACGGGCCGGAGCACCGGCCGGTGGTGGAGCTGGGCACGGTGGCGGTACCGGTGGACGAGTGCCTGGTGTCGGGCGAGTGGCCGGCCGAACTCCGTTCCCGCAACGCCCTGTTGCTGCCCGTACATCCCTGGCAGGCGGCACATGTGCTCAAGCGGACCACCGAGCCGTGGCGTGCGGCGCATCCGCTGATGTCGCTGCGCACACTGGCGTTGCCCGGCGGACCGCATGTGAAGACCGCGCTGAGCGCCCGGCTGACCTCCTCGGTGCGGGACATCTCCGCGTACTCGGTCCAGGCGTCCGCCGCGTTGTCGGTGCTGGCGGCGGAGGTGGTCGGGCGGATGGACGGGCTGCTGGAGGTCACGCACACGCTCGGCGCGGCCACCGCCCACTCGCCGGACCTCGCGGTGCTGCTGCGCGAGTCGCCCGAGACGTACCTGGCTCCGGGCGAACGGGTGCTGCCGGTGGCGGCGCTGGCCACCACCGCACTGCCCGCATCGCCGGTCTGGCTGGCCGCGTTCACCCGGCTGGCGCTCACGGCGGGCCTGCGCCTGCTGGACCTCGGGGTCGCGCTGGAGGCGCACGGCCAGAACCTCCTGGTGGTGCTCGCGCCGGACGACACCCCGCTGCGGCTGATCTACCGCGACCTGGCCGACATCCGGGTGAGCCCGGCCCGGCTGGCCCGACACGGCATATCCGCACGTGAGTTGACGGGACGCCTGGTCACTGACGACGAACTCGCCCTGCGCCGTAAGCTGTTCGGCTCGCTGGTCGGGGGTGCGCTCGCCGCGACGGCCGGTTCGGGCCCGATGCTGGGTGCCGCGCTGCGGGCCGCGCTGCCGGATCTGCCCCGTACGCCCGACCTCGCCGCGCTGTGTGAAAATCCGCTGCCTGTAAAGGCGTTGACGCTGATGAGGCTGCCCCCGGAGACACCTGGCGACCTGTGGACGGAGCTTCCCGGCCCGTTCGTTTTGGAGCCCGACACCTACGATCAATAAGATCCGCCGATGATCAGAAGACAACGGCTGGCGGCGGGCGTCTGCGCCCTGCTCGCCGCCCTGGCGGCCGGGATCGCGTGTCCCGGCGGGGCCGCAGCGGACGAGACCGAGCCGCAGCCCGCTCCGAAGGTCGAACTCGTCCTGGATGTCAGCGGTTCCATGCGGGCGCGGGACATCGACGGCGGCACCCGGATGGCCGCGGCCAAGCAGGCGTTCAACGAGGTGCTCGACGCGACGCCCGAGGAGGTGGAGCTGGGCATCCGCACCCTGGGCGCCAACTACCGCGGCAACGAACGCCAGGAGGGCTGCAAGGACACCGAGCGGCTCTACCCCGTGGGCCCGCTGGACCGCACCGAGGCGAAGACCGCCGTGGCCACCCTGGCACCGACCGGCTGGACCCCCATCGGTCCGGCGCTGCTGAAGGCGGCCGACGACTTCGGGAACGGTGACGGCACCCGCCGGATCGTCCTGATCAGCGACGGCCAGGACACCTGCCAGCCCCTCGACCCGTGCGAGGTGGCGCGCGAGATAGCCGCCAAGGGCATCGGCCTGACCATCGACACCCTGGGCCTGGTGCCGGACGCCAAGACCCGCGACCAGTTGAGCTGCATCGCGGACGCCACCGGCGGCACGTACACCTCCGTGCAGCACAAGGAGGAACTGACGGACCGGGTCGGCCAGTTGGTCGAGCGGGCCGCCGATCCGGTGGTGACGCCGGTGGCCACCGAGGGCGCCGACGCGTGTGCCGGGGCCCCCGCGCTCAAGTCCGGTCTGTTCACCGACCGCGAGGAGTTCGGCAAGCAGCGCTGGTACAAGGTCGACGTCCAGCCGGGCCAGGAGCTGCGCGCCTCGGTGAGCGTGGCCGACGACCGCGCCACGAGCCCCAACTACGGTGTGCTGCTGCGGGCGGTGACCCAGCAGGGCCGTGAGATCGTACGCGGCGAGGCCGCCGGCACCGGCCGGACCGACACCGTCTCCGCCGGCCTGCGCTACCCCAGGCCCGAGTCCGACGATGACGACGCGACCCCGGAGACGGTGTGTCTCCAGGTCACCAACTCCTTCTCGGCCGCCCCCGGTGTGAAGACCACGCCGGGCATGCCGCTGGAGCTGACGGTCGACGTGGTGGACGGTCCTTCCGCCTCCTCCGACGTGGCCTCCTTCGGCCTCGGCCGGGGCTGGTGGCTGCTGGCCGCGCTGGTGCTGACCGGTTTCGTCGCGGGTCTGCTGTGGGGCTGGCTGTCCCGCTGGCGGGTCGCTGTCTGGAGGACGAACTGATGCGTGCGACACGTGTGCTGAGCGGGGCCCTGCTGGCGCTGGGCCTGGCCGCCGCCCCCGCGGCGGCCGACTCCTCCCCCTCCCCGAGCGCCTCGGCGGACGCCAAGGCCCCCACCCAGGCGGGCACGTCGTTCCGTACGGCGGCCGAGATGGACCAGGGGCAGACCGCCACCGCCTCCGCGTCCACCGGTGACTACCTGTACTGGTCGTTCCCGGCCGACACCGGCCAGCGCCCGACCGTCAGGGCGACGGTGAAGCTGCCGGCCTCGCACGCCGCGCAGACCTGGCAGCTCGACGTGTACGACGGCCTGCGCCGCCACCAGTCCTGCCAGTACGGGGCCGCCACCCGCACCGCCGAGCAGGGCACGGCCACGGTCGAACTGGCCTGCGTGCTGCGCACGGTGCGCGCCTGGTCCGAGCCGTGGGCCAACGACCCGCTGCCCGGCACCTACTACGTCCGGCTGACCGTGCTGAACCTCGGCCCGGCGGACCTCGGTCTGCCGGTGCGGGCCGAAGTCCGCGCGGACTCCGAGAACATCGGCGGTGCCGCCGCCGTGGACGGCTCGCTGGGCAAGCCGCTCGTCCCCGGTATCGCGGTCGAGTCCGAGGCGGAGAAGGACGGTGCGAAGCTGGCCGTGCTCTCCGCGATCGAGCCGGACGACGGCTGGTCCTCGCACTGGTGGTCCAGCCGCTGGGTGTGGACTGCCGTCGGCGGCGTCCTGGCCGCACTCGCGGGCATCGGCGGTTACGCGCTGACCCGGGGCCGGGGCCGCCCGGCCTACGTCCCACCGGGCGCCTGACCCGGACGAAGGCCCGCCGAAACGGCGGGCCTTCGTCATTTCAGCAACTCCTTGGCGAGGGGCCCGTCACCAGTCACCGTGACCCGCCCCGACCGCACCGCGTCCGCGATCCCCATCTCGCCCCGGCACACCTCCGCGCAGGTCGCCGCGTCCATCACCAGCCGGGCGTCCGCCACCCCCGGCGCCGGACCGTGCCCGAACACCGGCCCGCTCTCCGCGCCGACGTACAGATGGAACTCGCCGTCCTCCGTGACGACTTCGGCCACTCCGGCCCCGGCTTCGGCCGTATCCAGCGCCGCCAGCAGCGGCAGTGCCGACCAGTGGGCGCGCACCGCGTCGGTGGGCCGCAGCTCCGCCAGCTCGGGGCTCCCCCACTCCCCCAGGGCATGCAGTACGGGCAGCAAGTCGCGGCCGCGCGGGGTGAGTTCGTACACATAGGCCGCGCCGGGCGGGGGCAGCTTCCGGCGGGCGGTGAGTCCGTCGCGCTCCATGTCCTTGAGCCGGGAGGCGAGTACGTCCGTGCTCACGCCGGGGAGGTCCGCGTGCAGGTCGGTGTACCGGCGAGGGCCGGCCAGCAACTCCCGGACGATCAGCAGGGTCCAGCGGTCCCCGACGAGGTCGAGGGCGCGGGCCGCGGAGCAGTACTGGTCGTAGCGTCGGCGAGGTGGCATGCGACGCAGTCTAGACATGTTGTTGGACTTTCCAAGCTCCCACTTGGTAAAACCAAGCAACACCAGTTGGCGGAGGGGTAGCGGCGCATGGAGTTCCGGCAGTCGAACAAGCTCAGCGAGGTCTGCTACGAGATCCGCGGTCCGGTGATCCAGCACGCGGACGCGCTGGAGGAGGCGGGGCACAGCGTGCTGCGCCTGAACACCGGCAACCCGGCGCTCTTCGGTTTCGAGGCGCCGGAGGAGATCACCCAGGACATGATCCGGATGCTCCCCCGCGCCCACGGCTACACCGACTCGCGCGGTGTCCTCTCGGCCCGCCGCGCGGTGGCCCAGCGCTACCAGACCCTCGGCCTGGAGGTGGACGTCGACGACGTGTTCCTGGGCAACGGCGTCTCCGAGCTGGTGTCCATGGCCGTGACCGCGCTGGTGGAGGACGGGGACGAAGTCCTCATCCCCGCGCCGGACTTCCCGCTCTGGACAGCGGTCACCACGCTGGCCGGCGGCCGAGCGATTCATTACCTGTGCGACGAGCAGTCCGACTGGGCGCCCGACCTGGCCGACATGGCGTCGAAGATCACCGACCGCACCAAGGCCGTGGTCATCATCAACCCCAACAACCCGACCGGCGCGGTGTATCCGAAGGAGGTCGTCGAGGGCATCCTCGACCTGGCCCGCCGCCACGGGCTGATGGTGTTCGCGGACGAGATCTACGACCAGATCCTCTACGACGACGCCGTCCACCACTCGGCCGCCGCCCTCGCCCCCGACCTGGTCGTCCTCACCTTCTGCGGCCTGTCCAAGACCTACCGGGTGGCGGGCTTCCGCTCCGGCTGGCTGGTGATCACCGGGCCCAAGCAGCACGCCAGGAGCTATCTGGAGGGCCTGACCATGCTGGCCTCCATGCGGCTGTGCCCCAACGCGCCCGCCCAGTACGCCATCCAGGCCGCGCTCGGCGGCCGCCAGTCCATCCACGAACTCACCGCGCCCGGCGGCAGGCTGTACGAGCAGCGGAACGTGGCCTGGGAGAAGCTGAACGAGATCCCCGGCGTCTCCTGCGTACGCCCCAAGGGCGCGCTGTACGCCTTCCCGCGCCTCGACCCCAAGGTGCACAAGATCCACGACGACGAGAAGTTCGTCCTCGACCTGCTGCTCCGCGAGAAGATCCAGGTCGTCCAGGGCACCGGCTTCAACTGGCCCGCCCCCGACCACTTCCGCATCCTCACCCTCCCCCACGCGGACGACCTGGAGGCGGCCATCGGCCGGATCGGCCGCTTCCTGAGCGGGTACCGGCAGTAGCTCCGCAGGAGGGATGTCAGTGGCCGGCCGTACGCTTCGAGGACCAGCAGCGGACCGGAGGGAGCACCGCGATGGCACGACCGGCCACCGCCGCCCAGCGGCGCGTCATCGAGGACGCCGATCCCGGCACCGGGCGGCTGCGGGGCACGGACGCCCAGCTCGCCGCGCTGGTCCGGCTGGGGCTCGCCTTCCGGCACCCCAGGCCGCCGCACGACCACTTCCTGACCCCGGCCGGCCACCGGCTGCGCGAGGCCGGGCCGGAGCCCGCTCCCGCCCCCGCCGCCGAGCCCGGCGGTGTCTTCGCCGCGCGGGTCGGCGGCGCGGAGGAGACACCGGCCGGCCCGAGCCGGGCGCGCGAGGTGCGGGACGCCTGGCAGGGCCTGATGGAACTGCGCCGCATGACCAACCCCGACAGCGCCACCGACCGCCCCTGCGGCTGGGAACGCACCCACCTGGTCCGCGCCGCCGCCCTCGCCCTGGAGGCGGCCGGCCACCGACCGGAGCACGCGGACGCCCCCGGCTACCGCGTCCGCGCGACCCCGCAGCCGGAGGCGGTAGCGGTGCACGGCCCGGCGCTCGGGGAGTACGCGGCCACGCTGGAGGCGGCGGGCTGGCAGTGCGGCGAGTACACCGAGGCCCGCACCAGAACCCGCCACCTGCTGGCGTCCCCGCGCCGGGTGTGAGACCTGGAGCCTGCCGCCCGGATCAGGCCGGCGCCGGCCGAGCGCGCCTCTCGGCCGACCAGGAAGTGCGTGCCAGACCCCGCGACCCCGGCACCCCGGCCTGATCCGGGAGACACCCCCCGCGTCAGCCCCCCGCCAGCCGGCGCGCCTGCTCGCGCGTGGCGCGGGCGACCGCGTCCTCGTCCACGTGCAGCAGCCCGCCGTCCGCCACGATCTGCCGGCCGCCCACGAAGGAGGCCGTGACCGGGGCCGGGGCGCCGAGCACCAGGGCCGCCACCGGGTCGGCGATGGAGGCGTGGGCCAGGGTGTCCATGCGCCACAGGACCAGGTCGGCGAGCTTGCCGGGCTCCAGGGAGCCGATCTCCGCTGCCCGGCCCAGGACCTGGGCGCCGCCGTAGGTGCCCAGGCGGAGGGCCTGGCGGGTGGTGAGCGCGGACTCGCGGTGCGGACCGAGGCGGGCCACCAGGAGGGCGTTGCGGAGTTCGGTGTGGAGTTCGCCGGACTCGTTGGAGGCCGTGCCGTCCACGCCGAGGCCGACCGGGACGCCCGCCTTCAGCAGGTCCGGCACCCGTGCGATCCCCGCCGCCAGCCGGGCGTTGGAGGACGGACAGTGGGCGACCCCCGTGCCGGTGCGGGCGAAGGCAGCGATGTCGGAGTCGTTCATGTGGACGCAGTGCGCCATCCACACGTCCTCACCGAGCCAGCCGGTGGACTCGAAGTACTCGGTCGGGCCCATCCCGAACAGCTCGTGGCAGAACTTCTCCTCCTCCACCGTCTCCGAGCCGTGGGTGTGCAGCCGCACCCCCAGCCGCCGCGCCAACTCCGCGCCCTGCTTCATCAGTTCGGTGGAGACGGAGAAGGGCGAGCAGGGTGCGACCGCTACCTGGGTCAGCGCGCCGAAGGCGGGGTCGTGGTGTTCACGGACGGTGGCCTCGGTGGCGGCCAGCGCCTCCTCCAGGCTCTCCACCGCGAAGTCGGGGGGCAGCCCGCCGTCGGACTCGCCCCGGTCCATCGAGCCACGGGCCAGGGTGAAGCGGACGCCGGTGTCGCGGGCGGCGCGCACGATCGCGCCGGACAGGTCGCCGGTGCCGCGCGGGTAGACGTAGTGGTGGTCCATCGCGGTGGTGACCCCGCCCCGCGCCATCATCGCCAGCGAGCCCCGCGCACCGGCGGACACCATGTCCTCGTCGATGCGCGCCCAGGTCGGGTACAGGGCGGTCAGCCAGTCGAAGAGGTTGTGGTCCGTGGCCAGGCCCCGCGTGAGCCACTGGTAGAAGTGGTGATGGGTGTTGACCAGGCCGGGGGTGGCCAGATGCCCGGTGGCGTCGATCCGGCGGGTGACCCTGCTGAGCCCCTCGGGGGCCGGGCCCGGTCCCACGCTTTCGATCCGGTCGCCCGCGAGGACGACGTGCCCCGTGGCGTACTCGGTGTCGTCGGCGTCCACGGTGGCGATCGCGCAGTTCTCGATGACGATGCGCTCGGCTGCTGCCACGGTTCGTCCTTCGCTCTCAGAGGTCTCGCAGAGGTTGCTCAGAGGTCGCTGCTCAGAGGTTGGTGAGGTCCACCGGGATCGCCGCCTCGCGGCCCTCGCGGAGGACGGTCGCCTCGATCAGGCCGTAGGGCCGGTCGGCGGCGAGGTACACCTCGTTGTCGTTGGTCAGCCCGAAGGGCGTGAGGTCGGCCAGGAAGTGGTGCTTGTTCGGCAGGGAGAGCCGGATCTCGTCGACCTCGGCCCGCTCCCCGATCACCCGCGCGCCCATCTCGTACAGGGTCTGCTGGAGCGAGTACGAGTAGGTCCCGGCGAAGGCTTCCAGCAGGTGGCGCCGCGTCTCGGCGTAGGAGGCGTCCCAGTCGGGCGCGGCGCCCTCGCCGGTCCAGCCGTACCGCCAGCGGGCGTTCACCTCGGTGGCCAGCACGCGGTCGTACGCCTCGGGCAGGGTGGTGTACTCGTCCTTGGCGTAGCCCCAGAACTCGGAGTCGGTGGAGTTCAGCACCACCAGGCCGCCCAGGCCGGAGACCACCTGCCAGGAGGTGCCGTCGTAGAAGACCTGGGCGTGCCGGACCTCCTGGCCCCGCCGGACGAAGGAGTGCCCGCCGTCCTCCGCGCCGATCCGGTCCCAGGCGTACTCCTCGATCCGGATGCGGGCGGTGCGGATCGCCTCCTGGGAGGTGACGAAGTGCCGGGCGAGGTGGATGCCGAACTGTTCGGCGGACTCGATGCCGTACCGCTTGGCGAAGGCGTACACCGTGTTCTTGGTGGTGTCGGTCGGCAGGACGTGGGCGTTGGAGCCGGAGTAGTGGACGTCGTCCATGTCGCCGCCGAGGGTGACGGAGACGTTGAGGTCCTTGATGTGGTGGGTGGCGCCGTCGCGCGTGATCCGGACGACCCGGTTCTCGGCCTTGCCGTACTGGTTCTGCGCCAGGATCGCGGGCCCGGCCGGGCGGGACGTTTCTGCCATGAGAGCTAGCTCCCTCGGTATACGGAGTAGCCGAACGGGCTGAGCAGCAGCGGGACGTGATAGTGCTCCCCGGCCCGTACGGCGAAGGTGACGGTCACCTCCGGGAAGAACGCGTCCCTTCGCTCGCCGGCGGAACCGGCCAGGTACGGCTCCACGGCGAAGTCGAGCCGCACCTGGGCGGTTCCCTCCGGCGGGGCCGGCAGGTCCCGGCAGCGGCCGTCGGCGTCGGTGGTCCCCTCGCCGAGCGGGCGCCAGTCGGCGCCGGACGCGGTGCGGGCCGAGAGGCGGACGGTGACGCCCGGGGCGGGGCGGCCGAGCGAGGTGTCCAGGATGTGCGTGGACACGGAGGCGGTGGTGGTCATGGTGCGGGCGTCCTTCAGGCGACGAGTCGGGCCAGGCGGATGCGGTTGATCCTGCCCAGTTCGACGCGGGCGATCTCCCGTTCCCGCTCCGGCGTGTTGCCGAGCCGTTCCGTCAGGGCGTCGCGCATCTCCTCGCCGGTCAGGCCGGTGGCGCAGATCAGGAAGACATGGCCGAAGCGGTCCTGGTAGGCGAGGTTCAGTTCGAGCATCTCGGCGCGCAGGGCGTCGGAGGCGTCCGCCATGCCGCGCTGCTCCCGCCCGGAGGCGGGGTCGCCGGGCCCGGGGCGGCCGATCGGGGGGTGGCCGGCCATCGCCTCGGCCAGGTCGTCGGCGCCGAGTTGGGCGAGGGCCGCGTCGGCGGCGAGGTACAGGTCGTCCGGGGTGGCGTACGGGCGGGCGACGAGCAGCAGACGGCCCCAGGCGGTGGAGGCGCACACCTCGTGCAGGGCGGCGAGCGCGGCCTCGTCCCCCAGGGCGTTGAACCGGGCCAGGCCCAGGGGGGTGGCGGGCGATGTCACGGGCGCCTCCGTGGCCGCGAGGGCCGTCGTGCCGGACGGGGTGCCGTCAGCTAACGCCTCACCGCGACGGCACGTCAACACTTTGTTGAAAATTCTGGGTTACCGGACGGACTCAGCGGCCCTTCTCCCGGTTCAGGTAGTTGTAGATGGTGAAGCGGCTGACGCCGAGCGCCCCCGCCACGGTCTCCACGCCGTGCCGCACGGCGAAGGCGCCCCGCGCCTCCAGCGTACGGACGATTCCCTGCTTGGCCCTGCGGTCCAGCTCGGCCAGCGGCCGCCCCTCCCGGCGCTCCAGCGCGGTGAGGATGTGGTCCAGGGACTCCGCGAGCTGCGGCAGCCGTACGGCGACCACGTCGGCGCCCTCCCAGGCCAGCACCACGTCGTCGGGGCCCGCCTCGCCCGGCGGGAGGAGTTCGCCGCCCATGGCGTCCACCAGGGGACGCACGGCGGCGAGGAAGGACTCCTCGGCGGTCACCTACCGCCCCTCCCCGACCACGTTGACCTGGAGGGATATCCGGGTCGCCCCGGCCTCCAGGCTCCGCCGCAGCAGCGCGTCCACGGCGCCGAGCACCGCGTCCGCGCCGCTCTCGGCCATGGTGCCGAACGGCCCCACGTCCACGGTGTCCAGGCCCGCGCCCTCGACGACCTCGCGGGCCGCCACGGCGTGCGCGGGCGGGACGTCCAGGTCGAAGGGTTCGGTGGTGAACTCCACTCGCAGTCTCAACTCTGCCCCCAGCTCTAGGTCGTACGACCTTAGCCCCGGTCGGCCCCGCGGGGGCGCTCCCCGCGGGGCCGGGTGGGGATCACTCGGGCAGGTCCCCCGTCGCCCAGTCGGTGTCGGGTGCGGTGGTCAGGGTGAAGTCCAGCCTGCCGCCGTGGCGTACCTCGGCCGGGGTGAGCCAGGAGCGGCTCACCGGGTGCCCGTCACGGCGTGCGGCGCCGATGTAGGCGTGGGTGTCGTCGGCCTCGGGGGCGGTGATGACGAGGTCGGCGGGGCCCGGCCGGTCCACGGTCGCCTTCGGGAACACCGGGGCGCCGAGCAGCAGGGTGGCGCTGCCGGGGGTCTGCGGGTAGATGCCGAGGGCGGAGAAGACGTACCAGGCGGACATGGTGCCGAGGTCGTCGTTGCCGGGGAGGCCGGTGGGGCCGGTGCCGTAGACGGTGTCGAGTATCCGGCGCACCGTCGCCTGGGTCTTCCAGGGCTGCCCGAGCGCGTTGTAGAGCCAGGGGGCGTGGATGCCGGGCTCGTTGGTGGGGTCGTAGCGCAGGGGGTCGCCGCCTCGTACGGACCAGGAGCCGTCCGGGTTGTGGAAGAAGCCGTCGAGCCGGGACGCCGCCGTGCTCCGGCCGCCCATCGCCGCGGCGAGCCCCTGGACGTCGTGCGGCACCATCCAGGTGTAGGTGGCGCTGGGGCCCTGCGCGAACCCGAGGTCGCTCGCGGGGTTGAACGGCGTCACCCAGGTGCCGTCGAGCCTGCGGGCCTGGACGTACCCGGTGGCGGGGTTGAAGACGTTGCGCCAGTAGGCGGCGCGGTCGGTGAAGACCTTCGCGTCCTCGTCCCGGCCGAGCTGTCGGGCCCACTGGGCGAGCGAGAAGTCCGCGACCGCGTTCTCCAGGGTCTCCGCGGCGCCGCCCCAGCAGTGGCAGGCGTCCTGGGGCGCGTAGTGAGAGACCAAGTACTGCGCCAGGCCCGGTCGTTGGCCCTCGCACTGGCCGGGGCAGCCCGCGTCGGAGAGGTCGTCCGGGGTGGGGACGGTGGCCTGGCGGACCAGGGAGGCATAGGCGCCCCGGTGGTCGAAGTTCCGTACCCCCATGGCGTAGAAGGTGGCCAGGGTGGCGGCGGACGGGTCGCCGGTCATCACGTGGGTGGCGCCGCTGATGTGCACCCAGCGGTCCCAGACCCCGCCGTTCTGCCGGGCGAAGTTGTACAGCGACTGCGCGAAGTCGCCCGCCACCGTGGGCCGCAGCAGCGCCAGCAACTGGACCTGCGCCCGGTACTGGTCCCAGCCGGAGAAGTTGCTGTACTGCGCCCGCTGCCCGCGCGCCAGGCGGTGCACGGCCTGGTCCATGCCCCGGTAGCGCCCGTCGGTGTCGCTGATCAGGCCGGGCTGCATCAGGGAGTGGTAGAGCGCGGTGTAGAACGCGGTACGCCGGGCCGGACTCCCGCCCTCGGTGCGTACGGTGCTCAGTTCGCGGTCCCAGTCCCGCGCCCCGGCCGCGGCCACCTCGGCGACGCTCGCCCGCGCCGGGATCTCGTGCCGGAGGTTGGCCTCGGCGCCCGCGAGGCTGACGTAGGAGATGCCGAGCCGCATGTGGACATCGTTGTCAGACGCCGTGTCGAAGCCGACCCAGCCGCCGGAGCCGCGTCCGGCGCGGTCGGCGCCGGTGGCGTACCCCTCGCCGCCGGAGGCCGTGGTGGAGCCGGGCGACAGGGTGCCGTCGTGCCAGGTGCCGGTGGTGGCGAAGGCGCGGTCGAAGGTGGCGCTGAAGTGCAGCCGGTAGTAGCTCTGGCGGTTGTTGGTCCCGCCGTTGGCGCGGCGGCCGCAGAACGCGCCGGTCAGCACCCAGCCGGTCACCTTGCGGTGGGCGGCGTCGATGTCGATGTGCGCGTCCTCGCTGCCGTTCAGCGAGTTGGAGACCCGGAAGAGGAGGCTCGCCGGGCTTCCCGCCGGGAAGGTGAAGTCGGCGACCCCGGCCCGCTTGCTCACCGCGAGGTCGGCGGAGGCGCCGGAGGCGAGGCCGAGGGTGTAGCGGCCGGGTACGGCCTTCTCGTCGGCGTGGGAGAAGTCCGCCGCGTAGACGGCGTCCTTGGTGTCGGCGGACGGGGAGGACGTGATGTCGCCGGTGAACGGCATGATCGGGACGTCCCCGGCGGCGCCGGGGTGGCAGCCGGCGCCGTTGACGTGGGTGAGGCTGAGGCCGCGTATCCGGGTGGTGTTGTACGCGTATCCGTTGGCCGCGCCGGTGCTGGTCTGGTCCCCGGCGGTGCTGGTGGGCGACCAGGCGATCATGCCCTGGGGCAGGGTGGCGCCGGGGAAGGTGTTGCCGCCGTTCGCGGAGCCGATCAGCGGGTCCACCTGCGACGACAGCCGCTCCGGCCCGCTCGCCGCCACGGCCGGGAAGGGGGCCGCCACGGCGAGCGCGGTGGTGACGGCCGTGACGGCCGATCGGGTGCCGAGCCGTCTCACGGCGCGGAGGAGGGCGTGGCGCATGCGTCGGTTCGCCTTTCTGCGGGGGACACCGGGCGCCGCGAGGCTAGAAGCCCGGCCGGTGCGGCGGAAGAGGGCCGGGGACGGCGGCGGGTGAAACCTGGGCGAATTCTCGGGCCGCCCGTCGGGCAGTCGAGTAGCGGCGCCGCCCGATCCGCAGGACGCTGAAGCCATGGCCGATCCGACGCGGTTCCCGCACATCGTGGTCCACCCCCCGGCGCTCGACGGCTCCCGCCGGGTCACCGAGGGTGATGTCACCCTCGGCCTCGCCTCCCACCTGGACGACGTGATCGAGATCCTCCGGCTGGCCGACCTCGACCGCATCGAGGTCGAGGAGAGCGACCTGATCGACTGGCTGGGCGGCGGCCCGGACGACTGGCCGGGGCTGTCGGAGCACGAGCTGTGAGGCACCGGGGCGCCGGTCTCCCGGCGCGGGGACCCGAACCTCAAATCAACCTCTGAAGACCTCCCGAAAGGCTTCAACCGCCTTCGAACAAGGGCAGATTGAGGGGGCGAGGTCCCGCCGGGACGGGGGCGGCGGGCCTTGCGGACGGGGGACTTGTGGGGCGCGGTCTCGGCCGGAGGGCCACGGGGGCGACCGCGCCCCGCAAGCGCGTCAGGAACCGTGGGCGCGGCGCAGTTCGACCTTGCGGACCTTGCCCGAGACCGTCATGGGAAAGGCGTCGAGGAGCTGGAGCCGGCTCGGGATCTTGTAGTGGGCCAGCCGGTCCCGGCAGAAGGCGCGCAGTTCGTCCAGCGTGAGCGGGTCGGCCGGGTCGAGCGGGATGACACAGGCGAGGACCTCCTCGCCGTAGCGCTCGTGCGGTACGCCCACCACCTGGACGTCCCGGATCTTGGGGTGGGCGTGGAGGAACTCCTCGATCTCGCGCGGGTAGATGTTCTCACCGCCCCGGATGATCATGTCCTTGATGCGGCCGACGATCTCCACATAGCCGTCCTCGCGCATGACGGCGAGGTCGCCGGTGTGCATCCAGCGGCCGGCGTCGATGGCCTGCGCCGTCTGCTCGGGCTCCTCCCAGTAGCCGAGCATGACGCTGTAACCGCGGGTGCACAGCTCGCCGGCCTCGCCGCGGGGCAGGGTGGTGCCGGTGGCCGGGTCGACCACCTTGACCTCCAGATGCGGCAGGACCCGGCCGACGGTGCCGGTGCGGTGCTCCAGGTCGTCCTCGACACGGGTCTGGAGGGAGACCGGGGAGGTCTCGGTCATGCCATAGCAGATGGACACCTCGGCCATGTGCATCTCGGCGACCACCCGCTTCATCACCTCCACCGGACAGGGCGAGCCCGCCATGATGCCGGTGCGCAGGGTGGAGAGGTCGTACTCCGCGAACTCGGGGAGGTTCAGCTCCGCGATGAACATCGTGGGCACCCCGTACAGCGAGGTGCACCGCTCCCGCTGGACCGCCTCCAGCGTGGCGCCGGGCTCGAAGGACGGGGCCGGGATGACGATGCAGGCACCGTGGGAAGTGGCCGCGAGGTTGCCCATCACCATGCCGAAGCAGTGGTAGAAGGGCACGGGTACGCAGATGCGGTCCTGCTCCGTGTAGGTCACCGACTCGCCCACGAAGAAACCGTTGTTGAGGATGTTGTGGTGGGAGAGGATGGCCCCCTTGGGGAAGCCGGTGGTGCCCGAGGTGTACTGGATGTTGATGGGGTCGTCGCAGGACAGCTCCGCTTCACGGGCGCGGAGTTCACGCTCGGGGACCTCCGCGCCGAGTGCCGTGAACTCCTCCCAGCTCGGGTCCCCGAAGTACACCGTCCGCCTCAACTCCGGCAGTTTCGGCCGCACTTCGTCGACCATCGCCCGGTAGTCGCTCCCCTTGTGCCCGGTGGAGGCGAACAGCAGGGAGACACCGGCCTGCCGCAGGACGTACTCCACCTCGTGGGTGCGGTAGGCCGGGTTGACGTTGACCATGATGGCGCCGACCTGGGCGGTGGCGTACTGGACGAGCACCCATTCCACCCGGTTGACCGCCCAGACGCCCACCCGGTCGCCCTTGGCCACCCCGGAGGCGAGCAGCGCGCACGCGAGGCGCTCGATGTCGGCGGCGAACTCGGCGTAGGTCCAGCGGCGTCCGGCGGGGATGTCGACCAGGGCCTCCCGGTCCGGCCAAGTGGCCGCGGTGCGGGCGAGGTTGGCGCCGATGGTGTCGCCGAGCAGGGCGGTGTCGCCGGTGCCGTGGGTGTAGGAGAGGGTCACCGGAAGTCCTCCTCGCGGTACTCGTCCGCCGAGCCCGCGGCCGTGGCCTCGCGCAGCTCGATGCGGCGGATCTTGCCGGACACGGTCTTGGGCAGTGGCCCGAACTCCAGCCTGCGCAGCCGCTTGTAGGGCGCGAGCACCTCACGGGAGTGCTCGAAGATCGCCTTCGCGGTGCCGGGTCCGGGCTCCCAGCCCTCGGCGAGCACCACATACGCCTTGGGCACCGCGAGCCGGAGGTCGTCGGGCGCGGGCACCACGGCCGCCTCGGCCACCGCCTCGTGCTCCAGCAGCGCGCTCTCCAGCTCGAAGGGGCTGATCTTGTAGTCGCTGGCCTTGAAGACGTCGTCGCTGCGGCCGGTGTAGTACACGTATCCGTCGGCGTCGCGGGAGCCGATGTCGCCGGTGCGGTAGTAGCCACCGTCCATCGCCTCGGCGGTGCGCTCGGGGTCGCCGTGGTAGCCGGTCATCAGGCCGACGGGCCGCGCGGAGAGGTCGAGCGCGATCTCGCCCTCGGTGGCGCCGGGCGCGCCGGTGACCGGGTCGAGGAGTTCGACGCGGTAGCCGGGGCTGGGCCGGCCCATGGAGCCCGAACGCAGCTCCTGGCCGGGGCTGTTGGAGATCTGCACGGCCGTCTCGGTCTGCCCGAACCCGTCCCGTACCGTCACCCCCCAGGCCCGCCGGACCTGCTCGACCACCTCGGGGTTGAGCGGTTCCCCGGCGGCGACGGCCTCGCGGGGCGGGGTGGCGAGCTGGGTCAGGTCGGCCTGGATCAGCATCCGCCACACGGTGGGCGGCGCGCAGAACGTGGTGACGCCCGCCCGGTCCATCTCGGCCATCAGCCGGCCGGCGTCGAAGCGGGAGTAGTTGACGACGAAGACGGTCGCCTCGGCGTTCCAGGGCGCGAACAGGTTGGACCAGGCGTGCTTGGCCCAGCCGGGCGAGGAGATGTTGAGGTGCACGTCGCCCGGTTTCAGCCCGATCCAGTACAGGGTGGCGAGATGGCCCGCCGGGTACGAGGTGTGGGTGTGCTCGACCAGCTTGGGACGGGCGGTCGTCCCGGAGGTGAAGTACAGCATCAGCGGGTCGTCGGCGAGGGTCGGCCCGTCGGGCAGGAACCCGCCGGGGACCGTGTAGGCGTCCTCGTACGGCTCCCATCCCTCCTCGGGCAGACCGCCGACGGAGATCCGGGTGTAGGTGCCGGGGACCTCGTCGAACTTGGCGGTGTCCTCGGCACGTGCGACGACGTGCGCGATCTCGCCCCGGTCGACGCGGTCGCGCAGGTCGGCCGGGCCGAGCAGCGGGGTGGCCGGGATGACCACGGCGCGCAGCTTCATCGCGGCGAGCATGGTCTCCCACAGCTCGGCCTGGTTGCCGAGCATGACGAGGACCCGGTCCCCGGCGCCCACGCCCAGCGCCTTCAGGTGGTTGGCCACCCGGTCGGAGCGGTCGGACAGTTCGGCGAAGGAGAGCCGGGTCTCGGTGCCGTCCTCCTCGACGATGTGCAGGGCGGTGCGGTCGTTGCCGTCCGCGATCACGTCGAACCAGTCCAGCGCCCAGTTGAAGTGCTCCAACTCGGGCCAGCGGAAGCCGTCGTAGGCGCCCTGGTAGTCCTCCCGGTGCTCCAGCAGGAAATCGCGGGCGCTGCGGAACAGCTCCGTCGGGGTCGTCATCCGTGTCCTCCTCGCTGCCGCGGTCGTCCACCGCCGCCGCACTCCCGCGTCCCGGACCATTGCCGGGCGGCTCTCCCCCATCGTCTAATCCGTGATGCGGGTCTCACCACCCCCGAACGGGGGTGGCGGCACGAAGGAGCGAGAAGGTGGCAGCAGATGCCGTGGCGACGGCGGAGATTCGGGGCGCGCTGGCCGGGCTGCGGCGCGCGACGGGACTGCCGGTCGCGTTCGGCGGTGCGGTGGGCCCCGGCGCGGCGCAGGTCCGGATCAGCGAGCTGAGCGGCACCGCGACCGGTGCGCTGCGCTCGCTGCTGGTGACCTCCGGCACCGGGCTCGGCGGCCGTGCGGTCGCGCTGGGCCGGGCGTGCGCGGTGCCGGACTACGCCGGCTCCCGCCGGATCAGCCACGAGTACGACGCCCCGGTGGCCGCCGAGGGCCTGCGCGCGGTCCTCGCGGTACCGCTGGTGGTACGGCACCGGGTGCGCGGAGTGCTCTACGGCGCGCTGCGCACCGCCCAGCCCCTGGGTGACCGGGCGCTCGACGGGGCGGTGGCGGCGGCGCGGGAGGTGGAGCGGGCGCTCGCGGTGCGGGACGAGGCGCGGGGGCTGCTGGCCGCGCTCCGGCCCGCCGAGGCGGCCGTACCGGAGCCGGGGGCGGGGCGGGAGCAGGTGCGGGAGGCGCACGCGGCGCTGCGGGCGCTGGCCCCGCGCATCGCGGACCCGGAGCTGCGCGCCGAGCTGCTGGCGGCGTGCGACCTGCTGACCGCTCCGGCCCCTCGGGGAAGTACGGCGCTGGCCCCGCGTGAGCTGGACGTGCTGACCTGGGTGGCGACCGGCGCCACCAACGCGGCCGTCGCCGACCGGCTGGGCCTGCGCCCGGAGACGGTGAAGGGCTATCTGCGCGCCGCGATGCGGAAGCTGGGCGCGCACACCCGGGGGGAGGCGGTGACGGCGGCACGCCGGGCCGGGGTCCTCCCCTAGGGCGCCGGAACCGGTCACTCCGGTCCCCGGGCAACCGCCGCCGAAACATGCCATTCACATAGGCCAGCTTTGAATTTACCGATGCTTGACTGGCTGTTATTTCCCTCACCACGACTTCTCGCCGAATTCCGGGCTCCGTTGCCTAGAATTTGGCCCGGACACGACACACGAGGGGAGCGGGCGAACCGTGCGACGGGACTTCCAGGAGCCTGCCCGATGCCGCCCCGACCTGCTCATCGGCCGCGAGGAACTGTTCGCCGACGCGAAGGAACAGCTCGCCTCGGGCGGCAGCGTGCTGGTGCACGGCCCGGCCGGAATAGGGAAATCGACCTTCCTGCGGGCATTGGCCGAGGAATACGGCGCCACCGCGCACACCGTGTTGCGCTGCTCGGCGACCGAGTCCGAATCGCATCTGCCCTTCCTCGCCCTGGCCGACCTCCTCGGGCTGGTCCTGGACGAGATCGCGCCGCACCTCCCCTCGGCCCAGTTGACCGCGCTGGAGTCGGCGCTCACCGGCCGGGGCGAGTCCAGCCTCCAGCGGGACGGCCTCGCCCTGCGCCTGGCGGTGCTCTCCGCCCTGCGCGCCCTCGCCGCCCGCGGCCCGGTCCTGCTGGTCGCCGACGACCTCCAGTGGCTCGACCCGGCCAGCGCCGAACTCCTCGGCTTCGCCGCCCGCCGCCTGGACGGCACCCCGGTGCAACTGCTGTGCGCGGTGCGCACCGAGGGCCCGGAGAGCCAGGAGTACGACCGTCATCTGCGCGCCTGTCCCCCCGACACGGCCGCCGTCCGGCTGGGCCCGCTCAACCGCGCCCAGGTGGCCCGGCTGCTGGACCACCGGGGGCACGTCGCGCTGCCCCGCTCCACGGTGCGCGAGATCCACCGCACCAGCGGCGGCAACCCGCTGTTCGCGCTGGAGCTGAGCCGCGCTCTTGCCGACAGCCCGACCCCGCCCCGGCCCGGCGAGCCGCTGCCGGTGCCGACCTCGCTGCGCGCCCTGGTGCTCAGCCGGCTGGACATGCTCTCCGTGGAGGCCCGCCGGACCCTGCTGGTGGCCAGCGCGGGCGCCCGCCCCACCCCGGCCCTGCTGCACGCGGCCGGCCGGGAGAACGCCGAGGCGGAGTGCGCCCAGGCCGCCGAACTCGGCCTGCTCGCCACCGAGCCGGAGGCCCCGGCCGTCCGGTTCGCGCACCCCCTGATCTCCGCGGCCCTGTACGCCGAGGCACCCGCGCCCGAGCGGCGGGCCGCGCACGCGGCGCTGTCCACCGCCGCCTCGGACCCGATCGAGCGCGCCCGGCACCTGGCGCTGGCCACCACCGGCACCGACCCGGAGGTGGCGGCGAAGCTCGCCGGGGCCGCGACCCTGGCCCGCGACCGGGGCGCGCCCTCCGTAGCCGCCCAGCTCGGCCTGCTGGCCGCCCGCCGCACCCCGGCCGACGGCGTGCCCGGCGCGGAGGAGCGGCGGCTGACGGCCGCCGAGGACGCGATCACGGCCGGCGAGGTGGACCTCGCCCGCGACATCGCGCACGAGGTGCTGAGCCGTACCGCCGTGCCCGCCGAGCGGGTGCGGGCCTGGATCGTCGTCATCGACACCGCCGGGCACACCATGGCCGAGGTCGACGCCGTCTTCCCGCAGGCGCTCGCCGACGCCGGGCAGGACCCCCGGCTGCTGGCCCTGGTCAACTACCAGCTCGCCTGGCGCGCGCTGCTCGTGCAGGGCGACTTCACCGAGGCCCGTACCGCCGCCGCGCACGCGGCCGCGCTGGCCGAGCACGGCGGGGACCGCCGCACCGAACTGCTGGCGCTGGCCTTCCAGGCGCAGACGGAGACCCTGATGGGCCATCCGGAGGCACCGCGCACCATCAAGCGGGCGCTGCGCGAGCCGCAGGACGCCTCCGTGGCGTGCCACCACAACGGGGCGGGCAGCGCGCGGTTCCGCTGGCTGGTCATGGGCGACCGGCTGGCCGAGGCGCGCGGCACGGTGACCGCGCTGCTGGGCGAGGTACGGCGGCGGGGCTCGGTGGAGAGCGAGGTGCACTTCCTGCGCGGGCTCGCGGAGACCGAACTGCACGCCGGGCACTGCGGGCGCGCCCTGGAGCTGGCCCGCGAGGCCCTGCGGCTGGCGCGGGACTCGGGGATCGGGGAGACCGGCTCCGCCATGCTGACCTCGCTGGCCGAGGCGTCCGGCGGGGACGTGGGCCGGGCGCTGTCGCTGGCCCGCGAGGCGGTGGAGCACGCCGAGCAGGACGGCGACCAGATGTACCTCTCGCGGGCGCTCGCAGCCCTCGGGTACGCCCAGTTGGTGGCCGGGGACGCGGCGGGCGCGGTCCGTGCGCTGCGCCGGGTACGCCGTCTGGAGCAGGACCTCGGCATCACCGACCCGGCGCGCGGCCGCTGGCAGGGGGACCTCGCGGAGGCGCTGGTCCGGATCGGGGAACCGGCCGAGGCACAGGACCTCATCGACACCAGCCGGGAGCACGCCGAGCGCCTGGGCCGGGCGAGCGTGCTCGCGGTCCTGGACCGGGCGGAGGCCCTGGTCCGGGCGGCCCGCGGCGACCAGGAGGGCGCGCTGACCCGGCTGACGTCCGCTCAGGACCGGCTCACCGAGCTGGGCTACGGACTGGAGGCGGCCCGCGCCGCGTTCGCCCTGGCCCAGCTCCGCGCCCGCTCCCCGGAGGGGGTTCGCCGCAGGGGAACGGTGTACGACGAGGCGACCCGGCTGTTCCGGCGGTGCCGGGCACTGCCGTGGCTGGGCCGGGTGGACGAGGCCCGCAGCGCGCCGGAGCCCGCACCGCCGGTTCCGGTGCCGGACGCCCCCGAGGCGCAGGACGCGCTCTCGGGACTGGCCGCGATGGAGCGTCAGGTGGCCGCGCTGGTGATGGAGGGTGCCACCAACCGGGAGATAGCCGCACGGCTGTTCGTGAGTGTGAAGACGGTGGAGGCGACGCTGACCCGGGTCTACCGGAAGCTGGGCATCCGCTCACGGGTGGACATCGTCCGATTGGCCGCAGGTCGCCGCGCGAAGTGACGGCGTCCCCGGTTAACTGAGCCGGACCGAGGGTTTTCCCTTGCCCGACCCCCTAGGGGGTTCCCTCATTGGGAGGCGGGAGTTCCGGGTCCTAGCGTGAGGGGCGTGCCGCTCGCCGGGCACACGGGTACGGAATCCCGCCCCTCTCCGCTCCACCGGAGTCGGGGGTGCCCCGTCCCCGTGCACCACCCCCCACACCCGTGCGACCCCCACCGGCAACCCCCACTGAGGAGACTCATGTTCGGGCTCAGACGTGCCAGAAAGACCGCCGTGACCGTGCTGGCGACCGCCGCCGCCGCGGCGAGCGCGCTCGTGGCCGCCCCCGCGGCGAGCGCCGCGCCCCAGCCCATCGTGGGCGGCACGACCACCACCACGACCGCGTACCCGTACGTCATGCAGATCACGGACGCGTCCGGCAACCAGTTCTGCGGCGGCACCCTGGTGTCCGCCAACAAGGTGGTCACGGCGGCGCACTGCATGGTCGGCGAGTCGACGAGCAGCGTCCGGGTGGTCGGTGGCCGCACCTACCTGAACGGCACCAACGGCACGGTGAGCCGCGTCGGCAAGATCTGGATCAACCCGGACTACATCGACGCCACCCGCGGCGACGACGTGGCCGTGCTGACCCTGTCGACGTCGATGCCGTACACCCCGGTGTCCTACGTCTCCTCCTCGCAGACGAGCGTGTACGCGGCCGGCACCACGGCCCGCATCCTCGGCTGGGGCACCACCTCGGAGAACGGCAGCTCCTCCAACCAGCTTCGGACCGCGACCGTGCCGATCGTGTCCGACTCCAGTTGCCGTAGCTCCTACGGTTCGGACTTCGTCCAGTCCGACATGGTCTGCGCCGGATTCACCTCCGGTGGCGTCGACACCTGCCAGGGCGACAGCGGCGGTCCCCTGATCATCGGGGGCGTCCTGGCAGGGATCACTTCCTGGGGCGAGGGCTGCGCGGAGGCCGGTTACCCGGGGGTCTACACCCGGCTGACCACCTTCTCCAGCCTGGTGACCGCGCAGGTCAACTCGTGACCCCGAGGATTTCCCGAGCACGCTCGGGTGCCTGACCAGGGGGGCGCTGCGAGCCACCACGAGCGGCCCGCAACGCCCCCCTATCCAACGCCCCCAGGGGACTTTCCCCGGGGGCGTGCCCATGGGCGCGCAAGGTCCCGCGTGCGCCGGTGACACTCCGGTCCATCCGCCGGGCAGGTGACCCGCCGGGGTGAACCCCCAGGTGGCGGACGGCGATTCCCTACGATCGAGGCGTGTCTCTTTTCACGCTCGAACGCACGGTCCCCCTCTCGCTCCACGAGGCGTGGCGCCGGATCACCGACTGGCACCGGCACGGGGACCTGGTGCCGCTCACCCGGATGACGGTGGTGACGCCCCCGCCGACCGGCGTGGGCACCCGCGTCCTCGCCCGTACGGGTGTCGGCCCGCTGCAATTCGACGACCCGATGGACATCACCGTGTGGCGTCCTCCGCTGGACGGCGAACCGGGGCTGTGCCGGCTGGAGAAGCGCGGCCGGGTGGTGCTCGGCTGGGCGGAGATCGAGGTACGGCCGGGGCCCGGCGGCCGGGCCCGCGTGGTGTGGCGGGAGGAACTGCGCGTGTCGTTCCTGCCCCGCGCCGTCGACGGCGTGGTGACGAGCGCCGCGCAGTGGATGTTCGGACGCGTGCTGAACGGGCTGCTCAGGCGGGAGTGAACATGCGGCGTGAGGGGGCGTTCAGTCCGTACGGCCCGTGACCGCGACCGTCACGCCGAGCCCGACCATGGCGAGCCCGCCCGCGCCGCCGACCGCCGCCAGCCGGCGCGGTGAGCGGGCGAACCAGTCCCGCGCGGCCGAGGCGGCCAGCCCCCAGACGCTGTCGCAGACGAGCGCGATGGCGTTGAACACCAGCCCGAGCAGCAGCATCTGGAGGGGCACCCGCCCCTCGGCGGGGTCGGTGAACTGGGGCAGGACGGCGGCGAAGAACACGATCGTCTTGGGGTTGGCCACCCCGACCGCGAACCCGTCCCACAGGGTGCGCGGCCCGCTGTGCGCCGGGGCACCGTCGGTGAACGCGGCCCGCAGCGAGCCGCGCCGCCGCCACGCCGTGACCCCGAGGTACACCAGGTACGCGGCGCCCGCGAGCTTGAGCACGGTGAAGGCCAGGACCGACCGCTCCACGACCGACCCGACGCCCAGCGCCACGGCCGCGACGAGCACATAGGCGCCCAGCGTGTTCCCGAGGACAGTGGTGAGGGCCGCCCGGCGCCCGTGGGCGAGCGCCCGCCCGACGACGAACAGCACGCTCGGGCCCGGCACCACGATCAGCAGCAGGGACAGCGCGGCGAAGGCCAGAAGCCGGTCGGCGGGAAGCATGCCGTCATGCAAGCACGTCCGCCGCCGGGGCCGTAACCGGTTTTCCGCGCGGGCTCAGGCGGGCGAGCCCACCCGTAGGGGGAGGTCGTGGTGGATCGGGGTGTGGGCGCCGGTCAGGGTGATGCCGGTGCCGCCGCGCCGGGCGGCGACGATCTCGGCCGCGATGGACAGCGCCGTCTCCTCCGGGGTGCGGGCGCCGAGGTCGAGGCCGATCGGCGAATGGAGCCGGGCCAGTTGACGGTCGGGGACGCCCGCCTCGCGCAGCCGCTCCAGCCGGTCGAGGTGGGTGCGCCGGGAGCCCATCGCGCCGACGTAGGCGACGGGCAGGCCGAGGGCCAGCCGGAGCAGCGGTACGTCGAACTTGGGGTCGTGGGTGAGGACGCACAGCACCGTGCGGGCGTCGGTGGCGGTGCGCTCCAGGTAGCGGTGCGGCCAGTCGACGACCACCTCGTCGGCCTCGGGGAACCGGGCGCGGGTGGTGAACACCGGCCGGGCGTCGCACACCGTGACGTGGTGGCCGAGGAACTTGCCGACCCGGACCAGCGCGGCCGCGAAGTCGACGGCGCCGAACACGATCATCCGGGGCGGCGGCACGGCCGACTCGATGAGCACGGTGACCGGGGTCCCGCAGCGCGCGCCGCGCGCGCCCACCTCCACGGTGCCGGTGCGGCCCGCGTCCAGGAAGGCCGCGGCCTCGGCGGCGATCGTACGGTCGAGATCCGGGTGGCCGCCGAGGCCGCCGTGCCGGGTGCCGTCGCCGTGGACGAGCAGGGCGCCGCCGAGCAGTTCGGGCGGGCCCGCTGTGATCCGGGCGAGTGCGACGGCCCGGCCGTCGGCGGTGGCGGCCAGCGCGGCGGCGAGCACCGGGCGCTGAGGGCCGGCGGCGCGGACCGGGACCACCAGCACGTCGATGGTTCCGCCGCAGGTCAGCCCGACCCCTAGGCCGTCCTCGTCGTCGTACCCGAAGCGTTCCAGTACGGGCCGGCCGTCCGCCAGTGCCTGTTGGCACAGCTCGTACACCGCGCCCTCCACGCAGCCGCCGGAGACCGAGCCGACGGTCGTGCCGTCGGCGTCGACCGCGAGGGCGGCGCCGGGGCGGCGCGGGGCGCTGCCGCTGACGGCGACCACGGTGGCGACCGCGAAGTCCCGGCCCTCGGCGGCCCACACGTTCAGTTCCTCGGCGATGTCCAGCATCCGACGGCCTCCTGACACATCGCTCTCATGCCGTGCCGGTGAGGTGCTCGGGCCGGACCGGGGTGCGGTTCAGGTCGAGTCCGGTCGCGGCGCGGATGGCGGCGAGCACCGCCGGGGTGGACGACAGGGTGGGGGCCTCACCGACGCCCCGCAGCCCGTAGGGGGCGTGATGGTCGGCGAGTTCGAGGACATCGACCGGGATGGTCGGGGTGTCGAGGATGGTCGGGATCAGATAGTCGGTGAAGGACGGGTTGCGCACCTTCGCCGTCACCGGGTCCACGAGGATCTCCTCCATCACCGCGACCCCGAGGCCCTGCACGGTGCCGCCCTGGATCTGGCCGAGGACGGAGAGCGGGTTGAGGGCCTTGCCGACGTCCTGGGCGCAGGCCAGCTCGACCACCTTGACCAGGCCGAGTTCGGTGTCGACCTCGACGACGGCGCGGTGCGCGGCGAAGGAGTACTGCACATGGCCGTCGCCCTGGCCGGTGCGCCGGTCGAAGGGCTGGGTCGGCCGGTGCCGCCACTCCCGCTCGATCTCGACGCTCTCCCCCTCCAGCACGTCGGCGAGGTCGGCCAGCACCTCACCCCCGTCGGTGACCACCTTGCCGCGCTCCAGCAGGAGTTCGGCGGTGGCCCAGGCGGGGTGGTACGTGCCGAACTTGCGGCGGCCGATCTCCAGCACCTTCTCCCGCACCAGCGCGCAGGCGTTGCGGACGGCGCCGCCGGTGACGTACGTCTGCCGGGAGGCGGAGGTCGAACCGGCGCTGCCCACGCGGGTGTCGGCGGGCTGGATGGTGACCTTCTCCACGCCGAGTTCGGTGCGGGCGATCTGCGCATGCACGGTGATCCCGCCCTGGCCGACCTCCGCCATCGCGGTGTGCACGACGGCGACCGGTTCCCCGGCGACGACCTCCATGCGGACCTTGGCGGTGGAGTAGTCGTCGAACCCCTCGGAGAAACCGACGTTCTTGATGCCGACCGCGTAACCGACCCCGCGCACCACCCCTTCGCCGTGGGTGGTGTTGGAGAGGCCGCCGGGCAACTGCCGTACGTCGGCGCCCTCGCTGGACTCCCACTGGCGCTCGGGCGGCAGGGGCATCGCCTGGACGCGGCGCAGGAGTTCGGCGACCGGCGCGGGCGAGTCCACCACCTGACCCGTCGGCAGGGTGCTGCCCTGCTCCATGGCGTTGCGCTGCCTGAACTCGACCGGATCGAGCCCGAGTTCCTTGGCCAGCTTGTCCATCTGGGCCTCGTAGGCGAAGCACGCCTGGACCGCGCCGAAGCCGCGCATCGCCCCGCAGGGCGGGTTGTTGGTGTAGAGCGCGACGGCCTCGATGTCGACGTCGTCCACGTTGTACGGGCCGATGCCGAGGGAGGCGGCGTTGCCGACGACGGCCGGGGAGGCGGAGGCGTAGGCGCCGCCGTCCAGGACGATCCGGCACTTCACATGGGTGAGCAGGCCGTCGCGGGTCGCGCCGTGCTCGTAGGTCAGCTTGGCCGGGTGGCGGTGGACATGGCCGAAGAAGGACTCGAACCGGTCATAGACGATCTTCACCGGCCGGCCGGTGCGCAGGGCCAGCAGGCAGGCGTGGATCTGCATCGACAGGTCCTCGCGGCCACCGAACGCGCCGCCGACCCCGGCCAGCGTCATGCGGACCTTGTCCTCGGGCAGGCCCAGGACGGGGGCGATCTGGCGCAGGTCGGAGTGGAGCCACTGGGTGGCGATGTAGAGGTGGACCCCGCCGTCCTCCTCGGGCACCGCGAGCCCGGACTCGGGGCCGAGGAACGCCTGGTCCTGCATCCCGAAGGTGTACTCCCCGCGCACGATCACATCGGCCCGCGCGGCGGCCGCGGCCGCGTCGCCGCGCACGATGGGCTGGCGGTGCAGGATGTTGGGGTGGTCCACATGGGGCGCGTGGTGGTCGGTGCGGCCCTCGTGGACCAGCACGGCGTCGGGGGCGGTGGCGGACGACTCGTCGGTGATGACGGGAAGTTCGCGGTACTCGACCCGGATCCTGGCGGCGGCCCGGCGGGCGGTCTCGGGGTGGTCGGCGGCGACGGCGGCGACGGGTTCGCCGTGGTGGCGGACCTTGCCGTGGGCGAGGACCGGGGTGTCCTGGATCTCCAGGCCGTAGGTGCGCACGTCGGCGGGCAGGTCGTCGTAGGTGAGGACGGCGTGGACGCCGGGCAGGGCCAGGGCCTCGGAGACGTCGATGGAGACGATCTCGGCGTGGGCGACGGTGGAGCGCAGCAGGTGGCCCCAGAGCATGTCCTCGTGCCAGAGGTCGGAGGAGTAGGCGAACTCGCCGGTGACCTTGAGGATGCCGTCGGGGCGGAGCGTGGACTCGCCGATGCCGCCCGCCGCCTGGGCGCCCTGGGTGAGCTTCGTGGGGACGCCGGCCGGTCCGGGTGCGCGCATGTCAGACCTCCTCGGCCTGCCGGGCGGCCGCCAGGCGGACCGCGTCCATGATCTTCTCGTAGCCGGTGCAGCGGCACAGGTTGCCGGAGAGCGCCTCGCGGATGTCCGCGTCGCTGGGCTCCGGGTTCTGCTCCAGCAGTTCGTCGGCGGCGACCAGCAGACCGGGGGTGCAGAAGCCGCACTGGACGGCGCCGGCGTCGATGAACGCCTGCTGGACGGGCGCCAGTCGGGTGCCCTCCCCCGGCACCGGCTGCCAGCGCCGGGCCTCGTCCAGGCCGACACCGGCTGCGGTGGTCCGGCGCCCTTCGGCGTGGTCGGCCAGGCCCTCGACGGTGACGACCTCGCGGCCCTCGGCCTGGCCCGCCGCGACCAGGCAGGAGCAGACCAGCTCGCCGTCGAGGCGGACGGTGCAGGAGCCGCACTCGCCCTGCTCGCAGGCGTTCTTGGCGCCGGGCAGGCCGAGCCGCTCGCGCAGCACGTACAGCAGGGACTCGCCCTCCCAGACGTCGTCGGTCTGCTGGGGGCGTCCGTTGACGGTCAGACTGACGCGCATCACGCGGCTCCTTCGGTGGCCGGGCGCCCGCTCCGGTAGGACTCCCAGGTCCACATCAGCGTGCGGCGGGCCAGCACACCGATCGCGTGGCGCCGGTAGTCGGCGGTGCCGCGCACGTCGTCGATGGGGTTGCAGGCGGCCGCGCAGAGGGCGGCGAACTGCTTCACGGCCGAGGGGGCGATCACCTGACCACTCTCCCAGCAACCGTCTTCCTCCAGAGCCGAGTTGAGGAACTCCTCGGCCACCTCGGCCCGGATCGGGGTGGGCGCGGCGGAGCCGATGCCGGTGCGGACGGTACGGGTCTCGGGGTGCAGGGCGAGGCCGAACGCGCACACCGCGATGACCATGGCGTTGCGGGTGCCCACCTTGGAGTACTGCTGGGGGCCGTCCGCCCTGGCGACGCGGACGGCGCGGATCAGCTCGTCGGGCTCCAGGGCGTTGCGCTTGACGCCGGTGTAGAAGGCGTCGACGGGGATGAGCCGGGTGCCGCGCGCCGCCGACTCCGCCTCCACCTCGGCCCCGGCCGCGAGCAGCGCCGGGTGGGCGTCACCGGCGGGCGAGGCGGTGCCGAGGTTGCCGCCGACGCCGCCCCGGTTGCGGATCTGCGGCGAGGCGACGGTGTGCGCGGCGAGCGCGAGTCCGGGCAGCTCGGCGCGCAGGTGGCGCATGATCCGTGCGTACGGGACGGAGGCGCCGAGGCGTACCGAGTCCGCGCCGGTCTCCCATTCGGTCAGCTCGCCGATGCGGGTGAGGTCCAGGAGGTGGGTGGGGCGGCGGTGGTCGAAGTTGATCTCCACCATCACATCGGTGCCCCCGGCGATCGGCACGGCGGTGGGATGCTCGGCCTTCGCGGCGAGCGCCTCCTGCCAGCTTGCGGGGCGAAGGAATTCCATGGCCCGGCTCTCTTCTTCCGTCTCATGACACGGGGGTCGTGAAGTCAGTACACCGGTGCTTTCGCCGGCCAGGTCAGTCACCGAAAACCCGAAGGAGTTGGCTGGCCACGGCGGTCATCTTGTAGATTCGTATGAACGAAGGCCCTCGGCAACCCCTCCGTTTTCCTCCGGAAACACAGGAGACACCGCGGGTGCGGGGCACGGCCCGCGCGCCCCGCCTCCGTCACCCAACCAGATCAAGAAGAGTTTCGACACAGAACGGCGGCGACGAGATGCGGCTGCGCGCACTGCTGGACACCGATGCGCTGGGGCTGCGGCTGCTCGGCGGCGAGGACGAGCTGGACCGTACGGTGCGCGGGGTCATGACGACCGACCTGCGCGACCCGAGCCGGTACCTCTCCGGCGGCGAGCTGGTCCTCACCGGACTGGCCTGGCGCCGGGACGCGGCCGACTCCGAGCCGTTCGTCCGCCTGCTGGTGCAGGCCGGGGTCACCGCCCTGGCGGCCGGGGAGGCGGAGCTGGGGGACATACCCGAGGACCTGGTGGTGGCCTGCGCCCAGCACCGGATGCCGCTGCTGGCCGTGGACGAGTCGGTGGCCTTCGCCACCATCACCGAGCACGTGGTGCGCCAGGTCTCCGGCGAGCGGGCCGGCGACCTGGCCGCCGTGGTGGACCGGCACCGGCGCATGATGACCTCCGGCCCGGCGGGCGGCGGCCCCGACGTGGTCCTCGACCTGCTCGGCAGCGACCTCGACCTGCGCGCCTGGGTGCTCTCCCCCACGGGCCGGCTGATCGCCGGGTCGAATCTCGCGGGCCCGGCCCTGCCGCCGGAGACCTGCGCCCGGCTCGCCGCCGAGCACCTCTCCGCCGTACGCACCGGCCGGCGCGGGCCGCACCGGGTACAGCTCGACGGCACCACGTACTCCCTGTTCCCGGTCCGCTCCTCCGGGCGGGCGCCGCAGGCGGTGCGGGACGCACGGGAGACCGTGCTGTCGGACTGGCTGCTGGCCGTCGAGGCGGACGCCGCCGACTGGCCCGAGGAGCGGCTCGACCTGCTCCGGGGCGTCACCCAGCTCATCGCCGTCGAGCGGGACCGGCGCGACGCCGCCCGTACGGTACGGCGCCGGCTCGCCCAGGAGGTGCTGGAGCTGGTGCAGAGCGGGGCCGCGCCCGCCGAGATCGCGGCGCGCCTGAGGGTCGCCGCGCCGGTGCTGCTGCCGGGGCTCGGGGCGGCGCCGCACTGGCAGGTCGTCGTGGCACGCGTCGAGTGGGAGGACGGCACCGTCGCGGGCGGGCCGGTCACCCAGTCGCTGCTGGAGGAGGTGCTCGTCGACCCGCTGGCCACCGGACCGGAGGCCGCCGACCGGGTCGCCGTGGCGCACACCGGCGACGAGGCGGTGGCGCTGGTGCCGCTGCCCGCCGTCTCCGCCGAGCACGACGGCTCCGAGGCCGGGCTGCAGGCCGACGCGCTGCTGCGCTCGGTGCGCGAGGCACTGTCGGCGGGGCTGGAGGACGACGGACGGCTCACCCTCGGCGTGTCCGCCGCCGTGCACTCGGCGGAGGGGCTGCGCGGGGCGCTGGAGGAGGCCCGGCACGCCCGCCGGGTCGCCGCGGCCCGGCCCGGCCGGGTGTGCGCGGCGGGGCACCAGGAGCTGGCCTCGCACGTGCTGCTGCTGCCGTTCGTCCCGGACGACGTGCGGCGCGCCTTCACCGCCCGGCTGCTGGACCCGCTCACCGAGTACGACCGGCGCCACCGGGCCGAGCTGATCCCGACCCTGGAGGCGTTCCTCGACAGCGACGGCTCCTGGACGCGGTGCGCGAGCCGGCTCCATCTGCACGTCAACACCCTGCGGTACCGGGTGGGGCGCATCGAGCAGTTGACGGGCCGGGACCTGTCCCGGCTGGAGGACAAGCTGGACTTCTTCCTCGCGCTGCGGATGAGCTGAGGACCGCCGTACGGGCGTGATCAGCGGCGGTCGGCGCCGGGGAGCGAATTCGATCTTCCGGCGCCACGGGACGGCCGATCGGTCCCCGGTCCGCAACTTTGTGAAAAGTTTCACCCACCCTCTTGGCCCGGCCCGGTGATCGGTGCTGGAATGCACGCACTCAACAGCTCGACGGCGTGCTCGGGGAGGGCAACGTGGCGCATCCCGCCATGTCTGGTGACGGAACGACCGCCGATGACGATCCGCTCCAGACCGCGGTGTGGCGGCTGCGCTCAAGGGCCTGCTGGGCCGACGCGGCGGCCCTCCTGCCCACGGACACCCCGCGCGCGGCGCTCCAGCGGGCCGCGCTGCTGGTGGAGCGGTGCCTGTACACCGAGCGGGGCTGGGAGGCGGCCGAGGACGCGCTGCGCACCGCCGAGGCGCGGGCGCACAGCGACGAGGAGCGCGGGGCGGCCGCCTGCGAGCGGGGCCGGCTGGCCTACACCTCCACGCTCCACCGCGTACGGGACCGGGCCGACGAGGCGCGGGCCGCGCTGGGCCGGGCCGCCGCGCTGATCCCGCCGGGGGCTCCGGGGCGGGCCCTGCTGGACTTCCGCCGGGGCCTGCTCGCCGAGAACCTGACCCACTCCCCGCAGGCCGCCCGCGCCGCCTACCGCCGGGCCCACGCGGGCGCCACCGCGCAGTCCGACCCCCTCCTGCTCTCCTGCACCTGGCGCCACCTGGCCCAACTGGCCCTGCGTGAAGGCGAACTGGCCGAGGCCCGGCACGGCTTCGCCGAATCCCTCCGCCTCCGCGAAGACCTCGGCTACCTGATCGGCACGGCCCCCGCCCTGGTCTCCCTCGCCGCGACCGAGCCCGAACCCGAGGCAACCCGCCTCCGCGAAGAAGCCACCCGCCTCTTCCGCCTCCTGGGCGGCCTTCCGACGTGGCTGGCGGAACACCTGAGCCCCCCGGCACCGGGAGCGGCTACGGCGTGAGGGCGCCTGCGGCAGGTGGACCCGGCGCAGGCGTGGGTGCGCCGGACCCGCGAGCACCATGGATGGGCGTCGGTGAGCCGGAGCCGTGAGGGCCGGGCGGCTGACGGCGAGCGCGGAGTGTCAGCGGCTGTGGCTGCGGCTGTGGCGGACGCCAGGTGTTGAGCCCGCCGGGATCGCGATCACCGCGGCCCGTACCGGAAGCAGGTCTCCGGCCGGAGACACGACCCCGCCCCGCGCGGATCGCCCCCTCAGTCCCGCTCTGCGAAGTGCTCCGCCACCAAGTCCCCCACCAGGTCCACGTCGCCGGAGGCCAACGCGTCCAGGAGGGCCGTGTGTTGGGCGGCGTCGCGGAGGAGGACCGCGCGGTGCTGGCGGGGTGGGGTGGTGGAGAGGGGCCAGTGGGCGCGGCGGTGGAGGTCTTCGGCGATGCGGAGGAGTTGTTCGTTGCCGGCGAGGGAGAGCAGGGCGCGGTGGAAGGCGCGGTCGGCCTCGGCGTACACGGCCGGGCAGCCGGACGCGGCCGCGCGGGCGGTGTCCTCGGCGAGCGGGCGCAGCTCGGCGAAGCGAGCGGCCGGGACGGTGCCGGCCAGCCTCAGCAGGACGGGGACTTCGAGCAGCGCCCGTACCTCCGCCAGCTCGGCCAGCTCACGGGCGCCGCGCCGTACCACCCGGAACCCACGGTTGGGCACGACCTCGACGGCGCCCTCCAGCGCGAGCTGCTGCATGGCCTCGCGGACCGGCGTGGCCGAGACCCCGAACCGCTCACCGAGCACCGGCGCCGAATAGACCTCGCCGGGACACAGCTCGCCGGTCGTCAGCGCGGAGCGCAGCGCGTCGAGGATCTGCCCGCGCACCGAGGCCCGCTGCACGACCGCACGCGGTCCCGGCAGCGGCGGCTCACTGTGGGTGTGCTCACCCCGTACCCCCGAGGTGCCCTCGGCCCGTTCGCGGGACTGGGCCGGGACCCGCGGGGCGGCGGGCCGCTCGGCGTGCCGGGGCAGCCCCGTACCGGAGACGTCGTGCAGGCCCTGGTTCACGGGTCCTCCTCGGGCTGTTCGGCGGCCGGGGCCCGGCCCCGGACACGGACGACGGACCGTCACATGTCCGTCAAGCACCTTAGGCGCAGGAGGCGGCACTTCAAATTCCCGGAAAGATGGGTAAGGTTAGCCTTACCTGTACGCCCGCCCCCGCGTTCGAAGGATCGGTGGTCCCGCCATGCTCGCTACGGCCTCGCCGCTCACCGCAGCGTACGCCCGGCTCGGCGAGGTTTATCCGGGGCTGAGCGTGACGGTCATGGAGGACCCGGCACGCCCCCTGCCCGCAGGCGACGGCTGGGTCACCGCCGACGGCCTCGCGGCCGGGGGCGCCCAGCTCGACTCCTTCCTCGCGTGGGACGACGCCCAGGTGCTGCGGGACTACGGACAGCCCGCCCGCCCCGACGTGATCGCCGGCTTCGGCCTGCACCGGTACGCGTGGCCCGCCTGCCTCCTGATCACCGTCCCCTGGTTCCTGCACCGCCGCGTCCCCCGGCTGCCCGCCGCCCACGTCGCCTACCACCGCACCGAGGGCCGGATGACCGTACGGCCGGGCACCTTCGCCTGTCTGCCGGACGACCCGGCGGCCGGGCTGCCCGAGGCGGTCGTGGTGGCCGACGAGGAGGCGCTGCGCGCCGAGGTGCGCGCGGCCGTGGCCGAGCACCTCGAACCCGTACTGGGCGGCTTCGGCCCGCGCATGCGGCGGCGCGGCCGCGCCCTGTGGGGCATGGCGACGGACGAGATCGTCGAGGGCCTGTGGTACCTCGCCTCCCTCCTCGGCGAGGTCGAGGAGCGCCGCGCCGTGCGCGAGCTGGAGCTGCTGCTGCCGGGCACCACCCGCCCCTACGCGGGCTCGGCCGCGTTCCGTGAACTGACCGGTCCGGACGGCGCCCCGCTGGCCACCCGCGACCGGGTGAGCTGCTGCATGTTCTACACCCTGCGCCCCGAGGACACCTGCGCCACCTGTCCCCGTACCTGCGACAGCGACCGCGTCGCCAGGCTGACGGCGGCCGCGGCGGCCTGAGCGAGCCGGAACCACTCGTTCGAGCGGCGAAAATCGAACTCAACTACCCAGTCGCAGCACACAGTTCGAGTAGAACGGCGCCATCTCGCCACCCTCGGGCCCCTTTGAAGGATCGTTGCCTCGAAATCCCCGGCCGACCGCCGGGAATGGGTCACTATGACGGGCGATACGCCCTATCCCAAGGCAAGGGACCCCTGATGCGAATGACCGACATATCGCTGAACTGGCTGCTTCCGGGCGCCGTGCTGCTCCTGGGCGTGCCGGCGGCGATCGCGGTGCTCGCGCGCGGCAAGCGCTCCTCCGGGGAGAAGACGGGTGCGGACGACTCCTGGGAGCGCAGCGAGGAGCGCCGCAGGCGCAAGGAGGCGGTCTACGGCACCGCCTCGTACGTCCTGCTGTTCTGCTGCGCCGCGGTGGCGGCGGCCCTCTCCTTCCACGGCCTGGTCGGCTTCGGTGAGCAGAACCTCGGCCTCACCGGCGGCTGGCAGTATCTGGTGCCGTTCGGCCTGGACGGCGCGGCCATGTTCTGCTCGGTCCTCGCCGTGCGCGAGGCCAGCCACGGCGACGCCGCGCTGGGTTCCCGCATGCTGGTGTGGATGTTCGCCGCCGCCGCGGCCTGGTTCAACTGGGTCCACGCGCCACGGGGGATGGGCCACGACGGGGCGCCGCAGTTCTTCTCCGGCATGTCCCTGTCGGCGGCGGTGCTGTTCGACCGGGCGCTGAAGCAGACCCGCCGGGCCGCCCTGCGTGAACAGGGCCTGGTGCCGCGCCCGTTGCCCCAGATCCGCATCGTCCGCTGGCTGCGGGCACCGCGCGAGACCTACGGCGCCTGGTCGCTCATGCTCCTGGAGGGTGTGCGCAGCCTGGACGAGGCGGTCGAGGAGGTGCGCGACGACAAGCGGGAGAAGAGCGAGGCCCGTCAGCGCCGGCGCGATCAACAGCGCGTCGAACGCGCCCAGTTGAAGGCTCTGAGCCGAGGCGCCCGGAGCTTCGTGGGCCGGACGCCCACGCGGACGGTGGAGGTGCAGATGGACCGCGCCCCCGCCCCTGCGACCGGGGAGCCGGCCATAGCGGCGGAGAAGCTGACCACCCGCTCACGGCCCTCGCTGCAGTCGGTCCGCAAGGAGCAGGTCACCGTCGACCTCACCGCGGAGGACGACACGATGGCGCTGCCGCGGCTCGACTCGCTGGAGCGCAAGCTGAAGGACCTTGAGCAGCAGTTCGGTTGAGCCCGAGCGGCGGCGGGGTGGGGACGTGATCCCGTGGGATCGCGTCCCCACCCCGTCGTCGTCTCCGTCTACGCGGCCTGCGAACCCAGCTCGAACCAGACCGACTTGCCCACCGCGTGCGCCCGCACCCCCCAGGCGTCCGCGAGGGACCGCACCAGGACCAGGCCCCGGCCGCCTGTGTCCTCGTCCGGGGTCGGGGTGCGCACCAGGGGCCCTCGGGTCGTGAAGTCCCGTACCTCCACGCGGAGTCCGCGCGGGGAGACGACGGCGGTGAGGACCGCGTCGTCGTCGGTGTGCACCAGGGCGTTGGTGACCAGTTCGCTGGTGAGCAGTTCCGCTATGTCGGACCGGTCGGGCCGGTCCCAGTGCCGCAGCAGGCCGCGCAGCGCGCGCCTCGCCGCGGGCACCGCCGTGAGGTCGGCCCGCGCCAGCTCCCGTCTGAGCCGGTGCGCCTCATGTGTACCGCCGGTCTCGCCGTCTCCCGTGTCCGCCGGAGAGGCCCCCACCGTCATGGGACCGCCCCCTCGCGCCTGACTCGTCATGACCCCCGCCCACACGTCGCCGGCCCTCCCCCTCCTGGTCGACCGCGTCCACGACGGATGGTTGCCCAGTGGACCAACGGCCAGTCATGACCCCCGCCCGACCGCCGGGAGTTCGGCCACGCGCGGCGGCCGTACGGGCCGTCCACCGCCCGCCTGGACACGCGTACGGAAAGCGCGGAGGCGGCCGGAAGGCGCCGCAGGAGCCGTCTGGCGGCCCCTGCGGGCCCACCCGCACACCCTGCGCCCCCAATCGGTCACACGCGGTGAAACTGGCCGGAAATCACCGCCTCCCAGGGCGAGTTCAGGGCCGGGGGACGTTGCGGAGGTTGGAGCGGGCCATCTGGAGCATCCGGCCGACGCCGCCGTCCAGCACGATCTTCGAGGCGGACAGCGCGAACCCGGTGACCATGTCGGCCTTGATCTTCGGCGGGATCGAGAGGGCGTTGGGGTCGGTGACGACGTCCACCAGCGCCGGGCCCTTGTGTCTGAAGGCGTCCTTGAGCGCCCCGGCCAACTGCTTGGGCTTCTCCACCCGCACCCCGAACACACCGCACGCGCGGGCGACTTCGGCGAAGTCGGGGTTGACGTCGGTGGTGCCGTACGACGGCAGGCCCGCGACCAGCATCTCCAACTCCACCATGCCGAGCGCGGAGTTGTTGAACAGCACGATCTTGACCGGCAGATCCTGCTGCACCAGGGTCAGGAAGTCGCCCATCAGCATGGTGAATCCGCCGTCACCGGACATGGAGACGACCTGCCGGTCGCGGTCGACGAGCTGGGCGCCGATGGCCATCGGCATCGCGTTCGCCATCGAGCCGTGCGAGAACGAACCGATGATCCTGCGACGGCCGTTGGGCGAGATGTAGCGGGCGGCCCAGACGTTGTTCATGCCGGTGTCGACGGTGAAGATCGCGTCGTCGTCGGCCAACTCGTCCAGCACGGACGCCACATACTCGGGATGGATGGGGATGTGCTTGTCCACCTTGCGGGTGTACGCCTTGACGACGCCCTCCAGCGCGTCGGCGTGCTTCTTCAGCATCCGGTCCAGGAAGCGGCGGTCCGTCTTCTCCCGCACGCGCGGGATCAGACACCGCAGCGTCTCGCGGACGTCGCCCCACACCGCGAGGTCCAGCCGCGACCGCCGCCCGATGACCTCGGGGCGTACGTCGATCTGCGCGATCTTCACGTCGTCCGGCAGGAACGCGTTGTACGGGAAGTCGGTGCCGACCAGGATCAGCAGCTCGCACTCGTGGGTGGCCTCGTAGGCCGCGCCGTAGCCGAGCAGCCCGCTCATGCCGACGTCGTACGGGTTGTCGTACTGAATCCACTCCTTGCCGCGCAGGGCGTGCCCCACCGGGGACTTGATCCGGCCCGCGAACTCCATCACCTCGGCGTGGGCGCCCGCCGTGCCCGCGCCACAGAACAGGGTGACCTTGTCGGCCTGGTCGATCATCTCCACCAGGCGGTCGATCTCGGCGTCGCCGGGGCGGATCGTGGGCCGGGAGGTGACCAGGGCGCTCTCGAAGGACTGGTCGGGCGCGGGCAGGTCGGCGACGTCGCCGGGCAGCGTGACGACGCTGACGCCGCGCTGGCCGATGGCGTGCTGGATGGCGGTCTGGAGCAGCCGGGGCATCTGCTGCGGGTTGGAGATCATCTCGCTGTAGTGGCTGCACTCCGCGAACAGCCGCTCGGGGTGCGTCTCCTGGAAGTAGGAGAGGCCGATCTCGCTGGACGGGATGTGGGAGGCCAGCGCCAGTACGGGTGCCATGGAGCGGTGGGCGTCGTAGAGGCCGTTGATCAGGTGCAGGTTGCCGGGGCCGCAGGAGCCCGCGCACGCCGTCAGTCTGCCGGTGATCTGCGCCTCGGCGCCGGCCGCGAAGGCGGCGACCTCCTCGTGCCGTACGTGCACCCAGTCGATCCCGGCGTTGCGGCGCACGGCGTCCACGACCGGGTTCAGGCTGTCGCCGACGACGCCGTACATACGGCGCACGCCGGCGCGGGCGAGGATGTCGACGAACTGCTCGGCGACGTTCTGTCTGGCCATGACGGTCGTCCGCCCCTTCGCGGTCCCTGGGATACGCCCCTGCGCTTCCATCAAGTCACAGCGGCCCCGGTTACGCCTCCCAAACGGCGGCGGCCGTACGGTCGTCGGCGTACCCCTTCACCCTGGTCTGCGTGTCCGCGAGGAACCCGGCGAGACCGGGCGCGGCGGGGCGCGACCAGCGGCGGCCCAGGAACGCGCGCAGCGCCGCCTCCCCCCGCAGCGGGTCCGCGAGGCCGGAGGTGCACATCATCAGCACATCACCCGGCCGGGCTATGACGGCCCGGAACCGGAACGGCGTCTGCGGCGGCTCGGCCGGTTCGTACGGGCCCGGCGGGGCCGGGACGCCGAGGTCCATCGTGAGCCGGTCGCCGTCGGGGGTGCCCTCTGCCGGTACGGCCGGTGAGGCTGGTTCGATGTCCCGCCACTCGCCGTCCCGCAGCCGGAACAGGCCGCCCTCCCCGGCGCCGAAGAACACGCGGGTGCGGCAGTCGGGGTCGGCGGGCAGCAGCAGACAGCGCAGGCTCGTGGTGGGTTCCCCGGAGTCGGCGCGGAGTTTGCCCAGGGTGCGGTCGGTGAGGCGGTTCAGCCCGGACTTGAGGTCGCCGCGCCGGTCCGCCCGCAGGTCCTCCACCAGCCGTTCGTGGCTGCGTCCCACCGCCTGCCCGATCCACCGGCACGCCTCGGCGGCCGCCCGGTGCGCACCGGGCGCGGCCCGCGCGCCGGTCGCCGTCGCCACCAGTACCAGTGCCTGCTCGCCGCTGCCGAACCGCGCCACCAGCAGCGCGTCCCGCCGTGCCTCCCCCCGGTAGCGCGCGGAATCCCCCCGCAACGACACCGCCCGCAACGTGCACGCCCCGTACCGCGCGCCCTCCAACACGGTGTCCGACACCAGTTCCCCGAGTTCCTCGGGATCGGCGGCGGGCAGCGCGGTGGGCTCGGGCGCGTAGGTGGGCGGCCGGGAGCCGACGTAGTCGGGGGCGGGGGGAGCGGCGGGGGTGAAGTGGGCTACGCCGGCGACGACGGGCCCTCGGGGCGCGCCCGGCCGCTCCGCGCTGGGCGCGGGCCAGCCGGGCATGGGCGGCACGGCGGGGGGTTGGCCGGGACGTGAATCCGGGCCGATTGGAGTACGCCCCGCCGGGCCGTCCGGCGGGGCAACGGGGGGCTCGCCCGGCCGCGCATCGGGGGCGGCTGGCGAAGCCGGGGTCCGCCCTGCCGGGGTGGCCGGGGCCCGTGACGGAACGGCAGGAGGCTCCCCCGGCCACGCATCCGGGGCGGTGGGCGAAGCCGGGGACCACCCTGCCGGGGTGGCCGGGGCGTCCGGCGGGACGGCGGGAGGCTCCCCCGGCCGCGCATTCGCGGCGGTTGGCGAAGCCGGGGTCCGTCCTGCCGGGGCATCCGGGGCCCGTGACGGGACGGCGGGAGGCTCGCCCGGCCACGCATCCGGGGCGGTGGGTGATACCGGCGCACGCCCTGCCGGGGCTTCCGGGGCCCTTGACGGAACGGCAGGAGGCTCCCCCGGCCTCGCATTCGCGGCGGTTGGCGAAGCCGGGGTCCGTCCTGCCGGGGCATCCGGGGCCCGTGGTGGGACAGCGGGAGGCACGTCCGGCCACGCATCCGGGGCGGTGGGTGATACCGGCGCACGCCCTGCCGGGGCGTCCGGGGCCCGTGGCGGGACGGCGGGAGGCACGCCCGGCCACGCATTCGCGGCGGTTGGCGAAGCCGGGGGCCACCCTGCCGGGGTGGCCGGGGCGCTGGGCGGACCAGGGGGAGGTCCGTCGGGCTGCTGGGCGCTCGGCGGGACGGGCGGCCGGCCCGCGGGCGCCTCCCGGCGGACGTCCGGCCCCGCGGTCGGCGGTAGCGCGTCCGGCACGGGAGGGGCAGGCGGTCCGACGGGCGGCGTCCGCCGGGTTTCCGGAGCCGGGGTCCCCGGCTGGGCACCGGGGGCTGGAGGCGCGGGCGGCTCGGTGCCCCGCTGTGCGGGAAGGGGCGGGCGTTGCTCAGGGGTCTGGTCGTCGGTTCTCCGGGCCGGCGGGGGTGGTGAGCCCTCCTGAAGCGTGCCCCGCCCCTCGGCGCCGCCGGGCACCGTCGCCCGTTTCGCCGAGGCGTAGCGGTCGTCCAGGGAATCCGGGGCCGGTGCCGGTCCGGTGTCGTCGGCCGTCTCGTCGTAGAGCTGCCCCCACCAGTCGTCGTCCTGGCGAGTGGGCCCGCCCCCCTGCTGACTCATGCCGGTAATTGTCACCACGCCGGCGGCGCGGAAACGGGGCATCGGCGAAATCCGGCCCTCCTCACCCAGCGCATCGAGGGACAGGGCGAACGGCCGTACGAGATCTGCGGTTCCGTCCGGGCTCGGGCACGCTGGGCAGATGGGAGCGTGGGAACTCCTGCTGGTCGGCCTGGTGATCGCGCTGGGCCTGTGCGGAGTACTGGTGCCCGGGGTGCCGGGGTCGTGGCTGGTGTGGGCCGGGGTGCTGTGGTGGGCGCTGACGAACCCGTCCGGCCTGGCCTGGGCGCTCCTGGTGGGTGCGACCGTCGTCCTGTTGCTGGCGCAGGTCGTCCGCTGGACGCTGCCCGCGCGCCGACTGCGGGCGAGCGGCGCGACGCCCCGGATGGCGGTCTACGCGGGTGTCGGCGCGCTCGTCGGCTTCGTGCTGCTGCCGGTGGTGGGCGCGCTGCCCGGCTTCATGGGCGGGATCTACCTCGGCGAGCGGCTCCGCCTCGGCCGCCACGGCGAGGCGATGGCCGCGCTGCGTACGGCGTGGCGCTCGGGCGGCTTCAGCGTGTTCACGGAACTCTTCGCCTGCCTGCTGATCGCGGGCGCGTGGCTGGGCGCGGTGGTGTGGGGCTGATCCCGCTCGGGTTCACAGCAGGACACGGCTCACGCAGTCCGCGACCGCCCGCATCCCGTCGTCGTCGAAGTGCAGATGGTCGCCGGGGTCGTACTCCGGCAGCAGGCGCTCGGGGTCGGCCGGATCGCGCAGCGCCGCGTCCGCGTCGCAGACCGCGTCGAAAGCGCCCCCGCCGCGGATGAACTCGTTGACCTGCTGCCGTACCTTCTCGCGTGCCGCCGTGTGCAGCGGGTGGCCGGCGTACGGGGTGAGGGTGACGCCCACGACCCGCAGGTGCCGGGCGTGGGCGCGGGCGACGACGGTGCGGTAGGCGTCGGCGTAGGCGCTGACGTCGTCGGCGGTGGGCTTGCCGTTGATGTCGTTGACGCCCTCGAAGACGACGAGGACGCGGGCCCCGGCGCGGTCCAGCGCGTCCGCGTCGAGCCGGGCGAGGGCGCCGGGACCGGTGCCGTCGCGCAGCAGGCGGTTGCCGCCGATGCCCGCGTTGAGGACGCCTAGGCGGCGGTGGCGTCCGGCCAGCAGGTCGGGCCAGCGGTGGTTGGCGTCGTGGGTGGAGCCGTGGCCGTCGGTGAGCGAGTCCCCGAAGGCGACGACGCTGCCGGTCGCGGGCCCGCCGCGTACGTCGACACCGGCGACGTAGTACCAGTTGCTGATGGGGGTGCGGTACGCGGACCCGTCCTCGTCGGCCGCGTGCCCGGCGCCGACCAGCGCGATCCAGCTCGTCTGGAGGGCGGTGCCGTGCTGGGTGGCGGGGCCGGAGTCGTCCGGGGTGAGGACGGTGACCAGGAGGTCGGCGGCGGCCGGGACGGTGAGCCGGACCGGGTCGGTGAGGAGGTCCCGGCCGGGCGGGACCGTGGCGGTGGTGGCGCGGTGGAAGGTGGCGGTGCGCAGGGTGCCGGGTACGGCGTCCGGGCCCTGGCCCTGCCGGAGGGCGACGGTGACCGCGCCGAGGTGGAGCGGGGCGGTGCCGAGCCGGTTGGTGACGCGTACCCGCAGCTCGTGACCGCCGACGCTGAGGTGGACGATGTTGCGGATCGCGGCGCCGGGCAGGGCGGCGGCGGTGCCGGAGGGGGCGGCCTCCCAGGTGCCGGTCCACGATTTCTGTACCCCGGCGGCGCAGGCCGGGGCCGGGGTGAGGACCAGCAGCAGGGCCGCGAGGAACCGTACGACGTAGCGCAATGTCCGCCCTTTCGCACCGGGCCCGTCCGCGCGTCCGGGCCGCCGGAGGCGACGGTGTCACACCCGGCGGGCCCGTAGGGGGCACCGGCGCGGGGGCCCACCCGCACGGCCCAGCGGGGGCGGCCCCCAGGGTTACGCCTCCCCCAGCACCCCCTCCAGACGCAGCAGCCACATCTTTCGGTCGAGCCCGCCCGCGTATCCGGTCATCGTGCCGTCGGCCCCGATGACCCGGTGGCAGGGGCGGACGACCAGCAGGGGGTTGGCGCCGAGCGCGCCGCCGACCGCACGGATCGCGGCGCGCGGGGCGCCGACCCTGGCCGCGATCGCGCCGTACGTGGTGGTGGCCCCGTAGGGGACGGCGTCCAGCGCGGCCCACACCCGCTCGCGGAACTCGGTGCCCTGCGCGCGGACCGGCAGGTCGAACTCCTCGAGGTCGCCGGCGAAGTACGCGGTGAGCTGCTCGGTGGCCTCCCGGAAGGGTCCGGCGTCGTGCCGCCAGCCCTCCTGGACGGTCCGGCCGCCCTTCTGGCCGGGCACGGAGACCGAGGTCAGCGCGCCGTCGGCGTCGGCGGTGAGCAGCAGGGGGCCGACCGGCGAGGCCAGTTCGGTCCAGTAGGGGTTGTCCATGATCGCCATCACTCGGTCAGCTCCTCGGCGACCCGTAGGTGTTGTACGGCGTAGGACCGCCAGGGCCGCCAGGCTTCGGGCAGGTCCGTACCGGGTGGGGTGACGTCCGGGTCGCCGAGGACGCGCGCCCGGAGGGCGGCGACGGCGGCCGGGGTGATGCCGGGCAGCCCGTCCAGGACGCGCCGGGCCTCGTCCCGGTCGGCGCCGGGGTCGAGGCGCAGCCGGCCGTCGGCGAGGGCGGCGGCGAGCGTGCCGAGCGGGGTCCCGGCCTCCGCCTCGGCGAGGACGGCGGGCTCGGGGAAGAGGTGGGTGAGGGTGCCGCTGGGCGCGTCGAGCGCCTTGCCGTACCGGAGGACGAGCCGTTCGAGGGCCTCCGGAGACCCGGTCAGGACGCGGGCCGCGATCTCCAGCGGGTCGACGGCGCCGGGTGAGCGCAGTCCGGGCCGGGCGGCGACCAGCGGGGCGAGCCGGGGGTCGGCGGCGAGACGGGCGTCTACGGCGTAGGGGTCGGCGTCGAGGTCGTACAGCCGGCGCAGCCGGTGCACGGCGGTGGTGAGGTCGCGGGGGTCGGTGAGCAGCAGGCGCGCGTCGAGCCAGCCGCCGGGCCGGGTGCCGCCACGTGGCTCGGGGGTGTGGGCACGCTCGTGGACGACGGCGACGCCGGTGCCGTAGGGCAGCCGCAGGGTGCGCCGGTGGACGCGGGCGCCCATGGTGCCGGTCACCTCCTCGACGCCGGGTACGGCCTCGCGGGCGAGCAGGTCGAAGACGGCGCCGGCCTGGTAGGGGCCCCGGTGAGCGAGACGCAGCGGGATGCCGGTGCCGGGGGCGCCGCGGCGGGAGCGGGGGGCGGCGTCGCGTACCTCGGTGGGGGTATGGGCGTAGACCTCGCGGATGGTGTCGTTGAACTGGCGGATGCTGCGGAACCCGGACGCGAACGCGATCTCGGTGACCGGGAGTTCGGTGGTCCGCAGCAGGGTGCGCGCGGTGTGGGCGCGCTGGGCGCGGGCGAGCGCGACGGGTCCGGCGCCGACCTCGCCGGTGAGCTGGCGCTGCACCTGGCGGGCGCTGTAGCCGAGGCGGGCGGCGAGGCCGGTGACGCCCTCGCGGTCGACGACGCCGTCCGCGATCAACCGCATGGCCCGGCCGACGACGTCCGCGCGGACGTTCCACTCGGCCGACCCCGGCACGGCGTCCGGGCGGCAGCGGCGGCAGGCCCGGAAGCCCGCGCCCTGGGCGGCGGCGGCCGTGCGGAAGAACGTCACGTTGCACCGCTTGGGGGTCACCGCGGGGCAGCTCGGGCGGCAGTAGATGCCGGTGGTCCGGACGGCGAAGAAGAAGACGCCGTCGAACCGCCCGTCGCGGCCGCGCACCGCCTCGTACCTGCTGTCATCGTCCGTCATGCGTCCAGTGTCGGACGTGGAAGGGGGGCCGGGCCAGCGGAAAACGGACATGCAGATCCGCGCCGGTCGCGTAGCGGCTTTCCTGCTCTTCGGCCTTCCCGGAGGGGTGTCGGGGATCTGTGGGCGGTGAGCGTGATCTGTCGGCGTGGTGTCGGGAGAGATTGCGACCTTGGGGCGGGTCGGTGCTCTCCCTGAGCACGCTGCCACAGAGCGCAAGGAGCCTGTCATCGTGTCTTCCACATCCCGGAGCCGGCCGTGGGACGTCCACCGGCTGCCGTCCGCCGAGGGCAGCACCTTCCTGGTCACCGGGGGCAACGCCGGGATCGGCTACTTCACCGCGGAGCAGCTCGCCGCCACCGGCGCCGTTGTCGTACTCGGCAGCCGGGACCGGGCGAAGGCCGATGCCGCCATGGCCTCGATCCGCTCGCGCGTCCCCGGCGCGCGTGTGCGTCACCTTCCCCTGGACCTCGCCGACCTGTCGTCCCTGAAGACGGCCGTGGACAGGCTGGACCTCGATCGCCTCGACGCGGTGGTCCACAACGCGGGGGTCGCGCTCGACGACCCGCCGCGCCGAGAGACCGCGGACGGCCACGAGTTGATGTTCGGCACCAACCACCTCGGCCACTTCGCGCTGACCCAGTGGCTGGTCCCCCTGCTGTCCGCGGCGCCGGCGGGCCGCATCGTGACGGTGGGAAGCTTCGCGGCGCGTTCCGAGCGACTGGACCTCGGCGATCTGCAGTCGACCCGGGACTACCGGCCCAAGCGCACCTACGGCCGGTCGAAACTGGCCCAGATGTGCTTCGGCTTCGAACTCGATCGCCGCCTGCGGGCCGTCGGCAGCACGGTGCTCAGTGTGGTGGCCCATCCCGGCGGCGCACTGGACTCCCTCACCCCGTCCCGCCCGCCGGTAGGAGTCACCACCCCCGGCGAGCGGCTGCGCGCCTTGCCCGCCGGGCTCCTGGTGCAGGGCAAGGACGCGGGCGCATGGCCCGTCGTGCGCGCCGTCCTCGATCCCAGGGTGCGGGGAGGGGAGCTGTGGGGGCCGAGGGTCTTCGGCCTGCGGGGCAGGCCGAGGCAGGAGCCCGTCCCCTCTCACATGGCCGACCGAGCCGCCGCCGCACACCTGTGGGCGGTCAGCGGCGAGCTGGTCGGCGCCGATCCTCAGCTCGGCCTTCGGTAAGGACGGAACCCCGGGATCGTTTACGACATCACAGGCCCTGGGACCAGGGGCCCCGCTTGGCCCGCATCGCCGCGCGGCCCTCGGCTCCCTTGCGCTTCCAGTCCTTGCGGATCTCGGCGCGCAGGCGGGCGTCGGTCTTGGCGACGATCCGCTGGTTCTCGCGGATCAGCTTGCGGTAGCTCTCCAGCCGTCGGGCGGGCAGCTCGCCGGAGTCGACGGCGGCGGCGACCGCGCAGCCGGGTTCGGCGGCGTGGGAGCAGTCGTGGAACCGGCAGTGTGCCGCCAGCTCCTCGATCTCGGAGAACACCTGGCCGACCCCGTTCTCCGCGTCGTACAGTCCGACGCCGCGCAGTCCGGGGGTGTCGATGAGCACGCCCCCGCCGGGCAGCGGGAGCAGGTTGCGGGTGGTCGTGGTGTGCCGGCCCTTGCCGTCCACGTCCCGCGCGGCCCGGACGTCCATCACGTCCGCGCCGACGAGCGCGTTGGCCAGCGTGGACTTGCCCGCGCCGGACTGCCCGAGCAGCACGGCGGTACCGGTGCCGATCAGCGCCCGGAGCACCTCCAGCCCGTCCCCGTACAGCGCGCTGACGGTGAGCACGGGGACGCCGGGGGCGGTGGTCTCGACGTCCTGTACGAGGTGCGCCAGCGTCACCGGGTCCGGTACGAGGTCGGCCTTGGCCAGCACGACCACCGGCTGCGCGCCGGACTCCCAGCCCAGCGCGAGGAACCGCTCCACGCGCCCGAGGTCCAGCTCGACGGCGAGCGACACGGCGACCACGGCGTGGTCCACGTTGGCCGCCAGGATCTGCCCGTCGGACCGCTTGGAGGAGGTGGAGCGCACGAACGCCGTCCGGCGGGGGAGGTAGGCCCGGACGTACCGGGGGTCGCCGCCCTCGGGGTCGACGGCGACCCAGTCCCCCGTGCACACGACCTTCATCGGGTCACGGGGGACGACGAACTCGGTGTCCGCGCGGACGACTCCGTCCGCGGTGAGGACGTCACACTGCCCCCGGTCGACCCGGACCACGCGTCCGGGAAGCAGACCCTGACGGGCGTAGGGGGCGAACTCGGCTTCCCAGTAGGGGTCCCAGCCGAAGGGGAGAAGAGCGTGCGAGGAGGAGAGTTGCAAGGGAGACCCTTCACAGGGGTGACCCCGGCGAGCGCCTACGGCGCGATCGGATCAGCCGGTGGCCACGGAGGTGGAGTGGATGAACTTCTGGTCGCGGGCACGGCCCGTCACAGAGACAGCCATCGGTCACACCTCCCATTCCTCACTCAGCCGACAGCGGCGGCGAACTGCCGCCGCGCGAAGTGGTTCTCACTGTAGAGCGGCGCGTGCTGCGCCGCCATCGATTTCCGTGACGTCCAGCAAGTGGTGCATGACGGTTTCCGGGATGGCGGGGTTGGCGGCGGCGGCCTCTGCGGTGGTGCGGTCGTTGAGGAGGGTGATCAGGACGTGGGTGGGGAGGCGTGGGTCGGCGGCCGCGGTCTCCCTTATGAACCAGTGCGGATCGTCGAGCAGGCGGATCACTGAAGCGACGGACAGCCGCTCGTCACGCAGCGCGGAGTGGCGGATGCCCCAGTCCGCGTCCCGGCTGAAGCGTTCCACCAGTTCGGCGGGCGCCTCCGGGTCGAGAAGGGCGAGCAGGCGGGTACGGGGGTCGGGGTCGTCTGCGAAGCGGAGGGCGCCCTGCCGGGGGAAGTTGGGGTGTTCGATCATCCGGGCGGACGAATAGCCGTTCCAGCTCCGCACCATCTCCAGCAGGAGGTCGGCCGGGGCCTGGACGCAGTGTTCGGCGAGGAAGAGCCGGACGACCCAGTCCTCGTCGTGCGCCAGCAGTTCGACCACGTCGGGCGGCAGGTTCGTCGCGCACGCGGCGCTGCGGCGGAGCATGACGTGTGCGGAGGTGGCGCAGCGGCGCATGGCTTCCTCGTCGTCCGCCAAGTCCCGGACCCACGGAAGGGGGTTGCAGCGGGCGCTGGGGTCGAACTCGATGGCCACCCGGGCGCGTTCCGCCTCCGTGAGGTCTGGACGGAAGGACACCACCCGGCGGACCCCGGCCTCCGGGTCCTGGCCGAGCAGAGCCACCAGGTCGGCGTCCAGATGGAGGTTCTGGGCGACGGCGCTGCGCAGCGTCGTCTCGCCCCCGTGGACCAGTTCCTCGGCCAGCTCACGGTCGAGCATGCAGGTGCGCGCGGCGCGTTCCCGCTGGGCATCACCGGGGAGGTCGGCGAAACCGGCCGCCGGGAGCGGGGTGGAGAGGTGATGGCGCAACACGGCTTCGGCTCGCACACCGGCGTCCGGGTCCGCGAGCAGAACCGCCCGCGCCGAAGGCATCAGGTGCGCCCAGGCATGCGGAACGGCCTCCTTGCGTACCTCGGCGTCCGGGTCGGCGGCGAGTGCGACGAGGTGTCGCGCCGGCAGATCGCGGTGGCGGGCCAGTTCGGCGCGCACGCGCGGGCTGGGGTCGGTGGCGAGCTGGGCGAAGGTCGCGGCGGTGAGCGGCGAGCGGCCGTCCACCGCGCAGGTGAGCAGTATCCAGCGGTTCCTGGGATCGGGGTCCTGGAAGAGTACGGCGCGCCGTTCGGCGTCGAGTTGCCATCGCTCCGCCAGATTCCTGCGGACCCGCCACTCGGGATGCGCGACCCAGGCGTCGAGCATGTCATCGGGGAGGTCCCGGTAGTTGAGCGCGGACGAAAGCCGCTCCTCGGGACCGACGTCGAGCAGACGGCGCAGCACAGCCGGCGAGGAGGCGGGATTTTTGGCCAGCCCGTCGCGCCATGCACCCCTCAGCCGGGCCGAGGCGGAGTTCCGCCACAGGACGCTGTCCCAGCCGGACTCCCGCTCCGCCGGTCTCTCGGCCGCCCGCGCCCGTGCCCACGCCTCCAGCCAGTCGCCGAACGGGGCGACGGCCACGAACCAGACCTCGTACTCCTCGCAGGTGACGCCCAGGACGCTCTCCCCGTCCGGGGACATGGTCACGAACTCCGGCTGACCCGCGTCCGGGCCGAGGTGACCGGCCAGGTCCCACTGCTCCCCCAGCCGCACTCGGGTCCAGCAGGCGCAGCCCTGATTGCCGACGCTGATCAGGAACTCCCCGTCCGCGCCGATCACACCGCGCTCGACGGCGAGCCGGTGCCACTGCCGGTTCAGCTCGGCGACCAGGTCGGGACGGTCGTCGGGCACCGTGAGCGTGGGCTCGGTACTCGCCGCGATCACCGGGCGCCAGGCAGCTCGCGAGGGCCGGGCGTCGGAGACCCCGCCGTGCCCGGCCTTCTCCAGGCCGGCGCGCTGGAGCAGTTCGTGCAGTTCACCATGGCTGTCACTCATGAGGGCCATCCTCCCCTGCGGCCGACGACCCGCTTCGGTCAACCGTTCGCGCAGGGCTCACCGTTGAGCCGGAACGCGCGTGGCGCGCCGTTGCCCCCGTCGCGCGTCCCGACGAACCCGAACGCGATCGTCCCGTGGGCGGCCACCGAGCGGTTGTAGCTCTTGGCCTCCGCCGTGACCTGGGCGCCCGTCTGGTGCGGGGTGGCGTCCCAGGTCCGGCCGATGTGCTGGCCGTCGGGGAAGGTCCAGGTGAGCTGCCAGTCGGAGAGAGGGGTGTCGGTGGTGATGCGGAGGCTGGCCTGGAAGCCGTCGCTCCATTCGTCGTCGAGGTGGTAGGCGACGTGGCAAGTGACAGAAGGCGGCTCGGGGGACGGGGTCGCGGAGGGCTTCGGTGCCGGGGGCGCCGGTTTCCGAGACCGGGTCGGGGTCGGGGTCGGGGTCGGTTTCGGGGACGCCGGGGCCGGGACCGTGCGGGTGGTCGCCGGTGCCGCCGAACGGGAGGGAACCGGGGTGGGGTCGGGGTGCGGGGTGTCGGGCGCGGCGATCGGCTTCTGGTCGTCGCGGGCGGACACGTCGGTGTCGTCCGGGGTGCCGAAGGGCATCAGGGAGACGCCCAGGGCAACCGCGGAGAGAAGGCCGGCCGCCGCCAGGAGGCTGCCTCGCAGGACGCGACCTCGGGCGGCCTCGTCGTCCGTACGCGCCCCCGGCCCCGAGGGCCCGCCCACGCCGAGGCGCACCTCTGCGGCGCGGCGGCGGCGTTCGAGGTAGGCGAGGGCGCCCCAGCCGATGACGCCGCCGGCGAGCGCGGCCGGGATGCCGCCGCCGTGCAGGCGCAGGCAGGCGGCGGCCTCGGCGCAGGGGACGCAGGTGGCGAGGTGGCGGGAGAGGTCCTCGGGGGTCTCGGCGCCGGGCGAGCGGGTGACGGCGTCCAGCAGGCGTGCGTAGCTGCGGCACTCGGCGTCCAGCGGGGTGTCCCGGTGGGCGCGGTGGCAGCGGTCGTGGAACAGGACGCGCACCTGGTCGAGTTCGGCGCCCGTGGTCAGCGGGTCCAGGCCCAGCCGGCGGGCGACGCTGGGCAGCGGGAGCGACTCCACCTCGGCGAGCCAGAGCAGCGTGGCGTCGGCCTCGGGCATGTCCCGGAGACCCCGCAGCGCGACGGGCCGGCCCAGCGGTGGACCCGTATAGCGGGCGCCCGCCTCCGAGTTGAGCCAGAGGCGGAGGTCGGGGTCGAGCTTGTGCCCCTTGCCCGCGCTCTCCCAGCCGGCCGCCGTCTCCCGTACGGCGGTGAGGAGTTGGGGGACGACCGGCAGCCGGGCGGTACGGCCGCGCACGGCGCCCTGCGCGGCCCGCAGCTCGCGCATCCCCAGGGTGAAGGCTTCGTCGGCCAGTTGGTGTGCCGTTCCCGCTCCGGCCGTGCACAGGTCGGCGTAGGAGAGGACCGCGTCCCAGCACTCGGCGAACAGCGCCGCCTCGGCGGCATCCTGAGGGGGCGGCAGATCGGGCATCGGTCTCCAGCGTCCACGAGCGAGGGCCAACTCACCACAACATTGGTGGAGTTGGGGCCTCGCGGAGGCAGGAGCCTTTCACGCCGACGCCGGGCTGACAAGCGGACCCGGCGGATCGGGTGAGCGGCTCGTCGCCCGGCGTGACCGTGACCGCCCGCCGCGCGCCCGCCACTCCGTCAGGGGATACGGAAGCGCACGCTCGGCGGTTCAAAGCCCCCGAGTCATAGGCCGGTTCAGACCTCCACCCGCTCCTCGGCGGACAGGCTGTCCATGAAGGAGCTGACGGAGAACACCGCGTTGCCGGGGCCGGGCGGGCCGTAGCCGGGCGGGTAGGAGAGGCCGAAGTCGTCCATGGTGTTGCGGTACGCCTCCAGCAGCCGGATGTGGTACTCCAGCGGCGCGCCCTGCGGGTTGGCCTTGCCGAGCGGGGTGGTGGGCTCCGGGCACCAGGTGGTGAAGCGGGGCGTGATGCCGTGTGACATGAAGAAGCGCAGGCCCTCGGTGGTGGAGGCGATGGCCTCGTCGACGGTGGTGAAGCCGAAGGGCTCGGCCATCTCCACGCCCGCCACGAAGTTGGGGATCACGTTGCGCGCGCCGAACACGTCGGCGGAGTCCAGGATGCGCTTGTGCCACTCGTCGCGGCCGACGTACCGCTCCTTGCCGGGGCAGTACATCTTGAACAGGTACTCGTCCCACACCTCGAAGTTGGGGTGGTAGATCTGCACGCCGTAGTCCTTGAAGCGCTGCACGTCCGGCTTGGGCAGCGCCTGGGCGACGACCTTGCCGATCCAGCGGCCCGGGAAGTGCTCCTCGATGGCCTTGGCGTACCGCCCGTAGAAGTCGGCCTCGTCCAGCCCCTGGACCTTCGTCGTGATCGCGCCGCCCGTGAGGGTGTACGCGGTGGAGATCTTGGCGGTGTCGTACTTGTCGATGATCTCCAGCGCCTCGAGGACCTCGTCGACGTCCTTCACGCCCGTGTACGGCCGGCCCGCCGCCTTGTGCTGGCGCCAGTTGTGGTTGATGTCGCAGTACTGGCACTCCTCCTTGGCGCCGAAGTACTGGCAGACGCGGAAAGCGGTCAGATAGATCAGGTAGCCCCACTGGATGGTGGGGGCCACCTCCATGACCGACTTCCCGTTGGAGAGCTTGTGCCGGTAGTACTCCGGCATCGGCGGCACGCCGACGTCGGAGATCCGCTTACCGTCGAGGTAGAGGCCGAGCTGGCCGTGCTCGTCGGCGGCGACCCGGTAGGGGGAGGCGGGGTTCACCCGTACGGAGACGACGGTGCGGCGCAGGTCGTAGGGGCCGCCGGTGAGGATGATCTCCTCCGGGGGCCTGCGGAGCGCGGCCTCGCCCAGCTCGGGCAGGGTGCCGTGGTCGAAGGAGAAGATGAAGTACGACTTCGGCTTGACCTCGCCGTTCTCGTTGTCGCTGAGGGCCGAGGCGTCGAAGGCGACTCCGCCCCGGAGCAGGTCCTCCTTGAAGACGGCTTCCCGCGGCACATGCGGGAACCGCTCCATCAGATCCTCGACCAGCGCGGTGCGGCTGCCCATCCCTGTCTCCTCCGGCTAAGGTCCCGGCTCACACGTACATCTCACACCGTATGCCCCCACTTCCCGGCAAGCCCTCCCGGGGGGGGGCTGTGAGGCACGCGACGTGTTGCCTCTCGGTCCGGGTCTCCCCAGGTCACGGGAGTGATGAGAGGGTCTGGGCACAGGCACTCTCGGGGAGGGACGGCAGGGATGACCAGGTCGGCGCGGGCGGTCACCAACTGGGCGCGGAACATCACGTACACGGCCGACGAGTTCCACCGGCCCACTTCTCCGGACGCCCTGCGGGCGCTGGTGGCGGGCAGCGCGCGGGTGCGGGTGCTGGGCAGCGGGCACTCCTTCAACCGGATCGCGGACCCCGGCGCCGGGGGCGTGCTGCTGTCCGTGGCCGGGCTGCCCCCGGTGATCGACGTGGACACGACGGCGCGGACGGTACGGGTCGGGGGTGGGGTCCGGTACGCGGAGCTGGCCCGTACGGTGCACGCGCACGGGCTGGCGCTGGCCAACATGGCGTCCCTGCCGCATATTTCGGTCGCCGGGTCGGTCGCCACCGGCACCCACGGCTCCGGCGTGCGCAACGGGCCGCTCGCCTCGGCGGTGCGCGAGGTGGAGCTGATCACGGCGGACGGCGGCACGCTGCGGATCGCCCGCGGCGACGCCCGTTTCGACGGTGCCGTGACCTCGCTGGGCGCACTCGGCGTGGTCACCGCGCTCACCCTCGACCTGGAGCCCTCGTACGAGGTCGAGCAGCATGTGTTCGCCGAACTCCCTCTGGACGGGCTGGAGTACGAGGCGGTCGCGGCCTCGGCGTACAGCGTGAGCCTGTTCACCGACTGGCGGGCGCCGGGGTTCCGGCAGGTGTGGCTGAAGCGGCGTACCGACCAGGCGCCGGTGGACTTCCCGTGGGCCGAGCCGGCGGCCGGGGCGATGCATCCGGTGCCGGGGATGCCGGCCGTCAACTGCACCGGGCAGGGCGGAGTGCCCGGCCCCTGGCATGAGCGACTGCCGCATTTCCGGGCCGAGTTCACGCCCAGCAGCGGTTCGGAACTCCAGTCGGAGTACCTGCTGCCCAGAGCGGACGCCATGGCCGCGCTGCTCGCCCTCGACGCGATCCGCGCGACGCTCGCCGAGACCGTGCTGACCTGTGAGGTACGGACGGTCGCGGCCGACGCGCAGTGGCTCAGCCCGGCGTACGGGCGGGACTCGGTGGCGCTGCACTTCACCTGGATCGAGGACGCGGCGGCCGTACTGCCCGCGGTCCGCGCGGTGGAGGCCGCGCTCGGCGCGCTGGACGCCCGGCCGCACTGGGGGAAGGTGTTCGAGATGCCCTCGGCGGTCGTGCGGGAACGGTTCCCGAGGCTGGCCGAGTTCCGGGCGCTGGCGGCCGGGCTGGACCCCGCGGGCAAGTTCGCCAATGAATTCGTGCGGGAGATTCTTTCCTAGACCCTCTAGGATGCGGGCTAAGCATCCAAGGAGGTGGGTTCATGGCACGCGCGGGGATCACGGCCGACCGGCTGGTCGCGGCCGCCGCCGAACTCGCGGACGAGGCCGGTTTCGAGCACGTCACCCTCTCCGCCCTGGCCCGGCGCTTCGGGGTGAAGGACGCGAGCCTGTACTCGCACGTGCGGAACCTGAACGACCTGCGCACCCGGCTGGCGCTGTACGCGGGCGGCGAGCTGATCGACCGCATCGCGGCGGCGGTCGCCGGACGCGCCGGCCGGGACGCGCTGACCGCTTTCGCGGACGCCTACCGCGCCTACGCCCTGGAGCACCCCGGCCGGTACGCGGCCACCCAGATCCGTATCGACCAGTCCCTGGTCACCGACTCCCCCGCCCTGCGCCGCACCGCCGAGATCACCTACGGCATGCTGCGCGCCTACGGCCTCTCCGAGCCCGACCTCACCGACGCGGTACGCCTGCTGCGCAGCACCTTCCACGGCTACTGCGTCCTGGAGTCGGCGGGCGGCTTCGGCGCCGGCCGCGCGGTGGACGCCTCCTGGGACAAGGGCGTCGAGGCACTGCACCGGGCGCTCGAACACTGGCCGAGGGAGAGCGAGTGACGACCCCCGACTCCGACATCACCGGCACCGGCCCGGTGCTCCTGCTCCTGCCGGGCGGCGCCGGGCATCCGATGGGGCTGGGCCCGCTGGTCGCGCGGCTGGCGCGCCGGTTCACCGTGGTGACGTACGACCCGCTGGGCCTGGCGCACGGGCGCCTCGGGGAGCCGGTGCCGGACCAGCGGCCGGAGGACTGGGCCGACGGCGCGGAGCGGGTGCTGGCCGCCGTGCTGCCGCCCGGTGAGCGGGGGTATGTGTTCGGGACCAGCTCGGGCGGGATCGCGGCGCTCGCGCTGGCCGCGCGGCATCCGGCGCGGCTGGCGCACGTGGTCGCGCACGAATCGCCGTGCGCGCTGGTGCTGCCGGACGGGGCGGAGCGACGGCGGGAGCTGATCGCCGCGCTGGAGGGCGCCGGGCGTCCGCCCGCCGAGGGTCCGGACGCGACCCCGATGGGAGTCTTCCTCGCCCATGTCCTGCGCCCGTTCACCGCGTACGTCCCGGCACCCGCGCTCGCCCGGATGACGCTCGCCGCAGGAGCGGAGTCACGCGGCCAACTCCCCTACCGCACGGCGGAGTTCCTGGCCGACGGCCCCCTGCTGGAACTCCCCGGCGGTCACCTCGGCGCCCTGGAACACCCCGAGGAGTTCGCGGACCGGCTCGCCGAAACCCTGAGCTCGGTTAACGTCGGGGGATGAGCACCGACCTGACCACCGCGCTCGCCGAGGGGCCGCCGCTGGTCCTGGACGGCGGGCTCTCCAACCAGTTGGCGTCGGCCGGGCACGACCTCGGCGACGAGCTGTGGTCCGCGCGCCTGCTCGCGGAGGACCCGGAGGCGATCACCGAGGCCCACCTCGCCTACTACACGGCCGGGGCGGACGTGGCGATCACCGCCAGCTACCAGGCCACCTTCGAGGGCTTCGCCGGGCGCGGCATCGGCCGGGCGGAAGCCGCACGCCTGCTGGCCTCCAGCGTGGAACTGGCCCGCGAGGCCGCCCGGCGCGCCCAGGCAACCCGCCCCCTGTGGGTGGCCGCCTCGGTGGGCCCGTACGGCGCGATGCTCGCGGACGGCTCCGAGTACCGGGGCCGCTACGGCCTGACCCGCACCGAGCTGGAGCGCTTCCACCGCCCCCGCCTGGAGGTCCTCGCCGAGGCGTCCCCCGACGTCCTGGCCCTGGAGACGATCCCCGACACCGACGAGGCGGAGGCCCTCCTGCGCGCGGTACGCGGCCTGGGCGTCCCCGCGTGGCTCTCCTACAGCATCGACGGCGACCGCACCCGCGCGGGCCAGCCCCTGGAGGAGGCGTTCGCCCTGGCCGCCGACGCCGACGAGATCCTCGCGGTGGGCGTGAACTGCTGTGCCCCGAAGGACGTCCCGCGAGCGGTGGAAACGGCGGCGCGTGTGACGGGCAAGCCGGTGGTCGCCTATCCCAACAGCGGCGAGACCTGGGACGCGCGAACCCGCTCCTGGGACAACGCCCCCACCCTCGGCCCCGCCCTCTCGACCCCCGGCGCCCGCCTGATCGGCGGCTGCTGCCGCGTGGGCCCGGAGACGATCACCGCGCTCGCCCGGGCGCTGGGCCGGGTCTGACCGCCCGGTCAGCGCCTCCGCAGCACCGGTGACCTCCGCAGTCGCCGTACCGCCGCCAGCCGGTCGGCCGAGGGGGGCTGGTGAGGGACGAGGGGGCTGGTCCAGAGGGTGAGTTCCGCGTCTCGGGGGCCGTGGGCGAGGTGGGGGCCGGTGGTGTCGAAGACGCGGGTGGGGTGGGTCGGGCCCCAGGAGGGCCAGCCGGGGTCGCCCGTCGTGGCGAAGTCGACCCAGGAGGCGTGCATGGTGTCGGCCAGGGACTGGGGGGCGCCCTTGCCGGCCAGTTTCACCGCCTCCTCGACCTCGCCGGTGTCGAAGACGAAGCCGAGTTCCAGGGAGTGGCAGGCGCCGAGGGCGGGGCGGAGGGACGGCCAGGCGAACTCGTACACATGGGAGCGGGACGGGCGGGCGTCGGCCAGGCGGTGCAGGGGGAGGCGGAGCATGTGGTCGGTGACCATCTGGCCGACCAGTTCGGCGGCGCCCGCCGAGGGGCGCAGGGCGCGGTAGCCGCGCGGGACCTCGGAGCCGACGTGGCAGCGGGCCATCGCGCCGGCCAGGGCGACCGCGCCGAGCCGGTCGACGTGCTCGACCAGGCCGCCGGGCACCAGCCAGAGCCGGTACTCGTCGCGGGTCCAGCCCATCAGCAGGTCGACGCCGGGCGCCGCGCCGCCGTCGGTGACGGCGGCCAGCGGGTCGGTGGGGACCAGGTCGCCGTCGACGACGATGCCGAAGCCGGGACCGCCCAGGATCGGGCTGCTGCGCCGGCTGACCTCGGCCTGGGTGCGCAGCAGCAGGTCGCGGTCGACGCCGGCGAAGGCGGCGGCGGTCGCGGGGACCTTGAGGCGGGTCGCCATCCGGCGGACCATGCGCCGTACCTTCTCGCGGTCCGAGACCTCCGGCGCCCCGCTCTGGAGCACCGCCCGCCGAAGAAGCCCGCGCGCCTGCGGGGCCGCGATCAGGACGCCCGTGCTGATCGCGCCGGCCGACTGCCCGGCCAGGGTGACGTTGCCGGGGTCGCCGCCGAAGGCCGCGATGGACTCGTGCACCCAGCGCAGCGCGGCGAGCTGGTCGCGCAGGCCGAGGTTGGCGGGGGCGTCGGGGAAGAGGCCGTAGCCCTCGACGCCGAGCCGGTAGTTCACCGAGACGAGGACGACGCCGTCGCGGGCGAAGGCCCGCCCGTCGTACACCGGTACCGCCGAGGAACCCCTGGTCAGCGCGCCGCCGTGCAGCCAGACCAGTACGGGGAGGCGGGCGCCGGGGCCGGGCTCGGGGGTCCAGACGTTGAGGTTGAGACAGTCGTCGCCGGGGATGGAGGGGTCGGAGAGGTACTGGGCGAACGCCTCGGAGTACGGCGGTTTCGGCGGGGTCGGCCCGAAGGCTCCGGCGTCGCGCACACCGTCCCAGGGCTCGGGCGGCTCGGGGGCGCGGAAACGGCGGGTGCCGAAGGGCGGTGCCGCGTACGGAATGCCACGGAACACCGCGTTCCCGTGCTCGTACCGGCCGCGTACCGCGCCGTACGGGGTACGGGCCACCGGGCCCGTCCGGTCAGTCCGGTCAGCCGTCATCGCCCACCAGCCCTTCGTCGCCGGTGCTGCCGCCGTGGCGGCACGCACCACATCTGTCTCCCAGAGCGCCGGGCGGAGTGGATCTATTCCGGCGCACCGACCGTCCGTACGGTCAGTCGTCCGGGGAGCCCTTGGGCGGCTGGTGGCCGTTCCTGGTGTGGCCGCGCAGTCTCCCGGTGATGTCCTCCGGGGGCAGGAAGCGGGACCAGCGCTCGGGGAACTCGGACGGCATGTCCGGGTCGTCCGGGTCGGCCTCGCGCAGCCCGGCCGCCCAGGCGACGTACTCCGCGACCTGGGCCTCCCGCTGGCGCTCGTTGGCCTCACGGGCGGCGGCCGTGGCCGCGGCGGGCCAGACCCGGTCGATGGCGGCGTTGACGGCGGCGCCGACCAGCACGGCGAAGGCGGACACGCCGATCCACAGCAGCACGGCGACGGCGGCGGCGAGGGAGCCGTAGATGGTGGCGCCCTCGATGGTGTGGGTGAGGTAGACACGCAGCAGGAGGCTGCCCAGGACCCACATGGCGAGGGCGACCAGCGCGCCGGGCACGTCCTCGATCCACGGCGAGCGGACCGGGACGGAGACGTGGTAGAGCGTGGTCAGGAAGACGATGGACAGCACGATGACGACCGGCCAGTACAGCACCTGGACGACCGTCGCCGACCAGGGCAGCACCCCCACCACCGCGTCCGGCCCGGCCACCATCAGCGGCAGCGCCACCGAGCCGATCAGCAGGGCGACCACGAAGAGCAGGAACGCCATGATCCGGGTCTTGACGATGCCCCGGACCCCGTCGAGGCCGTACATCACGGTGATGGTGTCGATGAAGACGTTCACCGCGCGCGAGCCCGACCAGAGGGCGAACAGGAAGCCGATGGAGATGACGTCGGGCCGGCCGCCCTTCATCACGTCGTCCAGGATCGGCTCGGCGATCTCCTTGACGCCCTTGTCGGACAGGACGGTGCGGGAGGCTTCCAGGAGGTTGGTCTCCAGGCTGTGGATCGTGTCGGCGCCGGTCCAGTCGTCGACGTAGCCGAGCAGGCCGATGAGGCTGAGCAGCAGCGGGGGCACGGACAGCAGCGTGAAGAACGCGGCCTCGGCGGCGAGGCCCAGGATGCGGTACTCCATGCAGGAATTGACGGTGTCCGTCAGCAGCAGCCAGGCCGTCCTCCGTTTGGAGACGTTCCGGTAGAGAGCCTTGGCCCGGTGGAGGCGACCGTGGGGCCGCTGGGGGGATTCGCTTGCTGACTGCACGTCCTAACGGTATCCGCCGCACCGCGCGCCCCTCACCTCGCGGGGGCACGCTTCGGGGCGGGCCGGGCGGCGGTGCGGCGCCGCGGGGGTGGTGCCGCGCCGACTCGGCACCGCCCCCGCGACACGGGCCCGCGACGGGGCGCGAACGCCGCCCTTGCGGCGGCGCGGGACTCAAGTCTCCTGCCGCCCTTCCGCGTTCACCAGGGTTGCAGGGGGTTGCAAGTTGTCGCCGACAGTGCGCGGAGGGTGTTCCCCCCGTCCCGGACCGACGGCAGTATGGGGGCGTCGGCCGACCGGAAACCGCCGTCCGGACGGCTTGACACAGCCGTACGCGCTGTCCGGACAGGGAAGGACCGACGTGGTGAACCCGCCGAGGGACGTGGCGCGTCCGACCGCCGCCGACGCACCGCGCACGGCGCGGCTGCTCGCGCAGGTCCGCGAGGCCACGCTCGCCGGACGACATGCGCCGATGACCCCCCGGCCGGTGATCGGACAGTCCTGGGAACGGATGCTGCGCGACGGCGTCGACCCCGACCGGGACGTGAGATCGGGGCTGTTGACGGCCGAGGAGGTGCGCCGCCGCCGGGAGGAGTCGCCGCTCAGACACGTCCTGCCGGCCTTGCGCGAGGGGCTGCTTTCGGTCGCGGACGCGGCCCGGCACATCATGGTCGTCGCGGACGCGGACAGCCGGGTGCTGTGGCGGGAGGGGTCGCCCGCGGTGCTGCGCCGGGCGGACGGGCTCGGCTTCGAGATCGGCGCGGACTGGAGCGAGGCGGTCGTGGGCACCAACGGGATCGGCACCCCGGCGGTGGTGCGGCGGCCGGTCCAGGTGTTCGCCGCCGAGCACTTCGTCCGCTCGCACGCCTCCTGGACCTGCGCGGGCGCACCGGTCACCGATCCCCGTGACGGGCGGCTGATCGGCGTGGTGGACGTCAGCGGCCCGCTGGAGAGCATGCACCCGGCGACCCTCGCCTGGGTGGAGTCGGTCGCCCGGCTCGCCGAGGCCCGGCTGCGCGAGCTGCACCTCGGCTCCCTGGAGCAACTGCGGTCGGTGGCCGCGCCGGTGCTCGCCCGGCTGGACGGACGGGCCCTCGTGGTGGACCGGGACGGCTGGTCGGCGGCGGTGACGGGGATGCCGTACGTACGGCGGATCACGCTGCCCAAGTCCCTGTCGCCGGGCAGGCATCGGCTGCCGGGGCTGGGGATGTGCGCGGTGGAGCCGCTGGCCGGAGGCTGGTTGCTGCGGGCGTCCGCGGAATCACCGGCCGGTGCGGGGAGGCTGGTTCTCGACCTGTCCCGGCCGGAGCGCCGGCTGCTCACGGTGTCCGACGCGGGCGGCACCTGGACCCGTGAACCCAGCGAGCGGCACGCGGAGTTGCTGTACCTGCTCGTGGCGCAGCGCGCGGGGCGCAGCGCGGCGGGGCTGGCCGAGGACGTGTTCGGCGACCCGTCCCGCACAGTCACCGTCCGCGCCGAGATGTCCCGGGTACGCCGATATCTCGGGGCGCTCCTCCTGCATCGGCCGTACCGGCTCCGGGAGGACGCGGAGGCCGAGGTGCTGCTCCCGGACGACCCACGTGACCTGCTGCCCCGCTCCACGGCACCGGGGGTGGCGGTGCGCCGTACGGCACACGGGGCGCGTTGAGCGCCCCCTTTCACGCCGGGCGCCTCCCGCCGCACGGCGGGCACCGTCCGCGTATTTGCGGCCTCTTGGCCCCGGCGCACCGCGTGCTGCCGTAGCATCCGAGGCGGGTCCGCCCCGTGCCGGGTGATCAACATGACGATCGCCGGGTGCAGTTGGCCCGCCTCGGGAGGAGACATGAAGCAACGCGGCAGACACCGCAGGCGCAGACGGGGCGTGGCGTTGCGCGCGGCCCTCACCGGGACCGGGCTGGCGCTCACCGCGGCGGCCACGCTGATCAGCACCTCCCAGGCCGAGGTCGCCTCGAACCCCGGCGCGCTCAAGCCGCTCACCTCCGCTTCCGACACCGCCCCGCTGCGCCTCCAGGAGCGGCTGGAGCCCGCTCCCGTACTGAACCGGCTCTCCGCAGCCATGGGCCGCCCGGTCGGCGTGGACACCGTGCTGGGCGACGCCGACCGCCGGATGCGCGTGGGCGCCGACTGCGCGGGCGACGACCGCTCGTCCCTGCCCCTGGCCCCCGAGGCCACCCGTTCCTACTGCTGGGACCCGGCCGACACCGCCGACACCGCCTGGCGCCCCGCCGCCGTGACCACCTCCGGCGACGCCGACGAGGACGGTGTCTGGGGCAGCCACCGGGTGGTGCTGACCGGATGGACGCACGCCACCGACACCGGCCGCGCGGCCGAACGCGGCCTGACCCGCGTCGCCTTCACCGATCTCGACGACCCCGCCCGCCCGGTCTACCGCTGGGTGCTGCTGGTGGTGCCGGTCGACGGCGGCCGGGACTACCGGCCTCTGACCTCGGGCGTCTCCGGCATGGTCTGGAACCACGGAAAACTGCTGGTCAGCGCCTCCGACGGCGGCGCGGAGGCGCTCTACGTCTACGACCTCGACCGCATCCAGCGCACCACCACCAACGAGCCCGCTGTCGGCCGGGTCCCGCACGGCTGGTCGGCCGCCGGATACCGGTACGTGCTGCCCGCCGTGGGCTCCTACCGCTACACCCGCGGCCGCTGCGAGGGTGGCCGGCCGCCCTGTCCCGGCCCGTTGGCGGTGGACCGCAGCACGGGCCCGGACACCCTGGTCGCGGCCGAGCGCACCTCCGCGGACGGTGCGCGCCGCGCGCGGCTGTGGCGGTACGCGTTCAGCTCCGCCCCGGCGCGGGCGGGCCTGCTCGCCACCGACTCCGCCGGGCACACCGACGCCGTCGAGGTGTTCGGGACCAGGGCGCGCGGGGTGCGGGGCGTGCTGTCGTACCGGCACGCCGGGGCGGCGGGAGCGTCCTGGTACACCGGCCAGTTGCCCGGCGCCCAGGACGGGCGGGGCGGCCTCTGGCGGCAGGACGCGGACGGCGCGAAGGGCGCCCGCTGCGGGGCGGACGGCTCGCACCACTGCTGGACGGAGTCGGCGGTGTCGCTGTCGTACTGGCAGGAGACCGGCGAGGTGTGGTCGCTGTCGGACCGCATGCTGTTCGCCGTCCCGCTGGCCTCGCTCGAACGCTCGCTGGACTGAGCCGGGATCTCAACCGGCGACGATCGACAGTCCGGTGGGCGGGATGATTCCCTGAGCCCATGAGCAGCGTCCCTGTCACCACCTGGTCCCTGGAACAGACCTCGCCGTCCGACCTCCTGCCCGCAGCGGCCCCCGAGGACGACGCGGTCCGGATCGTACGGGCCGAGGTGCCGTCCCCCGAGTTCAGCCGCTTCCTGTACGCCTCGGTCGGCGGCGACATCCGCTGGACCGACCGGCTCGGCTGGACGCACGCGCGGTGGCGGGAGTACCTGGGCCGGCCCGGCGTGGAGACCTGGGTGGCGTACGAGCGGGGCACGCCCGCCGGGTACGTCGAGATGGAGGCGACGGAGGAGGGCGTGGTGGAGATCGCCTACTTCGGGCTGCTGCCCGCGTTCCGGGGGCGCCGGATCGGCGGACACCTGCTGTCGGTCGGTACGGCCCGCGCCTGGGACCTGGCGAGCCGGTGGCCGGATCTGGCCCCGGTGAAGCGGGTGTGGCTGCACACGTGCAGCAAGGACGGCCCGTACGCCCTGGACAACTATCTGCGGCGCGGGTTCACCCTGTTCGACACGAAGGTGGAGCTGGAGGCGGACCTCCCGACCCCCGGACCGTGGCCGGGGGCGTTCCTGGGCGACTGACGCGCGCCTCTCTCGCGAAGTTGTCTCGGTATTCAGAATAGATCCGTCCAGATGACGGACAATGGTGGACTGCCCGGAGACGCGCGTGACACGCTGCCGTCATGTCTGGAACTGGAATCGCCTTGGTGAGTCGACGCCACGTCGACCTCGGCCGCATGTCCAGCGCCATGTGTCGGGCGAGCTGAGCACTCCAGCACCGCCGGCCTCTTCTCCACCCCCGTTCAGCGCAACGCCGCGCAGGTATGCCCGCGTGCGCAGATGCGCGCAGGCCAGAGCCGATTTTCCGCCTGTTCCTAAGGACGTACGAACCATGGCCCCCAGCCCCCAGGACCCTGCTGCCGCGCCCCGCCGCAAGGTGAGTCGTCACCGTGGTGAGGGCCAGTGGGCGGCGGGACACCACACCCCGCTCAACGGCAACGAACAGTTCAAGAAGGACGACGACGGTCTCAATGTGCGGACACGCATTGAGACGATCTACTCCAAGCGGGGCTTCGACTCCATCGACCCCAACGACCTGCGCGGCCGCATGCGCTGGTGGGGTCTGTACACCCAGCGCAAGCCCGGTATCGACGGCGGCAAGACCGCGGTGCTCGAACCGGAGGAGTTGGACGACAAGTACTTCATGCTGCGGGTCCGCATCGACGGCGGCCGGCTGACCACCGCCCAGTTGCGCGTGATCGGCGAGCTGTCGCAGGAGTTCGCGCGCGGCACCGCCGACATCACCGACCGGCAGAACATCCAGTTGCACTGGATCAGGATCGAGGACGTGCCGGAGATCTGGCGGCGCCTGGAGGACGTCGGGCTGTCCACCACCGAGGCGTGCGGCGACACCCCGCGCGTGATCCTCGGCTCGCCGGTCGCGGGGATCGCCGAGGACGAGATCATCGACGGGACCCCGGCCATCGAGGAGATCCAGCGCCGGGTCATCGGCAACAAGGCGTTCTCCAACCTGCCCCGCAAGTTCAAGTCCGCGATCTCCGGATCGCCCCTGCTGGACGTGGCGCACGAGATCAACGACATCGCGCTCGTCGGCGTCGAACACCCCGAGCACGGGCCGGGCTTCGACCTGTGGGTGGGCGGCGGCCTGTCCACCAACCCGAAGATCGGTGTCCGGCTGGGCGCCTGGGTGCCGCTCGACGAGGTGGCCGACGTCCACGAGGGCGTCATCTCGATCTTCCGTGACTACGGCTACCGCAGGCTCCGCAACCGCGCCCGGCTGAAGTTCCTGGTCGCGGACTGGGGCCCGGAGAAGTTCCGGCAGGTGCTGGAGGACGAGTACCTGGGGCGCAAGCTGCTCGACGGCCCCGCGCCCGAGCAGCCGGTGGAGCGCTGGCGCGACCACGTCGGCGTGCACCGCCAGCGCGACGGCCGCTTCTACGTCGGGTTCGCCCCGCGCGTCGGCCGGGTCGACGGCGCCACGCTGGCCAAGATCGCCGGGGTCGCCGAGGAGCACGGCTCCGGCCGGGTCCGCACCACCACCGAGCAGAAGATGATCGTGCTGGACGTCGAGGCGGACCAGGTCGACTCCCTGGTCGCCGGTCTGGAGGCGCTGGACCTCCGGGTCAGCCCCTCGTCGTTCCGGCGCGGCACGATGGCCTGCACCGGCATCGAGTTCTGCAAGCTGGCCATCGTCGAGACCAAGGCGCGCGGCAGTGCCCTCATCGACGAACTGGAGCGCCGCCTCCCGGAGTTCGACGAGCCGATCACCATCAACCTCAACGGCTGCCCGAACGCCTGCGCCCGCATCCAGGTGGCGGACATCGGTCTCAAGGGCCAGTTGGTGGTGGACGAGGACGGCAACCAGGTCGAGGGCTACCAGGTGCACCTGGGCGGCGCGCTCGGCCTGGAGGCGGGCTTCGGCCGCAAGGTGCGCGGCCTGAAGGTGACGTCGAAGGAGCTGCCCGACTACGTCGAGCGCGTTCTGCGCCGCTTCGAGGCCGAGCGCGCGGACGGCGAGCGGTTCGCCGCATGGGCCGCGCGGGCCAGCGAGGAGGCGCTGTCGTGAGCGAGCGTGCCGCACCGTTCCACTGCCCCTACTGCGGGGACGAGGACCTGCGCCCGAGCGAGCAGGGCCACGGCGCCTGGGAATGCGGAGCCTGCAATCGCGCCTTTCAGCTCAAGTTCCTCGGGCTGCTCGCCCGGGGGCTGAAGCGGGGCGACGACGGAGGGGACGACCGGATATGACGACCGCTCAGAATGAGCGCACCGAGGACGAGTTGAGGGAACTGGCCGAGCGCGCGGGCCGTGAGCTGGAGGACGCGCCCGCGCTGGAGGTGCTGCGCTGGGCGGTGGACACCTTCGGCGATCAGTTCTGCGTGACCTCGTCCATGGAGGACGCCGTGGTGGCCCACCTGGCCGCGCGCGTACGGCCCGGCGTGGACGTGGTGTTCCTCGACACCGGCTACCACTTCCCCGAGACCATCGGCACCCGGGACGCCGTCGACGCCGTGATGGACGTCAACGTCGTCACGCTCACCCCCGAGAAGACGGTCGCCGAGCAGGACGCGGAGCACGGGCCCCGGCTGCACGACCGCGACCCCGACCTGTGCTGCGCCCTGCGCAAGGTCCAGCCGCTGGAAGCGGGACTGACGGAGTATCGGGCGTGGGCGACCGGGCTGCGCCGGGACGAGTCGCCGACGCGGGCGAACACCCCGGTCGTCGGCTGGGACGCCCGGCGCCGCAAGGTCAAGGTCTCCCCCATCGCCCGCTGGAGCCAGGACGACGTGGACGCCTACGTCGCCGAACACGGCGTGCTGACCAACCCGCTGCTGATGGACGGCTACGCCTCGGTGGGCTGCGCCCCCTGCACCCGGCGGGTGCTGGAGGGCGAGGACGCGCGGGCCGGCCGCTGGGCCGGGCGGGGCAAGACCGAGTGCGGGCTGCACGGATGACGACCGATCGATACGAGGAGCGAGAACACGTGACGAGCGGAGCCACCGTCTGGCTCACCGGTCTGCCGAGCGCCGGCAAGACCACCATCGCCACCGAACTGGCCGGAAGGCTGCGCGCCGAGGGCCGGCGCGTGGAGGTGCTCGACGGCGACGAGATCCGCGAGTTCCTCTCGGCCGGGCTCGGCTTCGCCCGCGAGGACCGGCACACCAACGTCCAGCGCATCGGCTTCGTGGCCGAACTCCTGGCCCGCAACGGTGTGCTGGCGCTGGTCCCGGTGATCGCGCCCTACACGGACAGCCGGGAGGCGGTGCGCAAGCGGCACGCCGCGAACGGCACCGCGTACCTGGAGGTCCATGTGGCGACCCCGGTCGAGGTGTGCGGCGAGCGGGACGTGAAGGGGCTGTACGCCCGGCAGGCCGCGGGCGAGCTGACCGGGCTCACCGGCGTCGACGACCCGTACGAGGAGCCCGAGGCGCCGGATCTCCGGATCGAGACGCAGGAACAGAGCGTCACGCAGTCGGCGGCCGCGGTGCACGCCCTGCTCGGCGAGAGGGGACTGGCATGACGACCGTCGCCGCGGTGACGGGGGGCGGTGAGGGCACGGACAGCCCGTACGCCCTCTCCCACCTGGACGCGCTGGAGTCCGAGGCCGTGCACATCTTCCGCGAGGTGGCGGGCGAGTTCGAGAACCCGGTGATCCTGTTCTCGGGGGGCAAGGACTCGATCGTCATGCTGCATCTGGCGCTGAAGGCGTTCGCGCCCGCCGCCGTGCCCTTCGCGCTGCTCCATGTGGACACCGGACACAACTTCCCCGAGGTGCTGGAGTACCGGGACCGTGTGGTGGCCGCACATGGGCTGCGCCTCCATGTGGCCTCCGTACAGGACTACATCGACCGTGGTGTGCTCAAGGAACGTCCCGACGGCACCCGCAACCCGCTCCAGACGCTTCCGCTGACGGAGAAGATCCAGAGCGAGCGGTTCGACGCGGTGTTCGGCGGCGGCCGGCGCGACGAGGAGAAGGCCCGCGCCAAGGAGCGGGTGTTCTCGCTGCGCGACGAGTTCTCCCAGTGGGACCCGCGCCGCCAGCGCCCGGAGCTGTGGAACCTGTACAACGGCCGCCACGCCCCCGGTGAGCACGTCCGGGTGTTCCCGCTGTCCAACTGGACCGAGCTGGACGTGTGGCAGTACATCGCCCGCGAGTCCATCGAGCTGCCGGAGATCTACTTCGCGCACGAGCGCGAGGTGTTCTCCCGCAGCGGCATGTGGCTCACCGCCGGCGAGTGGGGCGGCCCCAAGGAGACCGAGCCGGTCCAGACGCGGCTGGTGCGGTACCGCACGGTGGGCGACATGTCCTGCACGGGCGCCGTCGACTCCGACGCGACCACGCTGGAGGCGGTCATCACCGAGATCGCCGCGTCCCGGCTCACCGAGCGGGGCGCGACCCGCGCCGACGACAAGCTCTCCGAGGCCGCGATGGAAGACCGCAAGCGCGAGGGGTACTTCTGACCATGAGCACGATCACCGCCGAGGCGCTGTCGGCCACCACCCTGCTCCGGTTCGCCACCGCGGGCTCCGTCGACGACGGCAAGTCCACCCTGGTCGGGCGGCTGCTGCACGACTCCAAGTCGGTCCTGGTGGACCAACTGGAGGCCGTGGAGCGGGTGTCCGCGAGCCGGGGCCAGGAGGCGCCGGACCTGGCGCTGCTCACCGACGGCCTGCGGGCCGAGCGGGAGCAGGGCATCACCATCGACGTGGCCTACCGCTACTTCGCCACCCCGCGCCGCCGCTTCATCCTGGCCGACACGCCGGGGCATGTGCAGTACACCCGGAACATGGTCACCGGCGCCTCCACCGCCGAGCTGACCGTGGTCCTGGTCGACGCCCGCAACGGCGTGGTCGAGCAGACCCGGCGTCACGCGGCCATCGCCGCCCTGCTGCGCGTGCCGCACGTGGTGCTCGCGGTCAACAAGATGGACCTGGTCGGCTACGAAGAGAGCGTCTTCGCCGCCATCGCCGAGGAGTTCACGGCGTACGCGACCGAGCTGGGCGTACCCGAGGTCACCGCGATCCCGATCTCGGCGCTCGCCGGGGACAACGTGGTCGACGCCTCCGCCCGGATGGACTGGTACGGCGGCCCGACCGTGCTGGAGCACCTGGAGACGGTGCCGGTCAGCCACGACCTGGCGCACTGCCACGCCCGGCTGCCGGTGCAGTACGTGATCCGCCCGCAGACCGCCGAACTCCCCGACTACCGGGGGTACGCGGGACAGATCGCGGCGGGCACCTTCCGGGTGGGCGAGGAGGTCACGGTGCTGCCGTCCGGCCGCACCTCCACCATCGCCGGGATCGACCTGCTGGGCGAGCCGGTGGACGTGGCCTGGACCACCCAGTCGGTGACCGTGCTGCTCGCGGACGACGTGGACGTCTCGCGCGGCGACCTGATCGTGCCGAGCAAGGACGCCCCCGCGACCACCCAGGACGTGGAGGCGACCGTCTGCCACGTCGCCGACCAGCCGCTGACCGTCGGCCACCGGGTGCTGCTCAAGCACGGCACCCGCACGGTCAAGGCGATCGTCAAGGACATCCCGTCCCGGCTCACCCTGGCCGACCTGTCCCTGCACCCGCATCCGGGGACGCTCGCCGCCAACGACATCGGCCGGGTCAAGATCCGTACCGCCGAGCCGCTGCCGGTCGACTCCTACGCCGACTCACGCCGCACCGGCTCCTTCATCCTGATCGACCCCAGCGACGGCACCACCCTCACCGCGGGCATGGTCGGCGAGTCCTTCGCCGCGCCCGAGCCGGTGACCGACTCCGACGACGATGGGTGGGACTTCTGACCATGCGGGCCACCGAGGTCTTCTCGACGTTCGCCAAGGAGGGCGGCCGCATCGGCAGCGGCGCGCTCGGCTCCGGGCAGGGCGGGGTCGCGCGATGTGCGCGCTGACGTACGCGCACCGCTCGCGCGCCCTGCTCCCCCACGCAAGCCCCTCCTCCCACCCGACGACGTCCCGGTTGCGACGACGAAGACCCATCGACCTCCCGGCCACGGCCTGAACCGCCGTGACCGCCGGGCCGACGAGAGGAAACGCCTCCCGTGCCTGCCATCAGTTCGCCGCTGCCGCGCCGCGGTCTGACCGTCCTCGCCGTACTCCCCCTGCTGGCCCTCGCGGCCTGCGGTTACGGGTCCGAGGCCAAGGACGACACCGCCAACCAGAAGGTCGCCGCCGGAGCCAAGAAGGTCGACGGTCTGGACTCCGTCAAGATCGGTTACTTCGGCAACCTCACGCACGCCACCGCGCTGGTCGGCCGCCAACAGGGCCTGTTCCAGAAGGAACTGGGCGCCACCAGGGCCGACTACGCCACCTTCAACGCGGGCCCCTCCGAGATCGAGGCGCTCAACTCCGGCTCCATCGACATCGGCTGGATCGGCCCCTCCCCCGCGATCAACGGCTACACCAAGTCCGGTGGCCGCAGCCTGAAGATCATCGGCGGTTCGGCGTCCGGCGGGGTCAAGCTGGTCGTGAACCCCAAGAAGATCAAGTCGCTGAAGGACGTCAAGGGCAAGCGCATCGCCACGCCCCAGCTCGGCAACACCCAGGACGTCGCCTTCCTCAACTGGGCGGCGGAGCAGGGCTACACGGTCGACGCGCAGAGCGGCAAGGGTGACGTCACCGTGGTCCGCAGCGACAACAAGGTGACCCCGGACGCCTTCAAGGCCGGTTCCGTGGACGGTGCCTGGGTGCCGGAGCCGACCGCGTCCAAGCTGGTCGCCGAGGGCGGCAAGGTGCTGCTGGACGAGTCCGACCTGTGGCCGGACAAGAAGTTCGTGATCACCAACGTGATCGTGTCGCAGAAGTTCCTCAAGGAGCATCCGAAGGCCGTCGAGGCGGTGCTGCGGGCCTCGGTGCGCACCAACAAGTGGATCAAGGCCAACCCGGACGCGGCGAAGGCGGCGGCGAACAAGCAGTTGGAGGCCGACTCGGGCAAGGCGCTGCCCCCGGCCGTGCTGGACCCGGCGTGGAAGTCGATCCAGACCACGGACGATCCGCTGGCCGCCACGCTGAACACCGAGGCCGACCACGCGGTCAGGGCGGGCCTGCTGAAGAAGCCCGACCTCAAGGGCATCTACGACCTGACCCTGCTCAACAAGGTCCTCGGCGCCGAGGGCGCCCCCAAGGTCGACGCCGCCGGGCTCGGCACCGACTGACCGACGCCAACCGATGAGTCCCCAGGAGGTGACGACCATGGCCACCACCCTCGCCGAGGCCGGCCCGGCGGTCGATTACGCCGCCCGCCTCGACCACGTCTCGAAGTCCTTTGCGGGGCCGGGCGGGCAGCAGCTCGTGCTGGACGACATCAGCCTCGATGTCGCGCCCGGCGAGTTCGTCACCCTCCTGGGGGCCTCGGGCTGCGGCAAGTCGACCCTGCTCAACCTGGTGGCGGGACTGGACCGGCCCAGCGCCGGGTCCATCGACACCGACGGCCGCCCGGCCCTGATGTTCCAGGAGCACGCCCTCTTCCCGTGGCTGACCGCGGGCAAGAACATCGAACTCGCCCTGCGCCTGCGGGGCGTGCCCAAGGGCGAGCGCCGGGACAAGGCCGAGTCGCTGCTCGAACTGGTCCGGCTGAAGGGCGCGTACGGCAAGCGGGTGCACGAACTCTCCGGCGGTATGCGGCAGCGGGTGGCGCTGGCCCGCGCGCTGGCGCAGGAGAGCGGACTGCTGCTGATGGACGAGCCGTTCGCGGCCCTCGACGCCATCACCCGCGACGTGCTGCACGACGAGCTGACCCGCGTCTGGACGGAGACCGGCCTGTCCGTGCTCTTCGTGACGCACAACGTCCGCGAGGCGGTACGGCTGGCCCAGCGGGTCGTGCTGCTGTCCTCCCGGCCCGGCAAGGTGGCGCACGAGTGGACGGTGGACATCCCGCAGCCCCGCCGGATCGAGGACGCCCCCGTGGCGGAACTGTCCCTGGAGATCACCGAGGCGCTGCGAGGGGAGATCCGCCGCCATGGCCAGCACTGAGACGACACCGGCTCCCGGCACCGGGAGCGTGGAGGCGGGCCTCGACGCCCTGGAGACCCCGCGCGGCGCACGGGTGCCGCTGCGGCAGACCCTCGTCACGAAGGTCCTGCCGCCGGTCACCGCCGTGCTGGTGGTGCTGCTGGTCTGGCAGGCCCTGGTGTCCTTCGGGGTCGTCTCCGACCCGACCAAGCTGCCGGCGCCGAGGGCGGTGTGGGAGGCGGTCCGGCAGGACTGGCTGGAGGGCAAGCTCCTCGGCTACATCTGGACCAGCGTCTCGCGCGGCCTGCTCGGTTTCGGCCTGGCGCTGCTCATCGGCACCCCGCTGGGGCTGCTGGTGGCGCGGGTCAGGTTCGTGCGCGCGGCCATCGGCCCGATCCTGTCCGGCCTCCAGTCGCTGCCCTCGGTGGCCTGGGTGCCCCCGGCGGTGATCTGGCTGGGCCTGAACAACTCGATGATGTACGCGGTGATCCTGCTCGGCGCGGTGCCCTCCATCGCCAACGGCCTGGTGTCCGGCATCGACCAGGTGCCGCCGCTGTTCCTGCGGGCGGGCCGGACCATGGGCGCCGGCGGGCTGCGCGGGGTGTGGCACATCACGCTGCCGGCCGCGCTGCCCGGCTATGTGGCCGGGATGAAGCAGGGCTGGGCGTTCTCCTGGCGCTCGCTGATGGCCGCCGAGATCATCGCGTCCTTCCCCGATCTGGGCGTCGGGCTGGGCCAGTTGCTGGAGAACGGCCGCAACGCCCTGGACATGGCGATGGTGTTCGAGGCCATCCTGCTGATCCTGTTCGTCGGCATCGCGGTTGACCTGCTGCTCTTCAGTCCGCTGGAGCGGTGGGTGCTGCGCAGCCGGGGCCTGTTGGTGAAGAGCTGAACTCCCATGCGCCACACACCCGTTCTCCTGATCGTCGCCCACGGCAGCCGTGACCCCCGGCACGCCGCGACCGTGCACGCCCTGGTCGCGCGGGTGCGGTCGATGCGCCCGGACCTGCGCGTGGTGACCGGCTTCCTCGACTTCAACGTGCCCTCGGTCGGCGGCGTGCTCGAAGCGCTGGCGGCCGACGGGGTGCGCGAGGTGGTGGCGCAGCCGTTGCTGCTGACCCGCGCCTTCCACGCCAAGGCCGACATCCCGGCCGTGCTGCGGGCGGCACCGCGCGGGATGCGCGTCCGGCAGGCGGAGGTGCTCGGTCCGTCGCCGCTGCTGGTGTCGGCACTGGAGCGGCGCCTGTACGAGGCGGGGCTGAGCCCCGCCGACAAGTCCTCGACCGGGGTCGTGCTGGCCTCGGCGGGGTCCTCCGACGCGGAGGCGATCGCGGTGATCGCCGACATCGCGCGGGAGTGGTGGCGCACCGGTTGGTGCGCCGTGCGACCCGCGTTCGCCTCCGCCCGCCTTCCGCGCACCGAGGACGCCGTCCGCGAGCTGCGCGCCCGGGGGTGCGAGCGGGTCGCCGTCGCGCCCTATGTGCTGGCGCCGGGCTTCCTGCCCGACCGGATCGCGCGGGGCGCGGCGGACGCGGATGTCCTGGCCGATGTACTGGGCCCCGCGCCGGAGGTGGCGCGGCTGCTGCTCGACCGCTACACCGAGGCGCTGCGGTCGGTCCCGTTGGCCGTGGGGGCCTAGAGGTTGAGCGCGGTCGTCAGGCGCCGGGTGTACTCCAGCGTGCCGGTGCCGGCGGCGGCGCCGATGCAGAGGTCGTCGAGCTGGTGGCGGATGCGGCCGCGGTTGGGCGGGAAGCCGTCGTCGGCCGCGAGGGCCAGCTCGGCCTGGATGATCTCGCCGTGTTCGAGGAGCACCGGGTACTCGGCGTGCAGCGCGGCGACGAGTCCGTCGGCGAGCTGGATCAGGGTCTCCAGGTCGGTCCCGTCGCCACCGGGTACCGGGCGGCCGGAGGTGCTGCCGGGGTGGTTGTACGCGTTCACGTCTTTCGTCCTCACTCCTGATCCGGGGACCTTACGGGGGCCGGGCTGCGGCGAGGGAAGCGTGCCGGGTCGGCTCGGTCGGCGACGTTACCCACGAAGCGGCCGTCGGCACCAGCAATCAACCCCTTTGGAGTGAAAGGGGGTTGACATTCCCCGGCGGTCCGGTAGAGGGCGCCGTCAGCCGGTCAGCTCGACCAGTTTGCGGACGGTGTTCCAGTTCCGGGTGGTCGCGATCAGCCCCTTGGTGACACGCGGGCGGCCCAGCTCGTCGGCGAGCTTGGAGCGGCCGAGTCCGTCGGGTGCGTAGAGGTACAGACAGCGGTCGCCGAGGCGGAACTCCTCGGGGAGGCGGGCGGCGGTGTCGATCCCGGCGAAGCGCTCGGCGTCCACCGGGCCGGAGAAGTAGGTGACGTGCACCTGCTTGGGTTCCAGCGTGTCGGCGGGGAACGGGCAGGCTTCCGCGACCGCCGTCAGATAGGCGTGGTCGCGCACGATCACGTCGACCGGGAACCCGAACCGCTTCTCGATGGCCGTGCTCAACTCCCCCGCCAGAATGCCCTCGTCGCCCTGGGAGGCGGTGAACACGGCCTGGCCGCTCTGGAGATGGGTGCGTACGTCGTCATGGCCCAGCTCGGCCAGGAGAGTTCGCAACTCGGCCATGGGGAGTTTCCTGGTGCCGCCTACGTTGATGCCGCGCAGCAGCGCCGCGTACGTCGTCGTCATCTGCCCACGATAGACACGATAGAACGGCCGTCGTGCCCCGTGGGGGCGGGCACGACGGCCGTACCGGACGGTACGCCCGTTGCGGGAAACTCTGTCGGACCGAGCGGGCGCGGAGCAACTCCTCCACGATCTTGTGACTGGTTCAACAACGTTTCTCCACCGGGGTCAGCGCCCGGGCAGCTCCGCCTCGATCAGGTCGGCGGCGCGTGTCGTGCCCCCTTCGCGCACCATGTCGGCCTGGATCTCCGTCAGCCGGCGCGCCACCTCGGGGTCGTCGGCCAGGGCGAGGGCGGTCTCGCGCAGGCGGCCGGCGGTGGCCTCCTCGGTGAGCAGGACGCGGGCCACGCCGATCGCCTGGAGCATGTCGGCGTTGCCGAACTGGTCGACGGCCTGCGGCACGGCGATCATCGGGGTGGCGGTGGCCAGCCCCTCCTGGCTGCCGCCCGCGCCCGCGTGGGTGACGAACAGATCGGCCTGGCGCAGCACCGCCAACTGCGGCACCCAGGAGTGCACTTCGACGTTGGCGGGCAGCTCACCGAGTTCGGCCGGGTCCACGTGCCGCCCGATCTGGAGGACGAGGTGCCAGCCGGGCAGGTCACCGAAGGCGCGTACGCACTCCGCGTAGAAGGCGGGCCGCTTGGTGAAGGCCGAGCCGAGGGAGACGAGGACGACCTTCTCGGCGCCCTCGGGCCGCTCCCAGGTGCCCTGGTCGGCGCGGTCGCCCTGGCAGGCGCCGACGAAGGTGTGCACGCGCTCGTCGACCCGGTCGGCGTTCGGCTGGAGCGCCTTGGGGATGAGGACCAGGGAGCGGGCGGGGCGGCCGGTGAACGGGTCCGGGTGCTGGGTGATCCCGTTCTCCGCGAGCCATCCCGCGAACCGGGCGTAGTACGCCTGGCCGCGCTCGGTCTTGCGCGGCTCGGCCCACATGGGCTCCGCCACCTCCTCCTCGTAGCCGTCCCAGGCGACGAGGTTCGGGGAGAGGGAGACGGCGGGCACGCCCCAGCGGTGGGCCAGGACGCGGGCGGGGTAGGAGGCGATGTCGTGCAGGACCAGGTCGGGTTCGTCGCCCTCGTACGCCTTGATGAGCTGGGGCAGCGCCTGGATGGCGTCGGCGAGGAAGGGCTCGACGTTGTCCAGCAGCGTGGTCCCCCATGCCGAGGGGTCGTCGTCGGGTCCGGGCAGGGTGGAGGTGTAGGGCACGGGTACGGCGCCCGTGGCGGCGACCTTCTCGGCGAAGAGCGGCGGGATGGCGTAGGTGACGCGGTGGCCGCGGGCGACGAGTTCCCTGATCACCTCCAGGCTGGGGTTCACATGGCCGTGCTGGGCGATGGAGAACATGGCGATATGGGCGGGGCCGGCGGAGGTCATGACCCTGAGGCTAGGTGGCGCCCGGTGGCCCGCTCCAGCGAATTTCGCCCGCCCGCTCAGCGCTGGTAGCGGGCGAGGACCAGGTTGCCGTCCTTCTCCAGCCGTTTGCGCAGCTCACCGAGGCCGATGGCACCGCTGTAGTACTCCTGGAAGGCGGGGGTGGCTATCTTGTCCTTCCACTCCGGGTAGCCGCGCACCGACTGGGCGGGCGCCGGGCGGAGGTGGGCGGCCAGGGCGGTACCGGTGGCCCAGCCGTGGTCGGTGGTGTGCAGGGCGGGGTCGGCGAGTGCCTCGGTGCCGGTGGGGAGCATCCAGTCGCCGAGGGCCAGGCGGACCATGTTCTTCGGCCGCAGCAGGAAGTCGATGAACCGGGCGGCCTCCTTCTTGTGCGGGCAGTCCTGGGCGATGGAGAGGGTCTGCGGGCTGACGCCCTGGGTGAGCCCGTCGGCGCCGGCCGGGGCAGGCAGCACCTCCCACTCGAAGCCCTCGGGGGCCTGCTGCTCGATCTGCTGGCGGTAGGAGAAGCCCAGCGGGACCATGGCGTACCGCCCGCCGAAGAAGCCGGGCAGCGTGTCCGAGCCGCCGCTGCCGAGCGTCGAGGCGGGCGCGCTGCGGTCGCGGGCGACCTGGTCGTGCACGGTGCGCGGTACGACGGCGTCACCGGCGCCGAACCGCACGCTCACCTTGCCGTCGCTCCCCCGCTGGAAGAGCGTGCCGCCCGCCGAGAGCCCGAGGTTGAGGGTGACGGACACGGGCTCCTTGAGCGGCCAGGCGACGCCGTACTTGCCGTCGCCGCTGAGCCGCGCGGTAATCTCCCGGAACTCGGCCCAGCTCCACGGGTGTTCGGGCGTCGGGATGCGCACCTTGGCCTTCCGCAGCCAGGCGGAGTTGGCGATCAGCACGCGGGGTTCCTGGAGGAAGGGCACGCCGTAGACGCCCTTGCCGAAGGTGGTCGCCCGCCAACTGCGCTGCGGGATGTCGGACTTCAGCCGGGCCGGCAGCAGACCGCTCAGGTCGGCGAGGTCGCCGCCGTAGGCGAAGTCGGCCAGGTCGTCGGAGGCGTCGTGGATGACGTCGGGGGCCTCGCCGCCCTCGAAGGAGGTGAGCAACTGGTCGTGCACGCCGTCCCAGTTGCCCTGCACGTACTCGACCTGGACGTCCGGGTGGGCGGCGTTCCACTCCCGGACCAACTCTTTGTTGGCGGCGACCGACTCCTGCTGCCAGGCGAGGGACTGGAAGCGCAGGGTGACGGGTCCGCCGTCCTGGTGGCCGCCGGAGGAGCAGCCCGCGAGGAGCAGCAGGAGGGCGGCGACCGCCATGGTGATCCTGGTCCGCATCAGCTCTTCACCGCTCCGGCGATCAGGCCCCCGGTGATCCGCCGCTGGAGCAGCGCGAACACCACGAGGGAGGGCAGGGTGGCGAGGAACGCGGCCGCGGCCAGCGGGCCGAGGTCGGCGACGCCCTCCGCGCCGATGAAATGGGTCAGCACGACCGGCAGGGTCTGGTTGCCGGGGCTCTTGAGCAGCACGAGCGCGAAGAAGAACTCGTTCCACGCCGTGACGAACGCGAACAGCGCGGTCGCCGCGATGCCCGGCGCGAGCAGCGGCGCCGTCACCGATATCAGCGTCCGCAGCCGCCCGGCTCCGTCGACGGCGGCCGCCTCCTCCAGTTCGACGGGGACCGCCCGCACGTATCCGACCAGCATCCACAGCGCGAAGGGCAGCGACCACACCACGTAGACCAGGGTGAGCCCGGCCAGGGAGTCGATGAGCCGCAACTGCTTCAGCACCAGGAACAGCGGGATGATGATCAGCACGAACGGGAACGCCTGGCTGACCACCACCCACCCGCTCGCCGCCCGCGCCAGCCGGGTGCGGTGCCGGGCCATGACGTACGCCATCGGGGTGGCGATCAGTACGGCGACGACGGCCGCGCCGAGCGCCGCCAGCAGGGAGTTGAGGGCGGCGTGCAGAAGGGGCTGTTCGTCGAACGCCTGCCGGAAGTTGGCGAGGGTGGGGTGGCGCGGAATCCAGGTGGGGTGCAGGCTGCCGAGTTCGCGCGCGGGCTTGAACGCGGTGGACAGCAGCCAGAGGAACGGGAACGCCAGGAAGATCAGATAGGCCAGCAGGGCGGCGTACTGCCCCACGCGGGCCGCGGGCCGGGTCCTCACGCGTCCTCGCCTCCCTTCAGCCGGCCCGCCAGGAACACCGCGAGCACGACGGAGATGACGGCGACCATCACGCAGCCCATCGCGGCCGCGTAACCGAACTGGCCGTAGCGGAAAGCCTCTTCGTAGGCGAACAGCATGGGCAGCCGGGTCTTTCCGCCGGGTCCGCCGCTGGTGAGCACGTACACCAGGGCGAAGGAGTTGAAGTTCCAGATCAGGTTGAGCGCGGTGATGGAGAGGGCCACGGGTCTGAGCGCGGGCCAGGTGACCGCGCGGAACCGCCGCCAGGCGCCCGCGCCGTCCACGGCCGCCGCCTCGTGCAGTTCGCGCGGGGTGTTCTGGAGCCCGGCGAGCAGGGCCACCGTGGTCTGCGGCATCCCGGCCCAGATGCCGACGACGATGACGGCGGGGAGCGCGGTGGCCAGACCGCTCAGCCAGTCCCGTCCGTCGCCGAGGCCGAGGTTCCGCAGCGTCTCGTTGAGGATGCCCGCGTCCGGGTTGTAGACCAGGCGCCACATGATGCCGACGACCACCTCGGGCATCGCCCAGGGGACGATGGCGAGGGCGCGGGCGAGCCACCGCAGCCTCAGCTCCTGGCTGAGCAGCAGGGCGAGGCCGAGCGCCAGCAGGAACTGGGGCACGGTCACGCCGACCGCCCAGACCAGGCCGATCCGGAACGACTCCCAGAACAGCGTGTCGTGCAGGAGGTCCCGGAAGTTCAGGGCGCCGATCCAGCGGGTCGGCGCGGTGCGGCCGGACTGGGCGTCGGTGAGGGACAGCAGGACGCCGTAGAGCAGCGGGCCCACGCTGAGCACGAGGATCGGGATCAGGGCGGGCAGCACCAGGAACCAGACGGCACGGTCGCGGCCGCCGGTGCGCGCGGGCGGATGCCGCACGCCGGCCGGTGATGTCACCGGCGATCTCACCGGTGATGTCATGGAATCAGCCCCTTTGCCTGGCTCGGTTGGCGTGTTCATGGTCGTGAACGCAGCGCAGTCCGTCAAGGGACCGCACACCGTCCGACCTGTGCGAATGCGAGACTGGCCCGGAGCGGGACACACGACGGCGACAGGCCACGGAGGCGGACGATGGACGAGGCACGGGCGCGGGCGGTACTGGCCGGGGCGAAGGTGCTGCCCCCGGCGGCGGACGCGCGCCTCCTCGCCCTGGGCGAGAACGCCGTGTTCGCCGCCGGGGATCTGGTCGTCAAGGTCGGCCGGGACGCCGAACTGCTCGACCGGGCGCGCCGCGAGCTGGCCGTGGCCACCTGGCTGGCCGAGTCCGGGGTGCCCGCCGTACGCGCGGCCGAGCCCGAACCGCTGCTGATGGACGGCCACCCGGTCACCGTCTGGCACCGGCTGCCCGACGCCGTGCGCCCCGCAGAACCCCGCGACCTCGCCGAACTGCTCCGGCTGGTGCACGCCCTGCCCGCTCCCCCGGTGCCGCTGCCGCCCCGCGAACTGCTGGGCGGGGTGGAGCGCTGGCTGCGGCTCGCGGGCGACGCCGTCGACCCCGAGGACGCGGCCTATCTGCGGGCCCGCCGCGACGGCTTCGCCTCGACCGCCGCCGCACTGACCCCCCGCCTGACGCCCGGCCCGATCCACGGGGACGCGCTGCCCCGCAATGTACACATCGGCCCGGACGGCCCGGTCCTGGTGGACCTGGAGACCTTCTCCGCCGACCTGCGCGAGCACGACCTCGTGGTGATGGCCCTCTCCCGCGACCGCTACGGCCTGCCCGCCGAGGCGTACGACGCCTTCACCTCGGCCTACGGCTGGGACGTGCGCGAGTGGGACGGCTGCTCGGTGCTGCGTGGCGCCCGCGAGACGGCGAGCTGCGCCTGGGTCGCCCAGCACGCCCCGGCCAACCCCAAGGCGCTCGCGGAGTTCGAACGACGGGTGGCGTCGCTGCGGGACGGCGACGAGTCGGTGCGCTGGTACCCGTTCTGAGCGCGCCCGGTACCGGCTACGACACGACGGCGTCCGTCAGCTCGCGCACGGGCCAGACCCGGTCGATCACCGCGTCCGCCTCGCCCTTGCGGCGCAGGAACGCCTCGAAGTCGGCGGCCCATTCGGCGTACCACTCGACCTGGCAGCGGTGCAGCTCCGCCAGGCCGAGCCCGGCTATCTTCGGGTACCGCTCGGCTATCGCGGTGGCGAGCCGGGCGGCGGCCAGCGCGTCCGCCGAGGCGTCGTGGGCCGCGTCGAGCACCACCCCGTACTCCCCGCAGACCGCCTCCAGATTGCGCTTGCCCCTGCGGTAGCGGTCGACCCGGCGGTCGATGGTGTACGGGTCGACGACCGGGGCCGGGACGCGCCCGCCCAGCCGCTCGGCCAGCGAGGGCAGTCCGTAGCGGTGCAGCTCGGCGGAGAGCAGGGTGAGGTCGAAGGCGGCGTTGTACGCGACGACCGGCATGCCCGAATCCCAGGCGGAGACCAGTGCGTTCGCCAAGGCGTCGGCGACCTGGTCGGCCGGGCGGCCCTCGGCCGCGGCGCGTTCGTTGCTGATGCCGTGCACGGCGACCGCGTCGGCCGGTATCTCCACGCCCGGATCGGCCAGCCACTCCCGGCGTCCCATGGCCTCGCCGGCCCTGACCTCCAGCACGGCGCCCGTGACGATGCGCGACCGCAGCGGATCGGTCCCGGTCGTCTCCAGGTCGAAGCCGATCAGCGGCTCCCGGTGCCAGCCCATGGGCGGCCCCCCTTCTTGGTGGTGCGTTCCCCCAGTGGCCTCCACCATGACATGGGGCACTGACAACGCCCCCGGCCGCCTGGGGACGGCTGCCGTCAGGACACCGGCCGCGAGTCCGCCCAGGCCAGCTCGAACTCCTCCCGATAGGTGGGGAAGAGTCCTGAATCGCCCGACTGGTCCGATGTGACCACCCGGCTGCCACCCCGCAGCACCAGGACCGGCGACTCCATGCCGCGCGCCCCGCGCAGATAGGACTGCACCACCGCGACACCGTCCGCGCCGTCACCGTCCACCAGGTAGGCGGTGAAGCGCGGGGTCTCGTCGTACACCTGGATCTCGAAGGCGCCGGGGTCCCGCAGCCGGGAGCGGACCCGGCGCATGTGCAGGATGTTCATCTCGACCGAGCGAGCCAACTCACCGCGCTTCATGCCAAGTTCGCGCTCCCGGCGCTTGACCGCGCTGGAGGCCGGGTTGAGGAAGAGCAGCCGGATGCGGCAGCCGGACTCCGCCAGCCGGACCAGGCGGCGGCCGGAGAAGTTCTGCACCAGCAGGTTGAGCCCGATACCGATGGCGTCCAGCCGGCGCGCCCCGCCGAACAGGTCCTCGGCCGGGAACTGGCCCATCAGCCGCACCCGGTCGGAGTGCACCGCGACCACGTCCGCGTACCGGTCGCCGACCAGGTCCTCGACCGCGTCCACCGGGAGCCGGCCCGCCGAGGGCACGTCACCGGCGGCACCCAGCAGCTCCAGCAGCTTGGCGGAGGCGCGCTCGGCCTGGTTCAGCACCGCCTCGGACAGCGCCCGGTTGCGGGAGACCACATTGCGGGTCACCTCCAGCTCGTCCAGGGCGAGTTCGAGGTCCCGGCGCTCGTCGAAGTACGGCTCGAAGCACGGCCAGTGCTGCACCATCAGCTCGCGCAGTTGCGGCAACGTCAGGAAACTGAGCACATTGTCGTCGGCCGGGTCGAGCAAGTAGCCCTTGCGGCGGCTGACTTCACGCACCGCGACGGCCCGCTGCACCCACTCCTGGCCGGCCGGGCCGGCGGCCGCCACCACCCAGTCGTCGCCGTGCACGGGTTCGTAGACGGGGCGCAGCACGGCGGCCACGACGGCGCGCAGCCGCTGCTCGACGAGGTTGAGCCAGATGTAGGCGCGGCCCGCCCGCTGGGCCCGGGTGCGCACCTCCCGCCAGGCACCCGCGTCCCAGTCCAGTTCCGGTCCGATCGACCCCGCGCCCATCGGACGCGCCAGGGACACCGCGCCGGGCGGGACGTCCGTGGAACCGCTCCCCTCGTGACCCTCGCCACCAGGGGGCAGCTCCAGCCCTCCCGAGCCCACCCTGCACCGCCTTCCGTCCCCCGGACCTTCCCCGTCCCAACGATCAAGGAAGGGTACTCCGGGAGCGGTCGGCGGTGCAGCCGGATGGACAGGTCGGTTTCTCAACTTGCCTGTCACCAGTGGCCGTTCCAGGCATCCGGGAGCGGAGGAAGTGAGCGGAGTCATAGCGGCCCGAACCGGTCCCGAAGGCGGCGCACCGCTGGTGAGCGGCCCGTGTGCCGTCGGCCTCCGCCGGGAGCGCCCCGGCCGGCCCCGGATCGTGTCCCGCCCGCCGGGGCCGGCGCGGCTTCCCTCCTTCGGGTGCGGGTAGAGGTCATCCGTGACCACGGGTCGGCCGGCAAGCGGAGGGCGGCAGCCATCAGGTGCCCTCACTTTCGGGGAGACTCGCCGCCAACGCGCCCCCACCGGGGCCCCGCACCTGGAAGAGTCGAGCGCATGCAGGTCTGGCCTGGAGAGGCGTATCCCCTCGGCGCCACCTATGACGGTGCCGGTACCAATTTCGCGGTCTTCACCGAAGCCGCGGACCGAGTGGAGCTGTGTCTGCTGCACGACGACGGCTCCGAGACGGCGGTGGAACTGCGCGAGAGCGACGCGTTCGTCCGGCACGCGTACCTGCCCGGCGTGATGCCGGGCCAGCGGTACGGGTTCCGCGTGCACGGCCCCTTCGCGCCCGAGCGGGGGCTGCGCTGCAACTCGGCGAAGCTGCTGCTCGACCCGTACGCGAAGGCGGTCAGCGGGCAGGTCCAGTGGGGCGAGGAGGTGTACGGCTACCACTTCGGCGCCCCCGACCGGCGCAACGACCTGGACTCCGCGCCGCACACCATGAGTTCGGTGGTGATCAACCCCTACTTCGACTGGGGCGACGACCGCCCGCCGCGCACCGACTACCACCGCACGGTGATCTACGAGGCCCATGTGAAGGGCCTGACCATGCGCCATCCGGGGCTGCCGGACGAGCTGCGCGGCACCTACGCGGGGCTCGCCCACCCCGCCGTCATCGAGCATCTGACCCGGCTCGGGGTGACCGCGCTGGAGCTGATGCCGGTCCACCAGTTCGTCAACGACCACCGCCTGGTCGACATGGGCCTGAACAACTACTGGGGCTACAACACCATCGGCTTCTTCGCCCCGCACAACGCCTACGCCTCCTGGGGCGACCGGGGCCAGCAGGTGCTGGAGTTCAAGTCGGCGGTACGGGCGCTGCACGAGGCCGGGATCGAGGTCATCCTCGACGTGGTCTACAACCACACCGCCGAGGGCAATCACCTGGGCCCGACGCTGTCGTTCAAGGGCATCGACAACCCGTCGTACTACCGGCTGACCGACGACCCGCGCTACTACATGGACACCACCGGCACCGGCAACAGCCTGCTGATGCGCTCGCCGCACGTCCTCCAGCTCATCATGGACTCGCTGCGGTACTGGGTGACCGAGATGCATGTCGACGGGTTCCGCTTCGACCTCGCGGCCACCCTGGCCCGGCAGTTCCACGAGGTGGACCGGCTGTCGTCGTTCTTCGACCTGGTCCAGCAGGACCCGGTGGTCTCCCAGGTGAAGCTGATCGCCGAGCCGTGGGACGTGGGCGAGGGCGGCTACCAGGTGGGCAACTTCCCGCCGTTGTGGACCGAGTGGAACGGCAAGTACCGGGACACCGTGCGGGACCTGTGGCGCGGGGAGCCGCGCGCGCTGGCGGAGTTCGCCTCCCGGCTCACCGGCTCCTCCGACCTGTACCAGGACGACGGCCGCCGCCCGCTGGCCTCGATCAACTTCGTCACCTGCCACGACGGCTTCACCCTGCACGACCTCGTCTCGTACAACGACAAGCACAACGACGCCAACGGCGAGGACAACAGGGACGGCGAGAGCCACAACCGGTCGTGGAACTGCGGCGTGGAGGGCGACACCGACGACGCGGGCGTGCGCGAGCTGCGCGGCCGGCAGATGCGCAACTTCATCGCCACCCTGATGCTGTCCCAGGGCGTGCCGATGATCAGCCACGGCGACGAGTTCGCCCGCACCCAGCGCGGCAACAACAACGCCTACTGCCAGGACAACGAGATCTCCTGGGTGGACTGGCCGGACCCCGAGGACGCGGTGGAGGCCACCGGTGCCGAGGGCGACGAGCGGGCCGCGCTGCTGGAGTTCACCCGCGCGATGGTGGGGCTGCGCAGCGAGCACCCGGTGTTCCGGCGCCGCCGCTTCCTGCACGGGCGCCCGGTGGAGGGCACCCGGGACGAGCTGTCGGACGTCGCCTGGTTCACCCCCGAGGGCGAGCAGATGGCCCAGGCCGACTGGGACTCGGCGCCCGCCTCCGCGCTGGCCGTCTTCCTGAACGGCAACGCCATCTCCGAGCCCGGCCCGCGCGGGGAGCGCATCGCGGACGACTCGTTCCTGCTGATGTTCAACGCCTCGCACGAGACGCTGGACTTCCTGGTTCCGGTGGACCACGGCCGGCAGTGGCAGGTGGTCGTGGACACCGCGCGGCCCGAAGGGGTGCCGCCGGGCCAGGGTCCGAAGGTGGCGGCCGGTGATCACCTCACCCTGCCGGACCGCAGCCTGACCGTGCTCCAGCGCCCGGCGTGACGCGTACCGGCCGGGGGCACACCGCCGTGTCCCCGGCCGGTGTCCGGTTCGCGTGGGCCGTCCCGGGCCTGATGCCCCGGCGGATGACACGAAGAGCGGCAGGCGGGGTACGTAGCTCTGCATGACTTCAGTGCGACCCGGACCAGGGGTGCCCACGGCCACCTACCGCCTTCAGCTCCAGCCCTCGTTCCCCTTCGCCGCCGCCGAGGCGGCCGTGCCCTATCTGGCGTCGCTGGGCGTCTCGCACCTGCATCTGTCCCCCGTCCTGGAGGCCGTCCCCGGCTCCACCCACGGCTACGACGTCGTGGACCACGCCCGCGTGCGCGCGGAGCTGGGCGGCGAGGATGGGCTCAGGTCGCTGTCGCGCACCGCGCGGGAGCACGGGCTCGGCCTGGTGGTGGACATCGTGCCCAACCACATGGCGATGGCCCCGCGCTACAACCGCGCCCTGTGGGAGGTGCTCCGGGAGGGCCCCGAGTCGCCGTACGCGCGCTGGTTCGACATCGACTGGGCCTCGCGGGGCGGCCAGGTGCTGCTGCCGGTGCTCGGCGGGCCCATCGCCGCCGAGCGGGAGCATCTGATGGCCGACGGCGAGCTGCTGCGCTACCACGACCACCTCTTCCCGCTGCGCTCCGGCACCGAGGGCCTCCCGCTGCCCGAGCTGCTGGACGCCCAGTGGTACCGCCCGGTGTGGTGGCGGCTGGCCCGCACCGAGCTGAACTACCGGCGCTTCTTCAGCATCTCCGAGCTGATCGGGGTGCGGGTGGAGGACCCCGAGGTCTTCGACGCCACCCACGGCAAGATCCTCCAGTTGCTGGCCGAGGACGTGATCGACGGCCTGCGCGTCGACCACCCGGACGGCCTCGCCGACCCCGACGCCTATCTGGCCCGGCTGGACGAGGCGACCGGGGGCCGCTGGACGGTGGTGGAGAAGATCCTCGCCGACGAGGAGCAGCTCCCCGACTCCTGGCCCGTCGCCGGCACCACCGGCTACGACGCCCTGCGCCGCATCGACGGCGTGTTCACCGGTCCGGCCGGCGCCGCCGAACTCGAAGCCCACTACCGGGCGTTCGCGGCCCCCCAGCTCGACCGGGGCGGCGACTGGGACGCCACGGTGCGCCGGGCCGCGTACAAGGTGCTCACCCATGAGCTGGCCGCCGAGGCCGACCGGCTCACCCGCTCGGCGGTCCGGCTGTGTGCCGCCTCCCCGGACCTCGCGCTGCGCGACCGGGCGCCGTGGGCGCTGCGCACGGCCCTGGAGGAGCTGCTGGTCCGGATGCCGGTCTACCGGCCGTACACCTCCGGGGACGCCGCCGCCGTCGTCACCGAGGCGGCCGCGGCGGAGGCCCGGCGGGCGTTCGCGGTGGCGGAGGAGGCCGACGCGGTCGACCTGGTGCGCGGGCTGCTGATCGGCCCGGACGACGGCACGCTGCCCGAACTCACCGAGTTCCGCAGCCGGTTCGCGCAGACCGCCTCGGCGCTGCGGGCCAAGTCGGTGGAGGACACGGCGTTCTACCGCTACGTCCCGCTGCTGTCGGCGACCGAGGTCGGCGGCGACCCGGGCCGGGTGGGGGTCTCCCCGGCGGAGTTCCACGCCTACTGCGCCCGGCTGGCGAGCCACTGGCCGGACACCGGCACGGTGGTCACCACGCACGACACCAAGCGCAGCGCGGACGTCCGGGCGGCGCTGAACGTACTCACCGAGTGCCCCGGCCGCTGGGCCAAGCTGCTCGCCGAGGTGAGCCGGGAGCCGGAGGTCGTCCCCGACGGCCAACTGGCCTGGGCCGCCTGGCAGACGGTGTTCGGGCTCGGCCCGGCCGAGGAGGAGCGGGTGCGCGAGGCGCTGCTGAAGCACGTCCGCGAGGCGGGCATGTACACGAGCTGGACCGAGCAGGAACCGCCGTACGAGGACGCGGTGGCCGCGTTCGTCGCCGCCGGGCCCTGCGGACCGCCCGGTGAGCGGGTTGCCGCCTTCCGCAAGGGGCTGGAGCCGCACATCCGGGCCAACGTGCTCGGCACCGCGCTGGTCCACCTGACGATGCCGGGGGTGCCGGACCTCTACCAGGGCACGGAGAGCGAGTACCGGGCGCTGGTGGACCCCGACAACCGGCGTCCGGTGCCCTTCCCGCCGGCCGCGCCGGGCGAGAAGGAGGCGCTGACCAGGGCCGCGCTCCAGCTCCGGGCGCGCCGGCCGGAGATCTTCGGCACGGCGGGGACGTACGCCCCGCTGCTCGCCGAGGGGCCGTCGGCCGAGCATGTGCTGGCGTTCTCCCGCTCCGGCGAGGTGATCACGGCGGTGACCCGGCTCTCGGTGCACCTGGAGGAGGCGGGCGGCTGGCACGACACCCACCTCCCGCTGCCGCCCGGCCGCTGGCGGGACGTCCTCGCCCCGGACCGCGAGTTCACCGGCGAGGTGCGCGCGGCGGACCTCTTCTCGGCGCTGCCGGTGGGGCTGCTGGAGCGGGTGGACGAAGCGGGCTGAGCGAGCGGGGCGGACCGGGTGGCGGAAGGGACTTGCCGGGCGCCACCCGGCCTCGCCGTCAGCCCTCCAGGGCGAATACGGAGCCCGTCTCGGCGCCCATCTCGCACGCGTTGCCGTACGTCCGCTCGAAGTTGATCCGCTTGCCGTGCCAATTGCCGTGGGCGCTCGCGCGGACCGGTGCGTAGATGAGCGGGCAGAGCGCGTCGCGGTCGCCCAGGCGGCTGAAGTCGCCTTCGACGGCGGTGAGTTCCGCGCATGCCTCGGCGGCCTCGGGGTGGCCCTGCGGGGGGTCGCAGAGCAGCAGGGCGGCGCGGGTGCCGCCGCCGGTGGTGCCGGGCCGGGTGACGGTGAGGGAGAGCCAGTCACCGGACGCCGCGTGGGCGGTGGTGCCGGGGGCGAGCAGACAGGTGGCCATGAGGGTGGCGGCGAGCGCCGCCGTACGTGTCAGACGGTTCATGCCCGGTGCATCGGCACGTCGGCCGGGCCGCGCCAGCCCGCCTCACCCGAACGGCGGCCATGACCTCGGCCACAGCACACCAGTTCGGGCCCGGTGCGTCAGTCCGCGGCGAGCCGGTAGGCGACCGTGCCGAAGCCGACGAGGTCCCCCTCGCGCACCGCCACGGCGCCCAGCACGCGGCGCCCGTTCACGGTGGTGCCGTTGGTGGAGCCGAGGTCCCGGAGCACCCACATGCCGCCCTGGTAGCGGAGCTCGGCGTGCACGCGGGACACGGTGTCGTGGTTGAGGCGGAGCCCGCTGGCGGGGTCGCGGCCGATGCGCAGCGGGTGGCCGTGCGTCGGATGGGGCAGCAGCAGCTTGGGCAGCCGCTCGGCGCGCCAGGCCCGGCTCAGCCGGACACCGAAGCCCGACACGGCCTCCACGGTGCCGAACAGGGCGCGGCTCAGCCGGTTGCCGTCCTTGAGGTCGGCGGTGAGCACGGCGAGTTCACGGGGGCTGCGCGCGGCGAGGACCAGCTCCATGCGGTGCACGAACGTGTCGTGCGACAGCCTGCCCAGGGCGACGCCGTCCCGCAGTACCCGCAGCGCCTTGTCGCGTTCCGCGTCGGAGACCCGTACGGGATACACGGGGAATTCGAAGGACGACGTCACGTTCGTGATTGTCGGGCAGCGCACCCCGAGGTGTCCAGAAGAGGCAACCGGCGTCCCCCGGCGCCCACTTCCGCGACACCCGGGCGGAAAGCCCCGATTCGAAAGCGGATTGATCGAATTCGCGGCACGATGGACCGACTGCATCACGGTGAGCAGACGAAGGGGAACCGTCCGTGAAGTTCGAGGTGTGGGCACCACAGGCAGACCGGGTCGCGCTCAGTTGCGAGGGCACCACGCGGGCGATGGAACCCGATCCGGGACGGAAGGGCTGGTGGACGGCGGAGGCGGACGCGGCGGACGGCGCGCGGTACGGCTTCGCGCTGGACGACGGCCCCGTCCTGCCCGACCCCCGCTCGCGCCGCCTGCCGGACGGCCCCGACGGGCTGAGCGCGGTCGTAAACCAGGACCGGTACGCGTGGCGCGCCGACTGGCCGGGGCGCGGGCTGCCGGGCGCGGTGCTGTACGAGCTGCACGTGGGCACGTACACCCCCGAGGGCACGCTGGACGCGGCCGCCGACCGGCTCGGTCATCTGAGGGAACTGGGCATCACCCACGTCGAGTTGATGCCGCTGTCCTCCTTCCCCGGCCGGCACGGCTGGGGGTACGACGGGGTGGCGCCGTGGGCGGTGCACGAGCCGTACGGCGGGCCGGAGGCGCTGAAGCGGTTCGTGGACCGGGCGCATGAACTGGGCCTGGGTGTCGTGCTGGACGTGGTGCACAACCACCTCGGCCCCTCCGGGAACCAACTCCCCGCTTTCGGACCGTACTTCACCGAGACGCACCAGACCCCGTGGGGCGCCGCGGTGAACCTGGACGCGCCGGACTCGGACGAGGTGCGCGCCTACTTCCGGGACAGCGCCCTGGCCTGGCTGCGGGACTACCGTCTCGACGGGCTCCGCCTGGACGCCGTGCACGCCCTGCACGACGACCGCGCCCGGCACTTCCTTGAGGAGCTGTCGGAGGCGGTGGACGCCCTGGGCGAGGAGGTGGGCCGCCCGCTGTTCCTGATCGCGGAGTCCGACCTCAACGACCCCCGGATGATCACCCCGCGCACCGAGCACGGCCTCGGTCTGCACGCCCAGTGGAACGACGACTTCCACCACGCCCTGCACACCGCCCTGACCGGCGAGTCCCAGGGCTACTACGCCGACTTCGCCCGCGCCCCGCTCGCCGCGCTGGCCAAGACCCTGACCGGCGGCTACTTCCACGACGGCACCTACTCCAGCTTCCGGGGCCGGGCCCACGGCCGTCCGCTGGACCGTGCCCGGCTGAGCGGGCACCGGCTGCTGGGGTACAGCCAGACCCACGACCAGATCGGCAACCGCGCCCAGGGCGACCGCCTCGCCGCCACCCTCTCCCCCGGCCTGCTGGCCTGCGCGGCCACGCTCACCCTGACCTCGCCGCTCACCCCGATGCTGTTCATGGGCGAGGAGTGGGCGGCCGGCACCCCCTGGCAGTACTTCACCGACCACACCGACCCCGAGCTGGCGGAGGCCGTACGGCGGGGCAGGCGGCGGGAGTTCGCGTCGCACGGCTGGGCGGAGGAGGACGTGCCCGACCCGCAGGACCCCGCCACCCGCGACCGTTCCTGCCTGGACTGGTCCGAGCCGGAGCGCGATCCCCACGCCCGCGTCCTCGCCTGGTACCGCCGCCTCATCGCGCTGCGGCACGAACGCCCCGACCTCACCGTGCCCGACCTCGCGGACACCAAGGTCGCCTACGACGAGTCCGCCCACTGGCTCGCCTTCCGCCGGGGCGACATCCGCGTCGCGGTCAACCTCGGCAAGGAACCCGCCGCCATCCCCCTGGGCACGGGCCACCTGGAGATCCTGGCCGCGTGGGACGAGTCGGTGCAGCCGCCGGGACCGAACGGGCTGCTCCAGGTACCGGGCGAGTCCTGCGTGGTGCTGTCCCAGCCGTAGGCTGCCGCCGGCTTGGGGGGGGGTCGGCTGGGGGTGGGGTCTGCTGATCCCCCTACCCCTCGTCCTTCAGCTCCGTCACCCGTTCCAGCATGATCGGCTCCCACGCCCGGAGCAGGGCCGCGTGCAGCGGGCCGGCCGCGGGGGTGCCGAGGTGCTCCGTCAGGGCGGTCACCGTGTCGCAGCGGGCGAGCCAGAGGCCACGCAGGCAGGGGCGGGGGCCGTAGCCGGCGAGGGTGGCGGCGCGGACGGCAGCGGGGGCGCCGACCGAGGTGGCGAGGGCGGCGATGTCCTCGGCCGGGTCGCCCAGGGCCGCGCCGGTCCAGTCGAGGACCGCGCGGACCCGCCCGTCGGCGCTGATCAGCACGTGCTCGTCGGTGAGCCGGTGGTGGGTGAGGACCGCCGAGCCGGGCTGGGCGGCGAGCTGCGCGGCCCCGGACGGCGTGAGCTGGCGCAGCCGCCCCGCGTCGAACTCGTCGGCCGCGGCGAGCCGTTCGGCCGCGTGGGCGGCGATACGGCGCAGCGCCCCCAGCGAGCGCGGGGCGGCACGCGGCACCCCGAGCGTCTCGGCCTGCCGTACCGGAACCGCGCGCAGCCCGGTGAGCAGCCCCGCGAGGTCGGCCTCACCGAGCGCGGACACCTCGTGGCCGCCGCCGTAGTCGCCCGGCAGCCGGGCGTCGAGCGTGCAGGCGAGGCCGGGCGTCCAGTCGCCGTGCGCCACCGCGGACGGCACGACGACGGGCACGTGCGGCCGCACCAGATCCCGTAGCCGCGTCTCCCGCCGCAGCCGGACGGACGCCTCCCGGTCGGGCGCGAGCCGCAGCACGTACCGGGTCCCGACCCACCAGGTGTACGGCCGCTCCGGCGCGACCGGCCGTACCTCGGGCCCCGCGGCCGTACCGCTCCTGAGCAGCGAGCGGACCAGTGCGCGCACGGTGTCCGGGGTGGGGATCGGTGGCCGGGTCATGGGTCGTGTCTCGCCGTTCCGGAAGGTCGTCGCTGAGGTCGCTGACTGGGTCTCGTCAGTCCACCACGACCATCTCACGGGTGGTGTCGTTCAGGCGGCGTCCGCCGTCCTCCGTCACCGTCACGATGTCCTCGATCCGGACCCCGAACCGGCCGGGCAGGTAGATGCCGGGTTCGATCGAGAAGCACATGCCGGGCACGAGCGGCTGCTCCTCGCCCTCGATCATGTACGGAGGCTCGTGCGTGGTGACGCCGATGCCGTGCCCGGTGCGGTGGATGAAGTACGGCCCGTACCCCGCGTCCTCGATCACCGCGCGGGCGGCCCGGTCGACGTCCTGGCAGGTGGCGCCCGGCCGGACGGCGCGGAACCCGGCCTCCTGCGCGGCGCGCACCACGTCGTGCACCCGGCGCTCCTCCTCGGTCGGCTCGCCCACGTGGACCGTGCGCGTGGTGTCGGAGCCGTAGCCGTCCTTGAGGCCGCCGAAGTCGAGCACGACCATGTCGCCCCGCTGGATGACCCGCTCCCCGACCTCGTGGTGCGGGTTGGCGCCGTTGGGGCCGGAGCCGACGATGGTGAAGTCCACCTGGGAGTGTCCGAAGCGGCGCAGCAGACCGGCGAGGTCGCGCCCCACCTCGTCCTCGCGCCGCCCGGCGAAGGGCAGCTTGCGGATCTCCTCGAAGGCGGCGTCGGCCGCGGCCCCGGCGGCGGCCAGCAGCTCCAGCTCGGCCGCGTCCTTGACGGCACGCAGCATGGGCAGGGCGTCGGTGAGCGCGGCGCACCTGAGGTCCGGCAGGGCCCGCTGGAGGGCGAGCAGATGCAGCGCCCAGGTGTTGTCGCTGACGCCGACACCGGCCTTGGGGTCGAGCAGCTCGGCGGTGAGCGAGTGCGGGTCCTCGCCGTCGGTCCACTTCAGCAGGGTGAGCGCGGGCGCACCGGGGGCGCGCTCGGCGTCGGGTGCCTCCAGCGCGGGCACCACGAGCACGGGCTCGCGGCCGGGCACGAGGACCAGCAGGGTGAGCCGCTCGGTGACCGGGGGCGCGTACCCCGTGAGCCAGACCAGGTCGGGACCCGGCGCCACGAGCAGTCCCCCGAGCCCCGCCTCGGCGGCGGCGCCGGTCGCGCGCGCCATCCGGGCGCGGTAGTCGTCGGCGGTGAAGATCGCGGGCGTGCTGCCGGTCATCCGGGCCTCCGGGTGGGGTCGTGGCGGCGGGGTGTGCGGCCGGCCGGACGCGGGGTGGGGCGGGCGGTCGGCATGAGGCCATCATGACGCGCGGGGCATAGGGCGACCACCGGGTTTCCGGTGGTCGCCGGGGCGCGGGAGCGCCGTCAGCCGGTCAACTGGAGCCGCGCCGGTGTCTGGCCGGGGACGAACCCGTGGGCCCGGCCGGCCAGCCACTCGGCCTTGTAACGGTCGACCTCCCGGTGCCAGTTGAGGATGCCCGCGAGCCAGTTCTGGAGGTCGAGGACATAGTGGTCCATCGCCGCGCGCGCCTCCTCGGAGAGCTGGAAGTCGTCGTAGAGCACCGGCAGTTCGTGTGCGGTCACATGCTCGAACTGCTCCATGCGCTGGGTCATCAGGTCATGGACGACGGCCAGCGCGGCCGGGTAGTCGATGCCGAAGAAGTTCTGCACGACGAGGATCGCGTTGTGGATCTCGCCCTCGTACTCGATCTCCTTCTGGTACGAGAAGACGTCGTTGAGCAGGCAGGCGTAGTCGATGGCCGCGTTCTCCAGCGAGCGCACCGGCCCGGTGCGGTACACCTCCGGGGGGACGGCCGGGCCCTGGCCCATCCGGCACATGCTCAGGGTGAGGTCGGAGCCGAAGGTGGCGCGGCGCATCTCCAGGTAGTCGACGGGGTCGGGGACGCGCTGCTGGAGCTGGTTGGACAGCTCCCACACCCAGCTCTCGGTCATCACGTCGACGGCGGCCTTCAGGGTCTGCCGCTGCTCGACGCTCATCGGCGCGGTGGTCCGCGTCCACAGGTCGACGAGCCCGCGCTCCATGGCGTTGGCCGGGACCACCCCCGGTTCGCCGTCCACGGACATGCACTGGGACAGCCGGGCCGTGGTCAGCCGGGCGGCGGCCAGGTCACGGCGGTGGCCGTACACCAGGGGGTAGTAGTCGTCGCCGTACGTCCCCCAGGCGAGCCACTGCGCGCTCAGGTCGAGCGCCTCGGGTGTGGCGTCGGGATCGAGTCCGGCGGAGCACAGCGCGAGGTCGTACGCGGCGAGCTTGTCCTCGTCCCAGACGCCCTCGCTCAGGATGCCCATGGTGTGGCACCACGTGACGAGGTTCTGCCGGGAGGCGTCGACATGCGGGCTCAGCTCCAGCGGGAACGGCATGTGGAAGTCGGGCAGCAGCGACGGCCCGACCTTCTGGTACGGCACGTGCGTGTACGCGCGCAGCCGTTCGGCGCCCGCCGAGGCGAGCAGGGCGCGGACGTCGGCGGCGGAGGTGCCGGGGCCGCTCGGCACCCGCCAGGGCGTCTCGGAGCGGGCGCCCTGGTTCATGTAGCGGCTGGAGCGCAGGTGCCACTCGTGGCCGCCGGACTGCCAGTCCTGAAGCCCCTTGGTGTACGCGGCCACCGCCGCGACCTCGTCGGGCCGCAGGCCGTTCTCCAGCGCGACGGCGGGCACTTCGGTGAGCGCGGTGTGCTCGAACTGGTGCAGCCGTGAGGTGAGGACATCGTTGACGGTCTCGGCGGCCTCCTGGGTGGAGCAGCCGAAGAACCGCTCCAGCACCAGCACGCCGTTGCTGTTCTCGCCCTCCTCCTCCACCTCCCGCTGGTAGGAGAACAGGTCGTTGCGCAGGTGGACGGCGTCGGAGAACGTCTCCATCAGCACCCGCAGCGGCCGGGACCGCGCGACCGAGGCGGGCACCTCGGCGGTCGCGTACTCCACGAGCCCCGCGGACCAGGGAGCGCCGCCCACCTTGCGGCGCATCTCGATGTACTCGACCGGGTTGGCGATCCGGCCCTCGTGGATGTTGGACAGCTCCCACATCGACTCGTTGAGCAGATGCTCGGTCGCCACGGCGAAGCGGCGCCGCCACTCCTCGGACATCGCCGGAACGGTGCGCGCCCAGAGGTCGGCGAGGCCCGCCTCGACCGGGTTCTCCGGCTCGGGGACGGGGGTGGCGGGGTCGAGCGGCATGAAGAGCGGGAGCCGGTCCAGGTGGGCCTTGCCGGCCGCGCGGTCGGGGGTGCGCTTGAACATGTCGAGGAAGTGGTCGTCGAAGAAGAACACCCACACGTACCAGTCGGTGATCAGCGAGAGCGCCGGCCCGTCGCAGTCGGGGTGGGTGTAGGCGCACAGCAGGCCGTAGTCGTGTGCCTCCAGGTCGTCCTGGTCCCAGATCCCGGAGCCCTCCAGCATGCCCATCTCGCGCGCCCACGCGGTGGAGTGGGCACGGGCCTCGTCGAGATGCGGGTTGAGCCGCGCGGGATACGGCATGTAGAAGTGCGGGAGTTCGAACGGCTGCGTCATGGCGGGGGGCTACCCGCCGGGCAAATGGGTCATCCACCGCGACTGGGATGATCACACCATCGCGTGAATCAGCGCCGAATCCGGGAACTCGCTCCGCACAGTGTGGCGTTGAGCGTCACAGCCACACCCCTGCCCGGAGTCCGTTTTCCGGCCCGGCCGACGACATCCGGACAGCCCGGCACCGGAGGCCGTCACTCCCCTTGTCCCTCCCCCGGGCCGGGGCCACGGTATGGGCCATGATCCCCTCCCCGCGCCCCCGGCACCGATTACCGCTCGCCCCCGCCCCGGTGTCCTGGCAGGACGAGCCCGGCACGGCGGACGCGCGGCCCGGCCCCGGCTTCTGGGCGGTGTCCCGGCACGCCGACGCCCTCCGCGTGCTCCAGGACCCGGGGACGTACTCCTCCCGCCCCGGCCCCGGTGAACTCCCGCTCCTCAGAAGGCTGCTGTCCCACCAGGACCCGCCCCAGCACACCCGCCTGCGAGACCACGCGGCCCGCGCCCTTGGCCCCGAGCGCGTCCGGCGCTTCACACAGACCGCCCGCGAGCGCGCCCGCACCCTGCTCACCCGGGCCCTGGACGCGGCCCGCGCCGCCGACGGCGTCCTCGACCTCGTCACCGCCGTGTCCGACCCGTACACCGCGCTCAACCTGGCCGACCTGCTGGGCGTCCCGCACGCCGACCGGCGCCGCCTGCCCGGCTGGAGCGGCCCGTGCGCGCTGGAGGACATGACCGGCTACGCCCCCCACCTCGTCGCTCACCGGCGCCGCTACCCGGACGACGACCTCACGACGGTGCTCGCCCACAACGCCCGACTGACCTCCGACGAGCTGGAGATGCTGGTCCCCCTGCTCCTGACCACCGGCCTCGCCCCCATGCGCGACGCGGCGGCGGGCGGCCTCGCGGTACTGGCACAGCACCCCGAGGCGTACCGGGAGCTGCGGGACGGAAGGACGGAACCCGGCGTCGTCATCGAGGAGTTGCTGCGCCTGCACCCACCCCTGCTCACCGTCCGCCGCACCGCCGCCACGGACACCGAACTCTCCGGCCACCGCGTCCGGCGCGGTGACCAGGTCGTCGTCTCCCTCGCGGCCGCGAACCACGACGAGCGCGTCTTCACCGCCCCCGGCCGGCTGGACCCGGCCCGCACGCCCAACCCGCACCTCTCCCTCGGCGCGGGCCCGCACCTCTGTCTGGGCGCCGACTTCGCCCGGCTGCAATTGCGCGTCCTCCACGAGGAGGTGCTGCGCGCGCTGCCGGAACTGCGGTTAGCCGGGCCGGTGTTGCCGTCCGGCTCCGCCGTCACCAACGGGGTGGCGTCACTGCCCGTCCGGGCCGGTTGACGGGTTGACCTGGATGAGGGCGTGGGTGCCGCTGGTGAGCCACTTCCTCCCCTCCGCCTTGTCCAGCGCGGCCTCGGCGGACGCCGAGAGTCCGGTGATCACCTCGGACTTGAGGGTGCGCAGCGCGGCCACCGGGCCGGGGAAGTAGGCGGTGACCTCGTCGAAGGGCGTGGTGGCCGGCCAGTACCGGTCGCCCACCAGACGGCGGTAGTTGAGGTCACCCTTGAACAGGGTGAGGTCGGCCGCCGCGAACTCGGCGCGGAGATCGTCCGGCATGTCGGCGTAGGGCAGCGGTGAGCAGGAGAAGGGGTGGGCGCGCAGGACGAGGCGTCCGTCGCCCAGGGCCGACCAGAGCGTGTCGCCGTACTCCCCCGCCAGGCCGCCGGCCCGGCGCAGGCGGTGCAGGGCGTCGATCACGTCGGCGGTGGTGGCGTCGGAGACGTAGTACGGGTCCGGCTTGAGGTGCAGGACCGCCCGGCCGATGCGGGGCTCGGTGAGGAGCGCGGCGATGAGCAGCAGGTCGGGGACGAGTTCGCGGCCGGCGTTGTCCGCGACCAGGCAGAGGGTGCCGGTGCCGCCGGGCGGGAGCAGCGACCAGAGGAGGTCGCTGTCGTCGGCGACCAGTCCGGGAGCCGCTTCGCGCCGCTCGCCGCCCTCCGAGGACAACTGGAAGCTGAGGTCGGCGCGGTTGCCCCAGAGGGAGCCGCTCAGCAGGGCGCGATCGCGTTCGTCGGCCGGGCGGGTGCTCAGTTCCTCGAGCGCGGACAGCTCGGCGCCGGTCTCGGGGGAGTCGAGTTCGCCGGTCTTGGAGGGGCGGAACGGGTCGATGCCCCGCCAGGCGCCGGGCCCGAAGTAGCCGACGGCGCCGAGCAGACGGCGGTAGAAGTAGCTCTCGGCCCACAGCCACGGAACGTCGAACCAGGACCGGCCGGCGTAGGTGTCCATGCCCCAGCTCACCCAGCGCTCACGGTCGGGGGCGTCGGCGGGGAGGGGTTCGACGACGCCCTCGGTGCAGTTCTTCAGCAGGGCGTCCAGTGCGCGCCGCTGCGGGGGTTCGTAAGGGAGGCCGGCGCGGACCTGGCGGATGATCGCGGGATGCCGTTCGGCCAGGGTGCGGTGCGGGAAGGTGCCGGGTTCGTCGGCGCGGATGACGGGCGCGGTGGGGGCGGCGTCGGACATGCCGTCACCGTACCCCGCAGGTCAGCCGGTCCTGGTCTCCCGCTCCAGTTGCGCCGCGAGGGCGAGATAGCGGGGGCGGCGGTGCACCGGGACCAGGCTGCGGAGCATGAGGTACCACATCTCGGCGACCCTGCGGGGCAGCCGCGCGGGCGGTTCCAGGGTGCGCCCGGCGACCCGGGTGCCGACGAAGAAACAGACCAGGGAGTGGGCGACGATCCCGGCGTCCAGCTCGGTGTGCACATCGCAGTCCCGGACCGCGCCGTGGAGCTTGCGGGTGGCGAACTCCAGCCACTCGGTGAAGGGGTGCCGCAGCGGTGGCCGCATGGGCAGGTTGGTGGTGACCAGGCGGAGTCCGGCGCGGGGCACCGGGTCGTGCACGGCGAGGCGGGCGAGGGCGAACGTGGCGCGCATCAGCGCCTCCAGGGAGGAGCAGCCCCGGCTCTCCACCTCGGCCACCACCTGCCGGGCCGCCACCGACTGGAGTTCGAGGATGGCGTGGGCCAGGTCCTCCTTGGCGGCGAAGTGGAAGTACAGGGCGCCCTTGGTGACGTTCGCGTGTCCGACGATGTCGCTCAGACTGGTGGATTCATACCCTTGCCGGTCGAACAGGTCGGCTGCGGCCGTGATGATCGTCGTCCGGGTCTGTTCAGCGCGCAACTGCCTCGCCATCGGCCGACCCCTCTCCTGCACGAACGGGACACGCGGTTTGTTTTGACCCCTCGCATACGATAACTCACCGAGCGGCAAGGGGAGTCACGCGGGACGCACCGAGATTCCGCGCTCTTCCACACTTCCTCCCCTGCTCCACCGGGGTGAACTGGGCCTTCCGCTTTTATCCGGCCCTGGGGGCCTCCGGGTGCACTGCGTCGCTTACGCGAAGATTCCGGAGCGGGCAAGGGCGTGGCAAAAACAGCCGATGCGGTCTGTGAATTGACATCTTCGGCCGGGAGTGGATGTGAACACCCCAGTGCCGTCAGCCGTATTGGGGATGCAGACCCCTTCACCGCCCCGCCGAGGAGACGTCCCGGATGACTCGGATGACCGCCCGCCTGAGCACCCTGGCGGCCGCCGCCGCGACCCCGCTCCTGCTGCTGCCGTGGACGGCGGGCCCGGCCCTGGCACATGGCGCGCCCACCGATCCGGTCAGCCGGGTCTACGCCTGCTCGCCCCAGGGCAGCAGCGCGAACCAGTCGTCCGCCTGCCGGGCCGCGATCGCGGCGAACGGCGCACCCTTCACCGCGTGGGACAACCTGCGGGTGCCGGGCGTCAACGGCCGTGACCGGCAGGTGATTCCGGACGGCAGGCTGTGCAGCGGGAACCTCCCCGCCTACCGGGGTCTGGACCTGGCCCGCACCGACTGGCCCGCCACCCGGCTGACCCCGGGCGCCCGGATGACCCTGACGTACGCCTCGACGATCGCCCACGAGGGCTCGTTCCGGCTGTACTTGACCAAGCCCGGTTACGACCCGGCGAAGCCGCTGAAGTGGTCCGACCTGCCGGACCGCCCGTTCGCCGAGTTCAGGAACCCGCCGCTGAGCAACGGGGCGTACCGCCTTCAGTTGACGCTGCCCTCGGACCGGACGGGACGTCAGATGCTGTACACCGTCTGGCAGAACACGAGCACGCCGGACACCTATTACTCGTGCTCCGACGTGGTGCTCACGAAGAAGACCGCGGCTCCGGGCGGCGGTTCGGGCGCCACGCGACCCGCGGCCACCAGGAAACCGGCCTCGAAGGCGGTGGCGACACCCTCCGCACATGCCTCGCACCCGGCGTCCGCGCACCCGTCGGCGGAGGCGTCAACTCCCCTGCCGCGCAAAGATTCCTCGTACGCCGCCGTGCCGGACGACGGCAGGCCGGTGGCCGAGGCGACCCGTGCGAAGTCGGGTCCCTCGGCTCCATTGCTGGCAGGCGGTGCGGCCGCGGTGCTGGTGGTCACCGCGGCCGCCGCGCTCGTCCCGCGCCTGCGCCGGCGCTGAACGGGCTGTCAGTGGAAGGTCAGTTGACGAACACCCTCGCCCCCGCGTCGGTGACCGGGGCGTACTTGGCGGTGAAGTAGCCGCTGGCGAAGCACAGCGACGAGCCGGACACCTTGGTGAACTGCTGGTTGGTGAAGGTGATGCTGCTGTCGGCGTTGTCCGCCTTCCCGCTCAGACCCGGCGCCTGGTAGACGCAGGTGACCGAGCCCAGCAGGGTGCGCAGCTTGACGGTGGTCTGGATGGTCGAGCCGCTCGGCGGGGCGACCGAGAGGGTGCCGTCGGAGGAGACCGAGGCGGTGTAGGGCAGGTGGTCGACGGTGATGCCGTTGACGCCGAGGACCCCGGTGACGTTGCTGGTACAGGTCGAGCTGTCGAAGGTGTGCCCGGTGACCGACTCGGTGGCGGCGCCGGGGGCCGCCGGGTTGCCGGTGACCTGCGCCGTGAACTGGGACGCCGTGCAGGTGACGCCGCTGGTGCCGGTCGCGCTGGAGTACAGGGTGGCGGAGGTGCCGGCGGCCAGCGGTGCGGTGAGGGTGTCGCCGACGGCCACGGCGGTGCCGCCTACGGCGCCCGTGGTCAGGACGGCGCTCGCGTCGGCGGACGCGGGGACGGCCGCCGCCACGGTGAGCGCGGTGACGGTTCCGGCAAGGGCGAGGAAGGTGCGCATGCGGGTGCCTCTCTTCCGAGGTGGGGGGCGGAGAGCAGGGTGCGCCGGGATGCGATGCGAGGTGCGGGATTCCGTATACGGGACGGCCGCCCGGAGAAGCCGGGAAGCGGCGCGCGCCGCGGCTCGGGCCCGGCGCCACGGTCCCGAGGAGATCAGGCAGAGTTGTAGACCTGATGTGACGCCAACGTCAATACGGCGCAAGGGAGTTGAGGGTCACCGGTGACCGTCTGCGCAGGACCGGCACCTACTTTTCACAACTCTCTTGACCCTTCAATGTAACCGGCGGTAACTTCCGAGAAGGCTACCGTCGCGTAACCGGCCTGAGCCCCTCGCGTCCCTCGGGAACAGCGAGGGCGGGCCCGCGCGGCAGCCCTTGTCCGCGCCAGGACAACGCGCCACCTGAAACCCGCATGGATCTACGCCCATGGGAGCAGACATGGCCTCGTCCCCGGACCTCTCGTCCACCGACCCCACCCCCGCGCCCGGACCGGCCGGCGCACGGCGCGGGCGCGTCCGGTACCGCCGGGCCGCCGTACTGGCGGTCCCCGCCACCCTCGTCGCGGCCGGGCTCGCGATCCTGACCGCCGAGGGCGCACTGGGCGTGCAGTTCGCCATCTCCGGCATGCCGTTCACCGTCACCGCGACCGATCTCACCGGCACCGGCTTCGAGCAGTTCGGCGGCCTGGACAACATGGCGGACGGCAGCCCGAACGCGGGTGACACCGGCGGGCAGGTGCTCGTCGTCACTTCCGCGATCAAGAGCGCGACCCTCACCAAGCTGTGCCAGAGCGTCGACCTGGGCGGCACCAACCTGCTGATCAAGGCGGGCCAGGGCGAGAAGAAGGTGACGGCGACCGATCTGACCACGGACTCCACCGAGTTGTCGGGTGACGCCTCCTTCGACCGCATCGAGATCGGCAACGACGCCAGCACCCTGAACAAGGCCAACGCCAAGGGCCCGATCGGTGTCTTCTCCCAGCAGGCCGACACCGTGCACATCGCCAACCTGCGCCAGACCAACTACGCCACCACCGCGGGCGTGTTCAAGCTGCCCGGCCTGAAGCTGGGCTTCAGCGACTCGGGCTGCTGAGCCGATGGCGGAGCCTGGACGCCGGACAGCGCGGGCGGCCTTCCGCGACTGGCGGGGGCGGCGGCCGTTCTGGGGCGGGCTGCTGCTCGCGCTGGGCGGCGCCGAGATCCTGCTCACCGAGAAGGCGTCGCTGAAGGTCGTCATGCACATCGGCATGCAGGGGCTCGCGGGCTATCTGCTGCCGGCCCTGATGCTGCTGCTCGGACTGCTGGTCCTCTTCAACCCGGCCCAGCGGCTGTTCTACTCGATCGTCGGCGTCCTGGTCTCGCTGGGCAGTTGGCTCACGTCCAACCTGGGCGGCTTCTTCATCGGCCTGCTCCTCGGCGTCGTCGGCAGTTGCCTCGCCTTCGGCTGGCTGCCCGACCAGGAGGCCCGCGTGTCCCGGCGGCAGCGGCGCCGGGAGCGCGCCCGCGCCTGAACACCGGTTTCCCCGGCCCGGCGGCACCCTGCCGCCGGGTCCTCCCTCTTTCAGGTGATACGGGAACTACGACCCCGGCGTGCCGAGTTCACTGAACAGCGGGGTCGACGGGCGCGGTGGCGGCGGGAGCGGTGCTCTCGTCCTTCAGCGCCTTCGCCTCGCTCTTGAGGATGCGCAGGGACCGGCCCAGCGAGCGAGCGGTGTCCGGCAGCTTCTTGGAGCCGAACAGCACGATGAAGACGATCGCCACGACCAGCAGATGCCAGGGTTCCAGTCCGTTGCGGAGCATGGCCGCCCTCCCTATTCCCACGCGGTTCCCGACGGCCAGGGGCTCCCGCGCCTCCGGTCCGGTCAGGGATGATTGCTACATTGCGCAACTGTACAACCCAGGGAGAGGCACAAGAGGGCGGGCGATGAGCATCACGAGCAGCCGGGGGACGGCACCGTCACGGCGACGCGGCGGCGGCCGGGGCTCCCCGGCGGGCGACGGCGGTTCCGGCGACGCGGGGAGCGGCACCCGGTCCGGCGCGCGGGACCGGCGGCGCCGCCGTGCGCGCAGGGCACGGGTGGCGCTGCTCGTCTGCCTGTCGCTGGTGATCCTCGGCGGGGCGGGGGCCGGCTGGGTGTATCTGAAGCTCAACGGCAACATCCAGACCTTCGACGCGGGCGGCCTCTCCGACAACCGCCCGGCCGGCTCCTCCAAGGGCGAGAACGTCCTGGTGATCGGCTCGGACGCGCGTACCGACGGCAACGCGGCGCTGGGCGGCGGCGACAAGGACGGCATCGGCCGCTCCGACACCACGCTGCTGCTGCACATATACGCCGACCACAAGCACGCGCTGGCCGTGTCGATACCGCGCGACACCCTGGTGACGATCCCGCCCTGCAAGCTGCCCACCGGCGGCTGGACCCAGGCCCAGCCGAACACCATGTTCAACGCGGCCTTCTCGGTCGGCGAGACCGACAAGGGCAACCCGGCCTGCACGCAGAACACCGTGGAGCAGCTCACCGGGCTCCGCATGGACCACACGGTGGTCGTGGACTTCAAGGGCTTCGCCGCGCTCACCCAGGTCGTCGGCGGGGTGAAGGTGTGCCTGCCCAACGACGTCTACCAGAAGGACCTCAACCCCAACCGGGCCAGCCGGGGCACGCTCCTCTTCCGGCAGGGCGAGCAGCGCGTCGCGGGCAAGCAGGCGCTGGACTACGTGCGGCTGCGGCACGGCATCGGGGACGGCTCCGACATAGGGCGGATCAAGCGGCAACAGGCGTTCGTGGGCAGCCTGTTGAAGGAGGTCAAGGACAAGGGGTTCACCCCGACCAAGCTGCTGCCGCTGGCCGACGCGGCGACCAGGTCGATGACCGTCGACCCTGGCCTCGGCAGCGCGGACAAGCTGCTGTCGTTCGCCATGTCGCTGAAGAACGTCGACCTGCACAACACCAAGTTCGTCACCGTGCCCTGGCGGTACGAGGGCGCGCGGGTGGCGGTCGTGGAGCCGGACGCGGGCGAGCTGTGGGCCGCGCTGAGGGCGGACCGTACGATCGACGGCGCGGACGCCAGCGGCGGGAAGGGCCACGCCACGAAGAAGCCGGGGCCGGCCACGCACTCCCCCGCCCCCGTCTCCGGCAGGGGCATCGCCGTGGCCGTGTACAACGGCACCACGGTGACCGGGCTCGCCGCCAAGGGCTCGGCCGCGCTGACCGCGTCCGGCTTCACCGTCACCGGCACGGCCACCGCGCTCTCCCAGAACCATCTGGCGACGGTCGTCCAGTACGGCCCCGGCATGGCGGACCGCGCCCGGACGGTGGCCAAGGTGTTCCCCGGCGCCCAGTTGGAGCAGATCGGCGCGCCCCGGATCAACGTGGTCCTCGGCCAGGCGTACGCGACCGACCCCACGCCGTCCTCCACCTCGTCCTCGGTGCCCAACGAGGTGGCCAACGGGGCGCGTTCGGCGGACGACAACCCCTGCGCGAACCTGACCTACGGCTGACGCCGGTCGTGGCGCACCCGCGCCCCGACCAGCGCGAGCGCGTACGGCACGAGGACGGCGGCCAGCAGCAGATAGCGGTCGGCGGGCAGCGCGGTCAGCCCGAGGACCGCGCCCAGCGGGGTGGCCGGCAGCACCAGCGCGGCACCGGCCAGCGCGGCCGAGGCCCAGCCGACCGGGCCGGGGCGGCCGCCCGCGATGCGGCGCCCGGAGCGCAGCAGCAGCATCGCCAGCGCCTGGGCGAGCAGGTTCTCGGTGAACCAGGCCGAGTGGAACAGCGCCTCGTCGTCCAGCCCGCCGCCCTCCTGCGGGGCGAGCGTGAGCACGGCGAAGGTGGCGAGGTCCGCGACCGCGTTGAGCAGGCCGAAGCCGGTGAGGAAGCGCAGGAAGGCGGGCGGCCGCAGCTTGGTCGGCCGGCGCAGCGCCTCGGGGTCGGGGCGGTCGTCGGCGAAGGCGAGCTGGGAGGCGTCGAAGCAGAGGTTCTGCGCGAGGACCTGGGCCGGGAGCATCGGCAGGAAGGGCAGCAGCAGTCCGGCGGCGAGCATGGCGAGGACGTTGCCGAGGTTGGAGGAGAGGGTGACGCGCAGGTAGGAGGCGATGTTGGCGCTGCTGTGCCGTCCCGCGAGCACGGCGTGCCCGAGCGCGCCGAGGTCCTTCTCGCCGAGCACCACGTCCGCGCTCTCGCGGGCCACGTCGACGGATCCGCGCGGGGCGACGCCCACGTCGGCGGCGAGCATCGCGGGCACGTCGTTGACACCGTCCCCGAGGAACCCGACCGTGTGCCCGGCGGCGCGGAGTCCGGCCACGACGAGCGCCTTGTCCTCGGCCGTGCACCGGGCCACGACGGTGACGGCGCCCGGTGCCCCGGCCGCCTCCGGTGCGGCGCCGGTGCGCACCTCCCCCACGGTCAGCCCCAGGTCCCGGCAGGCGCGTACGGCGGTGGCCGGGTGGTCGCCGGTCAGGACGCGCACCTCGACGCCGAGCCCGGTCAGGGTGCGCAGGGCGTCGGCGGCGCCGGGGGCCAGGTCGTCGCGGAAGGTGAGCAGGCCGCGGAAGGTGAGGCCGCGGGCGTCCTCGGCGCGGTAGGGCCGGGTGCGGGCGGGGAGTTCGGCGGTGGCGACGGCGAGCACACGCAGTCCGGACTCCGCCTGCCGCCCGGCGAGCCCCAGCAGCCGCTCCCGCTCGGCGTCGGACAGTTCACACCGCTCCAGCACGGTCTCGGCGGCGCCCTTGGTGATCAGCACATGCCGGCCGAGAGCACCCATGACCACGGCGGAGGCCAGCCGGTGGGCGGGGTCGAAGGGGAGCGCGGCGACCCCGTCGTACTCCTCCCCCACCGGTCCGGCGGCGGTGAGCAGGGCCTCGTCCAGGGCGTCGGGGGCCGGGAGTTCGGAGAGGGTGAGGCCCCACCAGGCGGCGACGGCGGCCCAGCGCAGCACCTCGGGGTCGTCCCGGCCGTCCGGCCCGAGCGTGGCGGCGAGCACGGGCCGGTCCTGGGTGAGGGTGCCGGTCTTGTCGAGGCACAGCACGTCGACCGCGCCGAGGTCGTGCAGCGCGGGCAGCCGCCGTACGACGACCCGGTGGGCGTCGGCCAGCCGGGACGCGCCGCGCGCCAGACAGGTGGTGACGATCACCGGGAGCATCTCGGGGGTGAGCCCCACGGCCACCGCGACGGCGAACGGCAGCGTCTGAAGGCCCCTGCCGTGCACGGCGGCGCTCGCCATGAGCACGAGCGGCGGGGTGAGCAGCATGAACCGGACCAGCACCCAGGAGATGCCGTGCACGGACCGGTCGAAGGCGCTCGGCCCCCGCCGCACGGGCGCCCGCTGGACGGCACCGAACCGGGTGTGCGCCCCGGTCGCCACCACCACGGCACTCGCGCTCCCCGAGACGACCTGGCTGCCCTGGAAGCACAGATGGGACTCCGCGAACCGCCCCGGCACCTCGGCCGCCTCCTTGGCGACCGGCACCGACTCCCCGGTGAGCGTGTCCTGCCGCACGGTCAGCCCCCGGGCACGCAGCAGCCGTACGTCGGCCGGTACGAGGTCGCCGGGGCCGAGCCGGACGATGTCACCCGGTACGAGATCCGCGACCGGCACCTCGCGGGCGCGCGGCTCGTCCGCGCGGCCGGCGCGGCGCAGGACGGTCGCTGTGCCGGTGACCAGGCCGCGCAGCGCGGCCAGCGAGCGGTCGGCGCGGCGTTCCCCGGCGGCGCGGAGCGCGCAGCTCACCGCGACCAGGGCGAGGATCACGGCGGCGGTGCCCCAGGAGGCGACGAACGCGGAGACCAGGCCGAGGGTGAGCAGTACGGCGGTGAACGGGTCGCGCAGGGCCCGTGCGGAGCGGCGCGGCCAGGACGGGGCGGGCGGTGCGGCGGCCGGGGTGTTCTCCCCGTGCCCGGCCAGCCGGGCGGCGGCCTCGGTGTCGGTCAGTCCGCGCGGGCCGGTCTCCAGCCGCCGCAGGAGCCGCAGCGAGGTGTCCGGCACGTCGGTCACAGTCCGCGCAGGCGGCGGGCCGGGGCGGCGGGGGCCGTCTGTTCGGTGAGCCGGCCGACCAGCAGGTGGACGACGTCCACCAGCGCGGCCTGTTCGTCGGCGTCGACGAAGTACACCTGGCGGCGGCCCTCGCGGCGGGAGCGGACGAGTCCGGCGAGCTTGAGCTTGGTGAGGTGCTGGCTGACGGCGGGCAGCGCGCCGCCGACGCGTTCGGCGAGCCCGGTGACATCGCTCTCGCCCTGGGCGAGCGCCCACACCAGGTGGAGCCGGGCCGGGGAGGCGAGCAGCCCGAAGGCGGCCGCCGCCTCGGCGAGGACCTGGGGAGAGGGGTCCTGCCGGCCGGTGCCGGGCCCTGTCGCCACTGCTCTCCTCCTCGCGCGGTCTCGGCTGTTCGGTCGCTGTCCGACCAGTCAGTCTAGGTGCCGTGCGGGTGCACGCGGACCGCCCGGCGACGCGGTGTGCGCCGGCCGGGCGGTCCGGGTGGTGTGGTGCGGCGGGGTCAGCCGAGGCCGTTGGCCTTCAGCCACGCCTTGGCCACGTCCAGCGGGTCCTTGTGCTGGACCTGCACCTGGGTGTCCAGGTCGAGCAGGGCCTTGGTGTCCAGCTTGGCGGAGACGGCGTTGAGCGCGTCGACACCCTTCTGCGGCACCGCGTTCTTGCGCACGAGCGGCTGGACGTTCTGGAAGCCGAAGAGGTTCTTCGGGTCGCTCAGGACGACGAACTTCTCCTTGGCGATCACCGGGTCGGTGGTGAAGAGGTCCGCGGCCTGCACGGAGTCCTTCTTCAGCGCCGCCTGGGTGAGCGGGCCGCCCGCGTCCAGGGACTTGAAGGACTTGAACTCCAGGCCGTACAGCGACTTCAGGCCGGCCAGGCCCTGGTGGCGGGTCTGGAACTCCGGGGAGCCGCCGATGACCAGGTCCTTGGCGATGCCCTTGAGGTCACCGATGGAGGACTTGGCGGTCAGGTTGTACTTCTTGGCGGTGGCCGCGTTGATGGTGACCGAGTCCTTGTCCTCCGCCGGGGAGGGGTCCAGCAGGGTCAGCTTGGAGTCCAGCTTGGCCTCGATGGCCTTGGTGGTCTCCTCGGTCGACTTGGGGGCCGCCTTCTGGTCGAGGTAGGCCAGCAGCGCGCCGTTGTACTCGGGCAGCAGCGTCACGGAGCCGTTCTTCAGCAGGCCGTAGGTGGTCTCGCGGCTGCCGATGTTGGGCTGGTACTTGACCTTGACGCCCTTGGCCTTGAGGGCCTCGCCGTAGATGTCGGCGAGCAGGATGCTCTCGGCGAAGTTGTTGGAGCCGACGACGACGGTGTCACCGCTCGCCGCGCCTCCGGTCAGCGGGTTGTCGGACTTGCCGTCGGAGGAGCCACAGCCCGCAAGCAGCGTCGTCGCCGCCGCGAGGGCGACCAGCGCCGCCCCTCGGTTCCCCCGGATGGACTTGCTGATGCGGTTGTTGTAAGTCACCTGTTGATCCAAGCCAGTTCGTGATTTGTCAGTCAAGGGAAGCGAGGTCACCGATCGGCCTCGATACGCGTACGTTTGTGTCGGCGGTATGAACGCGCCGGTGGAGCCGTCACCCACTGCGCCGCACTCCCGGCGAGACAGTGAGCTTCGACAGCGCCCAGAACACCAGGAGCGTCACCAGGGCGAGTCCGGCGACCAGGGTGGCGCCGCCGACGACCTTCTCGTAGTCCTTCTGGTAGAGCCCGTCGATGATGTACCGGCCGAGCCCGCCGAAGCTGACGTACGCGGCGATGGTCGCCGTGGAGACGATCTGGACGGCCGCGGTGCGCAGTCCGCCGAGGATCACCGGGAGCACGACCGGGAGTTCGACCTGGAACAGGATGCGCGGCTCGGTCATGCCCATCCCGCGCGCCGCGTCCACGGGGGACGGGTCGACGGTCTGGATCGCCTCGTAGGTGGTGACGAGGATCGGCGGTACGGCGAGCACGACGAGCGGCACCATCACGGGCAGCGTGCCGAAGCCGAACCAGATGAACAGCAGCACCAGCAGACCGAAGCTGGGCAGCGCCCGGCCCGCCGTGGCGACCATCGACAGGGCGTTGCCGCCGCGCCTCAGGTGCCCGGCGACCAGCCCCACGGGCAGCGCGATGAGCGCCGCGACGGCGAGCGCCTCCAGGGAGTAACCGACGTGTTCCAGCAGGCGGGTGGGGATGCCGTCGTAGCCGTGCCAGCGGGCGGAGTCGGCGAAGAAGGAGTGCGCGAAGTCCAGGACGTTCACCGGGCGGCACCCTTCTTCGGCATCCACGGGGTCAGCAGATTGCGGGTGAGCACCAGCGCCGCGTCGACGAGGATCGCCAACAGGGCTGTGGTCACCACGGAGTTCACCGCGAGTTCCGGCCGGTGGTAGAGGTTGGCGTCGTTCAGCATGTTGCCGAGGGCGCCCTGGTTGCCGATGAGCATGCCGACGCTGACCAGCGAGATGCTGGACACGGTGGCGACCCTGAGGCCCGCGATGATGGCGGGCACCGCGATGGGCAACTGCACCTGGACGTACCGCCGCACCGCGCCGAGCCCCATCGCCTCGGCGGCGGCCAGGGTCTCCGGGGGCACCGAGCGGACGCCGTCCACGATGGCGGGGACGAGCACGACCAGGCTGTACACGGCGAGCGGGATCATCACCGTCAGCTCGCTCTGGCCGGTGTAGTCGATGAGGATGACGAAGAACGCCAGCGACGGGATCGCGTACAGCACCGTGGTGACGCCGAGGACCGGCGGGTACAGCCAGCGGAAGCGGGCGCAGAGCTGGGCGACGGGCAGCGACAGCAGAAGTCCGGCCAGCACCGGCAGCAGCGCTTCGCGCAGATGCAGGCCGATCAGGCCGAGGTAGCTGTGCTGGAGGTCGCTGGGGAGGTCGAAGAAGCCGTTCATCCGGCCGCCGTCACCTCCGGACGGTCCTCGGTGTGCGCGGTGCGGATGGCCTCGCCGATCGCCGCCTGCGAGACCACGCCGACGGCGCGCCCCTCGCCGTCCACGGCCACGGCCCAGCCGGTCGGCGACAGCACGGCGCCGTCGAGCGCGGTGCGCAGCGAGTCCTTGCCCGGCCGGAACGGCCTGCCGTGCGACAGGAGCCGGCCGGTGTCGATGGCGCCCGCGGTGAGCGCGCCCGGCTCGCCCCAGCCGAGCGGGCGGCCGTCTGCGTCGGTGACGAGCAGGTACGGGGCGCCGCCGCGCGGGGTGAGCCGGGTGGCGTCGGCGTCCACCGGGACGATCGGCCCGGTCTCCAGCTCCAGCGCGTCGGACGGGAAGAAGGACAGCCGGCGGATGCCCCGGTCGGCGCCGAGGAAGTCCTCCACGAACGGGTCGGCGGGCGCGGTGAGCAGTTCGGCGGGCGGCGCGAACTGGGCCAGGTGTCCGCCGGTGCGCAGCACGGCGACCATGGTGCCGAGCTTCACGGCCTCGTCGATGTCATGGGTGACGAAGACGATGGTCTTGCCCAGCTCGTCCTGGATGCGCAGCAGTTCGTCCTGGAGTCCCTTGCGGACCACCGGGTCGACGGCGGAGAACGGCTCGTCCATGAGCAGCACCGGCGGGTCGGCGGCGAGCGCCCGTGCCACGCCGACGCGCTGCTGCTGGCCGCCGGAGAGCTGGTAGGGATAACGCTTGGCGAGCGAACTGTCCAGTCCCACCCGCTCCATGAGCTCCGCCGCGCGCTCGCGGGCCTTGCCCTTGCTCCAGCCGAGGAGCCGGGGCACGGTGATGATGTTGTCGATGATGGTGCGGTGCTGGAAGAGCCCGGCGTTCTGGATGACGTAACCCATGGACCGGCGCAGGGAGTTGACGGGCTGCTGCCGGATGTCGGCGCCGTCGAGGAGGATGTTGCCCTCGCTGGGCTCCACCATCCGGTTGATCATCCGCAGGGTGGTCGTCTTGCCGCAGCCGGAGGGGCCGACGAGGACGGTGATCGCGCGGTCCGGTATGTCGAGCGACAGCCGGTCGACCGCGACCGTGCCGTCCGGGTATCGCTTGCTGACTGAATCTATCCGTATCAAAACGCCGCGCGCCCTTCGGTTGGCAGGAGTGCCTGGAACGTGCCGGCCGAGTCTAGACGGCACGAGCCACGCCACCCGGAGAGCGCGAACGGGCGACCGGACCGGGTGCGGGCGCGCGCACCCGTGGTCGTGCCACGGCCGGACGGTCCCATGAATCGGGAGGCTGCTACCCAGCCACGGTCATCTCATTCATCTGATCATGTGACGCCGCTCATACCGCCCCGCCCGCACGACGATGCCCACCCGCCGCATCCGGCAGGTGGGCATCGTGGGGGCCGGGGTCAGCCCTCCTGGGGCGTGAGCCGCAGCGAGATGCTGTTGATGCAGTACCGCTGGTCGGTGGGCGTGGGGTAGCCCTCGCCCTCGAAGACGTGCCCGAGGTGGGAGCCGCAGTTGGAGCAGCGGACCTCGGTGCGGACCATCCCGTGCGAGCGGTCCTCGATCAGCTCGACCGCGTCGGTGTCCTTCGGGTCGAAGAAGGACGGCCAGCCGCAGTGCGAGGCGAACTTGGTGTCCGAGGTGAACAGATCGGCGCCGCAGGCCCGGCAGGAGTAGACACCCTCGGTCTTGGTGTCCGTGTACTCACCGGTGAAGGCGGGTTCGGTGCCCGCCTGGCGCAGCACCGTGTACTCGGCCGGGCTCAGCTCCGCCCGCCACTGCTCGTCCGGCTTCTCGACGTCGTACGCCATGAGGATCAGCCCCTTTACTTCTGCGACAGGCGGTCCAGGATCAGCGGGCCCAGGTCGGTGACGTCACCCGCGCCCATGGTGAGAACGAGATCACCGGGCTTCGCCATTCCCGCGACGACCTCGGGGATGTCCGCCTTGTCGTGCACGGCGGTGACGTCGGCGCCGGCCGCGCGGGCGGCCTCGATGATCAGCGCGCTGGTGATGCCGGGGATCGGGTCCTCGCGGGCCGGATAGATGTCGAGCACCACGGAGGCGTCGGCGAGGGCGAGCGCCTGGCCCATCTCCTTGCCCAGCTCCTGGGTGCGGGAGAACAGGTGCGGCTGGAAGACGACGAGGATGCGGCGGTCGTCCCCGGCGGCACCGCGCATGGCCTCCAGGTCGGCGGTCATCTCGGTGGGGTGGTGGGCGTAGGAGTCGATCACCTGCACGCCCGCCTCCTCGCCCTTGAGCTGGAGGCGCCGCTTGACGCCGGTGTACGCGGCGAGGGCGGGGGCCAGCTCGTCGGCGGGGAGGCCGAGGGCGGCGCCGGCGGCGAGCGCGGCGACGGCGTTGAGCGCGTAGTGGCGGCCCGGCACGGAGACGGCGAAGGTCAGCTCACGGCCGTCCAGCACCACGGTGACCTGGCTCTTCAACCCCTGCGGGACGATCTTCAGGACCCGTACGTCGGCGTCCTCCGCCTCGCCGTAGGTCACCGTCCTCACCCCGGTCACCCGGCGGGTCAGCTCGCGGGCGCCCTCGTGGTCGGCGGAGATCACCAGGGTGCCACCGGGGACGATCTTCCCCGCGAAGGTCTCGAAGGACTCGTAGATCTCGTCCATCGAGGCGTAGTTCGCGTGGTGGTCCAGCTCGACGTTGAGGACGATGGCGACCTCGGGGGCGTACTTGTGGAAGCTGCGGTCGCTTTCGTCCGCCTCGGCCACGAAGATCTCGCCCTCGCCGTGCAGGGCGTTGGAACCGGGCGCGTCCAGGTCGCCGCCGATGGCGTACGACGGGCGGGCGCCCAGCTCGGTCAGGGAGACCGCCAGCATCGAGGTGGTGGTGGTCTTGCCGTGAGTACCGGCCACCGCGATCGGGCGCAGGCCCTCCATCAGCGCGGCGAGCGCGTCGGAGCGGTGCACCACGGGGATGCCCAGCTCGGCGGCGCGGGCCAGCTCGGGGTTGTCCTGCCGGATCGCGGAGGAGACGACGACACAGCTCGCGTCGTCCGCGAGATGCCCGGCGGCGTGCCCGATGTGCACGGTCGCCCCGTGCGCCCGCAGCGCCTCCGCGGTCGCGGACTCCTTGGCGTCACTCCCCGCCACCCGCGCCCCACGCTGAGCCAGGATCTTGGCGATCCCCGACATCCCGGCTCCCCCGATCCCGATGAAGTGCGGTCGGTCCATGGCGGTAGGAAGGCCGGGTGCCATGCGTTCTTCTCCCATATACGAGCGAGCCAGAGGATGCCCACCCTATGCGCAGATCCGCCCCCGCCCGCACCCCGGCCGGGGACGCGCCGGTCAGGAGGGACATACGGGCGGCGGGCGCCCCGGCAGATCACGGATACGCCCCGAGGTCCGGCCACCCGGCGACGCGCCGGTCGGCGGGCGACGGAGCGCCGCACACGGCGAGGTCACGGGTACGGGGCCCGCGCAAGGGCCGTCTCCGGGGCAGGCCCGCGTCCGGGCGGCTCACGGCCCTGGGCCGCCGCCGAGGCGGAGGGGCCGGGCGGACGCGGGGCGCGGCGGCCGTGTCGGGTGCCGGGGGCGCCCCGGCGCGGCGCGAGGCGGCGTGCGGCAGCAGGCGGGGGGGGCGGCCTGGAACGGCCCGGGCCGGGCCCGAAGCAGCGGGGCCCCACCGGGACGGCAGCCGCCACCCGCCCTCCATGGACCGGCCGCAGAAGCCGGCGCAGCCGCCCGCCGCCGCAGCCCCGCAGGGCTACGCCTTGCTGTGGCTGAACAGCTTCAGGACCGGGACGCCGACCTTGTGGCGGGCCCGGGAGGCCCAGTCGCGGTGGAAGAACTCCTCGACGTAGTGGGGGTCGGTGAGGACGATGACCTCGTCGGCGTGGACCTCCGCGACGAGGGACTTGAGCGCCTCCAGCGGGTGGTTCTCGACGAGTCTTCCCTCGGCCCGGCTGCCGGCGGCGCGCAGCGCCGTCAGGGAGACCTCCAGGGCCTTCTCGCCCACGCTGCGGGCGTCCGTGCCCTCGGGGGTCTCGCCCTCGTGCACGGCCTCGTCCAGTTCGCCGAGGGCGATGTCGTCGATGGCCCGCAGCAGCCGGTCCGCCTGGTCACCGCGCGGCTGGAGCAGCACATGGAAGAAGACCGGCTCGTCCCCGTGCAAGGTCGTCACGAACTCAACGTCGGCCGACGTCAGGGCTTTCTCGATCATCAGAACGCTTGTGAACACCAGCCGCCTCTTCTCCCTCGAGGGTCCTCGTGACCCTCTGTCCTCCGTTGGCCCGAAAAGGCCCTGCGGAAACCATCCTGCCCCGTTGCCGCACGGGGAGTACCGGGACTAAGTGTGCCCCCCGGAAGCTAAACGGAACGGTAGATTCCGCTGTTTTCAGGGTCGGCGGTACCGCCCGAACAGAAATCCGTCCTCCTCCAGCAGCGACGCGAGCGCGAACCGGCGGGGCACGGAAACCCCCGGACCGCCCGCGATCCGCTGCGCGTCGCCCGCCGTGAGCATGGGCGACAGCGTCAGACACAGCTCGTCGAGCACCCCCGCGGCGACCAGTTGCCCCAGCAACCGCGGCCCGCCCTCGGTGAGCTGCCGGACGTACCCGAGTCCGGCGAGCGCCGCCACGGCCCGTACGGGATCGACCCGCCGCCCCTCCCCCGCGACGATCACCCGCGCCCCGGCCCGTTCGGCGGCGGCCACCCGGTCGGCGGGCGCGTCCGTACCGGTGAGGACGACCGTCGGCACCAGCGGCGAGGTGTACAGCGGAAGCGAGAAGTCCAGATCGAGGCCGGCCGACACTACGGCGATCGCCGGAGCGGGCCCCTGCCCCGCCGCCTCCCGCGCCGCCGCGAACTCGCCGCGGGCCCGAGCGGGCCGGTACCCCTCCTGCCGAACCGTTTCCGCACCGACCAGCACGACATCCGCGAGCGCCCGCAGCGTGCCGAAGATGCGCATGTCGGCCGCGCAGGAGATGGGCTGGGAGCGCCCGTCGTGCTGGGCCGCGCCGTCGAGAGTGGAGACCATGTTGGCCCGCAGCCAGGTGCGGGGGGCGCCGTCGCCGGAGGTGGGATAGGCGTAGGCGGCGGCCAGTTCGGCGAGACTCCACTCACCGGCCCGCTCACCCCGGCCAGGGGCCCGAGCTGCTGTTTCGTCGGTCACAGGGAACAGGCGTCGCATTCGTGCAGTGTGACATGGCGATTAGCATGGGTAACCGTGTCCTCCACCGCAGCCTCCGGCTCCACCCCGCTGACCGACGCCGGTCCGCTGTCCCTGTGCGCACGCGCTCCGCACGTCCCGGCCGACCGTCTGGTCGCCGAGATGGTGCCGCCGCCCCGCTTCGACTCGGTGCGCTTCGCCACCTACATCCCGGACCCGAACCAGCCCAGCCAGACCGACGCCGTGGGCGTGCTGGAGGGCTTCGCGGCGGGACTCGGCGGCGCCCGGCCCGGCGAGGGCAAGCGGGGCCTGTTCGGCTTCGGCCGCGCGAAGACCAGGACCCCGGCCGGCCCGCGCGGCGTCTACCTGGACGGCGGCTACGGCGTCGGCAAGACCCACCTGCTCGCCTCGCTCTGGCACGCCACCCCCGCCGAGCCCTCCCGCAAGGCGTTCGGCACCTTCGTGGAGCTGACCAACCTGGTGGGCGCCCTCGGCTTCCAGCAGACGGTCAGGACGCTCTCCGGCCACGCCCTGCTGTGCATCGACGAGTTCGAGCTGGACGACCCGGGCGACACGGTGCTGGTCTCCAGCCTGCTCGGCAAGCTGGTCGAGGCGGGCGTGGCGCTGGCCGCCACCTCCAACACGCTGCCCGGCAAGCTGGGCGAGGGCCGCTTCGCGGCGGCCGACTTCCTGCGCGAGATCCAGGGCCTGTCCGCCCACTTCCGCGCCCTGCGCATCGACGGCGAGGACTACCGCCACCGCGGTCTGCCCGAGGCCCCGGCGCCCTACACCGACGAGCAGGTGACCAAGGCCGCGTACCGCGCCGAGGGCGCCTCGCTGGACGCCTTCCCGCAGCTCCTGGAGCACCTGGCGAAGGTGCACCCGAGCCGGTACGGCGCGCTGACCGACGAGCTGCGCGCCGTGTGCCTCACCGATGTACGGCCGGTGCCGGACCAGTCGACGGCGCTGCGCCTGGTGGTGCTGGCCGACCGGCTCTACGACCGCGAGATCCCGGTGCTGGCCTCGGGGCTGCCCTTCGACAAGCTGTTCAGCGAGGAGATGCTGAACGGCGGCTACCGCAAGAAGTACTTCCGCGCGATCTCCCGGCTCACCGCGCTGGCGCGCGACGCCAAGCCGCTGGTGACGGAGTAACAGACCGGTCGCCCTGTTTCTGATATCTCATCAACTTATGCGGGTCAAGGGCTGATTTCGGCCGCTTGACCCGCATTTTTCACTCTTCCTACGGCACGTAACCCGCCGTTAACCCTGCAAAGCATCTCCCTGGGTTAACGTGTTTCTTGACCATTCATTGACCAACGCTTGGCGCGTACAAGAGACGTGGGTTTCCGCAGGGGGGTGCGCATGTCCCGAGGCAGGACGCTCGGCGCGGTGCTCGCCCTGTTCGCGGTCGCGCTGCTCTCCCTCCAGCTCTTCGCGCCCTCCGGACCCTTCACCACCGCACATACGCTCGGTGAGGCAAAGGCCAACGACGCGTCGGGGATCATCCTCGTCGCCCCGCACGCGGGCGAAGGCGCGGACACCGTCCGCGAACCCCGCCGCCACCGGACGCCGCCGGTCGCCGCCCATACCGACCGGCACCGCCAGCGCGGCGCCGCGCCCACCCCGGCGCCGGAGCGCCCGCTCATGTCCCGGCGGCCGGCCGAGCCCGCACCGCCCACGCGGTCCGGCGCGCCGGACGCCGGCGTCCCGAGATCCTCCGGAGCCCTTTCCCCGGCAGTCCTTCAGGTCTTCCGCTGCTGACGGGCGGGCTCGCTCCCCCCACCACAGTCGTGCAAGCCCGACGCGCCGTCGAGGCGCGCCAGGAGGAATCCAGACATCATGCAGCCCCTCATCGACTACGCCCGCACGTTCGGCCGGCGCCCTGAGGAGTTCGCCCGCCTCGCCGAGGGCCAGTCACCCCAGGTCCTGTTCATCACCTGCTCCGACTCACGGGTCGTCCCGGCCCTGATCACGGGTGCCCGCCCCGGCGAGCTGTTCGAGCTGCGCACCGCGGGCAACATCGTCCCGCCGCACAACTCCGAGCACCCCACCAGCGAGGCCGCGACCATCGAGTACGCCGTCGAGGTGCTCGGCGTCCGCGACATCGTCGTCTGCGGTCACTCGCACTGCGGCGCGGTCGGCGCGCTGGTGCGCGGCGACGACCTCACCGCCGTACCCGCCGTGCGCGACTGGCTGGCCGGTGCCCCGCGTCCGGCCGGCCCGGCCGAGGACCCGGAGGTCGCCGAGGGCGTGCAGTGCCACGCGCTGACCCAACTGCTGCGCCTGCGCTCGTACCCCTGCGTCGAGCGCCGGACGGCGGAGGGCACGCTCGGCCTGCACGCCTGGTACTACGAGGTGCACACCGGGGCCGTGCGCACGCACCGGCCCGAGACCGACACCTTCGAAGCCCTGTGAGCGCGCCGATGAGCAGGCAAGATCTCATATCCCGCGCGCCGTATCTGCGGCAGGACTTCGCCGCCTCCCTCGTCGTCTTCCTGGTCGCGCTCCCGCTGTGCGTGGGCGTGGCCGTCGCCTCCGGGGTCCCGGCCGAACTCGGGCTCGTCACCGGCATCGTGGGTGGTCTGGTCACCGGGGTGATGCGCGGCAGCAGCCTCCAGGTGTCCGGTCCGGCGGCCGGGATGACCGTGCTCGTCTTCGAGGCGGTCAAGGAGTTCGGGCTGCCGGTGCTGGGCGCGATCGTGCTCGCCACCGGTCTGCTCCAGGTCGCGATGGGCGCGCTGCGGCTCGGGCGGTACTTCCGGGCCATATCGCTGGCGGTCGTGGAGGGGATGCTGGCCGGAATCGGTCTGGTCCTGGTGGCCGGCCAGTTGTATCCCGCCATGGCGGCCAAGGCTCCGGACGCCGGGCTGGACAAGATGCTCGGTCTGCCGCGCGGTCTCGCCGGCGCGTTCGGGGACGGCCGGGCGCTCGCCTCGCTGGCGCTGTGCGCGGGCACCATCGCCGTCATGGTGCTGTGGAAGCACCTCCCGGCGAAGGTGCGTACGGTGCCCGGACCGCTGGCCGCGGTGGGGCTCGCCACGCTGGCGGCGCTGGTGTTCGGCATGCCGGTGGCGATGGTGGAGGTGCAGGGGCTGCTGGGGTCCGTCCAGCCGCCGCCGTTGAGCGCTTTCGCCGAGTTCGCGGATGTGGCGGTGCTCGGCACGATCGTCGCGTTCACCCTGATCGCGTCCGCCGAGTCGCTGTTCAGCGCGGCGGCCGTGGACCGGCTGCACGACGGCCCGCGCACCGAGTACGACCGCGAGCTGACCGCGCAGGGCGTGGGCAACACGGTGTGCGGGCTGCTCGGCGCGCTGCCGCTGACGGCGGTGATCGTGCGCAGCGCGGCCAATGTGCAGGCGGGCGCGCGGACCAAGGCGTCCCGGGTGATGCACGGGGTGTGGCTGCTGCTGTTCGCGGCCCTGCTGCCGGGCGTCCTCGCCTACATCCCGCTGCCGTCGCTGGCGGGCGTCCTGATCTACTCGGGGGCCAAGCTGGTGCCGGTCAAGTCGCTGGCGGGGCTGTGGCGCGAGCAGCGGGGCGAGGCGCTGATCCTCGCGGTGACGGCGGCGTCCATCGTGGCGGTCGGCATGTTCGAGGGCGTGCTGATCGGGCTGGCGCTGGCGATCGTCAAGGCCGCCTGGGAGGCGTCGCACATCAAGGTCACCGTCATAGACAAGGGCGCGGGTCCGGTGGACGCCTACCTCTCGGGCAACGCGACCTTCCTGAGGCTGCCGAAAATACTGGACAGCCTGGAGGCGCTGCCCAAGGACCGCCCGGTCCGGCTGGATCTCTCCGGCCTGCTGCACCTGGACCACGCCTGCCGCACCGCCCTGGAGAACTGGGCCGCGCGGCACAGCGCGGACGGTACGGAACCGGTGCGGCTGACCTCCGGGGCCGGGGCGGGTGAGCGGGCCGGGACACCGGCGGGCTGATCCGGGACGGCCACGCATGAGAGGGCCGGGGTGACGGGAGCGATCCCGTCACCCCGGCCCTCTCGCTCGCGCACGGGCTTGCTTGTCCACAGGCCGTAGCTTCCGCCCATATCCGGGACGTACTGTTGAGTAAGGGATTAAACGGACCTCTCGGTGAGGGGGGCGACCATGTTGGAGCTAGTGATCACGCTCATTGCGGTGGCCGGCGGGGCAGGTCTCGTGCTGCTGGCCGCGGCGATGCGTGTCGTCAAGCAGTACGAACGGGGAGTGCTGTTCCGGCTGGGCCGGATCACCGGGGAGCCCCGCGCGCCCGGCCTGACGCTGATCGTTCCGTTCGTGGACCGGCTGCACAAAGTGAACATGCAGATCGTCACGCTGCCGATCCCGGCACAGGAGGGCATCACGCGGGACAACGTCACCGTGCGGGTGGACGCGGTGGTCTACTTCCGGGTCGTCGATCCGACCAGCGCGCTGGTGCGGGTGGAGGACTACAAGTTCGCGGTGTCGCAGATGGCGCAGACCTCACTCCGGTCGATCATCGGCAAGAGCGACCTGGACGATCTGCTGTCCAACCGGGAGAAGCTCAACGAGGGCCTGGAGCTGATGATCGACAGCCCGGCCGTGGGCTGGGGCGTCCAGATCGACCGGGTCGAGATCAAGGACGTCTCCCTGCCCGACACCATGAAGCGCTCGATGGCCCGCCAGGCCGAGGCCGACCGGGAGCGCCGGGCCCGCATCATCAACGCGGACGCCGAACTCCAGGCGTCCAAGAAGCTGGCCGAGGCCGCGCAGCAGATGTCGGACACCCCGACCGCGCTTCAACTCCGGCTGCTCCAGACGGTGATGGCGGTGTCCGCCGAGAAGAACTCGACGCTGGTCCTGCCCATCCCGGTGGAGTTGCTCCACTTCCTGGAGCGGGGCGCCCGCGACCCGGCGCCGGCCCCGGCCGGCGACACGAAGAAGGAGCCCGCACCAGAGCCGGCACCGCCCGTCGGACCCGTCCCCCTGTCCGAAGCACCGGATCTCGACGCCGTCACCAAGACCCCGGAACTCGGTGCGATCCTCGACCAGCCGTCCACCGAGGTGAGGTGACCGCCCACGCGACGTCGGCCCACCCGGTGACACCCCACCCGCCGCGCGGGTGACCGTCTCGCCGCGTCGGCGGGTGGATGAACATATGAACAGCCAGGTAGCCCTATTTTCATACGGTGATTGCACTCGCACGCCGTCTCACCGCCGTCTGCGTCCTCGGCGCGGCCCTCGCCGCCTGCGGCACCGCGACCCCCGCCCCACCCGCGCGCCCGGCCCACGCCGAGCCCCATGCCTCCGCCTCCCCGTCCCCGGCCGGTACCCCCACCATGGCGGCGGGTCCGGGCGGCCTCACCCCCGTGTTCGAGCACGGCCCGCGCGACAGGGGCAAGACCGTCGCGCTGACCTTCGACGCCGACATGACCGCCGACGAGGGGCCCCGCGCCGCCGCCGGTGAGCGCTTCGACAACCCCGGTCTGATCAGCGCCCTGCGCACGCTGAAGGTCCCGGCGACCGTCTTCATGACCGGCCGCTGGGCCGAGGAGTACCCGGACCAGGCCCGCGCCCTCGGGCACGACGCCCAGTTCGAGGTGGCCAACCACTCCTACAGCCACTACTCGTTCACCGGTGACTGCTACGGCCTGCCGACCGTCGCCCCGGACGCCAAGCTGACGGAGGTGCAGCGCACCTACGCCGCCCTGCGCAAGGCGGGCGTGCCGAACCCGATGCCGTACTTCCGCTTCCCCGGCGGCTGCTACGACCGGGACGCGCTGCGCGCCATCAGCGGCGCCGGTGTCACGGCCGTCCAGTGGGACGTGATCAGCGGCGACGCCTTCGCCACGGACGCGGACGCGGTCGTGCGCCAGGTGCTGGACGGGGTGAAGCCCGGTTCGGTGGTCGTCATGCACTGCACCCGCAGTGCCGCCCCGACCACCGAGAAGGTCGTCCGTTCGGTGGTGCCGGAGCTGCGCAAGAAGGGCTACCGGTTCGTGAAGGTCTCGGAGCTGATCCGGGAGTCCGGCACCCCGCGCTGACCGGCGCCGGACTGCTCGTAGGGTTGGCAGACGTGACCCACGTTCCAGCCGCCCCCGGCGACAGCCCCTTCCAGACCGAGCCCACCCCGCGCGACGAGGCCCCGCAGTTCGTGCTGCCCCTCGTCGTACGGATCGAGAAGAGCGCGCCGCCCGCCCGTACCGACGCGCTGGAGACCGCCGCACGCGCCGTGCTCGTCCTGCTCGGGGACGAGCGGGCGCGCGGCGACGGCGAGTGGGCCGAGGCGGTGCGGAACTGGGAGGACGCCCGCATCCGCAAGGTGGTCCGGCGGGCGCGGGGCGCGGAGTGGCGCCGCGCGGAGGAGCTGCCCGGTATCACGGTGACCGGCGCCTCGGCCGAGGTGCGGGTCTTCCCGCCGATCCCGCTGGACGGCTGGCCCAAGGAGCTGGCCAAGCTCCAGGTCTCCGGCACCGAACTGGACGACCCCGAGCCCCCCGCCGACCCCGACCGCACCGCCCCCGTGCTCTGGCTCAACCCGGAGCTGGAGATGTCGGCCGGCAAGGAGATGGCCCAGGTCGGCCACGGCGCCCAACTCGCCTGGTGGGCCTTGCCCGACGCGGCCCGCGACGCCTGGCGCGCCGCCGGACACCCCCTCACCGTCCGCACCGCCGCCCCCGCCCACTGGCGCGAACTCACCACCAGCGGCCTGCCGTTGGTCCGCGACGCGGGCTTCACGGAGATCGCCCCCGGCTCCGCCACGGTCGTCGCGGACCACCCGGCGCTGCGCTGACCGGCGAAGCTCAAATATTGCTCTGAACCCCCCACCCCGGCGGTTCACGCGCGCCCGCCGGGGCCATATCCCCGGCAGACGAAGGAGGGGGACGGGGATGCGGCTCGGAACGGGGATCGGGTGGCGGCCGGAGATCGCGGACGCCGTGGCGGGGATGGCCGGGATCGACTGGGTGGAGGTCGTCGCGGAGAACGTCTGCCCGGGCCATCTGCCGGAGCCGCTGACGCGGTTGCGGGAGCGCGGGGTGACCGTCATCCCGCACGGGGTCTCCCTCGGGCTCGGTGGCGCGGACCGGCCGGACGAGGGGCGGCTGCGGGCGCTGGCCGAGCGGGCCGAGGCGCTGGGGGCGCCGCTGGTCACCGAGCACATCGCGTTCGTCCGCGCGGGCGGCCCGCTCACCGCGTCGGCGCCGCTGGAGGCGGGCCATCTGCTGCCCGTGCCGCGCACGCGGGACGCCCTCGACGTGCTGTGCGAGAACGTGGCGATCGCGCAGGAGGCGCTGCCGGTGCCGCTGGCCCTGGAGAACATCGCCGCCCTGTTCTCCTGGCCCGGCGAGGAGATGAGCGAGGGCGAGTTCCTGGCCGAGCTGGTCGAGCGGACCGGCGTACGGCTGCTGATCGATGTCGCCAACCTGCACACCAACCACGTCAACCGGGGCGAGGACCCCGCCGAGGCGCTGGACCGGCTCCCGCTGGAGGCGCTGGCCTATGTGCATGTGGCGGGCGGTTTCGAGCGGGACGGTGTCTGGCACGACAGCCACGCGCACCCCGTACCGCCTCCGGTGCTGGACATCCTGACCGACCTGGCGTCCCGCGTCGCACCGCCCGGCGTCCTGCTGGAAAGGGACGAGAACTTCCCCGGCCCGGCCGAGCTGGTGCGGGAGTTGGCAAACATCGGGGAGGCGGTGCGCAAGGGCGGCGGGGCCGCGCGCACCCCCCGGGCCACGCCCCTCCCCGTCCCGCCGGGCGCCTCCGCCGGGGCCCGGCAGCGGGTGGCCGTCGCCCAGACCGCGGTGCTGTCGGCGCTGGTGGCGCGGACGCCGTTGCCCGAGGGCTTCGACCGGGGGCGGATGGGTGTCCAGGCGCGGTCGCTGGCGGCGAAGCGGGCGGACGTGGTGGCGAAGGTGGCGCCCGAGCTGCCGGTGATCCTCGGCGCCGGGTACCGGGAGGCGTTCCTCGGCTACGCGCGCACCCGGCCGATGCGCGGCGGGTACCGGCAGGACGCGCTGGAGTTCGCCGCCCAGCTCCTCAAGACGGGCCGCCCCGCCGATGCGCGGGCGCGCCGGAGGCTGCGGGAGTGGTGGCTCGATCGCGCGGGCCCGGCACCGCGTGTCCCGGGCCCGGCCGCGCGGCTGGCCAGGCGGGTGCTGTCGGGGCGGCGCTGAGCGGGCTCCCTGACCTGCGGGAAAAACGGAACGTCACATACCGCTAACGCTCTGTCCGGATAGTGAACAAGCCATGGTTTTTCAGGGGCCGTTGGCATAGAAAAACCTCATGTTCTGGGTCCTCCTCCTGCTTCCGGCCTGGGCCTTCGCCGCCATCGCCTGCACCCGGCTCTGCCTGGCCGCCGTCCGCGCGGCCGCCGCGGACCGCGCGGCGCGGGCCAAGGGCCAGGACCGCGAACTGACGCTGTACGAGACGGCGTTCCTGTCCGGCGGCCCCTCGCGCGTCGCCGACCTCGCCATGGTCCGGATGGCCCGGCAGCGCCGGCTGCTGCTCGCGCACACCGGCTGGGCCACCGTGGTGGACCCGCGCGGGCGGGACGAGATGGAGCGGTCCGTCATAGGCGCGATCGGTCCCCAGGGGCAGTCCCGGATAGCCCCCGTACGGGCGGCCGCGGCCGGTGCGGAGGCCGTGCAGCGGCTCGCCGACCGGCTGATCGGCGCCGGACTCGCCGTCCCTTTCGACACCGGGACGACCGTGGCCGCCGGGGTGCGCCAGGTGCGGGCCGCCGCCGGGGCCGTGCTCGCGCTGGGCACGGCCGCGCTGCTCATGCCGACCCCCGTGGACCTGCCGCGCTTCCAGATCGCGATGTGGTTCGCGCTGCCCCTCGTCGTCACCCTGAGCTGTCTGGCCATCGCCCGTATCGAGGTGCACCCCTACCCCCGCTGGGCCTCCCCCGCCGGACAGCGGCTCCTCGGGGAGGTGGCCCGGCGTCCGGCCGGGGACGGTGACGAGGGCTCCTTCCTCACCCGGCTCGCGATGCGGGGCGTACGCGCGCTGAACGAGCCCGAGCTGCGGGCCGCGTTCACGCACCGCGACGCGCCGGGGGCGCACAGGGAGCACTGACGCCGACACCCGCGTGCCGGTGCTTGCCTTCCCCGGAGCCCCTTCCGAAACATCCTTGTCGTCGCCGCCGGACCATGGCAGCCCTGCCATCGCCGCCGCGCACCGAAGGGATGTCCGATGAGAGCTGCCGCCCTGTACTCGGCCGCCGGTTCCTTGCTGCTGACCGGGCTCGCCGTCACCCCGGCCGACGGCACCCCCGCAGCCCCCGGCACGGCGGGCACGGCGGAGCTGCGCGGCACCGCCGTCGCCGCCGCCCGGGCCCGCACGGCCGGCCTCGACTTCGGCGCCTGCCCCGGCGACTCCCCGGCCGGGATGCGCTGCGCCACGGTACGGGTCCCGCTGGACTACGCCCGCCCCGGCGGCAAGCAGATCGAGCTGGCCGTCAGCCGGATGCCGGCCACCCGGCGCGACCCGGCCAACAGCAAGCACAAGGTGCCCCGGCAGGGCGCCCTCGTCTACAACCCCGGCGGCCCCGGCGCCTCCAGCCTGAACTTCCCGATGATCGGCGTGGTCCCCGAGTGGCGGCGCATCGCCTCCGCCTACGACCTCGTCGGCTACGCCCCGCGCGGGGTGGCGCCCTCGGCCCCGCTGTCCTGCGAGAAGCCGGAGGAGTTCTTCAAGGCCCCCTCACTCGCCCCGGTCCACCCCGGCGAGGCGTACAAGCGGGAGCGGATCGCGCGGGCGAAGGCGTACGCGCGCGGGTGTGCCGAACGGTCGGGAAGCGGCCTGGAGTTCTACAACTCGCTCAACAACGCCCGTGACCTGGACGTCCTGCGCGCCGCGCTCGGCGAGTCCCGGCTGACCTTCATGGGCGCCTCGTACGGCACCTACGTGGGCGCGCTGTACGCCACCCTCTTCCCCACTCACGTACGGCGGATGGTGCTGGACTCGGCGGTGGACCCGGACCCGGCGAAGGTCTGGTACCGCGAGAACCTGGACCAGTCGGCCGCGTTCGAGGACCGCTGGGCCGACTTCCGCGCCTGGGTCGCCCGCCACGACGACGTGTACGGCCTCGGCGCGACCCCGGCCGCCGTCCAGCGCTCCTACGACACCGCGAGCGGCCGGCTGGCAGCGCACCCGGCGGACGGCAAGGTCGGTCCGGGCCAGCTCCAGAACACGTTCCTGATGGCCGGGTACTACGACGACTACTGGCCGAGCCGGGCCGCCGCCCTCGCCGCCTATCTGAAGGGCGACGCAAAGCCCCTGGTCCGGCTGGGCGCGCCCAGCCCGGAGACGGCCGCCGAGGCGGAGAACGGCAGCGCGGTGTACACGGCCGTGGAGTGCAACGACGCCCCCTGGCCGACGGACTTCCGCATCTGGGACCGCGACAACACCCGCCTCGCCCGCACCGCGCCCTTCGAGACCTGGGACAACGCCTGGACGAACCTGCCGTGCGCGTACTGGTCCGCGCGCCGTCAGGTGCCGCTCGACGTGCGCACCGGCCCCGGTGAGACCCCGCCGGTGCTGATCCTCGCGGCCGAACGGGACGCGGCCACCCCGTACGACGGGGCGCTGGAGCTGAGCCGGCGGCTGGCCGGGTCCACGCTGGTCACCGAGCGGGACGCGGGCACGCACGGCATCGGCGGCGGCCCCAACCGGTGTGTCAACGCCCACCTGGACGCCTACCTGCTCGAAGGCCGCCTGCCCGGCCGGCGCGCCGCGTGCGCCCCGCGCCCGGAGCCGCGCCCCACCGAGCCGGCCGGACGCGGCACCCCGGACCGGGACGCGCTGAAGGGCAAGGGCGCCTAGGCGAGCCCGGCGACCAGCTCGGCCACCGACTTGCGGCGGCCGGTGTAGAACGGCACCTCTTCGCGGACGTGCATCCGGGCCTCGGAGGCGCGCAGGTGACGCATGAGGTCGACGATGCGGTACAGCTCGTCGGCCTCGAAGGCGAGCAGCCACTCGTAGTCGCCCAGCGAGAAGGAGGCGACCGTGTTGGCGCGCACGTCGGGGTAGCCGCGGGCCATCTTGCCGTGGTCGGCGAGCATGCGGCGGCGGTCCTCGTCGGGCAGCAGGTACCAGTCGTAGGAGCGCACGAAGGGGTAGACGCTCACGTAGTTGCGGGGCGTCTCGTCGGCGAGGAACGCCGGGATGTGCGAGCGGTTGAACTCGGCGGGGCGGTGCAGCGCCATGTTCGACCACACCGGCTCCAGCGCGCGGCCCAGCTTGGTGCGGCGGAAGAGGTTGTACGCCTCCTGGAGCTGGTCGGCGGTCTCGGCGTGCCACCAGATCATCAGGTCGGCGTCGGCGCGCAGGCCGGACACGTCGTAGGTGCCGCGGACCGTGACGTCCTTCGCGGCGAGCTGGTCGAACAGCTCCTGGACCTCGTCGGCGTAGCCCGCGCGGTCCTCCGGCAGCACGTCCTTCAGCTTGAAGACGGACCACAGGGTGTAGCGGATGACCTCGTTGAGGTCCTTGGCCAGCTTGCCCTTGTTCGGGATGCGGCCGGGCTCGGTGGTGGGGGCGTCGTCACTCATGCCCCCTATTCTCCCGCTCCGCCGTGCAGGCTCTGCACCGGGTTGGCCGTCAGCTCGCGCACACCGGCGAGGTCGCCGCCGAGCTGGTCCACGGCCGCGTACGCACTGGCGATGCAGGCGGGGATGCCCACGCCGTCGTACTGCGCGCCGCACACGGCGAGTCCGGGCAGCTTGGCGATGTGCTCGCGGACGCGGGCCACGCGCGCGTGGTGGCCGACCGGGTACTGCGGCAGGCCGTCCGTCCAGCGGGTGACGCGGGTGGCGACCGGCGTGGCGTCCAGTCCGGTCGCGGCGCGCAGGTCGTGCCGGGCGACCTGGACGAGGCCGGCGTCGTCGCGCTGAAGGATCTCGCTCTCGTGGTGGCGGCCGACCGAAGTGCGCACGACCAGCAGGTCCGGGTCCTCGGCGCCGACCCAGCCCCACTTCTGGGAGGCGAAGGTCGCGGCCTTGATGGTGCGGCCGTCCACCGGCGGCACCAGGAAGCCGCTGCCCTCGGGCAAAGCCGCGTCGGCGCGGCGGTAGGCGAGGGTGATCAGGGCCATGGAGGCGTACTCCACGGCGGCCAGCTCGGCGGCGGCCGCCGGGGCCTCGGCGCGCAGCAGCGCCGACGCGGCGGGGGCGGGTACGGCGACCACGACGGCGTCCGCGCGCAGCGTGCGGTCTCCGGCCGTGACGCGCCAGCCGGTGCCGTCCCGGCGCAGCTCGCCGACCGGGGTGCGGGTGAGGATCTCGCCGCCGCGCGCCCGTACGGAGTCGGCCACGGCGAGCGGGAGGGTGCCGACGCCGCCCTCGATGCCGAGGAAGACCGGGCCGGTCTGCCCCGCCTCGGCGGCCTTGGCCTGGAGCGCCTGGACGGCGGCGGTGAGGGTGTCGTGGGTGCGGGCGGCCTGGTAGAGCTGGGGGACGGCCGAGCGCAGCGAGAGCCGGTAGGCGTCGCCCGCGTACACCCCGCCGAGCAGGGGTTCCACCAGCCGGTCGACGACCTCGCGGCCCATGCGGGCGGCGACGTACTCGCCCACGGCCACGTCGTCGCCGACCTCGGTGGGCGGCAGTTCGGCGTCCCGCTCGATCCGGGCGAGGCCCTCGGCGGAGAGCAGGCCGGACAGGGCGGCGGCGGTGCCGGGTACGCCCATGACGTGGCCCTTGGGCATCGGGCGCAGGGCGTCTCGGGTCCAGATCGAGGCGGTGGCGGTGGCCGGGGGCTGGAGGCGGTCGCCGAGGCCCACCTCGCGGGCGAGGCCCACCGCCTCGGGGCGGCGGGCGAGCATCGACTCGGCGCCGAGGTCGACCCCGAGGCCCGCGATCTCGCCGGGCAGCAGCTTGCCGCCGACCCGGTCGGTGGCCTCCAGCACCGTCACCCGCGCGCCGCGCGCCAGCGCCCGGTGGGCGGCGGCCAGTCCGGCGACACCGGCTCCGATGACGACGACATGGCCCTTGCTCGCTGCGCTCATGCCCCCACTCTCTCAGACCGTACGAGGCGTCCCGGTGCCCGGTACGTCACCGGACCGTGACCGCATCGGGACCGGAAACCGCGACCGTTCCCGCAGGCCGGCCCGTCTAAGGAGGGACAGCACCGCATCTCATCGGGGGGTAACAGGCATGCGTACACAGGTCCGGATTCTGGCGGGGGTCCTGCTCGCCGCCTCGCTCGCGCTCGCCGGGTGCAGCGAGTCGGGCGGCGACTCCAAGGCGTCCTCCGCCGACGCCCCGACCGCCGCTCCCGGAGTGGGCGGCGGCGCGTACGAGAACGGCAAGTCCGCGCGCCGCTCGCCCCGGCTCACGCCGAGCGTCGTCCGCACCGCCTCCCTGGAGGTCGAGGTGCGCGACGTGCCCGGCGCCCTGGCCAAGGCCCGCCGGGTCACCGAGGACGCGGGCGGCTACGTCGGCGAGGAGAGCACCGACCGGGACGACGACGGCAGCGAGCGCACCCGTGTCGTCCTCCGGGTGCCCTCCGAGCGGTACGAGGAGGTGCTCGGCTCGCTCCAGGGCACCGGCAAGCTGCTGCGGCGCACCGCGCGGGCGCAGGACGTCACCGACCAGGTGGTGGACGTGGACAGCCGGATCAAGTCCCAGCGGGCCAGCGTCGCCCGGGTCCGGGAGCTGATGGACCGGGCGGACAAGCTGACCGACGTGGTCGCGCTGGAGGGCGAGCTGAGCAGCCGGGAGGCCGACCTGGAGTCGCTGCTGGCCCAGCAGGCGTCGCTGAAGGACCGTACGGGCCTGGCCACCATCACCCTGTCGCTGGCCGGGAAGGGCGCGCACCCGGCCGCCGATGACGACACGCCCGGCTTCCTGGACGCGCTGTCGGGCGGCTGGCACGCGTTCCTGACGATGCTGCGCTGGATCGCGCTGGTGGTGGGCGCGGTGCTGCCGTTCGCGGCGCTGCTCGCGCTGCTGGTCTTCCTGTGGCGCCGGGTGGTCCGCCCGCGTCTCCCGCGCCGTCCGGCTCCCGCGCCCGTATCGGGCTCGCTGCCGCAGGCGCGTCCGGTGTCGGAGGGTGGCACGCCGGTCTCCGGCGAGCAGAGGTGACGGTGCGTCAGCACCGTTCGCCCCGTAGCTTGTTCCCATGGACAAGCGTGAAGGGCCCGAGCGGCTGGTCGTGATCGGCGGCGACGCCGCGGGAATGGCCGCGGCGTCGCAGGCCCGCCGGCTGCGGAAACCGGACGAGCTGGAGATCGTGGCGTTCGAACGCACCCACTTCACCTCGTACTCGGCGTGCGGCATCCCCTACTGGGTGGGCGGCGCCGTCGAGGACCGCGACCAGCTCGTCGCGCGTACCCCCCAGGAGCACCGGAAGCGAGACATCGACCTCCGGCTGCGCACGGAGGTGACGGAGATCGACGTCTCCGGGCGCCGGGTGCGAGCGCACGACCTGGAGTCCGGCAACGAGTACTGGACCTCGTACGACAAGCTGGTCATCGCCACCGGGGCGCGGCCGATCCGGCCGGACATGCCGGGGGCGGACGCGGCCGGGGTGCACGGGGTGCAGACCCTGGACGACGGGCAGTCGCTGATCGACACGCTGACCCGTACGGAGGGCCGGCGCGCGGTGGTCGTCGGGGCGGGCTACATCGGCGTCGAGATGGCCGAGGCGCTGCTCCGCCGGGGCTTCGAGGTGACGGTGGTCAACCGGGGCGCGGAGCCGATGGCGACGCTCGATCCCGACATGGGCCGGCTGGTGCGGCGGGCCATGGAGGGCATGGGCATCACCATGGTGGACGACACCGAGGTGACCGCCCTGCGCACCGGCGGGGACGGCCGGGTCCGCGCGGTGGTCACCAAGGACGCGGAGTACCCGGCCGACGTGGTCGTCCTGGGCATCGGTGTGGAGCCGGTGACCGGCCTCGCCCGCGAGGCGGGCCTCCCGCTGGGCGCGCACGGCGGCCTTCTGACCGACCTCGCCATGCGGGTGCGCGGGCATACGGACATCTGGGCGGGCGGTGACTGCGTGGAGGTGCTGAACCTGGTCTCCGGGCAGGAGCAGTACATCCCGCTCGGCACCCACGCCAACAAGCACGGGCAGGTCATCGGCACCAACGTGGGCGGCGGCTACGCCACCTTCCCCGGTGTCGTCGGCACCGCCGTCAGCAAGGTCTGCGAGCTGGAGATCGCCCGCACCGGCCTGCGCGAACGCGACGCCCGCCGGGCCGGCCTCCAGTACGAGTCGGTCGTCATCGAGTCGACCAGCCGCGCCGGCTACTACCCCGACGCCTCCCCCATGACCGTCAAGATGATCGCCGAACGCAACACCGGGCGCCTCCTCGGCGTCCAGATCGTCGGCGGCGAGGGCGCGGGCAAACGCGTCGACATCGCGGCCGTCGCCCTCACCGCCGCCATGACGGTGGAACAGATGACCGCCCTCGACCTCGGCTACGCCCCGCCCTTCTCCCCGGTCTGGGACCCGGTCCTGGTAGCGGCCCGCAAGGCGGTGCGGGAGGTACGCGAGACCCGTTAGCGCGGCCCCGGCCGCACCCGCTCGACGCGATCGAGGTCGCCGTCGAGCAGGTCCCGGTGCCCGAGGGAGAAGTCCCCGTTCGGCAACGCCATCCCGTCCCCGTACCGCCGGCCCATCACGGCACCGGGCAGAAACGTCCGCAGCCGGTGCCGCATGTCCGCCGGGTACGCGACGGGCGTCCCCCACCCGTCGGGCGCCTGATCACTGGAGAACAGCACCCAGTGATCCACCGGCACGTCCGCGTCCAGATCCGGCGCCCCGCCGGTGTGGCAGTCCAGGGCGGGCACGGTCAGCCGGTCGGGATCGAGCGGCGGATACCAGAGCAACAACGGCTTGGCCCGCCGCGCGTCGGCGTTGTCGAAGCAGCACACGACGAAGGTGTGGCCGGGAAAGTGCTCGGCATAGAACCGCAGCAACTCCGGGTCGAGCCGGGGCCGCCGATGCGCGGGCACCCGGCCCAGCGCGGCGGGCACCGCGGTCGGGTCGTCCGCCAGCAGGACCGTGTACACGTCGTGCTCGAAGACCTGAACGGCCGCCGCCTCCGCACCCATCCACGCGATCCCGTCGTCCTGACGGGCGGCGGACTCGACCGCGTCGACCATCCGTCGCAGTACGTCCCCGCTGCGTCCCGCGGACAGGAAGTGCCACTCCGTGAGGCGCCCGGCGGCGGGCACGTGCAGCACCATGGCGTTCGGGCCGTCCGCCAGGTTCACGGCGGTGTTCTGATAGCCGAGCACATGGATGAGCCCGTGCTCGGGGTGCTCCCGCCGCCCGCAGTACACGATCGTCCCGGTGAAGTCGGCGGCGCCGGTCGAGATGCACATGGCGGCAACGTACCGCGTGGTGACCGAGGCATCGGGGCCCGGTGCCGTACACGGATTCGCAGGCTGTTGCCGGGGCACTAATCCTGTGTGGTCATACCCGTCCATGACGTCAATCCCGCGCGCCGCACGCCCTATGTGACGTATGCGCTCATCGCCGCCAGTGTGCTGGCCTTCCTGCTGACGCCCGGCGCAGCCGGGGCGGCGGGCGGGGAGGGTCATGTGGCGCAGCTCTGCCGGTTGCACGCGTTCATGGACCAATACGCGGCGATCCCGAGGGAGATGATCCACGGCTCGCTGCCCCGGCTGGTGCCGACCGGTCAGGTGGGGACGGGGCCGGCCGGGCCGGGGTGTGTGATGGGGGTGCCGGGGTACGACAAGTCGCCGGTGCTGTCGGTGTTCACGGCGATGTTCCTGCACGGCGGCTGGCTGCATCTGCTGGGCAACATGCTGTTCCTGCTGATCTTCGGCAACAACGTCGAGGACCGCATGGGCCACGTCCGCTTCGCGCTGTTCTACCTCGTCTGCGGCTACGCGGCGAGCTACGGCTTCGCCCTGCTGAACGCCGACTCCGGTGACCCGCTGATCGGCGCCTCCGGCGCGATCGCGGGGGTGCTCGGCGCGTATCTGGTGCTGTATCCGAAGGCCAGGGTGTGGGTGCTGGTCCCGTTCCTGGTCTTCCTGCCGCTCCGGCTGCCCGCCTGGATCGTGCTGGGCTTCTGGTTCGGCCTCCAGGCCGTGTACTCCTCGGGGCACGGAGTCGAGGCCGGCACCGGCACGGTGGCGTATGCGGCGCACGTCGTCGGCTTCGTGGCCGGGATGCTGCTCGCCTGGCCGCTCAAGGCGGGCACCCCGCCCCCGCCGGAGCCGGGCCGCCTGCTGTTCGGCAGGCGGGCGCGGCACCGTCAGGCGTGGTGAGCGGACCCGGTCAGCGGGCGGTCGCGGTATGGACGTAGTCGACCAGGTGGGTCAGCGCGTCCGGCTCGATGTTCGGCATGACGCCGTGGCCGAGGTTGAAGACATGGCCCTCCAGGGAGGCGGCCGCGTCCAGCACCTCCTGCGCCTTCACCTCGACCGTCCTGCGGTCGGTGAACAGGACCGTCGGGTCGAGGTTGCCCTGGAGCGCCTTGCCGGGGCCGACCCGGCGCGCGGCCTCGTCCAGCGGGACCCGCCAGTCGACGCCGACGACGTCCGCGCCCGCGTCGCCCATGAGCTTCAGCAACTCACCGGTGCCGACGCCGAAGTGGATGCGCGGGACGCCGTAGCCCGCGACGGCGTCGAAGACCTTCGCGGAGGCGGGCATCACCGAGGCGCGGTAGTCGGCGGGGGCGAGCGCGCCCGCCCAGGAGTCGAAGAGCTGCACCGCCGAGGCACCGGCCTCGATCTGCACCTTCAGGAACGCGGCCGTGATGTCCGCGAGGCGGTCCAGCAGGTCGGCCCACAGCTCGGGGTCGCCGTACATCATCGCCTTGGCGTTCTCGTACGTGCGCGAGGGGCCGCCCTCGACCAGGTAGCTGGCGAGGGTGAAAGGGGCGCCCGCGAAGCCGATCAGCGGGGTGGACCCCAGCTCACGGGTGAGCATGCCGACCGCCTCGGTGACGTAGGTGACGTCCTCCGGGGTGAGGTCGCGCAGCCGGGCGAGGTCGGCGCGGGTGCGCACCGGCTCGGCGACGACCGGGCCGACGCCGGGCTTGATGTCGAGATCGATGCCGATGGCCTTGAGCGGGACGACGATGTCGCTGTAGAAGACGGCCGCGTCCACGTCGTGCCGGCGCACCGGCTGGAGCGTGATCTCGGTGACCAGCTCGGGCCGCGTGCAGGACTCCAGCATCGGGATGCCCTCGCGCACCTTGCGGTACTCCGGCAGGGACCGGCCGGCCTGGCGCATGAACCACACCGGGGTGTGCGGCACGGGCTCGCGCCTGCACGCCTTGAGGAAGGCGCTGTCGTACGTGGCTTCTGGCTGCTGGCCCGTGGGGATCGCGTTGGCACTCACGTCGGCAAGTCTCGCACGGTCCGGGTGAGAGAAGTGCCGCCGCCCTCGGGGGGTGTCATGCCCTGCGCGAAGGCCCGCTTCCCCTTACTCTTCCCCGCATGGCTGCGGCTCAGGGACGATCGTCGGACGGCACCGGCGGAATGGACGACGTGAAGGACACGCAGACGAAGGAGAGAGGAGCCGGGGTGCCCGAGGTCCCCCCTGCCTTCAGCGGCGCGGTCGAGGCGCTGCGGAACGCGCGGCTGCGGCCGCAGGTGGAGGTGGAGCCGACGCCCGCCCCGCAGCGGCTGGCGCCGTACGCGTACGCGCTGGAGGCCGTCGTGCTCGACGGCGAGCAGGAGTTGGCGGACGGCCGGCTGGTGCTGCTGCACGACCCGGCCGGGCACGACGCCTGGCACGGCACCTTCCGTCTGGTGACGCTGGTACGGGCGGAGCTGGAGGCCGAGATGGCGGCCGACCCGCTGCTGCCGGAGGTGTGCTGGTCCTGGCTGACCGGCGCGCTCCAGTCGCGCGGGCTGACCTACGGCGAGCCGAGCGGCACGGTCACCCGCGCCAGTTCCCACTACTTCGGCGGACTGTCGGAGCGGCCGGCGGCCTCGCAGATCGAGATCCGCGCCTCCTGGACCCCGCTCGAAGGGCTGGGCGGCGTTCCGGACACCGCCGCGCACCTCGCCTCGTGGTGCGATCTGCTGGCCCAGGTCGGCGGGCTGCCGCCGGCCGCGCCGGGCGACGGCTCGGTGGTGACGCTGCCGCAGCGCAGGGGTCCGCAGTCCCGCTAGCCCTACCAGGCTGATCATCCTCTCAGCGCCCCGCCAAGATCGGCGGGGCGCTGCTTTGTGATCACTTCCCGAACCATCACTTTGTCGATACGGCCACTTTCCGTACTCGAATCGCCTCACCCCGGAGCCGATTCGATCTTCGGATGATCGATCGCGTGTCCGAATTGCACAGATTGTGACTCACTAGATCGTGATCATTCTCTAAAGGCGGACGGGTTTGCTGCCGAAGACGACTGTGACCTTGAAAGCACGGTTCCTCCCGGCTTCTTCCCCACAAGCCGGCCCCGTCCCCCCACCCAGGAGGCCTGGTGTCCGTTCTCCTCGAGCAGCCCGCAAGCCTGGTCGCCTACCGCCCGAACAAGCCGACCGCCATGGTGGTCGTGGCCGACCCCCGCGTCCGCTCCACCGTCACCCGCCATCTGTGGGCCCTCGGTGTGCGCGACGTGATCGAGGCCTCGTCCGTCGCGGAGGCTCGTCCCCGCATCGGCAACCCCCGCGACATCTGTGTCGCAGACGTCCACCTGCCCGACGGCTCCGGGCTCACCCTGCTGTCCGAGACCCGCGCCGCGGGCTGGCCCAACGGCCTGGCCCTGTCCGCCGCCGACGACATCGGCGCCGTCCGCAACGCCCTCGCCGGGGGCGTGAAGGGCTACGTCGTCACCGGTACCCGTACCAACATCGGCCTGCCCACCCGCCCCGGCGCGGCCCCCATCGGCTCCGCCGCGGCCAGAATGGGGCACCGGCGTCCGCCGGGCGCCCCGAGCCACCCCGGCGGCTACCGCGAACTGTCCGGCCGTGAGGTCGAGGTGCTCCGCCTCGTCGCGGAGGGCCAGTCCAACAAGGCGATCGGCGTCTCCATGGGCCTGTCCGCGCTGACCGTCAAGAGCCACCTGGCCCGCATCGCGCGCAAGCTCGGCACGGGCGACCGCGCCGGCATGGTCGCGGTGGCCCTGCGTACCGGCATCATCCACTGAACCCTCTACCTGGCGCCTTCTGAGACCACCGGTGCCCGTCGGCGGAACGTTCCGTCGGCGGGCACCGGCGTGCGCGCCGGGCGGGGTGCTCCGCACGGCGGGCGGTGTGCGCCCGCGCGCGGCGCGTTTTGGCCGGTCAGCGGGGATGTCGGTCGAACGTGCAGGCCAGCGGCGCGGGCATGCGGATACCCTTGGCATGTGACGGACGCCCAAGAGACCGCAAGCGACAGTTCCCGGAGCATCAACGGGGGCACGCCCCCCGACGCGGGGCCTGCCGAGGCGGCGGCGCCCACCCCCCTGCTCGAACCCCGCGAGGGGATTCCGCCGGTCGTCGCGGACGCCGACGCGCTCGCCGAGGTCGTCGCCGCGTTCGCCGCCGGCACCGGCCCGGTGGCCGTGGACGCCGAACGCGCGTCCGGCTACCGGTACGGCCAGCGGGCCTATCTGGTGCAGTTGCGCCGTGAGGGCGCGGGCTCCGCGCTGATCGACCCCGTCGCCTGCCCCGACCTCTCCGGCCTGGGCGCCGCCCTGTCCGGTGTGGAGTGGGTGCTGCACGCCGCCACGCAGGACCTTCCGTGTCTGCGCGAGATAGGCATGGTGCCCACCAGCCTGTTCGACACCGAGCTGGCCGGCCGGCTGGCCGGGTTCCCCCGCGTCGGCCTCGGCGCGATGGTGGAGAACGTGCTCGGCTTCGTGCTGGAGAAGGGCCACTCCGCCGTCGACTGGTCGACCCGCCCGCTGCCCGAGCCGTGGCTGCGCTATGCCGCGCTCGACGTGGAGCTGCTGGTGGACCTGCGCGACGCCCTGGAGAAGGAGCTTGAGCGGCAGGGCAAGCTGGAGTGGGCGCTGGAGGAGTTCGCCGCCATCGCGGCGGCGCCGCCCGCCGAGCCGCGCAAGGACCCGTGGCGCCGCACCTCCGGGATGCACAAGGTGCGCAGGCGGCGGCAGCTCGCCGTGGTCAAGGAGCTGTGGGAGACGCGGGACCGGATCGCGCAGCGCCGGGACGTCTCGCCCGGCAAGGTGCTCGGTGACGCGGCGATCGTGGAGGCCGCGCTCGCGGTGCCGGCCAATGTGCACGCGCTGGCCGCGCTGAACGGTTTCGGCCATCGTATGGGCCGCCGGCAGCTCGAACAGTGGCAGGCGGCGGTCGACCGGGCGAAGGCTCTGCCGGAGTCGGCGCTGCCGCAGCAGGGCCAGCAGGTGACCGGCCCGCCGCCGCCTCGTGCCTGGTCGGACAAGGACCCGGTGGCCGCGGCCCGGCTGTCGGCCGCCCGCGCCGGGGTCTCCGCGCTGGCGGAGCGGCTGGAGATGCCGCAGGAGAACCTGATCTCCCCCGACACCGTGCGCCGGATCTGCTGGGAGCCCCCGGCCCCCGCCGACGAGCGGACCGTGGCCGCCGCGCTCACCGGCTACGGCGCTCGCGCCTGGCAGGTGGAGCAGGTGACCCCGGTGCTGGTCGCGGTGCTGTCGGCCAAGCCGGAGTAGGCGTCGGAGCAGGGGCGATTTCGCGCCAAGATCCTCCCGCTGAACCAGGGCCCCGGTGTGACGTTCACCGCTAGCCGGGGTGGGACTGTGCAGCTACGTTACTCATAAGTAGCATGGGGTTGAGCAAGCGCTCAGCGTCCCGCACCCTGGAGGAGAGCCATCGTGCCTCGTACCGTCAGGGACGTCGTCTTCGTCGACGGCGTCCGCACCCCGTTCGGCAAGGCGGGCCCGAAGGGCATCTATCACGAGACTCGCGCCGACGACCTCGTCGTGAAGGCGATCCGGGAGCTGCTGCGGCGCAACCCCGGTCTGGACCCGAAGAAGATCGACGAGGTCGCCATCGCCGCGACCACCCAGATCGGTGACCAGGGCCTGACCCTCGGCCGTACCGCGGGCATCCTCGCGGGTCTGCCGCAGTCGGTGCCCGGCTACTCCATCGACCGCATGTGCGCGGGCGCCCTGACCGCCGTGACCTCGGTGTCCGGCTCGGTCGCCTTCGGCGCGTACGACATCGCCATCGCGGGTGGTGTCGAGCACATGGGCCGCCACCCCATGGGCGAGGGCGTGGACCCCAACCCGCGCTTCGTCTCCGAGAAGCTGGTCGACGAGTCGGCGCTGTTCATGGGCATGACCGCCGAGAACCTGCACGACCGGTACCCGACGATCACCAAGCAGCGCGCCGACGAGTACGCGGTCCGCTCGCAGGAGAAGGCCGCCAAGGCGTACGCCAACGGCAAGATCCAGCAGGACCTGGTGCCGATCTCGGTGCGCCGCACCAACGAGGAGGCCGGTGAGACGGGCTGGGGCCTGGTCACCGCCGACGAGCCGATGCGCCCCGGCACCACGCTGGAGAACCTGAGCGGCCTCAAGACGCCGTTCCGCGTGCACGGCCGGGTCACCGCGGGCAACGCGGCCGGTCTGAACGACGGCGCCACCGCCTCCCTCATCGCGTCCGAGGACTTCGCCCGCGAGAACGGCCTGCCGGTCAAGATGCGCCTGGTCTCCTACGCCTTCGCCGGCGTGGAGCCCGAGGTGATGGGCTACGGCCCGATCCCGGCCACCGAGAAGGCCCTCGCCAAGGCCGGCCTGTCGATCTCCGACATCGGCCTGTTCGAGATCAACGAGGCGTTCGCCGTCCAGGTCCTCGCGTTCCTGGAGCACTACGGCATCGCCGACGACGACAGCCGCGTCAACCAGTACGGCGGCGCCATCGCGTTCGGCCACCCGCTGGCCTCCTCCGGTGTGCGGCTGATGACCCAGCTCGCCCGCCAGTTCGAGGAGAACCCGGACGTCCGCTACGGCCTGACCACCATGTGCGTCGGCTTCGGCATGGGCGCGACGGTCATCTGGGAGAACCCGAACTTCGAGGGGGACAAGTGAGCAACACCACCGAGCTGCTGAAGGGTGCTGCCGAGCTGTTCCCCGGCGAGGTCGTCACCCAGGCCCACGTACGGCACTTCGAACTGCCCTTCAACGCGGGCAAGTTCGCGCTGATCACGCTGGACAACGGCTTCGACCACACCAAGCCGACCACCTTCGGCCCGGCCTCGCTGGCGAACCTGAACGCCGCGATCGACCAGGTCGAGAAGGAGGCGGCGGACGGCGACATCGTCGGCGTCGGCATCACCGGCAAGCCGTTCATCTTCGCGGTCGGCGCCGACCTCAAGGGCGTCGAGCTGCTGAAGCGGCACGAGGACGCGCTCGCCATCGGCAAGGGCGGCCACGAGGTCTTCAAGCGCCTGTCGAAGCTGGCCGTTCCCACCTTCGCCTACTACAACGGCGCGGCGATGGGCGGCGGCGTCGAGGTCGGCCTGCACTGCTCCTACCGGACCGTCTCCAAGGCGATCCCGGCGTTCTCGCTGCCCGAGGTCTTCCTCGGCCTGGTGCCCGGCTGGGGCGGCTGCGCCCTGCTGCCGAACCTGATCGGCGCCGAGAAGGCCGTCCAGGTCATCATCGAGAACAGCCTCAACCAGAACCGCCAGCTCAAGGGCAAGCAGGTCTTCGAACTCGGCATCGCCGACGCGCTGTTCGAGGGTGCCGACTTCCTGGAGCAGTCGCTGCTGTGGACCGCGCAGGTCCTCAAGGGCGACATCACCGTCGAGCGTCCGGCGATCGACCGGGGCGAGGCGTGGGACCAGGCCGTCGCCAAGGGCCGCTTCGTCGCGGACTCCAAGGTGCACGGCGCGGCCCCGGCCGCCTACCGCGCGCTGGAGATCATCGAGGGCGCCAAGGACGGCGACCTCCAGAAGGGCTTCGACGCCGAGGACCAGGCCCTCGCGGACCTGATCATGGGCGGCGAACTGCGGTCCGGCATCTACGCGTTCAACCTGGTGCAGAAGCGCGGCAAGCGTCCGGCGGGCGCTCCGGACAAGTCGCTGGCGCGTCCGGTCACCAAGGTCGGTGTCGTCGGCGCCGGTCTGATGGCCTCCCAGCTCGCGCTGCTCTTCCTGCGCCGCCTCGAGGTGCCGGTCGTGCTGACCGACATCGACCAGGAGCGCGTCGACAAGGGTGTGGGCTACGTCCACGCCGAGATCGACAAGCTGCTCGGCAAGGGCCGGATCAACCAGGACAAGGCCAACCGCCTCAAGGCGCTGGTGACCGGTGTCCTGGACAAGGCCGAGGGCTTCGCGGACGCGGACTTCGTCATCGAGGCCGTGTTCGAGGAGATGGGCGTCAAGCAGAAGGTGTTCGCCGAGGTCGAGGCGGTCGCCCCGGCGCACGCGATCCTCGCCACCAACACCTCCTCGCTGTCGGTGTCGGAGATGGCGTCGAAGCTGAAGCACCCCGAGCGGGTCGTCGGCTTCCACTTCTTCAACCCCGTCGCGATCCTCCCGCTGCTGGAGATCGTACGCGGCGAGCAGACCGACGACGCCTCGCTGGCGACGGCGTTCGGCGTGGCCAAGAAGCTGAAGAAGACCGCGGTGCTGACGAAGGACGCCCCGGCGTTCGTCGTCAACCGCATCCTGACCCGCTTCATGGGCGAGATCCAGAACGTCATCGACGAGGGCACCCCGGTCGAGGTCGCGGAGAAGGCCGTCGAGCCGCTCGGCCTGCCGATGTCCCCGCTGGTGCTGCTGGAGCTGGTCGGCCCGGCGATCGGCCTGCACGTCTCGGAGACCCTCAACCGGGCCTTCCCGGACCGCTTCACGGTCTCCCCGAACCTGAAGGCGGTCGTCGAGGCCGGCAAGCGCGGCTTCTACGTCTACGACAGCGGCAAGCCGGAGCTGGACCCCGAGGTCGCCGCGCTGCTCAAGCAGGGCGACACCGTCCTGACCGAGGAGCAGGTCCGCGACCGCGTGCTCGACGCGGTGGCCCAGGAGATCGGCCTCATGCTGGACGAGGGCGTCGTCGCCGAGGCCCAGGACATCGACCTCTGCCTCATCACCGGCGCCGGCTGGCCCTTCCACCTGGGCGGCCTCACGCCGTACCTGGACCGTGAGGGTGTCTCCGAGCGGGTGAACGGCAAGCGGTTCCTGGAGCAGGGTGTGGCGAGCGTGCCCGCGTAACACCTGGCCGCAGGGAGGAGGGCCCCGGCGCTTCGGCGCGGGGGCCCTCCTTCTGTTTCACCAGGCCGGCATCGCCGGGTAGTGCGCGCACTCGGCGGAGCAGGGCTCACGGGAGGACAGCGACGTGTGCAGCCAGTTGTCCTCGGGGATGCCGTGCACGCGCAGGGTCAGGGGGGTGGGCGCCGAGTGGATGGCGCTGAACACCGCCACGAACTCCACCGTGTAGGTGCCCGGGCGCCAGTCGTGGGCGTGGGTGACCCGCCAGGTCCCGTCCTCCTGGACCGGGGCCTCGGCGATGAGCCTGCCCTGTTCGAGCACCATCACCTTCTCCGTCCCGCGGGCCGCCCGGCCGGAGAAGCGGGGCCGGGGGCCGCACCAGGCGTTCGGCCGCGGACCCACGACCTGCGGCGGTTGCAGCCGGTCGAGAACGTGGAAGTCCACCGCCGTAGTGCGGGAGACGCTGTTGCCCGCGACGGCGAGGACCTGCACGGTGTGCGGGCCCGCCGGCCAGTTGACGACGCGCCGCCACTGCCAGGTGCCGGCGGCGGACACGGCTGAGCCGCCGAGGTAGCGGCCCTGCTCGAAGAAGAGCACATAGTCGGACCCGGCGGGCGCCTTGCCGCTCAGCTTGCGGGCGGCACCCACGAGCGCACCCGGTCCCGGCGAGACGACGACCGGTTCGTCCGGCAGCGCCGGCTCCATGGTGAGGGCCAGTTCGGGACGGCTCACATGGAACTCGGTGAGCACCGGGGGCAGCGGGCCGGGTGTCAGCCGCTCCGGGTCGATCATGTCGCGCGGCAGACCGGGGACGTCGAGGGCGCTCATGGCAAGGCGCCGGGCCACCTCGCGGGCGCCCAGGTCGTTGAAGTGGCTGGCATCGATGATGCCGTCGGGATGGTTGGGGTGCTCGCGCGGGTCCAGCCAGCGGAAGAGCCGCCGCGCCCGGGTGGGCCCCAGCTCCGCGATCATCTCGGTGGTGAAGGCGTCCATGTCGAGCAGCGCGGCGCCCGTCTCGGCCGCCGCCTCCCGGGTGAGGTCGGAGTATCCGTCATGGGTGTCCACCACGTTGCCCGCCTCGTCGAAGGCGCAGCGGACGGCCGGGGTGACCAGTACGGGGACGGCGCCCTCGCCCCGTACGGCCTCGACGTACAGGCGCAGGTACTCCTTGTACTCGCGCGGGCCGTGATGGCGGTTGAGCTGGTTGATGCGCTGCTCCACGCTGCCGAAGGCGAGCAGCACCAGGTCGCCGGGGGCGAGGATGCCGAGGAGTGTGGCGAGGCGCTCGGTGAAGTAACCGCGCAACGTCATGGCATCGCGGGCGTAGTTGCGCACCTCGTAGCCCGTGCCGAGGAACTCGCCCAGGTACTGTCCCCAGCCCGCGAGCGGTGCCTCCGCCTCGGTCCGCGAGGCGGCCACCGAGTTCCCGATGATGCAGATCTTCCTCATGTGTCCCTCATGTGTCGCGCCTGTCTTGCCGTTGTCCTGCCGCCCCGGTGGCCGACGGTCACACGATCGTCAGCGGCCCGAAGCCCTCGGCGGGGTCCGCCGTCTTCTGCCGCATCACCCTCAGCCGCGCGTCGGTGCCCAGCACCGCCACCACCACCCGGCCGGAGCCGTCCAGCGCGAGGGCGGGCGGTCGCGCCATCAGCACGTCGTGGTCCGCCCACTCGGGCGCCTCGTCCCGGCCCTGCGTGGCGAAGGCCGCGACGCTCAGGCCGTTGCGGCCGTTGCGGCGCGCCAGGACGAGGGTGTCGTGCCGTTCGGTGCAGTGCCGCAACGCCGCGACGCGGCCCGTGCCGCCGTGGCCGCCGAGCCGTTCGACGCAGGTGTTCCACCGGCCGTCGGGGCGCTGCCGTACGCACATCACCTCGCCGGATTCCTCCTCGCGGTACACGACCGCCATGCGGGAGCGCCCGATCTGCACCGGTGTGATCCCGCCGACCGGCCGCCAGGCGTCCGGGTCCCCCTGCGTCACACCGTCCTGGAGCTTGTACGGGCCGTGGACGTCGTCCTGATACCAGTGCACGGCACCGACGCGGTTCGCGGCGAACAAGTGGACGCGCCCGGTGGACTTCAGCACGGCGGTCAGGCAGTCCTGCATCCCGCGGCCGCCCAGGTCCTCCCAGGCGCCCCAGCCCTCGGCGGTCTCCCGCCGGGCGCTGATGCCCGCTCCGAAGTTCCGCATGAACACATGCAGCCGCCCCGAGGGGTCGACGACGGCCTCGGGCACGCCGACCTCGCGGCAGCGCTGCCAGTCCCTGGACCGCTCGTTGGGGTTGCCGACGCTCTCCCACACAGTGGTCGCACCGGTGTGGGCCTGCCGCCACATACGGACGACCTCCACGTCCACCCGGCCGTCCGGCCCCGGCGTGCGGCGCTGGCCCACGAGGTGCACCCCGCCCTCACGGTCGGGCGCCACCGAGAGGGCCGGAGTGAGACGGCCGCCCGGCAGCAGGACCGGCCGGTCCCAGGCGCCGCTGCCCGGCGCGCTCTCGGTCCATACCGCGACCCGGTCGCCGAGCACGGCGTACGCGGCGAGCCTGCCGTCGGCCTGGAGGTGGAGCCAGTCGGTGCCGCCCTCGTAGCGGGCCCGGGTGCTCCAGCCGTAGCGGCGGATGTCGGACCCGTCGGAGAGCTGCCGGTCGCCGCAGTGGCGGCGTCGGCACTCGTGGCCGTCGGCGGCCGTGTAGACCTCGATGACGCGCTTCTTCTCGGCCCAGGCGTGTTCGGTGAGGTTGCTGGGCGACAGCTTGTTGCCGTAGCCGACGCAGTGGTCGACGAGCGGGGGCACCCCGCCCTCGGCGAGGTACTGGTCGAGGGCGCCCAGCGCGAACTGCGCCGTGGCGGTGTGGTCCTGGTGGTCGCTGGACGTCGGCCCCCGGACCTCGTCCCACTCCGTGTGCCAGGGGTCGGGGTCCATGGTCCAGTACTGGTCGGGCCGGGTGTGGTGGAGCAGCTCGGCCAGACAGCGGCGCAGAACGTCACGGCTGATCCGCTGCGCCGGGCCCAGGGGGGACTCGGCGGCGTTCAGGGTGAGCTGCGTGGCGCACTGCCCGGCCCACAGCGTGGCCAGCCGGGCGGGCGGCACGTCGGCGGCGAAGCCGTGCTGTGTGTCGACCATGCGCAGCCCGAAGAAGAAGAGCTGGACGTGGGGCGCCGCCAGCAGGGTGGACCGCTCCGCCGCCACCCCGGCCGAGAAGGGGACGACGTCCCGCGCCCACTCGCTCTCCCGGTCGCCCGTCACCATGGCCGCGTATGCCGCGCGCAGCCCCTGCTGGCGTGCCTCGGCGTAACCGGCGTAGTCCGGGGGGCTGTCGAGGCGGTGCGGGTCGCGGGTGTCGATGTTGCGCCCGTCGGCCTCGGCGGCCGTCAGGTACACGCTGGTGACCCGGTGCCCCGCCTCCAGCGCCCGCTGGAGGTCGGGGTTGATGAAGTACAGATCGTCGTCGGGGTGGGCGAGGACCTGGAGCAGCGAAGGGCGCGGTGTGGTTCCCTCGGCGGACGGCATGACGGCTTTCCCTTCAACTGCGGACGCCGGCCGGTGGCAGGCGAGCGGACGGCGGTGCGGGTACGGGTACGGTCCGGCGGGGTGTCAGAGCGGCCAGGCGGGCAGCCGCCCCTCGCGGGCCAGACGGTTGCGCGGTGAGCCGGCCTCGAACTGGCTGGGCACCGGGAAGTAGCTCGGCAGGAACGCGGCGAGGATCGCGTCCTGTTCCTCCTCGGAGACGTCGCCGTCGTGGTAGTCGTTCAGGCAGAACACGTCGTGCGGGCGCACCGTGAGGATGCGGCTGAGCCGGGGCTTGTGCTCGCTCAGGCCGACGTTGACGAAGCCGCAGGAGATGCTGCCGGGCACGCTGCGCAGGGTGTGGTGGCCCAGGTAGTGGTGGAGCGAGGAGGCCACGGACACGTCCTGGTGGCTGCGGAGCTGGTTGTGCGCGGTGACCTGGACGGGGCCGGCGTACCGCCGCTCGATGTCGGCGAGGACGGTGCGCCGCAGCGGATGCGGTGCGTGCAGGAAGGTGTGCACGAGCGTCTGCCCGAAGTCCCGCTCCATCAGGGCCCGGTTGTTCTTGGCGGCCGCGACGTTGAACTCGTCCGTCTCCTCGACCGGCGCCATCGGCACGGAGGTCGGCGACATGAAGTACTTGGACTGGCCGTTGCCGAGGAAGAACGCGTCGGGCCGCAGGGTGCGGCCCACGAACACGTCGTCGTTGAAGTACAGGAAGTGCTCGGCCAGCCCCTCGATGTGGTGCAACTGGCTCTCGATGGCGTGCGAGTTGTAGCTGGGCAGCGTTCCCCGGTCGCCGAAGACCTCGGTGTGGTCCACGACCCGCACGCGCGGGTGCTCGAGGTCGAGCCAGTGCGGGACCTGCTGGTCGGTGACCAGGTAGATGTTGCGTATCCAGGGCGCGTACATGTCGATGGAGCGCAGGGAGTACCGCAGTTCCTCCCGGTCCCGGAAGCGGGCCGCGCTGGTGGCCGCGTCCTCCGTCTCCATGCCCAGGGCGGTCAGGGCGGCGTTCTTCCGCTCCAGCCAGTTCACGTCGGCCCCGTTGACCCAGGTGTAGACGGCGTCGACGGGGAAGTCGATGTCCCCGTGCAGCCGCCGGGTGAACGCCTCGATGCTCGGGTAGGCGCGGCCGCCCAGGGTGAGGGGCCTGCGGCGCATGGCGCTGAGGGGCACCCGGTCACCGATCAGCGTGCGGGCCGGGGCCATGAGCCGGCTCTCGTCCTCGGGGTCGGTCTCCCAGAAGGAGATGGTGCAGCCGTAGACGGCGCCCAGGCGCAGCAGCCGCGAGTGCGAGACGAGGTTCTGGTAGACCCGGATGCCGGAGACGGCCGGGTCGGCGTGCGGGGTCACCAGTCCGGCGAGGACGGTGGCGGTCGTCTTCTGGCTCTCGTTGAGGACGCCGGCGTAGACCGCCTTGTCGGCGAAGTGTTCTCCCAGCGCCTTGAAGACGGCGTCGCGGTGCACGGCGTGCACGGCGATGGTGTGCCGGATCAGGTGGTCGCGCACCACGAGGTAAGGGATGGACGCGGATTCGAGTGCGTCGGCCGCCAGGGCCAGGTTCTGCTGGACGCCGTCCCAGGGCGACTCCCAGTCCATCACCCGGCACACCTGGCCGCCGTCCTCGACCAGTTCGCGGCGCTGGAGCAGCCGCTGCTCGACGGCGCGCTGGTCGGCGGTGCGGACGGTCGTGGCGGGGGCGGGGGCGGCGGCCGCGACGATGCCGTCGGGACCGCTGTAGTAGGCGTGCACCGCCTGGCGTTCGGCCTTGGCGACGGCCCGGCGTCCGCTGTCGCGTTCCGCGACCAGTTCGTGGAAGATGCGCTCCCAGTGCGCGGTGACCACGGCGGGCGAGAAGCGGTTGACGGAGGCCAGGGCGGCGGCGCCCATGTCGCGCCGCAGCCCGTCGTCCTGGATGAGCAGCATCAGCGCGGAGGCGAGGGCCTCGGTGTCGCCGGGCGGGACCAGGACGCCGGTCCGGCCGTCGATGACGACTTCACGGGGACCGTTCGGGGAGTCGTAGGAGACGACGGGGACGCCGGCGGCGTGCGCCTCGGCGAGGACCAGGCCGAACGCCTCGTTGCGGGAGGTGAGGGTGGCGATGCTGGCCTTGGCCCACTCCTCGGCGAGGTGCCGGGAGTTGCCGTTGAGCTGGACGCAGTCGTGCAGTCCGAGCATGTCGATCTGCCGGCGCAGGGCACCGCTGAGCGGACCGTCGCCGAAGATCCGGAGCTGCCAGTCCGGGTGGTGCCGCGCGACGATCGCCCAGGCGGCGACGGCGTGGTCGATCTGCTTCTCCGCCACGAGCCGTCCCGCGATGACCACCGTGCGGGTCTGGAGGGTCGACCGCGGCCGGAACCCGCTGGGCAGCGCGTTGGGTACGACGTCCAGTCGGGGCGCGGCGTCCCCCAGGGTCTCGGCGAACCACTCCAGCGTGCGTTCGCTGAGCACGGCCAGGGCGTCCAGCCGGGCGGCGTACCGGCGCAGCGGCTCGCCGCTGGTGCCGCGCAGCTCGGAGACCCGGTGCTCCTGGTGCACGGTGATGACGTGCGCCGGCGCGAAGTGGACGGCCAGCGCCATCAGCGCGGGCGTGGTCGTGATGAGGATGTCGGTGTCGGTGCCCTGGAGTTCGAGACCGAGTTCCAGGTCCGAGAGCCGGTTGAACGCCGACTCCCAGGACCGGTCGACGATCTCGCTCGGCTGTGCCGCCAGCCCCTCCCACACCGCGGGCTCCACCGAGCTGGGCCGCAGGGGGCGGGGAGTCGGGGCGGTGAGGTCGATCAGGTAGTCGACACGGACCCGCGCGTCCGGGGTGAAGAACTGCTCGGTCTTGCTCTTGAAGACGCTCAGCACCCGCACGTCGTGTCGCGCGGCCAGCTCGGAGGCCTGGTTGAACACCGCCCGCTCGGTGCCGCCGACCGCATCGGCCGTGGTCAGCAGGAACGTGATCTTCATCTGTCGGTTCAGCCTGCCTCGGGCATACGCGTGCAGGTCATCCGGAGATTGCCCGCAGGGGTGTAACGCGGTTGGACGATCATGGTGGGGTGGCCCGCCGGGGTGACCGCGAGCCGGCGCATGGCGAAGACGCGCAGGGGGTTGCGTACGTCGTGCAGCCGGCGCCCCAGCCGCAGCGACAGGCCACCGCCGTCACGCAGTCGTACGTCCCACTGGTCGGGGCGGCTGCCTCGCGGGGGCATCCGGTCCAGCGGGACGTCGACCCGGAGGACACCGCCGCCCAGTACGGTGACGGGCTGCTCGACCACGCGGCCGGACGCCGTGAACTCCGCCCAGGGAGCGTCGGCACGGGTGCCGAACACCCGGAAGTCGACACTGACCCCGGCGTGCCCGAGGTGCACCTTGGCGACCTCGGCGGCGGGCCGCGCGGCGGTGCTGGCGATCCGGGCGCTGCCCCGGAAGGAGCGGCTGAGCCGGTGCCGCTCGCCGGTCACCGGGGACGCCGTCATGGGCCTGGTCGGCCCGGCGTAGGGGACGGGCGGATCGAGCAGCACCAACGGCAGGGTGCGGGTACGGCGCCCGGCGCGCACCCGGAGGGCCAGCCGCCAGCGTCCGCCGGAGACGGGTATGCCGCCGAGTTCGGCGCCGAGCAGTACGGCGGCGTCCACCAGGGTCTCCCCCGCCGGGCCCTGGTGAAGGCGGGCCTCGGCGAAATACCTGCGTCGGCGGCGGCGCAGTACGACCTCGGCGTGTTCCGGCATCCCGGCCGAGGGCGGCAGTTGGGCGTGCAGGTTCACGGTCTGGCCGTCGAGGATACCCGCGTAGCGGAGTACGGCGGTGCGCCGGCGGCGCAGGGGGACGAAGAGCCCCATCATGAGCCGGGTGCGCACGGCGAACGCGAGGGCGTGAAGGCGGCGGCCGAGGCCGCCGGCCGTGGCGCGGGCGGGAGAGGCACTCATGAGGTGGTGGCCCCCAGTTCTCCTCGGCTCGGCCGGCGCCGGGGCAGGCGGACCTGCTCCGGAGCCTCGTAGGGGCTGGGCACCGGGAAGTAGGCGTCCAGGAAGGTGGCGACCATGTGGGCCTGTTTTTCGGGATCGGCGGCGGTGACCGTGTCGTTCATGCAGAAGGTGTCGAAGTTGCGGCGGGCGAGCAGGTTGTCCAGCCGGCGCTGGGCCAGCCGGTCCGCCAGGTCGACGTAGACGTAGCGGATGTCGCCCACCGTGGCCCGGGCCGAGCCGTAGGCGTAGTAGTGGTGCAGCGAGGAGGCGATCGGCACGTCGCTGGGCGAGCGGAAGCGGGAGTGCTGGGTGACCCGGTGCGCCTTGTCGTAGACCTGCTCGATCTCCGCGAGGACGCTGCGCCGCAGAGCGTGCGGGGTGTGCTTCATCTTCTGGGAGATGACGGTCCCGAACTGCTGGGCTATCAGCCCGCGGCTGTTCTTGCCGGCCGCGTTGACCGGCAGGTCGTCCGTGCTGGCCCGGCCGGACGGGATCAGCGCCTTGGACTGGAAGAACTTGGTCAGTCCATTGGGATGGAAGAAGTGCCCCGGCTCGACGGGACGGCCGAAGAACACGTCGTCGTTCAGGTAGAGGAAGTGCTCCGACAGTCCGGGGATGTGGTGCAACTGGCTTTCGATGGCGTGGGAGTTGAAGGTCGGCAGCGCGCTCGGGTCGGCGAATATCTCGCGGTGGTCCACCACCCGGAGGCCGGGCACGTCCCGGCGCAGCCAGGCGGGCACCTGTCCGGCGGTGACCAGGTAGATGTCGCGCACCCAGGGCGCGTACTGGTGGATCGAGCGCAGCGAGTAACGCAGTTCGTCCCGGCTGGTGTAACGGGAGTCGTTGGCGGCCTGCTCGTGCAGTGTGCCGCCCCCGTCCGAGGTCAGGTGCCCGCGCGCGCGTTCGCGGTTCCGGCGCCATACGGGGTCGGAGTCGTCCACCCAGGTGTAGACCACGTCGATGGGGAAGAGGTGGTCGTCCGGCAGCGCGGCGAGAAACTCCGGCACGGTGCGGGCGTGGCCGGTGGTGTAGAGCCCGGGAACCGTACTGAATCGTTTCTGCTCGCCCCAGCAGCGACCGGCGTCCGCCGGGATCTCCGTGGCCACCTTGTTGGGGCGCGGCGCGACGAGAACGCCGTCCCGCTCGTCCCAGAACTCGACCTCACAGCCGGACTCGGCACCGAACACCAGGTTCCCGCTGGGGTCGCAGACGACCCAGACCACGCGCAGCACCGGCTTCTCGCGCAGCGCGCGCCAGCTTGCCGCCGCGCTGCCGGGCCGCAACTGCACCGGATTGCCGGTGCCGACGTACCCGGGGTACTCCGCGAAGGCGACGCGCAGCAGCTCCTCGAACCGCGACCGCAGCCGGGCCGGTACGGCGACGCACGGCAGACGCGGGGAAGCGGTGCCGCGCACGCAGAAGTAGTCGAGTCCGGCCTCTTCGAGGAAGGAGACGAGGAGATGGAGGTTACGGGCGCGAGCGGCCCACTCGGTGGCTCCCGGGACCTCCACCGCACGGAGGAACTTGCCGGCCACCTTGACGACACGTCGTGCACCGTCGGGGGTGTCCACGTCCGCGCGGCGGCGGCCTTCCATGGCCCGGACGACCGCCGCGGAACGCACGGCGTCGGCGGAGGCGAGCGAACGTTTCACCGAGGTGCGCATCGAGCCGGGGACCCGCCGCACGATCCAGCGCCGCGCTCCCGTCGGAATGACAGATCGATATGTCGACACGAGCGCGCTCGCCTCGGGGTTGTTCAGGCTCACCCGACTTTCACACCATCCACTTCGAACCGGAGCAGATCGCCCCGGTGACCGCCCCCACCCTCAACCGCGACCGTCGCCCTCATCGCCGCAGTCACCGGACCGCCAGCCTCATCCCGTTCGCAGGGTGATGACTACGACTCACCTGAGCCTTACCGATCACACAGAATGTTTACATCTGGTTTGCCGACTGTCCAGAAGAGCATGGGTATCCGGGGGCTCCTGTCGTACATCCCACATCGATACAACCTGACGAGCTGTACTGAGTCCGCGTCACGCGGAAGTCATCCTGGCGCGATACGGAGAGATATCGCCATCACATAATATGCACACAGCCCACACTGATCGGCCGTGAGCAGAGGTGCATACGGGGCGCTCGACCCGCCACGCCCGGTGTCCCGACCTGCCCGGACAAGTCGTGTGATGCGCGCCACTGCCGCACAACGCACGCGGGCCGCCACGGGTCTGACCCGAGCACCCAGCACTTTCCCGGCACCAGTGAACGAGGACCGCGACGCCATGACGACCCCAGAGGCTCCCGACAGCTCACGCCCGCCCAAGGCACCACGCCGGCGCCGGACCGGACGGTGGGTCATGCTCACCCTGGCGGTGCTGGTCCTGGCAGGCGCCGGGACCGGGTACTGGATGTACAGCCGGCTCGACGGCAACATCACCGGCGTCGACCTCGACCAGTCCCTCGGTGACGACCGCCCGCCGAAGCTGCCCACCTCCGGACAGAACGTGCTGGTCCTCGGCTCCGACTCGCGCGCCGGGGCCAACGCCGGTCTGGGCACCGGAAAAGTGGCCGGAGCCCGCTCCGACACCGCGCTGGTGATCCACATACCCGAGGGCCGCAAACAGGCCGTCGCCGTCAGCATCCCGCGCGACACCCTCGTCACCCGCCCCGAGTGCGCCAAGGACGACGGGACGAAGCTGCCGTCGGCGAACCGCGTCATGTTCAACTCGGTCTACTCCGCGGCCGGTCCGGCCTGTGTGGTCAAGACGGTCGAGAAGATGTCGGGCGTCCGGCTCGACCACTTCGTGGAGATCGACTTCGCCGGGTTCAAGGGCCTGGTCGACGCGATCGGCGGCGTGCCCGTCACCGTCGACCGCGACATCCACGACTCCTCCAGCGGCCTCGACCTCGCCGCCGGCACTCATCGGCTGAACGGCACCCAGGCGCTCCAGTTCGTCCGCACCCGGCACGGCATCGGCGACGGCAGTGACCTCGGCCGGATCGGGATGCAGCAGAAGTTCCTGATGGCGCTGCTCGCCGAGATCAAGAAGCAGGACCTGATGGGCAGCCCCACCAAGGCGTACGCCGTGGCCGACGACCTCACCACCGCGCTCACCACCGACTCCGGGCTCGCCTCGCTCACCAAGCTGGCCGAGTTCAGCCGCAGCATGAACGGCGTCGACACCTCCACCATGGAGACGATCATGCTGCCGGTTCAGTACGACACCCAGGACCCCAACCGGGTCGTGGCCGCGGAGCCCCAGGCCAAGCAGCTCTGGACGGCCCTGCGCTCCGACGCGACCATCCCCGACTCGGCCAAGAAGTCGCCCGCGGGCGGCGGCGCCACCCCGTAGGGGCGGCGCCCTCGGGAGACGGCGGGGGTCAGACCTCCCGCCAGGGCTCCAGCGCGAGCCCCGGCTCGTCCTTGCGGTGGGCGAGGACGAGCCGTCCGGTCGACGGGGACAGCGCGGCCGCGGTCAGCCGGCCGAGGTCGGCGTCCCCCACGAGGAAGACCCGCGCGTCCTCGGGCAGCACCGGACCCGACTCGGCCCACCAGGCCCCCGCCGACTCCGCCTCGGTGGGGTAGGCGGCGATGGCCACCCGGCCGCTCGCCGCGCGCTGCGCGAGCACCGTGCAGTCGTGGCCCTCCAGCCGGCAGCGCGCCGCGCTCACCGGGCCGGGACCCGCCGCGGGCAGCAGCGGCACGGGCGCCCAGCCGGGACGCCAGACGCAGAGCATCCCCTCGGTGTCGGTCCAGAACACGGTCGTGCTGTGCTCGGAGGTGGCGAGCGCGGCCAGGGTGCCCGGCCGGACCCGCGTCTCCAGCGACTCGGTGACGGTGATCTGCTCGCCCGGCTTCTCCTGGGTCCAGTGCACGATGCCGCCGGGCACCACCCCGTACACCCCGACCAGGCCCGTCTCCCCCGTCACCGCGGCCAGGCCGTTCTGGACTCGTGAGCCGTTGAGGTCGCGCCAGGGTGCCCAGCCGCCCTTCTCCCGCTGGGCGACCATGCTCAGTCCCTGGCCGCCGTTGACCACGAAGACATGGGCCCGGCCCTGGTGGTCCACCGCGACCGCCGGGTCGGAGGTGGGAGATCCCTTGCGGTTGGGGTGGCCGAGCGGGGTCCAGTCCATGGCGGTGAGGTCGGCCCGGTAGTGCGTGGAGTGCGTCAGCACCGCCTCGCCGCCTGCCGCCGGGTGCCAGGAGACGAGGTGGGCATAGCCGTCCGTGCCCTGGCCCACACCGAGACCGGGACGCAGTTTCTGTTCGCCGCCCACCCTGCGCGGGGCGGTCCAACCGCCACCCGGCCGGTGTTCCGCCCGCGACAGGACACCGTCGTCCGTGGGCTGGTAGACACCGAGTCGGCCGTCGCGGCCGCGTATGAGCCAGTCGCCGTTCACCGGATCACCATAAGCTGCCTGCTGAGGCCCGTGGACCGCGCCCCCGGACGGCTCCCGTGGGACCCTGGCCCCATGGACGACGTACACGGTGTTCCGGGTCAGGACGATCCCCTGCTGGCGATCGTGGACTGCGCCAATGTGATGGGTTCGCGCCCCGACGGCTGGTGGAAGGACCGCAAGGGGGCCGCCGAGCGGCTGCGGGACCGGCTGGCCAGTGACGGGCTGCCGGGGCGTACCGACCCGGCGGAGATCGTGCTGGTGGTGGAGGGCGCGGCGCGCGGGGTCGAGTCGGTGCCGGGGGTGCGGGTGGAGTCCGCGCCGGGCAGCGGGGACGACTGGATCGTGGAGCTGGTCGCCGGGTCCGCCGACCGGGACCGGCTGGTGGTGACCGCCGACCGCGAGCTGCGGCGCCGGGTGGGCGCGCTGGGCGCCGACGTGGCCGGCCCGCGTACGGCCCTCGGCTGAGGTCTCCGTGACGCGGACCGGCACCGGGGCTCAGGTCGCCTTCGGGGTCTCCTCGGGCTGCTCCTCGCGGGCCAGGCGGCTGTGCGTGCGGCCGTAGAGGAAGTAGACGACGAAGCCGATCGCCATCCAGATGGCGAACCGGAGCCAGGTCTCGGCCGGCAGGTTCAGCATCAGCCACAGCGACGCGCACACCGACACGATCGGCAGCACCGGGACCAGCGGGGTACGGAAGGCGCGGTGCAGGTCGGGACGCGTCCGGCGCAGGATGATCACGCTGATCGCCACCACGATGAACGCGAACAGGGTGCCGATGTTGACCAGTTCGGCCAGTTCGCTCAGGCTGGTGAAGCCCGCGATGATCGCGATGATCACGCCCAGCAGGATGGTCGGCCGGTGCGGGGTGCGGAAGCGCGGGTGGACGCGGGAGAAGAAGCGGGGCAGCAGCCCGTCGCGGCTCATGGCGAAGAACACCCGGGTCTGGCCCAGCAGCAGGATCATGCACACCGTGGTCAGGCCGACGGCGGCGCCGAAGCTGATGATTCCCGCGTACCAGGGATGCCCGAGCGACTTGAACGCGTCCGCGAGCGGCGCCTCCACCGACAGCTCGGTGTACTTCTGCATGCCGGTGACGACCAGGGACACCGCCACGTACAGCACCGTGCAGATGAACAGCGAGCCGAGGATGCCGCGCGGCATGTCCCGCTGCGGGTTGCGGGTCTCCTCCGCGGCGGTGGCGACGATGTCGAAGCCGATGAACGCGAAGAACACCACCGAGGCGGCGGTGAAGATGCCCATCACACCGAAGTTCGCCGGGGCCCAGCCGAACATGAGCTGGATCAGCGGCGCCGCGAGGTCCCCGCCCGCCTCCTGCGGCTGGGCCGGCGGGATGAACGGCTTGTAGTTGTCGCCCGTGACGAAGAAGGCGCCCGCCACGATCACGATGAGGACGACGATCACCTTGATGGCGACCACGACCGAGGTGATCCGGGCGGACAGCTTCATGCCGACCACCAGCACACAGGTGAGCAGCAGCACCAGGGCCGCCGCCAGGATGTCGAAGCCGAACCCGCTCGCGCCGTCCCGCCCGGACAGGTACGCCGGCAGGTGCCAGCCCCAACTGTCGAACAGCGAGCGGATGTACCCGGACCAGCCGACCGCCACCACCGCCGTGCCGAGCGCGAACTCCAGCACCAGGTCCCACCCGATGGTCCAGGCGGGCAGCTCCCCGAGCGAGGCGTACGAGAAGGTGTACGCCGACCCCGCCACCGGGACCGTCGAGGCGAACTCGGCGTAGCAGAGCGCGGCCAGGCCGCAGACCACACCGGCGACGACGAAGGCGATGGCCACCGCGGGACCCGCGCTGTTCTTGGCCACCTGGCCGGTCAGCACGAAGATGCCGGTGCCGATGATGACACCGACACCGAACACGGTCAGGTCGAGGGCGGAGAGGGACTTCTTGAGCGAATGCTCCGGTTCCTCGGTGTCCCGGATGGACTGCTCGACGTTCTTCGTACGGAAGAGCGTGCTCACGTACCTACCTCCCACGCTTGTCGTCCTCGACATGATCGAGAGGGACGGGGTGCGGGTGCCCCGGCAATGGCAGGTTCACGCAAGCGGGCCGGTTCCGCCACCTGAGGAGGCAGCAGAACCGGCCCGGAAGTGTGGCGTTCGGGTGGCTACTCGCGCGCGGACTCCACCGAGTCCATGGCGTCCGTGCCCTGGCCGAAGCGGCCGTCGATCTTGGCGACCAGACCGGTGACCTGGCGGGCGATGTCGGGGGCGGTCAGCCCGATCTCGGCCATGACCTCGGCGCGCGAGGCGTGGTCGAGGAAGCGGGGCGGGATGCCGAAGTCGCGCAGCGGCATGTCCACGCCCGCGTCGCGCAGCGCCTGGGCGATCGCGGAGCCGACACCGCCGACGCGGCTGTTGTCCTCGACGGTGACGACGACCCGGTGCCGCTCGGCGAGGGGGGCCATCGCCTCGTCCACCGGCTTGACCCAGCGGGGGTCGACCACGGTGGTGGAGATGCCCTGCTTGTCGAGCAGCGTGGCGATCTCCAGGCACATCGGGGCGAGCGCGCCGACCGACACCAGCAGCACGTCCGGGCGCTCGGTGCCCGGCTCGCGCAGCACGTCCATGCCGCCCACCCGGCGCACGGCCGGTACGGCGGGGCCGACCGCGCCCTTGGAGAAGCGGACCACGGTCGGCGCGTCCTCGACGGCGACGGCCTCGCGCAACTGGGCGCGGACCTGGTCGGCGTCGCGCGGGGCGGCGAGCCTCAGGCCGGGCACGACCTGGAGGATCGACATGTCCCACATGCCGTTGTGCGAGGCGCCGTCGGTACCGGTGACGCCGGCACGGTCCAGGACGAAGGTCACGCCGCACTTGTGCAGGGCGACGTCCATCAGGACCTGGTCGAAGGCGCGGTTGAGGAAGGTGGCGTACACCGCGAAGACCGGGTGCACCCCGCCGTGCGCGAGGCCGGCCGCGGAGACGGCGCCGTGCTGCTCGGCGATGCCGACGTCGTAGACCCGCTCGGGGAAGCGCTTGGCGAACTTGTCCAGGCCGACCGGCTGGAGCATGGCCGCGGTGATCGCGACGATGTCCTCGCGCTCCTCGCCGAGCTTCACCATCTCCTCACCGAAGACCGAGGTCCAGTCGGCGCCGGAGGAGGCGATGGGCAGGCCGGTGTCGGGGTGGATCTTGCCCACCGCGTGGAAGCGGTCGGCCTCGTCCTGGAGGGCGGGCTGGTAGCCGCGGCCCTTCTCGGTGAGGCAGTGCACGATGACCGGGCCGCCGAACCGCTTGGCGCGCACCAGCGCCGACTCCAGCGCCTCGATGTCGTGGCCGTCGATCGGGCCGACGTACTTCAGGCCGAGGTCCTCGAACATGCCCTGCGGGGCGATGAAGTCCTTCAGGCCCTTCTTGGCGCCGTGCAGGGTGTCGTAGAGCGGGCGGCCGACGACCGGGGTGCGGTCCAGCAGGTCCTTGGTGCGGGCGAGGAAACGCTCGTAGCCGTCGCTGGTGCGCAGGGTGGCCAGGTGGTTGGCCATGCCGCCGATGGTGGGCGCGTAGGAGCGCTCGTTGTCGTTGACGACGATGACGAGCGGGCGGTCCTTGGCCTCGGCGATGTTGTTCAGCGCCTCCCAGGCCATGCCGCCGGTCAGCGCGCCGTCACCGATGACGGCGACCACGCGGTCGTCGGACTTCCTCAGCTCGTTGGCCTTGGCGATGCCGTCGGCCCAGCCGAGCACCGTGGAGGCGTGGCTGTTCTCGATGACGTCGTGCTCGGACTCGCTCTGCGCCGGGTAGCCGGAGAGGCCGCCCTTCATCTTCAGACGGGAGAAGTCCTGGCGCCCGGTGAGGAGCTTGTGGACGTAGGACTGGTGGCCGGTGTCCCACAGCACCTTGTCGGCGGGCGAGTGGAAGACCCGGTGCAGGGCGATGGTCAGCTCCACCACACCGAGGTTGGGGCCGAGGTGACCGCCGGTCTTGGACACGGCCTCCACGAGGAAGGTCCGGATCTCCTCAGCAAGCTGGTTCAGCTCCTCCAGGCTGAGCCGGTCCAGATCGCGCGGTCCCGTGATGCGGGTCAGCAGCGGCACCCGTGCCTCCTTGCAAGTATGAGCTGATCGAGCTGTTGCCGGGCTTGATGAGTCTAATGTTCCGCCCCGGCGGCCGATGGCCGGGCGGTGCCCCTGTAGTCATGCGAACGGCCCCACCCCCGGTGGACGGGGGCGTGGCCAGGGGAAACGCAGGAGGCCCGGCGCATCGTCGCGCCGGGCCTCCCAGTGCCTGCCGAGCTTACGCGCGGCCGGCCGACTTCTGGGTCTTGCGGGTCACCGCGTCGATGACGACGGTCGCCAGCAGGACGCCACCGGTGATCATGTACTGCACCGGCGAGGGGATGCCCTGGAGGGCCAGGCCGTACTGGATCGAGACGATGACCAGCACACCGAGGAGCGCGTTCCAGGTGCGGCCGCGGCCGCCGAAGAGGGAGGTGCCGCCGATGACGGCCGCCGCGATGGCGTTCATCAGCAGGTCACCGCCGCCCGCGCCCTGGTTGGCGGAGGCGATCTTGGAGGCGATGAACAGACCGCCCAGCGCCGCGAAGGTGCCGGAGACGGCGAACACCGAGATGCGGACCAGGTCCACGTTGATACCGGCACGGCGGGACGCCTCGACGCTGCCGCCGAGCGCGAACACCTTGCGGCCGTAGGCCGTGCGTCGCAGCACGAAGTCGGTGACGAAGAGGACCGCGACGAAGATCACGACCGCCAGCGGCAGGCCCTTGTACTGGTTGAAGACGATCGCCACGGCGAAGGAGACCAGGCCCAGCAGCACGGTGCGCAGGATGATCTCGCTCAGCGGCTTCGACGGCACCCCGGCGGCGTCACGGCGCTTGTTGCCGAGGAAGGAGCTGACGAAGAACAGCACCGTCACCACGGCGGCCAGGCCGTAGGCGGCGGCCACGTCGGAGAAGTAGTAGCTGGTCAGGTTGGCGACCAGGCCGTCGCTGTTCAGGTTGATCGTGCCGTTGTCGCCCAGGATCTTGAGCATCAGGCCGTTCCAGAACAGCAGTCCCGCCAGGGTGACGGCGAAGGCCGGCACACCGATCTTGGCGAAGAAGAAGCCCTGGATGGCGCCGGCGACGGTGCCCGTGAGGATCGCCAGCACGAAGGCCAGCACCTCGTTCATGCCGTTGGTGATGTTGAGCACCGCGAAGGTGGCGCCCGCGACACCGGAGAGGGAGCCGACCGAGAGGTCGATCTCGCCGAGCAGCAGGACGAACACGATACCGACGGCGATCATGCCCGTGCCGACCATGGCGACGGAGATGTCGGAGAGGTTGCCCGCGGTGAGGAAGTTGGAGTTCAGGCTCTGGAAGATGATCCAGATGACGATGAGTCCGACCACGACGGGCATCGAGCCCAGGTCGCCGGCCTTCATCTTGCGCTTGAACTCGCCCACGTAGCCCGCGAGTCCCTGCTCGCGCACGAGCAGCCGGGGGTCGACGGCGACACCGGCGCCGGGGGCGGCCTCCGGGTTCACCGCGGCCGCGTCGGCGGAGGGCTGGGGGGTGGCGTCGTCCGCAGGGGTGGAGGTCTTCTCGATGCTCACTTCTTGATCTCCCCATTGGTGCGCGCCGCACGACGGGTGACGGCATTGTCCGAGGCGCCGGTGATGGCGGAGATGATCTCTTCCTGCGAGGTCGACTTGACCTCGAAGACGCCGTTGTTGCGGCCCAGGCGCAGCACGGCCACCTTGTCGGCGACCGCCTTGACGTCGGCCATGTTGTGGCTGATCAGAATCACGGCGTGGCCGCGCTCCCGCAGCCGCTCGACCAGGTCGAGGACCTGGGCGGTCTGCTCGACGCCGAGCGCGGCGGTCGGCTCGTCGAGGATCACCAGCTTGGGCTCGCCGAGCATGGACCGGGCGATGGCCACGACCTGGCGCTGACCGCCGGAGAGCGAGGCGATCGGGATACGGACGCTGGGGATGCGGATCGAGAGCTGGTCCAGCAGCTCACGCGAGCGCCGCTCCATCTCGACCTCGTCCAGGACGCCCGCGCGGCGGATCTCCCGGCCCAGGTAGAGGTTGCCGACGACATCGATGTTGTCGCACAGCGCGAGGTCCTGGTACACCGTCGCGATGCCCAGGTTCTGGGCGTCGTGCGGCTTGTTGACCTGGACGGTCTTGCCGTCCCATTCGATGACACCCTCATCGATGGGGTGCACGCCGGCGATCGTCTTGACCAGCGTGGACTTTCCGGCACCGTTGTCGCCCACCAGGGCGACCACCTCACCGGCGTGGACCTCCAGCGTGACATCGGTGAGCGCCTGGACGGCACCGAATCGCTTGGAGACTCCGCGCAACGCCAGCACGGGCGTAGCGGACACGTGAACCATCTCCTTCGCCGCCTGACCCGGCGGGAGGTTGTGCAGAAGTTTGGGGGAATTCCGTCCGGCGCCCCGCGCCGAGCTTGCGGGGCTGTGTGTATGCGCGGGGCGCCGGAGGAGCCTGAGCGGGCCTCACCGACCCGCCGGCGGGAATCCGGCCGGCGGGGGGAGAAGGGGCCCGTCGGTTACTTCAGGCCGGCCTTGTCGCAGGCGGCCTTGTACTGGGCGGTGCAGATGTCGGCCACCGTGTAGACGCCGTCCTTGATGACGGTGTCCTTGATGTTGTCCTTGGTCAGCGAGGTGACGGCGACCAGGATGGACGGAACACCCTTGGTGGTGGGGCTGTCGACCTTGTCCTTGGCGACGGAGTCCAGCGACTTGCCCTGCGCCAGGTTGACGGCCATCTCCGCGGCGGCGTCGGCCTCCGGGGCGTACGGCTTGTAGACGCTCATGTACTGGGCACCGGAGACGATGCGCTGCACACCGGCGAGCTCGGCGTCCTGGCCGGTGACCGGGACGTTGGAGATGCCCGCGGACTTGAGGGCGGTGATGATACCGCCGGCCATGCCGTCGTTGGCGGAGTAGACGCCGATGATGTTCTTCTTGCCCAGGGCCGAGATGGCGCCCTCCATGTTGGAGTTGGCGTTCTCCGGCTTCCACTCCTTGGTGTCGTACTCCTTGCCGACGTTCACCTTGCCGTCGAGGACGTCGTGCGCGCCCTTCTTGAACTGGGCGGCGTTCGGGTCCGTGGAGGAGCCGTTCATCATGACGATCTTGCCGGACTTGGCCTTGGAGCCAAGGGCCTTCAGGAGGGCCTCGCCCTGCGTCTTGCCGACGGTCTCGTTGTCGAACGAGGTGTAGGCGTCGATCGGGCCCTGCGCCAGGCGGTCGTAGGCGACGACCGGGATGCCGGCGTCCTTGGCCTTCTGCACCGAGTTCTTGATCGCAGCGGCGTCCACCGCGTCGATGATCAGGACGTCCACCTTGTTGGTGATCATGGTGTCGACCTGCTGGTTCTGCTGGGTCGCGTCCTGCTTGGCGTTGGCGTAGACGACCTTGCCCTTGCCGTTCGTCAGCTCCGAGACCTTCTTCTCGATCAGCGGACGGTCGAACTTCTCGTAACGCGCGGTCTGGTTCTCCGGAAGGAGCAGGCCGACCGTGATCGCGTCGCCCTTCTTCTTGCTGTCCGCGGACTTGCTGGCACCGCCACCGGACTCCTTGGCACTGCCACAGGCGGCGAGCGAGACGGCCATGGCACCAGCAGCAACGGCGAAGGCCGCACGACGCATACGCGTGTTCACTTCAGAAACCTCCCTGACGAGGCCGCGTCGTTGCGGCCGAGGTGGCTGGAAGTCAACTCGGCCACGCGTTCGGCGTCAAGAAGTAAATCCTTAACGAGATGGCAACGGTGCCATCCGTTATCTAAGTGAAGGCAGGAGCGACCACGGGCAGCGAGGCCGTGGCGGAGCCGTCGAGCAGGGTCGAATCGCCCATTTCGCTCAGTGCGAGCGCGAGTGCTCCGAGCACCTCGGCCCGGCCGCCAAGTGCCCCTGGAAGCACGGACAGTTGACGTCCCGCGCTGGGGATCGCATAGCGTCCTACGGACTCCCGGATGGGGGCCAGCACCAGTTCCCCGGCCTCGGCGAGATCGCCGCCCAGGACGACCCGGCTGGGGTTCAGCAGGTTGCACAGGTTGGCCACGCCGCTGCCGATGTGCCGGCCCACGTCGGCGATGACGCGACGGCAGCCGGGGTCCCCGTCGCGGGCCAGCCGGACGACGCCCTCCATGGTCAGGGAGGTGCCGTGGCTCGGCTGGAGCAGCGGCAGGACGTAGCGCGCGGCGGTGAAGGTCTCCAGGCAGCCGCGGTTGCCGCAGCGGCACACCGGGCCCCCCTCGTCGAGGGTGATGTGCCCGATCTCCCCGGCCGTCCCGCCGGGCCCGCGGTAGATCTGCCCGTTGATCACCAGGCCCGCCCCGACCCCGCTGGCCACCTTGATGTAGGCGAGGTCGCGGACGCCCTTGCCGCTGCCCCAGACCAGCTCGCCGAGGGCGCCCAGATTGGCGTCGTTGTCCACGTGCACGGGCACGCCGAGGCGTTCGCGCAGCTCCTCGGCGGGCCGGGTGCCGCCCCAGCCGGGCAGGATCGAGGTGGAGCCCAGGGTGCCCGACTCCACGTCGATGGGGCCCGGTACACCGAGGCCGACCCCGGCCACCTTGCCCCGGTCCACGCCGGTGGCGGCGATCAGCCGGTCGATCAGCTCCTCGGCCCGGTCGAAGCCCTGCGTCGAGGAGGCGTCCACGTCCAGCGGCTCGGACTCCTCGGCGAGCACCTGGTGCGCCAGGTTGCCGATGGCCACGCGCAGGTGGGTGTGGCCGAAGTCGATGCCGATCACTATCCCGGCGTCCCCGCTGAGCGAGACGCTGCGGGCCCGGCGGCCGCCCGCCGAGGTGGGCGTGACCTCGACGGTCCCGCCGTCCTTCAGCTCGCGCACGATGTTGGAGACCGTCGCGGCGGACAACCCGGTCGTACGGGCGATCTCCGCCTGCGTGAGCGACCCGGCCAGCCGCACCGCCCGTACGACTCGTTCCAGGTTGGCTCGGTGCAGCGACGACTGCGACCCCGGAGTCTCCATCGACCCATCCACTCCCGACATCGGCGGGCGGCCCCATCGCCGCCCGTGGCCCAGGTCACATCTGCGGAACCGGGCCACTTACAAGTTATGAACTCCAAGCTCTGCTGAAGGGGTAACCGCAGTCAAGTCCTTGACGGAAATCGCTGACACTCGCCGTGATCCGCTGTCCCTCCTCCGAGTGGGTTTCATCGCGTGACGAGGCTGTGACCAGGAGTGGCTTCAGGGGCTGACGGCGGGGTTCGCGCCGGGTGACCGGTAACGATCGCAAAGTGACCGCCGATGTCCACACATGCGCCGGCCCCGGTGGGGGCACCGGGGCCGGCCTGGAGCAGTGCAGGGTTACTTCAGCGCGCCCGCCGTCAGTCCCGCGACCACCTGCCGCTGGAAGACGATGTACGCCGCCAGCACCGGCAGCATCGCCATCACCAGCCCCGCGAAGAGGCCGGACCAGTCGCCCTTGTAGCCCTGGCTGACGGCGAGTTGGACGAGCCCCTGGGTGAGCACCTTCTTGTCCGGGTCGGTGTTCAGCACCGTCGGCAGCATGTACTGGTTCCACTGGCCGAGGAAGTTGAAGATGCCCACGCTGATCAGGCCGGGCCTGGCCATGGGCAGCATGATCTGGAAGAAGGTCCGGCTGTGCGAGGCGCCGTCCACGAAGGCCGCTTCGGCCACCGAAGTGGGCAGGGTACGGAAGAAAGCGGTCAGGAAGAAGACCGTGAACGGCAGGGAGTAGGCGATGTAGACCAGGATCAGTCCGTGGATCGTGTTCAGCAGCCCCATGTTGTGCACGACGTAGAACAACGGCACCAGCGCGAGCATGATCGGGAAGCTCATCCCGCCGACGAACAGGTAGTAGATGAAGCGGTTGCCCGGGAAGTCGAAGCGGGCCAGCACATAGGCCGCCATCGAGCCGAGCACCAGGGTGCCGATCAGCGAACCTCCCACCACCAGAACGGTGTTGAGGAAGTACTCGCTCATATGGGCCTGGGACCAGGCGCGCGACCAGTTGTCGAAGTGCAGCTTGTCCGGCAGCGCCCAGGGCGAGCCGAAGATGGAGCTGTCGTCCTTGAACGAGGTCATCACCGCCCACAGCAGCGGCAGGACGACCATGATCGCCCAGATGACCAGCACGCCGTGCGAGAAGACGTTGAGGACGGAGCCCTCGGAGCGGCGGCGGGCACCGGGGCGGGGCGGAACCGCGTCGGTCTTCACGACGGGCGCGGGGGGCGGGACGGGAGCGTCGGTGGTCGTCATGGGGCTCAGTACTCCAGCCGCTCGCGGCGGCCCAGCCGCATCACGATCGCGGCGAACGCGAGCGTGACGACCAGCAGGGCGACGCCGATGGTGGTGGCGTAGGCGGCCTGACCGTCCCGGAACGCCTTCTGGTACACGTACAGGACCAGCACCGTGGTCGAGTAGTCGGGGCCGCCGGGGCCGGTCGTCATGATCTGTACGACCGCGAACGACTCGGCGCCCAGCGCGAGGATGCCCATGTAGACCCAGCCGGACTGCACGGTGTCCCACAGCAGCGGCAGGGTGACCCGGAAGAAGGTGGTCGCACGGCCGGCCCCGTCCAGCAGGGCCGCCTCGTACAGCTCGGCCGGGATCGAGGCCATGCCCGCGCTGAACAGCACCACGAAGAAGCCGGTGGTGGACCAGATCAGCACCGCCATCACGCACCACAGCGCGAGGTTCGGATCGCCCAGCCAGAGCGGCTGGAGCGAGTCCAGGCCGATGCCGCGCAGGAACGAGTTGATGGCGCCGCTGTCCGGGTTGTAGGCGAAGGCGAAGAGCAGGGCCACGATGGCGATCGAGAGCACCTGCGGAAAGAAATAGACGATCTTGTAGAAGCCGGAACCGCGCACTCCGGTGACGACCGGACCGCCCTTTCGGTGCCGGCCGCCCACATTGATCATGAAAGCGAAGAACAGGGCCATGCCGAGCGTCACCAGCGGCAGCAGCAGGGCGAAGAGCAGACTGTGCGTCAACGACTTCCAGAAGATGTCGTCGTGCAGCATCCGGGTGTAGTTGTCGGCACCCACCATGCTGAATTCGGGGCTCAGGCCGGTCCAGTCCGTGAACGAGTAGTAGATGGACTGGATGAACGGCCAGATCACAAAGAGTGCGTAGAGCCCGAGCGGGGCCGCGAGGAACCCCGTGATGAACCCGTACTTGCCGTGCTGCATTGCCGGACGACCCCGTTCCTGGGACACGTGCTGCCGCTGGTGACGAACCCGTGAGGGGGTGTTACTTGTGCTTGTAGTGCTTGATGGAGTCGTCCTTGGCCGCCTCGTCGGCGAAGCCCTGGATCTTCTTGACCGTCTCGGCCGGGGTGAGCCGGCCGGCCATCATCTCGCCGAGGCCGCCGACGCCGATCTTCTCCTTCTCCAACTGGACGTACCAGTCCGGGATACGCGGGTTCACCACGTTGTCCCCGGCCTTGTCCAGCGCGGCGACGCCCGCCTTCAGACCGGGGGTCAGCTCGATGCCGTCGATGCCGCCGTTGAGCGCGGAGAGCGACTTCACCTTGGAGGTGAAGTTCCGCGAGGACGCCTCGGAGAGCATGATGCGCAGTTGCTCCATGCCGCCCTCGGGGTTGGCCGCCTTGGCCGGGACCACGAAGGGCTCACCGCCGGAGGCCCAGATGGTGCCGAAGGGCATCTTGTCGGAGCTGTCGAGTCCGGTCGGCGCCGAGACCGCCAGGTTGAAGTCGGCGGGGATGACGTTGGCCGACTCGTTCTCCACCCAGGAGCCGTTCGGGATGAACAGCGCCTTGCCCTTGGCCCAGGCCGTCTGCGACTGGATGTGGTCCAGGCCGGGCGTGCCGCGCAGGATGTAGCCCTTCTTGAACAGCTCGTAGTACGCCTCGAAGCACGCCTTGACGGCCGGGTGCTTCCAGGCGTTGGGCTCCAGGTTGTCGATCGCGTCCAGCACCTCGCGGCCGCCGACCTTGGCGATCATCGGGTAGAGCGAGAAGGGCAGGTAGTACGGGTACTTGCCCGCGTAGGTCCAGCCCGCGATGCCCTTCTTCTTGGCCTTGGCGCAGACCTTGAGCATGTCGTCCCAGGTCTCGGGGTACTTCTCGTCCAGCCCGTCCAGGGCCTTCTGGGAGTACCAGACGCCGTACACGGTGTAGGCGTAGTTGAGAATCCACACCGGGTCGCCGTCGAACTGGCCCATCTCCACGATGCCCGGGCGCAGGGTGTCGCGGACCTTCTTGGACGGGTCGTCGTACGACGGCGCGTCCAGCAGCGGGGTGAGGTCGGCGAGCTGCTTCTTGCCGACCAGGACGCCCATGTCCATCTGCTCGGCGCCGGAGTTGTCGATGAGGTCCGGCGGGTTGCCCTGGTTGAAGCGGGGCTGCAGGGTGGACTGGATCTTCTGGGTGGCGGAGAACTTCACCTGGGCCTTGGGGAAGTCCTTCTCGTACAGCTTCACCGCGTCCTCGGCGTACTCCTTGCCGAAGCCGCCGTCGAAGAGGACGAAGTCCAGCTTGGCGGTGTCGTTGACGCCGAGCGGGTTCTTCTCGGTCTTCTTGCCCGCCTTCGCCTTGTCCTGCCCGTCGCCGCCGCTGCTCGCGCAGGCCGACAGCAGCCCCATTCCGGGGGCGGCCGCCAGGCCGAGCACCGCCGTGCGCTTAATCAGATCACGACGGCCGACGCCCTCGCTGCCATGCTGTCCGGTGGAACCCATGCTCAAGTCCTCGCCTTCTCCAGGACTCAGGCGGTGAACCGGATCTCCCCCCGGCACCGCGGTCGGGTTGTGCTGGCTCGTGCAGGAAACGCCGACAGGTATAGTCCACTTCCCGCCAAGGGGGCAAGATCGAATGCAAGGTCGGCCGCCGGTCTTTTCCGAGTTGAGACCTGGTGGAAATATCGCCGGGCTCCGCACGCCCTGCCGGATGAATTACCGATATAGCCCCCTGAATGCCACACTCAACACCCTTGACATCACCGGCCACTTGACCACCTACTGGTTCCTGCGCAGCAAGCTGACAACGTTGTCCGAAGTAAGCGCGGGAGGGGAATCCGTAGATGCAGCGGAGATCTCGGCACAGATGGACTCCGGCGGTCGTCCTCACGACCGCCTTTGTCATGGGCGTCGGCGCCCAGGGGGCGGCGGTCGCCGTGCCGGCCAGGGCGCCCGCCGCCACCACGGAGTTCGCGTACTCGTTCGAGTCCGGGGACCCGGCACCGGACTGGCTGAACACCGTCGAGACCGGACCGGGCGGCGCCAAGCGCTCCTCGGGCGTGGACGGCGGCTACACCACCGGCATTCCGGGCAATGTCACCGACCACGTCACCGATCTGCGGGCGAGCGGGGAGAACACCGGCGCGGGCGAGGTGAAGGAGAACCTCACCGATGTCGATCCCGGCAGCAAATGGCTGACGTTCGCACCCACCGGCTGGGTGGAGTTCGACCTGGACCAGCCGGTCGCGCTCGCCGCCTACGCGCTCACCTCGGCCAACGACCACGACGAGCGCGACCCGAAGGACTGGCGGCTGGAGGGCTCGGCGGACGGCAAGGACTGGAAGACCCTCGACACCCGGACCGGCGAGACCTTCCCGGACCGCTTCGGCACCAAGTCGTACCAGCTCGACCAGCCGGCCGAGTACCAGCACTTCCGGCTGGAGGTGACGAAGAACAACGGCGCCTCGGACGCACTCCAGTTGGCCGACGTGCAGTTCTCCACCGGCGGCGGCGACGGACCCGCGCCGCAGGACATGCTGAGCCTGGTCGACAAGGGCCCGAGCGGCTCCCCCACCGCCAAGGCGCGGGCGGGCTTCACCGGCACCCACGCCCTGCGCTACGCCGGACGGCACACCGCCGACGGCCGGGGCTACTCGTACAACAAGGTCTTCGACGTCAATGTGCGGGTGGCCCGCGACACCCGGCTGTCGTACCGCCTCTTCCCGTCGATGGCCGACGGCGACCGGGACTACGACGCCACCAACGTCAGCGTGGACCTGGCCTTCACCGACGGCACCTACCTCAGCTCCCTCGGCGCGAAGGACCAGCACGGCTTCCCGCTGACCCCCCGCGGCCAGGGCGACGCCAAGGTGCTGTACGTCAACCAGTGGAACGACGTGGCGTCCCGGATCGGCGAGGTGGCCGCGGGCAAGACCGTGGACCGCGTCCTGGTGGCGTACGACTCCCCCAAGGGCCCGGCGAAGTTCCGGGGCTGGGTCGACGACGTGGCGCTGAAGCGGGTGGCTCCCGAGCGGCCCAGGGCGCATCTGTCGGACTACGCGCTGACCACGCGCGGCACCAACTCCAGCGGCAGCTTCTCGCGCGGCAACAACTTCCCGGCCGCCGCGATGCCGCACGGGTTCAACTTCTGGACCCCGGTGACCAACGCGTCCTCGCTGAGCTGGCTGTACGAGTACGCGCGGGCCAACAACGAGGACAACCTGCCGACCGTCCAGGCGTTCAGCGCCAGCCATGAGCCGAGCCCGTGGATGGGCGACCGGCAGACCTTCCAGTTGATGCCGTCGGCCGCCAAGGGCACCCCGGACACCGGCCGCGAGGCCCGCGAACTGGCCTTCCGGCACGAGAACGAGACGGCCCGGCCGTACTACTACGGGGTCGAGTTCGAGAACGGCCTCAAGGCCGAGATGGCCCCGACCGACCACGCGGCCGTGCTGCGCTTCAACTACCCCGGCGACGACGCGAGCGTGCTGTTCGACAACGTCACCGAGCAGGCGGGGCTGACGCTGGACAAGGAGCACGGGATCGTCACCGGCTACTCCGACGTGAAGTCGGGGCTGTCCACGGGCGCGACGCGGCTGTTCGTCTACGGCACCTTCGACAAGCCGGTCACCGAGGGCTCCTCCAGCGGGGTCAAGGGCTACCTCCGGTTCGCCGCGGGCGCCGACCGCACGGTGACCCTGCGCCTGGCGACCTCGCTGATCAGCCTGGACCAGGCGAAGGACAACCTGCGCCAGGAGATCCCGGACGGCACCTCCTTCGACACCGTCAAGGCGCGCGCCCAGCGGGCCTGGGACAAGATCCTCGGCAAGGTCGAGGTGGAGGGCGCCACCCCGGAGCAGCTCACCACGCTGTACTCCAGCATGTACCGGCTGTACCTGTACCCGAACTCGGGCTTCGAGAAGGTGGGGGAGAAGTACCAGTACGCCTCGCCGTTCTCCCCGATGCCGAACCCGGACACGCCGACGCACACCGGCGCCAAGATCGTCGACGGCAAGGTGTACGTCAACAACGGCTTCTGGGACACCTACCGCACCACCTGGCCCGCCTACTCGTTCCTGACGCCGTCCCAGGCGGGCGAGATGGTCGACGGGTTCGTGCAGCAGTACAAGGACGGCGGCTGGACCTCCCGCTGGTCCTCCCCCGGCTACGCCGACCTGATGACCGGCACCTCCTCGGACGTGGCGTTCGCGGACGCCTACGTCAAGGGCGTGAAGTTCGACGCGAAGGCGGCGTACGACGCGGCGGTGAAGAACGCCACCGTGGTGCCGCCGAGTTCGGGCGTCGGCCGCAAGGGCATGGCCACCTCGCCCTTCCTCGGCTACACCACCACCGACACCCATGAGGGCTTCTCCTGGGCGATGGAGGGCTACGTCAACGACTACGGCATCGCCAGGATGGGCGAGGCCCTCTACGAGAAGACCGGCGAGAAGCGGTACAAGGAGGAGTCAGCGTACTTCCTCAACCGCGCCCGCGACTACGTGAACCTCTTCGACAAGAAGGCCGGCTTCTTCCAGGGCCGCAACGCCAAGGGCGACTGGCGCGTGGACTCCGCCAAGTACGACCCGCGTGTGTGGGGGTACGACTACACGGAGACCGACGGCTGGGGCTACGCCTTCACCGCCCCGCAGGACAGCCGGGGCCTGGCCAACCTGTACGGCGGCCGCAAGGCCCTCGGCGACAAGCTGGACGAATACTTCGCCACCCCGGAGACCGCCTCCCCGGAGTTCACCGGCTCCTACGGCGGTGTCATCCACGAGATGACCGAGGCGCGGGACGTCCGGATGGGCCAGTACGGCCACTCCAACCAGGTCGCCCACCACGTCAACTACATGTACGACGCGGCCGGCGAGCCCTGGAAGGCGCAGAAGAACGTGCGCGAGGTGCTGTCCCGGCTGTACACGGGCAGCGAGATCGGGCAGGGCTACCACGGCGACGAGGACAACGGCGAGCAGTCGGCCTGGTACCTCTTCTCCTCGCTCGGCTTCTACCCGCTGGTCATGGGCAGCGGGGAGTACGCCATCGGCTCCCCGCAGTTCAAGAAGGCCACGGTCCACCTGGAGAACGGCCGGGACCTGGTGATCAAGGCCCCGGCCAACAGCGACCGGAACGTGTACATCCAGGGTGTCCGCTTCAACGGCCGCTCCTGGAACTCCACTTCGCTCCCCCACGCGCTGCTGTCCAAGGGCGGGGTGCTGGACTTCTCGATGGGGCCGAAGCCCTCGTCGTGGGGCTCGGGCAAGGACGCCGCCCCGGTGTCGGTCACCGAGGACGACAAGGTGCCGACCCCGCGCGCGGACGTGCTGAAGGGCGACGGCGCGCTGTTCGACAACACCTCGGCGACGAGCGCGGCGGTCACCTCGGTGGACCTGCCGGCCGGTCCGGACGGGGGCGCGACCAAGGCGGTCCAGTACACGCTGACCTCGCCGGCGGACCGTACCAAGGCACCCGCCGGCTGGACCCTCCAGGGCTCCACCGACGGCACCACCTGGCGGACGCTGGACAAGCGCTCCGGTGAGTCCTTCGCCTGGGACCGCCAGACACGGGCGTTCAGCGTGAGCGCGCCGGGTGCGTACACCAAGTACCGGCTGGTGCTGGACGGGGAGTCGACGCTGGCGGAGGTGGAACTGCTGGCCTGACGGCTCCTGTCGGACGGTGAAGGGGCGGCTCCCGCGCGGGGCCGCCCCTTTCGTGCCGTCTGCTCGGCCGTTGAGGGGGCATGAGTGCGGTGGATCGGGCCCGCGCGGTCCGGCCCGGCCCACCGACCGAACCGAGGAGTTGCACCGATGCCGACCGCCGTACCGGAGAGATCAGCGGGGCTGCCCGACGACGCGCCACGCTCCGTCAGGACGGCCCCCACCGGGCGCCCCCGCGAGCTGCCGCGCGGTACGACGCGGGCGGCGGCCTCCATCGGCGCGCTGGCGGTGTGCCAGGCAGCGCTCATGACCGGCCTGGGCTTCCTGATCACCGGCCCCGCCCGGCACCTGTGGCCGATGACGGCCGAGGACGGCGTCAACCGGGGCCTGGAGCGGCTGCGCACCTCCACCCTGACCACGCTGTCCTCGATCGGGTCCGAGCTGGGCAACACGGCCACGGTGATCGGGGTGACGCTGGCGGCCTGCCTGGCCATGGTCTTCATACCCCGGCTGCCGATGTGGCGTCAGGCGTCGTTCCTCGCACTCGGGGTCGCGCTCCAGTCGCTGGTGTTCCTGGTCATCACCATCGCGGTGGACCGCCAGCGCCCCGATGTGCACCGGCTCGACGGCTCCCTGCCGACCTCCAGCTACACCTCCGGCCACACCGGCGCGGCCACCGCGGTCTACGGCGGCCTCGCCGTCCTCGTGCTGTCCCGCGTACGGAGCCCCTGGCGGCGCGTGCTCGCCGCGCTGCTGCTCCTCCTGCCGGTCGTCGTGGGCGTCTCCCGTCTGTACCGGGGCATGCACCACCCGACCGACGTGGTGGGCGGTGTGATCAACGGCGCGCTGTCCCTGCTGGTCGTCGGGCACGCCCTGCTCCGCGACGGCCGTGTGTCGGCGCCGGGCGCGCTGCCCGAGGCCCCTTCGGCCCCGCGCGCCGAGCTGCTGCCGGGCCGGGTCGCGGTGGTCGTCAACCCCACGACGGTCGACGAGAGCGCGCGGGACGAGCTGCGCCGGGTCCTGGCCCAGCACGGCCACCGGGAACCGGTGTTCATCGAGACGACGGCCTCCGACCCCGGCGGCGGCCAGACCGCCCGGGCGCTGGACGAGGGTGCCGCGCTGGTCGTGGTCTGCGGCGGCGACGGCACGGTCCGCGCGGCCGCGGACCGGCTGGCCGGCAGCGGTGTCCCGCTTGCCGTGGTGCCCTTCGGCACCGGCAACCTCCTCGCCCGCAACCTCGGCCTCCCCCTCACCCCGGCCGAGGCGCTCGACGCGGCCCTGGGCGGCGCGCCCCGCGTCATCGACCTCGCCCGGATCGAGGGCGACGGCCTCCCGGCCACCCACTTCGCGGTGATGTCCGGCGTCGGCCTGGACGCCGCGATGATGACGTACGCCGAGGAGCACGACCGGGCCAAGGCGCTGCTGGGCTGGCCCGCGTACGTCCTGGCCGCCCCCAAGGCGATGCGCGGCCCCCGGATGGGCCTGACCGTCCGCCTGGACGGCGGCCGGCCGCTGCGCCGTACGGCCCGCATGGTGCTCGTCGGCAACACCGGCGAACTCCAGGGCGGCCTGCGCCTGATCCCGGACGCCCGTCCCGACGACGGGGTGCTGGACCTGCTGATACTCGACCCCCAGGGTCCCGCCGGCTGGCTGCGCGCGGTGAGCGCGCTGCTGCTGCACCGCGAGCGGGACGGCGAGGAGGGCGACGGGCAGCCGGAGTTCCTTACCTTCCGGCGGGCCGAGTTCACCTTCGACGCCCCGGAGCCCCGCGAGATCGACGGCGACCCGGTCGGCACCGGGCTGCGCCTGTCGGTGGAGGTCGTGCCGGGCGCGCTGACCGTGCTGGTCCCGAACCGGGAGGGCTGACATGGGCAGCGCCACCAAGGTCCCGGAGACCCGCGACATGAGCGGGGACGAACTCTCCGCCGACGAGGCGTGGGTGACCCTGCGCCGTTACGGCGGCTGGTCGCTGCTGCGCGACGCCTTCCTCCGCTTCCGGTACGCCGACGGCTTCAGCCACTCCCGCGCGCTCGCCCTCCAGACCGTGCTGTCGGTGATCCCGCTGGCCTTGGCCTTCGTCGGCCTCTCCACCAGCCTGCACACCGAGGACGTCGGCCGGATGGCCGAGCTGACCATCCACCGCATCGCCGAGGGACCCAGCGCCGAGGTGGTCGACGACGCGCTCGACCGCAGCCGCCGCAAGGCGGGCGACGGCGCCGAGGTCGCCCTCTGGTTCGGCGCGATCTTCTCGATCGTGAACGTCACCACGGCGATGTGCCAGATAGAGCGCGGCGCCAACCGCATCTACGGCAACGAACGCGACCGGCCCTTCCACCTCAAGTACTCGCGCGGCCTGGTCATGGCGCTCTGCGCGGGCTTCCCGCTCGGGCTGGGCTTCGTCGTCATGGTCGCCGGTGACGACCTCGCCTCGGCCGCGGGGTCGGTCTACGGGCTGGGCTCGACCGCGCAGATGGTGTGGGACATCGTCCGCTGGCCCTTCGGGCTGCTGCTCGCGCTGATCTCCGCCAGCGCGATCTTCCGGCGCTCACCGCGCCGCAAACAGCCGGGCTACACCTGGCTGGCCTTCGGCGCGGCCGTGTATCTGGTGCTGTGGATGGCGCTGACCTGGGTACTCGCCCTGTACCTGGACCTGAGCGGCTCCTTCGACACCGTATACGGTCCGCTGAGCGCCTTCATGTCCCTGCTGCTGTGGGCCTACCTGACCTCGCTCGCCCTGTTCCTCGGGCTCTCCTTCGCGGCCCAACTGGAGGCGGCGCGCGGGCGGCGGCCCGAACCGATCCAACCCGACCCGGGGGTCTGATGCCGACGAGAACCACGGTCCTGCGGGCCACCGACCGCCGCTTCGGCATCCGCCTGCTGGCGGCGGCCGGGATCGCCGCGGCCGCCGCCGTGCCCTTCGCGCTGCTGCTGGTCCTGGTGGAGGGCCGCTGGAGCCCCTTGCGCGACCTCGACCGCGACGCGGCGAACGGTCTGCACCGGGTCGCCCTGGACCACCCGGCCTGGACGAGCACCCTGCGCGTGCTCTCGAACTACGTATGGGACCCGCTCACCCTGCGCGTGGGCGTGGCGCTGCTGACCGGCTGGCTGCTATGGCGCGGTGCCCGGCGGCTCGCCGCTTGGGCGGCGGTGACGGCGGTGGTGGGCGGCCTGCTCGGGCTCGGCGTGAAGACGCTGGTGGAACGGGCGCGGCCGGTCCTGGTGGACCCGGTGGCGCACGCGCCGGGCTACTCGTTCCCGTCCGGGCACGCGATGACCGCCACGACCTCGTTCGCGGTGTTCCTGCTGGTCCTGCTCCCCATGGTGCCGCGCCGGGCCCGGATCGCGTGCTGGGTGGTGGCGGTGGTGTCCGTGGTGGGGGTCGGCTTCACCCGCGTCGCGCTCGGCGTGCACTGGTTCAGCGACGTGCTGGGCGGGTGGCTGCTCGGGCTGGCCGTCGTCGTCCTGACCAGCCGGGCCTTCGAGGCGTGGCGGTCGGACACCGGCCAGCGGCCCACGCACGTCGCCGAGGGGCTGGAGCCCGAGCTGTCCGGCCCGCGTCCCGAGCCGGACAGCACTCCCCGCTGAGCCGCGTCACACGCCGGTCAGCCGGCCGATCTCCTGCGGGTCGAGTCCGGTCAGCCTGGCGATGCGGGGCGCCGGGACCCCGGCGGTGAGCGCCCGGTGCACCAGGGTCTCCCAGCCCTGGGTGGTGTCCCGGAAGTCCAGCAGCTCCCGCTCCATGTCGGTGACCGACTGGGGCGCGCACTCCTGCTGGACCCGGACCTCCTCCTCGGCCGTGAGCGGGATCGGCAGCCGCTCGGCCCCCTCGGGGATGAGGATCTCCGACCCGGCGGGCAGAATCCTCAACTGCTCGGAGGACGGGGCGACATCGTGGGCGGAGATCCAGCCCCGCACGGCCGGGGTCTGGTCGCACTCCAGCGGGGCGACGGCGGCCATGGCCGCGCCGAGGCTCGGGTGACGGTCGGAAAGCAGGAAGAGGAAAGCCTCGTCGGCCATCGGGCGGTTCCGCCTTGTCGGTGTCGATTTGGATGCGGAGACGATGCTACTGCCGCCGCAGCGCATCGCACCCGCACCTCATCGCACCGAGGAGGCGGAACCGCCCCCGATCACTTGACGGCGAGCGCGAACACGTGCAGGTCGCCGTCGTCGGGCAGCTTCACGCTCCGGATCTGCTTCCCGTCCGGCGCGGCGAACGGCTTGGTGGCGAATACATAGGTGGCCACCGGGTCCTTGTCGGCGCCCGCGACATTGCGGTACGCGGCCTTGGCGACGACCTCGTTGCCGTACTGCACGGTGCCGCCCCCGCCGCCGACGGTCCAGTCGGTGAAGGAGAGGTCGGCGGCTGAGGTGCTGCCGTCGGTGTAGGTGACGGTCGCCTTGGCGGACTGGTTGCCGTTGACGGCGCTGCCGACGAAGGCCAACGCCGTGGCGGGGTCCTTCAGTTCCACGGTCTGGCCGTGGGCGGAGGCGTTGTCCGGGCGCCCGGCGGGCGAGTCGGGCCAGGTGAAGGCGAGGCCGCCGGTGGTGGCCTGCTTGCCCGGAGTGAGCCCGGCCGCGGCGAGGGCCTGCTTCGAGTAGCTCCAGCCGCCGCCGTCGTAGTCCGCCTCGTCGTGGTCGCCGGTGTCGTCGGAGACGCCGGTGTTGTCGTAGGCCGCCAGCAGGGTGCCGGGGGCGGTGACGGTGAGGGAGACGGGCTGCTCGTAGGAGGTGTCGCCCGAGGTCACCGTGACCTCGGCGGTGTAGAAGCCCTGGGTGGCGTCCTCGGCCGCGGTGAGGGTGATCCGCTGGGCGCCGCCGGTGACCGTTCCCTCGGCGGGGGTGGCCGTGACTCCGGCAGGCGTCTCGACCTTGAAGCGGACCTCGGGACCGGTGCCGCCGTTCAGCGACAGCGCCCGTACGTCGATCGCGGTGCTGTCGCCGGGGGCGAGGGTCGCGGTGGTCGGGCCGACCCCGATCTGGTACGGCTGCTCGCCCTGCCGGAAGGAGGGCGGCGGGGTCCTGGCGCCCCAGGCGCGGTTCGGGGTGGTGCCCAGCCGGTAGTCGAGCCGGCCGCCGTCCCGAACGAAGGACGCGGGCAGCCAGGCCCGGTCACTGGAGCGGCCGTCGACCTTGAGGGACTGGACGTACGGCGCGTCGGCGGCGGCACCCCGGGCGCGGATCGAGATGTCGTTGCCCTGCGGCCGGTTGATCTCCACCCGCTCGAACAGCGGTGACGCCAGGACCAGTTCGGACCGCGACGGCACCTGCGGATACATCCCCATGGCGGAGAACACGTACCAGGCCGACATCGCGCCCAGGTCGTCGTTGCCGGGGATGCCGCCGGGCCCGGTGGACCAGAGCTGCCGCATCGCCGCGCGCACGGTCTCCTGCGTCTTGTACGGAGCGCCCGCGTACGCGTACAGGTACGGCACGTTGATCGAGGGCTCGTTGTCCATCTCGGACTTGGCGCCACCCTGGCCGGTGAAGGCCCACTTGCCGTCGGCGGTGTGGAAGAAGGAGTCCAGCCGGGCCAGCGCCTCGTCGGTGCCGCCCAGCGCGGCGAACAGCCCGGCCGGGTTGTGCTGGACCATCCAGGTGTACTGGGCGGCGCTGCCCTCCACGAACCCGTTGCCGGTGTCCGGGGTGAAGCCGGTGACCCAACTGCCGTCCGCCTTGCGGTTGGCGATGTAGCCGCCGGTGGTGTCGGCCGCGATGTTGAAGTTGTTCTGCCAGTACTGGGCGCGCTCGGCGAACTGCTTCTCGGTCCGCTTCTCCCCCGCCGCAGCCGCGAGTCGGGAGAGGGAGAAGTCGGCGGTGGACATCTCCAGCGTCTCGGCGGCGCCGCCCCAGGCGTTGGAGACGCTGGGCATGTAGTGCAGCTTCAGGTACTTGTCGAGCGAGGGCCGCTGGCCGACGGAGAGCACCGGCTTCCCGGCCGCCGAGAGGTCCTGCTCCGTGGGCACGGTCGCCGCCTCGACCAGGGACTTCAGGGCGCCCTTGAGGTCGAACCCGGTGCCGCCGAAGGCGTGGATTCCGGCGAGCGCGCTGGGCGAGGGGTCGCCGTTCATGACATGGGTGCCGCTCGCGCCGTGCAGCCAGCGGTCCCAGATCCCGCCGTTCTGCTCGCTCAGCTCGTAGAGCGACTGGGCGATGTCGGAGCCGGTGCGCGGGTCGAGCAGGGTGAGCAGTTGGACCTGGTCGCGGTAGACGTCCCAGCCGGAGAAGGTGCCGTACTGCGCGCGGTGGCCGCGGCCCACCCGGTGCACCTCGCCGTCACTGCCCCGGTAGCGGCCGTCGGCGTCGCTGATCACGTTGGGGTGGAACAGGGCGTGGTAGAGCGCGGTGTAGAAGGTGGTGCGCTCGGCGTCGGTGCCGCCGCCGACCCGGACGGCGCCGAGCCGCTCCCGCCAGGCGGCGCGGGCCGCGTCCCGCACGGCCTCGAAGGAGCGGCGCGGGCCGTTCTCCGCACGGAGGTTGGCCTCGGCGGCGTCCTGACTGACGTAGGAGATGCCGACCTTGACGTTCACCGGGCCCTCGCCGGGCGCGAACTCGACGTAGCCTCCGGCGCCCTTGCCCGCGACGGGCCGGCCGCCGTGGGAGAAGCCGCCGGTGCCGCCGGAGGCGCTGGTGGAGCCGGGGTTGAGCTTGTCGTCCTGCCAGGTGCCGGTGGTCTGGAAGGCGCGGTCGAAGTGGGCCGTGAAGTACAGGGTGTAGTAGGAGCGCTGTCCCTCGGGGTCGAGGTAGCCGCAGAAGTTGCCGGAGGTGACCGAGCCCGAGACGGTGCGGCTCTCGGGGTCGATGCTGACCGTCGAATCCTCCGACCCGACTTCGGAGTTGGCGGTGCGCACCAGCAAAGAGGCGGGCTTGCCGGCCGGGTAGGAGAAGCGGGCCGAGCCGGTGCGGGCGGTGGCGGTCAGGTCGGCGGTGACTCCGGAGGCGAGGCCCACCTTGTAGTGGCCGGGCTCGGCTTTCTCGTCGGTGTGCTGGAAGCCGGAGGCGTAGACGGCGTCCTTGGTGTCGCTCGCCGGGGAGGAGGCGACGTCACCGGCGTGGGGGAAGAAGGGGATGTCCCCGCTGCCGCCCGCGCAGCCGGTGCCGGACATGTGGGTCAGGCTGAAGCCGCGGGTGCGGGTGGCGTCGTAGTGGTAGCCGCCGGGCGCCGTGGTGCGGGTGGCGTCGCCTCTGGTGGTCTCCGGGCTCCAGGAGAGCATCCCGAAGGGCACCACGGCGCCGGGGTAGGTGTCGCCGCCGTTGCTGCTGCCGATCAGCGGATCGACGTACGGCGTCGGGTCGTCGACCAGGCCGGGTGGTGCGGTGCCCGCCGCGAGGGCGGGGGTGGCGCCGCCCACCGCGAGCGCGGCGGCCAGCAGCAGGGACATGGGACGGAAACGCATCACGCGGCCCTTCCTCCTTGCGGACGGGTCGCGCACCACGGGTCGCACAAGCCGCAGGGACAGTAACGCGTGCCCCCGGCCCCGCGGAAGAGGGCCGCTCGGATGGCTCAAGTGCCTTGACATCGTTGTCCGTTGGCCGGGTAGAGTCAGGGACGGACCACCAGACAACGTTGTCGCGCCCCACCGCAGGCCAAGCCGCTCAGCACCGCGCACCACCCCTGTCCGCTCCGGGCGGGCACCCCGTCCCCCCGGCCCCGCCCGGAGCACCCCCGCCGCTCACCTCCCCGGGCACGGCGAAGGGCCGCACCCCCGTCACCGGGGATGCGGCCCTCAACTGCGTTGCGCCGAACCTTACTTGCGGATCAGACTGCGCAGCACGTACTGCATGATGCCGCCGTTGCGGTAGTAGTCCGCCTCGCCGGGGGTGTCGATGCGGACGACCGCGTCGAACTCCACGCCGGTGTCGGTGGTGACCTTGACCGTGCGCGGGGTGGTGCCGTTGTTCAGCTCCTCGACGCCGGTGAAGGAGAAGGTCTCCTCGCCGGTCAGGCCGAGGGAGGCCGCGGTGGCGCCCTCCGGGAACTGGAGCGGCAGCACGCCCATGCCGATGAGGTTGGAGCGGTGGATGCGCTCGTAGGACTCGGCGATGACGGCCTTGACACCGAGGAGCGCGGTGCCCTTGGCGGCCCAGTCGCGGGACGAGCCGGAGCCGTACTCCTTGCCCGCCAGCACGACCAGCGGGATGCCCTGGTCGATGTAGTTGCGCGAGGCGTCGTAGATGAAGGAGACCGGCGCGCCCTCCTGCGTGAAGTCGCGGGTGTAGCCGCCTTCGGTGCCCGGCGCGATCTGGTTGCGCAGGCGGATGTTGGCGAAGGTGCCGCGGATCATGACCTCGTGGTTGCCACGGCGCGAGCCGTAGGAGTTGAAGTCACGACGCTCCACACCGTGCTCGGTGAGGTACTTGCCGGCCGGGGTGTCGGCCTTGATGGCACCGGCCGGGGAGATGTGGTCGGTGGTGACCGAGTCGCCCAGCTTGGCCAGCACGCGGGCACCGGTGATGTCGGTGACCGGGGACGGCTCGGTCTGCATGCCCTCGAAGTAGGGGGGCTTGCGGACGTAGGTGGACTCGGCGTCCCACTCGAAGGTGTTGCCGGTCGGGATCGGCAGCGCCTGCCACTGGGCGTCGCCCGCGAAGACGTCCTCGTAGGACTTGGCGAACATGTCCTCGCCGATGGCGTTGGCCACGACCTCGTTGACCTCGGCCTCGGAGGGCCAGATGTCCTTGAGGTAGACCGGGTTGCCGTCCTGGTCGGTGCCCAGGGCGTCCTTGGTGATGTCCACCTTCATGGAGCCCGCGATGGAGTACGCGACCACCAGCGGCGGCGAGGCCAGGTAGTTCATCTTGACGTCGGGGTTGATCCGGCCCTCGAAGTTGCGGTTGCCGGAGAGCACCGAGGTGACCGCGAGGTCGTGGTCGTTGATCGCCTTGGAGACCTCGTCCGGCAGCGGGCCGGAGTTGCCGATGCAGGTGGTGCAGCCGTAGCCGACGAGGTTGAAGCCCGCCTTGTCCAGGTACGGGGTCAGGCCGGCCTTGTCGAAGTAGTCGGTGACGACCTTCGAGCCCGGCGCCAGCGTGGTCTTGACCCACGGCTTGCGGGTCAGGCCCTTCTCCACGGCCTTCTTGGCGACGAGCGCCGCGGCGACCATGACGTACGGGTTGGAGGTGTTGGTGCAGGAGGTGATGGCCGCGACCGTCACCGCACCGTGGTCCAGCTCGTAGGTGGTGCCGTCGGGGGCGGTCACGGTGACCGGGTTCGACGGGGTGCCGTTGGGGGCGACGGCCGGGGAGTCGGAGGCCGGGAAGGACTCCTTGCCCGCCTCGTCCACGACGTCGACGTAGTTGAGGACGTCCGACTTGAACTGCTCGGCGGCGTTCGCGAGGACGATGCGGTCCTGCGGGCGCTTCGGGCCGGCGATGGAGGGGACGACCGTGGAGAGGTCCAGCTCCAGCTTCTCAGAGAAGTCGGGCTCGGCCTTCGGGTCCAGCCAGAGGCCCTGCTCCTTGGCGTACGCCTCGACGAGGGCGACCTGCTGGTCGCTGCGGCCGGTCAGGCGCAGGTAGTTCAGCGTCTCGTCGTCGATCGGGAAGATCGCGGCGGTCGAGCCGAACTCCGGCGCCATGTTGCCGATGGTGGCGCGGTTGGCCAGGGAGGTGGCGGCCACACCCTCGCCGTAGAACTCGACGAACTTGCCGACGACACCGTGCTGGCGCAGCATCTCGGTGATGGTGAGCACCAGGTCGGTGGCGGTGGTGCCGGGCTGCAGCTCACCGGTGAGCTTGAAGCCGACGACGCGCGGGATCAGCATGGAGACCGGCTGGCCGAGCATGGCGGCCTCGGCCTCGATGCCGCCGACGCCCCAGCCGAGCACGCCGAGGCCGTTGACCATGGTGGTGTGCGAGTCGGTGCCGACCAGGGTGTCGGGGTACGCCTTGCCGTCACGGACCATGACGACGCGGGCCAGGTGCTCGATGTTCACCTGGTGGACGATGCCGGTGCCCGGCGGGACGACCTTGAAGTCGTCGAAGGCGGTCTGACCCCAGCGCAGGAACTGGTAGCGCTCCTTGTTGCGGCCGTACTCCAGGTCGACGTTCTGCTTGAACGCGTCGTTGGTGCCGAACTTGTCGGCGATGACGGAGTGGTCGATGACCATCTCGGCCGGGGAGAGCGGGTTGATCTTCGCCGGGTCGCCGCCGAGCGCCGCGACGGCCTCACGCATGGTCGCGAGGTCCACGACACAGGGGACGCCGGTGAAGTCCTGCATGATCACGCGGGCCGGCGTGAACTGGATCTCCTGGCTGGGCTGGGCCTGCGAGTCCCAGCCGCCGAGGGCGCGGATGTGGTCGGCGGTGATGTTCGCGCCGTCCTCCGTGCGGAGCAGGTTCTCCAGCAGGACCTTCAGGCTGTAGGGCAGGCGGGCCGAGCCCTCGACCTTGTCCAGCCGGAAGATCTCGTACGACTCGTCGCCCACCTGCAGCGTGCTGCGGGCGTCGAAGCTGTTCGCCGACACGACAGTCTCCTTCATTGATGTGCGCGTTCCACCGCATCCTGCCGCCACGCCGGTCCAGCAATCCGCTAAGGTAAGGCTAAGTTAGGTAACCCTTACCGGGGTGGCTGCCGCGGTGCGCCTCGGCAGATATCTCGATGTCGAGATAACTCTAGTACATGGGGGCTGGATGGTCATGCCCGGATGGCGGGTGTGACCGGTCCGTCACCCCAGGAATGGGGCGGCGCACAGGGGCCCGCGGCTGGGACGATCACCGGATGAGCCACTTCCCGCCCCGACAGCACTCCACAGGGCACCCGCGCCCCGTCGACCTCGCCGCCCGCCCCGACCGGGCGGCCGCGCTCGACGCCGTCAACCGGGACCTGGCGGCGACCCTGCCGGAGGCCGGGCCGATGCGGCTGATGTGGACACCGTCGGACGACGAGAACCTCCCGGACCAGTACCACGCGGCGCTGCCCGACGGCCGGTGGCACGGTGACGCGCAGGACCCCGACGCCGCCGGCATCGCGGAGGCGGCACAGGAGACGGTCCAGGCGGTGCTGTGGCAGGTGTGGCCGGTGTGCCCGGAGCACCGCATCGGGGTGCACGCGGATGTCGGAGCGAACGGGCGAGCGGTGTGGTGGTGCCGGGCCGGCGAGGGCCACGAGCTGTGCGAAGTGGGCGAACTGGCGCAAACCCTCCCCGGCAGGCAGCGCCGGGCACTGCGCCGGAAGGAGCGCGGGCGGGAGGGGTGAGCGGCGGCCATCAGTAAGCCATATGGGGGTATCCGAGTTGAGCGCCCCTCAGAGGCGCCGACAAGCTGAGGAGACAGCCATGGGCCTGACGTTCCGCAAGAGCTTCCGCATCCTTCCCGGCGTGCGGCTGAACATCAACCGCCACTCCTGGTCCATCACGACCGGCGGTGGCAAGCACGGTCCCCGTCACACCCACAGCAGCACCGGACGCCGCACGACTTCGATGGACCTGCCGGGCCCGTTCGGCTGGCGCAAGACGACGACCAAGAAGCGCTGACCCTCACCGGCGGCCGCTGACCCCGCGTCACCCGAACGGACCCCCCGAGAGGCGCGATCTCATATCTGAGATAGCCTCAAGCTCATGTCAGACGACTACCTCGTACGCATCGGCAAGCTCATCCGTGACGCCCGGCAGCACCGTGGCTGGACTCAGGCGCAGCTCGCGGACGCGCTCGGCACCAGTCAGAGCGCGGTCAACCGCATCGAGCGCGGCAACCAGAACATCAGCCTTGAGATGATCGCCCGGATCGGTGAAGCCCTGGACAGCGAGATCGTGTCGCTGGGCTACGCGGGTCCGATGCACCTGCGGGTCGTCGGCGGCCGCCGGCTGTCCGGCGCCATCGACGTCAAGACGAGCAAGAACGCGTGTGTGGCGCTGCTCTGCGCGTCCCTGCTCAACAAGGGGCGTACGGTGCTGCGCCGGGTGGCGCGCATCGAGGAGGTGTACCGCCTGCTGGAGGTCCTGAACTCCATCGGCGTGCGCACCCGCTGGATCAACGACGGCGTCGACCTGGAGCTGGTCCCGCCGGCCGAGCTGGAGATGGACGCGATCGACGCGGAGGCGGCCGTCCGCACCCGCTCGATCATCATGTTCCTCGGGCCGCTGCTGCACCGCATGGACCGCTTCATGCTGCCGTACGCGGGCGGCTGCGACCTCGGCACCCGCACCATCGAGCCGCACATGATCGCGCTGCGCCGGTTCGGCCTGGACATCGCGGCGACCGAGGGCCAGTACCACGCCGTGGTGGACCGCACGGTCCGCCCGGACCGCCCGATCGTACTGACCGAGCGCGGCGACACCGTGACGGAGAACGCCCTGCTGGCGGCGGCCCGCCACGACGGCGTGACCGTCATCCGCAACGCGTCCTCGAACTACATGGTCCAGGACCTCTGCTTCTTCCTGGAGGCCCTGGGCGTCCGCGTCGAGGGCATCGGCACCACCACGCTGACCGTGCACGGCGTGCCGAACATCGACATCGATGTCGACTACTCCCCCTCCGAGGACCCGGTCGAGGCGATGAGCCTGGTCGCGGCGGCCGTGGTGACGGAGTCGGAGCTGACGGTGCGCCGGGTGCCGATCGAGTTCCTGGAGATCGAGCTGGCGGTCCTGGAGGAGATGGGCCTCGACCACGACCGCAGCCGCGAGTACTTCGCGGACAACGGCCGTACCCGTCTGGTCGACCTCACGGTCCGCCCCTCCAAGCTGGAGGCGCCGATCGACAAGATCCACCCCATGCCGTTCCCCGGCCTCAACATCGACAACGTCCCCTTCTTCGCGGCCATCGCCGCGGTCGCCCAGGGCCAGACCCTCATCCACGACTGGGTCTACGACAACCGGGCGATCTACCTCACCGACCTCAACCGCCTCGGCGGCCGCCTGCAGTTGCTGGACCCCCACCGAGTCCTGGTCGAGGGCCCGACACGCTGGCGCGCGGCGGAGATGATGTGCCCGCCCGCGCTTCGGCCGGCGGTCGTCGTGTTGTTGGCGATGATGGCCGCGGAGGGCACGTCGGTGCTGCGCAACGTCTACGTCATCAACCGGGGGTACGAGGACCTCGCGGAGCGGTTGAACTCGATCGGGGCGCAGATCGAGATCTTCCGGGACATCTGAGCAGCGCGGTGTCGTGCCCCTTGGAGACAAGGGGCACGACACCTCAACGTGGGTGAACGTCATCGAGTGCTGGGAGAACAGGCCCTGACCAGCGCGTTCGAACCTTTCAGTGCTGTCAGGGACTTCCCTGTTCACGCGGCGGTAAGTCACCAGAAAGTCCCCAGCCTGTCCCCGGACGGGCGGCCCCGGCACGAGGTGTCCGTGAGGGCGCTCGCAGCCGGCTTTCGCGTGACCCGGAGTCGGCCCGAGCTCAGGCAGTCCCGGGTATCACAAGCCCTGACTCGTACGCCACGATCACCAACTGTGCCCGGTCCCGCGCCCCCAACTTGCCCATCATCCGGCTGACATGGGTCTTGGCGGTCAGCGGGCTGAGTCCCAACACCTCGGCGATCTCGGAGTTGTTGAGACCGCGCGCGACCAACGCGAGTACCTGCCGTTCCCGTTCGGACAACCCGCTCGGCCCTCCCACTGCGGATGCCGTCGCGGTGTTCGGCGCGCGCAGAAAGCGGGCGATCAGCCGCGATGTGGGACCGGGCGAGAGGAGGGACTCCCCCGCGGCCACCGTCCGGATGGCGTCGAGGAGTTCGGCCGGCCTGATGTCCTTCACGAGGAAGCCGGACGCCCCGGCCCGCAGTGCCTCGACGATGTGCTCGTCGGTCTCGTACGTCGTCAGGACGAGCACCTTCACCCCCGCGAGATCCTCGTCGGCGGCGATGAGCCGGGTCGCCTCGATCCCGTCGAGGTCGGGCATGCGGATGTCCATCACGATGAGATCGGCCCGCGCCGACCGGGCCAGCGCCACGGCCTCCCGCCCGGTGCCCGCCTCGGCGACGACCTCCATGTCCCCGGCCGACGAAACGAGCATCGCGAAGGAGGCCCGTACGAGGGTCTGGTCGTCGGCCAGCAGTACGCGGATGGTCATCGAACCTCGTCCTCCCGGGACAGCGGCAGTGTGGCGGTCACCTCGAAGCCCCCTGCGGGCCCCGGAGCGGCGTCCAGTGTCCCGCCCACGCTACGGGCCCGCTCCCGCATGCCGACGAGCCCGAACCCCGGCCTGCCGTCGGACGGGCCCACCCCGCCGCCCGAGCCGGCGTTCCCGCCGGTCCCGTCGTCCCTGACACTCACCTGCAGTGCGCCGTCCGCGGTCCACAGACCCACCCGCACGGTGAGGTCCTCGCGGCCACCGTGACGTACGGCGTTGGTGAGCGCCTCCTGCACGATCCGGTACGCGGTGGCGCCTACGGAGGGCGGGATGCCGTCCGCGCGGACGGACAGTTCGACCTTGGCCCCGGCCACCCGGCCGGTCTCCGCGAGACCGGCCAGTCCGTCGATGCCGGGCAGCGGCCCCCGCATGTCCTCGGCCCCGGAAACAGAACCGGACACGGAACCGGCCCCCGCTCCCAGATCCGCGCCCGCTCCCACGACCGTGTCATGCGCCCGCAGCACCTCCAGCGTCGTACGCAGTTCCCCCCGGGCGGTCCGGCAGGTCCCCGCGATGTCGTCCAGTGCCTGGGCGACGGCCTTGCGGTCGAGGCGATCGGGGTCGGCGGTGAGGACGTGGGCCGCCACGGACGTCTGCACGCCGATGAGCGTGATGCTGTGGGCGAGCAGGTCGTGCAGGTCACGGGCGATCCGCAGCCGTTCCTCGGCGACGCGGCGCCTGGCCTCCTCCTCCCGGGTGCGTTCGGCCCGTTCGGCCCGTTCGACGATGGAGGCGACGAACCAGCGGTAGTAGCGGACGTCGATACCGATGAACAGGACCGCGATGATCCAGCCGGAGATCTCCAGGGACTCCGGCGCCCCCTTCGGGTTGGTGAGGGCGTCGCTGATCACTGTCGGGCCGAGGACGGCGACACCGGTGATCAGCGTGCGGCGTACGGTGCCGGTCGCTGCGACGGTGTAGAGCGCCAGGACGGTCGCGGGGATGGGCAGGGCGGGGTTGTAGTCGAGGGCGTAGTACGGAGCCACGCAGGCCACCACCCCGAGCAGGGCCACGACCGGACGGCGGCGCCGCCATACGAGGGGCACATGCCCGGCGAGCAGCAGCGTCCAGCCGAGATGGTCGGGCGGGACCCCTTCGCCGCCCATCAGGGCGATGGCTACGGCGAGCACGGCGACGCCCAGCGCGAGGACCGCGTCGTTGCGGGTGCGGTGCGGTGCGGTCAGCGGTTCGCGGTTGATGGCGGACATGATGTGCTCGACGCGACGGGACCGCCCATCGCCACCGGCCCTCGTCTCCGCCGCCGACCGGTCGCGTACCCCTGTGGTCACTCCCCGTTCTTCCACGGCTCCATCTTCCGGTACTCGTGCTTTCGGTACTCGTGCGGGAACCCGGGGCCCCTCAGGAAGGAGCGGCACCCGGGCGGGCCCGCCGGATCAAGGTGCTCGATCGGCGTGCTGGATCAGAGCGTTCGATCAGATTCCTCGATCGAGGCGTTCGGTCAGCGTGCTCAAGGTGCGCCGACGGTTTCCGCCTGCCGCGGCGGCTCGGACGGTCCGATCCGTTCGGCCGGGACAGGCTCCCGTGAGAGCACGCCCGGCCACCACACCTTCCGGCCCAGGGCGACGCTGGCGCTGGTCACCAGGTACGTCCGTACGAGGAAGGTGTCGAGCAGGACGCCGACGGCGATCACGAAGCCGAGTTGGACCAACTGCACCAGGCCCATGTTCGTCAGCACGGCGAAGGTCGCGGCGAGGACCAGTCCGGCGGAGGCGATGACGCCGCCGGTGGTGCGCAGCGCGGTGAGTGCCGCCGCGGTCGGATCTGCTCCCGCCAGGGACTCCTCCCTCATCCGATGCATGAGGAAGATGCCGTAATCGACGCCGAGGGCGACCAGGAACACGAAGGACAGCAGTCCGAGCCCCGGATCGGTGCCCTTGAGGCCGAGGAGCGGTTCGAAGACCAGTCCGCCGATCCCGAGGGAGGCGCCCCACACCGCGACGACCGCGACCACCAGGAGCAGCGGTGCGACCAGACTCCGCAGCAGCCCGATCAGGATGAGCATCACGGAGACGAGGACGAGCGGCACAATGATCTTCGTGTCCCGGGCGTTGGTTGCCTCCAGGTCGATCTGCTGGGCGCTGTCCCCGCCGACGTACGAGCCCTTCAGTTCGTGCCGCAGGGACTTGATGGTGGCAGTCTCCCCCGCCGACTGGGGTGCGCTCTTGGCGAAGACGGAGATCTCGGTCCAGCCGTCTCCCGTACGCCCCTTCTCCGCGCTGCCGACGCCCGGTGTGCCACGGACGGTCGCGAGGGTCTCGTCGGCGCGCCCCTGCGGGGTGATCACGTCGATGGGCTGGCTGCCCTGCCCGGGATAGGACTTGGCAAGGGTCTCCATCGCGACGACGGCCTCCGGCTTGCTGACGAAGGAGTCCTCCTGCTTGAGCGGTCCCGGCAGGTTGAGCGAGCCCAGGGCGAGGGCGCCGAGCAGTACGGCACCGCTCGCGAGTACGGTCAGCGGCCTGCGTCCGGCCGAGCCGCCCATCGCCGAGAACAGGCTCCGCCGCTGCTTGGGCGTACTCCCGAAGACGGGCACGAGCGGCCAGAACACACGCCGTCCGACCACTACGAGGATGGCGGGGAGCAGGGTCGTCATCGCGATCAGCGCGCACAGCACACCGACGGTGCCGAGCGGGCCCATGCCCCGGCTGCTGTTGAGGTCGGCGGCGAGCAGGCACAGCAGTCCGGCGGCGACGGTGCCTGAGGAGGCGAGCACGGCGGGCCCGCAGCCTCGCAGGGCGGCGACCATGGCCTCGTACGGTCGCTCGAAGCGCCGCAGCTCTTCCCGGTAGCGCGAGACGAGCAGCAGCGCGTAGTCCGTGCCCGCCCCGAACACGAGGATCGTCATCACACCCGAACTCTGCCCCGAGACGGTCGTGCCGAAGGCCTGGTTGAGGCCGTAGGCGACACCCATGGACATGTAGTCGGCGATCCCGGCGACGACGAGGGGCACGAGCCACAGCACGGGGCTGCGGTAGATCAGGATCAGCAGTACGGCGACGACGGCGACCGTGGTGTAGAGCAGCGGTCCGCCGAGCGAGTCGTAGACCGCGCCGGAGTCGGTGGCCAGCGCGCTGGTGCCGCCCACGTCGACACTCAACCCGCCTTCGCCCTGGGCGATTTCGCGGACGTCGTTGACGAGCTTGTCCCGCTGTTCCTCGTTCGCCCCGGGCTCATTGCTGGCGACCGGGTACATCAGGGTCGTGCCGTCCTTGGACGGAATCCCCTCGGGAGCACCGCCGATCAGCTCGTGCTGCCGCGTGATCTCCGCGACCTGCGCGGCCGCGGTCTTCCGGTCGGCGGCGCTGAGCCCGCCGTCCCGGTGGTAGACGAGCACCATCTCGGTGGTCTCGCCCCCAGGCAACTTGTCCTCGATCTTCGCCGCTTGCGTCGAGTCCGCGCTCGCCGGCAGGTAGTCGGTGACCTTGTCGTGCTGCACGTCGGCGAGCTTCGCCGCGAACGGCCCGACGATCGCGATCACGGCAATCCACAGCCCGAGCACGGCCCATGGAACGACTCGCCTGCGTCCCGTCCTCGTCGTGGTTGTTTCTGCGGCCCTCATTGGCCGGTCTCCCTCCGGGTGACGTCTGCTTCGGTCCCCAGACTTCCGGTGAGAACCACGGCTTTCGTCGGGCGAGAGGGGGAGGTGACGTGTACTGCCGGAGGCGACGGGGGGTGCGGATTACTCCCTGGGGAGTAGTCGGCGGACGGCGCGCCGCCCCGGAAGGGCGCCGGGGCCCACCCGGGGCTCACGACGGCGTCCGCGCCGCCGTGAGCACTCGCGTCCCATCATCCGCACAGACCGTCAGAGCAGCGCCCACCGTTCCGTCAGAGCAGCGCCCACCGTTGTCTTCCAAGGCGAGCCCGTGCGCCGTCACACCGGTCCGGGAGCGGCAGGAATAGGGCCCGGTCCCGTGAGGTTGACCCCGGTGACAGACGCATGCGCACGCATGAAAATCCGGAGGTCAGCCATGAAGATCGGCATCATCGGCGCGGGAAACATCGGCGGCAACCTCACCCGGCGGCTCACCGCCCTCGGGCACGACGTCGCCGTCGCCAACTCCCGCGGCCCGGAAACGCTCCGCGAGCTGGCCGAGGAGACCGGCGCGACCCCGGTCCGTGTCGAGGACGCGGCCGAAGGCGCCCATGTCGTGGTCGTCACCGTCCCGCTGAAGGCGGTTCCGCTGCTGCCCGACGGCCTGCTGGACGGCGCGGCCGAGGGCGCCGCGGTGATCGACACCGGCAACTACTACCCGCAACGGGACGGCCGGATCGCGGCCATCGAGGATGAGGGCCTCACCGAGAGTCGCTGGACCGAGCGGCACCTCGGCCACCCAGTGATCAAGGCGTTCAACGGCACCTACGCCCAGGACATCCTGGACCGCCCGCGCCCGGCGGGCGACCCGGACCGCCTCGCCCTCCCGGTGGCCGGCGACGACGAGGTCGCCAAGCGGGCCGTCCAGGCCCTGATCGAGGAACTGGGCTTCGACACGGTCGACGCCGGCGGCATCACCGACTCCTGGCGCCAGCAGCCGGGCACCCCGGTCTACGGCCTGCGGGCGGGCGTCGAGGAGGTCCGCAAGGCCCTGGCCGAAGCGTCCCCGGAACGCCCGGCGGACTTCCGGGCCTGAGGGAGTACCTCCACGCGCCTGCTAGGGCTTCTCAGGTTCTGGACTGTCTGCCGATGCTCCGAGGGCCGCGCAGACGGCGTCCGTACGAGGCCGGTCCACGCGGGCGTGGCCCGTAAGCCGCCTCACCGGCGGCCGCCGTCACCCCCGCGCTCGCGCGGGCCGGACCATGCGCACGTCCTCGACACCCAGGAGGCGGAGGAGGGGACCTTTCCCGCGGCCTGCTCGGGGTCGTCCCGGAGGCCCGGGTCGCGGTGGGACAGCAGTGGCAGCACGAGCACGTCGTCGCCGGGGCCTATCCGCTCGTCGATGGCGGGGTACTCGGGCGAGGCGTCGCGCAGGATGTTCCAGGATGATGTTCCGGTTCGGCGTCGCGTCGTCGAACGGGGCTCCCAGCGACGGGGCGTTGGCCACGAGCGTGGAGACGGTGAAGCACACCGATGCGGCGGCCCTGCGGTACATGCCCATGGCGTACCGGCGCTCCTGGTAGCCGATGGCCTCGGCCGTCCGGGCGGCCAGTCCGGTGAGGCCCGCGTCGCCGGGTCGGGGCCAGCCGGGCAGCGCGGCGCCCACGGCGATGACCGTCCAGGTGAGCTTGGGCGTCAGTTCCAGGTAGCGGCCCGGCGTACGTCGTTGCCGACGGTGCGGGTCACCTAGGACGCCTCGGTGCGGCTGACGGAGCGGCCGTGCAGCGGCCTGAACGTCGGCCGTTCCGACCCCGTGGCCCGGCGCGCGGCGAGCGCACGGTCGGTGATCTCCGGTCCGGCGACCCCGATCGCCTCCGGTGCGGTCGGCTACGGAGCCGGTCGGGTGCTCGACGGGCTGGGAGGGGAGACACGGTGGCGGGCATCGCCGCCCGGTGGCCCGCTTGGGGAGGACCGGACAACGGTGTCGGACCGCCGTGCGTTAGAAGCGAGAAGCCGGCCAGGTTCGCCTGCCGCCGCGGGAAGAGAGGGTGTGCGGGGCGCCCGACGGCACCCCGCCCCGGCGGCGCGCGAGATGAACTCGGGCGTCGCGCCGCCATGTTCGTGACCCGGCCGAACGCATTCCCGCCCCTTGACACATAAAGACAACTGCACTGCACTGTTCAGCGCTCGCGGCAATTCGCAAAAACCCCCGCGCGAGAACGCCGAGTGAATTCAAGGAGAATATCCCGTGCCCGAAGTCAGTCGTCGCAGGTTTTTGCAGATTGCCGCGGGCAGCGCGGCTGCCGCGCAGTTGTCCGAGGGGATCGCGCGGGCCGCGGCCATCGCGCCCGTGGCGGGGACGGGGACGCTCGCCGATGTGGAGCATGTCGTCGTGCTGATGCAGGAGAACCGGTCGTTCGACCACTACTTCGGCACGTTGAGGGGCGTGCGGGGGTTCGGGGACCCGCGGCCGGTGGGGCTGCCGTCGGGGAAGAGTGTGTTTCACCAGGTGGACGGGGCGGGGCGGGAGACGCTGCCGTTCCGGCCGGATGCCGACCGGCTGGGGATGCGGTTCATCCAGGATCTGGACCACAGTTGGGCCGGGACGCACGCGGCGTTCGACGGGGGTCTCTACGACAAGTGGATTCCCGCCAAGTCCACGACCACGATGGCTTATCTGACGCGCGCGGACATTCCGTACCATTACGCGCTCGCGGACGCGTTCACCGTCTGCGACGCTTACCACTGCTCAATGCTGAGTTCCACCGATCCGAACCGTTACTACCTGTACACCGGGTATTCCGGGAACGACGGCAAGGGCGGCGGGCCGGTGCTCGGGAATGAGGAGGCCGGGTATTCCTGGACCACGTTCCCGGAGATACTCCAGCAGGCGGGCGTCTCCTGGAAGGTCTACCAGGACACCGGCACCGGCCTGGACGCGGCCGGTGGCTGGGGATGGACCGCAGACGCGTTCATCGGCAACTACGGCGACAACTCCCTGCTGTTCTTCGACCAGTACCGCGACGCCAAGCCCGGAGACCCCCTCTACGACCGGGCCCGCACCGGCACCAGGGCGGCCGACGGCGACGGCTACTTCGACCGCCTGCGCGCCGACGTGGCCGCGGGGACCCTCCCCCAGGTCTCCTGGATCGCCGCCCCCGAAGCCTTCAGCGAGCACCCCAACTGGCCCGCCAACTACGGCGCCTGGTACATCTCGCAGGTCCTGGACGCGCTCACCTCCAACCCGGACGTCTGGAGCCGTACGGTCCTGCTGCTGACCTACGACGAGAACGACGGCTTCTTCGACCACGTCGTACCGCCCTTCCCGCCCGCCTCCGCCGCGCGCGGCCTGTCCACGGCCGATGTGACGACGGAGCTGTACGGCGGCTCGTCCGGGTACGCAGCCGGGCCGTACGGGCTCGGGCCGCGCGTGCCCATGCTCGTCATCTCACCCTGGAGCACCGGGGGTTGGGTCTGTTCGCAGACCTTCGACCACACCTCCGTCGTGCAGTTCATCGAGAAGCGGTTCGGGGTGCGCAACCCCCATGTCTCGCCCTGGCGGCGCGCGGTGTGCGGTGACCTCACCTCGGCCTTCGACTTCTCGCGCGGCGCCACCTCCGCGCCCGGCCTGCCCGACACCAGCGGATACCGGCCGCCGGACCACACCAACCCCGGCGACTACGTGCCCAAGCCCCCGGCCGCCGGCGCCCTGCCCAAGCAGGAGCGCGGTACGCGCGGCGCACGGGCGCTGCCGTACGACCTGGCCGTGGACACCAAGGCGGTCGGCGGGCGGATGCAGTTCACCTTCGCCGCGCTCGGCGCCGCCGGGGCGGCCTTCCATGTCACCTCGGCCACCCGCACCGACGGGCCCTGGCCGTACACCGTCGAGTCCGGCAAGAGTCTGACCGACAGTTGGGCGCTGCCGGGCACCCGTTACGACTTCTCCGTCTTCGGCCCCAACGGCTTCCTACGCCGTCAGGCCGGCACCAACTCCGCCGTCGGCCCCGAGGTCACCGCCCGGCACGACAACTCCGCCGGGCAGGTCACCCTGACCTTCACCAACGCGGGCAGCACCGCCGTCACCTTCACGGCCACGGACGCCTACGCTCCGGCCCGGCACTACACGTACACCGTGCGGCCGGGCGCCTCCCGCGTCGTCAAGGGCTGGGGCGTCGCCGCCGGGAACCGCTGGTACGACGTCACGGTCACCGCGAGCGGCGACACCGCCTTCGTACGCCGCTTCGCGGGGCACGTGGAGACGGGCGCGCCGAGCACGAGCGACCCGGCGACCGCCACGGTGTGATCACGCCGTGACGCCGGAGACCCACGAGAACTGCGGTCTCCGGCGTTACGGGTCTGCTGCTCGCTCTCAGCCTCCGGTGGTCGCACCGGTGCTCGTGGCGCCGGTGCCGCCGCCACCGCCGGTGGTCGCACCGGTGGTCGTGGCACCAGTGCCGCCGCCACCGCCGGTCGTCGCACCGGTCGTCGTGGCACCCGTACCACCGCCGCCGCCGGTCGTCGCACCGGTCGTCGTCGCGCCGGTGCCGCCACCGCCGCCGGTCGTCGCGCCGGTGGTCGTCGCACCCGTACCACCGCCACCGCCGGTCGTCGCACCGGTGGTCGTCGCGCCGGTACCACCGGTGCCGCCCGTGGTCGCGCCGGTGGTCGTCGCACCCGTACCGCCGGTGCCGCCCGTGGTCGCGCCGGTCGTCGTCGCGCCGGTGGTGCCGCCTGTGGTGGTCGCGCCCGTGGTGGTCGCTCCGGTGGTGGTGGCGCCTGTGGTGGCGCCGGTCGTCGTCGTGGTGGCACCCGTGGTCGTGGCACCTGTGCTTCCGCCGCCTGTCGTCGCGCCTGTGGTCGTGGCGCCGGTGCCTCCGCCGCCGCGGTCGCACAGCCGGGGGTCGACGCGGACGCCGGTCCTGGCGTTCACGGCGACGATCTGGCCGTTGCGCAGGACGAGCTTGCAGGCGATGTTGGGCGCGGCCGCCGACGACGTCGGCGCCTTCGTCGGATGGGCCGGCGCTCCGACGGCCATGACACCGCCTGTTCCGACGAGTGCCACGGCCAGGTAGGTGGCCCCGATCGCCTTGGGTATGTGCCTCCACTTGCGCGCCGCCATGATGCCTCCCTCAGGAGCTGGGACAGATACTTCTCCAACCTGAGGCACCGGCCATGACGGCGGCGTTGGTCCAGCGTGACGGCACCGTGATACTGGTTGCGCCGGACAACCGACCCCGTTCGGCCGAACAGAAGACCCCTCTCGCCGCCCCGCTCCTTAAGCTGGTCCCACATGATCGGCAGGTCCGGGAACCCCAGGTCAGGGGGAGCATGGTGGAACGACACGAGGACGGCGACGCCCTGCCTCCCCGGCTGAACGTCTCGTGGTCCAGGCCCGCGCGCCTCTGGCTCGCCACGGTCATCGTGGTGACGGCGATGGCGGTCATCATCCACCTGCTGCTGCTCTTCCTCTACCTGGCGCCCGCCAACGCCATCAGCAAGGAGCACCGGGAGCTGGTGAACAGCTACGTCTACCCGGAGTTCGACCAGAACTGGAAGCTGTTCGCCCCCAACCCGCTCCAGGGGAACATCCACGTCGACGCCCGCGCCGAGGTGCGCCTGCCCGACGGCTCCCTGCGCACCTCGGACTGGGTGTCCCTGACCGCGCAGGACCTGAAGGAGATCCGGGACAACCCCGCCCCCAGCCACGCCGACCAGAACCTGCTCCGCCAGGCGTGGGACTTCTACACCCGGACCCATGACGCCAAGGGCCGCCCCATCGGCCTCCAGGGGCAGCTCGCCGAGGTGTACGTACGCCGGATCGCGGCGGGCCGGCTCGGGGCGGACCTGCTGGGCGGGCAGGTGGTCAAGGTGCAGCTCCGTTCCACGTACCACCCGATCGCCCCGCCGAAGTGGAGCGACGAGAACGACGAGTCGCCGGTCACCTACCAGACGCTGACCTGGTGGCCCGTCTCCGAGGAGGACTTCCGGTGACCGCCGACACGGACCGCACCGCCCCGGACCGCACCCCGGTGCCCTCCCCGTTCAAGGGCATGAGCCGGCGGATCGACGCCAGGATCGTCCGGTGCCTGAACGACATCACCGGCCGGGCCCTCTTCCCGTACCAGGCAGCGATCGTCCGTATCGGCTTCTCGCTGACCTTCCTGCTCTATCTGCTCCGGGAGTTCCCGAACCGGCACGAGCTGTACGGCGCGGGCAGCCCGTGGTCGTTCGACCTCGCGCAGCGGCTGATCGCGTCGAACGGCGCGTTCTCGGTGCTGATGTGGTCGGACAGTGACCTGTGGTTCGAGCTGGTCTACCTCGCCGCGATCGGCGCGAGCCTGGGGCTGCTGCTGGGCTGGCACACCCGCACGATGTCGCTGCTGTTCATGGTGGGCGTGCTGGCGCTGCTGAACCGCAACGTCCTGCTGGGCGACGGCGGTGACACCCTCATCCATCTGGTCGCCGGGTACCTGGTGCTCACCCGCTGCGGCCAGGTGTGGTCACTGGACGCGAGGCGCAGAGAGCGCGCGCCGCAGGACGGGGAGTTCACCCGCATCGTGCTCTGGACCCTCCTCGGCACCTTCCTGGCCCTCGCCCAGCTCACCGGCTTCGCGGAACTGTCCTGGGGCTGGGCCCTGTTCCTCTGGGGGATGTGGCTGATCCAGGCACTGTGGTTCTGGGTGGAGCGCACCGACCGCACCGAGCTGCGGACCGTCATGGACGCCACGGCCAACGTCGTGCACAACGCGGCGCTGCTGGTGATCGCCGCCCAGGTCTGCATCCTGTACGCCACGGCCGGGCTGTACAAGATCCAGGGCCCGCGCTGGCAGGACGGCACCGCGGTCCACTACCCCCTGCACCTGGCCTACTTCAGCCCGTGGGGCCCGCTGTCCCGGACGGTCGACAGCAGCGCCGTACTGGTCACCGCGATCACCTACGGGACGGTGATCCTCCAGGTGGCGTTCCCCTTCACCCTGCTCAACCGGCGGGTGAAGAACGTGCTGCTGCCGCTCCTGATGGCCGAGCACGCCTCGATCGCGGTGCTCTGCGGGCTGCCGTTCTTCTCGATGGCCATGGTCTTCGCCGACGCGGTGTTCCTGCCGACGAGCTTCCTGCGCTGGCTCGGCTACCGGGTGTCGGACACCGCCGGCCGCCTGCTGGAACGGGTGCGCGGCAGACGGACCGCCGAGGCGTGACTCACCGGCTCAGATACGCGCCCTCGCCCCCGGCCAGGCGCACCCGCGCCACCAGTTGGTGCAGCCGCTGGGTGGGGCACAGGCCGAGTTCGTCGCGCAGCCGCCGTACGTACCGTTCGAAGTGGTGCACCGCCTCGGAGGGATTGCCCTCCGCCAAGTAGGCCCGGATCAGGGAGGCTTGGCTGCTCTCGCGCAGGGGGTCGGCCTGGACGGCCGCCTGGGCGGCGACGACGGCGCCGGCGTACTCGGTGGAATCGATGAAGGTCTCGGTCAGCGCCTCCAGCGCATGCAGCCGCAACTGCCGCCAGTGGTCGGACTCCAGGAGCGACCACTCGTCGTACCAGCCGGGCAGCAGGTCGGCGGAGAGCTGGTCCACGGTCGCCGTGCTGAGGCGGAGCGGCGCGGGTGGCACGCCGGGGTCGAGGAGGTGCTGGGCCAGGAGCCGGGCGTCGCGGAGGTCCACCGTGACGTCGGAGGCGAGGCGCACGTCCGTCGGGGAGATGTCGAGCGCCCTGACGCCGAGCCCGCGCAGCCGGCACAGGGCCGCCCGCAGGTTCGTGTACGCACAGTGCTCGGCGACCTTGGGCCAGAGGCTGCCCGCGATCAGCGCGCGGGGGACGGGGGCGCGGTAGTTGAGCGCCACGAAGGCCAGCAGCCGTCGGGAGCCCACCGGGACCGTTACGGGAATGTCGTCGACGAGGAGGTCGAAACCACCTAGGAGAGCGATACGCACGGAGGGCTTGGTCTGCACGGCTCCGCGCGCGATTGCTTGATCACCTGCGGTCATAACGTGCCTCAGCGGCGTAGAGGAATCAGCCGCGACACCCGTGCCCCGGCCGTGCGGTCGCCGCGCAGAGCGCCGGCGAGCCGCAAAACTCGCTGTGGAACCAGCTTGCTGTGACCACTTGGGTTTGTCCAATTGCGCGGAATCATCCGCCGTTTCCCCCGCTCACAGGCCCTGCGGGGTGTGGGTGCCGGGCCCCTGGATACCCGGCCGTACGGACCACCGCACGCCCACCCCCAGGGAGATCACCATGCAGGACAGGAACGACATGCCGGACGAGGGGAAGCCCGCGGCTCCCCGGGGCCGGGAGGCCCGGTCCGCCGGGGACGTCCTGAGCGGGCCCGGCGTCGACAACCCGTCCGTCGCCGAACCGACCGAGCCCAGGGAGCCGGCGCCCGCCAAGCCCGACCAGGAGGCCCCGGCCACGGTGAGCCCCACCGGGCGGCCGAGCGGCGCCGGTCCGGAGCTGCGCGAGCAGGACGGCGAGTGGCTGACCACGGCACAGGGCAACCGGCTGTACGACACCGACCACTCACTGAAGTCGGGCGCGCGGGGCCCCGTACTCCTCCAGGACCACCATCTGCGGGAGAAGATCACCCACTTCGACCACGAGCGGATTCCGGAGCGGGTGGTGCACGCACGGGGCGCGGCCGCGCACGGCGTGTTCGAGGGGTACGGCAGCGCGGAGGGCGTGACCCGGGCCGGGTTCCTCAAGGCCGGGGTCGAGACGCCGGTGTTCGTACGCTTCTCCACGGTCCTCGGCTCGCGCGGCTCGGCCGACACGGTCCGGGACACCCGCGGGTTCGCCACGAAGTTCTACACCGACGAGGGCACCTTCGACCTGGTGGGGAACAACATCCCCGTCTTCTTCATCCAGGACGCCATCAAGTTCCCGGACGTCATCCACGCCGGCAAGCCGCAGCCCGACCGGGAGATCCCGCAGGCGCAGAGCGCGCACGACACGTTCTGGGACTTCGTCACGCTGCACACCGAGGCCACCCACCACACCCTGTGGAACATGTCCGACCGGGGTCTGCCGCGCTCCTTCCGGATGATGGAGGGCTTCGGCGTCCACACGTTCCGCCTGGTGAACGCCGAGGGCGGGACCACGCTGGCCAAGTTCCACTGGAAGCCCAGGCTGGGCGTGCACTCCCTGCTGTGGGAGGAGGCGCAACTGCTGGGCGGTCTGGACCCGGACTTCCACCGGCGCGACCTGGCCGACGCCATCGAGGCGGGCGCGTTCCCGCAGTGGGAGCTGGGCATCCAGACCTTCCCCGACACCCCCGACCAGACCTTCGAGGGCATCGACCTGCTGGACCCGACCAACCTGGTCCCGGAGGAGCTGGCGCCGGTGCAGCCGATCGGGCTGCTCACGCTCAACGCCAACCCGACCAACTACTTCGCGGAGACCGAGCAGGTCGCCTTCCACCCCGGCCATCTGGTGCCCGGCATCGACGTCACCGACGACCCGCTGCTGGCCGGGCGGCTGTTCTCCTACCTGGACACCCAGATCAGCCGGCTGGGCGGCCCCAACTTCGCGCAGATCCCGGTCAACCGCACCCATGCGCCGGTCAACGACATGCTGCGGGACGGCATGCACCAGACCGCCGTGCACGCGGGCGTCGCGGCCTACCGGCCCAACTCCCTCGACGGCGGCTGCCCGTTCCTCGCGGGCGCCGACGACAACCCGTACGTGGAGGCGCCGGTGACGGTGCCCGAGGCGTCGAAGGTGCGGGAGGCGCCGGAGACGTTCGCGGACCACTTCACCCAGCCGCGCCGCTTCTGGCGCAGCATGAGCCCGGTGGAGCGCGAACACATCGTGGCGGCCTACACGTTCGAGCTGGGCAAGTGCTACGAGCAGGCGATCAAGGAGCGCGGGCTCCAGGTGCTGGCCAACATCGACCCGGACCTGTGCGCGCCGGTGGCGGCCGGGCTCGGGCTGCCCGCGCCGGAGCCGACGGTGCCGATCGAGGACGTCGACCCCTCCCCCGCGCTGTCCCAGTTGGGCGACTCCTGGCCGCCGGAGGGCCGGGTCGTGGGCATCGTCACGGACGCCGACGCCGATCTCGACGCGGTGCGCGGGGTGCAGCAAAACCTGCTGTCGGCCGGTCTGGTCCCGCTGATCGTGGCCCCGGCCGGCGGCACGCTGGGCGACGGCGACGGCACGGTCGACGTGCAGCGCAGCTACGCCACCGCCCGCTCGCCGGAGTTCGACGCGCTGCTGGTCGCGGGCTCCGCGGTGCGCGGCGACGACGCGTACGGCGCGCGGGACGCCCGGGCGGCGGGTGACGGCGCGGCCGATCCGCGGGTGGTGCTGATGCTGGACGAGGCGTTCCGGCACGGGAAGGCGCTGGGCGCTTGGCCGGGCGCCGAGGAGGTGCTGCGGACGGCGGGCATCCCGGTGGACGCGCCGGGTGTGGTGACCGGGGGCAGTGGCGCGGAGATCCTGGACGAGCTGACCACGCTGCTGACCGAGCACCGGGTCTGGGACCGGTTCCCGCCTGCGGAGTGAGCGCACGGGCGTGAGCGGGGGCGGCCCACCAGGGCGCCCCCGGCTGTTTTCAGCTCGCCAGAAGGGGGACTCGTGGCTCATGGTGCGAATCGGATACACGATGATGACCGAGCAGGCCGGGCCGCGTGAGCTGGTCGACCATGTCGTCCGTGCCGAGGAGGCGGGCTTCGACTTCTCCGTGACGTCGGACCACTATTTCCCCTGGCTGCGCTCGCAGGGCCACGCCCCGTACGCGTGGAGCGTCCTCGGCGCGGCCGCGCAGGCCACGTCGCGGATACCGCTGATGACGTACGTGACCTGTCCGACCTTCCGCTATCACCCGGCGGTGGTGGCGCAGAAGGCGGCGACCCTGCAACTGCTGTCCGAGGGCCGTTTCCGGCTCGGGCTGGGCTCTGGGGAGAATCTCAACGAGCATGTGGTGGGCGAGGGCTGGCCCGCGGTGGACGTGCGGCACGAGATGCTGGAAGAGGCGGTGGAGATCATCCACGCCCTGTTCGAGGGCGGCCACGTCACCTACCACGGCAAGCACTACGACGTGGAGTCGGCCAAGTTGTGGGACCTGCCCGAGCCGCCGCCGCCCATCGGCATCGCCGTCTCCGGCGAGCAGTCCTGCGCGCTGGCCGGGCATCTCGCGGACCTGGTCATCGCGACCGAGCCGAAGAAGGAGCTGCTGGAGTCGTTCGACCGGCACGGTGGCACCGGCAGGCCCAGCGTGGGTCAGCTCCCGGTCTGCTTCGACACCGACCGGGACGCCGCGATCCGGCGCGCGCACGACCAGTTCCGCTGGTTCGGCCTGGGCTGGAAGGTCAACTCCGAACTGCCGGGCCCGGATTCCTTCGACCAGGCGACCCAGTTCGTCACCGAGGACGACGTGGCCTCCGCCATCCCGTGCGGCGACGACCCGGAAGCCTTCGTGGAGGCCGTACGGCCCTATGCGGAGGCCGGGTTCACCGAGGTGGCCCTGGTGCAGATCGGCGGCCCGACCCAGCCGGCCTTCATCGACTGGTCGGAGAAGACGCTGCTGCCCGCGCTGCGCAACGCCTTCGGCTGAGCGTCGGCTCGATCCTTCCGGCGCCAACCCCGCGCCCCCGCAGGGCAGTTTGCCGTCACCGTCCGCTGAGCAGTAACAGACAGCGGACGGTGACGGCAGCCTTTGGGGGGCGCATGGCGTACGTGATCGTGGTGCTGGTCGCGGCGGCGCTGGCCGGGTGGGCGGTGCACGTCCGGGCGCGGAAGTTTCCGGGCAGCCTCGCCCTCGCGGTGCTTCCGAGGCATGCCGAGGACCGCCGCCCGCTGGCCCAGGCGCGGGCGAACGTGCGGAGCCTGGAGCAGATCGCTCGCTCGGAGGAGTCCGCCGCGCGGGCCGACGTGGCGCAACGGGAGGACAGGCGCGAGCAGGACCTGCGTGCCGCCGCGCGGCGCATCGCCGCGCTGGAGAAGCCCGGCCGGGGCAAGCGGCTCGACGCGCTGGGTGAACTCACCCTGTACGAGCACGTGTTGGTGAAGCGCGCCACCAACGGCGCCATCCGCACCCTGCACCTGGCCGACCGCCGGGTCAGGATCGACTCCGGCGACAGCGCCTACTACCTCTACGTCCTGGAGGCCGACGGCACCCCCGAGCGGACCAAGTACCCGCGCCGCACCGGCGAGGGCCAGGAGGCGAAGGGGTTCACCGAGGACCGGGTGCGGGACTTCGCCGACGCGGTGCAGCGTGCGGTGGCCAAGGAGAACACCTTCCGCGCCACCCTGCCGGAGCAGTTGAAGCAAGCCCAGCGCGACCGCGAGCTGCTGGAGGAGGACACCGAGGCGGTGGACCGGGCGCGGAAGCGGCTGGCCGAGATCCAGGCCCGCCACAAGGACAACCCCCGCCTCGCCGAGGCCCGCGCCGAGCTGGAGGCCGCCCGGCTGGAGTGGCGGCGGCACACCGGGCGGATGCCTCCTCCCTAGGGCGTGTCCGCGAAGCCTCCCTAGGGCGTGTCCGCGAAGCAGCGCCGCCGCCGTGACAGGGTTCAGCTCCGCACGAGCGTGATGTCCCGGTCCTGGGTGGCGTGGAACACGGGCAGCGGCACCAGCCCGCTGGGGCGCAGCTCCATCACGTTGGCCTGGACGTGCGCGACGCCCGCCTTGAGCGTCTCCGAGGAGACCTTCCCGGAGTTCTCCCAGCGGTGCTCGACGCCGTCGCAGCGGGCCGCGCCGCCCCCGATGCCGTGCCGGACGCGGGGGTCGGCCTGGCTGACGGAGGAGCTGACGAAGACCGGGCCGGTGCCGGGCAGGCAGCGGTAGGTGCCGGAGAGTGTGACGGTGCCGTCGGCCGCGAGACGGGCGGTGGAGTCGACGGTGACGCTCTCGCCGGGGGCCGCGGCGGCCGGGGCGGCGAGGGCGCACAGCAGGGCGGCGCCGCCGAGCGCGGCGGCGAGGACGGGACGTACGGGCATCGGATGCCTCCCGGTGTGGGGTGTGGGGGCTCCCACAGGTACCGGGGGCGCCCCGCGCGGCGTGCGACCGTCACCCCATCGGTGGCGCGTCAATGGGCCGGGCGCAGTCGTCCCCGCCTCCCCCGCTCCGGGCCCGCGCACCGATGGTGACCAGCAGGTATGCCGAAGACCTAAAATGATCAACGTGTCCGAGCAGCACGCCCCCAGGTCCCTCATCGTCACGCTCTACGGCGCGTACGGCCGCTCCGTACCGGGCCCGTTGCCCGTCGCCGAGCTGATCCGGCTGCTGGCCGCGGTCGGGGTGGACGCGCCCTCGGTGCGCTCCTCGGTGTCCCGGCTGAAGCGGCGCGGCATGCTGCTGCCTGCCCGCACCACCCGGGGCGCGGCGGGGTACGAACTGTCGGCGGAAGCACACCGGCTGCTGAGCGCGGACGACCGCCGTATCCACGCCACCGGGCCCGCCGAGGACGCGGGGTGGGTGCTCGCGGTGTTCTCGGTGCCCGAGTCGGAGCGGCAGAAGCGGCATGTGCTGCGTTCCCGGCTGGCCGCGCTGGGCTTCGGCGCGGCGGCTCCGGGGGTGTGGATAGCCCCGGCCCGGCTGCACGAGGAGGCCCGGCACACGCTGGGCCGGCTGGGTCTGGACCCTTACGTGGATCTCTTCCGGGGCGATCATCTGGGGTTCGCCCCCACCGTCGAGGCGGTCGCCCGCTGGTGGGACCTGCCGGCCATCGCCGGGGAGCACGAGCGGTTCCTCGCGGCGCACGCCCCGGTGCTGCGCGCCTGGGAGGAGCGGCCGGACACCCCGGCGGAGGACGCCTACCGGGACTATCTGCTGGCCCTGGACTCCTGGCGCCGGCTGCCCGGCACCGACCCCGGTCTGCCGGCCCGGCTGCTGCCCGCCGACTGGCCGGGGGCGCGTTCGGCGCGGGTGTTCCGGGCGCTGCACGAGCGGCTGCGGGACGCGGGCGCGGCGTTCGTCGGGGTGTGAGCGCGGCGGCCGGTGACCACTCGCTCGCTCCGTGGAACCGGGCGGCCGAAAAGTGCGTCCCGGCGCTGTGACTGTGGTCACTCGGCGGGGGTGGCGGCCCGGCGCGGGCGACGGTCCGGTCACCGGTGTCACCGGTGATCGACAGGGACGTAACAGCAGCTACGGGAGGGGGTGGTGGGGCGTTCGGCGCGCTCCGGGGAAGGGTATCGGGACCCATGGTTCCGGCCACCGCCCGCCGAGGGTTTCGATGGCCGGACCCGTACCATTTCCTACAGTCGAAGGCAGGACAGCCTGCTCCATGAACGGACTCGCCTTGCACGAACGCCCCACCGAATCGGCCTCCTGGCGCATCGCGCTGCCGCACACCGCCGCGGCGGTGCCGGTGGCGCGTGCCCTGGTGCGGTCGGCCCTCGCCGAGGTGGAGCACATGGCCGACTGCGACACGGCGGAGCTGCTGACCGCCGAGCTGGTGGCGAACGCGGTGGAGCACACCGCGGGCAGCGGTCCGATCGAGCTGGTGGTGGAGCTGCGGCCGACCGGCTGCCAGGTCGAGGTGCACGATCCCGACCCGGAGCCGCCCGGCCATCTCACCCGTCCGGTGATCGAGGAGCCCGACCCCTGGCAGGAGGGAGGGCGCGGCCTGTTGCTGATCCGCGCCCTCAGTTCGTCCTGTGGTCACCGCCCCACCTCGTCGGGCAAGGCGGTCTGGTTCAGACTGCCTGTCGTTCCCGCTCAGCGTTCGGCGTGATCCCGGCCGCCTCGGCGCGGCCCAGCGTGGAGTGCCGGCGCCCGTAGGCGTAGTACACGCCGAGGCCCACCGCGAGGAAGACCGCGAACTGCACCCAGGTCTGCCAGCCCGTCTCGTACATCAGGTAGAGGCAGAAGGCGACGCCGAGCAGCGGGGCGACGGGGTACAGCGGCACCCGGAAGCTGCGCCCGAGGCCCGGCTCGCGGCGGCGCAGCGCCATCACCGCGATGTTGACGACGGCCATGATGGCGAGCGTGCCGATGGTGCAGAGGTTCACCACGGCGTCGAGCGGGGCGAAGGCCGCCGGGACGGCGAAGACGGCCGCGACGATGAATGTGCCCGCCACCGGCGTGGAGGTCTTCGGGGACACCTTCTCGAAGACGCGCGGGATCAGTCCGTCGCGGGACATCGACAGCAGGATGCGGGTCTGGCCGTACATCACGGCGAGCACCACCGAGGCGATGGCGACGACCGCGCCGAAGGCGATGACTCCGCCGCCGATGGAGGAGCCGGTGACCATGTTGACCACGTACGACAGCGCGGCGGGGCGTCCGCCGACCTCGTGGGCGCCGATGGCGCCGATCGCGGCGACCGCGACGGCGCAGTACAGCAGGGTGACCAGGCCCATGCAGACGAGGATCGCCACCGGGATGTCCCGGCGCGGGTTCTTCGCCTCCTCACCGGCCGTGGTGATCGCGTCGAAGCCGATGTACGAGAAGAAGGCCGCGGTGGTGCCCGCGCCGATGCCGCCCATGCCCGCCGGGGAGAACGGGGTGAGGTTGCCGTCCTTGAACGCGCTGTAGCCGATGGCGCAGAACGCGAGCAGGATGACGAGCTTCACGGCGGCCATGGCGGCGGTGGCCCGCGCGCTCTCGCGCACCCCGCGCATCAGCAGCACGGCGGCCAGGGCGATGACGATCACGGCGGGCAGGTTGACCAGACCGCCGTCGGCGGGTCCGGCGGACAGCGCGGCGGGGAGCTGCCAGCCGGTGAGGCTGTGCAGGAGTTCGTTGACGTACTGGCTCCAGCCGACCGCGACGGCCGAGATGGAGATGCCGTACTCCAGCAGCAGGCACCAGCCGACCAGGAAGGCGGTGGACTCGCCGAGACCGGCGTAGGCGAAGGAGTACGAGGAGCCGGAGACCGGTATCGCGCCGCCCAGCTCCGCGAAGGAGAAGGCGGTGAACACACAGGTGATCGCGGCCAGGACGAAGGAGACGACCACGGCGGGTCCGGCCTGCGCGACGGAGTCGGAGAGGCCGACGAAGATGCCGGTACCGACGATGGCGCCGACACCGAAGCAGATGAGCTGGAAGAGGCCCATGGTGCGCTTCAGACCGTGGCCCTCGCGGTCGGCGCCGGATTCGGCGACGAGCAGGTGCGGGGACTTGATGCGGGGAGCGGGCATGCGGGTGGTGCTCGTTTCTGGTGGTGCGGACGGCCCGGGTGAGGCCGCTGCGTCGGCGCGGCACGGGGATGGCGGCCAGGCCGTCGGTCAGGATAAGGCCAGGTGAGGCGGGTCACGCAAGGGTTTGTGACGTATCGCCCTCGGTGCCCGCGAGGGTGGCGACGAGCACCGCCTTGATCGTGTGCATGCGGTTCTCCGCCTCGTCGAAGACCACCGAGTGCTCGGACTCGAAGACCTCGTCGCTCACTTCCAGCTCGGTCAGTCCGTACCGCTCGTGGATCTCGCGGCCGACCTTGGTGCCGAGGTCGTGGAAGGCGGGCAGGCAGTGCAGGAAGCGCACGTCCGGGTTGCCGGTGGCGCGCAGTACGTCCATGGTCACGGCGTACGGGCCGAGCAGGCCGATGCGCTCGTCCCAGACCTGCTGGGGCTCGCCCATGGACACCCAGACGTCGGTGGCGACGAAGTCGGCGCCGCGCACGCCCTCCTTCACGTCCTCGGTGAGGGTGACGCGGGCGCCGGAGACGTCGGCGAGCCGGCGGGCCAGCGCGACGATGGTCTCGTCGGGCCAGAGCAGCTTCGGCGCGACGATGCGGACGTCCATGCCGAGCAGGGCGCCGGTGACCAGGTAGGAGTTGCCCATGTTGTACCGGGCGTCGCCCAGGTAGGCGAAGGCGATGTCCTCCAGCGGCTTGGCGCTGTGCTCGGTCATGGTGAGCAGGTCGGCGAGCATCTGGGTGGGGTGCCACTCGTCGGTGAGCCCGTTGTAGACGGGGACGCCCGCGTGTGCGGCCAGCTCCTCGACGACGCCCTGGCCGTGCCCCCGGTACTCGATGGCGTCGTACATCCGGCCCAGCACGCGGGCGGTGTCCTTGACGGACTCCTTGTGCCCGATCTGGGAGCCGGAGGGGTCGAGGTAGGTGGTGTGGGCGCCCTGGTCGGCGGCGGCGACCTCGAAGGCGCAGCGGGTGCGCGTCGAGGTCTTCTCGAAGATCAGGGCGATGTTGCGGCCGGTCAGGTACCGCTTCTCGGTTCCGGCCCGCTTGGCGGCCTTCAGCTCGGCGGCCAGCGCGAGCAGCCCGCGGAACTCCTCGGCCGTGAAGTCCAGCTCCTTGAGGAAGTGGCGGCCGGTGAGGGCGGTCGGGACTGTCGCCATGGGGGCGCTCCAGGGGTACGCGGTGCACTGACTCCGGTAATTCTATACGAGCCCCGGCATTTCTATTCACTATGCGGCATGTTTATGCGCGGATTCACACAGCGGCCCTCCTGCCCGCCCTGTTACACGGGGTCCCGCTCCACCGGGCAGCTCATGCAGCGCGGCCCGCCCCTGCCCCGCCCCAGCTCGCTGCCCGGGATCTCTATGACCTCGATGCCCTGCTTGCGCAGATGGGTGTTGGTGGTGGCGTTCCGCTCGTAGGCGACGACGACTCCGGGCTCCACGGCGAGGACGTTGCAGCCGTCGTCCCATTGCTCGCGCTCGGCCGCGTGCACGTCCTGGGTGGCGGTGAGCACCCGGATCTCGCCGAGGCCGAGAGCGGCGGCGATGGCCCGGTGCATGTGCTCCGGCGGATGGTCGGTGACCTTCAGCTCGCGCTCCCCGGCACCGGGCTCGATGGTGTACGAGCGCAGCATGCCGAGCCCCGCGTACTGGGTGAAGGTGTCGCCGTCGACCATGGTCATCACGGTGTCGAGGTGCATGAAGGCGCGCCGCTTGGGCATGTCCAGCGCCACGATGGTCTGCGCGGAGCCCGCGGCGAACAGCTTGTGCGCGAGCATCTCCACCGCCTGCGGGGTGGTGCGCTCGCTCATCCCGATCAGCACGGCTCCGTTGCCGATCACCAGCACGTCGCCGCCCTCGATGGTGGAGGGGTAGTCGGCCTGGCCGCGCGACCAGATGTTGAAGCCCTCCTTCTTGAACAGGGGGTGGTGCCGGTAGATCGCCTCGAAGTGCACGGTCTCGCGCTGCCGGGCGGGCCAGCGCATGGCGTTGATGGAGACGCCGTCGTAGATCCACGCCGAGGTGTCGCGGGTGAAGAGGTGGTTGGGCAACGGGCCCAGCAGGAAGTCGTCCAGTTCCATGACGTGGAAGCGGACGGAGGCCGGCTCGGGGTGGCCGGTCAGGAACTCCCGCTTGGTCATGCCGCCGACCAGCGCCTCGGCCAGCTCGCCGGGGGCCATCGCGTCGAAGGCGGTGCGCAGGTGGCCGGTGGCGAGCGGGCCGTACTCCTTCTCGTCGAAGACCCGGTCCAGTACCAGGGCGCGGGCCTCCGGGACGGCCATGGTCTCGGTGAGCAGGTCGCCGAAGAGGTGCACCTCCACTCCCCGGTCGCGCAGCACGTCGGCGAACCCGTCGTGCTCGGCGCGCGCCCGGCGCACCCACAGCACGTCGTCGAAGAGCAGGGCGTCCTTGTTGCTGGGGGTCAGGCGCTTGAGTTCGAGGTCCGGTCTGTGCAGGATCACCCGGCGCAGCCGCCCGGCCTCGGAGTCGACGTGGAATGCCATGCCTTCATCCTGGCCGCCCGCGACCGGGTTCACGCGTGCTTCCGGTGATCGGTGCCGGGTGGTACACACGGCGGATGCACGTGCTCCTGTCCGCCAGCAGGAAGGTTGCTCCCGCATGTCCGCATCACGACGTCAGGTCCTGGCCTCCGCGAGCGCCCTGGGGGCGGGGATCGCCTTCACCGGCGCCCTGTCCGAGCTGTTCGCCGGCACCGCCGCCGCGCGGCCGCTGGGCCACACCGGTTACGGCCCGCTCGTCCCCGACCCGGACGGCCTGCTCGACCTGCCGAAAGGATTCCGCTACCGTGTGCTCTCCCGCGAGGGCGACCCCCTGCGCTCCGGCGAGGGCCCGGTGCCGTCCCACCCCGACGGCATGGCCGCCTTCGCGGGCCGCGACGGCCGCACCCACCTCGTCCGCAATCACGAGAACCGCCCCACCGCCCAGCTCCGCGTCCCGGCCGTCGAGGGGCTCACCTACGACCCGGAGGGGCACGGCGGCTGTACGGCCCTGACGCTGGACTCCCGCGACCGGGTGCTGTCCGAGCGGGTCGCCATCGCCGGCACGGCCGTCAACTGCGCGGGCGGCCCCACCCCCTGGGGCACCTGGCTGACCTGCGAGGAGACCGAGGACCGGGCGGGCGACAACGGCCACACCAAGGACCACGGCTTCATCTTCGAGGTCCATCCCACCGACCCGCACCGCACCGGCGCCGTCCCGCTGACCGCGATGGGCCGCTTCCAGCACGAGGCCGTCGCGATCGACCCCCGCCGCGGCGTGGTCTACGAGACCGAGGACGCCTTCCTGAAGCCGTTCGGCCTCTTCTACCGCTTCCTGCCCGAGAAGCCGCTCGGCGGTGTCGGTTCGCTCCGTGCGGGCGGCCGTCTCCAGGCGATGCGGGTGCCGGGCGTGCCGGATCTGTCCACGGTCCAGGAGATCGGGGCGTCCTTCGACGGCATCGAGTGGGTGGACGTCCCCGATCCGCTGGCCGCGACCACCCCGACCCGCCTCCAGGACTACGGCCCGCGCGGCATCACGCACGCCCAGAAGCTGGAGGGCTGCTACTGGGGCGGCGCCTGTGTGTACTTCGTGTCGTCCTTCGCCCACAGCGCGGAGGGCTCGGCAGCCGACCACTTCGGCCAGATCTGGCGGTACGATCCCGGGCGCCGCCGCCTCACCCTGGTGATCGTCTTCGGCCCGGACACCGACGTCCGACTGCCCGGCGAGTCCCCGGACAACATCTGCCTCGCCCCCAGTGGCGGCCTGATGGTGTGCGAGGACGGCAACGGCGCCCAGCACGTCTTCGGCGTCACACGCGGCGGCGAGGTGTACGCGATGGCGCGCGGCCGGCAGAACACCGGCACCCCGGAGAACCCGGAGTGGGGCGAGTTCGCGGGCGTCACCTTCTCGCCCGACGGCGGCACGATGTACGTCAACTGCTACACGCCGGGCACCACGTTCGCGGTGACCGGGCCCTGGCGGAGGTAGGCCCCCGCCAGGGCGGCCGGTGGATCACAGGCGCGGGTCCACCGGCTCCGACTCCAGCGCGAGGACGGCGAACACGGCCTCGTGCACCCGCCACAGCGGCTCGCCGTCGGCGAGGCGGTCCAGGGCCTCCAGGCCGAGGGCGTACTCGCGGACCGCCAGGGACCGCTTGTGGTTGAGGAACCGGCGGCGCAGCTTGGCCAGGTTGTCGGGGCGCGTGTACTCGGGACCGTAGATGATCCGCAGGTACTCGCGGCCCCGGCACTTGATGCCCGGCTGCACCGGCCGCCCCTGCCCGTCGCGGAAAAGCGCGCCGAGCGGCTTGACGACCATGCCCTCGCCGCCCCGGCCGGTCATCTCCAGCCACCAGTCGATGCCGGCCCGGACCGACTCCGGGTCGCCGGTGTCGACGTACAGGCGCCGGGTGGTCTGGAGCAGGCCGGAGCTGTCGTGCTCCACCAGGCGGTCCAGCAGGGCGAGTTGCTCGTCGTGCGGGAGCGCGGCGAGGCTGCGGCCGCGTACCGCGAGCACCTGGAAGGGGGCGAGGCGGACGCCGTCCAGGCCCTCGGTGGGCCAGCAGTAGCGGCGGTAGGCGTCGGTGAACGCGGCCGCGTCGGCGGCCCGTTCACGCTGCCGGGCCAGGAGCGCGGACACGTCGGCGCCCCGAGCCCCGGCCGCCTCCAGCGCGGCGAGGGCGGGCGGGAACACGGCGCCGGAGGCGGCGCCCACGGCGGCGTACTGGCGGCGCAGCAGCCCCTGCGACTTCAGCGACCACGGCATCAACTCGGCGTCCAACAGCAGCCAGTCGGTGTCGAGCCGCTCCCACAGGTCCGCCTCGGTGACCGCCGTGCGGAGCCGGCCGAGTATCTCCTCGGTCACCGTCTCGTCGTCGAAGAACGGCCGCCCGGTACGGGTGTAGAGCGCGCCCGTGGGGCCCTCCCCCACACCGAACCGCTCGGCGGCGGTCGCCGCGTCCCGGCAGACGAGGGCGACGGCCCGCGAGCCCATGTGCTTCTCCTCGCACACGACCCGCGCGACCCCGTCCCGCGCGTACTGCGCGAACGCCTCGGCCGGGTGCTCCAGGTAGCCGTCCTCGCCGGAGGTGGGCGTCGGCGCCATGGTGGGCGGCAGGTACGGCAGCAGGCGTGGGTCGACGGCGAAGCGGCTCATCACCTCCAGCGCGGCGGCCGCGTTCTCCTCGCGCACCGCGACCCGGCCCAGGTACCGCGTCTCGACACCGCCCCGGCCGGTGACGTCGGCCAGGTCCAGCGGGCGTCCGTCCTGGCCGCCGGGGGCGTCGACGCGCAGCGGCCGGACCGGCTCGTACCAGGTCCGCTCGGCCGGCACGTCCACGATCTCGCGCTCCGGCCAGCGCAGCGCGGTCAGCTTGCCGCCGAAGACAGCGCCGGTGTCGAGGCAGATGGTGTTGTTGAGCCACGTGGCTTCCGGCACCGGTGTGTGGCCGTACACCACAGCCGCCCGGCCCCGGTAGTCCTCGGCCCACGGGTAGCGCACGGGCAGCCCGAACTCGTCGGTCTCGCCGGTGGTCTCGCCGTACAGGGCGTGCGAGCGGACCCGGCCGGAGGTGCGGCCGTGGTACTTCTCCGGCAGACCGGCGTGGCAGACCACGAGCCGGCCGCCGTCGAGGACGTAGTGGCTGACCAGCCCGTCGACGAAGCGGCGCACCTCGTCTCTGAACTCCTCGCTCTCGTTCTCCATCTGGGCGATGGTCTCCGCGAGGCCGTGGGTGTGCTGGACCGTGCGGCCCTTGAGGTAGCGGCCGAACTTGTTCTCGTGGTTGCCCGGCACGCACAGCGCGTTCCCGGCCGCGACCATGCCCATCACGCGCCGCAGCACGGCGGGGCTGTCGGGACCCCGGTCGACCAGGTCACCGACGAACACGGCCGTCCGGCCCTCGGGGTGCACACCGTCGGCGTAGCCCAACTTGGCCAGCAGCGACTCCAGTTCGGCGGAGCAGCCGTGGATGTCGCCAATGATGTCGAAGGGGCCGGTGAGGTGGGTGAGGTCGTTGTACCGCTTCTCGGTGACGATCGTGGCGCCCTCGACCTCGGCGGCCCCGCGCAGTACGTGCACCTTGCGGAAGCCGTCGCGCTCCAAGTGCCGCAGTGAGCGCCGGAGTTCGCGGGTGTGCCGCTGGATCACCCGGCGGGGCAGGCCCGCGCGGTCGGGGCGGTTCGCGTTGCGCTCGGCGCACACCTCCTCGGGCACGTCCAGCACGATGGCGATGGGCAGCACGTCGTACTTCTTGGCCAGCTCGATCAACTGCCGCCGTGCGTCGGGCTGGACGCTGGTGGCGTCGACGACGGTACGGCGGCCGGCGGCGAGCCGCTTGCCCGCGATGTAGTGCAGGACGTCGAAGGCGTCGCCGGTCGCGCTCTGGTCGTTCTCGTCGTCGGCGACCAGGCCCCGGCAGAAGTCGGAGGAGATCACCTCGGTGGGCGCGAAGTGCTTGCGGGCGAAGGTCGACTTGCCGGAGCCGGTGGCGCCGACGAGGACGACGAGGGAGAGGTCGGTGACGGGCAGCACCCGTCCCGTGCTGGTCTCGCTCATGCGGCCTTCGCCTCCTTCTTGTCCTGCTCGGTCTTGTCCTGCTCGGTGGTGTCGCGGTGGAGGACGGCCATCTGGGTGGGCGGTCCGACCTCGGGGTCGTCGGGTCCGACCGGGCGGAACTCGACGCTGTAGCCGTACCGTTCGGCGACGGCGGCCGCCCAGGCGGCGAACTCGGCGCGGGTCCACTCGAAGCGGTGGTCGCCGTGCCGGACGTGCCCGGCGGGCAGGGTCTCCCAGCGGACGTTGTACTCGACGTTCGGTGTGGTCACGAGGACGGTACGCGGGCGGGCCGCGCCGAACACGGCGTACTCCAGCGCGGGCAGCCGGGGCAGGTCGAGGTGCTCGATCACCTCGCTGAGCACGGCCGCGTCGTAGCCGGTGAGCCGCTTGTCGGTGTAGGTGAGCGAGCCCTGGAGCAACCGCACGCGGGACGCCTGCCGTTCGCCCATGCGGTCCAGCTTGAGGCGGCGGGCGGCGATGGCGAGGGCACGCGCGGACACGTCGACGCCGGTGATCTCGGTGAACCGGGTGTCCCGCAGCAGCTCCCGTACCAGATGGCCCTCGCCGCAGCCGAGGTCGAGCACGCGGGCGGCACCGGCCTCGCGCAGCCCGGCGAGGATCGCGTCCCGGCGCTGGACGGCGAGCGGGGTGGGCCGGGGTTCGGCCTCGGTCTCCGCCTCGACGGCGTTGTCGACGTCCTCGACCTCGCTGTCGTCGGTCTCGGCCAGGCGCACCAGCTCCAGCCGCTCCATCGCCTGCCGGGTCAGCGACCAGCGGCGGGAGAGGTAGCGGTTGGTGATCAGCCGCTGCTCGGGGTGGCCGGGCAGCCAGCCCTCACCGGCACGCAGCAGCTTGTCGACCTCGTCCGGGGAGACCCAGTAGTGCTTGGCGTCGTCCAGCACCGGGAGCAGGACGTAGAGGTGGCGCAGCGCCTCGGCGAGGGTGAGCCGCTCCGACTCCAGCACCAGGCGGACGTAGCGCGAGTCGCCCCAGTCGGGGAACTCGGTGTCCAGGGCGACCGGTTCGGCGGTGACGTCCCAGCCGAGCGGGGCGAACAGGGCGCGCACCAGGTCCGGGCCGCCCTTCGCGGCGACGGCCGGCACCTCGATGCGCAGTGGCAGCGGGGCGGCGGCCCGCTCCGGACGGGCCTTGCACACCCCGCGCAGGGCGGTGGAGAAGACGGCGCTGAGCGCGACGGCGAGGAGGGAGGAGGCCGCGTACGGACGGTCGTTGACGTACTGGCCCAGGGCCGCGTCGGGGGCGCCGCCCCGGCCCTTGCCCTTGCCGCGCCGGATCAGGGCGATGGGATCGACCTCCAGCAGCAGCGCGGCCGTGCAGCGCTCGACCTCCGCCTCGGGGTAGAAGACGTGCGCGGTCCCGTGGGACGTGCTGAACGTCTGCGCGTTGCCGGGGTTCTTGTGCAGCAGGAACCCGAGGTCGGTGGCGGGGGTGGCGGCGGTGCCGCGTGTGGAGATCGTCAGGAACACATGTCCGAGTCTCGCGGTCGCGGGGTGCGTTGACCACCGGTTTTCGCGAGTCGGGGCCCACCTCGCGCTCGATGGCGGGCCCCGCGCGCATCGGTCAGGAGAGCTGCGGCATGACCTCGGCGGAGATCAGTTCGAGCTGGTCCAGGTCGTCGAGGTCGAGCATCTGGAGGTAGATCCGCTCGGAGCCGACCGCCTGGTACCGGCCGATCTTCTCGACCACTTCGGCGGGGGTGCCGGCCAGGCCGTTGGCCTTCAGCTCGTCGACCTCGCGGCCGATGACGGCGGCACGGCGGGCCACCTCGGCGTCGTTGCGGCCGACACAGGCGACCAGGGCGTTGGAGTACACCAGGGAGCCGGGCGCGCGGCCGGCCTCCTCGGCGGCGGCACGGACCCGGCCGAACTGACGCTCGGTGTCCTCCAGGGAGGCGAAGGGGATGTTGAACTCGTCGGCGTAGCGGGCCGCGAGGCGCGGGGTGCGCTTGGCGCCGTGGCCGCCGATGAGCACCGGGATCTTGTGCTGCGCGGGCTTGGGGAGCGCGGGGGACTCGGTGAGGTCGTAGTAGGTGCCGTGGAAGTCGTAGGTCTTGCCGGCCTCGGTGGCCCACAGACCGGTGACGACCTCGAGCTGCTCCTCCAGGCGGGCGAACTTCTCCTTCGGGAAGGGGATGCCGTACGCCTTGTGCTCCTCCTCGAACCAGCCCGCGCCGAGGCCGAGTTCCACGCGGCCGCCGGACATCTGGTCGACCTGCGCGACCTGGATGGCGAGCACGCCGGGCAGCCGGAAGGTGCCGGCGGTCATCAGGGTGCCGAGCCGGATGCGGCTGGTCTCACGGGCGAGCCCGGCGAGGGTGATCCAGGCGTCGGTGGGGCCGGGCAGGCCGCTCCCGCCGCCCATGCGCACATAGTGGTCCGACCGGAAGAACGCGTCGAACCCGAGGTCCTCGGTGGCCTTCGCCACGGTGAGCAAGGTGTCGTAGGTGGCCCCCTGCTGGGGCTCGGTGAAGATACGGAGGTCCATGGCCTCCATCCTGCCCGCCCTCGGCCCGCCGAGCCGCACCGGCACCACGGCGCGCCCGCTCCGAGCCGTCCGGCACCGCGGCGCGGGCCTCGCTCCAGCCCCCGGTGACCCTCAGCCCCGCTCCCCCTCCGGCAGCAGCTCCTCCCGGGCCGCCAGCTTGCGCAGCATCTCCAGCACCCGGTCGCGGGACTCGTCCGCCGCGTCGATGGCCTCCATGCACTGCCAGTACACCGCCTCGTCGGACGCCCCGCTGGCCAGGCCCACCAGGGCCATGCCCACCTCGCCGAGCAGCCCGCACAGACTCAGCAGGGTCCGGCGCGCGTCGGCCAGCTCGGTGAGCCGGGCGGCGAGCAGGTCGCCGGTGTCCAGCTCGGGCGGGTCCAGCACCCCGCACCCCCGCCCCGCCAGCTCCATCAGCCCCAGCGCCTCCCCCCGCAGCTCCGGCGGCCCGGACACCGCCAGCCTGCTGCCGATCGCCTGTGACAGCGCCTGCGCCTGCCACACCTCCCTCAGAGTCCCCGCCGCGTCGGCACCCGCCACCAACGCCTCTCTGCTGACCTCGATGAGCCGTAACGCGTCCATCCGACCGCCCCGTCCCCGTCCGTCCGTTCGACCGCACATACGTCTTCACTACCCAGAGTGACGCCACTTGGTGCGAAAAGCCAGAGGAAGCCGGAAATCTGTGGACAACAATTCGGAATCGGCGGGGAAGTTGACTCCATAGAGTGATAGCGGAGCGTGTCGGTCCGGACTGTGGATCAGGTGGCGCCCTCCGCCCCCGGCGCCGGGAACCGCCCCTCGTTCCGCTCGATCTTCGCCGCGAGCGCCGTCAGCGGGTCGATGTCCAGCACCTCGCAGAACTGGAGGAGGTAGGCGAGGACGTCCGCCACCTCGTCCGTGACCCGGTGCGCGGTGGCCGGGTCGGTCATGACGGCCGAGGACTCCTCCGGGGTCAGCCACTGGAAGATCTCGACCAGTTCGGCCGCCTCCACGCTGAGGGCGGAGGCGAGGTTTTTCGGGGTGTGGTAGGGCTGCCAGTCGCGGGCGGCGGCGAACTCGGTGAGCCTGCGCTGGAGTCCGGGCAGATCGGGGTGTTCGGTCACGGCCTCAGGTGTACCACCGTGACGCCCGGTGTCCCCGCGGCCCAGGCCCGATCGCTGATCGCGCCCACGCAGCGGATGTGTCCCCGCTCACCCATCCGGGCCGCCGTGGCGAGGAGTTGGGCCCGCTGGCCGGGGTCCAGGCAGCGGTCGAAGCCGTCGGCCAGCACCGTGAGCGAGCGCAGCGCGTCCGGCACCTCCCTGGGCGCGTCCACCTCCAGCACCCCCGGCCCGGTCAGCAGGACCAGGGCCAGCGCGAGGTACCGCAGCTCGCCGTCGCCCAGCCGGGCCAGCTCGGTGCGGTGGCCGTCGCCCCGGTCGAGCAGCGCCCGTACCGTGCCGTCCCGCAGCCGCTCGGCAACCAGGTCGGCCACCGGGCCCGCGCATCCGGCGCGCACCACCTCGACCAACTGGGCGTGTCTGCGCCCGCATTCGGCAGCGGTACGGCTCAGCACGTCGGCCAGGTTGTCGCAGCCGGGCAGCAGCCGGCCCGAACCGGTCGGCACCGGGACGCGCATGCGGGCCGGGGCGGGGTCGCAGGGGAAGACCGAGCGCAGCGCGACCACCATCTGCTCGGCGGCGGCCAGCACCCGGCGCTGCCCGTCCGTCTTCCCCGCCACCCGCAGCGGCAGCAGCGTCGTACCCAGCACGTCGTCCGGCAGCGGAGCGCGGGTCACCGGTGCGGCGCCCGCGGTGTGCCAGGCGGCCTGCACGGTACGGCGCCCGGGATCGCGCAGCGCGGTCTCCAGCAGGACCACCCCGCCCGCGCTGAGCCGCTCGCCCACGACGCGCAGCCGGGGCTCGGCCTGCACGGCCACGTCGAGCCGGACCGGACCCCCGGCACCGTCCGCCGTACAGCCGATCCGGAACCCGCGCCGCCCCTCGGCGTCCGGCCGGGCCCGGTCCGGCACCCAGGCCGACGGATCGGGGAACACCTCCGCCAGCGCGGCCCCGCCGCCCAGCCGCGCGAGCGCCTCGTAGGCCGCGAGCGCGGTGGACTTGCCGGAGCCGCTGGGCCCGGCGAACAGGGTGACGGCGCCCAGCGGGAACGCCGCCCGGCGGTGCCCGGCGAACGCGGACAGCCGCAGCTCGGTGATCCGGGCACGCACGTCGTAGCCGTCGGGAAAGGGGGCCGGAGGGGCGGTGGGGAGCGAGGTGACCGACATGAGCGGACCGTAGGACCGCCCTTACGGGGCGAACCGTTTTCTCCCCGGACCTTCCTACGATCGGGCGACCGCAGCGGCCCCCGGCACACCACCCGCTCGGCCGAACCGTCCTAAGAAACGACGAGCGAAGGCACCCTCAGCCCGACGCCTCCATGCCCATCAGCCCGCTGACCTCGGTCCCCGGCGGGGTGAGCAGGAAGACATTGCGGTCCACCCGGTGCATCCCGCTGGCCAGCCCGAACACCACCCCGGTACTGAAGTCCAGCACCCGCTTGGCGACGTCGCCCTCCGCGCCGGACAGGTCCAGCAGCACCGGCACCCCCGCCATCAGGGTCTCGGCGACGTCGCGGGCGTCCGCGAAGACGTTGACCCTGAGGACGACGAACCGGCGGCGCGTCTCGGTGTCCGCGTCCGGGAGCGTCCGGTGGCTGACCGCGGACGGCCATGCGTCCCGGCCTCGCAGCGGCACGACCTGGGCGAGCCCTTCCCACTGTTCATCGGTGACGTCGTAACGGCTCACCGGCTCCCCCTGACCTGACTCGCTTTCGATGCCTGCACCAGCCAATTCTTACGCCAAGTCACCCGTTCAGCCCAACAACGACACACTGTGCGACACAGCCCTGATCCGGCGTCCGGCCCATCTGCCGTGCACACGGCGCCGGCAGGGCCCTCGGGAGGCTCGGATCACAACCGCAACGAGGGGAACGTCACAGGCCATCGTTCTGCTGTCACCTGAGCACCCTGTCCTAACATCCGAGCATGACGGTCCTGCCTGACGACGGGCTCTCCCTGGCCGCCGAGTTCCCTGACGCGACGCATGAGCAGTGGCAACGCCTGGTCGAGGGTGTCCTGCGCAAGTCCGGCAAGGAAGTATCCGGCGCGGCAGTCGAGGACGCCCTGTCCACGAAGCTGGAGGACGGGCTGCGCACCCGGCCGCTGTACACCCCGCGCGACGCCGCGCCCGACCCCGGTCTGCCCGGCTTCGCGCCGTTCACCCGCGGCGGCCGCCCGGTGGGCAACACCCCCGGCGGCTGGGACATACGGCAGCGGCACGCCGCGCTCTCCGACGGCTCGGTACTGGCCGACCTGGAGAACGGCGTCAGCTCGCTGTGGCTGGTGCTCGGCGAGGGCGGCATCCCGGTCGCGGACCTGGGCCGCGCGCTCGACGGCGTCTACCTCGACCTCGCCCCCGTGGCCCTGGACGCGGGCGCCGACACCGTGGCGGCCGCGGACGCGCTGCTGAAGCTGTACGAGGAGCGGGGCGTCGCCCCCGAGGACGTACGCGGCACCCTGGGCGCCGACCCGCTGGGGTACGAGGCCCGCACCGGCACCCCGCTGGACTTCGCCCCCGTCGCCGCGCTCGCGGCCCGTGCCGCCGCGTATCCGGGGCTGCGCACGCTGACCGTGGACGCGCTGCCGTACCACGAGGCGGGCGGCTCGGCGGCGCAGGAGCTGGGCGCCTCGCTGGCCACCGCCGTGGCGTACCTGCGGGAGCTGACCGAGGCCGGGCTGAGCGCCGAACAGGCCGCCGCCCAGCTTGAGTTCCGGTACGCGGCGACCGCCGACCAGTTCCTCACCATCGCCAAGCTCCGCGCGGCCCGCCGCCTGTGGGCGCGGGTCGCCGAGGTGTGCGGGGCGCCGGGCGCGGGCGCGCAGGTGCAGCACGCGGTGACCTCGCCAGTGATGATGTCCCGGCGCGACCCGTGGGTGAACATGCTGCGCACGACGGTCGCCACGCTGGCCGCCGGGGTGGGCGGCGCCGACTCGGTGACCGTGCTGCCGTTCGACCACGCGCTGGGCCTGCCCGACGCGTTCGCCCGCCGTATCGCCCGCAACACCTCCACGATCCTGGTCGAGGAGTCGCACCTGGCGCGGGTCGTCGACCCGGCGGGCGGCTCCTGGTACGTGGAGCGGCTGACCGACGAACTGGCGCATGCTGCCTGGGAGTTCTTCCGCTCCATCGAGCAGGACGGCGGCCAGGCGGCCGTGTTGCGCTCCGGCAGGCTCCGCGACGACCTCGCACGCACCTGGGCGGAGCGGTCCGCGAGGCTCGCGGGGCGCCGCGAACCCATCACCGGTGTCAGCGAGTTCCCCTTCCTGGACGAGAAGCCGGTGCACCGCGAGCCCGCCCCCGAGCCCCCGTCCGGCGGCCTGCCGCGCGTGCGCCGCGACGAGGCGTACGAGGCGCTGCGGGCCCGCTCCGACGCCCACCTGGCCGCGACCGGTGCCCGCCCGCGCATCTTCCTCGCCACGCTCGGCCCGGCCGCCGAGCACACCGCCCGCGCCTCCTTCGCCGCCAACCTCTTCCAGGCGGGCGGCATCGAGCCGGTCACCACCGGGAACTTCGAGGAGAGCGGCGCCACCGAGGCCGTGCTCTGCTCCAGCGACGCCCGCTACGCCGAGGAGGCCGAACAGGCCGCCGAGGCCCTCCACGCGGCCGGCGCCCGCCAGGTCCACCTGGCAGGCCGCCCCGCCGACTACGCGGGCGTCGACCATTACGTCTTCGCGGGCTGCGACGCCGTCGCCGTCCTGACCGCGACTCTCGACCGCATGGGAGTGTCCTGATGGGAATCCCCGACTTCTCCGGCATCGAGCTGGGCACCCCCACCGTCGACGGTGGCGCCGAGGAGTGGCGTGCCGCTGTCAAGCGGGAGACCGGGGGGGCCGAGCCGCTGTGGGAGACCCCCGAGGGCATCGAGGTCAAGGCGCTCTACACCGGCCGTGACCTGGAGGGCCTGGACTTCCTGGAGACGTATCCGGGCATGGCGCCGTATCTGCGCGGGCCGTACCCGACGATGTACGTCAACCAGCCCTGGACGATCCGGCAGTACGCCGGTTTCTCCACGGCCGAGGAGTCCAACGCGTTCTACCGGCGCAATCTGGCCGCCGGCCAGAAGGGCCTGTCGGTCGCCTTCGACCTGCCCACGCACCGGGGTTACGACAGCGACCACCCGCGGGTGATGGGTGACGTCGGCATGGCGGGCGTGGCCATCGACTCGATCCTCGACATGCGGCAGCTCTTCGACGGCATCCCGCTGGACCGGATGACCGTGTCGATGACGATGAACGGTGCCGTGCTGCCGGTGCTGGCGCTGTACATCGTGGCGGCGGAGGAGCAGGGCGTACCGCCGGAGAAGCTGGCCGGGACCATTCAGAACGACATCCTCAAGGAGTTCATGGTCCGCAACACCTACATCTATCCGCCGAAGCCGTCGATGCGGATCATCTCCGACATCTTCGCGTACACCTCGCAGCGGATGCCGCGCTACAACTCCATCTCCATCTCCGGCTACCACATCCAGGAGGCGGGTGCGACGGCCGACTTGGAGCTGGCGTACACCCTCGCGGACGGTGTGGAGTACATCCGGGCGGGCCGGGAGGCGGGGCTGGACGTGGACGCGTTCGCGCCCCGGCTGTCGTTCTTCTGGGCGATCGGCATGAACTTCTTCATGGAGGTCGCCAAGCTGCGCGCGGCCCGGTTGCTGTGGGCCAAGCTGGTGAAGCAGTTCGACCCGCAGAACGCCAAGTCCCTGTCGCTGCGCACCCATTCGCAGACCTCGGGCTGGTCGCTGACCGCGCAGGACGTGTTCAACAACGTCACGCGCACCTGCGTGGAGGCGATGGCGGCGACCCAGGGCCACACCCAGTCGCTGCACACCAACGCCCTTGACGAGGCACTGGCGTTGCCCACCGACTTCTCCGCGCGCATCGCCCGCAACACCCAGTTGCTGATCCAGCAGGAGTCGGGCACCACGCGGGTCATCGATCCGTGGGGCGGCAGCGCGTACGTGGAGCGGCTGACGTACGACCTCGCGCGCAAGGCGTGGCAGCACATCCAGGAGGTCGAGGCGGCCGGCGGCATGGCGCAGGCCATCGACGCGGGCATTCCGAAGCTCCGGGTGGAGGAGGCGGCGGCGCGCACGCAGGCCCGTATCGACTCCGGGCGGCAGCCGGTGATCGGCGTGAACAAGTACCGCGTGGACACCGACGAGCAGATCGAGGTGCTCAAGGTCGACAACTCCTCGGTGCGCGCCCAGCAGATCGAGAAGCTGCGGCGGCTGCGCGCGGAGCGCGACGACGTGGCGTGCCGGGACGCGCTGGACGCGCTGACCCGCGCGGCGGACGGCGAGGGCAACCTGCTGGAGCTGGCGGTGAACGCGGCCCGCGCCAAGGCGACGGTGGGCGAGATCTCGGACGCGCTGGAGAAGGTGTACGGCCGGCACGCGAGCCAGATCCGTACCATCTCCGGGGTGTACCGCAACGAAGCAGGCGAGTCCCCGTCGGTGGACCGCACCCGTGCCCTGGTGGACGCCTTCGAGGAGGCCGAGGGGCGCCGGCCGCGCATCCTGGTCGCCAAGATGGGCCAGGACGGGCACGACCGGGGCCAGAAGGTGATCGCCACCGCCTTCGCCGACCTCGGCTTCGACGTCGATGTCGGCCCGCTGTTCCAGACGCCGGACGAGGTCGCCCGGCAGGCGGTGGAGGCGGACGTGCACGTGGTCGGGGTGTCCTCGCTGGCCGCCGGTCACCTCACGCTGGTCCCGGCGCTGCGGGAGAAGCTGGCCGAGGAGGGGCGCGAGGACATCATGGTCGTGGTGGGCGGGGTGATCCCGCCGCAGGACGTCCCGACGCTGCTCCAGATGGGCGCGACGGCGGTGTTCCCGCCCGGCACGGTCATCCCGGACGCGGCGCACGACCTGGTGAAGCGGCTCGCCGCCGATCTCGGTCACGACCTCTGAGCCCGGCATGGCCGCGATCGATCTCGACACCTATGTGAAGGGCGTGCTGGACGGCAGGCGCGCCCTGGTGGCCCGTGCGATCACCCTGGTCGAGTCCACCCGTCCGCAACACCGCGCGCTGGCGCAGGAGTTGCTGACCGAGCTGCTGCCCCACAGCGGGCGGGCGCGGCGGATCGGGGTGAGCGGGGTGCCGGGCGTGGGCAAGTCCACGTTCATCGACGCGTTCGGCACCATGCTGACCTCGCTCGGACACCGGGTGGCCGTGCTCGCCGTGGACCCGTCCTCGACGCGCACCGGCGGCTCGATCCTGGGCGACAAGACCCGGATGGAGCGCCTCGCGGTGGACCCGCACGCGTTCGTCCGCCCCTCCCCGAGCGCGGGCACGCTGGGCGGGGTGGCGAAGGCGACCCGTGAGTCCATGGTGGTCATGGAGGCGGCCGGGTACGACGTGATCCTGGTGGAGACGGTCGGCGTGGGGCAGTCGGAGACCGCGGTCGCCGACATGGTGGACTCCTTCCTGCTGCTCACCCTGGCCCGCACCGGTGACCAGCTCCAGGGCATCAAGAAGGGCGTGCTGGAGCTGGCCGACGTGATCGCCGTCAACAAGGCGGACGGCCCGCACGAGCGGGACGCGCGGGCCGCGTCCCGTGAACTGGCGGGTGCGCTACGGCTGATGCACGGCAAGGACGCCTTCTGGACGCCTCCCGTGCTGCATTGCAGCGCCCGTGAGTCGAGCGGTCTGGACACGGTGTGGGAGCGCCTGGAGCAGCACCGCACCCTGCTGGAGACCACGGGCCGGCTCACCGCCAAACGCCGTGATCAGCAGGTGCGTTGGACCTGGGCGATGGTGCGGGACGAGCTGCTGGGCCGGCTGTACGCCGATCCCGAGGTCAGACGGCTGGCGCCGGACCTCGAACAGGAGGTCAGGGCGGGCTCGTTGACGGCGACCCTGGCGGCGGACCGGATTCTGCGGGCGTTCGGGAAGCGGGACGGGACGCTGTGACAGCCCTGTGACCGGAGGAGTGGCTTCCACCACAGCCGGTGGGGGCCGCCGCTGGTCAACTCGCCGGATGCGCAGATCATTCGCAGGTGTGGGAGTGCTCGCCCTTCTGGCCCTCGCCGGGTGCGGAACCGCCGAGCCCGGCGCGGGCGGGGGCGGAGTACGGGCGGAGTCACTGTGCCCCTCCAAGGCCCCGCGCTACGGCGAGGTCCCTCGTGCCCGTCCCACGGCCACCGCCGACGCCCCGCGCCCGCCGGGCACGCCGACACCCGTGCCGTCCAGCACGGGTACCGCCAAGGACGGGGTGCGGATCACCCGGCTGTACGCCGGTGCGATCGACGACGAGGGTGTCTGCCGGGCGAGTTCCCTGACGGCGGAGTTCGAGGTGACCAACCCGGCCGCGCACGACATGACGTACACGGTCGTCCTCGACGCCACGGGCTACACCGGGGCGAGCCGGGTCGTGGGCCCCGTGCGGCCGGGGAAGACCGTGCGCGGCCGGGTGGCGATGAGCCCGGGCCACGGGGACACCGCGGGCGGCACCAGCGTGTCGCTCCTGTCCGTGCGGAGCGTCCCCAGCGCCGAGGCACCGGCTCCCGGCGGTCCGTGTCCCGCCTCGGGGGTGCGGGTGTACGCCGACCAGGGGGACGCGGCGATGGGACTGCGTGTGGTGGGCCTGCACCTGGAGAACTGCGGCAAGGAGCCGTACGCGGTGGACGGGCGGCCGGAGTTGGAGATCATCGACGCCGGGCACGAGCCCGTCGAGGGGGTGAGGCTGCTCCCCTCCGCCGAGGTCGCCCAGCTCGGCGGCCCGCCCGACGTGGCCCGGCCTCTCACCCTGCGGCCCGGTGAGCGTGCCCTGTCCGGCATCGTCTGGCGCAACACGGTGCAGGCCGTGGGCGGCGCCGTGAACGCCCCCTACCTCCGCGTCCGCGCCAGAGCGGGCGCCGCGCCGGTGATGCTGACCCCGGAAATCGACCTCGGGACGACGGGCAGACTGGGGGTCCAGGCATGGCGGAAGGAGAGGTGACGTCACCTTCCGCCCGATCGGAAGGGGAAGTGGTGGCGGACATCGCCTACGCGGACAAGGGGCGGCCCTCGCCGCACGCGCTCACCGGTGCCGGGGTCGCCGTGACCGACGCGGCGGGCCGGGTGCTGCTCGGCTGGTCGAAGAAGCGCGGCGTGTGGGAGCTGCCGGGCGGCAAGAACGACGCCGGGGAGGGCTTCGCGGAGGCGGCCGTACGGGAGTTGGCGGAGGAGACGGGGCTGCGGGCCGAGGCGGAGGACGCGCGGGTCCTGGCGCTGCTGATGGACTCCGCGCACGGCATCCCGCGGGTGACGGCAGCGGTGCGGGTGAGCGCGTTCAAGGGTGAACCGAGCGTGCGCGAGCCGGAGTTGATCGACCGCTGGGAGTGGCACGACCCGGCGGCACTCCCCCGGCCGCTGTTCACGCCGAGCGCGCATGTCATCGACACGCTGTGGCCGGGTCTGCTGACCGGGCTGCCGCCGGTGCACCGGTATCCGCTGGCGGGCGCCTAGGCGGCGGACCGGGTACGGAAGGCGCGTACCGCCATGCCGAGCAGCCCCGCGTTGACCAGCGCGCACAGGGTCACCCAGGCGGCGAAGAGCAGCGGGGTGAGCCAGTTCACCGAGGGGTCCAGTTCGGGGGACGGCGCGAGGAAGGCGACGGCGCTGAGCGGCAGGGTGGCCGCGAAGGGCCAGATCGCGGCGAAGCCGGGGTCCGGCGAGAGGTAGACGGCCCAGAGGAAGAACCCGAGCGCGGAGCCGGCCACCACCAGGTAGCCGCGCGAGAGCCAGTTGTCGGTGGCGAGGGTCAGCCAGGCCCGAAGTCGGTGCGGGCGGGGCCGTGTTGTGGACGCCATGGTGCTTCCCTTCCGTTCGGCGGGATGCGGTTACGGGTACCCAGGAGGGCTCAGACAGCCACCTCCTGTGTCCCCAGCACCATGAGCAGGGCGAGGCGTTCGGCGTCCTCGGTGCCGGGTTCGGCGGTGTAGACCATGACGCGCAGATCGCTGCCCGCGACCGACAGGATGTCGCAGTCGAGGGTCAGCGGGCCGACCACCGGGTGGTCGATGGTCTTGCGCGCCGCGTCATGGACGCCGACGGTGCCGCTGTCCCACAGTTCCGCGAACCGGGCGCTGTGGGCACGCAGTTCGGTGATCAGGCCGGCGAGGGCACGGTCGTCGGGGTAGCGTCCGGCGGCCGTGCGCAGGTCGGCGACGAGGGCGGACTCGAAGGCGGCCAGCGACTCGGGGGTGTGCCGTACGCCGGAGCCGGGTCCGGCGAAATGCCGCCAGACGCCGTTGAGTTGGCGGCCCTTCCAGCGGGTGGAGTCGCCCATGAGGGCCGCGTAGGGCGGGTTGGCGGTGAGCAGGGTCCAGGTGGCGTCGTAGACGGCGACCGGGGTGCGGCCGAGGCGGTCCAGGAGCCGGTGGACGCTGGGCGGGATGAAGGTAGGCACGGCCGTCGGGGCGGGCGGGGCGAGTCCGGCGAGCCGGTACAGATGGTCGCGCTCGGCCGCCGACAGGCGCAGCGCCCGGGTGAGCGCCTCCACGACCTGGGAGGAGGGGTTGGTGGCGCGGCCCTGCTCCAGCCGGGTCACATAGTCGACGGAGATCCCGGCGAGCTGGGCCAGTTCCTCCCGCCGCAGCCCCGAGGCCCGTCTGCGGCCGCCCTGGGGCAGCCCCGCCTCGCCGGGCGGGAGCCGGTCCCGCCAGCGGTGGATCGCCGTCCCGAGTTCCGCGCTCGCCATACGGTCCAGTGTGCCGCGCGGGGCGCGGGCCCGCCTGGTACCGCCAGTCCCAGGAAAACCGGTCCTCTGGCTGCCCGCGCGCGTCCGGCGGAGGCTGGAACCATGACGAACACACTGATCACCGGAGCGAACAAGGGCCTCGGCTTCGAGACCGCCCGCCGCCTGCTGGCCGAGGGCCACACCGTGTACATCGGCGCCCGCGACGAGGAGCGGGGCAGGCGGGCGGCGAAGGAGCTGGGCGCGACGTTCGTCCAGCTCGACGTGACCGACGACGCGTCCGTGCTCGCGGCGGTCCGCACGCTGGAGGCGGCGGGCGGCCTGGACGTCCTGGTCAACAACGCGGGCATCGAGCCGCGCCGCCCGGACGGCGGCTTCGTCGACCCGGCGGCGGTCACGGCGGACGACGTACGGGAGGTCTTCGAGACGAACGTCTTCGGGCCCGTACGCGTCCTCCAGGCATTCCTCCCCCTCCTCCTCCGCTCCCCCGCCCCGGTCGTGGTCAACGTCAGCAGCGGGCTCGCCCTCACCCGCGCCCTCGCCGACCCGGCCGCGCCGGAGCACTTCTACCCGGACCTGTCCTACCCCGCCTCCAAGGCCGCGCTGAACATGCTGACCGTGCAGTACGCGAAGGCGTTCCCGAACCTGCGGATCAACGCGGCGGACCCGGGCTTCACGGCGACGGACCTGAACCACAACACGGGGACGCAGAGCGTGGCGGAGGGGGCGGAGGTGATCGTGCGGCTGGCGTGCGAGCGGGAGGTGAGCGGGACGTTCCAGGAGGGGGCGGGGGTGCTGCCCTGGTGAGGCGGCCTGGTCAACCGGACGGGCCGCTCCTACCGTTGAACACGCCGTTCTCCCGTCACCAAGGAGCTTTCGTGCCCGAGCAGCCGCCGCCCCTGGTCCTCGATCCCACCGGCGCCGATCACCACGCCGAGCACCGGGCGCTGCACGCCCGGGGCCCGGCCACGCAGGTCGACATCCTCGGGGTCACGGCCTGGTCGGTGAGCGACCCGGCCCTGCTGAAAGCCCTGCTGACCAGCCCGGACGTCTCGAAGGACCCCCGCGCCCACTGGCCGGCCTTCGCCGAGACGGCACCGACCTGGCCGCTGGCGCTGTGGGTGGCGGTGACCAACATGTTCACGGCGTACGGCGGCGACCACCGCAGGCTGCGCCGCATGGTCGCACCGGCGTTCAGCGCCCGCCGGATCGCCGCGCTCCAGCCGGTGATCGAGTCGATCGTGACGGACCTGCTGGACGATCTGGCGGCCCGTCCTCCCGGTGAACCCGTGGACCTGCGCGAGCACTTCGCCTACCCGCTGCCCATCACGGTGATCAGCAGGCTGATGGGCGTACCGGAGGTGCACACGCCGGAGTTCCGCGCGGCCGTGGACGGCGTGTTCGACACCACGCTGACCGTGGAGCAGGCGACGCAGAACACGAGGGCGCTGTACAAGTGGCTGGACGCGCTGATCGAGGCGAAGCGGGTGACCCCGGCCGACGACCTGACCTCCGCCCTCATCATGGCCCGCGACGAGGAGGGCGCCGGCGACGCCCTGACCCACGAGGAGCTGCGCGACACCCTCCTCCTGGTGATCAGCGCCGGCTACGAGACGACGGTGAACGTCATCGACCAGGCGATCATCACCCTCCTGACCGGGCCCGCCCAGCTCGCCCATGTCCGCGAGGGCCGCGCGAGCTGGGCCGACGTGGTCGAGGAGACCCTCCGCCACGAGCCGGCGGTGAAACACCTCCCCCTCCGCTACGCGGTCCGCGAGATCCCCCTCCCGGACGGCCGCCGCATCCGGGCGGGCGAGCCGATCCTCGCCTCCTACGCGGCCGCCAACCGCCACCCGTCCTGGCACGGCGAGTCCACCGACACCTTCGACGCCACCCGCCCCGTGAAGGACCACCTGGCCTTCGGCCACGGCGTCCACTTCTGCCTGGGCGCTCCGCTGGCCCGGCTGGAGGTGGGGACGGCACTGCGGGAGCTGTTCGAACGGTTCCCCCGGATGGAACTCGCGGTGCCGGTGCAGGAGTTGCAGCCGGTGGCGTCGCTGATCAGTAACGGGCACCGGGAGGTGCCGGTGCGGCTGGAGGGGAGCGGGAGCTGAGCCGACGGGCCCGGAGCCGATCGGCCGCTGGGAGTGGCACCGCCCAGCGACGCTGCGGTGGGCGGCGGCGACCCGAGGCGTCGCCGCCGCCCGCGCTCACTGTCCGGTGCGGGCCCGGGGACGCTTCCTGACCACCGCCACGATCGCTCGGAGCAGCAGCACGTTGAGCAGGCCGCCGAGCGCCACATAGCCGAAGTCCACCAGGAACTGCGCCACGGCCGACGGCACTCCGGCGAAGACGAGCCCCGGCACGACCAGGTAGTAGAGCAGCGGTGCCGTGACGACGGACGACGGCAGGGTCACGACGAGGCAGAGCGGGAACATGACGTCACGGTCGAGAAGTCCGGCCGCGTTCACGAGTCCGAGTACGACAACCGCCAGGACGTAGAACCGCACCACGGTTTTGAGCATATTCTTCTCCGATCCAGCACGGAGCTGCCCCGCACAGCGGAGCAGCTCCGACCATCTGGCCTCTGACGAAGGTCAGAAGTGATTCTTGACGGTGTTCTTCAGGTTCTTGCCGAGCTTGTCCCAGTAGGGCTTCGCCTGTCCCTTGCTGAAGCTCGATCCTGCGATCGAGGCAGCCCCGCCGAGATGGCCGCGGACCTCCAGCTTCATCGTGCCCTTCTTCTTGTAGATGTCGAATCCGATCCAGCCGCCCGGCCAGTCAGGGTGTCCGAACCGGGCACCGAACTGGAGATAGCTCTTGCCGATGCTGTTCACCTTGAGGGGGAAGTACATGCTGACCCCGTGGATCTTGGGCCAGAGGGTGAACTCCTGCCCCTTCTTGGTGATCTTGGCGGGGCGACCGGGGATGGGGAAGATCGACTTGAAGTGGTTCTTCCAGTACTTGAAGACGCTCTTGTCGCTCGCCGAGGTCTTCCCCAGCTTGTAGTACAGGTAGTAGTCGGAGAAACCGTCGACGTCCTGGCAGTCGACCGGGTCGCCGCTGCAGTAGGCGTAGGCGTTGGCCCCGCCGCCGTACTCGGGGTCCTGCTGGAGGAACCTGCCGCCTCGCGGGTCGTAGAGGCGCACACCCAGGCGGACGTAGCCGCTCTCGGTGTCGTCGGCCACCTGTGCGCCGCCGAGCCAGCCGTACCGCGCCTTCGGCGCGCTGTTGGTGCGGTTGCCGTACTCGTCGTAGTGGTGGACCGTCGGCTGGGAACCGCTCAGCGGCAGCTCGACCGCCACGTCACCGTGGAGGTTGGTGAGCTGGAGGACGGGCTGGCCGGTCGCCGGGGTGACGGCGCTCAGGTCTCCGGTGATGTCCTCCACGTTCCGGCTGACTGCCGACCCGTCGGTGGTCCAGGCCGGGCCGTCGGAGCCGTCGGCGTAGTGGCTGACCACGGTGCCGGTAGTGGTCCAGGCGGAGTTCGCATCCTGGCTCTGGGCGGTGGAACGGGCGAGCCGTCCTGCCGCGTCGAGATCCCAGATGTTGCGACGGTCGCCCTTGGTCTCGCTGCGGACCAGGCCGTTGGCGAAGTAGGAGAGCTGCGTCGCGCCGTCGTTCAGGGTCCGGCCGAAGGCGTCGTAGACGTAGCCCGCGTCGGTCAGCCGGTCCGCCGAGTCATAGGTGTGGGTCACCTTCTGGGTCACGGCGTCATCGGTCGAGCTGTCGCAGTCGTCCGAAGCGCTGGACAGCGCCGTGCGGTTGCTGTGGGTGTCGAAGGTGTAGTCACGGGTCGCGCAACCGCTGTCCGTGCGGTCGGCGGCGCGAGTGAGGCGTCCGACGCCGTCGTAGGTGTAGCTGCGCTCGGTCGTCGTGCCGTCCGTCTGGACGTCGCCGACCTGGCGGCCGTGCACGGTGAACTGCGCGCTGTCGGCGAGGACCGAAGTCCCGGTGGAGTCGGTGTACTCCCTGCGGACCTGCCTCCCCGTCGTGTCGACAGTGAGACCGAGGGTGTACCCGCCGGGCAGTGTCTCGGTGGTGAGGTTCCCGTCCGTGTCATAGGTCGCCGTGAAGGTGCCCGCCACGGAATCGGTGAGGTTCTTGACCTGGCTCCGGGTGTCGTAGGTGTAGGTGGTGGTGGAGGGCGCCGAGTCGGAGACCTTGGTGACCCGGTCGAGGGAGTCGTACGAGGTGGTCGTGGTGTTACCGGCTCCGTCCTCGTAGGAGACCAGGCGTCCCAGGGCGTCGTAGCTGTACCGCATGGTGCCGGCGGTGGTCGACTTGGTCGCGACCTGGCCGCCGGCCGGGTCGTACGTGGTGGTGAGGGCCGGAACCGCGGTACCCAGACCACCGGTCATGACGCTCTTGAGCGTCCGTCCCGCCGGGTCGTAGGTGAGGGTGAGCGTCCTGGACACCGAATTGATCGTCTGCGTCTGACTGACCTCACCGCCCCACCGGTTGTAGGTGTAGACCGTGCTGGCCAGCTTGTCGGGGTTGCTGCCTCCGCCGGTGATCGCGGCGGCGGGGTCGGTGCGGCACAGCAGGCCGGCCCACTCCGGGCGGCCGTGGCACTCGCCTGAGCCGGTGCCGTCGTAGTAGGTGTACTTGAGGGTGCCGGCGTCGGTGGCGGACGAGTCGGGCAGGCTCGTGCTCAGCAGCTTGCCGCCGTCATCGAAGGTGGAGCGCGTGGTGATGGCCGTGCCGTCGGCGTCCTCGGTGGACGAGGTCTCCTCCCCGGTGGACCAGTCGTAGGTGGTCTTCGAGACGAGCACGTCCGCGTCGGCGGTGTAGCCGTCCAGGGACGCGCCGGAGGCGGTGGAGGTCACCAGGTCCCGCAGGGACGCGTCCGAGGGACGCCCCTCGTCGTAGCGGTAGGCGGTGTGGGGGCGGGCGGGCACCGCGTCTCCCGCGTGCAGCGTCCCGTCCAGGTCGCGGGTCAGGGTGACGACGCGCACCGGACCGTAGGTGTCCGTCAGGCGCTGCCCGTCCTGGCTGAACACCGAGACGCTGGAGAGGCGGTAGGCGCGTTCGGCGGTGGAGAGGTCACCGACGCCCAGTTCACGCAGGGTGTCGTCGGCGTTCGCGGTCCGGCCGAGGGCCAGGTCACGGTTGGACGCGGTCAGCGAGCCGACGGTGTTGCCGAAGTCGTCGTACTCGGTGGTGGTGAGGCCGGCTCCGGACTCCGCCGTGTTGCTCTCCTCGCCGTCCGCGTTGATGTAGGTGATCGTCGCCTGACCGTAGACGTCCTTGGCCAGGTCGGCTCCGTTGTTCGAGGCGGGGACGTAGGCGGGCGAGAAGACCGCCGTGGCGTCGGTGGGTGCCTCGTCCTGGCCCCAGGTGGCGACGGTGGCGGCGTCCATCGTGTTGGGTGCGGCGCTGCCCGAGAGGGGCACGTCGTACACGAGGGAGGTGACCGCGTTGCCGGAGACCTGCGAGGTGGACCCCTCGGCCAGCGTGGGCCTGGAGGCGTTCAGCAGCATCCCCTCACCCGCTGTCGTGGCCGAGCCGGCCTTGCCGTAGGTGAAAGTCCACGGGAGCTGTCCGGCGTCGCTGAGGGTGCGCACCCGGCCGTCGGAGTCGTAGGTGTACTTGTCCTTCAGCGCGGGAGAGATGCGCGGGTCCCAGACCTCGACCAGTTTCCCGGTCGTGTCGTAGGTGTAGCGGGAGACCGTCTCCTGAGTCGCGTGGTCCGCGTCGGGGTCGGTCGCCCACAGCCTGAGCGAGGACACCTGCTGCTTGTAGTCGCCCGGGGTGGACGCGGTCGCGGTGGTCGCGGTCGCGTAGACGAACTCCAGGACGCGGCATCCCTTGGTGGACGGGTCGGCCTGGCAGGTGTCCGACGAGACCGCCTCGTTGGGGGAGATCACGTACTTCGGACGCGTCAGCGTCTTCCCGTCGACCGTGACCGCCTCGGAAGCGGTGACCACCGCGGAGTCGTCGACGGCCGAAGCGCTCGTCACCACGGTCCAGTTGGGCGTGGCAGCGGAGGCACGGGCGAAAACGGTGACGTTCGCCTCGTCGTCACGCAAGGTGAACTTCTGGTCGAACGAGCCGGTGAGCGTCATCGACTCGGCGCCGATCTCCGGCTTCCAGGTGCCTCCGGCGGCCGCGGTGAAGGCGGCCGACGAGCCGTCGGCGGAGAGGATCTCCAGCGAGGTGGCCGAGGTCTTGCGGAGCTGCGTGTACTCGGCACCACTGGTGGTGGCCGTGATCGAGGAGGTCCAGCCGGGCCCGAAGACGGAGGCGAGGCCCTCCTGCTCCGAGGAGTTCATCCGCGAGGAGAACGTCCGGGAGACGGTGGCGTCGAAGACCTTCACGTCGTTGCTGGACAGCGTGTAGTCGCCGGTCAGCAGGTTGACCGAACCAGGGCCGACGGCCCCCACCGGCGCGTCGCCGGCGTCCCGGTCCAACGTGGTCTCGACACTCTGGGAGTTGCCCGTGCTGCTGCCGTCCGTGAACGCGGCACGCAGCTCGACCACACCGTCCTCTGCGAGCGAATCGACCGTGTTCCAGACCAGCTTGGTCGCGACGCCGCCGGTGACCGGGACGGGCCAGGCGGAGACCGCGCTGCCCGACGCGGTGACGTCACCGACCGGGACCGTGTGCCAGTCGTCGGTCTCGCCGCGCCGGTACTGCCAGGTCACACCCGTGTAGGTGGACTTGCCCCGGGCGGCCAGGGTCAGCCGTCGTGCCGTGGTGTCGCCCTCCCTGGGGGAGATGACGGCGGCACCGTCCGCACCGACGCCGAAGCTGTAGGCGGTCGCAGTAGGAGAAACGTTTCCTCCGGAGTCGACGGTCTTGGCGTACAGCGTGTGCCAACCGTCGGCGGGAGTGATCGACACGGCGAGCGCGTCGCCGCCGGAGCCATTGGTGGTGTCGAGCTTCTTGTTCGGCACCGAGGCGTTGTCGAGACCCCAGTAGTAGCCGGCCCCGTCCGTGGAGTCGGTGTTCAGGGTGCAGGACACGGCGCCATCGGCCTTGGCGGTCCAGCCGTCCTGCTGGTACGGGTCGCAGGAGATGGCCGGTGCGTTCGGCAATCCGGTGTTCAGCACGAAGGCCGTGTAGCCGGACCAGGGACCGAAGTCCAGGCCGTCATTGGCGCGCACCCGGTAGCGCAGGTGCTTGCCCACCGGGAACGCGTTGCCCGAGGGGACGGTCATGGACGAGGTGGCGCCGGAGGCGACCGTCTTGCCGTAGCCGGTGTAGGAGTACGTGGTGTCGTCGACGGCCGGGTCCGGGGTGATCTCGAACTGGCCCTTGGTGCTGGAGCCGTCCGGATCGGCCACCTTCGCCGACAGCGTCGGCGTGAGCGAGGTGACGTACCGGTTGCCGTTGTACGCGTTGACCTGTGAAGGCGCGATGGTCGGCGAACTCGGCGTGTTCGGGTACGAGTTGTACGTGACCGTCAGGTGCGGCTCCATCGAGCCGTCGCCGGAGGTGTAGTTGGCCGAGCGGAAGCGGCGCCAGGTCAGGGAGTCCGTCTCCGACGCGCCCGCGATGCGCAGACCGTAGTTGGGCGAACCGTCCGCCCAGGCCTGCGTGATCGCGTCGATGTCGAAGTTCATCGTGCCCGCCGGGCACGAGCTGTCGTATCCGAGGGCCGCCTTGTTCACCACGGCGCCGGTGGCCGTGGTGGAGGGCTGGGCGGCCCAGGTGATGCCGGACGACGACCAGGACGAGGTGATCCGGCGCACCTCCGTGCCCGCCCCCGAAGTGGAGCAGGACGAGGAGTAGTACGAGTACAGCGCCAGGTTGGTGTCCATGATGCGCTTGCCCTTGAAGGCGGACACATCGAACTGCAGGTAGGAGCGGGCCTTGGTGGTGCCCGCGTCGTACGTGCCCGACTTCAGCTCGGCCGAGGAGACCTGGGAGTCGTTGTAGTTGGTGGCCACCCAGGTGTCGGTGGTCACAGCGAGCGTCGAGGTGGGGTCGACGACGACCGGATAGGTCAGGTCCTGCTTGAAGTAGCCGGCGTCCGGAGTCAGCACCAGGGTCTGCGTGCCGTCGTCGGACGTCTCGATCCGGGTGTCGACCCGGGCCAGGTGCTTCGACTCACCGGATGCAGCATCCTTGGACGCGTCCCACATCATCGGTGCCGGCGCCTCCGCCACCAGCTTGCCGGTGGAGTCCTTCAGCAGCAGGTGCCCGGACTCCGCCTGGGACAGCTTGAGGCCGTCGAGCTTGACGGGTATCCGGTACTCCGGCGCCTTCTCCGGCGCGGTGTCGAGGACCACGTTCTGGCTGAAGCCCTGGGACAGCGCCGTGACGGTGAGCTTCTGCCCGTCGCCCAGGTCGTACGAGGCGGTGTCGTCCTTCACCTTCGGGGTGGGGAGCTTCGCGTCCCAGCCGAGACCGAAGGACTTGTCCCCCTTGGACACGGTCGCCAGCGCCGAGTCACCACCGTCCGAGACGCTGATGTCGGCCGCCGCTACCGCCGGCTCCAGCGCCGGGCCGGTGTCGGCGAGCGTGGTGTCGATGTCCTGCCAGACACCGCCCACCTTCTGGCGCACCGGTCCGGGATAGGCCGTGGTCCGCAGCTCCCCCGTCGGCAGTGCGTACGTGGTCGAAGCGGCCGTCCGCTCGGACCTCACCTCGATCTGCCGGTCCTGGAGCCGCGCCATCAGCATGGCCGCTTCCACGGAATCCGCGGACGCCGGACCGGACTTGGCGTTGGCCGGCCGGGAGTCCGCCGCCGCCGCGTCGGACGCGGCCGCGAACGGCACTCCCGAGCCCAGCGAGACCAACGCCGCCTCTGTCAGCAGCACGGTGGCCACCGCCAGAGTCGCACGTCTCAGTACAGCGCGCGAAGGTGTCGCCCGCCCCCCGGAGACAGGGATACTCGTCCCCTTGTGTCTCATTTCCACCCTAGTTGTTCACTTGACGGAACCTTATGCTCCGTCAACTTGTGATCATAGGGTGAATGTTCATTGAACATAAAGAGACGGATTTCACGACACCGCAGGTCAGCGCGATGCGGTGAGCGGTGATGCGGTCGTGGTAGGGGCAGTTGCGCACTCCGCCCACACCACCTTCCCCGGCCCCTCCCCCCGCACATGCCAGTCCCAGGACGCGGCCAGCCGGGACACCAGCAGCAGCCCCCGCCCACCGTCCGACAGCCCCGGCTCCCCCAACTCCCCAGGCCGGGGCGGCACCCGCTCGCCCCGCGTATCGGAGACCTCGATACGGGCCGTACGCCCCAGCAGGGACAGCCGGAGGTGGAAGTCGCGCCCCGCCACATGCCCGTGCCGTACCGCGTTCGCGGCCAACTCGGCTGTGATCAGGACGATGTCGTCGTGGGCGTCGGTGCCGTACGGGATGCCCCACTCCTGCAACCGGACCCCGACGAGGCGACGGGCAAGGCGGGCGCCGCGTGGGGTGGACGTGAAGCGCATGGCGAATTCGGTCACCAACTGGTCCGTGGGACCACCGAGGTTGCTCATCATGGGCACCACGGTCCTCCCGGTGGCGTAGCGTGACCAGCGGTGACGCACTGACGCGACCCCGTTGTACGCGCGGTGCCGACGCCGGTACGAGCAGCACGGCGTGACGGCGCCCCCGCTACGGGCGTTGATCCGGGGAGGCGGTGGTGTGATGACTGACAACGAGACCAACCCCAAGTACGGCGGCGAAGGGCCCGACGACAGCGGGCCCCGTACAGCGGACAAGTCCGCGCAGGGCGTGGTCGCCGCGTTCGGACAGACCATGAAGACCCTGCGGCTACGGGCCGGCATGGACCGTGAGGAGCTTGGCAGGCGGCTCGGTTACTCGGCCGCCACCATCGCCTCCTTCGAGCAGGGGCGTCGCATTCCTCCGCCTCGCGCGATCGACCGGGCCGAGGAAGTGCTGAATGCGGGCGGGCTGTTGACGGTCTGGAAGGAGGAGGTCGAGAAGGCGCAGTACCCCGTCTTCTTCCAGGGCATGGCCCAGTTGGAGAAGCAGGCCCTGGAACTGCTCGCCTACGACACCCTCGTCGTCAAGGGATTGCTCCAGACCGAGGAGTACATGCGGGCACTCCTCGCCATGTGGCGTCCGCCGCTAGACGACGAGATCATCGAGCAGCGCGTGGCCGCACGCCTTGCCCGGCAGGACATTTTCGACCGGCGTCCGACGCCATTGCTCAGCTTCGTGATGGACGAGTCGGTTCTGCGGCATCAATATGGCGGAAAGGGCGTGCTGCGAGGCCAGTTGGAACACTTGCTCCTGATGGGCCAGCGGCGCAACGTCGAGATCCAAGTGATGCCGACCGTGTGCGACGACAACGCTGGAGTGGACGGTGCCTTCACCGTCGTCACCCGTAAGGACAGCAAGCGTTTCCTCTACATGGAAGCGCAGGTGACCAGCGCGTTGGAGACCGATCCCGAGCAGGTGAGCCTCGCCGCCGCACGCTATGGGATCATCCGTGCGCAGGCTCTCAACCCGCGAAAGTCGCTGGAGTTGATCGAGAAGTTGCTGGGAGAGCTATGAACACCACCGAGCCCCTCACCTGGTTCAAGAGCAGCTACAGCGGCACTCAGGGCGGCGACTGCGTAGAGGTCTCCCTCTCCTGGTTCAAGAGCAGCTACAGCGGAGCTGAAGGTGGCCAATGCGTAGAGATCGCCACCTGCCCCAACACCGTCCACGTCCGCGACAGCAAAGCCTCCTCCGGCCCCACCCTCCGCCTCACCCCCACCGCATGGGCCAACTTCCTCACCGCCGAGCGGTACATCTGACATCTGTACGCGCGAAGAGCCCTGCCCCTCCCCCCGAGCACGAGCGGAGCGGCAGGGCTCACCCGCGTCCCCTCAGGACCCGACCGTCAGCACCAGCTTCCCGGTGACCCGTCCCGTCTCCCCCACCGCATGCGCCTTGGCCGCCTCCGCGAGCGGGAACACCCCGTCGATGTGCGCCCGCAGCGCCCCCGAAGCCGCCAGCCCGGCAACCGCCTGCATGCCCGCCTGATCCGCCTCCACGAGCAACGTCTCCACCCGGACTCCCCGAGCCTCGGCCTTGGCCGGTTCCTCCGGATCGGTGCCCGGCAGGAGCGACACCAGCACGCCTCCGGGCCGCAGCACCTCCAGTGAACGCACCCGCGTCTCACCGGAGATGGTGTCGAGCACCACGTCGACGTCACCCACCGCGTCCCGGAAGTCCACGGACCGGTAGTCGATCACCTCGTCCGCCCCGAGCGACCGCAGGAACTCATGCTTGGGCTCACTCGCCGTCCCGATGACGTACGCACCCAGGGACTTGGCGATCTGCACCGCGAGATGGCCGACGCCGCCCGCCGCGGCGTGCACCAACACCCGCTGTCCGGGACGGACTTGCGCCGTGTCCACCAGCGCCTGGTACGCCGTCAGCGCGGCCAGCGGCAGCGCGCCCGCCTGGACGTGGTCGAGGGAGTCCGGCTTGTGGGTGAAGGCGCGGGCCGGGCCGGTCACGTACTCCGCGTGGGCGCCGACGCCGTACGGGTAGGGCAGCATGCCGAAGACCTCGTCGCCGGGCTTGAAGAGGGTCACGCCGTAGCCGACCTCCTCGACGACGCCGGAGACGTCCCAGCCGAGGACGAGCGGGAGCCGGTCGAGGAACAGGCCCCCGGTGCGGTGCTTCCAGTCGGTCGGGTTGAGTCCGGCGGCGCGGACGGCGACCAGGATCTCGCTCGGGCCCGGCTTCGGGCGGGGCAGCTCGGTCTCGTGGAGCACGTCGGGGGTGCCGTACTCGTCCTGGCTGATGGCGCGCATGGTGGCGTGGTTCGTCATACGTCCAGGTTCGCCGGGGCGGGGCCGGCGTACCATGGCATGAATGCCATCTTTCAACGGGATCGTGCCATGACCGCTCCGCACCGCGTCGTCGTCCTCGCCCTGGACGGGGTCTACCCCTTCGAGCTGGGCATCCCCAATCGCGTCTTCGGCACGGCCTGGGGCCGCTACGAGGTGCTGACCTGCTCGGCCGACGGCGGGCCCGTCGCCACCAACGCCGACTTCTCGGTCGCCGTCGGGCACGGTCCCGAGGTGCTGGCGACGGCGGACACCGTCGTCCTGCCACCGTTCGACATCTCCCTGGTCCAGCGCGGGCTGCCCCCGAAACTGGAGGCGGCGCTCGCCGCCGTACCGCCCGGCACCCGCATCGTCTCCATCTGCACCGGCGCCTTCGTCCTGGCCGCCGCCGGGCGGCTCGACGGCCGCCGCGCCACCACCCACTGGGCGCTCGCGGACACCTTCCGCGCCTGGTACCCGGCGGTGGACCTCAATCCGGACGTGCTCTTCGTGGACGACGGCGACCTCCTGACCTCGGCGGGCGCGGCCTCCGGGGTCGATGTGTGCCTGCACGTCGTACGCCAGGACCACGGCGCGGCCGTGGCCAACGACGTGGCCCGCGCGTGCGTCGTACCGCCGTGGCGGGACGGCGGGCAGGCGCAGTACATCCAGCACCCGGTGCCCGAGGAGCCGGCCAACGGCACCTCGGCCACCCGCCAGTGGGCGCTGGAGCGCCTGCACGAGCCGCTGTCGCTGGCCGAGCTGGCCGGGCACGCCCGGATGAGCCTGCGCACCTTCGCGCGGCGGTTCAACGAGGAGGTCGGCACGAGTCCGGGGCGCTGGCTCATCCAGCAGCGCGTCGCCCGCGCCCGGCACCTGCTGGAGACCACCGACCTCGCCGTGGACGACCTCGCGGCACAGGTCGGCTTCGCCACCGGCACCTCGCTTCGCGAGCATCTGCACGCGGCGATCGGGGTGACCCCGCTGGCATACCGGCGGACGTTCCGGGGAGCCGGGGTGGAGTAGACGCCGCAGCTCAGAGCAGCCTGGAGCTTCATTGGTGCCGCTGCGGGCACCCGTCTACGGTCGAGTGGGGAGCCGCTGTTCCCCGGACCTCAGAGTGCTTGGAGAGACCTCATGTCGAAGATCCTTTTCGTGGTGACCGGCGCCGACCACTGGACGCTGGCCGACGGCACCCAGCACCCGACCGGCTTCTGGGCCGAGGAGGCCGTCGCGCCGTACGAGGCGTTCAAGAAGGCCGGTGACGAGGTGGTCGTGGCCACGCCGGGCGGGGTCGTGCCCACCGTCGACCAGGGCAGCCTCGCGCCGGAGGTCAACGGCGGCCAGGAGGGCGCCGACCGGATCGCCGCCGCGCTGGAGGCCGCGCCCGAGTTCAAGCACCCGGTCAAGCTGGAGGACGTGGACCTCGACGGCTACGACGCCGTCTTCTACCCCGGCGGCCACGGCCCGATGGAGGACCTCGCCGTGGACGCCGCCTCCGGCCGGCTGCTGGTCGAGGCCCTCGACTCCGGCAAGCCGCTCGCCGTCGTCTGCCACGCCCCGGCCGCGCTCCTCGCCGCGACCCGGCCGGACGGCACCAACGCGTTCGCGGGCTACCAGGTCACCGCGTTCTCCAACACCGAGGAGGCGCAGGCCGGCTTCGCCGATAAGGCCAAGTGGCTGCTGGAGACGCGGCTCGGCGAGGAGGGCGTGAACGTCCAGGTGGGCGAGCCCTGGGCGCCGAAGGTCGTGGTCGACCGGAACCTGCTCACGGGGCAGAACCCGGCGTCCTCCGCGCCGCTGGCCGAGGAGGTCCTGAAGCGGCTGGGCTGACGGGGTCCGCTCAGGCGCCGGCCGCCTCCCGGCTGATGCGCTCGAACTGCGCGCCCATCGCCTCGGACAGCGCCTGAGCCGCCGAGAGGGGGCGGACCATGACGGTGAAGTCGTCGATCCGCCCCTCCTCGTCGAAGTGCAGGAAGTCGCAGCCCTGGATCTCCCGGCCGCCGACGGTGGCCGTGAACACGAAGGCGTGGTCGCGCCCGTCCGGGTCGGCGATCTCCTTCACGTACCGGAAGTCCTCGAACACCCGCAGCACGCCGCGCAGGATCGCGGCGGTGATCGGCTTGCCCGCGTACGGCTTGAAGGCGACAGGGCTGGTGAAGACGACGTCCTCCGCGAGGAGGGCCTCGATGGCGTCGGCGTCGCGGTTCTCCACGGCGGCACGGAAGGGATGCACTGGGTGCTCCTTACTCAACAAGTTGAATAGGTGTGTTGGAGAGTAGGGTGAGAACGTGACCCTGCGCAATGCGGTGATGGCCACCCTCCTGGAGGGCGAGGCATCCGGCTACGACCTGGCCAAGGGCTTCAACGCCTCGGTGGCCAACTTCTGGACGGCTACGCCCCAGCAGCTCTACCGCGAGCTGGACCGGATGGAGCGCGAGGGTCTCATCACCGCGCGCGTGGTCCGCCAGGAACGCCGCCCCGACAAACGCCTCTTCTCCCTCACCGAGGCCGGCCACGACACCCTCCGCGCCCACCTCGCCGACCCGATCACCCGCCCCACCGCCGTCCGCGACGGCCTCCTCGTCAAGGTCCAGTGCGCCGACATCGGCGAACTCGCCCCCGTCCAGGCCGACATCACCACCCACATGACCTGGTCCCGCGACAAGCTGGCGCGCTACGAGCGCCTGCGCGAACGGCTGCTGGCCGGCCGCACGGAGGAGGAGTTCCTGACGGAGGCGGACCGTGTGGGCCCGTACCTCACGCTCCTGCGGGGCATCGCCTTCGAGGAGGAGAACCTGCGGTGGGGCGAGCTGGCGCTGCGGGTGCTGGCGGCGCGCTCTTCGTGAACTCCCGTCCTGCCGAGGCCCATTGCAGGGCCCCGGCAGATACGCCACGGGTCAGGACCTGCCGGCGCGGCTCTCCTCGGCGAGCGTCCTCAGCTCAGCCAAGTCGTCTTCGTCCAGATCGAGTTGCTCCGCCGACTTCAGCAACGCGCCGATCTCGTCCCCCCGGTTCTGATCGGCGAGGAACTGCGCGTAGTAGACGTACGCGGTCTCGTCCTGGTGGGCAAGCGCCGCGCGGTAGTGCTGGTCGGCCCGGGCCCACTGCTCCAACTCCTCGTGGAGCAGGGCGAGGTTGAGGTACGCGTTGGTCTCGCCGTCCTCCTTGGCGGCCGCCTCGTAGTGGCGTACGGCCTCCTCGGGCGCGCCGGTGTCGGCCAGGTGGAGGGCGTAGGCGAAGTGGGCACCGGTGATGTCCTCGGCCAGGGCCTCGCGGAGGTGGGTGCGGGCCGACTCCAGGTCGCCCAGGGCGTGTTCGGTCTCGCCGAGTACGGCCAGTACGGAACGGTGCCCGGCGTCCAGGGCCTGCCGCAGCCAGGGCAGCGCCTCTTCGTACTTCTCCTCGTCCGCGAGGAGCCGGCCGAGGTTGCCGGACGCCATGGTGTCGCCGCGCTCGATGGCCCGGCGGAGCAAGTCGACCGCCTCGTCCAGCCGTTCGTCGTCCTCGCTGAGGAAGGCACCGTAGTCGTTGAGGGCGCGGGGGTTGTCGTCGACGAGCGCCTGCCGGTAGTACTCCTCGGCCTGCTGACGGTCCCCCAGTTCGTCGGCGAGGACGGAGGCGATCATCAGGGTGACGTCCCGGCCCCGGTCCGCCGCGGACCGGAGTGCCGTCAACGCCTCCTTGGGACGCTCCAGTTCGACCAGCAGTTCGGCGAGAGCCTCGTAGGCCGCCGGGTTGCCGCCCTGCGCCTCGGCCTCGACGGTCTTCAGCGCGGCATCGATGTCACCCCAGTCGGAGACGAGGTCGAAGATCTTCTCCGCCACCTCGTCGTCCGGACGGTTCCAGGCCCGCAGATAGAGGGAGAGGGCGGCGGCACGGTCCCCGGCCACGAGGCGCTGCGCGGCCTCGGCGGCCAGGTTGTTTTCTGTCATGGGGACATCTTCTCGAACCACCGTACGGGCGCTCGCCGCCACCCCGCCCTCAGCCCGCCCATCGATGCCGGGCACGCCCCATGTCCACCCGCGCGCCCGCCATCGGCACCCCTTCGTCCCGCAGCAACTCCGGCGCCCGTCCCTCGTGACAGGTGGCGGGCGTGCCGTCGGCGTGGACCACGCGCCACCACGGCACCCCGTCCCCGAGCAGGCCCATCACCCGCCCTACCTGCCGGGGCCCCACCCCGATCCGCCGGCCGATGTCGCCGTACGAGACGACTCGGCCGGCCGGGATCGTGGCGACGACCTCGCGGACCGCGTCGACGGTGTTCACGGGATCTTCGTCAGCGCGCGCCCCTTGTGCATGGCGACGTGATCCGTCTTGTCGCTCTTGATCTCGTACTGCGGGTCGCTCTCGCTGGCGTGGTGGGTGTAGCCCTTGTAGTCCACGTCGTGCGTGTGCTTCTTGATGATGACGCCCTGCACATGCCCCGCTTCCGAGTTCCACCGGACGTGGTCGCCGACACCGAATTGCTCCGACATCCCAGCTCCTTGGTCGTGGGTCGTGGGTCGTGGGTGACTCTCCATTGTCGGCCGTACGGTGGGCGAGCGAGAGTCGACGGGAAGAACCGCAGGTCAGGCGAGCGCGGTGGCCAGCAGGGCGAAGGCACCGATGAGGATGCCGACGCGGACGTAGTGGAAGCGGTCCCAGCGGCCCATCTGCTCCTTCCAGTCCTCGGGCAGGCTCTCGGTGACCCACACCTTGGTCCGGTTGTTGATCGGGACGAGCAGCACGATCGACATGATCACGCTCAGCATGAGCAGTCCGGCAGCGATGACGACGAGGCCGGCGCCCTGGTGGTGCCGTCCGGCGACGGCCCACACCACGCCGAGGACGAGCGAGCCGATGTACCAGAACGGCATCACGCCGCCGAGCATCCGTGCACCGTGGATGCGGCCGCGCAGCCCATTGTCGCCGGGGAGCCACACGCCGGCCGGCCGAGCGCATCGAGTACAGCCAGCCGGTCCTCTACAGCCACTTCCGGGGCAAGCGAGAGATCATCGGCGCGGTGGCCCTGGAGGGCGCCGCCGAGATGGCCGCAGCCCGCTGGCCGTGCCGTGACACGGGCGCCTTATCACACAAGTCGATCGCAAAGCTATTAGACATTGACAATATTGGTCGCTACACGCAAACTGGACGGAGTCTAAGTAGCTTTTGTCCGCTTCTGAGCGGTTACTTCGAGTTCAGGAGCGAACCCCATGGCATTCCCGTCCGAGAACCCGCGCATCACCCTCGCCGAGCACACCGCCGACCAGGTGATCCGGGGCGGCCGGCCGTTCCAGGTGGTCTCCCCGCACACCCCGTCCGGGGACCAGCCGCAGGCGATCGCCGGGCTGGAGAAGCACCTCCGCGCCGGGGAGAGCGACGTGGTCCTGCTGGGCGCCACGGGCACCGGCAAGTCCGCGACGACCGCCTGGCTGATCGAGAAGCTCCAGCGCCCGACCCTCGTACTCGCGCCGAACAAGACCCTCGCCGGCCAGCTCGCCAACGAGCTGCGCGAGCTGTTCCCGCACAACGCGGTGGAGTACTTCGTCTCCTTCTACGACCACTACCGCCCCGAGTCGTACGCCCCGAGCACGGACACCTACTTCGCCAAGGAGTCGGTCTCCAACAAGGAGGTCGACCGGCTGCGGCACTCGGCGACCTGGTCGCTCCTCAGCCGCCGTGACGTGATCGTCGTGGCGTCCGTGTCGTGCATCTACGGCCTCGGCACGCCCCAGTCCTACCTCGACCGCTCGTTCCAGTTGGCGGTGGGCGACACCGTCGACCGCGAGGAACTGCTCGCGGCCCTGGTCGACATCCAGTACACCCGCACGGACGGCGAGCCCGCCGCGGGCCGGTTCCGCGTGCGCGGCGACACCATCGACATCCACCCCGCGTACGAGAACACGATGCTCCGGGTGGAGATGTTCGGCGACACGGTCGAGCGGCTGACCGTCGTCGACCCGGAGACCGGCGAGGTGCGCGAGGTCATCGACCGCACCCGCGTCTTCCCGGCCACCCACTACTTCGCGGGCCCCGAGCGGATGCGCGCGGCGGCCGACTCCATCCAGGCCGAGCTGGCGGAGCGCGTCGCGGAGCTGAGCCGGGCCGGCAAGCTGCTGGAGGCCGACCGTCTGCGGACGCGGACGGAGTACGACATCGAGCTGATCCGGCACACCCAGGTGGCCTCCGGGATGGAGAACTACTCCCGGCACCTGGACGGCCGGGCACCCGGCGCGCCGCCGTCCACGCTGCTGGACTACTTCCCCGAGGACATGCTGGTCGTCATCGACGAGTCGCACGTCACGGTGCCCCAGCTCTCCGGCATGAGCCACGGCGACGCCGCGCGCAAGAGCACCCTGGTCGAGCACGGTTTCCGGCTGCCATCCGCGATGGACAACCGTCCGCTGACGTGGTCGGAGTTCGCCGCGCGCTGCCCGCAGCGGGTCTACCTGTCCGCGACGCCGGGCCGGTTCGAGCTGACCGCCGCGCGGGGCGCGGTCGTCGAGCAGATCATCCGGCCGACCGGGCTGCTCGACCCGCAGGTGACGGTCAAGCCGACCGCCGGCCAGATGGAGGACCTGCTCGCGGAGATCCGCGAGCGGTCCGCCCGGGGCGAGCGGACCCTCGTGACGACGCTGACCAAGCGGATGTCGGAGGAGCTGACCGACTACCTCGACGCGCAGGGCGTCCGCGTCCGGTACCTGCACTCCGGCGTGACCACCCTGCGCCGCGTCGAACTCCTCGCCGACCTGCGCCGCGGCGAGTACGACGTGCTGGTCGGCATCAACCTCCTGCGCGAGGGACTCGACCTGCCGGAGGTCTCGCTGGTCGCGATCCTCGACGCCGACCAGGACGGGATCTTCCGCAACGACACGGCACTGATCCAGATGATCGGCCGCGCGGCGCGCAACGTCAGCGGCGAGGTGCACATGTACGCGAACCGCCTGACCCCCTCGATGGCCCGCGCCATTGACGAGACCAACCGCCGCCGCACCCTCCAGGCGGCCCACAACGAGACCCACGGCATCCGCCCGACCGCGCTGCGCAAGAAGATCCGGCAGACGGTGTCCGCCCAGTACCCGGAGTCCCAGCACCCGACGACCGGCACGTCGTACAACCGGAAGATGGCGGCGTAGGCCGGTTACGCGGGGTCCAGCACGGGCTTCGGGGGGAGGCCGCCGTTCTTGTCGCAGCGGAGTTCTTTGGCCATGGCGAGGGAGAAGGAGTGGGCAACGGTGGCGTAGGCCCTCTTCAGTCCCTCTACGTTGTCCTGGGGGTCCCTCGGCATACCCCAGTACTCAACGGCGAGGGCGATTTGGGCGACACTGGTCGAGTCGAGCAGCCGGGGGCTCCGGCACGCGAAGAAGACATACGCCTTCTCCGTCGCCGCCACGGTCCGCTCGCCCATCTTCATCATGGTGAACTTCGAGGCGGGTTCACCCGTCGGCGCATGGTCCTCCAGGCTCCAAGTGATTCTGAGCTGAAAGTTCCGCGTGCCGAGGGGCAGGAAGATTCGGCAGGCGTCCTCTCTGCCGGTGACGGTCGGGAACACCTCGACAAGGTTCGTCGCGGCATGCGCGACGGTGTACTCCTTCGCGGATGCCTCGAAGCGCGATGACCCCGTGATCACCTTCAGCGCTTTGGACGCATCGGCCGAAATGGCCTGGCCACCGCACAATTGGGTCCCCGCGACTACCTTGTATCCCTTCGGAAGACCGTTCTTGTCCTCGTCGCCACCACAAGCCGTGGCTCCGAGAAGCAATGAACCGGCTACGGTCGCGGCAAGCAGTCCCCCGCGTACCGACCTGCAATTGAACACTGTTCGCATCCTCACGTGTCCTCGGCCGCCCACCGGCATCAGCCGGTCTCCGGGTCGTTGCCCTGCTGGTTCTCCCGGTCGTTGCCGACCCCGTAGCCGATCAGCATCGACTCGAGCAGGTCTTCCCTGAACTGGTCGTTCTTGCCCACCCCGTGGAGTGTCAGAAAATCCTGCGCGGGGGATTCGACCATGCTCTCGCCGGCGGTGTAGATCTTGATCCTCTCCTGCGCGGTGAGGTCCTCCAACTTCTCCTTGTGCTCATCCACCGAGCTGTCGGCGACGTCGCCGATCACTTGGCCGATAAACTGTTCCGCGGCCCCGCTCGCCGTGTCCGTCGCCAAGGGAATCAGCACCGCCGCGGCCCCTACCGCAGCGGTCGCGGGGAGGAAGGCGACGCCCGCCGCGATACCCGCCGTGGCCCCGAACTCGACCCAGCCCGCCCGCTTGGCGACCGCCTTCTCGTAGTCCTCGTGGGTTTTGAGGTTGGTCGCCTCGACCTGATCGGCCCGCGACTGGTCGAGCATGCCCTGTACCTCGGCGCCGGTGCGCACGGTCGCCCTGGCCTGTGCGGCGACCTCGTCGGTGATCTTTCCGTCCGGGCCCACCGCCCCTTCCAGCGCGCTGCGGGTGTAGACCTGCTCCGCCGCCGAGACCGTCGCGTACGCGTCCGGATGCTGACCCAGCGTGCTGAGGAAGCCCCGTACGACACTCCGCCCGTTCCCGTCCACCGTGTCCGAGAAGCTGACGTGCCCGTCCGGATTCTTGCCCGGCGCGAACACGCTGTCCGGATCGTTCTTGTCCAGCGCCCAGTTGATGTCGTCGATGTAGCCGGCGCCCATGACGCCCAGGCTGTCGGCCATCGCCTCGTGATGCTTCTTGAGCAGCTCGGGGTCGGAGGCGTACTTCTCCATGACCTTCTGCATGATCGCGGCGTTGTCCGCGTCCCGCACCACGTGCGCGTCGGGGTGCCCGGCCGGGTAGCCGAGGGTCGCCGCCTCCAGGGCGTGGCCGAGAGCGTCGGGCATCTGGTCGAGTGACGCCTCGTGCTCCTTGGGGTCCAGCGAGTTGACGTCGGGGAAGGACTCCCACTTCTCGTTGCCGAAGAAGTCGAGGTAGTTGTCGATCGCCTCGCCGTCCTTGTCCTTCCCGAGGTCGGCCGTGGCACCGTGGTTGACCGTGCCGTCCTCGTTGTACGCGGTCGGAGGGTCGGCGAAGAAGTGCTTCGCCGCGTCAGGGCTGTTGCCGAGCGCCTCCAGCATGGCGGTGGCCGGGTCGTAACCGGCTCCGTTCACACCGGAGGGGTTGAACGGGTTCTTCAACCAGCCGCTCACCTGCTTGTTCTCGGCGAACATGAACGGGTCCTTGGCATGCAGTTGAGCCACGTGCTCGGCGATGGGGTTGAGGAACTTGGCGTCGTAGTCCCCGTTCCGCATGATTCCGCCGAGGAGCTGGTAGCCGAACGGGCCGCCGTAGTCGTGCTTGGCCAGCGGGATGCGCTCGGTGCCCAACTTACGTAGTTCCGGACCCCACTTGTCGGTGAAGTCCTTGTCGTGGGAGGCGGTGGCCAGGTTGAGGCCGAGGTTCCTCTGGAGCTCCTGGACGTCCTTGAGGCGCTCCGGGTCGACCTTGCTGTACTCGTACGTGTCGGTGGAGAGCTGGCCGAAGAACGCGAGCGACTTCTCGGGGCCGAGCTGGTTGTAGAAGTCCTTGGCGAACTCCTTGGACGAACTGTTGTCCTTCAACAGCTCGTTGAGCTGCTGGAGTTCGGCGTGCGTCAGCTCCCGGCCCTTGGCGGCCAGAGCGGCGGCGCGGGCGGCCTCCTCCTGGTCCAGCTTGGTGTACGTGGGGGCGCTGAAGTCCTTGCGGTCGGTGACGTTGGCCTCGAGGGCGTTCTTGAGGGCGACGTCGGTGTCGTTGCAGTTGTCGACGATGAGGTCGATCTTCTTCTGCCACGACTCGATGTTCTTCCTCTCCTGCGCGATGAGGTCGATGTAGTCGGGATCGTGCCGCGCCATGTGCTGTTCGGACAACGGCTTCCGCGCCGTGACCTTGCCCTTGTCGTCCACGCGGATGCCGGCCGCGGGTCCCTCGTGATCCCGGATGCCGACCAGGTCGTCATGGGCCTGCTTGATGGCCGTGTAACCGTCTTCGAGGACCAGCTTCACACCCTTGGCCTCCGCTGCGGCGTCCTCGAACTCCTTGACGGTCTTGCCGATGAACGCCTTGGTGACACCCGCGTTGACGCCCTGCCAGTCGGCCTTGTCCGCCTTCGCCTTCATCCCGTCGGCGGCGTCGGCGGCGAGCTTGTCCAGCTTCCCGGCCATCTCCGACCAGTCGTCAACGGCTGCCTTGAGCTTCCCCAGCGGGGCGTCGACGATGTCCTCGTACTTCAGCATGTAGCGCGCTCCCCCGAGCCCTATTTCATGTAGTCCGTGAGTGCGGAAATCTGCGCCAGATCCCCGACGACCTTCACTTCGTCCTTGGCGTGCCGCGCCTTGCTGTAGTCGAGGTGGTTCGAGATCTGCGCACAGGCGTCCAGCAGCGTCTTGAGGTGCGTCTGCCAGAAGTCGTGCACCTTCAGTACGGCCGAACCGCTGACGAAGTTCCCGTTGGTCAACGCCGTGGCGGCGTCGAACGTGGACGCGCGGGCGATGTCGCCCTCTTTGCCCATCCGGCCCAGCAGGTCGTATGCGTCACTGCCGATGGCGCCGAGATCGTCCCGATTGACCACCAGGTCGTACCCGCCGCCACCGCCGCCCTCGGCCGGAACACCGTTGAGCCGCACGGCACTCCGCTCGGACGCCGCCGCCCGCATCGCTGCCCATTCCTGCTCGAACGCCACGAATACCCCCATGTCCATCCGGCAAAGCCACCCCACCATACCCACGCGCCAGCCGACCCGATCATCGCTCTTGTATAACCATCTGCCTACGGGACGGACATAACTGCCCGATTCCAGGATGACCTGCACGCCAGCCGCGCCAGCCGAGCCCCTATTCAAACCGCACAGTGAAGCGGTCTTCCCAGCCATAAGCCGCATCTTGCCTCTGAGCCCTCAGCAGAACATCCCCCAGATCGCCATAAGCAGACACCCCCATAACGTCTCGGCTACTCGCCGAGCTCTCGTCGGGCGACTTAATGTCCGCTCCATTGATATCGACAATGATGGCCATCACCCCTCGTCGGATATTTCACGCAGGAGGTCTGCGTACTCCGATTGACCACTTCCGGAGTGAACCACGACCGCCGGACTGCCACCGAACCGTGGCCTTCCGCGTGGATCTGAGACCGGCTTTGAGATCTGCCGTGGGGCGGGGTCGTAGAGCTCTGTGTGAGTGGTTCTGGGGGTGGGTATCCGTCGGACCTGACGGATGAACAGTGGGCGCTGGTGGTGCCGTTGCTTCCGTCGGCGCGGGTGGGTCCGAAGGGTGGTCGGCGGGAGAAGCACCCGCGGCGGCGGATCGTGGAAGCGATCTTCTACGTCGTGCGGACCGGCTGCGCGTGGCGGCAGCTTCCGAAGGACTTCGCCCCGTGGCCGACGGTGCGAGCATGCGGGACCGCGACGGCGCGAAGCGGCCGTTGCTGTGGACCAGGCTCGACCATCCCGGTGTAAAGAAGATCTGGGTGGACCAGGGCTTCGCCGGCCGCCTGGACGAGTGGGCCGCCCAGATCCTCGACCGCGACCTGGAGATCGTCCGCAAGGACTCTGACCAGCGCGGCTTCCAGTCCAGCCCAAGCGGTGGGCGGTGGAGCGGACCTTCTCGTTGCTCACCGCCCACCGCCAGCCCCCGGGCCGGTGCCGCGACGCGCCCCGGCCCACGACCGCTCGTGCGGCAATCCTCGGAGTGAGCCCGCCGACGCCCCGTCGGCGGCAGTTGCTGTCGCCGAGCTACCGAGCCAGGAACTCCTCGATCTCGCGTTTCAGGGCCGGCGGCACGTGGGCCAACTCCGAGGCGATCAACCGGACATCCCGTGCGAGTTCGGGGGCTTCCCTCCAGACCTCCGCACTCCTGGTGAGCACGGCGGCCAGCAGGTCGCCCTCGTACATGTCGCCTTCCGCCAGTGGGTCGGCCCGGAGGACCTCCACCGCCAGGGGCAGGAGATAGGCAAGGCCCACGTCTTGCCTGATCAGCAACCGCATGTCCTCGACCGTCAGGCCGCCGATCGGCTTGCACCGAAGCTCACGCACGGTCGCCATCAGCCGGGTTTCACTGCCCGACGGGGCCGACCAGCGGTCGCGCTCAAGCTCCTCAAGGGAGCGGTCACGGTTCACGAGTCGAGTCACCGACCGATCGTCCCATGTCAGATCTCAAACGCGGTCTGACGGGCTCACGGTGATCTGAAACAGATGGAGACCGAATCTCGAAGTCGCCCGAAAGACGAATCCCCATTCGACTTCACCGCATGCAGGAATTTCGCGAGCCCCGAATTCTCTCCCGACCAGCCAAGCAGCTTCTAGGTCCACGTTCCCCCATGGTTCACCGCGTCGAGCGCTCCGCCGTCTGCCGACCGGCGCAGCGGCCGGGTGACATGTTGCCCGCTTCGGACCAGTAGCGGCAGAGGCCGCCCGATCCGCACCCTCCCCTCCCCGCACTTGGCCGTCCGCGGCGGAGGCCGGCTCATCGTCACGTCGTCCGCCCAGGGCCAGCACGGCACGAAGCGGGGAGCCGCCCACTCGGCGTCCAAGTGGGGCCCGGCCGTCGTCTACCTCGCCTCCGACGCCGCCCGCATGGTGTCCGGAGGGCCGCGCTCCGCGCTGGGAGTGCGGCCCTCGGTGGGTGTGGTTACGAGGCCCAGCCGCCGTACGGCACGGTGATGAGTTCCATGGCGTGGCCCGCCGGGTCCATGAAGTACACGCCGCGGCCACCGTCGTTGTGGTTGATCGTGCCGGGCTGCTTCCGGTGGGGGTCGGCGTAGTGCTCGATGCCGCGCTGTCTGATCTGCGCGTACGCCGCGTCGAACTCCTCCTCGGAGATCAAGAAGGCGTAGTGCTGGGGGGTGATGCTGTCCGCGGGGACAGTGGCGAAGTCCAGCGTGACGCCGTTGCCCAGGGCGACCGCGATGAACGGACCCCACTCGGCGGTGATTTCAAGACTGAGCAGGTTCGCGAAGAACTCTGCGGACTCCCGGTTGTCCCGGGCGTGGACGATCGTGTGATTCAACTCGACTGACAAGGAATGCCTCCGAAGGCATGTCCCGACACCTCCATGTCTCACCCAGCCGGTGACCGACACGCGATGTTGCCGTAGACCATAGTCCGGTCGTCGTCCTGCCGTCCACGCAGCGAGTCGGCGGCAGTTGACGAAGGTCACGGGGTCACAGCAGCCGGTCGACCAGACCGTCGATGTAGTCCGGGGTGAGCGGGACCATGCCGAAGAGGACGCGGATGTACATCGGGGCCAGGATGTGGTCCAGCACGTCGAGTGCGTCGAGCGCGGGCTCGCCCCGGTCATGCGCGCGATCGAGCATGGACTGCAGTTGCCGGGTGCGTTCGGCGCTCAGAGCGGCGCCGGCCCGCAGGCCCTGCTTGCCTCCGCTCGACAGGGCGACGGCCAGGTGCAGCACCGCCGGACCGTCGGGTCCGGTGATCTCCCGGGCCACCTGGGCCGCGTAAGTACGCAGGTCACCGGCCAGGCTCCCGGTGTCGGGCATCGGTGACCGCGCGTTGAGGCGGGCGAGCGCCACCTCGGTGAGCAGGGTTTCCAGGCTGCCCCACCGGCGGTAGATGCTGCTGTCGGCCACGCCCGCACGGGCCGCGACATCGCCGACGGTGAAGTTGCCGTAGCCGCGCTCGCCGATCAGGTCGGTGACGGCCTGGTGCACCTGCGCGGCGACGCGGGCGCTGCGCCCGCCCGGCCGCCGGGCTCGCTCTTGTTCGTTCACGCCCCCACCTTAACGCAGTTGGCACTTGCGTTTGCATGGCGCACCCGCCTACAGTCCCTTAACGCAGTCGCCGACAGCTTTAGGGCGATCCGCTGTGTCGCCACCCGCGTCGCCTCCGACCGGGTGGACGTACCGATGGAAGGGAATCCCCATCACCGCATCGCATACGAGCGCAGGCAGTCGGTCGACCCGGGCCGTGCTGCTCACGGTGACGTCCCTGGGCCAGTTCATGGTCCTGCTCGACAACACGATCGTCGGAGCGGCGCTGCCCGATATGCAGCGCCGACTGCACACGCAACTGACCGGTCTGCAATGGATCGTCGACGCGTACGTACTGCTGGTCGCCATGCTGCTGCTGTCCGGCGGCGTCTTCGCCGACCGGTTCGGCCGCAAGCGGGTGTACCTGACCGGCGTTGCCGTGTTCACCGCCGCGTCCCTGGTGTGCAGCCTCGCGCCGTCGGTCGGCTGGCTGATCGCCGGCCGGGTGCTGCAGGGCATCGGCGCCGCAGCGCTGGCCCCCGCCTCACTCGCCCTGCTCGCCGCCGCCTGTCCCGCGCCGCAGGAACGTGTCAAGGCGATCGGGCTGTGGGCCGGCCTCAGCGGCATCGGCCTGGCCGCAGGCCCCGTCGCGGGCGGGGTACTGACGGACGCCTTCGGCTGGCCCGCCATCTTCCTGGTCAATCTGCCGATCGGTGCGGTCCTGATCCTGGTCGGTCTGCGCAACCTGGAAGAGTCCCGCAATCCGAGTGCCCCCGCGATCGACATCCCGGGCACGGCGCTGTCCGTTCTGGCGGTGGGGGCGCTGGCCTACGGGCTGATCGAGGGTGGTACCCGCGGCTGGACCTCGCCGCTGATCCTGGGAAGTTTCGCCGCCGCGGTGATCCTCCTCGCCGCTTTCGTCGCCGTCGAAGCGCGTTGCTCCGCACCGATGCTGCCCCTGCGGCTGTTCCGGCAGCGCCTGTTCACCGTGTCCAACACCGCCATGACCGTGGTGGGGTTCGCGCTCATGGGCTCGTCGTTCTTCTTCTCCCAGTTCTTCGTGTACGTCCAGGGCAGCTCGATCCTGCGCGCCGGCCTGCAGGCCCTCCCCGTCTCCCTCGCCATGGTGATCGTCAGTCCTTTCGCGGGCCGGCTCGCCGCCCGGCACGGCTTCCGCACCGTGGTCACCACCGGTCTCGCTCTGGCCGGCCTGGGACTCCTCACGCTCGGCATGGTGCACGCCGACACCGGCTACGGGAACGTGTGGTGGCGCCTGGCACTCGCCGGCACCGGCTTCGCCCTCGCCATGTCCCCCCTGACAGGCGCTGCCATCCAGGCCGTCAGCCCGCAGGAGGGCGGCCTCGCCTCGGGCATCAGCAGCACCACCCGGCAGATCGGCGCGGTGCTCGGCGTGGCCGTACTCGGAGCCGTCGTCCGCACCCGGCAGTCCGGGGGCGCCTCCTTCGAGACCGGCCTCGACAGCGCCTTCGTCGCAGCCGGTGCCGTCACCTTGGTGAGCGCGGTGTTCACCGGCCTGTGGCTGGCACGGTCCGAGCCCGCGGCGCCGCACCCTTCCACCGAGCCGAACGCGGTCACGGCCGCGAACGAGGCACCTGCGAACAGCCGTTGACTGTCGCGACCACCTCGGCCGGGAGAAGCCGCCCCGAACCCGCCCCTTGCCCGGCGCCGCTCCGCCAAGATCGTGTACGCCACTCCGCAACCGCCGAGCTTGCCCCCCGACCCGACCACTGTGCACCCGCTGGTCACCTCACCGAACATCACCGTGGGGTGAGCACACCTACTGCGACGACCCGGACGGCGCCACGGACTTCGAGCGGCGCAACGCCCTCTACGCCTACGGGCCGGAGCGCCTGATCATCGGGAAGTACCGCGCGCTCGCCTCGGGGAGCACGTCCCTGATGGCCGGCGCCGACCATCAGGCGATGTCGACGTACCCGTTCACCATGTTCGGCGGCCGGTGGACCGAGCAGACCCTCGACATCGTCACCGCCATGCCCAGCCGCGGCGACACGGTCGTCGGCGACGACGTCAGGTTCGGCTACCGGGCGACCGTCATGCCCGGCGTACGGATCGGTGACGGCGCCATCATCGCGGTCGGCGCCCAAGTCACCGCCGACGTCCCGCCGTACCGATCGTCGGCGGCAACCCGGCCAGACCGACCCGGCAGCGCTTCGACGACGCCGACATCGAACGCACCACCACCGAGCACGGATTGGGGAAGTCCCTTTGAGTCATGTGACCCAGGTGTCCATCGAGGAGCACACGGTGGCCAACGGCGCAGCGGGGCCCTACGCCCTCACCACAGGGCCGCACGGCGCGCTGTGGTTCACGCTCGTCCACAGCGGCCGGCTCGGCCGGCTCGTTCCCGGCGAGGAGCCGACCAGCCACCGACTCGCCCCCGACAGCGGGCCGACCGTCATCGTGGCGGGCCCCGACGGCGCGCTGTGGTTCACCGAGTACCGGGCGGACCGGATCGGGCGAATCACCACCGACGGCGTGATCGATGAATTCGGCCTGCCCACGCCCGGCTGCGGGCCGTTCGGTATCGCGGCGGGCCCCGACGGCGCGCTGTGGTTCGCCGAGACCGCCGCTGACCGTATCGGCCGTATCACCGTCGACGGCCACGTCACCGAGTTCCCGCTGCCCGTCACCGGCGCGTTCCCCTCGGCGATCACCGCCGGAGGCGATGGCGGGATGTGGTTCACCCTCAACCAGGCGGGCGCCATCGGGCGGATCGGCATGGACGGTGCAGTCGCCCTCCACCCCCTGCCGACGGTGGCGGCGGCGCCGGTCGGTATCGCCGCAGGCCGCGACGGGGCGCTGTGGTTCGCCGAGATCGCCGCCGGGCAGATCGGGCGGATCTCTCCCGACGGGCAGATCACCGAGTTCCCGCTGCCCGACCGGGCCGCCCGGCCGCACGCCGTCACCGTCGACGACGACGGGGCCGTGTGGTTCACGGAATGGGGAGGCAACCGCGTCGGCAGGATCACCCCCGACGGCTCGGTCACAGTCCACGACCTGCCCACCCCCCGCTCCGAACCGCACGGCATCGCCGTCGGCCCCGACGGCGCCCTGTGGACCGCACTCGAGATCGGCGCCCTCGCCCGCATCGCCCCTGCGGACAGTGCCGCCTGACCAGACCACCCACGTCCGCATCCCGCCAACGGCGATCGTCCGTACGGCGATCGGAGAGGAAAGCTCATGAAATTCGCCCTCGTGATCTTCGAGACCGACGAGTCGCGCCGCCGGGTCCAGGCCGACCGCGCCGCATACCGCAAGGAGTACGAAGGCTGGATCGGCGGCCTGGCCGCAGCCGGAAAGCTGGTCGGCGGCGACGCCCTGGAGACCGAGCACACCGCTCCCGCGACAGTACGAACTGCGGCCGACGGTACGTCGACGGTGACCGAGGGACCCGCCCACGCCGGCGCGGAGACCCTCGGCGGCTGGTTCGTCATCGACGTGGCCGACCGCCAGGAGGCCCTCGAACTGGCCAAGAGCCTCCCCACCCCGGAGACCGTCGAGATCCGCCCGATCCTCGAATCCGCCTGAACAACACCGACAGCCGGCCCGCCGGCACGACAGCACCAGGCCACAGAGCCGCCGTTGTCGCGCCGCCCGGCTTCGTCCAGGCCCCCCCGCTAAAGCCGCAGGTCAGCGGCCTTGTTTTAGGCAGGCTCCAGAACCACCACGCACTCCACATGATGCGTCATCGGAACCATGCCCGGATTCCCCGTCTGGAGAAGGCCGAAGGTGAGAGGGCCCTTTCCTGGCACCGGAACGGCCCACGCCGGGCCGGAGCGTCATATGAGCGTCACAGCCGCGCCCCCCTGACGCCGCCATTCGCCCCGTCCCGGCCACTTCGGCCGCCCTCCGCGATCGACGTCCTCCCGAGCCGGCCGCCGGATGGTCCGCCTGCTGCCCTTGATCAGCCCGCTTCGGTCAAGGCTGCGTACGCAGCGGCGAGGATCTCCCCGGAGAGCGGAGAGCCCTTGGTGGCCCGGGACAGGACCAGCGCACCGAACAGCGTGCAGAGCCGGACGATGCCGTCCTGGTCGTCACCGGCCAGGAAATCGGCGAAGTCGGCCACCCCCTCGGCGTAGACGCGACGGGCCTCGCGCCCCCCGCCCTCGCGCGCGATGTCGGTGGCGAGCGCGGCGACCGGGCAGCCGTCCGCCGGGTCGTCGCGGTGCTCGACGGAGAGGTAGGTGTCGATCAGCGCCTGCTGGGCGGCGGCGCGCTGCCCATCGTGCCGCTCGAGCCCGGCGCTGTGGCGTTGGGCAAGCTCGGCGAAGGCGTGGGCGGTGGCCTCGTCGACGAGCGCCTCCTTGGAGGCGAACTGCTTGTAGAAGGCGCCGTGAGTCAGACCGGCCGCCGTCATCAGGTCGGCGACGCTGACCTGCATGCCCTGCTCCCGAAACAGCCGGGACGCGGTGTCCACCACCCGCCTGCGATTCTCCTCCGCCTGCGCCTGCGATACGCGACCCATGACCACCTCCCATTTGGATGTCGACTGGCATCTATCATAGACCTGTGTTTAGATTGCATGCATAATCTAACCTGTGTGGGTGGCCGTCGGCGCCCGCCATGACCAGGAGCGAGAGCATGGAACTGAAGAACGCGGTCGCGGTCGTCACCGGCGCCAACCGGGGGCTCGGGCGGCACCTGGCCGCCCAACTCGTGGAGCGCGGCGCGAAGGTGTACGGCGCGGCCCGACGCCCCGAGACGGTCGACGTGCCGGGCGTCATCCCGCTGCGGCTGGACGTCACGGACGAGGCATCGATACGGGAGGCCGCGCGCGTGGCGTCCGACGCGACACTGCTGATCAACAACGCGGGCATCTCCACCGGCGCGTCGCTGATCGGGGGTGAAGTGGTTGAAGTGCGCCGGGAGATGGAGACCAACTTCTTCGGCCCGCTCGCCGTGACCCGATCCTTCGCCCCGGTCATCGAGGGCAACGGCGGCGGCGCCGTACTCAACGTCCTGTCCGTCCTGTCCTGGCTCCACCCGGCAGGACTCGGCTCTTACGCGGCCTCCAAGGCCGCCGCTTGGGCACTGAGCGACGCCACCCGTGAGGAGCTGGCACCACGCGGGATCACCGTCTCGGCGCTGCACGTCGGCTATATGGACACCGACATGGCCGCCGGTGTGCCCGCCGATCAGAAGGTCGCCGCCGCCGACGTCGCGACCCAGGCCCTCCACGGCATCGAGACGGCCCTGCCCGAGATCCTCGCGGACGAGACCAGCCGGTACGTCAAGCAGAGCCTGTCCGCGGCACCCAGGCCGAACGCGGACTGACGCTCACCCCTCCACCCCCGCGCGACCACCTTCACACCCCTTCATGCGAGGACACCTCATGCGTACACGGCCTTCGGCCGCCGGACCGGACTGCGCGTCTCCGAGTACGCGCTCGGCACCGCGAACTTCGGCACCGGCTGGGACACAGGCGCCGAGCCGGACGAGGCGCGCCGCATCTTCGACCGGTTCGCCGAGGCCGGCGGCACCTTTCTCGACAGCGCGGACGGCTACCAGTTCGGCGAGTCGGAGGAACTGACCGGAAAGCTGATCTCCGCCGACCGCGACCACTTCGTCCTGGCCACGAAGTTCACCCTCGGTGGAGGCCAGCCTGAAGCGCCTGGACACCGATCACATCGACCTGCTGTGGGTGCACTTCCCCGACGAGCTCACTCCGATGGAGGAGCTCCTGCGCGGACTCGACGACCTGGTGAGCGCCGGCGAGATCCACCACGCCGCGCTGTCCAACTTCCCCGACTGGCGCGTCTCGCGCGCGGTAACCCTCGCGGATCTGAAGGACTGGGCCCCGATCGTCGGCATCCAGCACGAGTACAGCCTCGTCGAGCGCACCGCCGACCGTGAGCTCCTGTCCATGGCCGAGAACCTCGGGCTCGGCGCCGCCCTGCGGTCTCCGCTCGGTGGCGGACTGCTCACCGGCAAATACCGCAGCTCCACCGAGGGACGCCTGAGCGACCTGGGCATGGTCATCCACACCGAGAGCACCGGCCAGAAGACCGCCGTCGTCGACACCGTCCTGGCGATCGCCGACGAGACCGGCGTGACGCACGCCCAGGTGGCGGTGGCCTGGGTGCGCGAGCGCGCCGCCCGTTCCGTGGCCACGCTCGTCCCGATCATCGGCCCGCGCGATCTCTCCCAGCTCGACAGCTACCTCAGCGCCCTCGACGTCCACCTGACCGATGATCAGTACACCCGCCTGACCGAGGTCAGCGCGGTGCCGCTCGGCATGCCTCACGAGGGGATCGCCAACTCCCTGGACCGCCTCCAGGGAGGCGCCGCCGACCACGTCATCGCCCCGGTCGTGCCGGTGGCCTGATGGGTGAACGCGGCTGAGGACGCCGGCGCCCACGCGCGGCCAGAACAACGACACGAACTGCCTCGTACTGGCAAGAGCCCAGGGCGAACGGAGACCCCGACCTTTCACGGACGGGAAACGGAACGGAGACGACGATGAAGGCTTTCATGGTCGAGAACTACGGCGACCAAGCCGGGATGCGCGCCGCCGAGATACCCGCCCCGCAGGTAGGTGCCGACGACGTCCTGGTGAAGATCCACGCGGCGGGCATCAACCCGCTTGACCTCAGGATCCGCAACGGAGACTTCAAGGCGTTCATGCCCTACCGTCTCCCGCTCGTTCTGGGCAACGACCTCGCAGGGACGGTCGTCCGGGTCGGCCCGTCCGTCACCCGCTTCGTGGTGGGCGACGAGGTCTACGCCCGGCCCGACAAGGACCGCATCGGCACCTTCGCCGAACTGATCGCCATCCACCAGGACGACTTGGCGCCCAAACCGGCCACCCTCACCATGGCCGAGGCCGCCTCCCTCCCCTTGGTCGCCCTGACCGCATGGCAGGCACTGGTCGAGCGGGCACGCGTGCAGCCGGGCCAGATGGTCCTCATCCACGCGGGCGCCGGCGGCCTCGGCTCCGTCGCCGTCCAGTTGGCCAAGGCGCTGGGCGCGCACGTGGCCACCACCGTGAGCACCGCCAAGGTCGACTTGGCCAAGGATCTCGGCGCGGACGTCGTCGTCGACTACCGCACCCAGGACTTCGAAGAGGTCCTCGACGGCTACGACGTCGTCCTCGACAGCCTCGGCGGCGAGAACCTCGCCAAGTCCCTGCGCGTTCTCAAGCCCGGCGGCACGGCCATCAGCGTCGCGGGCCCGCCCGACCCGGCCTTCGCCCGCGAACTCGGCGCGAACCCGCTCCTCCGCCTGGCCATGACAGCCCTCAGCTTCAAGACCCGGCGCAACGCCAAGCGCCACGGTGTGACGTACTCGTTCCTGTTCATGAGGGCCAGCGGCGACCAACTGCGCGAACTCACCCCCCTCATCGACACCGGGAAGGTCCGCCCGGTCATAGACCGCGTCTTCCCGTTCGAGCAAACCCTCCAGGCCATGGATTACGTGGAAAAGGGACGGGCAAAGGCCGGCAAAGTCGTCGTCGCAATGACGTAAGGGCGGTGACAAGTCGCAGGGGCCCGTCACCTCGTAGCCCTCGAACCCCGACAGGCCCGGCTCTTGGACCGCGTGGGACGCGACCCGCCGATGTGACGGGGCTTCAGGACGAGCGTCATACGAGCGTCAGCAGCCCGAGGAACGCGCGGACACGGCTTGCAACGCTGTCCCTACACCCGCCTGAATCCGTAGGTCAGGCGGGCCTTTACGGGCGATCGCCACCGTTCACCTGTTGGACGAGCGGAAACAGGTCGAGCAGGCTCCCCAACCGCAACCCGCAGGTCACGCGTCCTTCTTCACCGGCTCCAAAATCGCCACGCACTCCACATGATGAGTCATCGGAAACAGATCAAACGCCCGAAGCGTCCGCACCCGATACCCCCCCTCCCGGAAATACCCCAGATCCCGAGCCAACGCAGCCGGATCGCAGGCCACGTAAGCGATACGACGCGCACCCAGCGACGTCAGGTGCTCCACCGTCTTCCGGCCAGCCCCCGCCCGAGGCGGGTCCAGGACGATGAGGTCGACCTCGGTGATGCCGGTGCGGGGCAGGACGGACTCCACCTTGCCCTGCTCCACCCGCACCCGGGGAAAGTCCGCGAGGTTGTGCCGCGCGTCCTCCACCGCCCGCTTGCCGGACTCGATGCCGAGGACCGCGCCGGTCTCGCCGAGGCGGTCCGCGAGGGCGCCGGCGAAGAGGCCGGCGCCGCAGTAGAGGTCCAGCGCCATCTCGCCCTTGCGCGGGAGGAGGCCCTGCATGACGGCCGTCACCAGGGTGTCCGCCGCCTTCGGGTGGACCTGCCAGAAGCCGCCGCTGCCGACGCGGTACGTACGGCCGTCGGCGCGCTCGCGGACGAACGCGCGGCCGTGGACGCGGTGGACGCCGCCGTCCTTCTCGTCGACGCGCATCACCGACGCGGGCCGGTCCAGCTCGACGAGCGGCAGCCGGGCGCCGGGGCGGGGCTCCAGGATGACCATGCGGTCCTGCGAGCCCGTCGCGGCGATCGCGTCCACGGAGGCCATGCCGGACCAGTCCCGGTCCTCGATGCCCAGCTCGCTGACCCCCTCGGCGGCGATCATGCAGTGGTCGATCGGCTCGACCTCGTGCGAGCGGTGGCGGCGCAGGCCGGCGTTGCCGTCCGCGTCGACCGCGTACTGCATGCGGGTGCGCCACTGCGGCACCTGGCCGGCGGGCAGCTTGTCGCCCTCGGCCGGCATGACCGTGCCGTCCCAGCCGGCCTCCTCCGGGGTGAGGCCCGCGAGCCGCTGGAGCTGCTCGGCGATGACCTCGCCCTTCAGGCGGCGCTGCGCGCCCGGCTTCGCGTGCTGCCAGTCGCAGCCGCCGCACTTGCCGGGGCCGGCGAACGGGCACGGCGCCTCGACGCGGTCCTTGGACGCGTCCAGGATCTCCACCGCGTCGGCCCGCAGGAAGCGCGCGCCCTCCTCGCCCTCGGTCACCCGCGCCACGATCCGCTCCCCCGGCAGCGTGTGCCGGACGAACAGCACCTGGCCCTCGGCGGTACGGGCGATGCAGTGGCCGCCGTGGGCGACGGGGCCGACCTCGACCTCGTACTCCTCGCCCACCAGAGACTTCTTCTGTTCTGCCTGCATGGTGGGGTGACTCCAAGATCGGGGAGGGAGGGGCGGCGGACTGGCAACGGGCCCGCGCGGACAACAGCCGACCAGTCTACGGGGTTCCCGAGGCCCCCACGGTCACTCCTTCGCCCCCGCCCCGTCCTTCGGCCGCTCCGCCGGTCCACGCCGTACCGCGCCCGGCGCGCTCCACTCCTGCCTGCGGCGGGCCCGGTCGCGGGCCACCTGGGAGGACTCGAGCTGGTAGGGCACCGAGGTCACCATCACGCCGGGCGTGAACAGCAGCCGGCCCTTGAGCCGCAGCGCGCTCTGGTTGTGCAGCAGATGCTCGTACCAGTGGCCCACCACGTACTCCGGGATGATCACCGACACCGCGTCGCGCGGGGACTCCTTGCGGAGGTTCTTGACGTACTCGATGATCGGCCGCGTGATCTCGCGGTAGGGCGAGTCCAGCACCTTCAGCGGTACGTCGATCCCGCGCCGCTCCCACTCCTCGCGCAGCGCCCTGGTCTCCGCCGGGTCGACGTTGACGGTGAGCGCCTCCAGGGTGTCGGAGCGCATCAGCCGGGCGTAGGCCAGGGCCCGCAGCGTGGGGCGGTGGATCTTGGAGACCAGCACCAGGGAGTGCACCCGCGAGGGGCGCACGCTGTCGTCGGTGGGGCCGTCCACGGCGGCGATCTCGTCCGCGACCCGGTCGTAGTGCTTACGGATCGCGGTCATCGTCGCGTAGAAGATGCACATGCCCAGCAGGGCGACCCAGGCGCCGTGGGTGAACTTGGTGACCAGCACGACGACCAGCACCAGGCCGGTGAAGAAGGCGCCGAAGGCGTTGATGGCGCGCGAGCGGACCATGTGGCGGCGCTTGAGCGGGTCCTTCTCGGCGGCGAGGTGCCGGTTCCAGTGCCGGACCATGCCGGTCTGGCTGAGCGTGAAGGACACGAACACACCGACGATGTAGAGCTGGATCAGCCGCGTCGAGTCGGCGCCGTAGATCACCACCAGCAGCATCGCCGTACCGGAGAGCAGCACGATGCCGTTGGAGAACGCCAGGCGGTCGCCGCGGGTGTGGAGCTGGCGGGGTAGATAGCGGTCCTGCGCCAGGATCGAGCCGAGCAGCGGGAAGCCGTTGTACGCCGTGTTCGCCGCGAGGAAGAGGACCAGCGCGGTCGCGGCGGCGAGGACGACGAACAGGAAGCTGCCCTTGCCGAACACCGCCTCGGCGACCTGGGAGATCACCGGGTTCTGCACGTAGCCGGAGCCGACGGGCATGCCGTGGAGCAGCAGGTCGGTCGCCGGGTACTCGGCCATGCGGACCTTGGTGGTCATGGCGAGCGCGATGATGCCGCAGAACATGGTGACGGCGAGCAGGCCCATCATGGCCAGCGTGGTCGCCGCGTTCTTCGACTTGGGCTTGCGGAAGGCCGGGACGCCGTTGGAGATGGCCTCCACGCCGGTGAGCGCGGCACAGCCGGAGGAGAAGGCCCGCAGCAGCAGAAAGACCAGCGCGAAGCCCGCGAGGCCCTGGTGCTCGGCCCGGATGTGGAAGCCGGCCGTGGGCGCGCGCATCGTGTCCCCGAGGACCAGCCCGCGGAAGGCGCCCCACGCGATCATGATGAAGACGCCGCCGACGAACACATAGGTCGGGATGGCGAAGAGCTTGCCCGACTCCTTCACCCCGCGCAGGTTCATCAGCGTCAGCAGGAGGATCACGGCACAGGCGCACAGCACCTTGTGCTCGATCACGAAGGGCACCGCCGAGCCGAGGTTCTCGATGCCGGAGGCGATGGACACGGCCACGGTGAGGACGTAGTCGACCAGCAGGGCGCTGGCGACGGTCAGCCCGGCGCGGGGGCCGAGGTTGGTGGTCGCCACCTCGTAGTCACCGCCACCGCTGGGGTAGGCGTGCACGTTCTGCCGGTAGGAGGCGACCACCGTGAACATGAGCACGACGACCGCGACGGCGATCCAGGGGCTGAAGTGATACGCCGACACACCCGCGATGGACAGGACCAGCAGAACCTCCCCCGGCGCGTAGGCGACGGAGGACAGCGGGTCGGAGGCGAAGACGGGGAGGGCGATGCGCTTCGGCAGAAGCGTCTCGCCCAGCCGATCACTGCGCAGTGCGCGCCCGATCAGAATCCGTTTGGGCACGTCGGTCAGTTTGGACACGAGAGAGGATCGTAAGGCTTCGAACAGGCGGGCGCGCAACCGGTGGCCGCGTTCTGCCTCACGAGTGAAATCGCAGGCGCCCGGAAGTGGGGTGTGCGGGGCGCGCGCGCCCCCGTGCCTAGATGACAGCTCCGGCCCGTCGTCGCACTTCGGAGGTCCCATGCCCGCCGCCGCTGAGCTGCTCGGAGCCGTGCTGGCCCTGGCCGGTCTCGCCGTCCTCACCGGGTGCAGCGTGCGCAGCATCACTCGACGCCGGGCGCCCGGCGTGACCGCGGTCACGGAACAGCGCAGATGAACGCCGTCACGGCGGGTTGACGGCGGGCGGGACGCGCACGCGTGTGCAGCTTTGGGCCCCGGTCTGAGACCCTGATGCCGAGCAGCAACTTTTGGACACCGGAAGGACGGTCGTGCACATCGTCATCATGGGCTGCGGCAGAGTGGGTTCCGCTCTCGCCCAGACCCTGGAGCAACAGGGACACACGGTCGCGGTGATCGACCGGGACCCCACCGCCTTCCGCAGGCTGGGACCCGGGTTCGGCGGCCGCCGGGTCACCGGTGTCGGTTTCGACCAGGACACCCTCCGCGAGGCGGGCATCGAGGAGGCGGGCGCCTTCGCCGCCGTCTCCAGCGGTGACAACTCCAACATCATCTCCGCCCGGGTGGCCCGCGAGATGTTCGGCGTGGAGAACGTGGCCGCCCGGATCTACGACCCCCGCCGTGCCGAGGTGTACCAGCGCCTGGGCATCCCGACCGTCGCGACGGTCCGCTGGACCGCCGACCAGATGCTGCGCCGGCTGCTGCCCTCGGGCGCGGAGCCGCTGTGGCGCGATCCCACCGGCGGGGTCCAGCTCGCCGAGGTGCACGCCTCCGCGAAGTGGGTCGGCCACAAGATCAGCAAGCTCCAGGAGGAGACGGGCGTCCGCGTGGCGTTCCTGACCCGGCTGGGCGAGGCCGTGCTGCCCACCTCGCAGACGGTCCTCCAGGAGGGCGACCTGGTGCACGTGATGATGCGGACGGACGAGGTCCAGAAGGTCGAGGCCGCGTTCGCCGACGGCCCCGAAGAGGAGGGCGGTCACTGATGAGGGTCGCCATTGCCGGAGCCGGGGCGGTCGGCCGCTCGATCGCGGCGGAACTGCTGGAGAACGGCCACGAGGTCCTGCTGATCGACAAGGCGCCCACCGCCATCTCGGTCGAGCGGGTGCCGCAGGCGGAGTGGCTGCTGGCCGACGCCTGTGAGATCACGGCCCTGGACGAGGCCGCGCTCCAGCGCTGCAACGTCGTGATCGCCGCGACCGGCGACGACAAGGTCAACCTGGTCGTCTCGCTGCTCGCCAAGACGGAGTACGGCGTCCCGCGCGTCGTCGCCCGGGTGAACAACCCCAAGAACGAGTGGCTCTTCAACGAGTCCTGGGGCGTGGACGTGGCCGTCTCCACGCCGCGTCTGATGTCCGCGCTGGTCGAGGAGGCGGTGAGCGTCGGCGACCTGGTCCGGCTGCTGCGCTTCAGCCACGGCGACGCCAACCTGGTCGAGCTGACCCTGCCGGAGGAGTCGGCGCTGGCCGGCACCCAGGTCGGGGACGTGGAGTGGCCCGAGGACACCAGCCTGGTCACCATCATCCGCGGCACGCGTGTGCTGACGCCGTCCAAGGAGGACTCCCTGGAGGCGGGCGACGAACTCCTCTTCGTGGCCGCGCAGGCCCGCGAGGAGCAGTTGGAGGACCTGCTGTCGGTCCGCCGCGACAGCGCCTGAGGCACCACGTGAAGAGGGCGCCCCCGGATCTCTCCGGGGGCGCCCTCTTGGTGTGTGCTCACGCGCCCCTGCGGTGCCGTCCCGCGGCGGTCTCGCCGTCCTCGGCGGCGGCGGGCCCGGCCTTCGCCGCCTTCTCGGCCTCCTCCGCCTTCTCGGCGGCCTCCATCTCGGCGAACACGTCGATCGGCGGCGGCGCCTTGGCGAGGAAGACCCAGGTGAGCCAGACCGCCAGCAGGAAGGGCGGGATCTTGAGGATGACCAGGACCCAGCCGAGCTGCGTGGTGTCGGCCCACCAGTACAGCGGGAAGAGGATCGCGCACTTGGCCAGCAGGATCAGGCCCCAGGCCCAACTCGACTTGGCGTACGCCTTCTTGCGGCCGGGGTTGCGGGTGCGCCAGGAGAGGTTCTCCTTGAACACGGGCCCCAGCATCAGACCGATCAGCGGCACCCCGGCCAGCGTCGTGATGATGTACGCCAGCGCCAGGCCCAGGGTGTAGAGCATGCCGGGCAGGTAGAAGTCCTTGGCGTTGCCCGTGAACATCGCGAACACGACACCGAAGGCGACCCCGAAGACACCGCTGAAGGCGTGCTTCACGGTGTCCTTGCGCAGCAGCCGGACCACCAGCATGACGACCGAGACCGCCAGCGCGGCGATCGCGGAGAAGTGCAGGTCCTTGTTGATCGTGAAGATCGTGACGAAGATCAGGCCGGGCAGCACCGTCTCGACCATGCCGCGGATGCCGCCGAACGCCTCGAACAGCGCGGCCTCGGTAACCGTCCGGGAGTCATGGACTTGGCCGGCCTCGCGGCCGCCGTCCGGCGGGCTCTGTCCGGCGTCTTGGGTCGGCTTGTCGAGGGACGTCACCGGCTACTCCCGTCCGAGGGGTCGCAGTTCGTATTTCGGGTTGAACAGCACACGGCGGCCCCGGCTCATCGAGATCCGGCCCGATGCGATCAGCTTGCGTCCCGGTTCTATGCCCGTGATGGAGCGCCTGCCGAGCCACACCACGTCCAGCGCGGCGGTGCCGTCGAACAACTCCGCCTCCAGCGCCGGGACTCCCGCCCGCGGTCGCAGGGTGACCGTGCGCAAGGTACCAGTTACGGTGACGATCTGCCGGTCGTGGCAGTCGCCGATCCGGGTGCAGCCCGCGGTCTCGGTGTCCTCCCGCAGCTCCTCCGACTCCAGGTCCTCCTGGGAGGTGGAGAGCCGGTCCAGCATGCGACGGAACCGGCCTGCCGGCTTTTCGGATCGAGGAACGCCACTCATATCTGAAGCGTACCGGGGTGTGCCCGTCAGGCCGTACTCCAGAGGGACCCCGGCCGAACACCGGTTCACTTCTCGAAGCGGTAGCCCATGCCGGGTTCGGTGATGAAGTGCCGGGGGTGGGCCGGGTCGGCCTCCAGCTTGCGGCGGAGCTGGGCCATGTAGACCCGCAGATAGTTGGTCTCGGTGCCATAGGAGGGCCCCCAGACCTCCCGGAGCAGTTGCTTCTGGCCGACCAGCCGGCCGGTGTTGCGGACCAGCACCTCCAGCAGATGCCACTCGGTCGGGGTGAGCCGTACGTCCCTGCCTCCCCGGTCCACCTTCTTGGCGGCCAGGTCGACGGTGAAGCCGGCCGTCTCCACCGTGGTCACCTCGTCCTCGCCCGGCCCGACCGGCTCGGCCCGGCGCACGGCGGCCCGCAGCCGGGCCAGCAGTTCGTCCATGCCGAAGGGCTTGGTGACGTAGTCGTCGGCGCCCGCGTCCAGTGCCTCGACCTTCTCGTCGGAGGAGTGCCGGGCGGACAGCACCAGGATGGGCACCCGGGTCCAGCCGCGCAGTCCCCGGATCACCTCGACGCCGTCCATGTCGGGCAGGCCCAGGTCCAGGACGATCACGTCGGGGTGGCGGGAGGCGGCGAGCTGGAGCGCGGTGCGGCCGTCGGGGGCCGAGTCGACGTCGTACGAGCGCGCCTTGAGGTTGATCACGAGGGCCCGCACGATCTGCGGTTCGTCGTCGACCACCAGCACCCTGGTCATTGCGGCTGCCTTTCCTGTTCTGCGGTGTCCTCCCCGGCGCGCGGCGGCTCGGGGCGGGGCCGGGCGGCGCAGAGGCTGAGCACCATGGTGAGTCCGCCGCCGGGGGTGTCCTCGGCGGTCAGGGTGCCGTCCATGGCCTCGGCGAAGCCGCGTGCCACCGCGAGGCCGAGCCCGACCCCGGCGCCGCGCGGGGCGTCGCCGTACCGCTGGAACGGCTCGAAGATACGGTCCTTCGCGTCGTCCGGCACGCCGGGCCCCCGGTCCACGACCCGCACCTCGACCCGGTCCACCAGGGCGCTGGCGGACACGGTGACACGCCGGCCGGGCGGGCTGTACTTGACGGCGTTCTCCACGAGGTTGGCGACCGAGCGCTCCAGCAGGCCGGGGTCGACGGCGACCATGGGCAGCGTCTCGGGCACGTCCAGGCCGACACTGTCCTCGGGGACGCCGACCAGCGCCATCGGCACCACCTCGTCCACGTCGATCTCGCGGATCAGCGGGGTGACGGTGCCGGTCTGGAGGCGGGACATGTCGAGCAGGTTGCCCACCAGGTGGTCGAGCCGGTCGGCGCCCTCCTCGATCCCCTCAAGCAGCTCGGCCCGGTCCTCCTCGGACCACGCCACGTCGTCCGAGCGCAGGGAGGAGACGGCGGCCTTGATCCCGGCGAGCGGGGTGCGCAGGTCGTGGCTGACGGCGGCGAGCAGGGCGGTGCGGATGCGGTTGCCCTCGGCGAGCGCGCCCGCCCGGTCGGCCTCGGCCTTCAGGCGGCGCCGGTCGAGCACGACGGCGGCCTGCGCGGCGAAGGCGGCCAGCACCCGGCGGTCCTCGGCGGGGAGCACGCGGCCGGTGAGCGCGAGCGCCATGTGGTCGCCGACCGGCATGTCCACGTCGGCGTCCTCGGGCCGCTCCAGCGGGGGCCCGACTCCGGCGCGCCCCGCGCAGGTCCACGGCTCCAGGTCGCCCGCCCGTTCCAGCAGGGCGGCGGACTCCATGGCGAAGGTCTCCCGGACCCGCTCCAGCAGCGCCTCCAGGCTGGTCTCGCCACGCAGGACGTTGCCGGCGAGGAAGGAGAGGATCTCCGACTCGGCGCGCAGCCGGGACGCCTGGTGGGTGCGGCGGGCGGCGAGGTCGACCACGGAGGCGACCGCCATGCCGACGCCGAAGAAGATCGCGATGGCGACGATGTTGCGCGGGTCGGAGATGGTCAGCCGGTGCAGCGGCGGGGTGTAGAAGAAGTTCAGCAGCAGGGAGCCCAGCGCGGCCGAGGCGAGCGCGGGCAGCAGTCCGCCGAGCAGGGCGGCGGCGACCGTGACCGCCAGGAACAGCAGCATGTCGTTGGCGAGGCCGAGGTCGACGGCGCTCAGCAGCAGGGCCAGCAGGGCCGGGCCCGCCAGCGCCATCGCCCAGCCGGCGACGATCCGGCCCCGGCCGAGCCGGGAGCCGCGCGCCACGGGCAGTCCGCGCCCCTTGGCGACCTCCTCGTGGGTGACGATGTGCACGTCGATGTCGGGTCCGGACTCGCGCGCGACGGTGACGCCGACGCCGGGTCCGAAGACGTACTGCCAGGTCTTGCGACGCGAGGAGCCGAGCACGATCTGGGTGGCGTTGACGCCACGTGCGAAGGCCAGCAGGGCGGCGGGTATGTCGTCGCCGACGACGTGGTGGAAGGTGCCGCCGAGGTCCTCCACCAGGGTGCGCTGGAGGGCGAGTTCCTTCGGGGAGGCGGCGGTGAGGCCGTCGCTGCGGGCTATGTAGACCGCCAGCACCTCGCCGCCGGCGCCCTTCTCGGCGAGCCGGGCGGCGCGGCGGATCAGGGTGCGCCCCTCGGGTCCGCCGGTCAGGCCGACCACGATGCGCTCGCGGGAGCCCCAGATCCGGGAGACCCGGTGCTCGCTGCGGTAGGCGTTCAGATGCTCGTCGACCCGGTCGGCCACCCACAGCAGCGCCAGCTCGCGCAGGGCGGTGAGGTTGCCGGGGCGGAAGTAGTTGGACAGGGCCGCGTCGACCTTGTCGGGCTGGTAGACGTTGCCGTGCGCCATGCGGCGGCGCAGGGCCTGCGGGGACATGTCGACCAGCTCGATCTGGTCGGCCCTGCGGACCACCTCGTCGGGCACCGTCTCGCGCTGGCGGACCCCGGTGATCGACTCGACCACGTCCCCGAGGGACTCCAGGTGCTGGATGTTGACGGTGGAGACGACGTCGATCCCGGCGGCGAGGAGTTCCTCCACGTCCTGCCAGCGCTTGGTGTTGCGGGCTCCGGGCACGTTGGTGTGCGCGAGTTCGTCCACCAGGGCGACGGCGGGCGCCCGGCGCAGTACGGCGTCGACGTCCATCTCCTCGAAGGAGGCGCCCCGGTGCTCCAGCCGGCGGCGCGGCACCTGCTCCAGGCCGTGCAGCAGCGTCTCGGTGCGGGGACGGCCGTGGTGCTCGACGTACGCCACCACGCAGTCGGTGCCCCGCTCCAGTCGGCGGTGCGCCTCGGCGAGCATGGCGTAGGTCTTGCCCACGCCCGGTGCCGCGCCGAGGTAGATCCGAAGCTTGCCGCGTGCCATGGCCCCATTGTCTTCCGGTCACTGCCGTCTACGCCGGGTCGACCTTACGGCGGGCGGTGCGGACAAAGCGGACGGGGGGCCGCGCGACGGGACGCTTTGACGCAACCCTGACGCCTCGGGCGCGCGCGAAGGGCCGTACCCCCGGGGGTGCGGCCCTTCGCGGATGTCTCTCGACTCAGCGCACCTCAGTGCTCAGCGGACCTCGGTGATCTCCGGGCCGCGCTGGAGCTGGCCCATGCCGCCGGAGAAGCGGGAGCCCTCCTCCTGCTGCTGGACGCCCTCGGGGACCATCTGGGCGTCGTTGGGCAGCTTGAGGACGATCGGGTCGCGGGGCGCCATCGGGCCCTCGCCGCGCACCACGACCGTGTCCCGGAAGATCTGCTCCAGCAGTCCGGCGGCCTGCGGCTGCACCGCGCCCTGACCGGAGATCACTCCGCGCAGGAACCAGCGGGGGCCGTCCACGCCGATGAAGCGCACGACCTGGAAGCCGCCCGTGCCGTCGGGGAGCTGCACCGGCACCTGGGCCCGCAGCTCCCAGCCGAGGGGGCCCTCGACCTCGTCGACGATGCCGCCCTGCTGGGTGATGCCGCCCGCGATCTCTTCGCGGACCTCGCCCCAGATGCCCTCGCGCTTGGGGGCGGCGAACGCCTGGAGCTGGACGGCGCTGTCGCGCAGTACGACGGTCGCGGCGACGATCGCGTCACCGGCGACCTCGACCCGCAGTTCCATGCCGTCGACCCCGGGGACGAACAGACCGCCCAGGTCCACGCGGCCCTCGGCCGGGTCGCGCACCTCGGTGGAGTCCCAGGGTCCGTCGGGGCGCGGCTCGGGCTCGAGCCGTACCCGCGTCTGCTCTTCCGCCTCGGTGTCGACGCTGTCGACGACCTGCTCGGCCTCGCCGGCCGCGTCCTCGGCGGCACCCTTCTTGTTGCGACGTCCGAACACGTCACTGTCCTTCCCGGTCGGATACGACCGAAGCGTATCGATTCCCACCCGCCCGGCCACCCGCGGCGGCCGGACCGTCGTGCCGCGCTAGCCGTCCACCGAGGCGTGGCCTCCGGTGGACCCGAAGCCCCCCTCGGCCCTCACCGAACCGGGAAGTTCCGCGACCTCCTGGAAGCGGACCCTCTCGACCTGCTGGACGACCAGTTGGGCAATCCGGTCGAAGCGCTCGAACCGCACGCTGTCGCGCGGATCGAGATTCACCACGATCACCTTGATCTCTCCACGGTACCCGGCATCAACCGTCCCCGGGGCGTTCACAAGCGCCACTCCGCAGCGGGCCGCGAGACCCGAGCGGGGGTGCACGAAGGCCGCGTACCCCTCGGGCAGCGCGATGGCCACGCCCGTGGGCAGTACGGCCCGTTCGCCGGGCTTGAGTTCGCAACGCTCGGTGGTCCGCAGATCGGCCCCGGCGTCACCGGGGTGCTCGTACGCCGGAAGCGGTACGTCGGGGTCGATGCGGCGGAGTCGGACGTCCAGCGGCCGGCTCACGGGTTCACCTCGAAGGCGCGGGCGCGCCGGATCTGGTCCGGGTCGCTCATGGCGGCCTGGATCTCCTGCTCGCGGCCGTGCTCGGTGAAGTGGCCGACCTTCACCTCGACGAACAGCGCCTCCGCGCGGACGGCGACGGGGCCCTCGGGGCCGCCGATGCGGCCGGTCGCGCGGGAGTAGATCTTGCGTCCGGCGACCGCGGTGACCTCCGCCTGGAGGTGCAGCACGGTGCCGACGGGCACCGGGGCCACGAAGTCGGTCTCCAGCCGTCCGGTGACGGCGATGGTGCGCAGCAGCCAGTTCAGCGAGCCGAGGGTCTCGTCCAGGGCGGTGGCCAGCACGCCGCCGTGCGCGAGGCCGGGGGCGCCCTGGTGGGCGGGCTGGACGGTGAACTCGGCGGTCAGCGAGACGCCGTCGCCCGCGCGTGCCTCCAGGTGCAGCCCGTGCGGCTGGCCGGGCCCGCAGCCGAAACAGTGTTCGTAGTGGGCACCGAGCGGCTCACCGGGCGCGGGGGCGTCGGGGTGCCGGACGGGGCGCTGTGCGTCGGCGGGGGGCTGGAGGCTGGCTGAACTCACAGGCGCAGACCTTACCGCTCCGCCCTGTGGCCGCCACCACGCCGCCGCCCCGGCGTCCGGGATGTCCGTCCCGCGTGCCAAGCTTGGCTCATGCAGCCCTCCGCCGCCCCCTACGAAGAACGTCTGACCGCACCGCGCTCGTGGTGGCTGATCAGCGTGCTCGTGGGCGTCTCGTTCGCCCTGATCCTGCTGCCCTTCGGCACCCTGCCGCTGCTCGGCGGCCTGGTCGGCGGCACGGCCGTCGCCGCGGTGATGGCCAGCGCGTACGGCTCCCCGCGCATCCGCGTGGTGGGCGACGCGCTGATCGCGGGCGACGCGCGCATCCCGGTGTCGGCGCTCGGAGCGGCCGAGGTGCTGGACGCGGAGGAGGCCCGCGCCTGGCGCACCTACAAGGCCGACGTGCGCGCGTTCCTGCTGCTGCGCGCCTACATCCCGACGGCGCTGCGGGTCGAGGTGACCGACCCCGAGGACCCGACGCCGTACCTGTATCTGTCGACGCGGGAGCCGGAGCGGCTGGCGGCGGCCATCGCGGGCGCGAAGACCCCGGCGGCCTGAGCAGCGCCTGGTCAGCGGGGCGTCAACTGCCGGTGCCCCCGGGGTATCCGGTGATCTTCAGCGGGTCCTCGGGCTCCTCCAGCGGCGGCAGATCGGCCAGCCTGTCCCAGGGCACCTGGCTCTTGCGCAGGTCGGCCCGGACGCGTGCGGCGAGCTTCCTGGTGTCCCGGCGGTTCATGACCGCGCCCACGGCGGCGCCGACCATGAACGGCATGAGGTTGGGCAGGTTGCGGACCATGCGCTTCATGATCCGCTGGCGCAGTTCGCGCTTCATCCGGCCGCTGAGGGCGACGTCGATGGACGCCGGCTTCATCACGTCGATCCCGCGCTCCCCCGACCAGGAGGACAGATACGCGATGCTGCGGACGCGGAGGCCGCCCGGCGGGCGCAGGCCGTAGACCTCGTGGAGTTCGGCGATGAGTTTCAGCTCGATCGCGGCCACCCCGGTGATCTCGGCGGCCAGCTCGGTGGGCATGGCGGGCGGTACGGGGAGCATGGCGGCGGCGCCGATGCCGGCGCCGACCGTGGAGGTCCCGGCGGCCGCTCCGGCCACCAGTTTGTCGGCGAGCTGCTCGGGCCCGAGGCCCGGGAACTGCCGGCGCAGGGTCGCCAGGTCGCGTACGGGGACGCGCGGGGCGAGGTCGATGACCCGGTCGGCCACGTAGGCGAGTCCCGCGCGGGCGTGCGTACCGCCCCTGCGAGCGCTTTCTCGGGCCAGCAGGCGGGCGCGGGCGCGCATCGCCGCCGCACGGCCGGGGGACTCCCCCGTCCGGGCCGCGTCGATCTCGGACGCCGGTTCGAGCGAGGCCCCCGGTTCGGCGGGGCCCCGCTCGTCTTCGTCACGTGTGCCGTGCGAGCTCCTGAAGAGCCCTTTGTCCGCTCCCGGAAGGTGGAAGCGGCGCTTCCGCGGAGGGGTCGAGCCAGTCACGGCCGACCCGTCCTCAGTCGCAGTCGCGGCAGATCGGCTGGCCGTTCTTCTCACGGGCCAACTGGCTGCGGTGGTGGACCAGGAAGCAGCTCATGCAGGTGAACTCGTCCTGCTGCTTGGGCAGCACGCGGACGGCCAGCTCCTCGTTGGAGAGGTCGGCGCCCGGAAGCTCGAGGCCCTCTGCGGCCTCGAACTCGTCGACGTCCACCGCGGAGGTGGACTTGTCGTTCCGGCGGGCCTTCAGCTCTTCGAGACTGTCCGAGTCGACGTCGTCGTCGGTCTTGCGTGGAGTGTCGTAATCGGTTGCCATGTGTCGCTCTCCCCCTCTGGGTGTCTGCGGTGTCTTCAGCGCACGTAACGCGTGAGAGGCCGGACTTGTGCCCGACCTGAGGCGGAGATTTTGCCTCACATCAAGGTCTGTTACTCAATCGACACCCAACCCGGCCCCTCGTGAGTGATCGGCTTGGATGGCGGTGAGGACCGTACACGGTTCGAATGCCGCACCTCAAAGGCGCCTCATCGTGTACTTCCCGTGATCAGGAGCCTTGAAAACCCGGATTTTCCCGGCTTTCCGGCCCCCTTCATGATCACAGACAGTGCATGGCCGGAAATCCGCCCATGTGATTGATCACACAGAGAAAACCTCTTTCGGTGCTCGGAAAATTCCGCGCGAAGCGAACAACCTCCGCGAGTGTCCGGATCTGTGACAAGGGCGGTCACAACGGCAGCGTCACCCGCATCACCAGACCGCCGCCCTCGCGCGGAACGGCCGCGATGTGACCGCCGTGCGCCCGCGCCACGGACCGCACGATGGACAGTCCGAGCCCGACCCCCTTGTCGCTGCCCGTACGCTCCGTGCGCAGCCGCCGGAAGGGCTCGAAGAGGTTGTCGATCTCGTACGCGGGCACCACGGGACCGGTGTTGGCCACGGTCAGCACCGCGCGGCCGTGCTCGACCGCCGTACTGACCTCGACCCAGCCGCTCTCCGCCACCTCGCCGTCGCGCTGCGTCTCGTCGGGGACCACGTTGTAGCGCACCGCGTTCTGGACCAGGTTGAGCGCGATGCGCTCCAGCAGCACACCGTTGCCCCGCACCACGGCGGGCTCCAGTTCGCTGCGGATCTCCACGCTCCGCGCCTCGGCCTCGCCGCGCACCTGGTCGATGGCCTGCCCGGCCACCTCCGCCAGGTCCACCGGACCCCGCTCGACGATCTGGTTGTCGCTGCGGGCGAGCAGCAGCAGGCCCTCCACCAACTGCTCGCTGCGCTCGTTGGTGGCCAGCAGGGTCTTGCCGAGCTGCTGGAGCTCCACCGGGGCGTTCGGGTCCGAGAGGTGGACCTCCAGCAGGGTGCGGTTGATCGCCAGCGGGGTGCGCAGTTCGTGGGAGGCGTTGCCGACGAAGCGCTGCTGGGCGGTGAAGGCCCGCTGGAGCCGCTCCAGCATGTCGTCGAAGGTGTCCGCCAGCTCCTTCAGCTCGTCGTCCGGGCCGTCCAGCTCGATCCGGCGGGACAGGTCGGACCCGGCCACCTGGCGGGCGGTGCGGGTGATCCGGCCGAGCGGGGAGAGCACCCGGCCGGCCATCGCGTAGCCGAACGCGAAGGCGATCACCGCGAGGCCCAGCAGGGCCAGCAGCGAGCGGCTGAGCAGGTTGTCCAGGGCCGCCTGGCGCTGCTGGTCGACGCAGTGGCTGATCGCGGTGTTGAAGTCCTGGAGCGACAGGCTGGTGGTGTTGTTGATCACCGGGCAGTTGCCGCTGGAGACCCGCAGATCCTGATAGCCGACGATCTTGAACAGCGGCTGGTTGCCGGAGCTGATCGCCTGCGCGGCCAGCAGGTAGATGATCGACAGCAGCAGGATGCCGGCAATCAGGAACATGCCGCCGTACAGCAGGGTGAGCCGTATCCGGATGGTCGGGCGCAGCCAGGGATAGGGCGGCTGGGGGCGGGGGTCCCAGGTGGGCTTGGGGGGCGCCTGGGGCGGCGCGGGGGTGGCGGCCACGGGGGATCAGATCCGGTAACCGGAGCCGGGGACCGTCACGATCACCGGGGGCTCACCCAGTTTGCGGCGCAGCGTCATCACCGTCACCCGCACCACGTTGGTGAAGGGGTCGGTGTTCTCGTCCCACGCCTTCTCCAGCAGTTGTTCGGCCGAGACGACCGCGCCCTCGCTGCGCATCAGCACCTCCAGCACCGCGAACTCCTTCGGCGCGAGCTGGACCTCCTTGCCGTCGCGGAAGACCTCGCGGCGGTTGGGGTCGAGCTTGATCCCGGCCCGCTCCAGGACGGGGGGCAGGGGGACGCTGGTGCGGCGGCCGAGCGCGCGCACGCGCGCGATCAGCTCGCTGAAGGCGAACGGCTTGGGCAGGTAGTCGTCGGCGCCGATCTCCAGGCCCTCGACGCGGTCGCTGACGTCACCGGAGGCGGTGAGCATCAGCACGCGGGTGGGCATCCCCAGCTCCACGATGCGGCGGCAGACGTCGTCGCCGTGCACCAGGGGGAGGTCGCGGTCGAGGACGACCACGTCGTAGTCGTTGACGCCGATGCGCTCCAGGGCGGCCGCCCCGTCGTACACGACGTCGACGGCCATGGCCTCCCGGCGCAGTCCGGTGGCCACCGCATCGGCGAGCAACTGCTCGTCCTCGACGACGAGTACACGCACGTCGCTAGTCCTTCCTGAAGTCCACCCGCGTGGACCGCGCCGGGGCGCGGGCGGGCGGAGACGGCCGTGGGATCGGGCCTCCATCCTGCCCTTTTCGGCCATAAGTCGGCTGTAAGCCGGGGGCGGGGCCACGAGAAAGGGGGGTGACGGAGGGGACGGGACGAGAATGCCGGAATTTCTCCCGCCGACGAGGTTTCCGCGCGGAAGCGGGCGGGGAGGACGGCTTTACACCCCGCGATCACGCTCTGCATGTGCCGCAGCACCATGCGGTACTCCGCGATCACTCCGCGGAGCGGGCGCGGGTGTCCGGCACCGCCGCCGCCCAGCAGGGCAGCGCTGGGCACCCGCGGCGATGATCGCCCCTTCCTTGACCCGGCACACCCGTGCCACCGACCCACGACCCAGGACGAGGGGGCGCAGCATGGACGCTTTCACCACGGGACTTCTGCAGCGCATAAAGGCGACCGAGTCCGATCTGACGCGGGCGCGAGACGAGGGGGACGACTTCCTCGTCGAGGTGGAGCAGGGTGAGCTGGACGACCTGCGCCGTCTCGCCGCCGAGCACGGCGTCGAGGTCGGTGTCACTCCCGCCTGACCGGCCCGGAAACCTCGGCGGGACCCCGGCACGTCCTGTGCCCAGGGTCCCGCTCCCGTTTCATGGCCCCGAGGCGGTTCAGTCCCGCCAGGCGCCGAAGTCCCCCAGCAGCCGCTGGAGGGGCTCGAAGACGGCCGGGGTAGCGGCGAGCGTCAGCTCGCCCGAGGGGCGCTCTCCGGGCCGCCCACCGGTCACGGCGCCCGCTTCCCGCGCGATGAGGTCCCCCGCGGCCACGTCCCACGGGTTGAGCCCGCGCTCGTAGTACCCGTCGAGCCGGCCGCAGGCCAGGTCGCACAGGTCGATCGCCGCCGAGCCGCCGCGCCGGATGTCACGCACCAGCGGGATCAGCCGGGCCGCGATCTCCGCCTGCCGGGCGCGGACCTCGGTGACGTAGTTGAAGCCGGTGGAGACCAGCGCCTGGTCCAGCGGGGCCGGCGGACGGCAGGCCAGTGGCCGCTCGCCCTCCCACGCACCGGTGGCCCAGGCACCCCCGCCGAGCACGGCCTGGTAGGTCTCGCCGCGCATCGGGGCCGCGACCACACCGGCCACGGTCTCCCCGTCCACCTCGGCCGCGATGGACACGGCCCAGGTCGGCAGCCCGTAGAGGTAGTTGACCGTGCCGTCGAGCGGGTCGATCACCCAGCGCACCCCGCTGGTGCCCTCGGTACTGGCGCCCTCCTCGCCGAGGAACCCGTCGTCGGGACGGTGCCCGGAGATCAGGTCCACGATCAGCTTCTCGGCGGCGAGGTCCATCTCGGTGACCACGTCGACCGGACTGGACTTGGTCGCCGCCACCGCGAGATCGGCCGGCCGCCCGTCCCGCAGCAGCGCACCCGCCTGCCCGGCGGCCTCCTGGGCGAGGTGGAGCAGTTCGGTGTGGAGGGGGTCGGTCACGGGTCTCCTTACGCGTGGGGGGTGTCTTGTCGGTCAGGCCGGATCAGGGAGCGGCGTCCGGTGCCGTGCATCGCAAGGCGGAGGAGGGAGTCGATGCGGAGCGTCGGGGACCGACGACAACGCGGCGAGGTGCGGTGCCGGACGCCGCGAGCCCGGCGTGATCGACAAGACACCCCCCTAGCTGTCGGCGCCCGCGGCGGCGGGGCGGGGGGCGCGGGCCGGGCAGCAGCCGACCGGGCAGAGGTCGTGGCTCGGGCCGAGGGCGCCCAGGGCGCACCGGGTGGTCTCGCGGCCGCGCTCGGTTGCCGAGCGCTCCACGACCAGGTCCCGGACGGCGGCCGCGAAGCGGGGGTCGGCGCCCACGGTGGCCGAGCGGCGTACCGGCAGGCCCAGCTCCGCCGCCTTGGCGGTGGCCTCGGTGTCGAGGTCGTAGAGGACCTCCATGTGGTCGGAGACGAAGCCGATGGGGGCCATGACGACGGCCGGGACGCCGGCGGCGTGCCGCTCCTGGAGGTGGTCGCAGATGTCCGGCTCCAGCCACGGGATGTGCGGGGCGCCGGAGCGGGACTGGTAGACGAGCTGCCAGGGATGGTCGACGCCGGTGCGCTCACGGACCGCGTCGGCGACCAGCCGGGCGACTTCCAGGTGCTGGGCGACATAGGCGCCGCCGTCCCCGTGCTCCTCGGCGGGGCCGGAGGTGTCGGCGGCGGCGAGCGGGATGGAGTGGGTGGTGAAGGCGATGTGGGCGCCGTCGCGCACCTCGTCGGGGAGGTCGGCCAGCGAGCGCAGCACGCCGTCGACCATGGGCTCCACGAAGCCGGGGTGGTTGAAGTAGTGCCGGAGCTTGTCGACCCTGGGCGGCGTCAGCCCCTCCGCCTCCAGCGTGGCGAGCGCGTCGGCCAGGTTCTCCCGGTACTGGCGGCAGCCCGAGTAGGAGGCGTAGGCGCTGGTGGCGAGGACCAGCACGCGGCGGCGGCCGTCGGCGGTCATCTCGCGCAGGGTGTCGGTGAGGTACGGCTGCCAGTTGCGGTTGCCCCAGTAGACGGGCAGGTCGAGACCGTGGTCGGCGAAGTCCTTGCGGAGGGCGTCCAGCAGCTCGCGGTTCTGCTCGTTGATCGGGCTGACGCCGCCGAACAGGAAGTAGTGCTGCCCGACCTCTTCGAGGCGTTTTCTGGGGATGCCGCGCCCGCGCGTGACGTTCTCCAGGAACGGGACCACGTCGTCCGGCCCCTCGGGGCCGCCGAAGGAGAGCAGGAGGAGGGCGTCGTAAGGAGTGGCATCGAGCGCGTCTGGCATGAGTCGATCCTGCCATCCGCCACCGACAGGGAGGAAACGGCACGGGGACGGGCCGGGAAAGCGAGGGTTGGCGCCGATTCGTCCCGAGGGAAAAACGGCTGCGTTAGGTTCACCTAACTCGTAAGCTGTATCCACCCACTTCGCGCCTTACCGAGCAATCCAGACGGAGCCCCGCGTGCCCAGCCCCTACCGCGCCCTGTTCACCGAACCGGGCACCAAGAGCTTCTCCGCCGCGGGCCTCGTCGGCCGGATGCCGCTGTCGATGATGGGCATCGGCGTGGTCACGATGGTCTCCCAGCTAACCGGGCGCTACGGCCTGGCGGGCGCGCTCTCGGCCACCATGGCGCTCTCCGCGGCCGTGCTGGGCCCGCAGATCTCCCGTCTGGTGGACCGGCACGGACAGCGCCGGGTGCTGCGCCCCGCGACCCTGGTGGCGCTCACGGCCGGCGCCGCGCTGCTGCTCACCGCGCACTTCGGCGGGCCGGACTGGACGCTGTTCGCCGCCGCGGCCGGGGTCGGCGCGGTGCCCAGCCTCGGCGCGATGATCCGGTCCCGCTGGGCCGCGCTGTACGGCGGCGACCCGAGGCTGCACACCGCCTACTCGTTCGAGTCGGTCGTCGACGAGGTCTGCTTCATCTTCGGGCCCATCCTGTCCATCGGCCTGTCCACCGCCTGGTTCCCGGAGGCGGGCCCGCTGCTCGCGGCCTGCTTCCTGGCCGTCGGCGTCTTCTGGCTGACGGCCCAGCGCGCCACCGAGCCGGTGCCGCACCCGCGCGAGCAGCACGGCACGGGCAGCGCGCTGCGCTCCCCCGGTCTCCAGGTGCTGGTGGCGACCTTCGTGGCCACGGGCACGATCTTCGGCGCCATCGACGTGGTCACCGTCGCCTTCGCCGACGAGCGCGGCCACAAGAGCGCGGCCAGCGTGGTCCTCGCGCTCTACGCCGCCGGTTCGTGCGTGGCGGGCCTGGCCTTCGGCCTGCTGCGCTTCTCCGGTCCGCCGCAGCGCCGGTGGCTGCTGGGCGTGGGCGCGATGGCCATGAGTATGATCCCACTCCTACTGGTCGGAAACCTGGCACTTCTGGCCGCGGCACTGTTCGTAGCGGGGCTGTCCATCGCACCGACGATGATCACGACGATGTCCCTCATCGAAAAGCACGTACCTCGCGCGAACCTCACCGAGGGCATGACCTGGGTGAGTACCGGTCTGGCGGTCGGGGTCGCGCTCGGCTCCGCCATGGCGGGCTGGGTGATCGACGCGGCCGGCGCGCGCGCCGGGTACGGGGTCCCGGTCGCCGCCGGGGGCGCCGCGGTCGTGGTCGGTTTCCTCGGGTACCGCCGGCTGCGCAGGCCGGTCACGGGGCGGGGAGGCACCGTTGAGCAGCACGGCGAACGGGAAGCACGGAACGTGGCGTAACTGGGGCGGCAATGTCACCGCCCGGCCCGCCCGGCAGGTGACGCCGGCCTCGGTGGAGGAACTGGCCGCCGAGGTGCGCGCGGCCGCCGAGCGCGGGCAGCGGGTGAAGGCGGTGGGCACCGGGCACTCCTTCACCTCCGTCGCCGCCACGGACGGGGTGCTGATCCGCCCCGATCTGCTGACCGGCATCCGCGCGATCGACCGCGCCGCCATGACCGTCACGGTCGAGGCGGGCACCCCGCTGAAGCGGCTCAACGCGGCGCTGGCGCGCGAGGGTCTGTCGCTCACCAACATGGGCGACATCATGGAGCAGACCGTCGCCGGGGCCACCAGCACCGGCACCCACGGCACCGGCCGGGAGTCCGGCTCCATCGCCGCCCAGATCACCGGGCTCGAACTCGTCACCGCCGACGGCTCGGTGCTCACCTGCTCCGCCGAGCAGAACCCCGAGGTCTTCGCCGCCGCCCGGATCGGGCTCGGCGCGCTGGGCGTCGTCACCGCGCTGACCCTCGCGGTGGAGCCGCTGTTCCTGCTGGCCGCGCGCGAGGAGCCGATGCCGCTCGACCGGGTGCTGGCGGAGTTCGATCAACTCTGGGCGGAGAACGAGCACTTCGAGTTCTACTGGTTCCCGCACACCGGCAGCACCAACACCAAGCGCAACAACCGCAGCGAGGGCCCCGCGCGGCCGGTAGGGCGGGCGGCCGGCTGGTTCGAGGACGAGTTCCTGTCCAACGGCGTCTTCCAGGCGGTCCAGTGGGTGGGGCGCGCCGCCCCCGTCTCCGTCCCGGCGATCGCCCGCGTCTCCAGCCGGGCGCTGTCGGCGCGGTCGTACACCGACATCCCGTACCGGGTGTTCACCTCGCCGCGCCGGGTGCGGTTCGTGGAGATGGAGTACGCGGTGCCGCGCGCCGCTCTGGCCGAGACGCTGCGGGAGCTGCGGACGGTGATCGAGCGCTCCGGGCTGCGGGTCAGTTTCCCGGTCGAGGTGCGCACCGCCCCGGCCGACGACATCGCCCTGTCCACCGCGTCGGGCCGGGACAGCGCCTACGTCGCGGTGCACATGTTCCGGGGCACCCCGTACCAGGCGTACTTCAGCGCGGCGGAGCGCGTGTTCACCGCGCACGAGGGGCGGCCGCACTGGGGGAAGGTGCACACGCGGGACGCGGGGTACCTCGAAGGGGTGTATCCGCGCTTCACCGAGTTCACGGCGTTGCGGAACCGGCTGGACCCGGAACGGCTGTTCCAGAACGACTACTTGCGGAGGGTTCTGGGGTAGGGGGCGCCGATTCGGTCGCGCCCTCTGTGGGAGTGGGGGCCGGAGTGGCCGTGTCCTCGCCGGGCGCGCTGCTCGGGCCGTCGCCCGGGGTCCGGGTGGTCTCGGGCGTCGTCGGCCGGGTGGTGGAGGAGCCGCCCTCGGACGGGGTCTGCCGGTCGGGGTCCGTCGTACCGGACGGGGTGTCGACCGGGGTGGGGTCGTCGTTCCTGCGCTGGTGGTGGGAGTTGTGGCCGCCGACCGCGTCGCTGACCGTGGTGCCCTTGCCGCCGCTGAAGCTGCTGCCGGACACCGCCTCGTAGGCGGTGATGCCGCCCATGGTGACGCCGAAGACCAGGGCGGCCGCGAGCAGCGGGCGCTTCCAGCTCTTGACCTTCGCGCGGTAGACGGTGCCCTCGGTGAAGTCACCCGGCACCGGCTGACCGGCGTGCACCTGCGGACGGGGCCGGGTGGTGTCCCGCGCCTCGCGGAGCTGCTCGCCCGTGCGCCGGAAGAACTGCTGGAACACCGAGCCGCCGCAGGTGGCGACGATGCTGACCACTCCGGCGCCCAGGATCGTGCCGTACACCCCGAAGTAGGAGGCCATCTTGGCCGCCACGACGGCCGCGAGCGCGCTGCCCGCGACCTGGGGGACGTTCAGGTCGAATCGCTTCCGACCCGCATCGGGCGTTTCACGCATACCCGGAACCCGCTGCCTTTCCTTGCTCGGCGTCGACTCCTGTCGACCTGTGCCGAGTGAGGGACGTGCGGGCGAAACCATTAGTTCCGTTTCGCCGGATTGCGTGAACTTCGCCACGTTGGTGACCGCCGTAACCCGCCCACGGGCGGCCAAGTCGCACCCCCCGGCAGAAGTTGACGGGCGCGCCGAACGACGCCGATGGCCCGAATGGAGTACTGTTGCGAGCCCTGGGCACCGGTGTCCCATCGGGATGTCCGGAGCCCCGCAGGGCCGCCAGGAGGGGGAAAGTTGCACAGGGTGATGAAGTTCGTCACTCAGCGTTGCGAACAGGTAACCGTGCCATAACGGCGGTGCTCGGCTCGCGCCCGACACGCCGGGCAACTCGGCAAGGTTGTGGCAGGTTGCGCTCGGGCAGGCCACACTCGACTAGCGGAAGCAGCGACGCACGTGACGTCGGCAGGCACCATCCGGGAGGTCCCCATGCCCGAACTGCGTGTCGTGGCCGTCTCGAATGACGGCACACGGCTGGTGCTCAAGGCTGCCGACGCGACGGAGTACACCCTTCCGATCGACGAGCGGCTGCGCGCCGCCGTGCGCGGTGACCGCCCCCGCCTCGGCCAGATCGAGATCGAGGTCGAGAGCCACCTCCGCCCCCGTGACATCCAGGCGCGGATACGAGCCGGTGCCACCGCGGAAGAGGTCGCCCAACTCGCCGGCATCCCCGTCGACCGGGTCCGCCGCTTCGAAGGCCCCGTGCTCGCCGAGCGCGCCTTCATGGCCGAGCGCGCCCGCAAGACCCCCGTCCGCCGCCCCGGCGAGAACTCCGGCCCGCTGCTCGGCGAGGCCGTGCAGGAGCGGCTGTTGCTGCGGGGCGCGGAGAAGGACACCGTGCAGTGGGACTCCTGGCGCCGCGACGACGGCACCTGGGAGGTCCTGCTCGTCTACCTGGTCGCGGGCGAACCGCACTCGGCGAGCTGGACGTACGACCCGCCCCGGCGGCTCGTCCAGGCCGTCGACGACGAGGCGCGCTCGCTGATCGGTGAGTCCGACGACCTCGCGGTGGCGGAGCCCAGCTTCCCGTTCGTCCCGCGCATCGCCCGGCTGCCGCGCGACCGCGGCATGGACCGCGCGCTGGACCGGGTCGACCGTGAGCGGCCGAGCCTGCCCGCGCAGCCGTCCGAGCCCGTCGAGGAGAGCACGGGCGAACGCGACTCCCTGACCAGCCTGTTGGAGGCCGTGCCGAGCTTCCGGGGCGACCTGGTGGTGCCGGAGCGGCCGCCGGAGCCCCCGGAGGAGCCGGCCGAGGAGGTCATGGAGGAGGAGCCTCCGGCGCCCGCCGCGTCGGCCGGTTCCGCCTACGCGGACGTACTGATGCCCCGTGCCGTCTCCAGCCACCGCGACCGGCTGACCGGCGCGACGGACCGTCAGGCCGAGGCCGACGGGGTGCGCCCCGGACGCCGGGCCGCCGTGCCGAGCTGGGACGAGATCGTGTTCGGCACCCGGCGCAAGAAGCAGGAATAGCCGGAGCGGCAGGACCGTAGGGGTGGAGCGCGCGTGCGCTCCACCCCTCGCGTCTGCTCAGCGCGGGTCCGGCCCCACCGCGACCGGGCGGGACGGGTCGTTGGACCACTCCGACCACGAACCCACGTACAGCGCGGCCGGGATGCCCGCGATCGCCAGGGCCAGCGCCTCGTGGGCGGCGGAGACGCCGGAGCCGCAGTAGACGCCGACCGGGGTGTCGCCGGAGACGCCGAGGGCCTTGAAGCGGTCGCGGAGGTCGGCGGCGGACAGGAAGCGGCCGTCGGGGCCCACGTTCTCCATCGTCGGGGCCGACAGCGCGCCCGGAACATGGCCGCCGACCCGGTCGATGGGCTCGACCTCGCCCCGGTACCGCTCCCCCGCTCGCGCGTCCAACAGCACGCCGGAGCCCGCGAGTTCGGCCGCGCTGTCCGCGTCGAGGACACCGGCCGGCTCCGGCAGGGGCTCGAAGTCGCCCTGGGCCGGGACGGGTACCTCCGTGGACAGCGGGCCCTCCCATGCCGTCAACCCGCCGTCGAGCACCCTCACGTCCGGGTGACCCGTCGCCCGCAGCAGCCACCAGGCGCGGGCGGCCGCCCAGCCCTGGCCGCCGTCGTACACGACGACCGGGGTGCCGGTGGAGACGCCCGCGCGGCGCATGGCGGCGCCGAACTCCGCGAGGTCCGGCAGGGGGTGGCGGCCGCGCGGGCCGGGGGGCGCGGCCAGTTCCCGGTCCAGGTCGACGAAGACCGCGCCGGGGAGGTGGCCGGCCTCGTAGGCGGCGCGGGCGTCGAAGGCGGGGGCGTCCGGCGCACTCAGTTGCCAGCGCACGTCCAGCAGCGTCGGCGGGGTGGGTCCGGTCAGGTCCCCGGCCAGTTCGGCGGCGGTGATGATGACTGTCATGGCGCCATCCTCGCGCACGGGGTGGCCGCCACGCCCGGCTGCCACTACTCTGCTCGGCCGGACAGCCCCGATCACACGGCGTACCGTATCGGGCACACACTGTGCGTTCGGCGGTACTCGCCGGTCATCGCCCGCGGGGCGAACGGCGGCCGACCGGACCTTCCGCCTGGACCGCGCGCCGCCACGTACCGGTGGCGGCGCGGGCCCTCAGGCAGCGGATGCGACACGGCCCCCAAGAGGGACCGGAGAGAGAGTGAGCGATGACCGAGGCACCGGAGTCGGCCGGCCCGCGAGCGCCGCACGCGCCCGGCACGCCGTGCTGGGTGAGCCTGATGACGCGGGCGGCGGACGCCGCCGAGGAGTTCTACGGGGCCGTGCTCGGCTGGGAGTTCCGGGCCGGGCCGCTGGGCCGCCCGGTGCGGGCGTCGCGGGGCGGCCGGGATGTGGCGGTCATCAATCAACTCCCGCCGGACGCGGGGCTGTCGGCGGCCTGGACGCCGTATCTCGCCTCGGACGACGTGGACCTCACCGCGGAGCGGGTGCGGCTGTCCGGCGGCACGGTGGCGGTGGGGCCGCTGGACGCGGGGGAGAACGGCCGGGTGGCCATCGCCGCCGACCCGTCCGGCGCGGTCTTCGGCTTCTGCACCGTCTGGGCCCACCCCGTCCCGCCGGGCGCCGGTGGACCGGGCCTGCCCGCCTGGACCGAGCTGCGGACGGTGTCGGCGGTGCGCGTGACGGCGTTCTACGCGCGGGTCTTCGGCTACAAGGCGGAGCCCCCGTCGGCACCGGACCACATCACCCTGCGCAGCGGCGGCCGCCCGGTGGTGGCCCTGCGCGGAATGGGCCACGGTCTCCCCCGCGCCCTGGGCGCGCACTGGCTGCCGCACTTCGAGGTGGCGGACACCGACGCCACGGTCCGGCAGGTGCTGGACCTCGGCGGCAGCCTGCTGGAACCGGTCCAGGACGGCCCGTACGGCAGAGTGGCCACGGTGGCGGACCCGCAGGGGGCCCGGTTCGGCGTGGCACGCAGGGTCGGGACCGTGCCCCGGCCGCGCGGGTAGGTCAGCCCGAGGTCACCGGCAGGACGTCCGGGGAGAGGGCGCCGGCCTGGGCTCCGGCGGCGGTCATCCGGCGGCGGTGGTGGCGGCGGCACAGGACCTCGTAACCGACGGCCGTGGCGGGGCGGTTGACGTCGCCGACCACCACCTGCTCGCCCTCCACGACCATCTCGCCGCCGACGGTGCGGGCGTTGTGCGTGGCGCGGGCGCCGCACCAGCACATCGCCTCGACCTGGAGCGTCTCTATCCGGTCCGCGAGCTCGATCAGGCGCTGGGAGCCGGGGAAGAGCTTGGTGCGGAAGTCGGTGGTGATGCCGAAGGCGAAGACGTCGAGGTCCAGGTCGTCCACCACGCGGGCGAGCTGGTCGATCTGCTCGGGGCCGAGGAACTGGGCCTCGTCCACGATCACGTAGTCGACTCTGCCGCCGCGCGACATCAGGGCGACCACATGGCCGTACAGGTCCATGCCCGGCATCGCCTCGACCGCGTCGGTGACCAGGCCGAGGCGGGAGGACAGCTTGCCCTCGCCGGCGCGGTCGTCCCGCGTGAAGATCAGGCCCTGGAGTCCTCGCGCCGAGCGGTTGTGCTCGATCTGCAGAGCCAGGGTCGACTTCCCGCAGTCCATCGTTCCGGAGAAGAACACCAGCTCGGACATGAGGGGTTGAGCACCTTTCGGCGAGTGGGGGGTGGGGGGCGGGGGGCGGCGGCGGGGTCAGGAACGGACTTCGAGGAGGGGGACGAGCTGCTCGGCGGGGGTCATCGAGCCGTGGTTGCCGACCATCAGCGACTCCTTGGGCTCGCGCTCGGAGGCGGTGATCAGCACGTCGTCGTAGGCGGCGGCGACCACGTCACCGATCCTCGGGTACACCCGCTCGTCCACGTGCGGGCCGAACCAGCCCGCCTGGACCGCCTCGTCGCGGGAGGCGATCCAGAAGCGGTCGCCGAGGACCTCCCGCCAGCAGGTCAGCACGTCGTTCTCCGCGCCGGGCACCGCGTACACGTGCCGGGCGCGGCCCTCGCCGCCGAGGAGGGAGACACCGGCGCGCAGCTCCCAGTCCTCGTCGAAGTCGATGCGGTGCTCCTCGTCGAAGGGGATGTCGACCATGCCGTGGTCGGCGGTGACGTAGAGCGCGCTGCGCGGGGGGAGCTGCTCGGCCAGGCGCTGGGCGAGCCGGTCGACGTACATGAGCTGGCCGCGCCAGGTGTCGGAGCCGATGCCGTAGCGGTGACCGGCGCCGTCGAGTTCGGCGTAGTACGTGTAGACCAGCGAGCGGTCCCCGGCGGCGAGCTGCTGGGCGGCGAGGTCCATGCGCTCCTCGCCGGCGAGGCTGCCGACGAAGGTGCCGCCGCTGAGCGCGACCTTGGTGAGCGGGGTGTTCTGGAAGTGCGGCGAGGACACCTGGGCGGCGTGCACCCCGGCGCGGTCGGCCAGCTCGAACACGGTGGGGTACGGCTGCCAGGCGTGCGGCGGGGTCCAGGGCTGCCAGCGGAGCTGGTTCATCAGCCGGCCGGTGTCCGGGTCACGCACGGTGTAGCCGGGCAGGCCGTGCGCGCCGGGCGGCAGACCGGTGCCGACGGAGCCCAGCGAGGTCGCCGTGGTCGCCGGGTAACCGGCGGTGAGGGGGCGGCCGGTACCGCCGCGCGAGCTGCCCAGCAGGGAGTTCAGGAACGGCGCCTCGTCCGGGTGGGCACGCAGCAGCTCCCAGCCGAGGCCGTCCACGAGGAAGACGCAGACCCGGTCGGCGGGGGTCAGCTCGGTGATCGCCGGTGTCATGCCGGGGACGCCCAGGCCGGCGGCAAGGGTGGGCAGCAGGTCGGCGAGGGAGCCGTGGCCGTACTCGGGCAGCGGGGCGGAGGACACGGCGAGGGGTTCCAGGGCGTCCCAGGGAGAGGGCTGGGACATCAGCGGGTGACGTCCGCGGTCGCCTCGGAGATGGACTGCGCGAAGGCGAGCGCCTGGCGCACGGTCTCCGGGCCGTCCCCGGCCTCGCTCACCCGCAGGCTGAGGTCGTCGGCGGTGGAGCTGCCGGTGTAGCCGTGGTCGGCCTCGCAGTTCGGGTCGCCGCAGGCGGCGGGCTCCAGGTCGAGGCGGCTGACCGCGCCCCAGCCGATGGTGAGGACGACCTCGCGGGGCAGGGTGCCCGGCTTGTACTGCTCGGGGTTGGCCACCACCCGGCTGACCACGACGGAGGAGATCCGGCCGATCTTCACGGACTCGGTGGAGGTGGTGGCGTACGGCGTCGGGGAGGTGCCGTCGGCGGCCTGCTCGTCGGTGTGGCTGACGATGAAGCGGTTGGCGGTCAGGACGAGGACGGTGACATGGCGGCGGACCTCGTTCTGGTCGAACGTGGTCTCCTGGTGGACCAGGTACGACCGGACGGCCTCGCCGCCGACAGCGGCCTCCACCGCCTCGGCCACGAGGGCCGGGTAGTAGCCGCTGCGCTCGATCGCCGCGCGAAGCCCCTGGGTCGTCGTACTGGTCTTGGCCATGGCGTCCATCCTAATCCGTGGCCAGGTGCACTCCGGGCCAGTCGGGACGACCCGCGCACGGGCCCCGGCCGTATCCCGACCCCCTTGGTTCCCCCTTTGTTCCCGCTTTGTTCCCGCGGCGGTATCCGCTCAGTACGCCGGCAGCGTGCGGGGGCCCAGGTCGTTGCGGGCCGGGGGCGGGGCCAGGCGGATGGTGGCGTCGAGGACCGTGATGCCGTGCTGGGCGACGACGACGGGTTCGAGGGTGATGGCGACCACCTCGGGGTGGTCGTCGACCAGGCGGGAGACGCGGAGGAGCAGTTCTTCCAGGGCGGGGGTGTCGACGGGGGTGGAGCCGCGCCAGCCGAAGAGGAGGGGGGCGGTGCGGATGGAGCGGATGAGGGAGGTGGCGTCGCGGTCGGTGACGGGGACCAGGCGGTGTGCCATGTCGTCCAGGAGCTGGGAGGCGGCTCCGGCCAGCCCGAACGACAGCACCGCGCCGGCCGCCGGGTCGATGACGGCCCGTACGACGGTGTCCACGCCCCTGGGCGCCATGGCCTGCACCACCGGGCGCAGTTGCTCCGGCGGGCCGAACAGCTCAGTCAACTCAGCGTACGCGCGGCGTAGTTGCTCCTCGTCGGCGAGGTCGAGCCGGACCCCGCCGAGGTCGGCGCGGTGCCGCAGATGGGGCGCGGTGGCCTTGAGGGCGACCGGGTAGCCGAGGCAGCGGGCGGCGGACGCGGCGGCGTCCGGGGTGGGCGCGGGCAGGGCGGGCCGGACGTGGATGCCGTAGGTGGCGAGCAGCTCGCGGGTGTCCTCGGGGCCGACGGCGAACCCCTCGCCGCGTTCCAGCAGCCCGGCGATGATCTCGGCGGCCTTGCGCTCGTCGATGTCGTCGTACTCCGGCACCTTGCCGGGGTCGGCGGCCTCGCGGCGCCACTGCCCGTACCGGACGGCCTCGGCCAGCGCGCGCACGGCGCGTTCGGCGGCGGGGTAGGCCGGGATCAGCCGGGGGCCGTCCTCCTCGGCGGCGCCGTCCGGCACCGGCACGGGAGGCAGCACGGGCGCGCCCGCCCGCGGGGCGGTGCTGGTGGCGGCGGACAGCGCCTCGGCGAGCCCGCCCAGCTCGACGTGCACGACCAGCACCGGCTTGCCCGGCACCGCGGCTGCCGCCGAGCGCAGCGCCTCCGCCAGCTCGGCGTCGTCCGGCGAGCCCTCCCCGATCGCGGGGATGGCGGTGACCACGACGGCGTCGCAGGTGTCGTCCGCGAGGGCGTGGGCGAGCGCCCGGTGGAAGTCGGCGGCGGTCGCGCCGGTGGTCAGGTCCAGCGGGCGGGACGGCCGCAGCCCCTCCGCCAGGCAGCGGTCGTAGGTGAGGACGCCGAGGGACTCGGAGTTGCCGAGGATGGTGACGCGCGGCCCGGCGGGCAGCGGCTGGCGGGCCAGCAGCAGCCCCGCGTCGACCAGTTCGGTGATGGTGTCGACCCGGATCACCCCGGCCTGCCGCAGCAGCGCGGACACGGTGGCGTGCGGAAGCCGGGTGGCCCGTACGGCGTGCCCCTGCGGGGCGGAGCCCGCGCCCTGCACCACGACGAGCGGCTTGGCGGCGGCGGTGCGCCGGGCGAGCCGGGTGAACTTGCGGGGGTTGCCGATGGACTCCAGGTACATGAGGACGACATCGGTGTCGGGGTCGTCGAACCAGTACTGGAGGAGGTCGTTGCCGGAGACGTCCGCGCGGTTGCCGGAGGAGACGAAGGTGGAGACGCCCGTGACCCCGGTGACCCCTCCCCCGCGCCGGTGCAGCCGGGAGAGGAGGGCTATGCCGATGGCACCGGACTGGGCGAACATCCCGATGCGGCCCGGCCGGGGCATCTCGGGCGCGAGGGAGGCGTTGAGCCGTACGTCCTCGGCGGTGTTGATGACGCCGAAGGCGTTGGGGCCGATGATCCGCATGCCGTAGGCCCGCGCCTGCCGGACCAGCGCCCGCTGCCGCTCCCGCCCCTCGGGCCCGCTCTCGGCGTACCCGGCGGACAGCACGACGAGTCCCTGCACCCCGTGTTCACCGCACTCGGCGACCACCGCGGGCACCGCGTCGGCCGGTACGGCGACCACGGCCACGTCCACCGGGCCCTCGATCTCCTTCACCGAGCGGTGCGCGGGCACCCCGTCGACCTCGTGACAGCCGTCCGGGAAGGCGTTGTTGACCGCGTACAGCGGGCCCGCGTACCCGGCGTCCCGGATGTTGCCGAGGACGCCGCGGCCGACCCCGCCGGGCGCGCGGCCGACGCCGATGACCGCGACGGAGCCGGGGGCGAGCAGCCGCCGCACCGAGTGGGCCTCGGCCCGCTGCTCCCGCGCGAGCTGCACGGCCATCGAGCGGTCGGTGGGTTCGAGCCCGAACTCCAGCCGGACCACGCCGTCCTCGAAGCTGCGCTTCTGGGTGTACCCGGCGTCGGTGAACACCTTGATCATCTTGGTGTTGGCAGGCAGCACCTCGGCGGCGAAGCGCCGGATGCCGCGCTCACGGGCGACGGCCGCGATGTGCTCCAGCAGCGCGGAGGCGACACCCCGGCCCTGATGGGCGTCCTGCACCAGGAAGGCGACCTCGGCCTCGTCGGCCGGGGCGGAGGCGGCCAGGCCGTCGGCGCCGATGCGGTCGTAGCGTACGGTGGCGATGAACTCGCCGCCGACGGTGGCGGCGAGCCCCACCCGGTCCACGAAGTCGTGGTGCGTGAAGCGGTGCACGTCCTTGGCGGAGAGCCGCGGGTACGGCGCGAAGAAGCGGTAGTACTTCGACTCGTCGGACACCTGCTCGTAGAAGCTGACGAGACGGTCGGCGTCGTCGGCGGTGATGGGCCGGATGCGCGCGGTCCCGCCGTCGCGCAGCACCACGTCCGCCTCCCAGTGGGCGGGGTACTCGTGCCGGTCCTGCCGGTCCGCCGGGGTCTGCATGGGCCCCAGGGTACGGCTCGCGCGGGCGTACGGCGCGAGGCAGTGTGTGGGACACGGAAGTCGGGCCGAGGCCGCGGTCCGACGGCCGGTACGGAGAGGTTCCGGGGCGGTGAAGTGCCGCTCCGGGCACGCTTCGCCGTATGGGAAACTGGTCTAGACAACCTGAGAGACTGAAGGGCAGCATCACATGGCTGAGCGCCGCGTCAACGTCGGCTGGGCCGAGGGCCTCCACGCCCGCCCCGCTTCCATCTTCGTCCGAGCCGCCACGGCCACAGGCGTCCCGGTCACGATCGCCAAGTCCGGCGGCACCCCGGTCAACGCGGGCTCGATGCTGGCCGTCCTGGGCCTGGGCGCCCAGGGTGGCGAGGAGATCGTCCTCGCCTCCGACGCCGACGGCGCGGAGGCCGCGCTGGACCGGCTGGCCAAGTTGGTCGCCGAGGGCCTGGACGAGCTGCCCGAGACGGTCTGACCGCATTCTCGGCGGAAGCCGCGTCGCTCCTTTTGCGGGCGGCGCGGCTTCCGTGTTTCCGCGCGTTCGTTCAGGCACCTCGAATTGCGCGCCGTCGGCAATTGACGGCACGCCGGAAAAGGGCAGCACAATTGCCCGGCACGCGAATATCCCTCTTTGTATACAGCGCCCGTGTTAATTCCGGAGTCCCGCTGTGTTTACAGCATGTTGCGCGTGCCGGGCGCGGTCGCCCGGGGCGGTGCGCAGCCGGTGGGCGAGGGTCGCGCGCTCGGTGTGCAGCGCGGTGACCGCCCGCGCCCGCTCGCTGTCGCCGCGCGCCACCGCGTCCACGATCGCGCCGTGCTCCGCCCAGGTCTCCGGTGGCCCGGCCGGGCCTTCCACCGTGTACATCCAGGCGATCTTGCGGCGGAGCTGGGTGAGCGCCGAGGTCAGCGCGTGGCTGCCGCACGCCTGGGCGAGCGTCTCGTGGAACCAGCCGTCCAGCGCGCGCAGGTCGTCGCTGTTGCCGAGCCCGGCCCGCTCCTGACCCAGTCTGACCAGGCCGCGGAGCACCTTCAGATGGGCCTCGGTGCGCCGCTGGGCGGCCCGCGCGGCACCGAGCGGCTCCAGCAGCAGGCGCATCTCCAGCAGGTCGGCGGCCTCCTGCTCGCTGGGCTCGGCCACGCAGGCGCCCGCGTGGCGCCGGGTCACCACGAAGCCCTCCGCCTCCAGCGTGCGCAGCGCCTCGCGGACGGGGACACGCGAGACGCCGTACCGGCGGGCGAGGACCTCCTCGGTGAGCCGGCCGCCGCGCTCGTGGACCCCGGCGACGATGTCGTCCCGGATCGCCGTGCACACCGAATGCGCCGGAATTCGCATGACCCACCTCCGCCTTAATGCCCGTGAAACGCCGGCGACAGCGCTTGTCCCGTGACTCTATGACAATGCGCGAGGATTTCCGATGGCCTACCGGAATCCATGGCTATTTTTTGGACAGCACCCGTTGGACAGCACCCGGGGGAAATCGCGCAGCGAAAAGCCCCGGCCGGGTGGGCCGGGGCTTTTCGGGACCGGAGGGTCAGACGTTCACGCCGTGCTTGCGGAGGTAGGCGACGGGGTCGACGTCGGACCCGTAGTCGGGGCCGGTACGGGCCTCGAAGTGCAGATGCGGGCCGGTGACGTTGCCGGTGGCGCCGGACAGGGCGATCTGCTGGCCGGGGACGACCCGCTGGCCCACGCTGACGCCGATGGACGACAGGTGCCCGTACTGGGTGTACATCCCGTCGGCCATCCTGATCACGATCTCGTTGCCGTACGCGCCGCCCCAGCCGGCGGAGACCACGGTGCCGGCGCCGGCCGCGTGGACCGCGGTGCCGCTGGCGGCGTGGAAGTCGATGCCGGTGTGCGAACCGGACGACCACAGGGAGCTGGAGGACTGGTAGGCGGTGGAGACGTAGGAGCCGGTGATCGGCATGACGAAGGAGTTGAGGCGCTCGCGCTCGGCCTTGCGGGCGGCGCGCTCCTTGGCCTCGCGGGCCCGCTCGGCGGCGGCGCGCTCGGCGGCCTCCTCGGCGGCCTTGCGCTCGGCGGACGCTTTCTGGGCGGTGGCCTGCGCGGCGATCTCGTCGGCGAGGGTGTCGCTGACGGCGATGACGGGGGTGAGGCCGGTGTTCTCGACGGAGTTGTCCGCGGCGAGCGCCGGGGAGGCCGAGAGGGTGCCGACGACACCGGTGGTGAGGGCCGCGACACCGGCCGCCGTAGCGGTGGTGCGCTTGACCCGGCCGGGCTTGCGGTGCTTCCCGGTGGCGCACATGAACGCCATGAGCAGGCTGTTCCTTTCCTTCCCTCTCGCCTACCGGGTTAGCTGACGGGTTCGGAGCAGGAAGGTCTCCTACGGCCGCCCTCGCATCAGCGCGGGCGCCCGATTCACCCCAGGGACTGCGGTGGGTCCCCGGCTCCCCCTACGGGGGACTCGGCGATGGCTGTCCGGTGCCGCGGGCGCGGCGCACTGCCTGACGAACAGCCCGGAAGAAGCTAAAGGGGACCGGAGCGGATCTTCAAACGGGTCCGGACTTTTGTAGCGCATCCCACACGTCAGAGGGGGTAACCTCCGCCCCAATCCGGACATTTGGTGACCGGTGTTCGAGGATGCTCCCGAACACGCGTGTGGGCCCTGACGACTTGTGTGCCATCAGGACCCACTCGCGTCCGCCTACTCGGCCGAGACCACCTTCACCTCGCCGATGCCGAGCGCCTCGACGGGCTCCTTGATCTGCGCGGCGTCGCCGACCAGGACCGTGACCAGACGGTCGGCCGGGAAGGCGTTCACCACGGCGGCCGTGGCCTCCACGGTGCCGGTGGCGGCCAGCGTGCGGTACAGCTCCGCCTGGAAGTCGTCGGGGAGGTGCTGCTCGACCTGGTCCGCGAGGGTGCCGGCGACGGCGGCGGCCGTCTCGTACTTCAGCGGGGCCACGCCCACGAGGTTCTGCACGGCCACGTCCCGCTCGGCGTCGGTCAGGCCCTCGGCCGCCAGCGTGTGCAGCACCGTCCACAGGTCCGCGAGCGCGGGGCCGGTGTTCGGGGTGTCCACGGAGCCGCTGATGGCGAGCATCGCGGCGCCGGTGCCGTCCGGGGCGGAGCGCAGCACCTGGCCGAAGGCGCGCACGCCGTAGGTGTAGCCCTTCTCCTCGCGCAGGACGCGGTCCAGGCGGGAGGTGAGGGTGCCGCCGAGGCAGTACGTGCCGAGCACCTGGGCGGGCCACACGCGGTCGTGCCGGTCGGAGCCGATCCGGCCGATGAGGAGCTGGGTCTGCACGGCGCCGGGCCGGTCCACGATGACCACACGGCCGGTGTCGTCGGCGGTCACCGGCGGCACCGGGCGGGCCTGGCCCGGGGTGCCGGTCCAGGCGCCCAGGGTCTCGGCCAGCAGCGCGTCGAGGTCGATGCCGTCGAGGTCGCCGACGACCACCGCGGTGGCGGTGGCGGGGCGCACATGGCGGTCGTAGAAGGCGCGGACGGCGCCCGCGTCGATCTTCTCGACGGTCTCCTCGGTGCCCTGGCGCGGCCGGGACATGCGCGCGGAGGCCGGGAACAGCTCCTTGGACAGCTCCTTCGCGGCGCGCCGGGCCGGGCTGGCCAGCTCGTGCGGGATCTCGTCCAGGCGGTTGCGGACCAGGCGCTCGATCTCGCTCTCCGCGAAGGCGGGGGCGCGCAGGGCGTCCGCGAGCAGGGTGAGGCCCTTCTCCAGGCGGGAGGCGGGCACCTCCAGGCTGAGCCGGACGCCGGGGTGGTCGGCGTGCGCGTCCAGCGTGGCGCCCGCGCGCTCCAGCTCGGCGGCGAACTCCTCGGCGGAGTCCTTGTCGGTGCCCTCGGAGAAGGCGCGCGCCATGATGGTGGCGACGCCGTCGAGACCGGCCGGTTCGGCGTCCAGGGGGGCGTCGAGCAGCACCTCGACGGCGACGACCTGCTGGCCGGGGCGGTGGCAGCGCAGCACGGTCAGGCCGTTGTCCAGCGTGGAGCGCTCGGGCGCCGGGAACGCCCACGGCTTGGCCTCGCCGGCCTGCGGCTGGGGGTGGAACTCCATGGGGGCGAGCTCGGTCACTTGGCCGTCTCCTCGTCGTGGTTGCCGGCCTCTACGGTGGCCTCGTGCTCCGGGTCGTCGGGCAGGTCGATGTCCTCGACGGCCTCCGGGGACTTCGGCTCGTAGACGAGCACGGCGCGGTTGTCCGGGCGCAGGCGGGCCTTGGCGACCTCGCGGACCTCCTCGGGGGTGATGTCGAGGACCCGCTGGACGGCGGACAGGGCGAGCTGCGGGTCGCCGAACAGGACGGCGTACCGGCACAGTTCGTCGGCGCGGCCCGCGACGGTGCCGAGCCGGTCCAGCCACTCGCGCTCCAACTGGGCCTGGGCGCGCTCCATCTCCTCCGGGGTCGGGCCCTCCTCGGCGAAGCGGGCCAGCTCCTCGTCGATGGCGGCCTCGATGACCGGGACCTCGACGTCGCCGGAGGTCTTCACGTCCAGCCAGCCCAGCGAGGGGGCGCCGGCCAGCCGGAGGAGGCCGAACCCGGCGGCGACGGCCGTACGGTCGCGGCGCACCAGGCGGTTGTAGAGGCGGGAGGACTCGCCGCCGCCCAGGACGGTGAGGGCGAGGTCGGCCGCGTCGGACGCGCGCGTGCCGTCCTCCGGGAGCCGGTAGGCGGCCATCAGGGCGCGCGCCGGGACCTCCTCGACGACGACCTCGCGCAGCTCGTCCCCGATGACCTCGGGCAGCGAGCCGTCGCGCGGGGCGGGCTTGCCGTCGTGGCCGGGGATGGAGCCGAAGTACTTCTCGACCCAGGCCAGCGTCTGCTCGGGGTCGATGTCGCCGACCACGGAGAGCACCGCGTTGTTGGGCGCGTAGTAGGTGCGGAAGAACGCGCGGGCGTCCTCCAGCGTGGCCGCGTCCAGGTCGGCCATGGAGCCGATCGGGGTGTGGTGGTAGGGGTGGCCCTCGGGGTAGACCATGGCGGTCAGCTTCTCGAAGGCGGTGCCGTAGGGGACGTTGTCGTAGCGCTGACGGCGCTCGTTCTTGACGACGTCGCGCTGGTTCTCCATCGACTCGTCGTCCAGCGCGGCCAGCAGGGAGCCCATCCGGTCGGCCTCGAGCCACAGGGCGAGTTCGAGCTGGTGGGCGGGCATCGTCTCGAAGTAGTTGGTGCGTTCGAAGCTCGTCGTACCGTTGAGCGAGCCGCCCGCGCCCTGGACCAGCTCGAAGTGGCCGTTGCCCTTGACCTGGCCCGAGCCCTGGAACATCAGGTGCTCGAAGAGGTGCGCGAGGCCGGTGCGGCCCGCCACCTCGTGGCGGGAGCCGACGTCGTACCAGAGGCAGACCGCCGCGACGGGGGTCAGGTGGTCCTCGGAGAGCACCACGCGCAGACCGTTGGCCAGGCGGTGCTCGGTCGCTGTCAGGCCCCCGGAGCCTGCCTGGGCTGTGGTCGTGTGACCCATGGGCATGTACGTCCCTTCGCAAGCGGTGGCGGTCGAGTGAAACCGCGGTTTTCCTGCCGTTCCTGCCACTGTATGCAAAGCGTGCGAGGGCCCGGCGGAGTTCCCGCCCGACGTACGCCCACAGCGGATCGACTAGCCTGCGTCAGGCGTGCTCATGGCGAGCGCGCTCCCGGGCCGGCGTACGGCGGTGGAGCGCGGGGCCGCCGAGCACCGTGGGCCGACCCGTACGGACCGGGTCGCGGCCCGCGTTGTCAGTGCCCCGGTCCACAATGGTCCCCGTCCGATCCGTCCCACGCCTTCAGCAAGGAGCCGGCAGCGATGGCCCGCCGCAGCACCAAGACCCCGCCGCCCGACGACTCGTACGAGGAGAAGATCCTCGACATCGACGTCGTGGACGAGATGCGCGGCTCCTACCTCGAATACGCGTACTCGGTCATCTACTCGCGTGCACTGCCGGACGCCCGGGACGGTCTGAAGCCGGTGCACCGCCGCATCGTCTACCAGATGAACGAGATGGGCCTGCGCCCCGAGCGCGCCTACGTGAAGTGCGCGCGCGTGGTCGGCGAGGTCATGGGCAAGCTGCACCCGCACGGCGACGCGTCGATCTACGACGCGCTGGTGCGCATGGCGCAGCCCTTCTCGATGCGCGTCCCCCTGGTCGACGGACACGGCAACTTCGGCTCCCTGGGCAACGACGACCCGCCGGCCGCCATGCGGTACACCGAGTGCCGGATGGCCGCCGCGGCGGGCCTGATGACGGAGTCCATCGACGAGGACACGGTCGACTTCGCGCCGAACTACGACGGCCAGGAGCAGGAGCCGGTCGCCCTCCCCGCCGCCTTCCCGAACCTGCTGGTCAACGGCTCCTCCGGCATCGCGGTCGGCATGGCGACCAACATGGCGCCGCACAACCTGCGCGAGGTCATCGCGGCCGCCCGCCATCTGATCAAGCACCCCAACGCGGACCTGGACGCCCTGATGCGGCACGTCCCGGGCCCCGACCTGCCCACCGGCGGCCGGATCGTCGGCCTGGACGGCATCCGGGACGCGTACGCGACCGGCCGCGGCTCCTTCAAGATGCGCGCGACGGTCGCCATCGAGGCGGTGACCGCCCGCCGCAAGGGCCTGGTCGTCACCGAACTGCCCTTCGCGGTCGGCCCGGAGAAGGTCATCGCGAAGATCAAGGACCTGGTCAACGCGAAGAAGATCCAGGGCATCGCGGACGTCAAGGACCTCACCGACCGCGAGCACGGCCTGCGCCTGGTCATCGAGATCAAGAACGGCTTCGTGCCGGAGGCGATCCTGGAGCAGCTCTACAAGCTGACCCCCATGGAGGAGTCCTTCGGCATCAACAACGTGGCGCTGGTGGACGGCCAGCCGCTCACGCTGGGCCTCAAGGAGCTGCTGGAGGTCTACCTCGACCACCGCTTCGAGGTCGTGCGCCGGCGCAGCGAGTTCCGCCGGACCAAGCGCCGCGACCGGCTCCACCTGGTCGAGGGCCTGCTGACCGCGCTCGTCGACATCGACGAGGTCATCCGGGTGATCCGGTCCAGCGAGAACTCCGCGCAGGCCAAGGAGCGCCTGATGGAGCGCTACGGCCTGAGCGACATCCAGACCCAGTACATCCTCGACACGCCGCTGCGCCGCCTCACCAAGTACGACCGGATCGAGCTGGAGGCGGAGAAGGACCGGCTCAACCAGGAGATCGAGGAGCTGACCCGCATCCTGGATTCGGACGCGGAGCTGCGCAAGCTGGTCTCGGGCGAACTGGCCGACGTGGCCAAGAAGTTCGGCTCCGACCGGCGTACGGTCCTGCTGGAGTCGGCGGCCTCCCAGGTGGCCACGGTGCCGCTCCAGGTGGCCGACGACCCGTGCCGGGTGCTGCTCTCCTCGACCGCGCTGCTGGCCCGGACGAAGGGTGCCGAGCCGCTCTCGCAGGAGGGCGGCCGGGTCAAGCACGACGTGATCGTCTCCTCGGTGCCCGCGACCGCGCGGGGCGAGATCGGGGCGGTGACGTCGAGCGGGCGCCTGTTGCGGATCAACGTGGTCGACCTGCCCCAGTTGCCGGACACCGCGAGCGCGCCGAACCTCTCCGGAGGGGCGCCGCTGGCGGAGTTCGTCTCCCTGGAGGGCGACGAGACCGTGGTCTGCCTGACCACGCTGGACGAGAACTCGCCGGGCCTCGCGATCGGCACCGAACAGGGCGTGGTCAAGCGGGTGTTGCCCGACTACCCGTCCAACAAGGACGAGTTGGAGGTCATCACCCTGCGGGAGGGTGACCGGATCGTCGGCGCGGTGGAACTGCGCACCGGCGAGGAGGACCTGGTCTTCATCTCCGACGACGCCCAGCTCCTGCGCTACCAGGCGTCCCAGGTGCGCCAGCAGGGCCGTCCGGCGGGTGGTGTGGCGGGCATCAAGCTCACCGAGGGCGCGAAGGTGATCTCGTTCACGGCGGTCGACCCGGCCGTCGACGCGGTGGTGTTCACGGTGGCGGGCTCGCGGGGCACGCTGGACGACTCGGTGCAGACGACGGCCAAGCTGACCCCGTTCGACCAGTTCCCGCGCAAGGGCCGGGCGACCGGTGGTGTGCGGTGCCAGCGGTTCCTGAAGGGCGAGGACTGTCTCGCGCTGGCCTGGGCGGGTCCCGCTCCGGCGCGGGCGGCGCAGAAGACCGGGCTGCCGGTGGAGCTGCCGGAACTGGACCCGCGCCGCGACGGATCGGGGACCTCACTGGCGAAGACCGTGTCGGTGGTGGCGGGGCCGGTCGTCTAGCGGGGCCCCAGGGTGTGGCGGTTCTACGGTGTGCCGGGCTCGTCCTCGGAGCCCGGCACATAGCGGAGTACGCCCCACATGGCCCGTTCGTCGGTCTCGGCGGTCTCCCCGGCGCCGCCCCGGCAGGCGTCCAGCTCCTTGCCCAGGGCGTCGGCGTCGATGCCGGTGCCGATCAGGACGAGCTGGGTGAGGCGATCGGCGCCGGGCGGCCAGGGCTCGGGCAGGAAGCGCAGAAAGCGGCCGACGGCGTGTACGGCGTACCGGTTGGCGGGGTCGTGGGCGCCGAAGTCGACGTATCCCTTGATCCGGTACAGGCCCTCCGGGCGGGCGTCCAGGAAGCGCATCAGGGCGCGGGGGTCCATGGGGGTGTCCGAGGTGAAGGACAGGGTGTCGTAGGCGGAGTGCAGGTGGGCGGCGTGCGGGTGGCCGGGGTGCGCGTCGGCTTCGTCTTGTCCGTCGTGGCCGTCGTGTCCGTCGTGGCTGTGCAGGTCGTCGAAGGAGAGCTGGCCCACGCGCTCTTCGCTGGGGCGGCAGTCGAAGAGGAACTCCGGGTCGACGCGGCCGTAGGTGGCGGGGAGTACGGCACCCTCGGTGAGTTGGTGGACCAGGCCGAGGACGCGGTCGGCGTCGGGTGCCCGGTCGAGCTTGTTGACCACGACGAGGTCGGCGAGGGCGAGGTGCCGGTCGATCTCGGGGTGCCGGGCGCGGGTGTCGTCGAACTCGGCGGCGTCCACCACCTCGACGAGCCCGCCGTACATGATCTCCGGCTGCTCGCTGGCCAGCACCATCCGCACCAGCTCCTGCGGCTCGGCGAGCCCGCTGGCCTCGATGACGATCACGTCGATCCCGGCGGCGGGGGCGGCGAGCCTGGCCAGGTAGGTGTCCAGCTCGCTCGCGTCGACCGCGCAGCACAGGCAGCCGTTGCCGAGCGACACGGTGGAGTCCCCGAGCGCCCCGGCGACGGCCATCGCGTCGATCTCGATCGACCCGAAGTCATTGACGACGGCCCCGATCCGGCTGCCCCCGCTGCGGTGCAGCAGATGGTTGAGCAGCGTCGTCTTCCCGGACCCCAGGAACCCGGCCAGCACGACGACCGGAATCTGCGCATTACGGCTGTTCGCCAACGGGTGGCACCCTTCCCACGGTTCCCGCCGGCCGCCACACCCGGCGTGCGGCGCCCGGCGCACGGACTGTCCGACCAGGATACGAAGGGCGCGGGAGGCTGCGGCCGCGCGACGGCGGGCCGGGCTCAGATACCGGCGGGCACCGGGACGGGCACCGGCGGCTGGGGGCCGACGTAGCGGGCCACCGGGCGGATGATCTTCGGGTCGGCCGCCTGCTCCAGGATGTTGGCGCTCCAGCCGACGACGCGTCCGGCGGCGAAGGTGGGAGTGAACATCTCCCTGGGCAGACCGCACAGTTCCATGACCACTCCGGCGTAGAACTCGACATTGGTGTGCAGTTCACGGCCCGGCTTCAGTTCGGCGAGGATCGCCTCGACGCGCCGCTCGACCTCCACGGCGAAGTCGACACGCGAGCCACCGAAGCCGTGGGCGATCTCGCGGAGCATCCGGGAGCGGGGGTCCTCGGTCCGGTAGACGGCGTGGCCGAACCCCATGATCCGGTCACCGGCGAGCACGCGTTCCCGGACCCAGGGGTCGATCCGCTCGGGGGTGCCGATCGCGTCGAGGGTGTCGAGGGCGCGGCTGGGCGCTCCGCCGTGGAGGGGTCCGGAGAGCGCGCCGAGGGCGCCGACCAGGCAGGCGGCCACGTCGGCGCCGGTGGAGGCGATGACGCGCGCGGTGAAGGTTGACGCGTTGAATCCGTGGTCAATGGTGGAGATCAGGTATTGCTCGACCGCACGGGCCTGGCGGCCCTCGGGCTCCTCGCCGGTCAGCATGTACAGGTAGTTGGCGGCGTACGGCAGATCAACGCGGGGCTCGACCGGCTCAAGTCCCTGCCCGAGCCGGTACAGCGCGGTCAGCAACGTAGGTACGGCGGCGCAGGCGGCGAGAGTGTCCGCGCGGCGCCGGCCGGCGTCGATGTCGTACACGGGCCGGAAGCCGCGGGCCGCGCCGAGCAGGGACAGGGCCGTGCGGAGTCCGGCGAGCGGGCCGGCGACGCGGCTCGCGGCGGCTACGGCGGGCAGCGCCTCGCGGACCTCCTCGGGCAGGTGCCGCAGTCCGGCGACCTCGGCGGTGAAGGCGGCCCGCTGCTCGGGGGCGGGGAGGCCGCCGTGGACGAGGAGGTACCAGACGTCCTCGAAGCCGCGGGTGCGGGCCAGTTCGACGGCGGAGTACTGGCGGTAGTGGTAGAAGCCCTCGGCTCCCCGGACGTCGCCGATCTCGGTGTCGGTGACGACGACGCCGGCGAGTCCACGCGGTGCCTGGACGAGGGGTGCGGTCCTGTTGCTGGCCATGATGTTCCTCCCTGAACTTGATCCGACTGTCCATGCTTGACCAGTTTGCTGTCAATATTGATTGGATCAATATTGCCGGTCCACTTGTTCAGAGAGGACTACGGTGATCCCCATGCGCGCTCACGAACTCGCCCCGGGCCGACCCGAAGGGCGGCTGACCACCAAGGAGACCGCCGAATTGCTCGGCGTGAAGGCGGAGACGGTCTACGCCTACGTGAGCCGGGGACTGCTCAGCAGCAGACGGGAGCCCGGCAGCCGCGCCAGCACCTTCGACGCGCAGGAGGTGACGGCCCTGGCCCGGCGCAACAGGCGTGACGCGGCCGCGACTCCGGCCTCCGGCGTCGACCTGTCCGTACGGACCGGCATCACGTTGATCGAGGAGGACCGGTACTACTTCCGTGGGGTCGACGCCACGGAACTGGCGGCGCGTCACTCGTTCGAGGAGGTCGCGGAGTGGCTGTGGACCGGCCGGCTCGTCCCCGGCGCTTCCTTCACCGCGCCGGAATCAACCGTTGACGCCGCCCGTCGGGCCGTCAATGCCCTGCCCGCGCACGCCTCCCCGACCGACCGCCTGCGCGCGGCGGCCATCGCCGCGTCGGCCGAGGACCCGCTGCGCTTCGACCTGTCCGAGGAGTCCGTACTCGGCGCGGGGCGCGTGCTCATCCCCACGCTCGTCGGCGCCCTCCCCCCGGCCCGGCGCGACCACACCGGCGACGGCCCCCTGGCCAGCCGGCTGTGGCACAGGCTGACCGGCCGAGCCGCCGACGACGCCTCGGTGCGGGTGCTGGACACCGCGCTCGGTCTGCTCGCCGACCATGACCTGGCCGCCTCCACCCTCGCGGTCCGGGTCGCCGCCTCGGCCCGCGCGCACGCCTACGCGGCGGTCTCGGCCGGGCTGGGCGCCCTGGAGGGCCCGCTGCACGGCGCGGCCAGCGGCCTGGCGCACCGGCTGCTGCTCGAAGTGCTCGACCAGGGCTCGGCGGGTCCTGTGATCGCCGCCGAACTCCGGGCCGGACGCCGGGTACCCGGCCTGGGACACCGGCTCTACCCCGGCCAGGACCCGCGCGCGCAGGCGCTGTTCGGGCTTCTGGAGCAGATCCCGGCCGCGGAACCCGCGCTGCTCGCCGCGCGCGACATCGTCGCCACCACGGCCCGGCACACCCCGCTGCACGCCAACGTGGACCTCGCGCTGGCGGTCTTCACGGCCTCCCACGGCATGCCCGACACGGCGGGCGAGACCCTCTTCGCCGTGGCCAGGACCGCGGGCTGGATCGCGCACGCCCTGGAGGAGTACGGCGAGCGCCCGCTGCGCATGCGGCCGAGCGGCCAGTACGTCGGTCCGCGACCCCCGCGGACGCTGCCCGGACCCTGAGTCGTACCCGGCTCCAAGTCAGGTTAGGCTCACCTGCGTGAGTAGGTGTGCGACCGTCTCCCGGAACCTCGACGAGCCCGTTTCCGGTACGGCGGCCACGGCGACGACGTGGCTGCTGCTGGAACAGCCGGGCCCCTGGGGCGCGAAAGCGCTCACCGCCAGCCACCTGGACCCCGCGCTGGGCCGCGCCCTGGAAGCCGCCGCCAAGGACACCGGCGTACGGGTGGCGCTGATCAGACGCCCCGGCCGGCACGCCGACCCCGGCACCCCGCCCGTACGGCAGGTGTATGTGGCCCACACCGTTCCGGGAAATGTGTGGCTGTACGGCACCACCACCCGCGACCCCCGCCACCTCCTCGGCCTGGACTTCGCCGCCCTGGGCGCGGGCGACCCCCGTTCCTTCGCCTCGGTGCTCGGCGGGCGCCCGCAGACCGGTGACCCGCTCGCGCTGGTGTGCACCAACGGCAAGCGCGACCGCTGCTGCGCCCTGCTGGGACGCCCGCTGGCCGCCGAGCTGACCGCGTCCGACGTGCCCGGCGTCTGGGAGGTCACTCATCTGGGTGGTCATCGCTTCGCCCCGACCGTGCTCGTCCTGCCGTACGGCTACGCCTACGCACGCGCCGAGGCGCACACGGTCAAGGAGGCCCTGCACCGCGCCCGGGACGGGCAGGTGCTGCTGGAGGACTGCCGCGGCCGATCCGCCTGGGACCGCCCCGCCCAGGCCGCCGAACTGGCCGTAAGGGCGGCGACGGCCGAGTACACGGCGGACGCGCTGCACGTCGTCCGCACCGAGGGCGCCGCGCCCCGCTGGGAGGTCACCGTGGGCCACGCGGACGGCCGGGGCTGGCGGGTGACCGTGGCCCAGACCGCCGCGCTGCCACCGCGCCCGGAGAGCTGCGGGGTGGACGTGCTGGGCACCCCCGCGCGGATGGACGTCGTCGGCATCCGGGCGCTGCACACGGTGGCCCTGGCGGGCTGACACAGCGGCCGCCCTAGGAGCCGTGCGCGGTTCCGCGTACCGTCTCCGCATGTCTCCGACTCCCCCGGCCCGCCGTCCGCGACTCGGTCTGCCGCGGCGGGCGTTCGCGCAGGTCCTGCTCACCCAGGTGACGATCGCTGCCGGGGTCGCGGTCCTGGCGACCGGGCTCTTCCTGGCGCCGCTGAGCGGGCAGTTGGACCAGGAGGCGATGCGCCGGGCACTGGTCATCGCGCAGACCACCGCGCAGGACCCGGCGATCGCCCAGGGCGTCCTGCACACGCGCCCCACCCCCGACGGGCCGGTACAGCGGGAGGCCGAGCGGATCAGGCGGGCCACGCACGCCGAGTACATCGTGGTGATGGACGCGCGGGGCACACGCTGGTCCCACCCGACCACCCGGGAGATCGGCCGCCGCGTCTCCACCGACCCCAGCCGCGCCCTGTCCGGACGCCAGGTGATGGAGATCGACCGGGGCACCCTGGGCCGCTCCGCGCGCGGCAAGGTGCCGCTGTACGACACCGGGCACCGGATCGTCGGCGCGGTCTCGGTGGGCATCGCGTACGACAGCGTGCGCGCCGGGCTGCTCGGCGCGATCCCCGGCCTGCTGGCGTACGCCGGGGGCGCGTTGGCGGTGGGGGCGCTGGCCGCCTGGCTGATCTCCCGCCGGGTCCACCGGCAGACCCGTGACCTGGCCTTCTCCGACATCTCGGCGCTGCTCGCGGAGCGCGAGGCGATGCTGCACGGCATCCGGGAGGGCGTGGTGGCGCTGGACCGCAGCGGCCGGATACGGCTGCTCAACGACGAGGCGGCCCGGCTGCTCGGCATCGGGGACGAGGCGGTCGGACGCTCACCGGACGAGGCGCTCGGCGCGGGCCGTACCACGGACGTGCTGGCCGGCCGGGTGACCGGCACCGATCTGCTGACCGTGCGCGGCCGGCGCGTGCTGGTCGCCAACCGCATGCCCACCGAGGACGGCGGCGCGGTGGCCACCCTGCGCGACCGCACCGAACTGGAGCGCCTCGGCCGCGAACTCGACTCCACGCACGGCCTGATCGACGCCCTGCGCGCCCAGGACCACGAGCACGCCAACCGTATGCACACCCTGCTCGGCCTGCTGGAGCTGGAGATGTACGACGACGCGGCGGAGTTCATCGGGGAGCTGGTCGGGGAGCACCGGGCGACGGCCGAGCAGGTCACGGAGCGGATCGAGGACCCGTTGCTGGCCGCGCTGCTGGTGGGCAAGGCGACCGTGGCCGCCGAGCGCGGGGTGGCCCTCAGGCTGTCGGAGGAGACCTGGCTGCCGGACCGGCTGATCGACCCGCGCGGTCTGGTCACGGTGCTGGGCAACCTCGTCGACAACGCGCTCGACGCGGTCGCCGGCACCCCGCACGCGCGCGTGGAGGCCGAGTTGCGCCCCGAGGGCCGGACCGTGGTGATCCGGGTGCGGGACACCGGTCCGGGAGTGCCCGAGGAGCAGCGGGAGTCGGTGTTCACGGAGGGCTGGTCCACCAAGGAGCCGCCCGCGCACGGCAAGCGCGGCATCGGCCTGTCGCTGGTGCGGCGCCTGGCCGAACGCCAGGGCGGCTCGGCCTCGGTGGGCGCGGCGGCGGGCGGCGGCGCCGAGTTCACGGTGGTGCTGCCGGACGCGCTGGGCGACCCGGTGCTCCCGGCAACGGAGGAGGCGCGGGGGCACTAGGCACCCCGCGCCCACCGTCGGCTACTTGGCGGCCTTCTCCGCGAACTCGGTGGTGTACGTCTTGTCGAGGTCGACGTCGGCGTTCTTGATGTTGGGGTTGAATGCCTTGAGCACCTTCTCAACGGTCTCCGGTCCCCGCGCCGGCATGATGCCGTCCTTGGTGAACATCGGCAGGGTGCTCTTGATGGCGGCCGCGTAGAGCTTCTCGTCGCCCTGGGAGTAGTCGGACGGCATCTTGGCCGCGATCTCGTCGGCGCTGTGGGTGGACATCCAGTTGAGCGTCTTGACGAACGCGTTGACGAGCTTCTGGACGGTGTCCTTGTGACCGTTGACCCAGTCCGTGTTCATGTACAGGCTGGACGAGGGGTACGGGCCGCCGAGCGCCTCCTGCGAACCCTCGGGCGTACGCATGTCGATCAACACACGGCCGGCCTTCTTGGCCAGGATCGTGGCCACGGTCGGGTCGGTGGTCATCCCCCCGTCGATGGAGCCCTTCTGGAGCGCCGCGATGAACGTCGGCCCGGCGCCCACCGCGACCGGGCTGAACTCGTTCACCTGGACGCCGTGCTTGACCGCGAGGTACTTGGTGAGGAAGTCGGTCGACGAACCGAGCCCCGTGACACCGAGCTTGCGGCCCTTGAAGTCGCCGGGCGAGTGGATGTCGTCCGTCTTCTTCACGGAGACCACCTCCACCTCGCCGGGCGCGTGCGAGAACTGCACGACGGACTCGACCGACTTGCCCTTCACCTGGAGGTCGAGCGTGTGGTCATAGAAGCCGACGGCGCCCTGGACCTGGCCGGAGACGAGCGCGGTCTCCGCCTGGGCCCCGGCGGGCTCGGTCAGCAGCTCCACGTTCAGGCCCTCGGCGTCGAAGTAGCCGAGCCGCTGGGTGAGCATCGCGGGCAGGTAGATGACCTTGTCGAGACCACCGACCATGATCTTGACCTTGGTGCCCTTGCCGCCGCCCCCCGAACCGGCGTGGCTGGCCACGTCGTTGGCGCAGGCGGTGAGCGAGGTGAGGGAGAGCAGACAGACGGTGGTGAGCGAGGCGATTCTGGTGCGCTTGCGCATGACGAGTCACGTCCTTGGGACTGTGCGGGGGCGGGGAGTACGGCGGGTTCGGCGCGCGGACGGGCGGCTCAGTGCCCGGTGTCCGAGGACTTCCAGCGGAAGACGCGGCGCTCGGCGAAGGTCAGCAGCCCCTCGGCGAGGAGCGCCACGACCGCGAGGATCACCATCGCGGCGTACACACCGGCGGAGTTGAGTGTGCCCTGCGACTGGGCGACGAGCAGGCCGATGCCCCGGGTGGCACCGATGTACTCGCCCACGATGGCGCCGATGAGCGCGAAGCCGAAGCTGACGTGCAGGCTGGTGAAGATCCAGGAGGTGGCCGAGGGGATGACCACCTGGAGGGTGACCTGCCGGTCGGTGGCGCCGAGGATGCGGGCGTTGGCGACCAGGTCGCGGTTGACCTCGCGCGCTCCCTGGAAGGCGTTGAAGAACACCGGGAAGAACACCAGGACCACGGCCGAGGCGACCTTGGAGGCGGGTCCCAGGCCGAACCAGATCAGGAAGATCGGGGCGAGCACGATCCTCGGGATGGAGTTCAGTACCTTGATGTAGGGCCCGAACAGGTCGGCGAGGAAAGCGACCCGGCCGAGCGCGATACCGAGCACGACTCCGGCCACGACGCCGATGACCCAGCCCAGCAGCGCCTCGTACAGCGTGTACCAGATCTGTTCGCCCAGGGAGCCGAGCGCGGTGCCGTGCAGCACCCAGGAGGTGATCTGGTCCCAGATCTTCGAGGGCATCGAGAAGTTGAACGGGTCGATGACCTCGGCGCGGGACAGCCCCTCCCACAGGCCGAGCACGCCGACCAGCAGCAGTACGCGGGCCACCACCACGATCACCCGGCGTCTGCGGGCGGCCTGCGCCCGCGACCGGGACGGGGCCGCGGCCTGCGGCTTGACGGAATCGGCGAGCGGCGGGCTCACGGTCTCAGGCGACATCGGCGGCACCTCGCTCACGGGTGATGCGGACCTCTTCACCGAGGGACTCCCAGATCTCGCGGTAGATCTCGATGAACTTGGGCTCCAGCCGGATCGACTCGACCTTGCGCGGCCGGGGCAGGTCGATGGTGAACACCTGCTTGACCGTCGCGGGCCCGGCGGTCATCACGACGACCTTGTCGGCCAGCGCGATCGACTCCTCCAGGTCGTGGGTGACGAAGACGACGGAGGAACCGGTGCCCTCCCACAGCTCCAGCAACTCGTCCGACATCAGGGCCCTGGTCTGCACGTCGAGCGCGGAGAACGGCTCGTCCATCAGCAGGATCTCGGGGTCGTTGACGAAGGTCGCGGCGAGGGCGACGCGCTTGCGCTGGCCGCCGGAGAGCTGGTGCGGATAACGGTCCTCGAACGCGGCGAGCCCGACGCGGGCCAGCCACTCACGGGCCTTCTGCTTGGCCTCCGCCTTGGGCACGCCCCGGAAACGGGGGCCGGCCATCACATTGGACAGCACGGTGCGCCAGGGGAAGGTGGCGTCCTGCTGGAACACGAAGCCGACCCGGTCGCCGACGCCGTCGACCGGCTGCCCGGCCACCAGCACTTCACCCTCGGAAGGCTCCTCCAGCCCGCTGACCAGGGTCAGCGTGGTGGACTTGCCGCAGCCGGTCGGGCCGACGACGGCGACGAACTCGCCCCGCTCCACGGTGAGGTCCAGGCCGCGTACCGCGGTGTGCGGATCGCCGGAAGGGGTTCTGAATATCTTGCTCGCGCCCCTCAGCTCGATGGCGGGGCTGGTGTCTGCGCTCATGCACGGGGACGGTAGGGGCGGGGCCGCTCCGGCAGCAGTCTTGTGCGCGCAACCCCTTCTTTTGCTCGCAAGAACCTGTTGTGCTCGTTTTGCTCGCGCTACAACTGCGGAGCCGAAACACGGGTTTAACGCTCGCCGGCCTGGAAGGAAGGGCCCGATGATTGACGTGCTGGTCGTGGACGACGATTTCCGTGTCGCCGAGATCAACGCCAGGTACGTGGGCAAGGTTCCCGGCTTCCGGGTGGCCGCCCGCGCCCACAGTGCCGCCCAGGCGCTGGCCTCGGTCGAACGCGGCGGCGTCGACCTGGTGCTGCTCGACCACTATCTGCCGGACCGCACCGGCCTCGAACTCGTCCACCTCATGCGCCAGCACGGTCACGGCACCGACGTCATCATGATCACGGCGGCCAGCGATGTGACGACCGTCCAGCAGGCGATGCGGCTCGGCGCCCTGCACTACCTGGTCAAACCCTTCACCTTCAACGCGCTGCGCGGCCGCCTCGACTCCTACGCCGCCCTGCGCCGCACCGTCGACCGGATGGGCGGACGCGGGGTGACCGGCCAGGAACAGGTGGACCGCATCTTCGGCGCCCTGCGCACGGCCCCCGCGCCGTCGGCCCCCGGACTGCCGAGCGGCCACACGGAGCCGACCTCGGACCTGATCTGCGGTGTCCTGCACGGCGCGGAGCAGCCCCTGTCGGCACACGAGGTGGCCTCCCGCACGGGGCTGAGCCGCTCCACCGCCCAGCGCTATCTGCGTCACCTGGAGCAGGCGGGCCGCCTGCGGCTGTCCCTCAGATACGGGGACACCGGGCGGCCCGAGCACCGGTACGCCTGGGTGGCGCCGTGACGCCGTGACACCGCCCGGTTCCGGTTCCTACACGGCTCCGGCGCCGGTCAGCGAACGCACCTCGGTCTCCGCGTACTTGGCCTCGTCGGGCACCTCGTCCGAGGTGACCGTGCCCAGCCAGCCGGCGAGGAAGCCGAGCGGGATGGAGACGATGCCCGGGTTCTGGAGCGGGAAGTACTGGAAGTCGACGCCGGGGAAGAGCGCGCCGGGGCTCCCCGACACGACGGGTGACAGCAGCACCAGGATCACCGCGGGGATCAGCCCGCCGTACACGGCCCAGACCGCGCCGCGCGTGGTGAAGTTCCGCCAGAACAGCGAGTACAGCAGCGTCGGCAGGTTCGCCGAGGCGGCCACCGCGAAGGCCAGGCCGACGAGGAACGCCACGTTCAGGTCCCGGGCCAGCAGTCCGAGCGCGATCGCCACGACACCGATGGCGGCCGCCGCGACCCGCGCCACCGCCACCTCGCCGCGCGGGGTGGTGGGCCTGCGCCGCAGCGAGGCGTACAGGTCGTGGGCGACCGACGCCGACGAGGCGAGGGTGATCCCGGCGACCACCGCGAGGATGGTGGCGAAGGCGACGGCGGCCACGACCGCGAACAGCACGGTGCCCCCCGTGGAGGAGGCGCCGCCGCCCAGGTCGAGCGCCAGCAGCGGGATCGCCGTGTTCCCGGCCGCGTTGGACTTGCGCAGCGCGTCCGCGCCCACCACGGCGGTCGCCCCGAAGCCGAGGACGATCGTCATCAGGTAGAAGCTGCCGATGAGCCCGATCGACCACACCGTGGAACGCCGGGCGGCCCGCGCGGTCGGCACCGTGTAGAAGCGGGACAGGATGTGCGGCAGGCCCGCGGTGCCCAGCACCAGCGCCAGACCGAGGCTGATGAAGTCCATCCGCGCGGTCCAGTCACCGCCGTACTTGAGCCCCGGCGCCAGGAACGACGCCCCATGCCCGCTGCGCTCGGCGGCCGTCAGCAGCAACTGGTTGATGTCCCCGTGGAACCGCACGAGGACCAGCACGGTCATCACGACCGTCCCGGCCAGCATGAGGACGGCCTTCACGATCTGAATCCAGGTCGTCGCCCGCATCCCGCCCAGCGACACGTAGATCACCATGAGCGCGCCGACCCCGATGACCGTCCACGCCTGCGCGGCCCCGCCGGAGCCGCCGAGAAGCAGCGCCACCAGGCTTCCGGCACCCACCATCTGGGCGACCAGGTACATGACGGAGACGGTGACCGAGGCGGTGCCGGTGGCGATCCTGACAGGCCGCTCGGCCATCCGCGCGGCGACCACGTCGGCGAGGGTGAACCGGCCGCAGTTCCGCACCAGTTCGGCCGCGACGAACAGCACGACCAGCCACGCCACGAGGAACCCGACGCCGTACAGCAGCCCGTCGTAGCCGTACAGCGCGATGAGCCCGCTCACGCCGAGGAAGGAGGCGGCCGAGAGATAGTCGCCGGAGATGGCGAACCCGTTCTCCAGCGGGGTGAAGAGCCGACCGCCGGCGTAGAACTCCTCCGCCGACCCCTGTTTGCGGCGGCTCACCCAGGTGGTGATGCCCAGCGTCACGGCCACGAACGCGCTGAACAGGAGCAGCGCCAGCATCTGGTGGTGGCTGGTCACGGGGTGCCTCCCTGGATGCCACGGGTCAGCTCCTGGGTGTCCCAGCGCAGTTCCATCGCGGGCCGGTCGCGCCGCAGTCGGGCGTGGCGTGCGTAGGCCCAGGTGAGCAGGAAGGTGCTGGCGAACTGCCCCAGCCCGGCGAGCATCCCCACGTTCACCGCCCCTATGACGGGCCGTGCCATCAGTCCGGGCGCTGCCGTCGCGGTGACCACATACCCCACGTACCAGACGAGGAAGGCGGCGGCTCCCGGCACCACGAACCTCCGGTACCGGCTGCGCACCTCCTGGAACGCCTCGCTCTGCTGCACCGCGAGATACACGTCGCGAGCACGAGCCTCCGCGCTCTCCCCCTCGGCCTCACCGCGCGGGTGCGGTACGGCCGCCGGGGCGGGCATCCCCGCCCCGTCCAGCTCGCCCCAGCCGGCGGTCAGCGTGTCGTGCCAAGGGTCCTCTTGCCGCACGTCGCGGGAAGTCACGCTCTGCTCTTCCTGGTTGTCGGCCGGACTTCCGGGACCGTCCCCGGCACCGAAGTGTCGACCATTGCTTGACTGCATAGCCAAGGATGGACAGATCGGGAAGATCCTTGACACATCTTCCCGTACCACTTCACCCCATCAGGTGAGTCACTCCGCCCTCGGCCGCACCAGACCTTTCTGCGGCTTCCGGGCGATCTCCTGATTGCCGAGCCCCTCGCCGATGAGCACCGGCACCGGCACCGGCACCGGAGAAACGAGAACGGGAGCACCGGCCACAGCCAGCACTCCCGTTTCTCCCGCCCGCACCCGGTCAAGGCCGAGTGCACACGGCTACGCGTCGATCCGCGACCGGTCCAGCGTCGCCGCCGAGCTGGAGATGAACTCCTTGCGCGGCGCCACGTCATTGCCCATCAGCAGGTCGAAGACCTGCTCGGCGGCTTCGAGGTCCGCGAGGTTGATCCGGCGCAGGGTGCGGTGGCGCGGGTCCATCGTGGTCTCGGCCAACTGGTCGGCGTCCATCTCACCGAGGCCCTTGTAGCGCTGGATGGAGTCCTTGTACCGGACGCCCTTGCGCTGGAACTCCATGAGGGTGTCCCGCAGCTCGCGGTCGGAGTACGTGTAGACGTACTTGTCCTGGCCCTTCTTCGGCTGGATCAGCTCGATGCGGTGCAGCGGGGGCACGGCGGCGAAGACCCGGCCCGCCTCGACCATGGGCCGCATGTAGCGCTGGAAGAGCGTGAGCAGCAGGCATCGGATGTGGGAGCCGTCCACATCGGCGTCCGTCATCATGATGATCTTGCCGTAGCGGGCGGCGTCGATGTCGAAGGTGCGGCCCGAACCCGCTCCTATGACCTGGATGATCGCGCCGCACTCGGCGTTCTTGAGCATGTCGGTCACGGACGAGCGCTGCACGTTGAGGATCTTGCCCCGGATGGGCAGCAGCGCCTGGAACTCGGAGTTGCGCGCCAGCTTGGCCGTGCCGAGCGCGGAATCGCCCTCGACGATGAACAGCTCGCTGCGGTCGACGTCGTCGCTGCGGCAGTCGGCGAGCTTCGCGGGCAGGGACGAGGACTCCAGGGCGGTCTTGCGGCGCTGGGCGTCCTTGTGCTGGCGGGCGGCCACCCGGGTGCGGGCGGCGGCGACCACCTTCTCCATGACCGTGCGGGCCTGCGCGGCGTCGTCGCGCTTGGTGGAGGTGAGGAACGCCTTGAGTTCCCGGGCGATCACGGTGGAGACGATGCGGCGGGCCGCCGAGGTGCCGAGCACCTCCTTGGTCTGGCCCTCGAACTGCGGCTCGGCCAGGCGGACGGTGACGACCGCCGTCAGGCCCTCCAGGGCGTCGTCCTTGACCACGTCGTCCTCTGCGACGCGCAGCATCTTCTTGGCGCGCAGCACCTCGTTCATCGTCTTGGTGACCGCCTGCTCGAAGCCGGCCACGTGGGTGCCGCCCTTGGGGGTGGCGATGATGTTGACGAAGGACTTGAGGTTGGTGTCGTAGCCCGTGCCCCAGCGCAGCGCCACATCGACGCCCAGTTCGCGGGTGACCTCGGTCGGCGTCATCTGGCCGTGGTCGTCGAGGACCGGGACGGTCTCCTTGAAGGTGCCCTGGCCGGAGAAGCGGAGCGTGTCGCAGACCGGCTTGTCGGCGGCCAGGTACTCGCAGAACTCGCTGATGCCGCCGTCGAAGCGGAAGGACTCCTCGCCCTTGCTGCCGCCGTCGCCGAGGCCCATCTCGTCGCGCACGACGATGGTGAGGCCGGGCACCAGGAAGGCGGTCTGGCGCGCCCGCTGGTGCAGGTTGTTCAGGGAGAGCTTGGCGTCCTTGAGGAAGATCTGCCGGTCGGCCCAGTAGCGCACGCGCGTGCCGGTGCGGTTCTTCGGGATCTTCTTGGTCTTGGTGAGGCCGCTCCCGGCCTCGAACTTGGCCTCCGCGCCACCCCGGGCGAAGGCGCCCGGGACGCCGCGCCGGAAGCTGATGGCGTGGGTGCTGCCGCCCCGGTCCACCTCGACGTCGAGCCGGGCGGAGAGCGCGTTCACCACGGAGGCGCCGACGCCGTGCAGACCGCCGGAGGCCGCGTAGGAGCCGCCGCCGAACTTGCCGCCGGCGTGCAGCTTGGTCATGACGACCTCGACGCCGGACAGACCGGTCTTGGGCTCGACGTCCACGGGGATGCCGCGGCCGTTGTCCCGGACCTCGACGGAGCCGTCGTCGTGGAGGATCACCTCGATGCGGTCGCAGTAACCGCCGAGGGCCTCGTCCACGGAGTTGTCGATGATCTCCCAGAGGCAGTGCATCAGGCCGCGGCTGTCGGTCGAGCCGATGTACATGCCCGGACGCTTGCGCACGGCTTCGAGGCCCTCGAGGACGAGGAGGTGCCGCGCGGTGTAGTTGGAGCCGTCCCGGTCTGCTCCTGCCAGCAGCGCTGTGGACGGCACGGACGTATCGGCGGTCACGCGGTTCGCTCCTCGCTGAATTTCAGATGGGCCCCTGGTGGGTACGGGGCCGGCTTCGGTCGCCGCTCAGAGGGTACCGATGCCTGGTAGAGCCGGTGAAACGCCACCCTCGGCGGGAAACTCAGACTAGCCGAGGGTCGTACGGACGTTCGATCCCTCGATGGAGTGAAGCACACATCACGTTCCCTTCGAGGCATGAACCATTTAGGCTCCGGGCACGCCCTCATCAACAACCGGCAACCCAGCCGGGAGGACCGACCCCGAAGACCGCGCGAAACCGTACGCACCAGACCACGCACTACGGCACATTCGCCGCCAACCGGCAACACCCAGCCATCCCGAAAGAAATTTTCGACGGAAAGCCACGAGCGGGAACGAATTCGGCCTGGTTGGATGTTGACCCTGGTACGACAGCTCGTCGAGCTAGAGAAGAGGCGACGTGACTACTGTTCTGACCCCCGCGAGCCCGCTGACGGCCGCCGATCGCTGCGACCGCTGCGGCGCCCAGGCATACCTGCGCGTCGTCCTGCTGAGCGGCGGAGAACTGCTCTTCTGCGCCCACCACGGGCGCAAGTTCGAGCCGGAACTCAAGAAGATCGCCGCTGAGATACAGGACGAGACGGAGCGGCTCACGTCCGTTCCCGGCACTCCTGCCACCGAAGAGCGCTGAATCTCGCACCCACCCGACGAGCCAGCCCCGGCACAGGCCGGTTGAACGGGCGGCTGCTTCCCCAGGGGAGTGGCCGCCCGTTCTCGTACCCGAAAAGGCACTCCAGGCGCTCTCAGGCGCGCTGGGGGGTTTTCTCGGCCCCGTCCTCGGCCGGCTCCAGCGCGCGCACGACATCGGAGACCCGCGTGTAGACGCCCGGGCTCCCCGCCTGCCCGCAGCCACTCCCCCAGGACACCAGCCCGATCAGCCGACCCCCGGCCACCAGCGGGCCGCCGCTGTCGCCCTGGCAGGCGTCCGGCCCTCCGGCGGCCTCTCCCGCGCAGAGCATGGAGGCGGCGCGGTAGGTGCCGTTCCGGCCGCCCGGATAGGCACGGGCGCACAGGTCGTCGGCCAGTACATGCACCCGCGCGGCATGCAGCCGGTTCGTGTAGGCGCCACCGCCGCTGGTGTCGCCCCAGCCCGAGACCAGGGCTTCCGTACCGGCCGCGTACGCCTTGTCACCGGCGGCCGCCATGGGCACGACGGCGCTCTGCGGCACGGGGTCGGCGAGGGTGAGGACGGCGTAGTCCCCGGCGTTGGTGGCGGGGTCGTACTCCGGGTTCACCTTGATGTCCCGTACGGCCGTCTCCTGGCCGCCGGTGGCGAGCAGGTCGGTGCGGCCCGCGATGACCTTCAGGTCGGGCACCCGGTCCGGAGGCGTGCCCAGCACGTCGTCGGCGACGCAGTGGGCCGCGGTGAGGACGGTGGTCGGCGCGATCGCCACCCCGCCGCAGAACTGGCCCGCGCGGCTACCCCCGAACCGGTCACGGCTGGAGAGCGCCACCGTCCACGGGGCCTGGGAGACATCTATCGGGAACCCGCCGACCACGACGCTGTCGGCGACGGCCGGAGCCGCGCCGATCAGGGGTATCGCGGTCAGCGCGGCCGCGAGGGAGAGCGGCCGGATGAGTGCCCGGACAACGGAACGGCGCATGCGGACTCCTTGACTCAGGGTGCTTCTCGAACACCCAGAGTCATCCACCGCACGGCTGCCCGCAGCACGAAGGCCCGGCCCCACAAGGGGACCGGGCCTTCGGTGTCGGGGCGGACCCGACCTAGTCGAGGTAGTCGCGCAGCACCTGCGAACGCGACGGGTGGCGCAGCTTCGACATGGTCTTCGACTCGATCTGGCGGATGCGCTCACGCGTCACGCCGTAGACCTTGCCGATCTCGTCGAGGGTCTTCGGCTGGCCGTCGGTGAGACCGAAGCGCATCGAGACGACGCCGGCCTCGCGCTCCGACAGGGTGTCGAGCACCGAGTGGAGCTGCTCCTGGAGGAGCGTGAAACTGACGGCGTCGGCGGGGACGACGGCCTCGGAGTCCTCGATGAGGTCACCGAACTCGCTGTCGCCGTCCTCGCCCAGCGGGGTGTGCAGCGAGATGGGCTCGCGGCCGTACTTCTGGACCTCGATGACCTTCTCGGGGGTCATGTCGAGTTCCTTGGCCAGCTCCTCCGGGGTGGGCTCGCGGCCCAGGTCCTGGAGCATCTGGCGCTGCACACGCGCGAGCTTGTTGATGACCTCGACCATGTGCACCGGGATACGGATGGTGCGGGCCTGGTCGGCCATCGCGCGGGTGATCGCCTGACGGATCCACCAGGTGGCGTACGTGGAGAACTTGTAGCCCTTGGTGTAGTCGAACTTCTCGACCGCGCGGATCAGACCGAGGTTGCCCTCCTGGATCAGGTCCAGGAAGAGCATGCCGCGGCCGGTGTAGCGCTTGGCCAGGGAGACCACGAGTCGGAGGTTGGCCTCCAGCAGGTGGTTCTTGGCGCGGCGGCCGTCCTCGGCGATGATCTCCAGCTCGCGCTTGAGCTTCGGGGCGAGCTTGTCGGAGTTGGCGAGCTTGTCCTCGGCGAACAGACCGGCCTCGATGCGCTTGGCCAGCTCGACTTCCTGCTCGGCGTTGAGCAGGGGGACCTTGCCGATCTGCTTCAGGTAGTCCTTGACCGGGTCGGCGGTGGCACCGGCCGCGGCGACCTGCTGCGCGGGCGCGTCGTCCTCGTCCTCGTCGGACAGCACGAAGCCGGCGGCCTCGGTGCCCTCGGGCTCGTCGGCGGTCTTGGTCTCCTCGACGACCTCGTCCTCGAGAAGCTCGGCGTCGTCCTTCTTGGCGCTGGTCTTCTTGGCCGCCGTCTTCTTGGCCGTGGTCTTCTTCGCGGCCGTCTTCTTGGCGGTGGTCTTCTTGGCAGCGGCCTTCGTGGCGGAGGCGGCCTCGTCGGTGTCCTCGCCCGCGGCGGCGGACGCGGCCGGGGCGGCCGTGGCCTTCCGGGTGGTCACCGTCTTCGCCGCGACCGTCTTGGTGGCGGTGCGCTTGGCCGGGGTCTTCGCTGCGACGCTCTTGCGGGTGCGCTTGGGCTCTGCGGCACTGACCATCAGCGTCACACCCTCTTCCTCAAGGATCTGGTTGAGGCTGCGCAGTACGTTCTTCCACTGAGTGGCCGGAATCTGGTCAGCTTCGAAGGCCCGACGCACATCGTCGCCGGCGATCTGCCCCTCAGCCTTTCCCCGCTCAATGAGCGCCATGACAGAGACGGACTCGGCGATCTCCGGCGGGAGCGTACGGGATGTGCTGGCCGACACGAACAACCTCTCGGAACGTTGGAAAGCGGCTTCCGGCACCGTCCGTCATGGACAGGAGCCGACCACCGGCCTGGGGATGGGCCGACGGCGCGGGCGGGGCCGGGAAGAGACACAGCGCCTGGCACGGCGTCCGTATTCCCTTCGCGGCTGTTCACCTCTTAGGTCATCGCGCTGTTTCCGGGAGCGTTACGCCCAATCCGCGTGGCCCGAGTCACACCCTGCCGACAGCCAAATGCGATCAGATGTGAACGAAGCGGTCCGCTGTCGATTTCCGTCTTGATCACTTCGCTGGTCCAGGCGGCCTGTCGTACCGCCGGACTCGGCCGGAATCCAGGGAGTCCGGCCGAGTCCGGCGACGGCGGGACCCGGTCGAGGTACCGCCATCTCGATCACTGGGACGCGCCGCTGGCGAGCGCGCCGTCCGCTTCCCCGTCAGTGCTCGCGCGGCGCGGGGACCACGCGCTCCACCTCGGGGTGGACGGTGAGGAGCTGACGCATCGCCCCCTCGGCCACGGCGCCGTCGCCGCTGCCGAGCCCTTCCACGATCCGCCCGTGCTGTGCGACGGACGCCTCGGTCGGCCGCTCGCAGCCGGTGGCGGGGCCGCCGGAGACCTGGAGGGCGGCGGAGACGATCCCGGACAGGTGGTCCAGCATCCGGTTGCCCGCGACCTGGATGAGCAACGCGTGGAATTCGGCGTCCGCGCGCGAGAAGGTCAGCGCGTCGCCCTGGGCGAGGGCGTGGCTCATGATCTCGACCAGGTCCACGAGGCGCTGCTGCACGTCCTCGCGGCCGTGCCCGGCGGCGAGACGGGCGGCGAGCGGCTCGATCGTCCAGCGCAGTTCGTTCAGCTCGCGGCGCTGGTCGTCGCGCTGCGGGCCGAAGGCGCGCCATTCGATGATGTCCGGGTCGAGCAGGTTCCAGTCGCTCACCGGGCGCACGCGGGTGCCCACGTTCGGCCGGGCGCTGACGAGGCCCTTGGCCTCCAGGACCCGGAGGGACTCGCGCACGACGGTGCGGGAGACCTCGAAACGCTGGCCGATCTCCTCGGGCACCAGCGGGCGGTCGGCACCCAGGTCGCCGGAGACGATCATCTGACCGAGCTGCTGGACGAGCTGGCCGTGCAGTCCGCGCCCGCGGCTGCCCGCGGCGCGCCGGCCCACGCGGCCCAGGTCGGAATCGGCACCCTCCCAGGCGGGGGCCGTCACGCGGTCGGCCATCGGGGCCTCGGCGTAGGGGTAGCGGTCGAGTTCGCCCGGTCCGGCCAGGCCGGAGTCGGCGGAGCGGGCGGTGGTCATCATGGTGTGCGCAAGGGTACTCACGCATCTTTTGTCGGCGCTGCCTCCAACTGCCTTGAGGGCTTTGGTGAAAAGCACACGAAAGGGTGATCGCTCACCCCGTCGCAATTGACGCCTTATCGGAAATAAACGGCCTTTCTGTGGGGAGTTGTGTACACAGCGGCTCGTAAACCGCACCTCAGGACGTCATCTCGCCCTGGTGCGCAGGGTTGTGATCAGGTACGCACACAACAGCGCGGCGAGCGACAACGTCATTGCGCCACCCACGGGTTGAGCGATCACCCGCGCAAGTCCCAGCAGATACCGCTCCCCTCCGAAGGGCCACTGGAGCAGCAGAACCTCCCGCATGCGCACATGAATCCCGGCCGCGACTCGCACATATGAGCCTTCGAACAACCGGTGCACGAGCGGTACGACGGCCACGGGCACCGCGAGGACGGCGGCCAGGCCCGCCGCGGTGGACCGGAACACCCCGGCCGCCAGCACACCCGCCCACGCGCAGCCGACCACCAGCGCCAGCCAACTCGCGCACAGCGGAAGCCAGTCTCCGGGGACCTGGACCAATTCCCGGCCGTAGACGAGATAGAGAAGCTCGGCGTCACAGCCCAGCGCGAGAAAGGCCAGCATTCCGGCGGTGATTCCGGCGACGAGGAGCTTCGCGGTGAGCAGTCCCAGCCGGCGGGGAACGGTGCCCCGGTCCGCCGCCAGCGCGGGATGCCGGAACTCGTCCCCGAAGGCGAGCGCGCCGAGCAGTCCCGCCGCGAGCGCGACCGGCGGCAAGGGCAGTTCACGTGGCCAGGCGGCGAACAGCCGCGCCTGCGGGGTGTGCCCGATCCGGGCCAGCACCACGGCGGTGATCGCGGACAGGACGAGGGCGGCGCCGCAGACGACGAACCCGGTGCTGATCCCGGTGGCGCGCCGGAGTTCGTAGCGCAACGGGCGCAGGGGGCTGCGTACGGAGCGGACGGCGATGGGGAGCGGCAGGGGTTCGGGGGCTTCCGCCGTCCCGGCCTCTTCCTGCTCCGCTTCTCCCTCCGGCGTTGCGGCGCCCTCGGCCGGTACCGGCTGCTCCTCCTCGGGCGCCGGTCGCATGTCACCCACTTCGTCCGCGAGTTGGTGGATGAGGATGCCGTTGCGGAACGCCGTCTCACCGACGTCCGCCGTCGTGCTGCCGTACACGGAGAGGCGGTTGCCCTCCTCGCGGACGACTTCCACGGAACGCCGTTCGGTGCGGGCCTCCTTGGTCAGCAGGTTCGCCAGCCGTGCGGCGTGGGGGCTGCGGACGGCGACGCGCGGCCGGAGCCGGGTACGGGCGAACTCCGCCGCCTCCAGGTCGGCCGCGACCCGGCCCGCTTCGAGGGTGACGACGTGATCGGCGTGCCGGGCGGCCTCCTTGGGGTCGGCGGTCGTGAGGAGCACGGCACCGCCCTGGCCGGCGTACTCCCGCAAGGTGGAGTGCAGCCAACGGGCCTCCTGGGTGGAGAGTCCGGCGGCGGGTTCGTCCAGCACGAGGGTGTGCGGGTCGGGCAGCAGGGCGCAGGCCAGACCGAGCCGGCGGTCCATGCCGAGGGAGAGCGTGCCGAGCCGTTCCTCGCGCAGGCTGACGAGTCCGACCTCTTCCAGCACTTCGTCGGCCCGCCTGGCCGGGACACCGGCCGCCGCGCAGAGCATGCGCAGGTGGTTGCGGACCGTGCGGGAGGGGTGGCCCGGTACGTCGCCGAGGAGGACGCCGACTTCGCGTGAGGGGTGGGCGATGCAGTGCAGGGGCCGCCCTCTGAAGTAGGCGATGCCGCGCCCCCGCTGGAGTTCGAGCATCAGCCTGAGCACCGTCGTCTTGCCCGCTCCCGCCGCTCCGAGGAGTGCGGTCACATGGCCGGAGCGCGCTTCGAAGGAGACGTCCTCGACGGCGGGCGGCTGGTCTTTGGGGGAATCACTGGTCAGTCCGACAGCCTGGATCACCTGACGGAAGATAGCGCGCTATGTCCTGTTTTTCAGCTATCACCTCTTCTGTCCGGCAGTTGTTCGGTGGAGGGTCAACCTGCATGGCGCACTTGCCCGATGAGCGTCCCGCCCGCGACGGCTCCCAACTGCCGTGCCCATGAGGGCTCGACGCCCGGCCTCAGACCTCGGGACGGAGCATCGGGGGGTTGAGCAGCGTGGCGCCGCCCGCCCTGAAGAGCTGCGCGGGCCGGCCGCCCTGGCGCGTGGTGGTGCCCCCGGTGGGGACGAGGAAGCCGGGCGTGCCGGTGACCTTGCGGTGGAAGTTGCGCGGGTCGAGTGCCACGCCCCAGACCGCCTCGTAGACCCGGCGCAGCTCGCCGACCGTGAATTCCGGCGGGCAGAAGGCGGTGGCCAGCGAGGAGTACTCGATCTTGGAGCGGGCCCGCTCCACTCCGTCGGACAGGATCAGGGCGTGGTCGAAGGCCAGGGGCGCCATCGGTTCGCCGTCACGGCCGTGACCCCCCTGCTGGAGCAGTTCCTCCACCGGCGCCCAGCGGGCGTTGCTCGCGTCGCCGCCCGCGCGCGGGGCGGGGAGGTCGGGCGCGAGAGCGAGGTGGGCGACGCTGACCACGCGCATACGCGGATCACGCTTCGGGTCGCCGTAGGTGGCGAGCTGCTCCAAGTGGGCACCGTTGTCCTGCGCAGGAGTCGCCGGATCATGGGCCCGGAGCCCCGTCTCCTCGGCCAGCTCGCGCGCCGCGGCCTGGGCGAGGTCCTCGTCGTCCCGCACGAAGCCGCCGGGGAGCGCCCACCGCCCCTGGAAGGGCGACTCGCCCCGGCGTACCGCCAGCGCGCACAGGGCGTGGCGGCGCACGGTCAGCACGACCAGGTCCACGGTGACGGCGAAGGGCGGGAACGCTGACGGGTCGTAGGGCATGCCGCGATCATAGTCGTCTTCCTGACGATAAACACTCCGTTCGCTGGGAGGATCGGTGAAACCGCCGGGGCGGAGGGAAGGGTCGAGCCGTTCGCGGTGGTCGCTCAGTCGCCCTCCCTGTCGCGGCACCTCTTGCCGGCTCCGGAGGCGGTGGGGCGCGAGCGGGTCGGGCGCCGGTTCTGGGCCTGGGGCCGCTGGGTGCAGGGGCCGGTGCTGCCGGGAGCCGTCCTGCCAGGGGTGCTGTCGCCCGGACCGGTGGAGCGGGGCCGGCGCTTCCGGCGCGTGGGGGTGGCCGGGTCCGCATCCGTCGCGTCCCGCACGTGGAGGGTCGCGTCCGGCCGGAGCCGGGAGCCGGTTTTCTGCTGCGGGATGTCCGGCCCCGTGGACGATGGCAGCTCCCCCGGCCCCCGCCCGTCCCGATCCTGGCGCAGGCACCGGCGGATGGACTCCGGGTCCAGGCCCTCGTTGCACGCCCGGTGCAGGAGCTGGGCGAAGAGGTAGTGCGGGTCGGCGCCGAGGGCCATGGCCAGCGCCTCTCGGGCCTCCAGGTCGTCGCCGGTCGACCAGGCGACCCAGCCGGCCAGGGTCAGGGGGGCCGCCGCGTGTTCGCGGTACGGGCCGACGCAGCGGCGGGCCAGTGCCCGCCACAGCCGTAGGGCGGGTGCGCCTTCGTCGCCCTCCATCCAGGCGGCCGCCCGGTCGCGGGTCGTGCGGTCCTGGAGGCCGAGGATGAGGGTGGCCGCCTCGTCGTGGCCGAGGAGCGCGTCGTCGCGGACGTCCGCCGGGTGGATGCCCGACACCGGCGCGGCCTCGGCGAACCGGCGGATGAGGCGTCCGGCCAGGTCCAGTGTCTCCTCGGCCACCTCGGCGCGGCTCGCATCGTCCAGGATGCGGGGCACCAGCGACATGCCCGCCGCGTCCAGCGCGACCTCCTGCTCCAGTGCGGCCGAGGTCTCCCAGGGCTGCATCCTCGCGCGCAGCTCCCGCAGCGAGCCCCGCACCTGGATGCCGGCGTAGGTGGCGGCGGCCGCCATGGCCGAGGTGCCCGGCATGCCCATCGGCGTGCCCTCGGGCGGGCAGCAGCTCTCCACCGGGCAGACGTAGGACCAGAAGCGGGTGTCCGAGACGCACAGCGCCTCGATCACCGGTACGTCGAGGCTGCCGCACTCGGTGCGCAGCAACTGGGCGAGCGGGGCGAGCCGGAGCATCACGTCCCGCCCCGTCTCCCCCGGCCGTGGCTCCTGGCAGACGTAGGCCACGATGCGCTCGGGCCGGGAACCGCGCCGTCGGGCGCCGATCACCAGCCCTCTGGCGATCTGCCGCGCCGCCGCCTGCCAGTCCTCCACCCCGGCCGGAATGCCCAGGCGGGCACGGCTGCCGAAGCTGCCCCGGTCGAGCAGGCTGACCAGCACCATGCTGTCCTCCGGGCGGTACCCCAGCAGGTACGGCAGGGCGTCGGCCAGCTCGGCCGGGGTGCGCAGGGCGATCGGGGTGTCGGGCGAGATCTGCCCGTCGAAGGACACTCCCGCCGCGATGTCACCGTTTTCGAAGGGTTCGGTCGTTTCGCCGTGATTCGTCATGCGTTGACGATCCCGCGAATCCGAGAATTCCGCTGAGCCTGTGGATAAGTCGGACCAGGGACACGCCAACTCAGCCCGCCGCGGCCAGCACCAGCGGCAGAACCTCGCCCGCCCCCGCCCGCCGCAGCAACCGCGCGGCCACCGCCAGACTCCACCCGGACTCGGTCCGGTCGTCCACGAGCAGCACCGGACCCGGAGCGCCGGCCAGAGCCTCCGCCAGCTCCCCCGGCACCGTGAAGGCCGACGCCAGCGCCTGGAGCCGCTGAGCGGAGTTGCTGCGGTGCGCCTGATGCGCCCCGGCCTCCCCGGTGTACGCGAGCGCCCCCAGGTACGGCAGGCGTCCGATCCCGGCCACCCGTTCCGCGAGGGAGGCGACGAGCCGCGGGCGGTTCAGCGAGGGCATGGCGACGACACCGACCGGACGGGCCATGGCGTCCGGAGTATCCACCGCCCACCCGCCGGGCGAGCGTGCCCAGTCGGCGAGGACGTCCACCACGGCCCTCAGCACGTCCTCCGGGACCGGGCCGTCAGGCGTCTGCTCGGCCAGCAGCGGCCGGAGCCGGTTGCCCCAGCCGATGTCCGAGAGCCGGCCCAGGGCGCGTCCGGTGGCACACTGCTCCTTCGCCGGGATGCGGCCCTTGAGATCGATGCCCAGCGCGGGCATCCCCGTGGGCCACATCCGGCGCGGCTCGATCTCCACGCCCGGCCGGTCCAGTTCACCGGCGGCGGCCGTGAGCGCCTCGGCGGAGACGGCCGTGTCGATCCAGGCGCCCGCGCAGTTGTCGCAGCGTCCGCACGGCGTGATCTCCACGTCGTCGAGCTGGCGGCGCAGGAACGCCATCCGGCACTCGTCCGTGCCCACGTAGTCCCGCATGGCCTGCTGTTCGGCGGCGCGCTGACGGGCGACCCAGGCGTAGCGCTCGGCGTCGTAGACCCAGTCGGCGCCGGTGGCCGTCCAGCCGCCCTTCACCCGGTGCACGGCGCCGTCCACGTCCAGCACCTTCAGCATCAGCTCCAGCCGGGTGCGGCGGAGGTCCACCAGCGACTCCAGCGCGGGCACGGACAGCGGACGGCCCGCGTCGGCGAGGGCGGCCAGCGTCTGGCGGACCTGGGACTCGGGCGGGAAGGCGACCTCGGCGAAGTACCGCCAGATCGCCTCGTCCTCCTTGCCCGGCAGCAGCAGCACGTCGGCGTGCTCGACGCCTCGGCCCGCGCGGCCCACCTGCTGGTAGTAGGAGATCGGGGAGGACGGTGAGCCGAGGTGGACCACGAACCCCAGGTCGGGCTTGTCGAAGCCCATGCCCAGCGCGGAGGTCGCCACCAGAGCCTTGACCCGGTTGTCCAGCAGGTCGGCCTCGGCCTGCTGGCGGTCGGCGTTCTCGGTGCGGCCGGTGTAGGAGGCGACGGCGAAGCCGCGGGCGCGGAGGTAGGCGGTGACCTCCTCGGCGGCCGAGACGGTCAGCGTGTAGATGATCCCGGAGCCCGGCAGCTCGTTCAGGTGCTCCGCCAGCCACGCCAGCCGGTGCGCGGCGTCCGGCAGCCGCACCACGCCGAGCCGCAGGCTCTCCCGGTCCAGCCGCCCCCGCAGCACCAGTGCCTCGCCCGCGCCGGTGCCCAGTTGCTCGGCCACGTCCGCCGTGACGCGCGCGTTGGCCGTGGCGGTGGTGGCGAGGACGGGCACGCCGGGCGCCAGCTCCTGGAGCATGGTGCGCAGCCTGCGGTAGTCGGGCCGGAAGTCGTGCCCCCAGTCGGAGATGCAGTGGGCCTCGTCCACGACGAGCAGACCGGTGGTGGCCGCCAGCTTGGGCAGCATGCGGTCGCGGAAGTCGACGGAGTTGAGCCGTTCCGGGCTCACCAGCAGCACGTCGACCTCGCCGCGCTCCACCTCCTCGTGGATGGCGTCCCACTCCTCGGGGTTGGCCGAGTTGATGGTGCGGGCCTGGATGCCGGCCCGCGCGGCCGACTCGACCTGGTTGCGCATCAGCGCCAGCAGGGGCGAGACGATCACCGTGGGACCCGCGCCACGACGGCGCAGCAGCGCGGTGGCCACGAAGTACACGGCCGACTTGCCCCAGCCGGTGCGCTGCACGACCAGGGCCCGGCGCCGGTCCACCACCAGCGCCTTGACCGCCTCCCACTGGTCCTCCCGCAGCCGCGCCGAGCCCTCCGGCGCGCCGACCAGCTCGGCGAGGACGGCGTCGGCTTCGGTGCGCAACTGCTCCAGGTCGTTCATGCCCCCATGCAACCGCACCCCGCTGACATCCGGCCACTCGCCCTACGGGCGGCTCCGCGTCGGCCGGACCCGCTCGCCCTCGGGAGCCGGTACCGGCGCGTCCGCGCGGGCCCCGGCCAGGGCCACGAGGGCGGCGAGCAGTGCGATCAGGCCGCCCGCCGACAGTCCCGAGCGCGCGCCGAGGGTGTGGGTGGCGACGCCGACGAAGAGGGCGCCGAGCGGGGTGCTGCCTTGCAGGATCAGGGTGTAGAGGGCCATCACACGGCCCCGGTGTGCCGGGTCCCCGCCCAGTTGGATGCGGTGGTTCGCCGCCTGGACGAAGTACAGCGAGGCGAATCCGGTCGGCACCAGCAGCGCCAGCGCGACGGGCAGGTTCGGCGCCCACGCCGTGACCAGTTCCAGCGCCCCGAAGGCGCATCCCCAGGCGGCCACCAGTCGCGCCGAGGGGCGGGTCCGGCGCAGGGTGCCGGCCAGCGCGGGACAGGGAGCCGGCGGCGAGCGCGGCGGTGAGGAGGCCGAAGGAGGCGGCTTCGGTGTGGAACACGACGCGGGCCATGAGCGGCAGCGTCAGGGGCAGGTTGAGGCCGAAGAGGGCGACCGCCGCGACCAGGGCGAATGTCGTGAGCAGGTCGGGCCGGGTCCGCAGATGGGCCAGGCCCTCGGTGACGCGCGCGGGCGTGCCGGTGCGGGGCGCGCGGTGCAGCTCCGCCGGGCGCATGGCGCGCAGCCCGGTGACGGTGGCCGTGTAGCTGACGGCGTTGAGGAGCATCACCGTCCCCGTGCCCGACCACTGGATGAGCAGCCCGGCCAGCGAAGGGCCCAGTACGCGCGCGATGTTGAAGTAGGCGCCGCTGAGCGCGGAGGCGTTGGGGAGCAGTTCTGGGCCGACGAGTTCGGTGATGAAGGACAGCCGGGCCGGTACCTCCACGGCGTTGGCCACACCGAGGGCGGCGGCCGCGGTGTAGACGTGCCACAGCCGGGCGGCGTCGGCTGTCACCAGCAGGCCGAGGGCCAGGGCGAAGACGCCGGAGGCGATGTTGGCGCCGGTCAGAAGGGCGCGTTTGTCGTACCGGTCGGCGAGTCGGCCGCCGTAGAGGGTCAGCAGCAGGACGGGGGTGAATTGGAGGGCGGTGACGGTGGCGAGGGCGCCGCCCGAGTCGCCGGTCAGCTCCAGTACGAGCCAGTCCTGGGCGACGGCCATCATCCAGGTGCCGGTGGCGGAGGCGATCTGGCCCGCCGCGAAGAGCCGGAAGTTGCGCACCGTGAGGGAGCGCAGGCTGGTGGCGAGCAGGTGGCGGCCGGTTCCTCGCGTCATGAGCCGGTCCTACCAGGGGCGCCCGGCTGCGGGCCGAGCCGCGCCGCGCGCGACCCAGATCCCGGCTACGCGCGCGTGGCCGGGATCTGGGAAACGCCGCTTCACGTCACATTAAGTCACCGCGTCTTCTCAAACCCCGCAGTCACTCCCAGCGGCGGCGATCCAGCCTGGCCGCGATACCAGTCGGCATACACCGGGAAGCGCGCGGCGAAGCCGGGGCCCGGGTCGACGCCGGACCCGCTCCACAGCGACTCGTCGGTGAACCAGTGGTCGACGGCGAGCATGCCGAGGTGGTGACGGGCGGCGGGGTGGTCGAGCACCCGCTGCCGGGCGGTCTCGGCCGGGACGCGGGGGGCGCCCTCGGCGAAGAGTCCGAAGGTCTCCGCCACGGTGGAGAGCAGCAGTTCCCCCGGCACGGGGTCGGGGTGCGTGACGTAGTGGACGCGTCCCCCGCCGTCCGCCGGGCCCGTCGTGGCCGCCGCGAAGGCGACCCGGCCCAGGGTGTCCGCGTCGATCATCGACTGGAGGCCGGCCCAGCCGTCCGGGAGGCCGCCCAGGGTGCGCAGCAGGGCCAGGATGCCGGGGATCACCCAGCGGTCGCCCCTGCCGTGGACGAGGTGGGGGCGCAGAACCGTTCCGCCCGCCGCGAGCACGTGTTCCTCGGCTGCCGCGCGGGTGCGGCTGGTGTCGGAGACGGGGGCGACGGGGACCTCGCCGGGCCGGGCGTCGCGAAAGGGCCCGCGTCCGTGGACGGCGGCCGTGCCGAGGTACACGAACCGCTCGACTCCGGCCCGGCGTACCTCGTCCGCCAGGGCGCGGGTGCCGAGGTCGTTGGCGCGGCGGAGCAGCTCCGCGTCGCCGCCGATCAGCCCGGCGCAGTGCACGACGGCGTCGACGTCCGCGCAGGCGCCGCGCAGCGAGGCGGGGTCGGTGAGGTCGCCGAGCGCGTACTCGACCTCCGGGTCGGGCGCGGCCGGGAGGGTACGGACGAGCAGCCGGAGCCGTACGTCCTCGGCGGTGCGGGCGGCCCTCAGCACGTGTCCGCCGATGAAACCGCTCGATCCGGTGATGAGCACGCGCCGGGTCATCGGGCCGCCTCCGGGGTGTCGCCAAGGGTGGCCGTGAAGACGGCCTCGCCGCCCTGCACGCCCTCCACGTGGACCGAGACATCACCCTCGAAGGAGGTTTCGCGCCGGGCGCGGACAAGACACGGCTCGTTCAGTTCGGCGTACCGGTGGAAGGCGATCGCCAGCGAGGCGGGCAGGAAGCGGCCCTCGGGAGCCAGCGCGACGGCGGCCTGCCGGGCAGCCTCCAGCAGCACCATGCCGGGGACGTGGTCGTTGGCCCGCGCGAAGAGCGTGGGATGGCCGGTGTCGAGCCGCAGTTGCCATCCGGACCCCTCCTCCGACGGTGCGAGCACGACGTCCCGGGGGTCACGCCGCCCGACCCGCTCGGGCGGTACGCCGTCCAGCAGCGGTACGGGGTCACCGGCGGCGGCCAGCTTGTCGCCGCGCAGCCTGCGGTAGGCCCGCTCCGAGGTGGCGCTCAGGCTGCCCGTGCTCGTGGCCAGCAGCCGTCCGCCGCGCTCGAACGTGAGCCGCACCCTCATCCCGGCCAGGCTCCTGGCCCGCATCTGGACCTCGGAGCACTCCACCACGACATCTATGCGGCCCGACGCCTCCGAGAGGCCGAAGCCGGCCGTGGCGAGGGCGTATTGCATGTCCCACATGACGAAGTGGTGGTCGGCCGGGACGCCGTACTCGGCGTGGGCCAGCATCATCGCGGCCTGCCGCATGGTCTCCGCGATCAGCAGCGGGTCCTGGACGCCGCCGGGGAGCGGTGCGAAGAAGCGGTGGGCGGCGGGCCACTCGGCGGCGACCAGGTAACGGTGTTCGGCGAGCCGGGTCCATTCCACGGGGAAGGCGTCGTCGGCGTCCGGCCGGTGCACGAGTTCGCCGGTGGCCCGGCCGCCGTGTGCGGGAGGTTGACCGGCGCCGCCGGAGTCGGGTACAAGAACCACCGGGTCGGTCGGGTCTTCGGGGGGTGCGGCGGGGCCCGGTGCCTGCGTCATGACCGTCCGTGCGGCCGATGAGGTGCCGATGGCGGTGCGGTCGGCTATGAAGCTGATGCCTTCAGACATGGATTGCCCTTTGAGTCCGGTGTGATCAAGGCTCGTTCCCCCTCGACAAAATACTGACAGTCCGGTTCGCTTCGTGTGCGAACCTGACCAAGCTCTGACATAGAAACAGGGGCGACAGCCCATGGCACGCCAAGCACGCGCGATCCAGACCCGCAAGACGATCCTGCTGGCAGCGGCCGCCGTCTTCGACGAACGCGGATACAGCGCCGCCACGATCACCGAGATCCTCGCGCGCGCCGGAGTCACCAAGGGCGGCCTGTACTTCCACTTCGCCTCCAAGGAAGAGCTGGCCCTCGGGGTGATCGCGGCCCAGCTCGAAGTGGGCCCGCTGCCGCCGCAGCGCACCAAGGTGCAGGAACTCATCGACCAGGGGCTGCTGTTCGCGCACCAGCTACGGCACGACCCGTTGACGCGGGCCAGCGTTGGCCTGGCGATGGACCAGTGGGGAGAGGGGCCCGAGCGGAGCAACCCGTTCCACGGCACGCCGTTCCAGTCCTGGGCGAACCGGCTGACCCAGTTGCTCGTGGAGGCGCGGGAGCGCGGCGAGTTGCTGCCGCACGTCGACCCGGCGGAGACCGCCGACCTGCTCGCCGGCTCCTTCACCGGCATCCAGTGGATGTCGCAGATCCTGTGCGAGCGCGCCGACCTCGGCGAGCGGGTGACGGTCCTGCTGAGACACCTGCTTCCCAGCATCACCCTCCCCCAGCTCATGCCCACCCTGGACCTCGCCCCCGACCGCGCCGAACGCCTGCTGGCCCAGCGGCCCGTGGAGGCGGAGGAAGGCGAGGACGACGAGGGCGAACCCTCTGCTCGCATCAGCGCCTGAAACCTCCTCGCGCGGGCCGTCCGGGGACCCCCGTGCCGCCCCAGGCGTCGTCACCGGTCTCTGTGGGTAGGGATATAAGCCACGGACCATCAGATAAGCGTCGGCGGCCCCAATTGCTCGTTGCCGCATCGAAGTTCGACAGGAAGAATTGAGGTCCGCTCCCCGCACGGCTCGCCCGTGTTCCGGCTGGGCTTCACTGCGGTGCGCGCTCCCCCGAATTCCGACCTCGCCCGCAGTGTGGGCGCGTAGCCGAAGGGAGGAACGTGACCTTCGGATTCGCCTCGTCCTCGGCGGCCTCGTTGTCGACGTCCGCGTCCGCCGCTTCCGTCAGCCGCCTGCTCGAACCCGCGGAGTGGGCCGCCGCCGGAATCCCCCTGCTGCGCAACCCGCGCGAGGTCGTCAGCGGCCTGCACGTCCGCCATCGCCCAAGGCCGTCCACCGCGATCGTGGCCGTCCTCGATCCGGACGAACGGCTGCTGGCCAGCGCCTCGTTCACCCGGCGTGCCGCCCCGGCGGACGGCTGGATGTTCCGCAACGCGCTGCTGGACCAGTTGCGCCGGGTCATCCCGCACGACCTGCGCCGCCGCACCCCGGTGCGCACCGCCGTGCTGCTGTACTGCCGCGAGGGCGACGCCCGCTGGACGGAGGAGGACGGCGCCTGGATGTGGGGGCTGCGCGACGCGTGCACGCTGCACGGGCTGCGCTGTGGCGCGTACATCACGCTGACGCACGACGGCTGGCAGGTGCTCGGCGAGGGACGCGGCGGACGCCATCCCCATGCGCACTCCACGCCGGAGTCCTTCGCGCTGTCCGAGTCGCCACCCCTGATGCCGCGCACCGGCGGCCCGGTCTCCGAGGTCATGCGCCGGGTCGCGGCCCGCTGAGCGAACTCGGCCACCGGGCCCCGCACTTCGACGGCAATGCCCGGCAACGCACTGCGGCGCCGTGCGGGCCGAGCAGCCGCCCGCTGCCTTCTTGCGGCAGAGCGGCTGTCCGGCGCGCGCGGCGCCGTCGGTCGTGCGGTGGGGTCAGACGCCGGCGCCCAGCACCGCGTTGATCTGCTGCGGGTCGCCACAGACGATCAGCAGGGCTCCGGCCCGCGTGTGGGCGACCGGCAGTGCGGTGGCGGCAGCGGCGGTGTCGTCGCCGTTGACGGCGACGATGACCACGGGCCGGGAGGCGGCACGGGCGGCCATGGCGCCGTCGGCGTAGAAGACGTCGTCACCGGCGTCGTGCTGCGCCCAGTAGGACGCCTCACCGAAGGACAGCTCGTGCTCGGCCCACGGATGCCGGGCACCCGTGGTGAGCACCAGCACCTCGCCGGGGGCGCGGCCGGAGTCGAGCAGCAGGTCCAGCGCCTCCTCGGCGGCGTCGAGCGCGCCCTCGGCCGAGGCCGGGATCAACTGGATCTGGGGACCGGCCGCGGGTGCGGCGGGAACGGCCGGGCCCGACGGGCTCGGCTTGGCCGTGGCCACGTCACGCGGCGCGCGCTGCGCCGGCGGCGCGGGCCGCGGGGGGCCGGGACGACCGGGGCGGGCCGGAGCCGCGGGGCGGGGGCCGGGTACGGGACGAGGGGTCGGGACGACGCGGCTGCTGGCCGGAGTCGCAACGGGACCCTGGGCACTCTCGTGAATCTGAGGCTCCTCGGGAAGGAGAGGCATGAGCTGATTTTTATCAAACGTTGGTGCGACGCCGACGGCCGGGTGGCGCGTCGGCGGCGGGCGGAAGCGTCAGAAATCGAAGCCGAGCTGGCCTTCGATCACCGGAACGCCGCCGTCCACCAGGCTGCGGACCTTCTTGAGGTGCCGCCACCGGGGCAGCGCATCAAGATACGCCCACGACAGACGGTGGTACGGGGTGGGGCCCCGCTCCTCCAGTGCCGCCTTGTGCACCGGCGACGGATACCCGGCGTTGTCCGCGAATCCGAAGTCTGCATGGCCGGCACCGAGTTCGGCCATCATTTTGTCGCGGTACACCTTGGCGATCACCGAGGCGGCCGCGACGGCCACGCAGGACTGGTCGCCCTTGATCACCGTGCGCACCCGCCAGGGAGCGCCGAGGTAGTCGTGCTTGCCGTCGAGGATGACGGCCTCGGGCCGGACCGGCAGGGCTTCCAGGGCGCGTCCGGCGGCCAGCCGCAGGGCAGCGGTCATGCCCAGGTCGTCGATCTCCTCCGGGGAGGCGTGACCGAGGGCGAAGGCCGTCACCCACGACCGCAGTATCGCGTCCAGCTCCGCACGGCGCTTGACCGTCAGGAGCTTGGAGTCGGTGAGCCCTTCGGGCGGGCGGCGCAGTCCGGTGATCGCCGCGCAGACGGTGACGGGTCCGGCCCAGGCGCCCCGCCCCACTTCGTCGACGCCGGCGATGACCTTCGCCCCGGTCGTGGCGCGAAGGGAGCGCTCGACGGTATGAGTGGGTGGTTCGTACGGCATGGCGCACTCAGACTACGCCGCCCCGCCGGCGCCCCGACACCCCGGCCCCTCCTGGCCGCAAACATCACACCCGGCCCGGCACCCACCGGGGCAGCGACTCGGTCCGCTCCACCCACTCCGCGGGCGGCGCTCCCGCCTCGCCGGAGGCCAGGACGCCGCCGACGATCGCGCACGTCGTGTCCACGTCGCCGCCGGCCTGCGCGGTCGTCCAGAAGGCGTGCTCGAAGTCGCCGAGGGCCCGCGCGGCCGACCACAGGGCGAACGGGACGGTGTCGTGTGCGCTGGTCCGGCGCCCGCAGCCGAGGACGGCCGCCACGGTGGCCGCGTCCCCGTAGTCGAGCATGTCCCGCGCGCGGCGCAGACCGGCGCCCACGGCGCTCCGGGGCACCAGGGCGATCACGCCGTCCAGCAGGGCCTCCGGAGCCGGCGGGCCGTCCGGAGCGGCCGCCAGCGCGGCGGCCGCGGCCACGGCCATGGCGCCTGCCACCGCCTCGCGGTGCTGGTGGGTGGTGTAGGCGGAGATCTCGGCCTGGTGGGTCGCCTGCTCGGGGTCGTCGGCGTACCAGGCGCCCAGGGGCGCGACACGCATCGCGGCGCCGTTGCCCCAGGAGCCCCGGCCGTCGAAGAGCTGGGCGGCGAGTTCACGCCAGTCGGCGCCCTCGCGGACGAGCCGGAGAAGGCGGTTCACGGCGGGACCGTAGCCCCGGTCGAAGTCGTGGTGATCGGCGAAGGACCGGGCCAGTTCGTCCTGGTGGACCATCTGGTGCGTGGCCAGGATCGAGACGACGGAGCAGGCCATCTCCGTGTCGTCGGTCCACTGCCAGGGTCCGGCGGGCAGTTCGCGGCGCTTGAGCAGCGGGTGGTTCACCGGGACGAAGAACTGGGAGCCGAGCGCGTCGCCCACCGCGAGGCCGCGCAGGCTGGCCAGGGCGCGCTCCAGGCGCCCGGAGGGGACGGAGGAGGATTCAGGGATCATCTTCCCGCCAGCCTATCGGTCGATCCAGTGCGGGACCGGGTCCCGCCAGCGCTCGAAGGGCTTGTCCAGGGCGTACTTGCCGTCCTCCCCGAGAACGAGCATGCGGACCTCCGCGTTCCCCGGGTTCGACAGGGACTCGAAGTCGGCCACCGTCCAGTGGAACCACCGCATGCAGAACAGCCGCATCGCCAGGCCGTGCGTCACCAGGAGGACGTTCGGCGGGTGGTCGGGCTCCTCGAAGCTGCGGAACAGGCTCTCCAGGAAGCCGCCGACGCGGTCGTACACGTCGGCGCCGGACTCGCCCTGCGGGAAGCGGAAGAAGAAGTGCCCGTACGCGTCCCGGTACGCCTTCTGGAGCTTCACGTCGTCGCGTTCCTGCCAGTTGCCCCAGTCCTGCTCCCGCAGCCGGGGCTCCTCGCGCACGCGTATGAGGTCCGCGTCGAGCCGGAAGGCGTCCAGGGTCTCGTGGGTACGGCGGTACGGGGAGACGTAGACGCTCACGCGTTCGTCGTCGAAGAGCTCCCGCAGGTGCCTGCCGGTCTCCTCCGCCTGCTCCCGGCCGCGGCCGGTGAGCGCGAGGGCGTGGTCGGGCTCACGCTCGTACACGGAGTCATCGACGTTGCCCACCGACTCTCCGTGCCGGACAAGGACGATGCGCCGTGGTCGTGCCATGTCGGAAACCCTACGGGGAGCGGGGCGGGGCCGGGCACTCGTACGGCCCTCATACGGCGTAGGTCACACCGCGCGCCCGCTCAGACCGTCCAGGAGGGCTCCAGTTCCACGATGTCGCCGGTGAGGGAGGCGATGTCGGCCTCGGTCTGGGCGCGCAGGGCCAGCCGCTCCACGCGTTCGGTGCGGTACTTTCCGTGTTCGGCCGCCGCGCGCCACATCGACAGCACCAGGAAGTCGTGTTCGGCCGCCTCGCCGAACATGCCCCGGATCATGCCGGGCGAGCCGGCCATCGCCGGGTTCCAGACCTTCTCCTGCATCAGCGTGAAGTGCTCGACGCGCTCCTCGTGGACCCGGCACAGGGCGACCCGGACGAGGTCGGCGTCGGTGAACCGGGGCTCGAAGCCCGTCTTCACGTCGAAGCGGTACTCGAACAGCTTGACCTGGGAGTCCTTGAACGTGCCGGACTGGGACGCGGCCAGCCGGTCGTGCGAGCGGGCCATGAAGGAGTCGTAGAAGGCGCGGCTCTCCCAGAAGGCGAAGATGTGCGCCACTCCCGGCCGGTGCCGGCTCCAGCCTCCGCCCTGTCCCCGAAACCCCGGCTCCCCCAGAAGCCCCGCCCATTTCCGCTGCCCGCGCTCGAACCCGCGACGGTCCACGACGGTGCAGCGAATCCACTTGACCAGCACCGCGCCATCGTAAGGCCACCGGGCGTGGCGTCGGTCACGCTCTGGCGGAGTTCGCCCGCGCACCGGTGCCGTAGGCGTGACACGATGGGCAAGAAGTCCCTGCGACAAGGGAGTTGGGGATGATGGCGCTTCAGGGGGAAGGGGAGTCCTGGTGACCGGGGTCAGCAAGGGAATCCGCGAGGTCGAGGTCGCGCTCAAGTGGGACCCCAGTCCGGCGGGCCGGCCGCCCTCCGACCTGGACATAGTGGCCGCGACGTTCACGACGGCGGACGCGTACGGGGAACCGGCCTATCTGGTGCACTTCGACAGCCGCTCCCCGGACGGCACGATCTCCCTCAACCGGGACAGCCCCGACGGCAAGGGGTTCGGCTGGGACGAGGTCATGAAGCTCGAACTCGGCCGCCTGGACGCCCGCTACGGACGCGTGGTCGTCGGCGTCGTCATCCAGCAGAGCCAGAACCGCACGACGTTCGCCTCGGTCCTGAACCCGGCGGTCCGCGTCGCGGAGGGCTACACGGCCCTCTTCGAGGCCGACTTCGGCACCGCGCCGGACGCCACGGCGGCCGTCGTCGCCGAGTTCGTCCGCGACGGCTCGGGCGAGTGGACCTTCCATCCGGGCGTCCATGGCTTCGACGAGGACCCGGGGACGTTCACTCGGGTCATGGGTTCCAAACGTCAGGCTTGAGCATGTCGACGCCCCGGCCGGTGTGTACGCGGCCGGGGCGTTGTCAGTGGCGCGCTGTTGAATGACCGCCATGACCGTCCACGACCTGCTGCCCCTGCTGCCCGCCCCCGCCGAACTGGCGGCCCGCTGCCGCGCCTTCGCGGTACTGGACACCCTGGCGCGAGACGGGTGCCGACGTCTGGCGGTGCGGGCCGGTCCGGTTCGCGCCCGATGAATCGGACGGCGCCGACTGGCTGTTCGGCCTGCTGGCCGACGGCAGCCCGGAGGCGTACGCCGAGAACGCCGGGGACTACTGGGGACGTTCGGTCGACATCGAGGCCGTCCGCGCCGTCCTGGCCGGAGCCGTCCTGACCCCCGGCATCACCGAGGCCCTGTCCCCCGCGGCCGACTTCGCGCCCATAGCCAGGGCCGTCCGCGCGCTTGGCCACCCCGTGCACCCCTGACACGAAAGGGGCGCCGGCCCACTGGCCGACGCCCCTTCACCGGGCCCGTGTCACGGGCTCAGCCGTTGATCAGCTGCAACCGCTGGTCGAGCCGCAGCCCTCGCAGATGTAGCAGGAGCCGGCGCGCTGCATCTTGGTGCCGCAGGAGAAGCAGAGCGGGGCGTCGGCCTGGATGCCGAGCTGCATCTCGACCAGCTCGGCGCTGGTGTGAGCCTGCTTGGGGGCGGGCTTGGCGGCCTCCGACTCGGTGTTCGGCGTGGCGACGGCCGTCAGGTCGGTGTGCCGCGGGGCGGACTGGGCCAGACCCTCGACGTCGACCTCGTCCTCCTCGAGGGACGGCTCGTACGAACCGGTCTCCAGGTGACGCTGACGCTCCTCGGCGGAGTGGATGCCGAGCGCGGAGCGGGTCTCGAAGGGCAGGAAGTCCAGCGCCAGGCGGCGGAAGATGTAGTCGACGATCGACTGCGCCATCCGCACGTCCGGGTCGTCGGTCATACCGGCCGGCTCGAAGCGCATGTTGGTGAACTTCGAGACGTAGGTCTCCAGCGGCACGCCGTACTGGAGGCCGACCGACACGGCGATGGAGAAGGCGTCCATCATGCCCGCGAGCGTGGAGCCCTGCTTGGACATCTTCAGGAAGACCTCGCCGAGACCGTCGTCCGGGTAGGAGTTGGCGGTCATGTAACCCTCGGCGCCGCCGACCGTGAAGGACGTGGTGATGCCGGGACGGCCCTTGGGCAGGCGCTTGCGGACCGGGCGGTACTCGACGACCTTCTCCACGGCCTCGCGGATGGTCGCCTCGGCCTTCTCGGTGACCTCGGCCTTCTCCTCCTCCTTCTTCTTGGCGGAGAGCGGCTGGCCGACCTTGCAGTTGTCGCGGTAGATGGCGAGCGCCTTGACGCCCAGCTTCCACGCCTCGAAGTAGATCTCCTCGACCTCCTCGACGGTCGCCGTCTCCGGCATGTTGACCGTCTTGGAGATGGCGCCGGAGATCCAGGGCTGGATCGCGGCCATCATGCGGACGTGGCCCATCGGGGAGATGGCGCGCTCGCCCATGGCGCAGTCGAACACCTCGTAGTGCTCGGGCTTGAGACCGGGGGCGTCGATCACATTGCCGTTCTCGGCGATGTGGGCGACGACCGCCTCGATCTGCTCCTCCTGGTAGCCCAGGCGGCGCAGGGCCTGCGGCACGGTGCCGTTGACGATCTGCATCGAGCCGCCGCCGACGAGCTTCTTGAACTTCACCAGCGCGAGGTCCGGCTCGACACCGGTGGTGTCGCAGGACATCGCCAGACCGATGGTGCCGGTCGGAGCGAGCACGGACGCCTGCGAGTTACGGAAACCGTTCTTCTCGCCCAGGCGCACCACGTCCTGCCACGCCTCGGTGGCAGCGGCCCACACCGGGTTGTCGAGGTCGTCCATGTGGACGGCCACGGCGTTGGCGTCGGCGTGCTGCTTCATGACGCGCTTGTGGGCGTCGGCGTTGCGGGCGTAACCGTCGTACGGGCCGACGACCGCGGCCAGTTCGGCGGAGCGGCGGTAGGCGGTGCCGGTCATCAGGGAGGTGATGGCACCGGCGAGGGCGCGGCCGCCGTCGGAGTCGTAGGCGTGGCCGGTCGCCATCAGCAGGGCGCCGAGGTTGGCGTAGCCGATGCCGAGCTGGCGGAAGGCGCGGGTGTTCTCGCCGATCTTCTGGGTCGGGAAGTCCGCGAAGCAGATCGAGATGTCCATCGCGGTGATGACCAGCTCGACGACCTTCTGGAAGCGCTCGGTCTCGAAGGACTGGTTGCCCTTGCCGTCGTCCTTCAGGAACTTCATCAGGTTCAGCGAGGCGAGGTTGCAGGACGTGTTGTCCAGGTGCATGTACTCGCTGCACGGGTTCGACGCGGTGATCCGGCCGGACTCGGGGCAGGTGTGCCAGTTGTTGATCATGTCGTCGTACTGGATGCCCGGGTCGGCACAGGCCCAGGCCGCCTCGGCGATCTTGCGGAAGAGCGCCTTGGCGTCGACCTCCTCGATGACCTCACCGGTCATCCGGGCACGCAGGCCGAAGTCGGTGCCCTGCTCGACCGCGCGCATGAACTCGTCGTTCACCCGGACCGAGTTGTTGGCGTTCTGGTACTGGACGGACGTGATGTCGTCGCCGCCCAGGTCCATGTCGAAGCCCGCGTCGCGCAGGACGCGGATCTTCTCCTCCTCGCTGACCTTCGTCTGGATGAAGTCCTCGATGTCGGGGTGGTCGACGTCGAGGACGACCATCTTGGCCGCGCGGCGGGTGGCGCCACCGGACTTGATGGTTCCGGCGGAGGCATCGGCGCCCCGCATGAAGGAGACGGGTCCGGAGGCGTTGCCGCCGGAGGAGAGCAGCTCCTTGGAGGAGCGGATGCGGGACAGGTTCAGGCCGGCGCCCGAACCGCCCTTGAAGATCATGCCCTCTTCCTTGTACCAGTCGAGGATCGACTCCATGGAGTCGTCGACGGACAGGATGAAGCAGGCGGAGACCTGCTGGGGCTGCGGCGTGCCGACGTTGAACCAGACCGGGCTGTTGAAGCTGAAGATCTGGTGCAGCAGGGCGTAGGCCAGCTCGTGCTCGAAGATCTCGGCATCGGCGGGCGAGGCGAAGTAGGAGTGGTCCTCGCCGGCCTTGCGGTACGTCTTCACGATGCGGTCGATGAGCTGCTTGAGCCCGGTCTCCCGCTGCGGGGTGCCCACGGCGCCCCGGAAGTACTTGCTGGTGACGATGTTGACCGCGTTCACCGACCAGAAGTCGGGGAACTCGACGCCACGCTGCTCGAAGTTGATCGAGCCGTCGCGCCAGTTGGTCATGACGACGTCACGGGGCTCCCACGCCACCTCGTCGTACGGGTGCACGCCGGGGGTGGTGTGGACGCGCTCGATGCGCAGCCCCTTGCCGGCCTTGGTGCCCTTGGTACGGGAACCTCGTGCCGGACCGCTCGCCGTCTCTGTCATGCCGCCTCCCATGTACGGGCGAAAACGCCCTGAAATGCCCCGATGTTCCCAGGGCACGTGTTCTGTCTGGTGTCGCGGGCGGCCTCAGCCACCACCCACGACAGGTCTTCGGTGCGCCGGCCGGTCAGTCGGCGGCGCGCGCGGGCACGGGGACCTGGGTGGTCCGTCCCGTCCCGCTCTGGTCTTCCCGGCTCCCCGCGGCCGCGTCCTCGACGTCCTCGTCGTCCGCGGCGGGGTCCGGCGTCGCTTCACGCAGTTCGGCGATGGCGGCCTCGAAGTCCTCCAGCGAGTTGAACGCCCGGTAGACCGAGGCGAACCGCAGATAGGCGACGAGGTCGAGCTCCTGCAACGGGCCGAGTATGGCCAGCCCCACGTCGTGGGTGGTCAGCTCGGCACTCCCGGTGGCCCGCACGGCCTCCTCGACCCGCTGGCCGAGCTGGGCGAGCGCGTCCTCGGTCACGGGACGCCCCTGGCACGCCTTGCGCACACCGTTGATGACCTTGGTGCGGCTGAACGGCTCGGTGACACCGGACCGCTTCACCACCATGAGCGAACACGTCTCCACGGTCGTGAAACGACGGGTGCAGTCGGGGCACTGGCGGCGCCTGCGGATCGACGTGCCGTCGTCGGTCGTACGACTGTCGACCACCCGGCTGTCGGGGTGCCTGCAGAAGGGGCAGTACATGATCTCCAACCCTCCTCACAGCAGACTCGATGGCCCCGCCGGGCCTCAGGGGCCTCACGAAGCAGCCCCCAGCATAGGCGATCGCGGACGCCCGGAAGACCCAGGGGCCAAGATCAACCACAACTTGTGGGGGCCTGTAGCCGCCTCACCACTACATGTAGGGATAGCCCAGATTTCGCGGCAAACGCGCGTGTCGCTGTGGACAGAGGCGTCGGACACGGTCCGGGAGCCCGCCGGGCCGACACGCGGCGGCATCCGGCGCGACCTCGGCGGACCCGCGGGGATACCGTGAACACCGCGCGGAGCCCATGGGGAATTTCCGCGAATCACGGCGGGGATCACACCGCGGGTGGACCCGGCCACCGGTCGGTCACTGTTCGAATGGCACACTGGCGGCGGCCACGAGGCCGTCCGCCCCGGCGGTGAAGCGTACAACAATGGGCGCTTTTGCCCGCCGACCATCGCGCGAGCTATACACCCGGACACTTGATCGCGTCAGGTGAATCCGCCTTTTTCACTCGAACGTGTGTTTGGCGCAACCTTTCGAAAGCTACTACCGTTGTGCAGCAGGGAGACCATCGAGAGGGGCCGACGTGACCACGACCGCAGACAGTGCCGCCATCACCGCCCAGGACCGCTCCCAGGGCCGGGTGGAGCCGGTACACGCGATGAACGAAGCCGCGCCCGAGGGCCACAAGCGCTCCCTGCCGGGTCGACCTCCAGGTATCCGCGCGGACAGTTCGGGGCTCACCGACCGCCAGCGCCGGGTGATCGAGGTCATCCGGGACTCCGTGCAGCGTCGTGGCTACCCGCCGTCCATGCGGGAGATCGGCCAGGCCGTCGGCCTCTCCAGCACCTCCTCGGTGGCGCACCAGCTCATGGCGCTGGAGCGCAAGGGCTTCCTGCGCCGCGACCCGCACCGGCCGCGCGCCTACGAGGTGCGCGGCTCGGACCAGGCGGTCAGCGTGCAGCCCACGGACACCGCCGGCAAGCCCGCCGCGTCGTACGTCCCGCTGGTCGGCCGGATCGCGGCCGGTGGCCCGATCCTCGCCGAGGAGTCCGTCGAGGACGTCTTCCCTCTCCCCCGGCAGCTCGTCGGCGACGGTGAGCTGTTCGTCCTCAAGGTCGTCGGTGACTCCATGATCGAGGCCGCGATCTGCGACGGCGACTGGGTCACGGTCCGCCGCCAGCCGGTCGCTGAGAACGGCGACATCGTGGCGGCCATGCTCGACGGCGAGGCCACGGTCAAGCGCTTCAAGCGCGAGGACGGCCATGTCTGGCTCCTCCCGCACAACGCGGCCTACGAGCCCATCCCCGGCGACGACGCCACCATCCTCGGCAAGGTCGTCGCGGTACTCCGCCGCGTGTGACGCCCGCACCGGACAAGCCCCGCGGCTCGTCCCCCTGCACCGGGCCCCGGAACCCCTGCGCCGGTTCCGGGGCCCTGCCATCGCCGTCAGCGGCGGGAACGGGCCCTTGTGCCGGGCCGCCCCCGCCTCCGGCTCACTCCCCCTCGGCCTCCCTGGCCATCGCGTCGATCGACGCGAGCGACTTGCGCACCTGATTGCGGTCGGTCGTCGTCCAGAAGTCGGGCAGCGACGCCTTCAGGTACGACCCGTACCGGGCGGTCGCCAGCCGCTGGTCCAGTACGGCGACCACGCCACGGTCCCCGGACGCCCGGACGAGCCGGCCGGCTCCCTGCGCCATGAGCAGCGCGGCGTGGGTGGCCGCGACCGCCATGAAGCCGTTGCCGCCCGCGTCCTCCACCGCCTTCTGGCGGGCGCTCATCAGCGGGTCGTCGGGGCGCGGGAACGGGATCTTGTCCATCACCACGAGCTGACAGCTCGGACCCGGCACATCCACGCCCTGCCACAGTGACAGCGTGCCGAACAGACAGGTGCGGGGGTCGGCCGCGAAGTTCTTGATCAGTTCGCCGAGCGTCTCCTCGCCCTGGAGCAGGATGGGGAACTCGGGGATGCGGGCCCGGAGTTCCTCCGCCGCGAGCTGGGCGGCCCGCATGGAGGAGAAGAGGCCGAGCGTACGGCCGCCGGCGGCCTGGATCAGCTCGGTCAGCTCGTCCAGCATGTCGCCGCGGTCGCCGTCCCGGGCGGGGCGGGCCAGATGCTTGGCGATGTAGAGGATGCCCTGCTTGCGGTAGTCGAAGGGCGAGCCGACGTCGACGCCCTTCCACTGCGGCAGGTCGTCGCCCTCGGTCCCCTCCGGAGCCAGGCCCAGCGAGGCGCCGACGCCGTTGAAGTCGCCGCCGAGTTTCAGGGTCGCCGAGGTCAGGACCACGCTGCGGTCGGTGAAGAGCTTCTCCCGCAGCAGCCCGGACACCGACATCGGGGCTACCCGCAGGGCCGCGCCGAAGCGGTCGTGGCGCTCGTACCAGACGACGTCCCACTCCGAGCCGTTCAGCACCCGCTCCGCGACGGCGTACACCGTCTCGACCGAGGCCACCGCCTGCTTGCGGACGGCGTCCTCGTCCTGCACGGACTTGTCGCGGGTCGAGCCCAGCGCGGTGATCACGGTGCGGGCGGCGTCGCGCAGGGCGGCCAGGGCGTAGCCGAGGTCCTCCGGGATCTCCTCCAGGCGGCCGGGCAGGGCCAGCTCCATCAGCCGCTCGAAGCCCTCGGCGGCGGTCAGGAGCTGGTCGGCGGCCTTCTCGTTGACGAGCTTCGCCGAGCGGCGGACCGCCCGATTGACCTGGCCGGGGGTGAGTTCACCGGTGGCGGCGCCGGTGACCCGGGAGACGAGTTCGTGCGCCTCGTCCACGATCAGCACCTCGTGCTGGGGCAGCACCGGGGCGCCCTCGATGGCGTCGATCGCCAGCAGGGCGTGGTTGGTCACCACGACATCCGCGAGCTTGGCGCGCTCGCGGGCCATCTCCGCGAAGCACTCGGCCCCGTACGCGCACTTCGAGGCGCCGAGGCACTCGCGCGACGACACCGACACCTGGGCCCAGGCCCGGTCGGAGACGCCCGGGGTCAGGTCGTCCCGGTCGCCGTTCTCCGTCTCGTCGGACCAGTCGCGCAGCCGGAGCAGGTCCTGGCCCAGCTTGCTGGTGGGGGCGGCCGCCTCGAACTGGTCGAAGAGGCCGTCCTCCTCGTCCTGCGGCATGCCCTCGTGCAGCCGGTGCAGACACAGATAGTTGGAGCGGCCCTTGAGCATGGCGAACTCCGGCCGGCGCCGCAGCAACGGGTGCAGGGCGTCGACCGTGCGCGGCAGGTCGCGCTCCACGAGCTGGCGCTGGAGCGCGAGCGTGGCGGTGGCGACGACGACCCGCTCCCCGTGCGCGAGCGCGGGCACGAGGTAACCGAGCGACTTTCCGGTGCCGGTACCGGCCTGGACCAGCAGATGGGAGGTGTCGTCGATCGCCTCGGCGACCGCTTCGGCCATGGTCACCTGGCCGGGGCGCTCCGTGCCGCCGACGGCGGCGACGGCGGCGTGGAGGAGTTCGGGGAGTGAGGGCTTCGTCATAGCCCGACCACCCTACGGCCCCGCACCGACAATCGTGTCCGGCCGCCCGGGCGGCCGGAGCGGGATGCGAACACTTCCGAACTCCTGAACTTTCTCCGAAAGCGGGAACTCGGCGGAATCACCGTACGTACAACAAGTGAGCATCCGAACACGTGGTGCTACGAGGGTTCCTGCCGGACCCGGTCCCGGATCATGAGGGCGGCCCGCTTGCCGGGCAGATCGACCTCCGCCCGGCACCGGAAGCCGGCTTTGCGGAAAGCGGTCACCGAGGGGGTGTTGCGCATGTCAGGTTCCGCGACGACGCGTGTACAGGCGCGGCGGCGTTCCACAACCAGTTCGGCCACGGCCGTGAGCAGGGCGGAGCCGAGCCCTCGTCCCCGGTACGCGGCGTCCCCGATCAGCAGGTGGATACCCGTGTCGTGGGGACGCGCCTGATAGAGGCGGGCCAGCAGCGGGTCGAGGTCCGCCCGGTAGATCTCCCAGTAGCTCATGGCGGTGCCGTCGAGCATGCCGAGGCAGGGCACGCTGCGTCCGTCGCCGTCGAGCTGGGCGCGCAGGTGGCGCTCGGTCCGGGCTCGGGGTCCGGCCAGCTCCCAGAACTCGGCGACCGCGGGGTCGTTCATCCACCCGTGGATCAGGGGGAGATCGCGATCGGGCCGGACGGGGACCAGTTCGAAGGTGCCCACCGGGGTGTCGGTCGGCCCCCAGGTGTGGACGCCGTCCAGTAGGTCCGCCTCGCGGGGAGAGGCCGCCGGCTCGGGCAACGCGGCTCGCAGCGCGGTGAATTCGGCGGGCAGGCGCAGGTCGAGTGTCTCTTCGGTGTCCCAGAGGAGCGCGGTCGCCCCGGTGTCGGCGCTGCCTGGGGTTGCCGGGACGGAAGGGGCGTTGGCGGCGTCGGTGTCGGTGTCGGTGTCGGTGAGGGACACGTGCGCTCCTCTCATGGGGCGAGTGGACGAGGGGTCAGGAATGAAGGGGGTTGGCGATGGTGACGTAGACGGACTGGGTGTCGACGGGTCCGACGAGTTCGTCCAGGCCGTGCAGCCGGGTCAGCAGGTTGGCCTTGCAGCGCAGGACGGGTGAGTCGAGCAGGTTGCCCGGCAGGGAGCTGCGCAGGGCGGCGGGGCCGGAGGCGGCGGCGGTCAGGAAGCGGCGGAACGCGGCGAGGAGGAGGTGTTCGTCTGCCAGGCGCTGGGAGCCGAAGGCGCCGATGAGGCCGAACACGTTGTTGATGGCGAGGTAGTAGGCGAAGCGTTCGTCGGTGACCTCGTCGGAGACGAAGGTGTCGCTGTGCTCACCGATGCCCGGCAGCCGGGCGTCGAGGTCGCCCCGGCGGGACTCGCGGAAGTAGTAGCCCTGGTTGTCGCGGTAGCGGCCGCCGGCCGGCCAGCCGTCCTGGTCGAGGCGGAGCAGCGTGTTCTGCTGGTGCGCCTCCAGCGCGATCCCCGCCTCGCCGTCGAGCCAGAGCACGGGCCGGACGACCTGTTCGAGGTAGCGCAGGAACCACTCGGCGGCGACGGCGCCCACGGGACGGCCGGTGCGGGCTGCGAGCCCCGCGACGAGCCGGGCCACGCGGGAGTTGAGGCTCCTGGGGCCTGTCGTCGGACTCGGCTCGAAGTCCGGGCGCGGGGAGACCAGTCCGGCGACGCAGCCGATGTCGTCGGTGGGGGCGAACGGGTTGTGCCTGATCATCACGTCGAGGCCGGGCACGGGCAGCCCGTCCGGGTCGTCCACGGCGAGCCAGGCGGGGTCGCGGACGATGTCGAAGCCGGGGTGGGCGGCCTGCCACTGCTTCGCCAGCCCGGCGCGCAGCAGGCGGTGCACCTCGACGCCCCGGTGGAGTTCCTTGCGCAGGTTCTCCCGGCGGGAGTTGGTGATGCGCAGTCCGAGCGACAGCTTGAGCATCGCCGGGGCGCCCGGGCGGTGGACGGTCCTTACGGAGGAGGTGGGGTGCCAGGGCGAGCCGAGGGGGCCGAGGTCGCGCAGGAGGCCGGAGTCCAGCAGGGCGGCGACCGGCGCGCGGTGTCGTACGTCGCGGGCCTGCCAGGGGTGCAGGGGCAGGGCGCTGTAGCCGTCGGGCATGGGCAGCTCGGTTCCGGCGAGCCGCCCGAGGAGCTGGTCGGCGGGGACGGGGCGGCCGCGTTCGGTCCAGGCCGAGTCGGAGGCGAGCAGGGAGGGGGCGACGGCCATCCAGTGCAGGGGGAAGGAGCCGCGGAGTTCGGGCGCGTACTGCCGGGCTTCGGCGTCGGTGAGTTCCTCGCGGCTCTTCGGGGTGGGGTGCAGGGGGTGGCCGAGCAGGAGGGCCTGTTCGGCGCTGAGGAAGAGGTCGGGTCCGTCCTCGGGGTGGGCCCGGCGGTCCCGCAGGAAGGTGGCGGTCCTGCGTTGTGAGTCGGCGACCCGCGCGACGAGGTCGGCGCCGTCCGCCGCAGCGGTGCCGTGGGGCTCGGCGGGGTCTGCCTGACCGGGGCTCTCGCGGGTGAGCAGGGCGGCGAGGGTCACGGCGTCGACGGAGGGGGCGTGCTCGGGGGCTCCGGCGAGCCGGGGCGGGCCGAAACGGTGCCAGCCGGTCGGGGACCAGTGGCGGACGGGGGTGAGGAGAACGCTGCCGCTGGCCGGGAGCGGGATGTGCAGGGTGCCGTTGTCCGGGGCGGTCAGGCCGGTCTCGCGCACCCAGCAGCGCAGGAGGTTCTCCACCGCCGCCGCCTGCGCCGCGATGTGCGGGTCGTCGGCCTCCAGCGGGTCGGCGTCGGTCCCGCCGGGCCCTCCGGCGACCGGCGTGCGCCGCTTCTGGTGCGGCACCGCGTCGGCGAGCGGTACGGGGCCGCTGCCGGGGTCCGCCGGTTCGTCGGGGGTCTCGGAACGGCCGTCGGGTGTGGGCGTGGCGTTCATGACAGTTCCTCGGGGGTGATGCGGGTGCGGGTTGGTCGCGGAGGGGTTCCGCACGGCGGACGAGAGGTGGGGCGGTGACGAGAGCAGGGGGTGCCGGCGCGCGGCGGCGGGTGTGCGGGTTCGGCGGAAGGGCGCTGCCCGGAGGTGGGTTCGCCGCTCTCCGCCGACGCGCGCGGATGGTGCGCGCCGGCGGTGGGGTGGCCTGGCGGCGGCTAGCCCGTGCGCTGGTGGTCGCGGTTCGCGGCGGTCACCGCGTCGGCGAGACGGTCCAGTACGGCCGACGCCTGCTCGTCGCTGATGGTCAGCGGCGGGAGGAGCCGTACGACACTGTTGTGGCGGCCGCCGAGTTCCACGATCAGCCCCCGGTCGAGGCATTCGCGCTGGACGGCTGCGGCGAGTTCGGGGTCGGCGGGGTGGGGCGTGGTGGCGGAGTCCCAGCCGTCCGTCTCGGAGCCGCGCGCTTCCGGCACGGGCCCGCCCGCCGGGTTCACCAGCTCGACCCCGATCATCAGCCCGCGCCCCCGCACGTCTCCCACGCAGGCGAACTCATTGTGGAGTTCGCGGAGTTGGCCCAGCATGCGGGCACCGAGGGTGCCGGCTCGTTCGGCGAGGCCGTTCTCGCGGACGTGAGCGAGGGTGGCGGTGCCCGCGGCCATGGCGAGCTGGTTGCCCCGGAAGGTGCCCGCGTGGGCGCCGGGCTGCCAGACGTCGAGTTCCTCGCGGTAGACGACGACGGCCAGCGGGAGGCTGCCGCCGATGGCCTTGGACAGAACCATCACGTCGGGGGTGATCCCGCTGTGGTCGACCGCCCAGAAGGCACCGGTGCGGCCCACTCCGGTCTGGACCTCGTCCGCGATCAGGGGAATCGACCGGTCGGCGGTGACCCGGCGCATCCGGCGCAGCCAGTCGTCCGGCGCCGGGATCACCCCGCCCTCGCCCTGGACGGGTTCGAGGATCATCCCGGCCGGCCGGGGCACGCCCGACTTGGGGTCGTAGAGGACGGACTCGGTCCAGCGGGCGGCGAGTTCGGCGCCGCGCGGGCCGCCGACGCCGAAGGGGCAGCGGTAGTCCTGCGGATAGGGCAGGCGGCCCACCTGGAGGTCGGGGGCGCCGCCGGACGCGGCCAGGGCGCCCGCGGTCATGCCGTGGTAGGCGCCGGTGAAGGCGAGGATGCCGTTGCGGCCGGTCGCGGCGCGGACCAGCTTGAGGGCGGCCTCGACGGCGTCGGTCCCGGCAGGCCCGCAGAACTGCACGCGGGCCCGGTCGGCGAACCCGGCCGGCAGGGTGCGGAACAGCTCGGTGATGAAGGCGTCCTTGACCGGGGTCGCGAGGTCCAGCACGGAAAGGGGCGCGCCGGAGTCGAGGACCTTGCGGATGGCCTCCAGCACCACCGGATGGTTGTGCCCGAGGGCCAGCGCCCCGGCGCCGGAGAGACAGTCGAGGTAACGACGGCCGTCCGCGCCCTCGATGGTGAGGCCCCGCGCCCGCACGGGCACGATGGGCAGGGCTCGGGCATAGGTACGCGCGGCGGACTCGCGCGCCGACTGGCGCCTGAGAATCCCCTCGTGCACGGCCGGGGTTCCCCGGTAGGTGCTGTCGGCCTCCGACTCGGTCACGGCCACGGCTCGCTGTCCTCCCGCTGTCCAGAGGCGAGTTGCTCGACGGGGACGGGCGCAGGCAGCGGTCCCCCACGGCTACCAACCGCCGGCCGGCCGCCTGGTTACGGGTTGCTTCAAGATCCTTGCCGTGACGTAACCGTTGCGGTTCCGTCGGAAGTCCCCTACAGCGAACGCATAGTGTGTGGTCCCGTCCCGCGAGTCCGGGGAACCGGTGCCTGTCCGCAGCAAGTTGGGTGCCGGTAACGGGCCGAAGCGCCATGTTCCGTCACAACAGGGAGAGTCACCACCATGCACTCCATACGGCCGTCGTCCACCGCTCGCCGAGGGAGGGGTACGCCCCGCAGGACCTCCCGCGCGCTGGCGGCCGTCGCCCTCGCCTCGGCGCTGGCGCTGACCGCCACCGCGTGCGGCGGAGACGGTGACGACAACGCCGGCGGCAGCCCGTCCTCCACCGCGCGGGGCTCGGACGGGAAGGTCCGGGTCCCGCAGGACCTCCAGGACAAGCTCCGCCAGCACGGCATCGACATGGACAAGTGGAAGAACGGCGCCTGGAAGAACTGGGACCGGGACGACTGGCTGCGCGAGGCCAACGACTTCATCAACCCGATCATCAGCGGCCTGTGGGACAAGGACCGGATGCGGGGCGCCGACGACCCGGCCAAGCGGGTCGACGACAACGACCTCTCCGGCGACCAGGGCGTGACCGACCCCGAGCCGCAGCCGGTGCAGGCCAAGGCGGTGCGCCCGCCGTACCACACCAACGCGGCCACCTCGGGCAAGGTCTTCTTCGACTCCCCCAAGGGCACGATGGTCTGCTCGGCCACGGTGGTCGAGGACCCGGCGCACCCGGGCAGGTCCAACCTGATCTGGACGGCCGGCCACTGCGTGCACGCGGGCAAGAAGGGCGGCTGGTACCGCAACATCGCCTTCGTGCCGTCGTACAACAACCAGAGCCTGTCCTCCTCCGAGATGGAGGGCGCCTCCCGCGCGCAGGTCGCGCCGTACGGTGTCTGGTGGGCCGACGCCGCGAAGACCTCGCAGCAGTGGATCGACGGGGGCGGCGAGACCGGCGGCAACGGCGCCTCGTACGACTTCGCGGTGATCCATGTGACGCCGGAGCAGGGCAACGGCGGCAAGTCGCTGGAGGAGACGGTCGGCGGCGCGCTGCCCGTGGACTTCGCCGCTCCCGCCGCGACCGAGGTGAGCGCGGTCACCGCGAGCGGCTACCCGGCGGCGAAGCCGTACAACGGCCAGTTGCTGTACCAGTGCCAGGACAAGCCGGGCCGGCTGTCGATCGCCAAGGCGGACCCGACGATGTACCGCATCGGCTGCACCATGACCGGCGGTTCCTCCGGCGGCGGCTGGGTGGAGCAGGGCGCGGACGGCAAGCCCACGCTGGTCTCCAACACCTCGATCGGCCCCGCCTCCTCGGGCTGGCTGGCCGGGCCCCGGCTCGGTGAGGTCGCCAAGGGCGTGTACGACTCGGTGAGCGCGAAGTTCGCGGACCGGTAGCCGCCCCGCACCCATGACGAAGGCCCGCCGCCCCCTCTCGCGAGGGGACGGCGGGCCTCTTCGTGCTCCGGCCGGTCAGGCGGTCGCGGTCGGCGTGTACGGGGCCAGGTCGGCCGCCAGCTCCGCGTGCACCCGGACCTTGATCAGGGTGCCCTCGGCGGTGTGCTCCTCGGAGAGCACCTCGCCCTCGGTGTGGGCGCGGGCGACCAGCTTGCCCTGCGTGTACGGCACGAGCGCCTCGATCTCGACCGAGGGGCGGGGCAGCTCCTCGTCGATCAGGGCGAGCAGCTCCTCCAGGCCCTGGCCGGTGCGCGCCGAGACGGCGATGGACCGCTTCTCGACCCGCAGCAGCCGCTGGAGGACCAGCGGGTCGGCCGCGTCCGCCTTGTTGATCACGACGATCTCGGGCACGTCGGTCGCGCCGACCTCCCGGATCACCTCACGCACGGCGGCGAGCTGCTCCTCCGGGACCGGGTGCGACCCGTCCACCACGTGCAGGATGAGGTCGGAGTCGCCGACCTCCTCCATGGTGGAGCGGAACGCCTCGACCAGGTGGTGCGGCAGGTGCCGGACGAAGCCCACGGTGTCGGCCAGCGTGTACAGCCGGCCGCTGGGGGTCTCCGCGCGGCGGACGGTCGGGTCCAGGGTGGCGAACAGGGCGTTCTCCACCAGGACCCCCGCGCCCGTGAGGCGGTTGAGCAGGGAGGACTTGCCGGCGTTGGTGTAGCCGGCGATGGCGACGGAGGGCACCTTGTTGCGGCGGCGCTCCTGGCGCTTGATCTCGCGGCCGGTCTTCATCTCCGCGATCTCCCGGCGCATCTTCGCCATCTTCTCGCGGATGCGGCGCCGGTCCGTCTCGATCTTGGTCTCACCGGGACCACGTGTGGCGAGGCCACCGCGACCGCCACCCATCTGCCGGGACAGCGACTGACCCCAGCCGCGCAGTCGCGGCAGCATGTACTGCATCTGCGCGAGCGCGACCTGCGCCTTGCCCTCACGGGACTTGGCGTGCTGGGCGAAGATGTCCAGGATCAAGGCCGTACGGTCGATGACCTTGACCTTGACGACGTCCTCGAGCTGGATGAGCTGGCCGGGGCTCAGCTCACCGTCGCAGATGACGGTGTCCGCGCCGGTCTCCATCACCACGTCGCGCAGCTCCAGGGCCTTGCCGGAGCCGATGTAGGTGGCCGCGTCGGGCTTGTCGCGGCGCTGGATCACGCCGTCGAGCACGAGGGCGCCCGCCGTCTCCGCGAGGGCGGCCAGCTCCGCGAGGGAGTTGTCCGCGTCCTGGGCGGTGCCGGTGGTCCACACTCCGACGAGCACGACCCGCTCCAGGCGGAGCTGGCGGTACTCGACCTCGGTGACGTCCTCCAGCTCGGTGGACAACCCCGCCACGCGGCGCAGGGCCGCGCGCTCGGAGCGGTCGAACTGGTCGCCGTCACGCTCGCCGTCGATGTCGTGCTTCCAGGCGACGTCCTCTTCCATCAGGGCATCGGCCCGAAGACCTTCGGGATAGGCGCGCGCGAGGCGCTTGGCGTCCTGTGAAGGGGAAGAAGAAGAGGTCATTGGTTCCTTACGTCGAGGGGAGGACCGGTCCGGCGGTCGGACGACCGGGAGGTCGGCGAGGGACCGGTGTTCATGAGGTGTAACGCGCGTGCGCTCCGGGAGATTCCCGTGCACCGCGCCGCGCCGACCGGAAGATGTTCGCACGGCGCGGCGCACCGCGTCACCGGGTTATCGCCCGGGCACCGGGAGTCAGCCCTTCTTGGCCGGGCCCGGGGACGCGGGCGGCGGGACCTGCTTCCAGTCCGGGTGGCCAGGCATCGGCGGGGTCTTCTCGCCGTACAGCCAGTCCTCGAAGAAGCCGGTCAGGTCACGGCCGCCGATGGCGGAGGCGAGGCGGACGAAGTCGGCGGTGCCGACGCTGGTGTCCCGGTTCTCCTGGACCCACACCTTCTCCAGCCGCTCGAAGGCGTCCTTGCCGATCTCCTGGCGCAGGGCGAAGAGCACCAGGGCGGCGCCGTCGTAGATGTTGGGGCGGAAGATGCCGATCTTCTGGCCGGGCGCGGGCGGCTTGGGCCTGGCGGGCGGGCCACCGGCGGCGCGCCAGCGGTCGGAGGCCCCGTAGGCGGCCTTCATACGGTCCTGGAGCGGGTGGTCGCTCTTCTCCTCGGCGTAGAGGGCCTCGTACCAGGTGGCGTGGCCCTCGTTCAGCCAGACGTCGGACCAGGTGCGGGGGCTGACGCTGTCGCCGAACCACTGGTGGGACAGTTCGTGGACCATGACCGACTCGATGTACCACTTGGGGTAGGCGGGCTCGGTGAAGATGTCCTTCTCGAACAGCGACAGGGTCTGCGTCTCCAGCTCGAACCCGGTGCTGGCCTGGGCCATCAGCACGCCGTAGGTCTCGAACGGGTACGGGCCGATCTTGCTCTCCATCCAGGCGATCTGGTCCGGCGTCCTGGCCAGCCAGGGCTCCAGTTCCTTCTTGTCGGCGGCGGGCACCACGTCGCGCAGCGGCAGCCCGTGCGGGCCCGTGCGCCGGACGACGGCGGAGCGGCCGATGGACACCTGGGCGAGTTCGGTGGCCATGGGGTGCTGGGAGCGGTAGCTCCAGGTGGTGGAGCCGCCCGTCTTGACCTCGCCGGCCGGCAGGCCGTTGGCGACGGCGGTGTAGCCGTCCGGGGCGGTGACGTGGAAGGTGAACATCGCCTTGTCGGACGGGTGGTCGTTGCACGGGAAGACCAGGTGCGCGGCGTCGGCCTGGTTGGCCATGGCGAGGCCGTCGGTGGTCCGTACCCAGCCGCCGTCCTGGTCGTCGGCGGGGCGGGGGTCACTGGTGTGCCGCACGGTGATCCGGGTGACGCTGCCGAGCGGCAGGGTGTGGTCCGGGGTGACGACGAGGTCCTCACCGGCACTGGTGAAGGCTGCCCTGCGGCCGTCGACCTCCACTGACTCGACGGTGCCGTGCGCGAAGTCGAGGTTGATCCGCTCCAGGGAGTCGGTGAGCCGGGCGTCGATGGTGGTGACGGCCTTCAGCGGCTTGTCGTTGCTGCCGGGATAGGTGAAGGCGAGGTCGTACGCGGCCACGTCGTAGCCGGGGTTGCCCAGCTCCGGGAAGATCCGGTCGCCGACGCCCAGCGGTTCGGCGGGGGCCCCGGCGGCGACGAGGCAGACCGTGACGGCCGAGGCGAGCAGGGCCGCCTTCGGGCGCCGGAGGAACCGGAGTGCGGGGTGGGGGCGCGTGGGGCGAGTGAGCAGCATGCCCCACCGCTACCAGCGCCCGGCCGCCGGGTGGCGACGGCGCGCGCCAGGCCCACCCGATCGGGTCGGTCAGGCGGCGGGCGCCTGGGCCCGGCTGACGTCGTACACGCCCGGCACGTCGCGCATCGCGCGCATCAGGGCGGGCAGTTCGGCGGCATCGGGGAGCTGGAGGGTGTAGGTGTGGCGGACCCGCTGCTGGTTGGGGGACTCCACGGTGGCGGAGACGATCTCGGCGCCCTCCACGGCGATCGCCTCGGTGAGGTCGGCGAGCAGATGGGGGCGGCTGAACGATTCGGCGACCAGGGTGACCCGGCAGGCGGTGGTGTCGCCCCAGCGCACGGCGATCTCCTCGCGCCCCCGGCTCTTCATGTCCTCGACCATGGAGCACTCCACCCGGTGCACGGTCACCGCTCCCCCGCGCACGGCGAAGCCGACGATGTCGTCGGGCGGCACGGGCGTACAGCAGCCGGCCAGGCGCACCGGGCCGCCAGGCCGGTCCAGCAGCACGTCGGCGCCACGGGGACGCGCGGCGGGGGCACTGCCGGCGGGGCGGCTGCCGCCGGGGGCGTCGGTGGTGTCCGAGGTGCGGGCGTCGGTGCCGGGGTGGGCCGCGAGCCAGCGCTGGATGGCGATGCGCGCGGCCGGGGTATGGGCGTGCTCCAGCCATTCGCGGGAGGGTTCGGAGGCGGGGTCCTGGCCCATGAGGAGCTGGACGGTGTCGCCGTCGCGCAGGACGGTGCCGAGGGCGGCCAGGCGGCCGTTGACGCGGGCGCCGATGCAGGCGTGGGCGTCGTCGCCGTACTGGGCGTAGGCGGCGTCCACGCAGGTGGCGCCCTCGGGGAGGCCCAGGGTGCCGCCGTCGGGGCGGACGACGGTGATCTCGCGGTCCTGGGCGAGGTCGTCGCGCAGGGTGGACCAGAAGGTGTCGGGGTCGGAGGCCCCGCGCTGCCAGTCGAGGAGCCGGGAGAGCCAGCCGGGGCGGGTGGGGTCGGCCCGCTCGCCGTCGAGGCCGGCGGTCTGCTCCTCGGCGGACGGGGCGTAGGGGTTGCCGAGGGCGATCACACCGGCCTCGGCGGCCTGGTGCATGCGGTGGGTGCGGATCAGGACTTCGACGACCTGGCCGTCCGGGCGGGCCACGGCGGTGTGCAGCGACTGGTAGAGGTTGAACTTGGGGACGGCGATGAAGTCCTTGAACTCCGAGACCACCGGCGTCAGACAGGTGTGCAGCTCACCGAGGACGGCGTAGCAGTCCGCGTCCTCGTTCACCAGCACCAGCAGGCGGCCGAAGTCGGTGCCGCGCAGCGGGCCGCGCTTGCGGGAGACGCGGTGGACGGAGACGAAGTGGCGGGGCCGGATGAGGACTTCGGCCGGGATGCCGGCGTCGCGCAGCACCCCGCGCACCTCGTCGGCGACTTCCGCGAGGGGGTCTCCCCCGGCGGCGTTCTGAGCGATGAGTTCGCTGGTGCGGGCGTATTCCTCGGGGTGGAGGATGGCGAAGACGAGGTCTTCCAGCTCCGTCTTGAGGGCCTGCACACCGAGGCGCTCGGCGAGCGGGATGAGGACGTCGCGGGTGACCTTGGCGATCCGTGCCTGTTTCTCGGGGCGCATCACGCCGAGGGTGCGCATGTTGTGCAGCCGGTCGGCGAGTTTGATCGACATCACGCGGACGTCGTTGCCGGTGGCGACGAGCATCTTGCGGAAGGTCTCCGGCTCGGCGGCGGCGCCGTAGTCGACCTTCTCCAGCTTGGTGACGCCGTCGACGAGGTAGCGGACCTCTTCCCCGAACTCCTCTCCGACCTGGTCGAGCGTCACCTCGGTGTCCTCGACGGTGTCGTGAAGGAGGGAGGCGGTCAGGGTGGTGGTCTCGGCGCCGAGTTCGGCGAGGATCAGGGTCACGGCGAGGGGGTGGGTGATGTACGGCTCGCCGCTCTTGCGCATCTGGCCGCGGTGGGAGGTCTCCGCCAGGAGGTAGGCGCGGCGCAGCGGGTCGAGGTCGGCGTCGGGGTGGTGCGCGCGGTGGGCCTCGGCGATGTGTCCGATGGCGTCGGGCAGCCTGCTCCGGACGGCGGGGCCCAGCAGCGCGGCCCGGCCCAGCCTGCGCAGGTCGATCCGCGGCCGGGACTTCCTGCGGGACACCGCGGGCGCCGCGGGCGCTACCGGGCCAGGGCTCGCAGGGTTCGTGGCCTCCGCACTCATGGGCACCTCCGGCTCGTGGACCGGCGGACGGGGCCCGAAGGGCATACGCGGCTCAGGGTTGGCGACGTTCCCCCGTCCGTGCCGGTGCTTGATGCTATCGAGCCCATCACGTGCTACCGACCGCCTCTCGGCCACCGTGAAACGGATCACCCATTCGAGCGACGGTACGGAGGTTTGGAGTTTGCGCCACGTGCCCTCCAGTCGGCCGCGGTTTCGAACGGCCTCGCTGCCGGAGAACGGCTGGTCCCCGGCGTACGGAGCCACCGGGAACGGTCCGTCCAGGTCAGCGGGCCGCGCTTTCCAGCCACTCGGCGTCGATCTCGCCCTCGGCGACGATCACGGCGGGACCCGTCATTTCGATCTCACCATCCGGTCGTTCGGTGATGACCAGCCGCCCGCCGGGCACGTCCACGGCGTACGTCGCCGGGGTGCCGGTGACCGCCGGGTCGGCGCCGTCGCGCCGGGCCGCGGCCACGGCGACGGCGCACGCGCCCGTGCCGCACGACCGGGTCTCGCCGGAGCCACGCTCGTGCACGCGCATGGCGACGTGTCCGGGGGCCCGGTCCACGACGAACTCCACGTTGACGCCGTCCGGGTAGGCGCCCGCCGGGCCGACCGGCGGCGCGCTGTAGAGGTCACCGGCGTGGTCGAGGTCGTCCACGAAGGCCACGGCGTGCGGGTTGCCCATGTTCACGTTCCGCGCCGGCCAGCTCCGCTCACCGACGCTGACCCTGACCTCGCCCTCGGGCAGACGGGCCCGGCCCATGCCGACGGTGACGTCTCCGGCGCCGGAATCGTCCTTGGCGATGTGGACCCGCTTAACACCCCCGCGCGTGGCGATGGTGAGGTCACCTTCACCCACATGTCCGGCGTGCTGGAGGTAGCGCGCGAACACACGCACTCCGTTGCCGCACATCTCGGCGACCGAGCCGTCGCCGTTGCGGTAGTCCATGAACCACTCGGCCTCGCCGGCCATGTCGCGGGCCTCGGGGTGCGCGGCGGAGCGCACCACGTGCAGCACCCCGTCGCCGCCGATACCGGCCCGGCGGTCGCAGAGCGCGGCGACGGCGGCGGGCGTCAGGTCGAGGGCGTTCTCGGGGTCGGGCACGATCACGAAGTCGTTCTCGGTGCCGTGCCCCTTGAGGAATGCGATCCGCGTGCTCATCCCTCGATCGTACGGGGTGACGCGGACACCCTCCGAGGGCAGCCGGGGGCGTAGGGGGTGTCTCGCCAGGCGTCGCGAGCCCGGCGTGATCGCTAACGCAGGCGGGCGACCCGCCATACGGCGAGGACCGCGACGACGCCCACGAGGAGGGCGTAGGAGAGGGCGACGCGCCAGTCGGCGCGGCGGCCGGAGCCGCGCGGGGGCAGGCCGGGCCAGGTGTAGCCGACGCGGCGGGCGGCCATCATGCCCCACCCGGCGGCGCAGGAGCAGATCAGCAGGCCCAGCATGGCGATGACCGCGCCGCTGTCGCCGAAGTCGAAGGCGAGCGGGAAGGCGAACATCAGCGAGCCGAGCGCGGCCAGGCCCACGATGGGCGCGAGCTGCCAGATGCGCAGCCGCCGCTGGGGGCGCAGTTCGACCTCGACCTCGGGGCCGCCCGCGAACATCTCCTCGGGTGTGGGTCCGTCGGCGACGACCACGAGCGGGCTGTCGTCCGGACCGTCGTCGGTCAGACGGTCCTCGACGCCGGACTCGTCACCGTCGGTGGTGACGTGCTCGGTGCCTGCTGCGGTGTCACGAGGGCCGGCCTCCATCGCCACGCGCCCTCCCAACTAGGACTTCACTGGTCGATCGAAGCTCGATGATGGCACGGCGCCGGAGGCCGGGCTGACCGGTGGCGCATCCCGATGCCAGGACGTGATCAGGCTGTGACCGCTCGTTCGACCAACGTCAGCGCCCGTCCCGGAAGTTCCCCGCGGTCCGCCGCCGCCCCGCTGAGCCAGTGGACCCTGGGGTCGCGCCGGAACCAGGTGTCCTGGCGGCGCGCGAAGCGCTTGGTGGTGCGCACCGTCTCCACGCGCGCCTCCTCCTCGGTGCACTCCCCGGCGAGCGCGTTGAGCACCTGCTGGTAGCCCAGCGCGCGGGACGCGGTACGGCCCTCGCGCAGCCCCTGGGCCTCCAGCGCGCGCACCTCGTCCACGAGTCCGGCCTCCCACATGAGGTCGACGCGGCGGGCGATGCGCTCGTCCAGCTCGGGGCGGGCGACGTCGACGCCGATCTGGAGGGTGTCGTAGACCGAGTCGTGGCCGGGGAGGTTGGCGGTGAAGGGGCGCCCGGTGATCTCGATGACCTCCAGGGCGCGGACGATGCGGCGGCCGTTGCTGGGCAGGATGGCGCGGGCGGCTTCGGGGTCGGCGGCGGCCAGCCGGGCGTGCAGGGCGCCGGGGCCGCGCAGGGCCAGCTCGTCCTCCAGGCGGGCCCGGACCTCGGGGTCGGTGCCGGGGAACTCCAGGTTGTCGACGGCCCCGCGCACGTACAGCCCGGAGCCGCCGACCAGGATCGGCCAGCGGCCCTCGGCGAGGAGGGCGTCGATGCGGGCGCGGGCCAGCTTCTGGTACTCGGCGACGGAGGCGGCGACCGTGACGTCCCAGATGTCGAGCAGATGGTGCGGGATGCCGCCGCGTTCCTCGGGGGTGAGCTTGGCGGTGCCGATGTCCATCCCCCGGTAGAGCTGCATCGAGTCGGCGTTGATGACCTCGCCGCCGAGCTGCTGGGCCAGGAAGACGCCGAGGTCAGACTTTCCGGCCGCGGTGGGGCCGACGACGGCGATGACACGGGGGGCGGGGGATGCACTGCTCACCGCACCAGTCTCGCAAACCCCGCGGGCCGGCCGGTGGCCGACGGTGCGTGATGAGCGGCTGGGCGGGCAGGGGTCACGGACGTGGCCCAGGGTGATCGCGTGGTGTGAGGCCCTCTGGGCAGGGGTAACGTCCCTCCCAGGCGACGCATCACGCGCATTTGGGTTGTTCCGGAAGGTGGATCATGGGTCTGTTCGACAATGTGAAGGCCGCGCTCGGCCCGGCCAAGGACAAGGTGACGGACCTGGCCCGGCAGCACGGCGACAAGGTGCAGGACGGTCTCGACAAGGCCGCTCAGGTGGTGGACCAGCGGACCAAGGGCAAGTACACCGACAAGATCCACGCCGGTACGGACAAGGCGAAGGAAGCGGTGGACCGCCTCGGCCAGGAGGGTCAGAAGCCGGGCGACGGCCCGCAGGCCGGCCCCCAGACCCCGCCGAAGGGCTAGCTCCAGGCGGCGACGAGGTAGCCGACGCCGTACGGCGCCTCGTCGTACAGCAGGGTGCCGTCCAGGCCCGCGCCTTCGGCCGCCGCGGCGAGGACCTGCCAGGGGGCGCGGCCGGACGCCTGGAGTTCGCGGGCGAGAGCGGTGTCGAGTGCGGCGAGGGCCGCGAGGTCGGCGGCGGCGAGGGCGCGTGCGGCCTCCGCGTCGAAGGGGGCCGCGCGGTCGTCGAGGTAGCCGGGCGCCTTGAGCGTGCGGGAGGCGCTGCCGTCGCCCATCACCAGCAGGGCGGTCCGGTCGTTCCCTGCGGTGATCTCCGCGCCGAGCGCGGCACACCGGTCGGCGGGGAGATCCGCTGCCACGGCCACTCCCTCGACCGGTACATCCGCCCAGCCGGTCCGCTCCAGCAGCCACGCGGCGACGGCCAGGGAGGCGGGCAGCTCAGGGCCGGGCGCGTTACCGGGGCCGAGCGTCACCTCGAGGCCGACACCGAAGCCGCGGAAGGAACCCCGGGTGCCCTGCGGGTGGCGTCCGCCCCGCTCGGCGGGGCCGACGACCACCAGGCGGTCGGGGCGGGCGGCGGCGAGGACGCCGAGCGCGTCCGCGCAGGCGGCTCGGGCGGCGTCCAGTTCGGGCGCGGCACCCGCGGCGACCTCGGGGACGAGCAACGGCGGGCAGGGGCAGACGGCGGCTGCGACAAGCATGATCGGCAGCGTAACCCGCCTCACCCCCGGCCCGCGCACGCCGTGGACCGGGGGTGAGGCGCGGTACGGGTCAGTCGCAGCCGCAGCCGCTCGTGGCGGCCGGCAGCGGCGCGGGAACGCCGATCTTCGGCAGGCCGAGCATGACGCCGGCCTTCTCGGCGCTCTCTGCGGCGTTGCGCTTCTCCCAGGCGTCGCCCGCGCGCGTGCGGCGCACGGCGAGGACGGGGCCCTCGGCGAGGAGGTGGTGCGGGGCGGCGTAGGTCACCTCGACGGTGACGACGTCGCCGGGGCGGACCTCGTCGTCCGGCTTGGTGAAGTGGACCAGGCGGTTGTCGGGGGCGCGGCCGGAGAGGCGGTGGGTGGCGCCGTCCTTGCGGCCCTCGCCCTCGGCGACCATCAGCTCCAGGGTGCGGCCGACCTGCTTCTTGTTCTCCTCCCAGGAGATCTCCTCCTGGAGGGCGACGAGGCGCTCGTAGCGCGCCTGCACGACCTCCTTGGGGATCTGGCCCTCCATGGTCGCGGCGGGGGTGCCGGGGCGCTTGGAGTACTGGAAGGTGAACGCCTGCGCGAAGCGGGCCTCGCGGGCCACCTTCATGGTCTCCTCGAAGTCCTCCTCGGTCTCGCCGGGGAAGCCCACGATGATGTCGGTGGTGATGGCCGCGTGCGGGATGGCGGCGCGGACCTTCTCGATGATGCCGAGGTAGCGCTCCTGCCGGTACGAGCGGCGCATCGCCTTCAGGACGGTGTCCGAACCTGACTGGAGCGGCATGTGGAGCTGCGGCATCACGTTCGGCGTCTCGGCCATGGCGGCGATCACGTCGTCGGTGAAGTCGCGGGGGTGCGGGGAGGTGAAGCGGACGCGCTCCAGGCCCTCGATCTTTCCGCAGGCCCGCAGCAGCTTGCTGAACGCCTCGCGGTCACCGATGTCGGAGCCGTAGGCGTTGACGTTCTGCCCGAGCAGGGTGATCTCGCTGACGCCCTCGGCGACCAGCGCCTCGATCTCGGCGAGGATGTCGCCGGTCCTGCGGTCCTTCTCCTTGCCGCGCAGCGCCGGGACGATGCAGAAGGTGCAGGTGTTGTTGCAGCCGACGGAGATCGACACCCAGGCCGCGTACGCGCTCTCGCGCCGGGTCGGCAGGGTGGAGGGGAACGCCTCCAGCGACTCGGCGATCTCGACCTGCGCCTCCTCCTGGACGCGGGCGCGCTCCAGCAGCACGGGCAGCTTGCCGATGTTGTGCGTGCCGAAGACGACGTCCACCCAGGGCGCCCGCTTCACGATGGTGTCGCGGTCCTTCTGCGCGAGGCAGCCGCCGACCGCGATCTGCATACCGGGCCGCGACACCTTCCGCGGCGCGAGTCGGCCGAGGTTGCCGTAGAGCCGGTTGTCCGCGTTCTCGCGGACCGCGCACGTGTTGAACACGACCACGTCGGCGTCGCCGTCCGAACCCTCGGGCGCCCGCACATAGCCGGCGTCCTCGAGCAGCCCGGACAATCGCTCGGAGTCGTGGACGTTCATCTGGCACCCGTAGGTGCGCACCTCGTACGTCTTGGCTTCTCGAACGTCCACTGCCGGGCTCCGGTCGCTGCTGGTGGTCATGGGTCAAGGGTAGGCGGTCCCCGGAGGCCCTCCGTCCCCGCTCCCGGCGGCCCGTGACCGGGGACACAGCCGGGTCGTCAGCCCTCCGCCGCGGCCCAGCCCTGGCGGCGCAGGACCGCCGACACATCGGGCGCCCGGTAGTGCTCGCCCTTGAGGACCTTGCCGTCCTCGCGGCGGCTGATCTCGCCGGACGGGCCGACCTTGCTCATGTTGGCGCGGTGGATCTCGGCGATGACCTCGTCGAGGTCGATGCCGTGGACCAGGGCGGTGCCGTAGGCGACGTAGACCACGTCCGCCAGTTCCTGCGCGAGGTGGTCGAGCGGGCCGGTGACCGAGACCTCGGCCACCTCCGCGGCCTCCTCGGCGAGCAGCTTCCCCCGGTGCGCGGCAAGTTCGGGACTGATCTCGGTGGGTATGGCGCGGGCGTCGAGACCGAAGGCGCGGTGGAACTCGCTGACGAGTCGGGCGGGAGAAGTGCTCATGCGGCGACTGTATCCGCCGTCTCCGACAGCCCGGCCGGTTGTCCACAGGCGGCCGCAGACCTGGCCGTCCGGTTGTCCACAGCCCTGGTCGGCCCGCTTGCGGCCTGGCAGGATCGCCCGCATGTCCAAGGTGTTCCCGTTCGCCGAGATCTCCGCCCGGCTGCCCGGCCGGCGCCGCTTGCTGTGGGCGTCGGGCGTGGGAGTCGTGGTGCTCGGCCTGCTGCTCTGGTGGCTGGCGCCGCTCGGCGAGAAACCGCCGAGCGGGACGATCGTGTTCAGCACCGGCGGCACCCGCGGGGTGTACGAGGAGTACGGCCGCCGCCTGCGCAACGAGCTGGCGAAGGACATGCCGGGTCTGACCGTGAAGCTCACCAGCAGCGCCGGTTCGCAGGAGAACGTGCAGCGGGTGGCATCCGGCAAGGCCGACTTCACCATCGCGGCGGCCGACGCGGTGCAGACGTACGAGCAGGCGCACCCCGCCGAGCACCGGCTGCGCGGGGTGGCCCGGCTCTACGACGACTACGTACAGCTCATCGTGGCGCCCGGCGCGAAGATCGACAGCGTCGCCGACCTCCGGAACAAGCGGGTGGCCACCGGGCTGCCCAACTCCGGGGTGCGGTTGATCGCGAACGGTGTGCTGAAGGCCGCCGGGATCGACCCGGAGAAGGACATCGTCCCCGTGGCCGCCGGGATCGACACCGGTCCGGACATGCTGGCGGACCACCACATCGACGCGTTCTTCTGGTCCGGGGGTCTACCGACCGGCGGACTGTCGGAGCTGGCGGACAAGTCGGGGTTCCGGTTCATACCGATAGAGGGGAAGCTCGTCTCCCAGTTGCACGCCGAGGGGGAGGCGGCGCGCTACTACCGGGCGACCAACATGCCCCAGTCCGCGTATCCGCTCGTGCAGGGCGGCTCCACCGTGGCCACCATCGCGGTGTCCAACCTGCTGATGACGCGCTCGGACCTGGACCCGAGGCTCACGGAGTGGATAACCCGCATCGTGATCAAGAGCCGGGACGAGATAGGCAAGCACGTGCACTCCGCGCAGCGCGTGGATCTGCGCACCGCCATCTACACCGACCCGCTTCCCCTGCACAACGGCGCCCGGCGCTACTACCGCTCCGTCAAACCCTGACGGGGGCCAGGCACGGGGGCGTGCCGGGGCAGGGTGACGGTGACCCGCAGACCCTCGGGCTCGTGGTGGCCGTAGGAGATGGAGCAGCCCGTCGCGGCGAGCAGGGCGCGGGTGATGGACAGGCCGAGTCCTGAGCCCTTGATGTTCTGATGGCGTCCGCTGCGCCAGAACCGGTCGCCCACGCGCTGGAGTTCGTCGTCGGTCAGGCCCGGCCCGGTGTCGGTGACCTGGACGGTGGTGGTGTCACCACTGGCGAGGACACCGACCTCGACCGTGCCGTGCTCGGGGGTGAACTTGACCGCGTTGTCGATCACCGCGTCCAGCGCGCTGGACAGGGAGATCGCGTCGGACCAGGCGGTCGTGGGCGGGCAGTCGCCCACCAGCCGGACACCCTTGGCCTCGGCCGTCGGTGTCCAGGCGGCGACCCGTTCCCCGGCCAGCGCGCCGATGTCGGTCAGCCGGGCCTCGGTCTCGGCGTGCTCGGCCAGCGCCAGGTCGAGCAGGTCGTCCAGCACCTGGGCCAGCCGCTTGCCCTCGGTGCGCACGGAGGCGATCTCCTCGTTGCCCTCGGGGAGTTCGAGAGAGAGCAGTTCGATCCGCAGAAGCAGAGCCGAAAGGGGGTTGCGCAGTTGATGGGAAGCATCCGCGACAAAGGCACGCTGCTGCTCCAGCACGTCCTCGACGTTGTCCGCCATCTCGTTGAACGACCTTGCCAGTCGCCGCAGTTCAGGCGGCCCGCCACCGACCGCGACGCGGGACTTCAGGCGTCCGGTGGCGATGTCGTGGGTGGTGGCGTCCAGGATGCGGACCGGCAGCAGCACCCAGCCGGTCAGCCGCAGCGCCGCGCCCACCGCGAGCAGCATCGCCGCGATCTCCCCGGCCGCGATCAGCGCCCAGCCGCGCAGCACCCGCCACCGCATCTGCTCGGTGGGCGAGTCGGTGACGACGACCGCGACCACGTCCCCGTCCCGGATGACCGGCGAGGCCACCACGAGCCGGGACCGCTGCCAGGGCCACACCTGGCCCGGGTCGTGGCTGCGGCGGCTCAGCAGCGCCTCCTCGAAGGCCGCCCGGACCGCCCCCTCCTGCGGTACGAGCCAGTCGCCCGGCGCGTTGACCATGGCGGAGCGGTCGCTGTAGAAGACGCCGGCACGGATGTCGTAGACGTCGTGGTAGCTCTCCAGCTCGCGGTGGAGGGTCTGGAGGCGCTCGTCGGGGGCGGTGGAGCGGCTGCCGCTCGGGGTGTCGGTGACGAACTGGGCGAGCGCGGCGAAGCGCGCGGTGTCGTCTATCCGGTCCACGATGACGCGCTGCTGCTCGGCCGCGGCCACGCTGACGGCGAGCGGTACGCCGAGCGCGAGGAGCACGGCCGCCATCAGCACGATGAGCAGCGGCAGGAGCCGAGCGCGCACCCGGCCCCGCTATCCGGCCGGGGCGACGAGCCGGTAGCCGACCCCGCGCACGGTCTCGATCAGCGCGGGCATCCGCAGCTTGGCGCGCAGCGACGCCACATGCACCTCCAGCGTGCGCCCGGTCCCTTCCCAACTGGTGCGCCACACCTCGCTGATGATCTGCTCCCGCCGGAAGACCACACCGGGACGCTGGGCGAGCAGCGCGAGCAGGTCGAACTCCTTGCGGGTCAGCGGGACGGTGACCCCGGCCACGCTGACCTGCCGGGTGGGCAGTTCGATGCGGACGGTGCCGAGCAGCAGGGCGGCGCTGTCGTCGCCGGTCACGGCGTCCTCGGGGACGGTGCGGCGGCTGACGGCGTGGATACGGGCGAGGAGTTCGCCGGTGTCGTACGGCTTCACCACGTAGTCGTCGGCGCCCAGGTTGAGCCCGTGGATGCGGGAGCGTATGTCGGAGCGGGCGGTGACCATGATGACCGGGGTGCCGGTGCGCTTGCGGATCTTGCCGCAGACCTCGTAGCCGTCCTGGTCGGGCAGGCCGAGGTCGAGCAGGATCACGCCGAAGCCGGGGCCCTCGGGGACGAGCGCCTGGAGCGCCTCCTCGCCGCTGCGGGCGTGGGTGACGTCGAAGCCGTGCCGGGCGAGGACCGCGGAGAGGGCCGCGGCGACGTGGTTGTCGTCCTCGACGAGCAGCAGTCTCATCCCGGCCCCCTTCAGTTCGGCGTTCGTACGGTCTGCGTTCTTCTCGGGCGCGTACCGATGGTGCGCGCGTGTGCACCATGCAGTGACGCCGATGAAGGACGACGCCGTCAAGAGCGTTCCGGTTGCCCAAGCCTTCCGTTATCCGGCCGATACGCGCACAGAACGCAAGTGCTACGACACGTGTCCGATTGCTATCGGATCGTGATGCTCAGATTCACCTCAGATGTGATGACGCGGGCGCGGGGTCGTCACTACTGTCCACCGAAACCGAGGAGGACGGAGCCCGAGAGCGATGACCGAAGTAGCGGTGGCCAAGGAAGACGTGGCCGCGTCCGACGACCTGGTCGTCCTGAAGAGCGTCAACAAGCACTTCGGCGCGTTGCATGTGCTCCAGGAGATCGACCTGACGATCGGCCGCGGCGAGGTCGTCGTGGTCATCGGGCCGTCCGGGTCCGGCAAGTCGACCCTGTGCCGCACCATCAACCGTCTGGAGACGATCGACTCCGGCAGCATCACCATCGACGGCAAGCCGCTGCCCCAGGAGGGCAAGGCGCTGGCCAAGCTGCGCGCGGACGTCGGGATGGTGTTCCAGTCCTTCAACCTCTTCGCGCACAAGACCGTGCTCGAGAACGTGATGCTGGGCCAGCTCAAGGTCCGCAGGACGGACAAGAAGAAGGCCGAGGAGCAGGCGCGCGCCCTGCTCGACCGGGTCGGCGTCGGCAGCCAGGCCGACAAGTACCCGGCGCAGTTGTCCGGCGGTCAGCAGCAGCGCGTGGCCATCGCGCGGGCGCTGGCGATGGGCCCGAAGGTGATGCTCTTCGACGAGCCCACGTCGGCCCTCGACCCCGAGATGATCAACGAAGTCCTCGAGGTCATGCAGCAGTTGGCCCGCGAGGGCATGACGATGGTCGTCGTCACCCACGAGATGGGCTTCGCCCGCTCGGCCGCCAACCGCGTGGTCTTCATGGCGGACGGCCGGATCATCGAACAGGCCGACCCCGAGCAGTTCTTCAGCAATCCGCGCAGCGACCGGGCCAAGGACTTCCTGTCCAAGATCCTGCACCACTGAGCCGCGGGCCGGGCTCGCGCGCCGAGCGCGCCGACCGTGCCGACCCGGCCGTCCGGACCCCCGGGCGGCCCGGGGCCGTCCGCACGGCGGCCCGCGCCCTCGCGCTCTTTCTCACGTTCGCTCCGTCACGCATCACGCAAAGGATGTCCACCATGAAGCTCCGCAAGGTCACCGCCGCCTCCGCCGTCGTGCTCGCGCTCGCCGTGTCCGTCACCGCCTGCGGCGGCGACAAGAAGGACGACGCCGCGGGCGGCAAGAAGATCAAGATCGGCATCAAGTTCGACCAGCCGGGCCTCGGTCTGAAGCAGCCCGACGGCTCCTTCTCCGGCTTCGACGTGGACGTCGCCACCTACGTCGCCAAGCAGCTCGGCTACCAGCCGAACCAGATCGAGTGGGTCGAGACCAAGAGCGCCGACCGCGAGAACGCCCTTCAGCGCGGCGACGTCAAGTTCATCGCGGCCACCTACTCCATCACCGACGAGCGCAAGCAGAAGGTGGACTTCGCCGGCCCGTACCTGCTGGCCCACCAGGACCTGCTGGTGAAGAAGGGCTCCGACATCACCAAGGGCACGGACCTCAACGGCAAGAAGCTGTGTTCCGTGACCGGTTCCACCTCGGCGCAGAACGTCCAGAAGACGATCGCCCCGAAGGCCAACCTGCGTGAACTGTCCGGCTACTCGGAGTGCGTCGCCGGTCTCCAGAGCGGCGCCGTCGACGCGCTCACCACGGACGACTCGATCCTCGCGGGCTTCGCCGCGCAGGACAAGTACAAGGGCCAGTTCGCGCTCGCGGGCCTGAAGCTCAGCAACGAGAACTACGGCATCGGCGTCAAGAAGGGCGACTCCGCGACCGTCGACAAGATCAACAAGGCGCTGGAGCAGATGGTCTCCGACAAGTCGTGGGACAAGGCCGTCGAGAAGAACTTCGGCCCGGCCGAGTACAAGAACGAGCCCGCCCCGAAGATCGGCGACATCGTCAAGTAGGCCCAGCGCCCACGACGCGAGGACCTGGCGGGCTCCGCACGGTCCACGGCCCGCGCCGCCGTCCACCGCTTCCCGGACGGCGGCGCGCCCCGACCACCCCGTAGGCCACACACCCGGAAGCGCGGGAGAACGTGTTCGACTTTCTTGAAGGCTACGACGTCCTGGGGGCGTTCTGGACGACGGTGCAGCTCACCGTCTTCTCCGGCGTCGGCTCCCTCGTCTGGGGCATCCTGCTGGCCGGCATGCGGGTCAGCCCCGTCCCGCTGATGCGCGGATTCGGCACCGCCTACGTCAACATCGTGCGGAACATCCCGCTGACGATCATCATCCTGTTCACCTCGCTCGGCCTCGCCGACATCTTCGGCGTCACCATGGGCGCCGAGGACTTCAAGATCCAGGGCTTCCGGCTGGCCGTGCTCGGACTGGTCGCCTACACGGCCGCGTTCGTGTGCGAGGCGATCCGCTCCGGCATCAACACGGTGCCGGTCGGGCAGGCCGAGGCGGCCCGCGCCATCGGGCTGAGCTTCTCGCAGACGCTGCGGCTGATCGTGCTGCCGCAGGCGTTCCGCGCGGTCATCGGCCCGCTGGCCAACGTCCTGATCGCCCTGACCAAGAACACCACGGTGGCGGCCGCCATCGGCGTGGCCGAAGCCGCCACCCTGATGAAGACGATGATCGAGAACGAGGCCCAGACCGTCGCCATCGGCACCGTCTTCGCCCTCGGCTTCGTGGTACTGACCCTGCCGACCGGCCTCCTCCTGGGCTGGCTCGGCAAGCGACTGGCGGTGAAGCGATGAGTTCCGTCCTCTACGACACGCCCGGCCCCCGCGCCCGGACACGCAATGTCGTCCTCTCGGTCGTCTTCTTCGTCCTGCTCGGCCTGGCGCTGTGGTGGGCCGTGATGAAGCTGGACGACAAGGGCCAGTGGGCGTGGGCGCTGTGGAAGCCCTTCACCACCGGCGAGGCGTGGACCACCTATCTGCTGCCCGGCCTCGGCAACACCCTGAAGGCCGCCGCGCTGTCCATGGTCATCGCGCTGCCCCTGGGCGCGATACTCGGCATAGCCCGGATGTCCGACCACCGCTGGGTGCGCGTACCGGCGGGCGTGGTCGTGGAGTTCTTCCGCGCCATCCCGGTGCTGCTGCTGATGCTGTTCGCCGGTGAGTTCTACGTCCGCTCCACCGACATCCCCAGTGACTCCCGGCCGCTGTACGCCGTCGTCACCGGCCTGGTGCTGTACAACGCCTCGGTGCTCGCCGAGGTCGTCCGGGCCGGCATCCTCTCGCTGCCGAAGGGGCAGACGGAGGCCGCGTACGCCATCGGCCTGCGCAAGGGCCAGACCATGGCGGGCATCCTGCTGCCGCAGGCCGTCACCGCGATGCTCCCGGCCATCGTCAGCCAGCTCGTGGTGATCGTGAAGGACACGGCGCTCGGCGGTGTGATGCTCCAGTTCACCGACCTGCTCAACGCCCGCAGCACCCTGGCGGCCAACTACGCCAACGTCATCCAGAGCTTCGCCGTGGTGGCGGTCCTCTACATCGTGCTGAACTTCCTGCTCACCTCCTTCGCCTCCTGGCTGGAGGGCCGGCTGCGCCGCAGCACGCGCGGCACCGGCGCGGTGCTCGGGGCCGGCACGGTCGATGACCTCAACGCGGGTGACGCCGGCGGTTCGGCACCCGTCGGCACGACGGCCTGACACCCGCTCAGGCAAGCCCTCGGGGGCCGGGACGGCGCGTACAGCCGCCCCGGCCCCCCATTGCGGTCCTGGGCTCCGTACCCGATCCTGGTGAGGTGATCGCCACGGGCCCCGGTCACTTGACGCATACTCTGCCAATGGGTTGCATACGTTCTGTGATCGTGCACCCCGCTTCACCTTCCTGTTCCCGCGTGTTCGTCGAGGCATCGTCATGGGCAGGGGGCGCCACACCGTGGACCCGGTGATCATCGTCGGAGCGGGGCCCGTCGGGCTCACCCTCGCCCTGGCACTGGCCCGCCAGGAGGTGCCGTCCGTCGTCCTCGACGAGACCGGCGGCAAGGACGAACCCCGGCCTGCGCGCACCGTCGTCCTGCGCGAGGACACCGCGGCACTCCTGGAGCGGCTGACTGCGGTTCCGGTCGTTGAGCTGGGGCTGCGCTGGACCGGCTGGCGGTCGCAGCGGCGCAGGCAGGTGGTGAGCGAGATCGCCTTCGCGGCCGGCGACCCCGCGCCGGTCCACATCGAACAGCACGTCCTCACCGCCGCCCTGCGCGCGGCCGCCGACGCCGAACCGCTGGTCGAGGTCGCCCCGGACAGCCGCCTCGACTCCCTCGAACAGGAGCGCTCCGGCGTCACCGCGCACACCCGCGGCCCCCGGGGCACCTGGTGGCGGGGCAGTCACCTCGTCGGCTGCGACGGCCCCCGCTCCACGGTCCGCAAGCTGCTGGACATCCGCTTCCCCGGCCGGACCGCGGTGGAACGGCACGCGGTCGCCACCCTCCGTGTCGAACTCCCATGGGAGGGCAGCGCGTTGCTGCACCGGACGCCGCCGTGGCGGTCGTCCGGGCACCCCTCCAGCGAGGTCAGCGCGCGGCCGCTGCCGGACAGCACATGGCGCCTGGACTGGCTGCTGCCGGGCGGCAAGGACCTGATCACGCCCGAGTTCCTCGTGAGCAACGTCCGCAAGACGCTGGCGGGCTGGAACGGCGGCACGGTCCCGGCCTACGACCTCCTCGACACCGGTGTGCACGCCGTCCACCACCGGCTCGCCCGCCGCTGGCGCTCCGGCCGGGTGTTCCTCGCCGGTGACGCCGCCCACCTGCTCGGCGCGCTCGGCACGCAGGGGCTCGACGAGGGGCTGCGGGACGCCGACAACCTCGCCTGGAAGCTGGCCGTCGCCTGGCACCACGGCTCGCACGAGGCGCTGCTCGACAGCTACCAGGCCGAGCGGCGCGCGGTGGTCGCCGCCCGGCTGCGCGCCGCCGACCAACTGCTCCCGGTACTGCGCGGCACCGGCGGACTGCGCGGCTACGTACCCGGCGCGGCCCGTAACCAGGACACCCTGATGACGGACGGTCACCTGGGCCGGGGAGCGCTCGGCGAGCCGGGGGCGTACGCCACCTCGCCGCTCGCGCCCCGCTACCTGGAGGGCGAGATCCCGGTCGACACCGCGCCCGGCGCCCCCGTCACCGATGTACGGGTCACCGCGGAGGACGGCTCCTTCGTACGGCTGCGCGACCGACTGGGCCGGGGAGCGCTGCTCGTCGTCCTGATCGCGCCGGGTACGGGGGTGTGGGACCGCAAACACTGGATGTCCGCCGGGGTGATGCCCCGGCTCGCGGCCGCGGTGACCGCGCTGCCGCACCGGGCGGAGCTGCTGGTCGCGGAGAGCTATCCGGGAGCCCCGGCGCACAGCGTGCTCCTGGTGCGCCCCGACGGCCATCTGGTCACCGCGCTCAGCGGGGTGCGGCCCGCCGATCTGTACGCCGCGGCGGAGGCCGCGCTCGGCGGCGCGGTGCCGTTGGAGGACGCCGTGAAGGAGGAGGCGGAGGCCGGTTCGGGGGTGCGCTGACCTCGGGCTCGGGCTTCCCCTGTCCACATGATGACGATCGATTGACCGGAGTGCGGCGGCATGCTGTACTCCGGATCGTGACCGACACCCGTGTACGCCTGTGGCGGAGGGTCCATATGGACCTGCTCCGCTACGCGGGCTGCGTGTGTCGTCCGTCCTGCTGAATTCGCATCCCCCTTTCCGGGCGCCGTCGCGCGCCCGTTCGGCGAACCCTCTTCAGGACGGTGCACATGTCTGTCTCCCCCCTCACTTCCCCCTCCCCCGCCCCCACCCCCTCCTCGGCTCCCGGCCAGGCCGAGCTGCTCGACTTCGTCCGGCGCGCCGCTGACGACGCGGAACTGATCGCCTCCCTCCCGCTCGACCCCGAGGGCCGCACCTGGCTGCGGCTGGAGGGACCGGGCGGCAGCGAGGCGTGGCTGATCGGCTGGCCACCCGGCACCGGTACGGGCTGGCACGACCACGCCGACTCGGTCGGCGCCTTCCTCACCGCGTCCGGGGAACTGCACGAGAACTCGCTGGCCGCCCGGCTGCCCACGGACGGCTGGCGGACCCTGGAACTCACCGAGGACATCGACCGCGAACGCCGTCTCGGCGCCGGTCAGGGCCGCGCCTTCGGCCGGCACCATGTGCACGAGGTGTTCAACGACTCCCCCGACCGGCACGCGGTGTCGGTCCACGCCTACTACCCGCCGCTGCCGCGCATCCGCCGCTACAGCCGCACCGGCCAGGTGCTCCGGCTGGAGCAGGTCGAGCGTCCGGAGGACTGGCAGTGAGCGGCGACGGCGACGCACTGCGTCCGGTCGGGATCGACGAACTGCTGGACCGCGTCCGCTCCGGCTACCGGCGCGTCGAGGCCCGGGCGGCGCACGAGGCAGCGCGCGCCGGTAAGGCCCTGCTGGTCGACATCCGCTACGCGGCCCTGCGCGACCGGGACGGACTGATCCCCGGCGCCCTGGTGATCGAGCGCAACGAGCTGGAGTGGCGGCTCGACCCGCAGGGCAGCCACCGGGTGCCGGAGGCCACCGGGCACGATCTGCGGGTCGTGATCATCTGCAACGAGGGCTACGCCTCCAGCCTGGCGGCGGCCTCCCTGCACCAGCTCGGACTGCGGCGCGCGACCGACCTGGTGGGCGGCTTCCAGGCGTGGCGCGCGGCGGGGCTGCCGGTGGAGACGGTGGCCTAGACGTACGTCCGCTCGGGGCTCGACGCCCTGAGCGGACCGCCCTGGCCGCCCGTCAGAAACCGTCCTCCGCCAGGAACTCCGTGTCCTCGCCCTCTTCCTCCAGCGCCTGGCGGACGACGCGGAGGGCCATGCCCTCGGGATACCCCTTGCGGGCGAGCATCCCGGCGAGACGGCGGAGCCGTTTGTCCCGGTCGAGCCCACGGGTGGCGCGCAGCTTGCGGTCCACCAGCTCGCGGGCGGTCGTCTCCTCCTGCTCGGAGTCGAGTTGTCCCACGGCCTCCTCGATCAGCGCCGAGTCGACTCCCTTGGTGCGCAGTTCACGGGCGAGGGCGCGACGGGCCAGCCCCCGGCCGTGGTGCCGCGACTCCACCCAGGCGTCCGCGAAGGCACTGTCGTTGATGAGTCCGACCTCCTCGAACCGCGACAGCACCTCCTCGGCGACCTCGTCCGGGATCTCCCGCTTGCGCAGGGCGTCCGCGAGCTGCTTGCGGGTGCGCGGGGTTCCGGTGAGCAGGCGCAGACAGATGTTCCGCGCCTTCTCGGCCGGGTCCGCCTCCGTGGAGGACACCCCTTGCCCGGCCCTCGACGAGCGCGGGGTGTCCTCGTCCGTGCCGGCCGGCTCCCCGAAGCCGCGCCGCCGACGGCCGCGCCGGGAGGAGCCGCCCCCGTGGGACCCCTCCGAGCGTGTGCCGTCCCACCCGGACCGGCGTGGCGCCGGGTGGCTGTCCTCGTGTCCGTCCGCGTCGTCACCGGGCGCGGCCGTGGCCGGGTCGCCTCCGATGCCCCTCCCCCGTGGGGCACCGGACGCGGAGTGGTCGTACTCGGCCCAGTCGGTTCGTCGCGTCACGGGTCAGCTCTTGGCTGCGGCGGCCTTGGGCTTGGTGGCCTTGGCCGGGGCGGGGGCCGCCTTGGCGTCCGTGGCCTTCGCGTCGGCGACCGGGGCGGTGACCGCGGCGGCGTCCGTGCCCGGCTCGGCGGCGGGCTGCTCGGGACGCACTCCGACGCCCAGCTTCTCCTTGATCTTCTTCTCGATCTCGTTGGCGAGGTCGGGGTTGTCCTTGAGGAAGTTGCGGGCGTTCTCCTTGCCCTGGCCGAGCTGGTCGCCCTCGTACGTGTACCAGGCGCCGGCCTTGCGGACGAAGCCGTGCTCCACGCCCATGTCGATCAGACCGCCCTCGCGGCTGATGCCCTGGCCGTAGAGGATGTCGAACTCGGCCTGCTTGAACGGCGGGGCGACCTTGTTCTTGACGACCTTGCAGCGGGTGCGGTTGCCGACCGCGTCCGTGCCGTCCTTCAGGGTCTCGATGCGGCGGATGTCGATGCGCACCGAGGCGTAGAACTTCAGCGCGCGGCCACCGGTCGTGGTCTCCGGCGAGCCGAACATGACGCCGATCTTCTCGCGGAGCTGGTTGATGAAGATCGCGGTGGTCTTGGACTGGTTGAGCGCGCTGGTGATCTTCCGCAGGGCCTGGCTCATCAGGCGGGCCTGGAGACCCACGTGACTGTCGCCCATCTCGCCCTCGATCTCCGCGCGCGGGACGAGCGCCGCGACGGAGTCGATGACGATGAGGTCGAGGGCGCCGGAGCGGACCAGCATGTCCACGATCTCCAGCGCCTGCTCGCCGTTGTCCGGCTGGGAGAGGATCAGGTTGTCGATGTCGACGCCGAGCTTCTTCGCGTACTCGGGGTCGAGGGCGTGCTCCGCGTCGATGAAGGCGACCTGGCCGCCGGCCTTCTGCGCGTTGGCCACGGCGTGCAGGGTGAGGGTCGTCTTACCGGAGGACTCCGGGCCGTAGATCTCCACGACTCGGCCGCGCGGCAGACCACCGACGCCGAGAGCCACGTCGAGGGCGGTCGAGCCGGTCGGGATGACCTCGATGGGCTCCATCGACCGCTCGCCCATGCGCATCACTGCGCCCTTGCCGAATTGTCGTTCAATCTGTGCGAGCGCGGCGTCGAGCGCCTTCTCGCGGTCGGTTCCTGCCATGGGTTCCACCCGGTTTGCTTGAGTCGATCGCTTCACGTCAAAGACGCTAACGCCTGCCACTGACAACGCGCCCCGACGCCAGCCCGGCCTGTGGATAACTGGGGTACATCCCTACCCGAACCGTACTGAAATCCCTGCCGTCGGCCTCGCCTGAGCCTCCATAAGAATGTATGTTCGATTTTCATGTCAAGCACGTCCACCCCCCGGCGCGCTCGACCGCTCGGCCCAGGTGCGGGTACCCCTGCGGGGGCGGTACGGCAGCGCGCCGCACGAAGCGACAGCAGGGGGAAGCGACGGCCCGCGCCGTGCCCAGCACCCACCCCTGACCAGCGGCCCGGCGAGCCACTCACACAGCACACAGCCCGCCGGTCGCTATGCCGACTCCGCAAGCTGCGACAACGTCTACGTCACCCAGGGCAGCGGCCCGCCCCGTCGCTACTGCTCACGCCGCTGCGCCACCCGCGAGCGCGTGGCAGCCCACCGCCGCGCCCGCGCCGGACGAGAGGCCCCCTAGGTCGTCCGGAGGATCATGGCGCGGACGGGGTCGATCGGCACCGCTTCTTCCCGCAGCATGATCCGCCGGACAGGTCCTAGCCCTCGGAGTCCGGCTCCGGCGCTCGCGGGCGCCCCAGGCGGAGGCGGATGAAGGTGTCCGGGCGGCCCCGCCGGCGCAGCCGGTGGCCGTGCACGCGCGGGTCGTCCGTGACCGTGTACCGCTTCACGTACGCCCCCAGGAACGCCTGGAGCGTGGCGACCGCCGGGATCGCGATCAGGGCGCCCACCGCGCCGAGCAGGGCGGTGCCCACGATGACCGAGCCGAAGGCGACGGCCGGGTGGATGTCGACGGTCTTCGACGTCAGCTTGGGCTGGAGCATGTAGTTCTCGAACTGCTGGTAGACCACGACGAAGATCAGCACCCAGACCGCGTACCAGGGCGCCACGGTGAAGGCGATCAGCATCGGAAGCGCGCCCGCGAGGTAGGTGCCGATGGTCGGTACGAACTGGGAGACCAGGCCGACCCAGACGCCGAGCACGGGCGCGTACGGCACGCCGAGGGCCTGGAGCAGGATGTAGTGCGCGATGCCGGAGATGAGCGCCATCAGACCGCGCGAGTAGATGTAGCCGCCGGTCTTGTCGACGGCGATCTCCCAGGCGCGCAGCACCTCGGCCTGCCGCGCGGGCGGCAGCACCGAGCACAGGGCGCGGCGCAGCCGGGGGCCGTCGGCGGCGAAGTAGAACGAGAACAGGCCGACGGTGAGGACCCGGAAGAGCCCGCCGAGCACCTGCGCGGACACGTCGAGGACACCGGCCGCGCTGTTCTGCGCGTACTTGCGCAGCCAGTCGGAGTGGAGCACGCCCTCCTGGACGTCGACCCGGCGGACCTGGAGGTGGAAGGTCTGGTTGACCCAGTTGATGACCGAGTCCAGATACTCGGGGAATCCCTCGATCATCTTGATGATCTGGCCCGCGAGCATCGAGCCCAGCAGGGTGAAGAAGCCGGCGGTGACGACGGCCAGGCCGAGGAAGACCAGGAAGGTGGCGAGTCCCCGGCGCATCCCGCGCGCGGACATGCGGCTGACGGCGGGCTCGATGGCGAGCGCCAGGAAGAACGCGATCAGGATGTTGAGCAGCAGCCCGGTCAGCTCGTGGAAGGCCCAGCTCCCCAGTTGGAACAGGGCGACCAGCGTGAGCGCGAGCACCATGGCGCGCGGCAGCCATCGCGGCATCCGGGCACCCGTGAGGGCACCGGCGGCGGGCTCGCGCGGCGGCGTGCCGGCGGCGGAGGGCGCCGCCACGGGCGGAGGTGCCGTCTGCGGGTCGGTCGGCTCGATGTCGTCGATGCGTGCCACGGGCCAAGTCTCACCCACGCCACCGACAGCGCGGACCGTAGGAGGGCCCGGGTGACCTACTCGGCATGTGGCCGTCAACACACCCGTCGTGGGGTCCGCCGACCGGGTGACCGGCGATCCGCGTATTTCGCCCCCGCCTTTCGGCCGATGGCGCCCGGCACCGGCCGACGAGCACGGCTCAGCGTTTGTCCCCCGGCACGTCCATCACGGTGCACACCACGCGCCACACGTCCTTGGCGTCCCAGCCCGCGTCCAGTGCCTGGTGCACCGTCCGTCCGCCCAGCTCGGACATGATGTGATCGCGCGCGAAGGAGTCGGCGTACCCCGCACCGAAGTGCTCCGCCATCCGCTGCCAGAAGACCGTCAACCGCATGCCTCAAGTATCCCGCCTCGGGGGGCGGCACCGTCCGGGACCGTTCTCGGCGGGCTCCGGTGGCTCTACGGTCTGGTCCATGGCCGAATCAGGTGGTCCCTCACTCCCCTCCGCGCGCCCGGCGCACACCCCCCTCCTCCGCGCGGAGCGCTTCGTCTGGCTCACCGCGCGCGTGCTGGAGCAGCGGCTCTTCGCGCACCGCTTCCTGAACGGCGGCGCGGACCCGGTGGAGAGGGCCCTGGACGCCTATCGCAACGAGGACGGCGGTTACGGCCACGCCCTCGAGCCCGACCTGCGCGGCCCGGTGAGCCAGCCGCTGCACACCGCCCGCGCGCTGCACGTGCTGGACGCGATCGGCCGGTGCGGGGGCCAGCGGGTGGAGCGGGTGTGCCGGTATCTGACCTCGGTGTCCACCGCGGACGGCGCCCTGCCGGCCGTCTGTCCGAGTCAGCGCGGCTACCCGGTGGCGCCGTTCGTGCCGGTGGTGGACGACCCGCCGAGCGAGCTGCTGGCCACGGGCCCGGTGGTGAGCCTGCTGCACCGCAACGAGGTGTGGCACGCGTGGCTGTTCCGGGCCACCGACTTCTGCTGGCAGGCCGTGGACGCCCTGGAGACCTCGCATCCGTACGAGGTCGAGGCCGCCGTGGCCTTCCTGGACGCCGCTCCCGACCGCGCCCGCGCGGAGGCGGCCGCCGACCGGCTCGGCCGCCTGGTGCGCGAGCGGCGCCTCGCGGTGCTGGACCCGGACCATCTCGGCGCGTTCCCCGTCGCCCCCGGCTACGCGCCCGGCGAGCACCACTTCCCGCACGACTTCGCGCGCACCCCCGACTCGCTCGCGCGCGCGTGGTTCACCGACGAGGAGATGACGCGTTCGCTGGAGTTCCTCGCCGCCGAGCAGGAGGAGGACGGCGGCTGGCCGGTCCGGTGGCGCCAATGGGCACCGGCTCCCGCGCTGGAGGCGCGCGCCGGCGTGACCATCGAGGCGCTGCGCACCCTGAGGGCGTACGGCCGCTACGTCGGCTGACCCGGCGCTCAGCCGGTCAGGGCGCGTACGCCGGCGGTCACCACCACGGCCACGGCGACGACCACCAGGAACGGCGCGCGCAGCAGCAGCGCGACGGCCGCCGCCGCGACCCCTGCGGCCCGCGCGTCCAGGACGAGGGCGTGGCCGTCGGCGAAGGTCTGCTGGGCGGTGAGCGCGGCCAGCAGGGCGACCGGGAGCAGCGCGGCCAGCTTCTTGACCAGGGGCCGCTCCACGGCGCTGGCGGGGACGAGCAGTCCGGCGAGCTTGACGGCGTAGCAGCCGAGCGCGGTGACGCCGATGGCGAGCCAGGTGTTCAACGGTCCTCCTCCGGGGTGCCCGGCCGCTGTGCGGAGCGGGCGCGCAGACCTTGGACGAACAGGGCGAGCGGCGCCGCCAGGGCCGCCACCAGGACGGGCGCCCCGGCGGGCAGGACGGGCAGCAGCCCGAGGCCCAGGACGACCGCGAGGGCGGCGACCGCCCGTTCGGTGAAGGTGGTCAGCATGGGCGCGAGCAGCGCCAGGAAGACGGCGGGCCCGGCCGCGTCCAGCCCCCAGGCGCCGGTGTCGCCGAGGGCCTGGGCGCCGAGGGCGCCGAGCAGGGTGGTGAGGTTCCACAGCACGTAGAGGCTGAGCCCGGTGACGGTGAAGCCGAGCCGCGCGGAGCGGCGGTCCGGCTGGGCCACGGTGACGGCGGTGGTCTCGTCGATCACCCATTGGGCGGCGAACGGCCGCAACGCGCGCGGGAGGGCGAGCAACTGCGAGAGCCGCAGCCCGTAGAACGCGTTGCGCACGCCCAGGAAGAACGCTCCCGCCGCGGCCGTGAACGGGTTGCCGCCCGCCGCGAGCGCCCCTACCAGGGCGAACTGGGAGGCGCCGGTGAAGACCAGGAGGCTGAGTGCGCAGGTCTGGAGGAGTCCGAGTCCGCTGCCGGCCGAGGTGACGCCGAAGGCGAAGCCGGAGAGCCCTACGGCGACGCCGACCCCGAGGGCGTCCCGTACGACGGCGCTGTCCGGCTTTCCCACGTCCTCGGCGGCCCTGTCCGCGAGTGCTGTCTGTCGCTGTGCCACGCCCCGGACGCTACGGCCGCTCCTGCGGCGGCGTCTTGTACGTTGTTGCGCCCGGCTGTGTTCTCGCGGTTCTCGCGTTCGCGCTGGTAGGCCCCCGGAGGCACGCCGACGATGCGGGCGAAGTGGCGGTTGAGGTGGGGCTGGTCGGTGAAGCCGGCGAGCGCGGCGGCCTCGGCGGGCGGGGTGCCGGTGTCCAGCAGGAGCCGGGCGCGGCGCACACGCGCGTCGGTGAGCCAGGTGTGCGGGGGCATGCCGTAGGCGTCCCGGAAGGCCCGCAGCAGGGCGAAGCGGCTGGTGCCCAGGTCGGTGGCGAGCCGCTCCAGGCTGGGCGGCTCGGCCATCCGCTCCTCCAGCACGGCACGCGCGCGTGCGGCGATCCCGGCGCCGGCCGAGCGGGGGCGGCGCTCGGGCAGCGGGCCGCCGTTGAGCCGCAGCAGCCGGGTCACCGCGACGCTCAGCAGGGTGTCGGCGGCCAGCGCGTTGCCCTCCTCGGCGGCGCGCAGCACCTGGTGGACGAGGCGGACGGTGTACGGGTCGTCCACCATCGGCGCGGCGAAGCCGGGCGTGCCCCGGATGGTCGTCGTCTCGGCCGCTATCCGGGCCACTACCTCGGGCGAGGGGTAGACCGCGCCGTACCGCCAGCCCTCGGGGACGCCCGCGCGGCCGGTGTGCGGGGTGTCCGGGTTGACCAGGGCGAGGGAGCCCGCGCCCACGGAGACGTCGGCTCCCTGGTGGTGGAAGACCTCGACGCCGTCGGCGATGGCCGCGATCACGAAGTTCTCGTGGGTGTGGCGGACGAAGGTCTTGCGGATGTAGCGGGCGCGGAGCAGGTCGACCCCGGGCAGTTCCGCGTACCGCCAGTGCCGTGCCCGCTCCGCTGAACCCGCCATACGCCCATTGTCGGCCACGTCCGCCGGTCGCGGCACGCCCTGATCCGCCCCGTTTGCCCAGGTCAGCCCGATTGTCAGTGGGCGGGTGCAGGATGGAGGCATGGTCAGTTCCGCCCACCCGGCCCTCGAAGGCTTCTCCCCCGCGACCCGCGAATGGTTCACGGGGGCGTTCCACGCGCCCACCGAGGCCCAGGCGGGCGCCTGGAAAGCCATCAACGAGGGGTCGGACGCCCTGGTGGTGGCGCCGACCGGGTCCGGCAAGACGCTGGCCGCCTTCCTCGCCGCCCTGGACCAGTTGGCCTCCACCCCGCCCCCGGCCGACCCCAAGAAGCGCTGCCGGGTGCTGTACGTCTCCCCGCTGAAGGCACTCGCGGTGGACGTGGAGCGCAATCTGCGCAGCCCGCTGACCGGCATCCGCCAGGAGTCCATCCGCCTGGGCCTGCCCGAGCCCGAGGTCAAGGTGGGTATCCGCTCCGGCGACACCCCGCCCGCCGAGCGGCGCGCGCTGGTCACCCGGCCGCCGGACATCCTGATCACCACCCCCGAGTCGCTGTTCCTGATGCTGACCTCGTCCGCGCGGGACGCGCTCACCGGCGTCGAGACCGTGATCCTGGACGAGGTGCACGCGGTCGCGGGCACCAAGCGCGGCGCGCACCTCGCGCTGTCCCTGGAGCGCCTGGACGAGCTGCTGCCCAAGCCGGCGCGCCGGATCGGCCTGTCGGCGACCGTGCGGCCGGTGGACGAGGTGGCCCGCTACCTCTCGCCCCGGCGCAGGGTGGAGATCGTCCAGCCCGAGTCGGGCAAGGAGTTCGACCTCTCCGTGGTCGTGCCCGTGGAGGACATGGGCGAGCTGGGCGGCTCCCCCGCGGCCGACGGCGACGACAAGGCCGAGAAGCCCTCGATCTGGCCGCATGTCGAGGAGAAGATCGCCGACCTGGTCCAGTCGCACCGCTCGACCATCGTGTTCGCCAACTCCCGCCGCCTGGCGGAGCGGCTGTGCAACCGGCTCAACGAGATCGCCTACGAGCGCGCCACCGGCGAGAAGCTGGACGAGCACCACTCCCCGGCCGAGCTGATGGGCGGCTCGGGCGCGGCTCAGGGCGCGCCGCAGGTGATCGCCCGCGCGCACCACGGCTCGGTCTCCAAGGAGCAGCGCGCGCTGGTCGAGGAGGATCTGAAGGCCGGGCGGCTGCCCGCCGTGGTGGCCACCTCCAGCCTGGAGCTGGGCATCGACATGGGCGCCGTCGACCTGGTCGTCCAGGTCGAGTCCCCGCCCTCGGTCGCCTCCGGTCTCCAGCGCGTGGGCCGCGCGGGACACCAGGTGGGCGCCGTCTCCACCGGCGTGGTGTTCCCCAAGTACCGGGGCGACCTGGTGCAGGCGGCCGTGGTCACCGAGCGGATGCGCTCCGGCGGGATCGAGTCGCTGCGGGTGCCGTCCAACCCGCTGGACGTACTGGCCCAGCAGCTCGTCGCCATGACCGCCCTGGACACCTGGCAGTTCGACGACCTGCTGGCCACCGTGCGCCGCGCGGCGCCCTTCGCCTCGCTGCCCGAGTCCGCGTTCACCGCCACCCTGGACATGCTCGCGGGCCGCTACCCCTCGGACGCGTTCGCGGAACTGCGTCCCCGCGTGGTGTGGGACCGCGTGGCCGGCACCATCAGCGGCCGGCCCGGCGCCCAGCGGCTCGCCGTCACCTCCGGCGGCACCATCCCCGACCGGGGCCTGTTCGGCGTCTTCCTCGCCGGGTCCGACCCCAAGAAGGGCGGCGGCCGGGTCGGCGAGCTGGACGAGGAGATGGTCTACGAGTCCCGCGTGGGCGATGTCTTCACGCTGGGCACCAGCTCCTGGCGCATCGAGGACATCACCCGCGACCGGGTCCTGGTCTCCCCCGCGCCCGGTGTGCCGGGCCGGCTGCCGTTCTGGAAGGGCGACCAGCTCGGCCGCCCGCTCGAACTGGGCCGCGCGCTCGGCGCGTTCCTGCGCGAGGTCGGCGCGCTGTCCGAGGAGGACGCCCGGCTGCGCCTGCTCACCGCGGGCCTGGACGCCTGGGCGGCGGACAACGTCCTGTCCTACCTGGCCGAACAGCGCGAGGCGTGCGGGCACATCCCGGACGACCGCACCATCGTCGTGGAGCGCTTCCGGGACGAGCTGGGCGACTGGCGGGTCGTGATCCACTCCCCCTTCGGCGCCCAGGTGCACGCCCCCTGGGCCCTGGCTCTGGGCGCCCGCCTCTCCGAGCGGTACGGCATGGACGCGCAGGTCATGCACGCCGACGACGGCATCGTGCTGCGCCTGCCCGACGCCGATCTGATGGGCCTGGACCTGCTGGACCAGAGCCCCGGCAGGGGCGGCACGGAGTACGACGGCGAGCAGGCCCCGGTCGGCGCGGCGGATGTCGCCTTCGACAAGGGCGAGGTCGACCAGATCGTCACCGACCAGGTCGGCGGCTCGGCCCTGTTCGCCTCCCGCTTCCGGGAGTGTGCCGCCCGCGCGCTGCTGCTGCCGCGCCGCAGCCCCGGCAAGCGCACCCCGCTGTGGCAGCAGCGCCAGCGCGCCGCGCAACTGCTGGAGGTGGCCAGCGAGTTCGGGTCCTTCCCGATCGTCCTGGAGGCGATCCGCGAGTGCCTCCAGGACGTGTTCGACGTGCCCGGCCTGGTCGAGCTGATGGGCGACATCGAGTCCCGCAAGGTCAGCCTGGTCGAGGTCACCACCCCCGAGCCCTCCCCCTTCGCCCGCTCCCTGCTGTTCGGTTACGTCGCCCAGTTCCTCTACGAGGGCGACTCCCCGCTCGCCGAGCGCCGTGCCGCCGCGCTCTCCCTGGACTCCCGGCTGCTGGCCGAGCTGCTCGGCCAGGCGGAGCTGCGCGAGCTGCTCGACGCCGAGGTGCTGACCGAGCTGGAGCGCGAACTCCAGTGGCTCACCGAGGACCGGCGCGCCAAGGACCCGGAGAGCGTCGCCGACCTGCTCCGGCTGCTGGGCCCGCTGACCGACGCCGAGCTGGCCGAGCGGGGCGCGGAGCCGGAGTGGGCGCGTGAACTGGCCGCCGCCCGGCGGGTCATCAAGGTGCGCGTCGCCGGCCACGACCACTGGGCGGCCGTCGAGGACGCGGGGCGCCTGCGCGACGCGCTGGGCACCGCGCTGCCGGTCGGTGTCCCCGAGGCGTTCACCGAGCCGGTGAAGGACCCGCTCGGCGACCTCCTCGCGCGCTACGCCCGTACCCACGGCCCCTTCACCTCGGCCTCCGCCGCCGCGCGCTTCGGTCTGGGCGTCGCGGTCACCGAGGGCGCCCTCCAGCGGCTGGCCGGCAGCGGCCGGGTCGTGCAGGGCGAGTTCCATCCGGCGGGCATCGGCCAGGAGTGGTGCGACGCCACGGTGCTGCGCCGGCTGCGCCGCCGTTCGCTGGCCGCGCTGCGGCACGAGCTGGAGCCGGTCCCGCCTGCCGCGCTCGCCCAGTTCCTCCCCCAGTGGCAGCACATCGGCAAGGGCCACACGCTGCGCGGCACCGACGGACTGGTGCGCGCCGTCGAGCAGTTGCAGGGCGCCTCGGTGCCCGCCTCCGCGCTGGAGAAGCTGGTGCTGCCGTCCCGCGTGGCGGACTACAAGCCGTCGATGCTGGACGAACTCACCGCCGCGGGCGAGGTCGTGTGGGCCGGGGCGGGCTCCCTGCCCGGCAAGGACGGCTGGGTCTCGCTCTACCTCGCGGACACCGCTCCCCTCCTGCTGCCGCCCCCGCACCCCCTGGAGCTGAGCCCGCTCCACCAGTCGATCCTGGACACGCTCTCCGGCGGGTACGGCCTGTTCTTCCGTCAGATCGCCGACCAGGTCCGCGCCACCACGCACCCCGAGGCGAGCGACGCCCACCTCGCCGACGCCCTGTGGGACCTGGCCTGGTCGGGCCGGCTCACCAACGACACCCTGGCCCCGATGCGCGCCCTGCTGGGCTCGGGCCGCACGGCGGGCGCGACGGCCCACCGGGCCAAACGCAATGTCCCGCGCGGGCGGTACGGCTCCCTGACCGCCGCCGCCCGCGCCGGCTCCCGGTCCGGTCCGCCGACCGTGGGCGGCCGCTGGTCGCTGCTGCCCGTGCCCGAGCCGGACGCCACCGTGCGCGCCCACGCGCGTGCGCGCGCCCTGCTGGACCGGCACGGCGTGGTGACCAGAGGCGCCGTGGGCGCGGAGGGCGTCGAGGGCGGCTTCTCGGCGGTGTACCGGGTGCTGTCCGTGTTCGAGGAGAGCGGTCAGGCCCGGCGCGGCTATGTGGTCGAGGGGCTGGGCGCCGCCCAGTTCGCCATGGACGGCGCCGTGGACCGCCTCCGCGCGGTGTCCAACGCCCGCGACCGGGGCGAGCGCGTCCTGCCCGCCCCCGCCCCGGTGGGCAACGGCGCCCTCCCGCCCTTCCCCGGCGACGGCCACGCCGCGCCGGACGCCTTCGACCCTTCCTCCGGCGGCTTCGGCCACCCGAGCCTCGACGGCGACTTCGCCTGGCCGCCCCCGGGCGGGGACGACGACGGTCTGCCGCGCCCCTTCGGCCCGGCGGCCATCCCCGACCCGTACGCCTCCCCCGGCCAGGGCGGCCCGCGCGGCGGCACCGGCTACGGGGGCTCCCCCGCGAGCCGGAGCTACGGCCCGCGCGCGCGGGAGGCCGCCCCCGACTCCAGAGCGGTGGTCCTCGCCGCCGCCGACCCCGCCAACGCGTACGGCGCCGCCCTGCCCTGGCCCGAACCCCCGGCAGGCGCCGGGCACAAGCCCGGCCGCAAGGCGGGCTCGCTGGTCGTCCTGGTGGAGGGCGAGCTGACCCTCTACATGGAGCGCGGCGGCAAGACCCTGCTGGCCTGGCCCACCGACCCGGACTCCGCGGCGTCCGACGACCCCCGCCTGCGCGCGGCGGCGGAAGCCCTGGCGGCGGCCGCCCGCGCGGGCTCCCTGGGCACGGTCACCGTGGAGCGGATCAACGGCACCGCGGCCCTGACCTCGACCCTGGGCCCCCTGCTGGAAGGCGCCGGCTTCATAGCGACCCCAAGGGGCCTGCGCCTGCGCGCCTGACCTCGGCGGCCAAAGAAGGCGCCGGGGTCGTGGCACCCTGGACGCATGCCCGAAGGTGACACGGTGTGGCAGACCGCGAAGCGGCTGCACGACGCGCTCGCGGGCAGGGTGCTGACCCACAGCGACTTCCGGGTGCCGCAGTACGCGACGGTCGACCTGACCGGCCGCACCGTGCTGAACACCGCCCCGCGCGGCAAACACCTGCTCACCCGCATCGAGGGCGGCCTGACCCTGCACACGCATCTGCGGATGGAGGGCGCCTGGAAGGTGTACGGCACCGGCCGGCCCTGGCGAGGCGGCGCCGGACACCAGATCCGCGTCGTCCTGGGCGCCGACGACCGCATGGCCGTGGGCTACCGCCTCTCGGTACTGGAGCTGCTGCGCACCGAGGACGAGGAGCGCGTCGTAGGCCATCTGGGGCCCGATCTCCTGGGCCCCGACTGGGACCCGGAGCGCGCCCTCGCCAACCTGTACGCCGACCCGGAGCGCGCCCTCGGCGAGGCCCTGCTCGACCAGCGCAATCTCGCCGGGATCGGCAACGTCTACAAGAGCGAGCTGTGCTTCCTGCTCGGCGTGACCCCCTGGCTCCCCGTCGGCTCACTCCCCGAGGACCGCGCCGCCCAGCTCCCCGGCATGGCCCAGCGCCTGCTGGAGGTCAACAGGGCCCGCCCGGTCCGCCGGACCACCGGCCTGCCCCGCGACGACCTCTACGTCTACGGCCGCGCCTCCCGCCCCTGCCTGCGCTGCCGCACCCGCGTACGCGTGGCCGACCAGGGCGACGGCACCCAGGAGCGCCCCACCTACTGGTGCCCCACCTGCCAGAGCGGCCCCACCCCCGCACCCGGCACCGCCCAGCGCTGGCGCGAGCGCTACCCGCGCCCCGCACGCTGACCCCCGCCAGCACGCCGGCCCACGCGGCCAGAGGCCGCGGGACCACAGACCGCGAGACCCAACCCCCCGCCTCACCCGGAGCAGCCCCCGCTCACCCCGCCCCCGCCTCACCCGAACGAGTTACCCCAGCACCCGCTTCCGCACCCGAACCATCGCCCTCGCCCTCCTTCGCGCCGCGCCAAGCCTCCCGCCACCGTCCCGTCCGCACCGCCCCCTCGGCCCGGTCCTTGGCCACACAGTGGACCGGCAGCACCCCCAGCCCCCACCCGCCGAGCACCACGGACCCCTCCAGCACCCCCGCGCCGTCCCCCAGCGTCAGCCGCAGCACCGCCCACCACCACACCGCGCCGAACCCCAGACCTGCCCCCCAGCGCACTATTCGCCCGTCCATGGACCCGCCACCTCCAGCCGGAGAAGCTAGAACACCGCCTGCCACCCGCGGAAGGCGCACCGAAGGGCTCACCGGAGCAACACCGGGCAGACACCCGGAGAGGGCGGCCCGGAAGCCCGCTGCCGCTAAGCGCTCTCGGCCTGAAACATCCAGTGGTGCTTCTCGAGGTCGCCCGTGATCTGGATGAACATGTCCTCGGTCACCGGGTCGGCGTCGCCGGTGGCGTTCACCCGCTCCCGCATCCGGCCGATGACCGCACCGAGGGCGGCGACCATGCCGGCGACGGCGTCCGTGTCCTTGATCCAGCCGGACGGCGGAACCTTGATGCCGGTGCCGGAGGCGACCGTGGACGCGCGTCCGTCCGGCGGCACGCCCAGCGCAGAGGAGCGTTCGGCCACCAGGTCGGAGGCGGTGCGCGCGGAGAGGACCACCTCGTCGAGCTGGAGGTGGATGGACCGGAAGCGTGGCCCGACGACGTTCCAGTGGATCTGCTTGGCGACCAGCGAGAGGTCGACCAGGTCCACGAGCGCCCCCTGGAGGGCCTCGGAGACGGTCTTCAGCTCGGCCTCGGGAAGGGAACTCTTCACCACATACATCCGCTGTCCTCGGGTTCTCGGCGGGCTTCGGGTCCCTCCCACCATGACCGGGGCGCCCGCACCGGGCAAACGGAGCAAAGAAACCGAAACCCACCCGGGCACGCGCATGAGAAAGCCCCGGCCGCGCCTCACCTGAAAGATCCAGGGAGGCCCGGCCGGGGCTCACACGTATCGGGCGCTAGGCCGCGTGCGCGCAGGTCACGCGGCGACCACGTCCACCGCTTCGGCGGGTGCCTTGATGGTCACCCGTTCCGGTGGCACACCGGTCACCGACACGGAACCCAGCATCGGCCGGACCGGTGCCGGTACGCCGTCGTTGGCGGCGGCGGACTGGGCCAGCTCGGCGAGTGCGAGTTCGTCACTCACCTCACGCATGAGTTCCGACATCCGTACGTCCAGCGCGTCGCAGATGGCGGAGAGCAGTTCGGAGGATGCCTCCTTCTGCCCCCGCTCCACCTCGGAGAGATAGCCGAGTGAGACCCGGGCAGACGAGGAGACTTCGCGCAGAGTACGGCCCTGGCGCTGGCGCTGCCGACGCAGCACGTCACCCAGCAGGCGACGGAGCAGAATCATCGGTGGCTCCCTCCTCGGACCGCGTAGCCGCATCCTTCTCGCCCCACCGTACCGCCTCGCGCCGCGGCCGTGCGGGGAGCGATGTCGTGTTCACTCAGGGCTGCAAACATCAAAACCCCCCGTTCCGTTCCGTATCCTGTGCCCGCTCATTTCCGGTCTGTTCGCCCGCAAGCTCCGCAAGAAGCAGTGCGAGTACGCTCCGTACACTCTCCATACGAATTTCCGCACGGCCGCCGTTCAACCGCAGGGCCTCCACTTTTCCGCCGGGGGCGGAGACCGGGCCCTTCCGGAAGGGCCCGTCGACGGCCACGTACACCGTGCCGACCGGTTGTCCGTCCTGCGGATCGGGGCCGGCCACCCCCGTGGTGGCGATGCCCCAGTCGGCGCCGAGAGCTTCCCGCACACCGGCCGCCATCTGGGCGGCGACCTGCGGGTCCACCGCGCCGGACCGCTCCAGCAGAGCGGCGTCGACGCCGAGGAGCCGGTGCTTCAGCTCGGTGGCGTAGGCGGTGACCGAACCCCGGAACACCCGGGAGGCGCCGGGGACCGAGGTGATCTCGGCGGCGACCAGACCACCGGTCAGCGACTCGGCCACGGCGAGCGTCTCGCCGTTCACGTGGAGTAGCCGCACCACTTCGGTGGCTGTGGGGTTCACGCTTCTCACTCTTCCAACGCCGCCGCCCGCTCGGCGATTCCCCGGCGGCGCAGCACCATGGCCTGTCTCACATAGTCGAGGCCGGTGATGACCGTGAGGACGACCGCCGCGGCCATGATCCAGAACCGCAGGGTGGCCAGAGCGCCGGTCAGCGCGAGCACGTACATGCCGACCGCGACGCCCTGGATGAGCGTCTTCAGCTTGCCGCCCCGGCTGGCCGGGATGACGCCGTACCGGATGACCACGAAACGCAGCAGGGTGATGCCGAGTTCCCGGCCCAGGATGACCACCGTCACCCACCAGGGCAGGTCGCCCAGGAAGGACAGGCAGATCAGCGCCGCGCCCATGATCGCCTTGTCCGCTATCGGGTCGGCGATCTTCCCGAAGTCGGTGACCAGGTTGTAGGTGCGCGCCAGGTGCCCGTCGAACAGGTCGGTGATCATGGCGACGGCGAAGGCCGCCCAGGCGAAGGCGCGCCAGGCCGGGTCGTAGCCGCCGTCCGCCAGCATCAGCGCCACGAAGCCCGGCACCAGGACCAGTCGGAGCATGGTGAGCAGATTGGCGACGTTCCAGACGCTTGCCTGGTTGACGGCCGCCGCGGCCAGCTTGCCGCCACGCGGGTGCCGCGCCTCCAGCGCGGCGGCCGGGTCGGAGACCTCCGGAGCACCGTCGACGGCCTGGCCGGTCGCGCCGCGCGCGCCGGAGGAGCCGCCCGAGGCGGATGCCGGGACTCCGGTCATCTGGCCGCCTCCTCGCTGCCCACCGACGAGCCGGGGAGCGGCTCGGCCACCAGGTCGACGCCCTCGGTGCCGACCACCTTCGCCTCGACCATACGTCCCACGGCCAGGCCCTCGCCGCTCGTGAGCAGCACCTGGCCGTCCGTCTCCGGGGCCTGGTGCGCGGCGCGGCCGTACACCCCGTCCTCGCCGTCGACGGACTCCACCAGGACGCGCACGGTTTCCCCGAGGCGCTCCTCGGCGCGCTGCGAGACGAGTTCCTCGGCGAGCCGGGAGATGTGGGCGAGGCGCTCGGCGACCACGTCCTCGTCGAGCTTGGTGTCGTAGGTGGCCGCCTCGGTGCCCTCCTCGTCGGAGTATCCGAAGACGCCGATGGCGTCCAGGCGGGCGCCGGTGAGGAAGCGCTCCAGCTCGGCGAGGTCGCCCTCGGTCTCGCCGGGGAAGCCGACGATGAAGTTGGAGCGGACGCCGGCCTCGGGGGCCTTGTTCCGGATGGTGTCCAGCAGCTCCAGGAAGCGGTCGGTGTCACCGAAGCGGCGCATGGACCGCAGCACGTTCGGCGCGGAGTGCTGGAAGGACAGGTCGAAGTAGGGCACGACCTTCGGGGTGGAGGTCAGCACGTCGATCAGGCCGGGGCGCATCTCGGCGGGCTGGAGGTAGCTGACGCGCACCCGCTCGATGCCGTCGACCTCGGCCAGCTCGGGCAGCAGGGACTCCAGCAGGCGGATGTCGCCCAGGTCCTTGCCGTAGGAGGTGTTGTTCTCGGAGACGAGCATGACCTCCTTCACACCCTGCTCGGCCAGCCAGCGCGTCTCGTTGAGGACATCGCTGGGGCGGCGGGAGATGAAGGAGCCGCGGAAGGACGGGATGGCGCAGAAGGAGCAGCGCCGGTCGCAGCCGGAGGCGAGCTTGACCGAGGCGACCGGGGAGCCGTCCAGGCGGCGGCGCAGGGGCGCACGGGGGCCGGAGGCGGGCGCGAGGCCGTCCGGGAGGTCGGTCGGGCCGTGGCCGGGCAGGGCGACGTCGGCGGCGGACTCCTGGCGCTCGGCGGGGCTGATCGGCAGCAGCTTGCGGCGGTCGCGCGGGGTGTGGGCGGCGTGGACCCCGCCGGACAGGATGGTCTGCAGGCGGTCGGAGATGTCGGCGTAGTCGTCGAAGCCGAGCACGCCGTCGGCCTCGGGCAGCGCCTGGGCCAGCTCCTTGCCGTACCGCTCGGCCATGCAGCCCACCGCCACGACGGCCTGGGTTCTGCCGTGGTCCTTGAGGTCGTTGGCCTCCAGGAGGGCGTCGACCGAGTCCTTCTTGGCGGCTTCGACGAACCCACAGGTGTTGACCACGGCGACATCGGCGTCCGCGGCGTCCTCGACGAGCTGCCAGCCGTCCGCCTCCAAACGGCCTGCGAGCTCCTCCGAGTCCACCTCGTTACGGGCGCAGCCGAGAGTGACTAGTGCGACGGTACGGCGTTCAGGCATGGGCTCAAGACTACTTTGTCTGTCCCGCACCCCATGTCGACGGGGTTGGCCGTTGTGGGCCAACCCCGTCATCTCCGTCAGTGTCTGCTCGCTCCTGGCGCCCGGCGGGCTTCACCCGACCTCGGGGTCGCCCTTGGTGTACGTGAGCCGCTCCACGGCACCGGGCCGGAAGTCGTCGTCGATCTTCTTGCCGTTGACGTACAGCTCGATCGCCCCGGCGTCACCGAGGATCAGGTTGATCTTGGTGCTGTCCTGGAAGGTCTTGGACTCGCCCTTGTTGAGCAGCCCGTCGAAGAGCATGCGGCCGTTGTGGTCCTTCGCGGAGATCCAGCTCCGCCCGTTGGAGGCGGTGACCCGGACGGTCACCTTGTCCTGCGGGGCGGCCGCGATGGCGCTGTCGGACGGGTCGGACTTCGGCGTGGCGGACTGCCCCGTCTTCGGGGTGGGCGCGGCGGACTTGGTGGCGGTCGGCGAGGCGTTGCCCTCGACGGCCTGGGTGTCCGTGTCGCCGCCGGTCTGCGACTTGATGGCAGTGAAGCCGACGAAGCCGATGACGACGACGATCGCCGCGACCATGGCCGCGGTCCAGTTGGGGCCCCGGCGCTCGGGGCGGATGCGTTCCGCCTCGAACAGGGGGGCCGCCGGGGTGGGCGCGGGCCGGCCGCCGTGCTCGGCGTCGAACCGCGCGATGAGCGGGGCGGGGTCGATACGGACCGCCTTGGCCAGGTTGCGGATGTGGCCGCGCGCGTACACGTCGCCGCCGCAGGAGGAGAAGTCGTCCTCCTCGATGGCGTGCACGATGGCCAGACGGATGCGGGTGGCGTTGCTGACGTCACCCACGCTCAGCCCGGCCGCGACACGGGCCTGGCGCAGGGCGGTGCCGACGGAAGGACCGTCGGTCTGAGGGGCGTCGGTGAACGGGGGCTCGTCTTCGGGGGAGTTGCTGCCGATGGACACGGGGGCGCCTTTCGAGCGTGTGAGCCACCTGTGCTGAGCGTTCAGTCTAGGCGGGGTACGAAAGGGTGGGGCAAGCAGGCGAATGGAACGTGTACGCCATCGGAATGGCCGGTCAGCCCGACGGCGGACGGGAGCGGGAGGCCCAGGCCGGTACCTGTGCCCCTGCTCTCGCTCAACTTGACGTACTGCGAAGGGAAACGGTTGCCCGCCGATGTTTAACGGGTGGATCACGGTGGTGCCGCCACCCGGCGCAGTCCCGACACGCCGGGCGGCCCGCATCCCTATCCGTCAGACTCCCCGCGAATCACGGCGAGCACGCCGTCCAGTTCGTCAGGCTTCACAAGAACGTCACGAGCCTTGGAACCCTCGCTGGGGCCGACGATGTTCCGGGACTCCATGAGGTCCATCAGCCGGCCCGCCTTGGCGAAGCCGACCCGCAGCTTGCGCTGGAGCATGGACGTCGACCCGAACTGCGTGGAGACCACCAGCTCGGCCGCCTGGCACAGCAGATCGAGGTCGTCGCCGATGTCCTCGTCGATCTCCTTCTTCTGCTTGGTGCCCACGGTGACGTCGTCCCGGAAGACCGGCGCCATCTGGTCCTTGCAGTGCTGGACGACGACCGCGACCTCTTCCTCGGTCACGAACGCGCCCTGCATGCGGGTCGGCTTGCTGTCGCCCATCGGCAGGATCAGGCCGTCGCCCTTGCCGATCAGCTTCTCGGCGCCGGGCTGGTCGAGGATGACGCGGGAGTCGGCCAGCGAGGACGTGGCGAAGGCCAGCCGGGAGGGCACGTTGGCCTTGATCAGACCGGTGACCACGTCCACCGAGGGCCGCTGGGTGGCCAGCACCAGGTGGATGCCGGCGGCGCGGGCGAGCTGGGTGATGCGGACGATCGCGTCCTCGACGTCACGCGGGGCGACCATCATCAGGTCGGCCAGCTCGTCCACGATCACCAGCAGGTACGGGTACGGCTGCAGCTCGCGCTCGCTGCCCGGCGGCGGGGTGACCTTGCCCTCGCGCACGGCGCGGTTGAAGTCGTCGATGTGCCGGTAGCCGTAGGCGGCGAGGTCGTCGTAGCGCATGTCCATCTCGCGCACGACCCACTGGAGGGCCTCGGCGGCCCGCTTGGGGTTGGTGATGATCGGCGTGATCAGGTGCGGGATGCCCTCGTACGCGGTCAGCTCGACGCGCTTGGGGTCCACCAGGATCATCCGGACGTCGTCGGGGGTCGCCCGCATCATGATCGAGGTGATCAGGCAGTTGATGCAGGACGACTTGCCGGAGCCGGTGGCGCCGGCCACCAGCATGTGCGGCATCTTCGCGAGGGAGCGCATCACGTAACCGCCCTCGACATCCTTGCCGAAGGCGACCAGCATCGGGTCGTCGTCCTCGGCGGACTCCGCGAGCCGCAGCACGTCGCCGAGGTTGACCATCTCCCGGTCGGTGTTGGGGATCTCGATACCGACGGCCGACTTGCCGGGGATCGGACTGATGATCCGCACATCCGGACTGGCGACCGCGTACGCGATGTTCTTGGCGAGCGCCGTGATCCGCTCGACCTTCACGGCCGGGCCGAGCTGGACCTCGTACCGGGTGACCGTCGGGCCACGGGTGAAGCCGGTGACGGCCGCGTCCACCTTGAACTCGGAGAACACCGTGCGCAGCGAGTCCACGACGGCGTCGTTGGCAGCGCTGCGGGCCTTGCCGGGGCCGCCCCGGGTGAGCAGGTCCAGCGAGGGCAGCGAGTAGGTGATGTCCCCGGAGAGCTGGAGCTGCTCCGCGCGGGCGGGCATCTCGCGGGGTGTCTCGGGCGGCGGCTTGGTGAGGTCGAGGACAGAGGAGTCGGTGTTCTTCCTCCCCGGCACGGGCCGGGACGACGGTGCCGGGGAGGGCACGGGGACCGGGGTGGTCTCCTCGCGGTCCCCCGCGCTCACGCCCTGGGTGAGGTCGGCGACGACCGGGGACGGCGGCATGCCGTGCTGCACGGCGCCGTCGAGCGCGGCGGCGGCCGCGGAGGCCACGTCGACCGCGTCCATCCCGCGCGGGTCGGACCGCGCGGCGGACCGGCGGGGGCGGCGGCGCCGGGTGAGCGCCTCGTCCTCGGCGGCGTCGGGGTCGTAGTCCTGGGGGCCGCCGCGTCGGCTCCGGGGGCGCGCGGGCGCCTCGTCGCGCCACTGCTCGTCGTAGCCCTCGACGTCGTCCAGGTCGGCCGCGTAGTCGTGCAGCACGCCGAGGCGGATGCCGAGGGCGCGCAGCCGGCGCGGGATGTGGTTGACCGGGGTGGCGGTCACCACGAGCAGCCCGAACACGGTGAGCAGCACCAGCAGCGGTACGGCGAGCACCTCGCTCATCGTGTACGTCAGCGGGGTGGCGGCGGCCCAGCCGATGAGGCCGCCGGCGTCCCTTATGGCCCGCATGCCGTCGTCCCGCGCGGGCGAGCCACAGGCGATGTGCACCTGACCGAGCACGCCGACGACCAGCGCGGACAGACCGATGACGATCCGTCCGTTGGCCTCCGGCTGCTCGGGATGCCGGATGAACCGGACGGCGATGACCGCGAACAGTATCGGCACCAGCAGGTCGAGGCGGCCGAAGGAGCCGGTGACCAGGATCTCGACCAGGTCGCCGACGGGTCCGCTCAGGTCGGCCCAGGTACCGGCGGCGACGATCAGCGCGACGGCCAGCAGCAGCAGGGCGATCCCGTCCTTGCGGTGGGCGGGGTCGAGGTTGCGCGCGCCCTGCCCTATGCCCCGGAAGACGGCGCCGACGGCGTGCGCCATGCCGAGCCAGACGGCACGGACGAGTCGGTACAGGCCGCCGGTCGGGCTCGGCGCGGGCTTGGGCGGTGCCTTGCGGACCGGGGCCCGGCGGGCCGGTGCCTTCTTGGCCGGGGCCTTCTTGGCGACCGCCTTCCTCGCCGGAGCCTTCGCGGGAGCGGCCGCCTTCTTGGCGGGCGGCTTCTTGGCTGCGGAGGGACGTGAGGCCATGGGATGGAGGTTACCGGGGGAGACGACAGCGGACACGTGTGCCCACTGCTTCACCCGTTCGTGTCGCCCTTGGCGGGGCGTCGAATTGACGCCCGTTCACGGGATGCCGGAGATCCGGCGGAACGTCAACTCTGCGGAGGGACAGGGGCGGAGCCGTCGGCACCCGGCTCCAGGGCGTCCAGCGCCCGGCGCAGACCGGTGAGTTTGCGCTCCAGATGCGCGGCCGTGGCCACCGCCGCCGCGTCGGCGGACTCGTCGTCCAACTGCTTGGAGAGCGCCTCGGCCTGCTCCTCGACCGCCGCGAGCCGCGCGGACAGCTCCGCGAGCAGCCCGGCGGGCTCCTTGCTGTCGACCGGGTCCTTCTGCCCGCCCTCCAACTGGAGCCGCAGCAACGCCGCCTGCTCCCGGAGCTGGCAGTTCTTCATGTACAGCTCGACGAACACCGAGACCTTGGCGCGCAGCACCCACGGGTCGAACGGCTTGGAGATGTAGTCGACCGCGCCCGCCGCGTAACCCCGGAAGGTGTGGTGCGGGCCGTGGTTGATCGCGGTGAGGAAGATGATCGGGATGTCCCGCGTCCGCTCCCGCCGCTTGATGTGCGCGGCCGTCTCGAAACCGTCCATACCCGGCATCTGGACATCCAGCAGGATGACCGCGAAATCGTCCGTGAGCAGTGCTTTGAGCGCTTCCTCCCCGGAAGATGCCCGCACCAGCGTCTGATCGAGCGCAGAGAGGATGGCCTCCAGCGCCAGCAGATTCTCCGGCCGGTCATCGACCAGGAGGATCTTGGCCTTCTGCACCATGGCCCGCCCTCCTCGCCCCGGCGGTACACCGGGTGCCGCCCCAGGGGACGACTCCCTTTCGCCGCCCGTCCTTGTGCCGGTCATCGTAGCCGCACCCCGCCCGTCGCCACACCCTGTCACCGCGATGTCACGGTGCACACAGTTCAAACGCGGGCAGAGCCTGGAAGGTTCCCGGAATCCGAGGTTCCCACACCTGGTCCGCGCTTTGAACCGCGCCCCCGTGACCGGTCCTGGCGTGCCGTCACTCCGGCCGCATCCACTGTCGCATGACGCCCAGCAGATGATCGGGGTCGACCGGCTTGGTGACGTAGTCGGAGGCGCCCGACTGGAGCGCCTTCTCCCGGTCGCCCTTCATGGCCTTCGCGGTCAGCGCGATGATCGGCAGCCCCGCGAACTGCGGCATCCTGCGGATCGCGCTGGTGGTCGCGTACCCGTCCATCTCCGGCATCATGATGTCCATCAGCACCACGGCCACGTCGTCGTGCTGCTCCAGGACCTCGATGCCCTCGCGGCCGTTCTCGGCGTACAGCACCGACAGACCCTGCTGCTCCAGCACGCTGGTGAGCGCGAACACGTTGCGGATGTCGTCGTCGACGATGAGCACCTTCTCGCCGCCGAACCGCACCGTGCACACCGGCCGCTCGGCCTCCTCCGGCTGCTCGACGGTGATCGGCTGCTCCTGCCGCGGCTCGGCCGGGGGCAGCGTCCGGCGGCGGCGCCGGAAGAGCGCGGCGGGCCCGTTCTGCGTGTCCCGGTACGACTTCACCTCGGCCGGCGTCTCGGTCTCGGGCGCGGTGAGCCTGGCGGACAGATGCGCCTCCGAGGCGACCAGCTCACCGGCCTCCATCGGGGGCACCGACTGCTGGTAGCCCTGCGGCGGGAGTTCGCTCGGGTGCAGCGGCAGGTACAGCGTGAACGTGGACCCGCGGCCCGGCTCGCTCTGCGCGTGGATCTCACCGCCGAGCAACTGGGCGATCTCCCGCGAGATCGACAGACCGAGGCCGGTGCCGCCGTACTTGCGGCTGGTCGTGCCGTCGGCCTGCTTGAACGCCTCGAAGATCACCCGCATCTTACTGGCCGCGATGCCGATACCGGTGTCGGTCACCGAGAACGCGATCAGATCGGCGTCCGGATCGGTCAGCGCCCCGGCCTCCAGCAACTGCTCCCGGATGGTCTGCGGCACGTCCGCCCCGGCGGGCCGGATCACCAGCTCCACCGAGCCGGAGTCGGTGAACTTCACCGCGTTGGACAGCAGGTTGCGCAGCACCTGGAGCAGGCGCTGCTCGTCGGTGTGCAGGGTGGCGGGCAGCTCCGGGGAGACCCGCACCGACAGATCCAGGCCCTTCTCCGCGGTCAGCGGCCGGAAGGTCGCCTCCACGTAGTCCACGAGCTGGACCAGCGCGATCCGCGTCGGGGAGACGTCCATCTTGCCGGCCTCGACCTTGGAGAGGTCCAGGATGTCGTTGATGAGCTGGAGCAGGTCGGACCCGGCGCCGTGGATGGTCTCGGCGAACTCGACCTGCTTCGGCGACAGGTTGCTCTCCGCGTTGTCGGCGAGCAGCTTGGCCAGGATCAGCAGCGAGTTGAGCGGCGTACGCAGCTCGTGCGACATGTTGGCGAGGAACTCGCTCTTGTAGCGCATCGACACCGCGAGCTGCTCGGCACGCTCCTCCAGGACCTGCCGGGCCTCCTCGATCTCGGTGTTCTTCACCTCGATGTCCCGGTTCTGCCGGGCCAGCAGCTCGGCCTTCTCCTCCAGCTCGGCGTTGGAGGACTGGAGCGCCTTCTGCCGGTTCTCCAGCTCCGCCGAGCGCTCCCGGAGCTGCTCGGTCAGCAACTGGGACTGCTTGAGCAACTGCTCGGTCTTGGTGTTGACGGAGATCGTGTTGACGCTGGTGGCGATCATCTCCGCGATCTGGTTGAGGAAGTCCCGCTGGATGTGCGTGAACGGCGTGAACGACGCCAGCTCGATCACCCCGAGCACATTGCCCTCGAACACCACCGGCAGCACGATGACCTGCGCCGGCGGGGCCTCCCCCAGCCCCGAGGAGATCTTCAGATAGCCGCTGGGCACGTCACTGACCAGGATCGTGCGCTTCTCCTGCGCGGCCGTCCCGATCAGCCCCTCACCGGGCCGGAACGAGGTCGGCATGGCGCCCGTGGAGCAGCCGTAGGAGCCGAGCATGCGCAGCTCGTACTGCTCCTCGCCGTCCCCGGCGAGATCCTGGCCCTCCAGCAGCGGCATGGTCAGGAAGAAGGCGCCGTGCTGCGCGGAGACCACCGGGGTCAGCTCGCTCATGATCAGCGAGGCGACGTCCTCCAGGTCCCGGCGCCCCTGCATCAGCGCCGAGATCCGGGCCAGGTTGCCCTTGAGCCAGTCCTGCTCCTTGTTGGCGATCGTGGTGTCGCGCAGGTTGGCGATCATCTTGTTGATGTAGTCCTGGAGTTCCTGGATCTCCCCGGACGCGTCCACGTCGATCTTCAGGTTCAGGTCGCCGCGGGTCACCGCGGTCGCCACCTTGGCGATGGCGCGCACCTGCCGGGTCAGGTTCCCGGCCATCTCGTTCACCGACTCGGTCAGGTCCCGCCAGGTGCCGTCCACGTCCAGTACCCGGGCCTGGCCGCCGAGCTGGCCCTCGGTGCCCACCTCGCGGGCGACGCGGGTGACCTCCTCGGCGAAGCTGGAGAGCTGGTCGACCATCGTGTTGATCGTCGTCTTCAGCTCCAGGATCTCGCCCCGCGCGTCGATGTCGATCTTCTTGGTCAGATCGCCCTTGGCGATCGCCGTCGTGACCATGGCGATGTTGCGCACCTGGCCGGTCAGGTTGGACGCCATCCCGTTCACCGACTCGGTGAGGTCCTTCCACGTGCCCGCCACACCGGGCACATGCGCCTGGCCGCCCAGGATGCCGTCCGTACCCACCTCACGGGCCACCTTGGTGACCTGGTCGGCGAACGAACTCAGCGTCTTCACCATGGTGTTGATGGTGTCGGCGAGCTGCGCCACCTCACCGCGCGCCTCGATGGTGACCTGGCGCGTCAGGTCACCGTTGGCCACCGCCGACGCCACCTGGGAGATGTTCCGCACCTGCATGGTCAGGTTGTTGGCCATCAGGTTGACGTTGTTGCTCAGGTCCTTCCAGATGCCCGTGACACCCGGTACGTGCGCCTGCCCGCCCAGGATGCCCTCGGTGCCCACCTCACGGGCCACCCGCGTCACCTGCTCGGCGAAGCTGGAGAGCTGGTCGACCATGGTGTTGACCGTGGTGACCAGTTCGAGGATCTCGCCCTTGGCGTCGACGGTGATCTTCTTCGACAGGTCGCCCTTGGCCACGGCCGTCGTGACCTCGGCGATGTTGCGCACCTGGATCGTCAGGTTGTTGGCCATGAAGTTCACGGACTGCGTGAGGTCCTTCCAGGTGCCGGAGACACCCTGCACCTCGGCCTGACCGCCGAGCATGCCCTCCGTACCCACCTCACGGGCCACCCTGGTGACCTCCTGCGCGAACGACGAGAGCTGGTCCACCATCGTGTTCAGCGTGTTCTTCAGCTCCAGGATCTCCCCGCGCGCGTCCACGGTGATCTTCTGGGAGAGGTCACCGCGCGCGACCGCGGTGGCGACCTGGGCGATGTTGCGGACCTGGGCGGTGAGGTTGCCCGCCATGCCGTTCACCGAATCGGTGAGGTCCCGCCACACACCGGCCACGCCCGGCACCTGCGCCTGCCCGCCCAGGCGCCCCTCGGTGCCCACGTCACGGGCCACCCGGGTCACCTGGTCGGCGAAGGCGGAGAGCTGGTCGACCATCGTGTTGATGGTGTTCTTCAGCTCCAGGATCTCGCCGCGCGCGTCCACGTCGATCTTCTGCGACAGGTCGCCGTTGGCCACCGCCGTCGTCACCTGGGCGATGTTGCGCACCTGGGAGGTGAGGTTTCCGGCCATGAAGTTGACGGAGTCCGTCAGCTCCTTCCAGGTGCCCGACACCCCGTCCACCCGTGCCTGACCGCCGAGGCGGCCCTCGGTGCCCACGTCACGGGCCATCCGCGTCACCTGGTCGGCGAAGCTGGAGAGCTGGTCCACCATCGTGTTCACGGTGTTCTTGAGCTGGAGCATCTCACCGGACACGTCCACGGTGACCTTCTGCGACAGGTCACCGTTGGCCACCGCCGTCGTCACCTGGGCGATGTTGCGCACCTGACCGGTGAGGTTGCGGAACGCGGTGTTGACCGAGTCCGTCAGGTCCTTCCAGGTACCGGCCGCGCCCGACACCTGCGCCTGGCCGCCCAGCTCACCCTCGACACCGATCTCCCGCGCGACCCGCGTCACCTCGGCACCGAACGCCGAGAGCTGGTCCACCATCCCGTTGACGGTGTTCTTCAGCTCCAGCATCTCGCCCGCCACATCGACGGTGACCTTCTGCGACAGGTCGCCGCTGGCCACGGCGGTCGTCACGGCGGCGATGTCCCGCACCTGGGTCGTGAGGTTCCGGAACACCGTGTTCACGGAGTCCGTCAGGTCCTTCCACGTGCCCGCCGCACCCGGCACGTTCGCCTGGCCGCCGAGCCGCCCCTCGGCACCGACCTCGTTGGCCACGCGCGTGACCTCGTCCGCGAAGATCCGCAGCGTCTCGGTCATCTGGTTGATCGTCTCGGCGAGCTGCGCCACCTCGCCCCGCGCGGGCACGGTCACCTTCTGCGACAGGTCACCGTTGGCCACCGCCGTCGTCACCTGGGAGATCCCGCGCACCTGAAGGGTCAGGTTGCCGGCCATCGTGTTGACGGAGTCGGTCAGCTCCTTCCACACCCCGGCCACGCCCGGCACCTGCGCCTGCCCGCCCAGGATGCCCTCGGTGCCCACCTCGCGGGCCACCCGCGTCACCTCGGAGGAGAACGAGGAGAGCTGCTCCACCATCGTGTTGACGGTGTTCTTCAGCTCCAGCATCTCGCCGGCCACCTGCACGGTGACCTTCCGCGACAGATCACCGCCGGCCACCGCCGTGGTCACCAGCGCGATGTCGCGCACCTGGGCGGTGAGCCGGTTCGCCATCGTGTTGACGGACTCCGTCAGGTCCTTCCAGGAACCCGACATGCCCCGCACCTTCGCCTGCCCGCCGAGCTTGCCGTCGGTGCCGACCTCGATGGCCACCCGGGTGACCTCGTCGGTGAAGGTGGAGAGCTGGTCGACCAGGTTGTTCACGGTCCGGCCGACCTTCAGGAACTCGCCCCGCAGCGGATGCCCGGTCCCGTCCGGCGCCTCGGTGCGCAGGTCCATGCGCGGGGACAGATCGCCCTCCGCGACCGCCGTCAGCACCCGGCTGACCTCGGACACCGGCCACACCAGGTCGTCGACCAGCGCGTTGGAGTTCTCCACCGCGGCCGCCCAGGAACCCTCGCAGGCGCCCGTCTCCAGCCGCTCGGTGAGCTTGCCCTCCCGGCCGACCGTGCGCCGTACCCGCGCCAGCTCACCGGTCAGATGCAGATTGCGGTCGGCCACCTCGTTGAAGACCGCCGCGATCTCCGACATCACGCCGTCGCCGGACACCGTGAGCCGCTTGCGGAAGTTCCCGTCGCGCATGGATTCCAGCGCGGCGAGCAAGCGGTTCAGGGCAGCCGTGTCCACCTCGGTGACGCCACCGCTCCTGCGCGGGGACGGCCGGCCCTTCGCGCGCGTCTTGTTGCCCCGCGTCGCTGCGCCAGACTCCACTGTGTCCCTCCCGGAGGGGTAGACCGCCACTTCCGTGCCCGGCGCTGCTGCCCCTGGTGCACGGAACACACGCAGCCCGAACGGACCTTCATCAAAATCCTGCCCAGTGTTTCACCCCTGCCGAACCAGGCCATAACAGTTCGGCAGCTTCGCACACGGTTCGCACACCGTGGGGGGTAATCACCGGCGACCGGCATCCACTGCGACGGCGAAGGTAAGTAACCTTGCATCCGGCTGTCCAGCCGCACCGGCCCGACCGGCCTGGGCGGCGGCACGAGAAGGACACGGGCATCGGAGGGGCGGCCGCAGAGGATGACCACCGGACTGATCTCGGGGGGACCTCCCCCGGAGCCACGGCCGAAGGACGAACGGACCCCGCAGCAGCGGTCCGGACCGGCCGGCCCGCCGGCCCCGCACGTCGACGACAGAGATGGGAGTTCCGTGATCACCGCCCGCGCGGCCGCCAGCTTCGAGCCCGTCGGGCGTTCGGTCGCGACCGCCCGCGCCTTCGTCCGCGACACCCTCCAGGGCTGGGGGTTCGCGGACATCGTCGACGACGCCGTGGTGCTCACCAGCGAGCTGGTCACCAACGCCGTGGTCCACGCGGGCACCGAGGCCGAGGTCCTGTGCCTGCGCACCGAGCACGGCGTACGCGTCGAGGTCTCCGACCGCTACCCCGAGCGCGAGGTCCCGCTCCAGAGCGCGCACGCCGTCATGGGCAGCCCCGACCGCGAGGGCGGCCGCGGCCTCCAACTGTGCGCGGCACTCGCCACCCGCTGGGGCGTGGAGTACACGCCCACGCACAAGAACGTCTGGTTCCAGCTCGACCTGCCCGAACGCCCGGTCGGCACCCGCGCCGCCGGACCGGCCCTCCCGCCCGACCTGCTCCCGCTGGCCGACAGCCGGGTCCGCGTGGCCGTCCTCCAGATCGACCGCAAGGGCTGCGTCAGCGCCTGGAACGAGGACGCCGAGGAACTCTTCGGCTACCCGGCGAACGAGGTCATCGGCAAGCCCCTCACCGACCTCGCCGCCTGGCCGCACACCCCCGGCACCGGCACCGGCATCGCCGAGGCGCTCCAGCTCTCCCGCTGGGAGGGCAGCTACGGCATCCGGGGCGCCGACGGCCGCGTCTCCTCCGTCTACGCCTCCCACCTGCGCGTCCGGGACACCGGCGGCGAGCCCTCCACCGTCTGCCTCCTGGTCCGCGACCACGAGCGCGCCGTCCTCCAGACCCCCTCCCGCGTCCCCACCGGCGACCAGGGCGGCTCCGACGGCCAGAGCGCGGACCCCTTCGAGGTCTTCATCGGCTCCCCCGCCCCCGACGACCTCGACGGACTCCTCCAGCGCACGGTCGAGCGCGCCCGCGACATGCTCGACGGCGACTCCGCCTTCCTGCTGCTCGCCACCGACGACGAGACCGAACTCGAGGTCCGCGCCTCCACCGGCCTGCCCTCCACCCGCCAGCGCTTCGCCCGCGTCCCCGTCGAGGCCGGCCCCGGCCGCTACGGCTCCGCCCGCATGCCCGCCGTCCACGACGACCTCAACGCCATCCCCAGCGCCGCCGTGCCGCTCCTGGCGGGCACCGGCATGCGCTCGGTGGTCACCGTGCCGCTCAAGGTCGAGGGCCGCCTCACCGGCTCCCTCGGCGTCGCGGCCGAGGCTCCGGGCCGGTACTCCAACGAGGAGGCGCTGCGCCTCCAGTTCGCCGCCGACCGCATCGCGCTGGCCGTGGAGTCCGCCCGCCTCGGTGAGCTGGAACGGCTGCGCAGAGGCTCGCTCAGCTTCCTGGTCGAGGCGTCCGACCTGCTCGCCGGCACCCTGGACCGCGACCAGACCCTCGCCCTCATGGCCCAGATGACCGTGCCGACCCTGGCGACCTGGTGCGCGGTCTACACGATCAGCGAGCAGTCCGCGGACCCCTACCTCTCGTACGTCCTGCACGAGGACGAGGAGTTCATCGACGGCATCAAGTCCTTGCTGTCGAAGATTCCGCCGCCCGACCCGGTACTGACCCCCGGTGCGCGCGTCTGGCCGCTGCCCGGCGAGGTCGCCCACCAGGCCGCCCTGCGCAGCTCCATGCGCAGCCTGGGCCTCTCCGGCGGCCCCACCCAGCAGCTCGCCTCCAGCATCGGCCCCACCCTGGCGACGGCCTCGGCGGTCGGCGGCGAGACCGTCGTCCTCCCCCTGGTGGCCCGCAACCGCGTCATCGGCATGCTGACCCTCGGCAAGCCCACCGACGAGCACTTCCGCCAGGAGATCCTGGAACTGGCCGAGGACCTCTCCCGCCGGGCCGCCCTGGCCCTGGACAACGCCCGCCTGTACTCGGAGCGCACGGCCATCAGCCAGTCCCTCCAGCGCAGCCTCCTGCCCCCGGGTCTCCCGCCCATCGACGGCGTCGAGGTCGACGTCATCTACCGCGCGGCCGGCGAGGGCAACGAGGTCGGCGGCGACTTCTACGACCTCTTCCCCATCGGTGACGGCGCGTACGGCTTCGCCATCGGCGACGTCTGCGGCACCGGCCCCAACGCGGCCGCCGTCACCGGCCTCGCCCGGCACGCCCTGCGCCTGCTGGCCCGCGAGGGCCTGAGCGGCCCGGCGGTCCTGGAGCGCCTGAACTCCGCGATCCTCGACGAGGGCGACCGCAGCCGCTTCCTGACCCTGCTCTACGGCGAGCTGCGCCCCCAGGAGGACGGCGGCGCCGAACTGAAGGTGGTCTGCGCCGGCCATCCCCTCCCCCTCCGCCTGCGCCAGGACGGCACGGTCACCGCCGCGGCCGAACCCCAGCCCCTCCTCGGCGTCATCGAGGACCTGGAGCTGTACGAGGAGACGGTCACCCTGGACCCCGGCGACGTCCTCCTCTGCGTCACGGACGGCGTCACCGAACGCCGCGAGGGCACCCGCATGCTCGGCGACGACGGCCTCGCCGACGTCCTGACGACCTGTACGGGGCTCACGGCCGGCGCGGTCGCGGCACGTGTGCTGCGTGCGGTGGAGCGGTTCGCCTCCGACGCCCCCTCGGACGACATGGCGATCCTGGCGATGCGGGTTCCGGGGCTTCAGCAGGACTGAGGCCCACGGGCCCGCCCCGGCGGGCGGGCCCGACCCACGGACATGCGGACATGCGAAAGGCCCCACCCGAAAGGGTGGAGCCTCTATCGCTGAGCCCCCAAACGGAATCGAACCGTTGACCTTCTCCTTACCATGGAGACGCTCTGCCGACTGAGCTATGGGGGCCTTGTCGCTTTCGAGGTTTCCTCGCGGCAACAAGAAGATCGTACCCTGAATGGGCTCCGCTTCCCAAATCCGTTCGCCGCTTGTTCAGAAAGCGGGCTGGAGCAGTCCGCCAAGGGCGTTGCAGGCGGAGACGATCCGCTGCATCTCCCGCTTCGTCAGGGCCGGGTCGACGGGCAGGGCGAGCGTCTCGTCCGCGGCCCGCTCGGTCTCCGGCAGCGCCCAGCCGGGGCGCCGGAACCCGGGCAGCCGGTGGGCGGGCGTCTGCACGGGAATCCGGCAGGCAACTCCCCTGGCACGCAGGGCGCGTGCGAACGCGTCCCGGTCGGGCCGCCCGTTGCCCGGCACCCGCACCACGTACTGCTGGTAGGTGTGCCCGTCACCGCTGTCCGGCGTCCGAACTCCCTTGAGCCGGGCGTCCAGATAGGCGGCCCGCTCCCGACGCCGCACCAATTCCTCGCCCGGAGCGTCGGCTTCACCCCGCTCCAGCACCAACAGTCCGCGCGGGTTCCCCAGTTCGCGCAGCGGCCGGACATCGGCCCGCCGGCCGAACCGGTGGACCACGACGACGGCCGCGGTCCGGTCCGTCAGGACGGCCGTGACGGAGCGCGCGTCCAGGCAGTAGGTGCCCGGATCTATGTCGGCGAACACCGGCTGCGCGCCCACCAGGACGACCGCCTCGGCGACCTCGGCGTTCCCGAAGGCAGGTACGACGACTTCGTCCCCGGCTCCCACGCCGGCGGCTCTGAGCATTGCTGCGGTCCCCATGTGGCACATGGTCGATGGACGACGTGAACATCAAGTTAAGGACAACAAAAAAGGGTCGGTCCCTGAACCGAAGTTCAGGGACCGACCCTTTTATCAAATTTAGTTCGGCGGCGTCCTACTCTCCCACAGGGTCCCCCCTGCAGTACCATCGGCGCTGTGAGGCTTAGCTTCCGGGTTCGGAATGTAACCGGGCGTTTCCCTCACGCTATGACCACCGAAACACTATGAAACTATCAAACCGTCATGTGTGGCACATGAGGCTGTTCGTGGTTTCAGAACCAACACAGTGGACGCGAGCAACTGAGGACAAGCCCTCGGCCTATTAGTACCAGTCAACTCCACCCGTTACCGGGCTTCCATATCTGGCCTATCAACC
>NZ_JBVHFA010000005.1:0-553148 GCF_055562575.1 Streptomyces sp. NPDC018263
CGCCCGGTTACATTCCGAACCCGGAAGCTAAGCCTCACAGCGCCGATGGTACTGCAGGGGGGACCCTGTGGGAGAGTAGGACGCCGCCGAACTAATTTTGAATGGGAAACCCCCGCACCTTTGGTGCGGGGGTTTTCTGCGTTTTAGAAGACCACCTCGGCCGTATTCACCGTGCCGCCCTTACGGCCGGGGGCATGCTGGCCGCCCCAGTACAGGTTGGTGTGCGCGATCACCAGGTCCGGGGTCGGGGCGCCGTACTTGCTGAGGTTTTCCGTGGTGTGGGCGTCGGCGACGAGAAGCGCGTCGTAGCCGCGGACCAGGGCTCCCTGGAGGGTGGAGCGGACGCAGAAGTCGGTCTGGGCGCCGGTGACGACGAGCCGGCCCACGCGGTGCTCGGCCAGGACGGACTCCAATTCGGTGTCCTCGAAGGAGTCGCGGTAGCTCTTGTGCACGAGGGGCTCGTCCTCCCGGCGCTTCAACTCGGGGACGAACTCCCAGCCGGCGCTGTCCCGCCACAGCTCGTCGTCGTGGTGCTGCACCCAGATCACCGGCACGTCCTCCGCGCGGGCCTTGTCGATCAGGGTGTTGATGCGGGCGATGACGCCGTCACGGTCGTGGTTGTCGGCAACCACGTCGTTCTGGACGTCGATGACGAGGAGGGCCGTGCGGTCACGGTCGGGGAGGGTTGTCATAGGGGTCACTGTACGGGCGTACTACCTTTAGGGGCATGGGAGTTGTGGGTGGTCAGGGGTATGTGGTCCGGGCTGTGCGGGCGGAGGAGTGGGCGGAGGTGAAGCGGCTGCGGCTGGACGCGCTGCGGGACCCCGTCGCTCATCTCGCGTTCCTGGAGACGTATGAGACGGCTGCCGCGCGGCCGGACTCGTTCTGGCAGGAGCGGGCCGCTCAGGGGAGTGGGGTTCGGCAGTTCATCGCCGAGGCGCCCGGCGGGGAGTGGGCCGGGACGGTGACCGTGCTGCTGGAGGAGGCCGGGTCCGAGGACTGGGCCGGGTATGCGGTCGAGCGGCGGCAGGGGCATGTCGTCGGGGTGTTCGTGCGGCCCGAGCACCGGGGGAACGGGCTGATCCAGGAGCTGCTGGACGCCGGTGTCGCCTGGGCGTGGGAACAGGGGGCCGAGCGGGTGCGGCTGTTCGTGCACGCCGACAATCCGCGCGCCCAGGGAGCCTATGTGCGGGCGGGGTTCAAGCCGACCGGGCTCGTGGTGTCGTTCTCCAAGAACGAGGACGAGCGGGAGCAGGAGTTCGCGCTAGACCGGTAGGTCCTCGTGGGGCCAGCGGGCGCGGGCCTGTTCGCGGGAGCGGAGCAGGGCCAGTGCCGGCAGGCCCTCGGCGGGGCCGGTGCCGAGCAGCTCGGGGAGCTGGGGGAACGGGGCGACCGCGGCCACGTCGTCCAGGATCAGCGTGAGTGGTGGGTCGAGCCGACCGGAGGATGACCGTTCGGCCATGCGCCGGCCGTGCTCGACCACGCTCGAGACGAGGGCCGTCAGCAGGGGCATCGCGCCCGGCCGCGTCCTGGGGTCCTCGATGGGTTCACCGACCACATAGAGCGTGCCCCCTTCGTGCACGAAGGAATCCAGGGCGAGCGTGTCGGTTCGGTGTGGGGTGCACGATTCCCGGATGTTGACCGTGAGGAGCGCGGAGAGCGCCCGGCTGGTCAACTCCTGGGCGATGTCCCGGCGTTCCGGGTACGAGGTGAGCGCCGCCTCCAGCTCGCCCGCCGAGCCGGGTGCCGCCTTGGGGTGGGTGCGCAGGGTGCGCACCGCGTCCTGGAGCTGGGTGCCCTGGGTCCAGCGGTGGACGTGGCGGATGGTGCGGCCGTCCAGCGCGGCGGCGTGCAGGAAGCTGCGCAGCAGGGTGGTGGCGGTGTCGGTGACGGCCTGGTCGATACGGGCCGTGGGCCGGACCGGGGCGAGAAGCGCCGTGGCGCGGCTCAGCGCGGTGGGGCGGTCCTCGCAGCCCGCCGTGGGCGACCAGTGCAGGCGGGCCGGGGTGTCGCAGCGGTGGGTGGGGTCGTAGAGGAGGACGGGGCCGAGCTTGGCCCGCGCGTCCTTGGTCTCCTGCCAGAGCGCCGGGTTCGAGGTGACGACCAGCGCGGGGCCGGGGGCGTCCTGGAGGGCCGCGAGCGCCGAGGCGTGGCGGGTCTCGGGGGTGCCGTAGCGGAGGGGGCCCTGCGGCTGTTCTGCGGCGGGCGGGGGCGGCTCCACGACCGGCTGGGGCTTCTCCATGACCACGGGTGCGGTGAGGAGCGGCGGCTGCTCGATCCGGGGCTCCGGCACCGCTTTCTCCGCCGCCGGAGCCTGGGGCGGCTGCGCGAGCCTGCGTACCCGGCCGGCGCGCCAGCGGGCGACCGTGCCGAGGACGAAGACCGTCAGGACCAGCAGGATCAGCAACTGGCCGATGAACAGGCCCCAGAAGAGTCCCCAGCCGGGAAGCTGATCCGGTGGGGTGCCCGCCCAGGCGCCGGCGATGTCGTGCGGCTGGGCGACGAGATGGCGTATGGCCAGCGGGGTGCGGGTGAAGGCCAGCGGGGCCGGCCAGGAGCCGCGGGCGAAGAGGGCCGCGAGGCCGGTGGCCGTCCACACCAGGACCGTCATGCCGAGGAGGAAGGCGAGCAGGCCGACCAGGAGGCCGTCCGGAATCCCGCCGCTCTCGCCCGCGCGTCCGGCGTCCCGGCCGCCGCCCCGCTCGTCCGCTCGCACGTGCTCTCCCTACGCCACCGTCGACTCGGAGTCGCCCACGTGCTGTTCCACGAAGGCGGCGGCCCGCTGCTCTGCCTCCAGCTCGGCGGCGCGCAGGGCGTCGTCGGCCGCCAGGTCGTCGGAGGACTGGGTCATCGCCCGGTCGGTGAAGACCAGCGGGCGTTCCGTCTCGGTGACCAGGTGTTTGACCACCTGGACGTTGCCGTTGACGTCCCAGACCGCGATGCCGGGGGTGAGCGTCGGGATGATCTCCACGGCCCAGCGGGGCAGGCCGAGGACCCGGCCGGTCGCTCTGGCCTCGTCGGCCTTCTGGGCGTAGATCGTCCGGGTGGAGGCCATCTTGAGGATGGCGGCCGCCTCCTTCGCCGCCGCGCCGTCGACCACGTCGGAGAGGTGGTGGACGACGGCGACGAAGGACAGGCCGAGGCGCCGGCCGAACTTCAGCAGCCGCTGGAACAACTGGGCCACGAAGGGGCTGTTGATGATGTGCCAGGCTTCCTCGACCAGGAAGATGCGCTTCTTGCGGTCGGGCCTGATCCAGGTGTGCTCCAGCCACACGCCGACGATCGCCATCAGGATGGGCATGGCGATGGAGTTGCGGTCGATGTGCGAGAGGTCGAAGACGATCAGCGGGGCGTCCAGGTCGATGCCGACCGTGGTCGGGCCGTCGAACATGCCGCGCAGGTCGCCGTCGACCAGCCGGTCGATGACCAGGGCGACGTCCAGGCCCCAGGCGCGTACATCGTCCAGGGCCACGTTCATCGCTTCGGCGGACTCCGGCTCGGGGTGGCGGAGCTGCTCGACGATGTCCATGAGGACAGGCTGGCGGTCGACGATGGTCTCGTTGACGTAGGAGTGGGCGACCTTGAGGGCGAAGCCGGAGCGTTCGTCCAGGCCGTGGCCGAGTGCGACCTCGATGATGGTGCGGAGCAGCGCGAGCTGGCCCGTGGTGGTGATCGCGGGGTCGAGCGGGTTGAGCCGGATGCCGTGGTTGAGCGCGGCGGTCGGGTCGAGCCGGATGGGGGTTATCCCCAGCTCCTCCGCGATGAGGTTCCATTCGCCGACGCCGTCCTCGCCCTGGGCGTCCAGGACGACGACCTGGCGGTCCTTGAAGCGGAGCTGGCGCAGGACGTACGTCTTCTCCAGCGCCGACTTGCCGTTGCCGGACTCGCCGAGGACGAGCCAGTGCGGGGCCGGGAGCTGCTGGCCGTAGAGCTGGAAGGGGTCGTAGATGTAGCCCTTCCCGGAGTAGACCTCGCGGCCGATGATGACGCCTGAGTCGCCGAGGCCGGGGGCGGCCGTCGGCAGGTAGACCGCCTGGGCCTGCCCGGTGGAGGTGCGCACCGGGAGGCGGGTGGTCTCGACCTTCCCGAAGAGGAAGGACGTGAAGGCGTCGGTGAGGACGGACAGCGGATCTCGCATGGAGAGCCTCTACCTTCGGATGCCGGTGGCGAACGGGAGGGTGTTCACGAACGCGCGGTGGTGCTCGCGGTCGCACCACTCCAGCTTCAGGTACGACTTGCCCGCCGAGGCGCGGATGGTGCGCTTGTCGCGGTTGAGCGCCTCGGGGGAGCGGGCGGAGACGGTGATGTAGCCGACGAGGTTGACGCCGGCGGCTCCGCTGGCGAGGTCCTCGCCGCGCTGGTCGAGGCGGGAGTGGGCGGCGACGTCGCGTGGGTCGACGGTGCGGTTCATCTTCGCGGCGCGGGACGCCTCGGCCTCGTCGTTGGTCTTCTCCGTCAGCATGCGCTCGATGGCGATCTCGGTGGGTTCGAGGTCCATGGTGACGGCGACGGTGCGGATCACGTCCGGGGTGTGGACGAGGAGGGGGGCGAGGAAGTTGACGCCGACGGGGGTCATCGGCCACTCCTTCACCCAGGCGGTGGCGTGGCACCAGGGGGCGCGGGTGGTGGACTCGCGGGTCTTGGCCTGGAGGTAGGTGGGCTCCATGGCGTTGAGTTCGGCGGGCCAGGCGTTGCGCTGGGTCATGGCCTGGATGTGGTCGATGGGGTGGTCCGGGTCGTACATGGAGTGGATCAGGGAGGAGAGGCGGCCCTGTCCGAGGGGCTGGCGGACCCGGATGTCGGCTTCCTGGAGGCGGGAGCAGATGTCGGTCAGCTCGCGGGCCATGACGATGGCGAGCCCGGCGTCGCGGTCGAGCTTGCGGCCGGCCTGGGGGCGGGCGGCACGGGCCATGGCGTGCGCCTCGGCGGCCAGGTCGCGGGTGAAGGTCATGCAGGCGACGAGGTAGGCGCGGTGCTGCTCGCTGCTGGTGGAGACCATGGACTGGAGCTGGTCGTAGGACCGCTGGAGCCACTCCGGGGAGCGGCCGTCGCCGCGCAGGACGACGTCCTTGGCGTGGGCGTCGGGGTCGGCGGGGAGGGTGCGGGCGAGCATCTGGATGCGGTTGACGAAGCCGTCGCCGTTGGCCACGTGCTTGAGGAGGGTGCCGAAGCGGTCGACGAGGGCTTCCTGGTCCTCGGAGTCGCGCAGGCCGACGCCGGGGCCCTCGATCTCGATGGCGGCGGTGACGGTCTTGCGGTCGGCGTGCAGCAGTACGGCGATCTCGTCGGGGCCGAAGGGCGCGGCGAGCCAGTTGACGCGGCCGATGCCGGGCGGCGGGCCGATCTCGACCTCGCGGCCGTCGAGGCGGGTGCCGGACTCCATGACGGCGGAGCGGTAGACGGCCTCGCGCTTGACGGTGCGCTTGTAGGAGCGGTTGATCTCGAACCACTTGTAGAAGGTGCGGCGCTTGTACGGCACGTAGACCGCGGCTACCGCGAGCATCGGGAAGCCGCTGAGGAGCGCGATGCGCAGGGGGAGGGCGGGTACGAGGAGGCCGCACATCATGCCGAGGAACGCGCCGGCGACGATCAGCGCGATCTCGCCGGACTCGCGGTTGCGGCCGATGATCGCGTTGGGCCGGGCGCGGCCGATGAGATACGTACGGCGGGGCGTGACCGGATGGGACAGGTGGGCCTCGGTCGTCAACGCCCTTCACCTCCAGAGCGGTTGGTGCTGCTGTTGCGGGTGTTGCCTGCGTGCGGGGTGTTGACCGGGCTGGGGGCGCGGGGCGCGGGGGCCGCGGCGGGGGCGTTCTGGGGGTTGCGGCCGCTGTGGGCGGCGACGCCGCCGGAGGCGGGGTTGGCGGGGCGGGGGCCGGCGCCTTGTCCGCCACCGCCCGCGCCCGTGTCGGCGCGAGTGCTGTGGGTTTTGATGCCCTGGGCGACGAGGGTGGCGGGGGAGCTGATGACGGCGGCGGCCTTGCCCTCGGCGCCCTGCATGATGCGGTTGTTGCGGGAGCCGGCGATCTCGTCGCCGAAGCCGGGGACGAAGCGGTAGATCATCGCGCTGGCGAAGATGGCGAGCAGGATGATGGAGAGGCCGGAGACGACGGCGCCGAAGGCGTCGGGGCCGCTGTCGCCGGAGAGGGCGCCGGCGAGGCCGAGGACGATGACGATGACCGGTTTGACCATGATGACGGCGATCATGATGCCGGCCCAGCGGCGGACGTGGCCCCACAGGTTCTTGTCGACGAGGCCCGCGTAGACGACGGTGCCGAGGAGGGCGCCTACGTACAGCAGGGCGGCGCGGATGACGAGTTCGAGCCAGAGGACGCCTGCGGCGAGGATGCTGACGAGGGAGACGACGATCAGCATGATGGGGCCGCCGCCGATGTCGTCGCCCTTCTCCAGGGCGCCGGAGAAGGTGCCGAAGAACGTGTCGGCCTGGTCGCCGGTGGCTTTCGCCAGGACGTCGGTGACGCCGTCGGCCGCGGAGACGACGGTGTAGAGGATCAGGGGGGTGAAGGCGGAGGCGAGCACCGTGAGCCAGAGGAAGCCGACGGCTTCCGAGATGGCGGTGGTGAGGGGGACGCCCCTCACCGCTCGCTTGGCCACCGCGAGGAGCCACAGGACGAGGGTGAGGATCGTGGAGGCGGCGAAGACCACCGCGTACTGCTGGAGGAACTTCGGATTCGTGAAGTCGACGTTCGCCGTCTCCTTCACGGCGTCGCTCAACTTCCCGATCGTCCACGACGCGGCATCCGCACAGCCTTTGGCGAGCGAGGCGAGGGGGTCGAGGGAGGAGGTCAGGGGGTTGTCGGTGGTGAGCCCTTTGCGAGCGCCGCCTCCGCCGTGGTTGTTCTGTTCGCAGTACTTCTTGGCGGGGCCGGCGATCAGTGCGCAGGGGTCACCGCTCTTGGTGGGGGTAGGGCTGGGGGCCGCCATGACGTTCGTGGCGAAGAGCACGGTGGCTGTCTGAATCGCGGCGACCAAGCCGGTGAGCTTGAGCGCGCGGTACTGGCTACCGGGCATAGGTGAAGCCTCCGAACTCCTGGACCGCCTTGCTGATCTCATCGGCTCCGGACACCGGGTTGTCCCCGGTGACCGGGGTGGGCCCGGTCCGCTGGCTGGATTCGAGGACCTTCCAGTCGTTGTCGCTCCAGCGAAGCTTCAGGGTCACGGTGAACCAACTGCTGGTCACCGGGTTCGTCGAGCGGTCCCCTGCGAGGCCGAACATGCCGTTGCACCACACCTCGACGGTGGCCGCGCTGTCGCTGTACGAGGTGACCTTGGAGCCGGCCGGGAGGGTGCGGTTCACGAAGGTGCTGCCCGCGGGGGCGTTGCCGTCGTCGGTGAGCCCGACCTTCTTGAGGAAGGCGGCGGAGTAATCCGCGTCGAACCCGGACTGAAGCCGGCCTGTGGAACTGGGCACCGCGATGGTCTGCACGATCGCGTGCCGTTTGGCGGTGTTGAACATCCCGTCAGACCCCAATGCCACCGCATAGTTCGCCGCCGCGCTCTCCGCCCCCTGCTGGGTGTGGGGGAAGCGGGTGGGGATGCCGTTTTCTGTGGTGGGGACCGGGGTGGTGCCGGAGGCCGCTGTGGGGGCCGCCGGTTGGTGGGGGGCGCCCTTGGCCGGGGTGTTCGGGGAGGAGGAGTTGTCGCGGTTGGCGAAGGCGATGGCTGCGATGAGGAGGACTACTACGCCTACGACGGTGATGAGGCTGCGGGAGGAGGAGCGGGGGGTGCGGCGGGGGGCGCCGCCGTAGGGGTCGCCGCCGGGGAGGTGGGTGCGGGTGTGCCCGGTGTCGGGGTAACCGTGCTCGCCTGATGTGCTCATGCCGCGTCCGCCCTCTCCGCCTCGTGTTCATACGACGGTAGCCGGGCTGGTCCTCGCGCGGGCGCGGTGTGGTGACTGGACATCAGGGAAACGCGACCTCGAGTCCGGGCGTCAGACGGCCATGCCGTACACGATGGTGAACAGCGTGCCGAGGGAGCCGATGATGAAGACCCCGGTGAGGCCCGCGATGATGAGTCCCTTGCCCTGCTCCGCGCTGAAGGTGTCCCGCAGCGCGGTGGCGCCGATGCGCTGTTTGGCCGCGCCCCAGATGGCGATGCCGAGGCAGAGAAGGATGGCGACGGCCATCACGACCTCGATCATCACCTTCGCTTCGTTGCCCAGGCTGCCGAAAGGCCCCCAGTCCGGAGCGATTCCGCCGATGATGGTGTTGATGTCTCCCTTGTCGGCCGCAAAGAGCATGTAAGTCACCGCCCCTGGTGGGTAGTTGTGCCGCTCCTCTGCGGTGTGCAGAGGTCAGGACTCATTGTCGCCGACAACGTCGCCGTCGTAAGTCGACTTGGCGGCATTCACAGGCGGGTCTCGTACATTTGGCGCGTACGGTCACTCTGTGTATCACGGCAGGTCACGCCGGGCAATGACGCGAGAGCGAAACCTGTGGTGTGGTTCCGTCGTTGGGCTCTCTTACGGCACTTCCGTCCTCCGTCCGGTTTCTGACGGCTGGTCGGGTGAGGCGTCGAGACGATGTTCTCACGCGGCGTCAGTGCGGTTTGAGCCCGTGCAGCAGCAGGTGGACGTGGGTGTCGAGACCGGCCAGGGTCTCCTCGGCGTCCAGCGCGCAGCCGGCGATGAGGGCGGCGAGGCCGTGCAGGCTGGCGGCGGCGACCAGGGTGACGCGCTCGGGGTCGCCCTGGACGATCTCGCCGCGTTCCTGGGCGCGGGCGAAGGTGCGGGTGAGGGCGCCGAGGGTCTGGTCGACCGCGGCGGCGAGGTGCCCGGAGCTGTCGGGTTCGTGCTTGCGCGTGAACATCAGCTCCAGCAGCTCGGGGTTGTCGACGGCGAAGCCGAGGTAGGCGCGGGCGAGAGCGGTCATGTGCTGCTCGAAGTCCGCGTCGGGGCGGTCGGCGGTCGCGGCGGTGAGGGCCTGGTTCAGGCGCTCGTAGCCGGCGAGGGCCAGGGCGTCGAGGAGGGCCTGCTTGTCCTTGAAGTGGCGGCCGGGGGCGGCATGGCTGACGCCGGTGGCGCGGGCCAGCTCGCGCAGGGAGAGGGCGGCGACGCCCTTCTCGCGCAGGGTGCGCTCGGCGCTCTGGAGCAGGGCGGCGCGCAGGTCGCCGTGGTGGTACGGGCGGCTTGCGGGGGTGCGCGGCATGGGGGTCATCGTATCCCGATGTTGTCGGCGCCAGCTTTGTTGGCGATGACTGCATTGTTGTCGTTGACATCATTGTTGGCGTTGCCTGCATTGAGTCCATGGCCGAGACGAGCGAAGCGCGCGGTGCGCGCCAGTGGAATGTGGACCGTCTGCCCGATCTGAGCGGCCGTACGGCCGTGGTGACCGGTGCCAACAGCGGGATCGGCTTCATGGCCGCCGCCGCGCTGGCCCGGGCCGGGGCGCACGTGGTGTTCGCGGTGCGGGACCTGGCGCGCGGCGCCGCCGCGGCGGGGCGGGTGACCGGCAGCACCGAGGTGCGCCGCCTGGACCTGGCGGACCTGGACTCGGTCGCCGGGTTCGCGGCCGGCTGGGACCGCCCGCTGGACCTGCTGATCAACAACGCCGGCGTGATGATGCTCCCCGAGGGGCGGACCAAGCAGGGCTTCGAGACCCAGTTCGGCACCAACCACCTCGGGCACTTCGCCCTGACCAACCTGCTGCTGCCGCACCTCACCGACCGCGTGGTGACCGTCTCCTCCGGGCTGCACCGGGGCGGGGACGGCCGGATCAGCTTCGACGACGTCAATCTGCGCGGCCGCTACACCCCGACCCGCGCCTACGCCCAGTCCAAGCTGGCCAACCTCCTGTTCACCCTGGAGCTCCAGCGCCGCCTCACCGAGGCGGGGTCCCCGGTGCGCGCCCTCGCCGCCCACCCCGGCTACGCCGCGACCAACCTCCAGAGCCATGCCGCGAACCCGCTGGCCCGCCTCTTCATGGGCGTCGGAAACAAGGTGTTCGCCCAGGACGACAAGGGCGGCTCCCTGCCCACCCTGTACGCGGCCACCGAGGACCTGCCCGGCGCGTCCTACGTCGGCCCCGGCGGCCTCGGCGAGATGCGCGGCGCCCCCGCGCTGGTCGGCCGCAGCGCGGCGGCGAGCGACCCGGAGGCGGCCCGTCGGCTGTGGACCCTCTCCGAGGAGCTGACCGGCGTCACCTGGGGGCTCGCGGCGCCCGCAGCCGGGAGTGTCGACAGCGCGTGAGCGCAGGGGCAGCGGAGCGTGACCGGCGTCGGTAGGGTGGACGGCACTCCGGTTCACAGGAAAAACTCGGCGACGGCCGGGCAGGTTTCTCACCCTGGGGGGACAGAGTGAGGACTGATGAAGCGCAGCGCACGCAACCCGGTCACCTCGCGGCCCGCCCTGCTCGGCGCGGTCGTGATGCTCGCCCTCACCTCGGCCTCCGTCGCGGCCGCCGACGACGGGAGCGGTCCGCTGGAGGTGACCGTCACCGCGCCCGCCGACGCGCGGACCGCGCGGGTGGGCGCGCTGTTCGGCGCGGACGCCACCGGCCGGCCGGAGCGGGGCCACTTCTGCACCGCTTCGGTCGTGCACAGCCCCGCCCACGACCTCCTCGTCACCGCCGCGCACTGTCTCACCCAGGCCGACGGCAAGCTGTTCTTCGCGCCGGGCTACCGCGACGGCCGGGCGCCGTACGGGATGTGGCCGGTGGGGGAGCGGGTGCTGCCCGAGGGGTGGACGGCGGACCAGGACGAGGACAGCGACGTGGCCTTCGCGCACGTCGGTGACGTGGACGGCAGACGGGTGGAGGACGTGGTCGGCGGGAACCGGTTCGCCGCCGGCACCGCGACCGGGGCGAGTGCCGTCACCCTGTTCGGCCTCCCGGACGTCCGCGAGACGCCGGTGATGTGCACCGACCGGCCGGTGGCGCGCGGGATGACCCAGCAGCGGGTGCACTGCCCCGGCTTCACCGGCGGGACCAGCGGGAGCCCGTGGCTGAACGGGTCCGGACAGGTGGTCGGGGTGCTCGGCGGTCACCAGCGGGGCGGGTCGACGGCGGACGTCTCCTACAGCGTGGTGCTGGGCCGCGCGGCCGCCGCGCTCTACCGGACGGCGACCGGGAGCTGAAAGGGTTCCTGAAGGAGCGTCGAACGGTCGCGGATAGGCCGAATTGTTGGTCCGCGGGGCGCGTGCGAGGGCAAAGAGGTCTTGAACCGGCCCTTCATGGGGGAAAGTTGACCCGTGCGCAAAGTATGGGTGGCCGCAGGCGCCGCGATCGGGCTCGGCCTGAGCTTCGTGATGCTGCTCGCCGTCGGGGTCTACATCGTCGCGGGGAACCTCGCGGGCGGGGTGGCCGCCGGCGGTGTCGGGCTGGCCAAGGGCGCGGTCCCGGCGGCGTACCAGGCGCTGGTGCAGAAGTGGGGCAACCTGTGCCCGGCCATCAACCCGGCGCTGCTGGCCGCCCAGTTGTACCAGGAGAGCGGGTTCAACCCCGGTGCGCGCAGCCCCGCCAAGGCGCAGGGGATAGCGCAGTTCATCCCCGGCACCTGGGCCACCCACGGGGTGGACGGGGACGGCGACGGCGACCGGGACGTGTGGGACCCGGACGACGCGATCCCCTCGGCGGCCTCCTACGACTGCGAACTGGCCAAGTACGTCAAGGACGTTCCCGGAGACGTCTCGGCCAACATGCTCGCCGCCTACAACGCGGGCGCGTACGCGGTCATCCGGTACGGGGGCGTGCCGCCCTACCGGGAGACCCGGAACTACGTGAAGACCATCACGACGCTGGCGAAGAGCTTCGCCGCGCCCGTCGCCCGGGTCGACCCCTCCCGGCAGGCCGCCGGTGCCATCGCCTACGCGCAGACCAAGCTCGGCACCCCGTATCTGTGGGGCGGCACCGGCACGGCCGCGCAGAGCGGGCGGTTCGACTGCTCGGGGCTGACCCAGGCGGCGTACGACAGTGTCGGGATCAAGCTGCCGCGTGTGGCCAACGACCAGTACAACGCGGGTCCGCATCCGGCGCGGAACGAGCTGCTCCCCGGGGACCTGGTGTTCTTCTCGCACGATCCGGCCGACTCGCGGGCCATCCACCACGTGGGCATCTACGTCGGCGGCGGGTACATGATCGACGCGCCGCGCACGGGTGCGGTGATCCGGTTCGACCCGATCGACGGGGGCGACTACTTCGGTGCCACGCGGGTCACCGAGGATGGCGCGAAAGCGCTCCCCACGCATGTGTAGCGGAGCGTCAACCCACCCCCTGAGCTGCGCGGACGGGTATCTCTTCGATAACGTCTGAGTGATCATTCGGTGGAGGGTGGAACGTATTCAGGGAGGCTGTGCGTTCCTGTTCACGTAGCCGAGCAGACGTCAGTGCGCCAGTGCAACGGAAGCGGATCTACGACCCACGGGGGGTTGGCGCGACGCACACTGGGTGCGTCCGGTAAGACGACGAAGGGGCCGCAGCACCATGGCTGTACTCGCCGAATCCGGATCGAACCCCGACGTCGAGCTGCTCTACGACATCAACGGCCTGGCGAAGGCCGCCCCGCACTGGTTCGACCGGGTCATGGAGTTCGTCGGCGAGTACGGACTCCCGGTGGCCATGGTCCTGCTGGTGCTCGGCTGCTGGCTGACGGTGCGGCGCCGGGGCGGCCCGGACGCGGTGTCCTCGGTGGCCGCGCTGGTCTGGGCGCCGCTGGCGGCAGCCGTCGCGGTGCTGGTGAACGTGCCCATCCGGGGCTTCGTGGAGCGGCCCCGCCCCTTCATGGACCACCAGGGGCTCGACGTTCTGATCGCGGGCAAGAGCGACTACTCCTTCGTCAGCGACCACGCGACGATCACCATGGCGATCGGGGTCGGCCTCTTCGTCGCCAACCGCCGCTTCGGCATCGCCGGTATCGCGCTCGCCCTGCTGGAGGGCTTCTGCCGGGTCTTCATGGGTGTGCACTACCCGACCGACGTCATCGGCGGCTTCGCCCTCGGCACGGCGGTCGCGCTGCTGCTCTCCCCGCCCGCGACCGCGCTGCTCACCCCGCTGGTGCGGGCCATCGCCCGCTCCCCGCGCGCGGGACGGCTGGTGAGCGCCCGTCCGGTGGGCCAGGAGCGCGGGGACGCGCTGTTCGCGGGCGGCCGCGAGCCGGCGGGGTCGGGGGAGAAGGACCTGGCCGCGTAGGCGGTCGTCAGGAGTCGGTGAGAAGGCCGCGGCTCGGTCGCCGCGGCCTTCTTCCGTGTCACAGCCCCTGCGCGTACCCGAAGAACCGCTCCGGGTCGTACCGCTTCTTCACCTCGGCGAGCCGGGGGCCGGCGCTGCCGTAGTAGGCGCGGCGCCAGTCGGGCAGGGCGGCGTCGGTGTAGTTCTGGTAGGCGGCGCCCGAGGCGTGGGGACGCATCGCGGCGTGGGTCGAGTCCAGCCAGGAGCGGGCGGCCGAGCCGGGGGTGCCCGCGCCCCAGGAGGCGAGGTACTGGGCCAGCATCCGGGAGCGGCGGTGCACGAAGGCGGTGGCGGTGGGGGAGACCCGGTTGACGGCGCCGCCCAGCGCGGTGAGCGCCACACTGCCCGCGCCGCCGGACATCGCGCCGACCCGCTTCAGCAGGGTGTTCACGCCCGCGGTGGACAGCGAGCGGTCGAAGAAGTCGGAGCGGGCCGCGTAGGTCTCGCGGTGCAGGGCGCCGCGCGGGGAGCGGCCGGGGGTGGTGCCCGGCAGATGGCACTGGGCGTCGGTGGCGAAGGCGGAGCAGCCGGCGTAGATCTCCATCGCCTCCTCGTAGCCGTGGGCGCGCAGGGAGACGGCCAAGGCGTCGGCGCCCGCGCGGTGGGCGAGACGGTCGACGGCGTTCTCCAGGTCACGCCGGGAGCCCAGGGAGAAGCAGGAGACGGAGACGGTCGGGGTGCGGCCCCCGGCGCGTGCCAGGTGCAGGGCGGACCAGATCTCGTCCGGCTGGGCGGGCCCCCACTCCTGCCAGGCTTTCAGCACCGCCGCCGCCTTCGCCCAGGGCCAGCGCAGGTAGGCGGTGACAGCCTGCGGGGCGCGGTGGGTGGTGAGGCGCAGCTCGGTGACGACGCCGAAGTTGCCGTTGCCCGCGCCGCGCAGCGCCCAGAACAGGTCCGCGTTCTCACGGGAGTTGGCGGTAAGGGTACGGCCGTCCGCCGTGACCAGGGTGGCCTGGGTGAGGTTGTCGCAGGTGAGGCCGTAGGCGCGGGAGGCGACACCGTGGCCGCCGCCGAGCACCAGGCCGGATATCCCGACCGTCGGGCAGGAACCGGCCGGTATGGCCGCGCCCTTGGCGCCCAGCGTCCGGTACACGTCGATCAGCTTGGCGCCCGCGCCCACCACCGCGTGCCCGCCCGAGGAGCTGACCCGGTTCAGGGCGGACACGTCGACGATCAGGCGGCCGTCGCCGGAGGAGTAACCGGCGTAGGAGTGGCCGCCGTTGCGGATCGCCACCTTGATCCGGTGGGCGCGGGCGTACGCCAGCAGGGTGCGGATGTCGGCCGCGTGGGCCGCGTAGGCGACGGCGGCCGGGCGCAGGGAGTCGAAGCGGGTGTTGTAGAGGCGGCGGGCCGGGGTCCAGGAGGCGTCGCCGGGGCGGATGAGGGTGCCGTCGAGGTCGCGGGCGAGTGCCTTCCAGTCGGCGGCGGCTTTCACGGACGCCGTTGTCAGGGTGGTGGACACCCGCGATCCGAGGGCGCCCGGCCGGGCCGGGGTGTCACCACCCCCCGGTGCGCAGGCGGTGAGTGCGGTGAGGGCGGTGGCGCCCCCCGTGAGAAACGTCCGCCGGTCCATGTCGCTCGCCGTCCCCTCGCCCCTGCGGTGACCCTTCGGGGAGCCAGACGGCGCCCGGGGGGCCGGGGTTCCGGACAGGGGCGAGAACGCGTCAGAGGGGGCCGGGCGCCGCGACCTCCGTGTGTCCTGGCCGTAAGCGTTCCGTCACCTCACCGGGCCGACGGCAGGGGTTCACCCCTCGTTCACTTCGGGCCATCGGCGGCTTCACCTGTTCTGCCTAATTTCGGCCGTAGCCGGTACGGAGTGCGGACAGGATGCACTCGCGTACCACCCAACGTCGCACGCCGCCCCTAGCGGCGGCTCCTGGAAGGAACTTCCGAACGTGAAGCTTCAGCGCAAGAACCGGCTGCGCGCCCTCTCGCTCGGTGCGGTCGCCGTCTCCGGTGCCCTGGCCCTGACGGCGTGCGGTTCCGACGACACGGGCACGAAGACGGGCGACAACGCCTCGTCGTCGGCCGCCGCCGGTTCGATCAAGTGCGACGACGCCAAGGGCCAGCTCCTGGCGGACGGCTCCTCGGCGCAGAAGAACGCGATCGACGCGTGGGTGAAGAACTTCTCCCAGGCGTGCGGTGTGCAGATCAACTACAAGGGCGCCGGCTCGGGCGCGGGTGTCACCTCGTTCAACCAGGGCCAGATCGCCTTCGCCGGTTCCGACTCCGCGCTGAAGCCGGAAGAGGTCGCCGCCTCCAAGAAGGTCTGCAAGGGCGGCCAGGGCATCGACCTGCCGATGGTCGGCGGCCCGATCGCGCTCGGCTACAACGTGCCCGGCGTGGACGACCTGGTGCTGGACGCCCCGACGCTCGCCAAGATCTTCGACAGCAAGATCCAGAAGTGGAACGACCCGGCGATCAAGAAGCTGAACCCCTCGGCGAAGCTGCCCGACCTGAAGATCCAGCCGTTCCACCGCTCCGAGGACTCCGGTACCACGGACAACTTCACCAAGTACCTGATCGCCACCACCCCGGAGAACTGGAAGTACGAGGGCGGCAAGGCGTGGCAGGCCAAGGACGGCCAGGCGGCCTCCGGGTCGGCCGGTGTGGCCCAGGGCGTCAAGCAGAACCAGGGCGCGATCGGCTACTTCGAGCTGTCCTACGCCAAGGACATGACCACCGTGGCCATCGCCACCGGTGCCAAGACCCCGGTCAAGCCCTCCACCGAGTCCGCCACCGCCGACATCGCGGCCGCCAAGGTCGTCGGCACGGGCAAGGACCTCGCGCTGAAGCTGGACTACAACACCAAGGCCGAGGGCGCCTACCCGCTCACCCTGGTCACGTACGAGATCGTCTGCGACAAGGGCAACAAGCCCGAGACGCTGCCCGCGACCAAGGCGTTCCTGCGCTACCTCGCCAGTGAGGACGGCCAGAAGGTCCTCGTGGAGAACGACTACGCGCCCATCCCCGAAGAGATCATCGCCAAGGTCCGCACCACCGTCGACGGCCTGAGCTGACCCGATCCCGAGTGTGCGCACCGGCCCCGCTGCCCGGGGCCGGGCGCACCGTCCGGTGCACCGCCGCCCGAGCCGCCCCGCGCGGCTCAGCAGACCGGAGAACCCGATGGACATATCGACGACCACCCAAGTACCCCCCTCCGCCCCCCGGCCCGACGCCGACGAGCGGCGGACCGCCCGGGGCGTGACCCGCCCCGGCGACCGGATCTTCCTGGCCCTCTCGCGCGGCTCGGGCATCCTGCTGCTGGTGATCATGGCCGCGATCGCGGTCTTCCTCACCTACCGGGCGTGCCTGGCGATCAGCGCCGACGACGGCAACTTCCTGACCACCTTCGAGTGGAACACCAACACCGACCCGCCGGTCTTCGGCATCGCGGTGCTGGCCTTCGGCACGGTCGTCTCCTCGATCGTCGCCATGGGGCTGGCCCTGCCGGTCGCGGTGGCCATCGCGCTGTTCCTCACGCACTACGCCCCGCGCCGGCTGAGCGGCCCGATCGCCTATGTGATCGACCTGCTCGCCGCCGTGCCCTCGATCGTCTACGGCCTGTGGGGCGCCCTGATCCTCGTCCCGCACATGCAGGGCCTGTACGGCTGGCTGGACCAGTTCCTCGGCTGGACCGGGATCTTCGCCTGGAACGGCGGCGCCCCGCGCGCGATGCTCACCGTCGGCATCCTGCTGGCGATCATGATCCTGCCGATCATCACCAACGTAAGCCGCGAGGTCTTCCGCCAGGTGCCCCGGATGCACGAGGAGGCCGCGCTGGCGCTCGGCGCCACCCGGTGGGAGGTCGTCCGCATGGCGGTGCTGCCCTTCGGGCGCTCCGGTGTGATCTCGGCCGCGATGCTCGGCCTCGGCCGCGCGCTCGGCGAGACGATGGCCGTGGCCACCGTGCTCTCCCCGAGCTACGACATCCAGGCCAGCCTGCTCGACCCCGGCGGCGGCACCTTCGCCCAGAACATCGCCTCCAAGTTCGGTGAGGCGTCCGTGCAGGGCCGGGACGCGCTGATCGCCTCCGGTCTGGTCCTGTTCGTCATCACCCTGCTGGTCAACGGCGCGGCCCGCGCGATCATCGCCCGCCGCAAGGAGTACTCGGGGGCCAACGCATGAGCACCGCACTTTCTCCCCGTGACGGCGCCGGTGTGCGGCGCGGCGCCGGGCTGCCGAAGTGGTCCCTGTGGGCCGTCGCGGCCGGCTCGGTCGCCCTGGCCGTGGGCATCGGCCTGGTGGCGGGCCTCACCAGCCACGTCCAGTGGGGCCTGATCGCCGCGCTGCTGTTCGTCCTCGGCACCTACCTGGTCGCGACCCGCGTGGAGGGCCGCCGCCAGGCCAAGGACCGGGTCGCCACCGCGCTGGTCTGGGTGGCGTTCCTGCTGGCCGTGGTCCCGCTGGTGTCGCTGGTCTGGACGACCGTCTCGCGCGGTGTGAAGGTCCTCGACGGCTACTTCCTCAGCCACTCCATGGGCCTGGTCGCCGACTCCGAGCCGGGCGGCGGCATCTACCACGCCATCCTCGGCAGCCTGGAGCAGGTCGGCCTCGCCACCGCGATCGGTGCCCCGATCGGTGTGCTCACCGCGATCTACCTGGTGGAGTACGGCCGGGGCAGGCTCGCCCTGGCGGTGACCTTCTTCGTGGACGTGATGACGGGCATCCCGTCCATCGTCGCGGGCCTGTTCATCCTCAGCCTGATGCTGATCCTCGACCTCCAGCCCTTCGGGTTCGCCGGTTCGCTGGCCCTGGCGATCCTGATGATGCCGGTGGTGGTGCGCTCCACCGAGGAGATGCTGAAGCTGGTCCCGAACGAACTGCGCGAGGCGTCCCTGGCGCTCGGCATCCCGAAGTGGCGGACCATCCTCAAGGTGGTCCTGCCGACCTCGCTCGGCGGCATCACGACCGGCGTCATGCTGGCCGTCGCCCGGATCGCGGGCGAGACCGCCCCGGTGCTGCTGCTGGTGTTCGGCAACCCCTTCATCAACGCCAACCCCTTCGAGGGCGCCCAGGCGTCGCTGCCGCTGTACATCTACCAGCAGTACGCGCAGAGCGCGGGCTCGGGAGCGGCCTACGACCGTGCCTGGGCCGCTTCGCTGACGCTGATCGCGTTCGTGATGATCCTCAACCTGGTGGCCCGCGGCATCGCCCGCTGGAAGGCCCCCAAGACCGGTCGCTGACCGCGGCCCCCTCAGTGACCGACTGGAAGTGAAGCAATGGCCAAGCGAATCGATGTGAGCGGACTCACCGCCTTCTACGGCGCCCACAAGGCGATCGAGGACATCTCGATGACCGTGGAACCGCGTTCGGTGACGGCGTTCATCGGCCCCTCCGGCTGCGGCAAGTCGACGTTCCTGCGCACCCTGAACCGGATGCACGAGGTGACCCCCGGCGGCCGCGTCGAGGGCAAGGTGCTGCTGGACGACGAGGACCTGTATGGCAGCGGCGTCGACCCGGTGTCGGTGCGGCGCGAGGTCGGCATGGTGTTCCAGCGCCCGAACCCGTTCCCCACCATGTCCATCTTCGAGAACGTGGCGGCGGGCCTGCGCCTGAACGGCGGCCACCGCAAGAGCGAGCTGGACGACGTGGTGGAGAAGTCGCTGCGCGGCGCCAACCTGTGGAACGAGGTCAAGGACCGGCTGAACAAGCCCGGCTCCGGCCTCTCCGGCGGCCAGCAGCAGCGGCTGTGCATCGCGCGCGCCATCGCCGTGCAGCCGAGGGTGCTGCTGATGGACGAGCCCTGCTCCGCGCTCGACCCGATCTCCACCCTCGCGATCGAGGACCTGATCGGCGAGCTGAAGGAGCGGTTCACGATCGTCATCGTGACGCACAACATGCAGCAGGCGGCGCGCGTCTCGGACCGTACGGCCTTCTTCAACCTGGCCGGGGTGGGGCAGCCGGGCCGGCTGGTGGAGATCGACGACACCGAGCGGATCTTCTCCAACCCGTCGGTCCAGGCGACGGAGGACTACATCTCCGGCCGCTTCGGCTGAGCCGCCGAGCCCCTCGCGGTGCTGCATGGCGGTGCCACCGCGAGGAAGTGAGAAGGGCCCGCCCCCAGTGTTCTGGGGGCGGGCCCTTTCTCCGTGCGCGGGGTCCTACAGCACGGCCAGATTGACCAGCTCGAAGGCGCCCGCCGCGACCAGCGCGGCGGCCGGCATGGTGATGAACCAGCCGAGCACGATGTTCTTGGCGACGCCCCAGCGGACCGCGTTGACCCGCTTGGTCGCGCCCACACCCATGATCGCCGAGGTGATGACATGGGTCGTGGAGATCGGCGCCTTGAACAGGAACGCCGTGGTGAACATGATCGACGCGCCGGTCGCCTCGGCGGCGAAGCCCTGCGGCGGGTCCAGCTCGATGATCTTGCGGCCGAGGGTGCGCATGATGCGCCAGCCGCCCGCGTAGGTGCCCAGCGACAGCATCAGCGCACAGGCGATCTTGACCCAGACCGGGATCGGATCGCCGAAGGTCTCGTTGCCGGAGATCACCAGGGCGAGCACCACGACACCCATGGTCTTCTGCGCGTCCTGGAGACCGTGGCCGAGCGCCATGCCCGCCGCCGACACCGTCTGGGCTATGCGGAAACCGCGCTTGGCCTTGTGCGGGTTGGCGTTGCGGAACAGCCAGAGGATGGCCGTCATCACCAGGTAGCCGCCGATGAGACCGACCACCGGGGAGAGGAACATCGGGATGACGATCTTCTCGACCACCCCGCTCCACAGCACGTCGATGCCGCCCGCCAGCGCCGCGCCCACCATGCCGCCGAACAGCGCGTGGGAGGACGACGAGGGCAGGCCGAAGTACCAGGTGGCGAGGTTCCACACGATCGCGCCGATCAGCGCGGCGAAGAGGATGGCCATCCCCTTCGAGCCGTGCGGGGTCTCGATCAGGCCCTCGGAGACGGTCTTGGCGACGCCGGAGCCGAGGAAGGCACCGGCCAGGTTCATCACGGCCGCCATCGCCAGCGCGGCGCGCGGGGTCAGCGCGCGCGTCGACACCGAGGTGGCGATCGCGTTCGCGGAGTCGTGGAAGCCGTTGGTGTACGTGAAACCGAGCGCGACCGCGACGGTCACGATCAGAGCGAAGGTGTCCATCGACGCCTCAGGACTCCTTGACGGCGATGGTCTCCACCGTGTTCGCCACGTGCTCGAACGCGTCCGCCGCCTCTTCCAGCACGTCCACGACCTGCTTGAGCTTCAGCACCTCGATCGCGTCGTACTTGCCGTTGAAGAGCTGGGCGAGCAGCTTGCGGTGGATCTGGTCGGCCTGGTTCTCCAGCCGGTTGACCTCGATCCAGTACTCGGTGAGGTTGGACATGGTGCGCAGGTTCGGCATGGCCTCCGCCGTCAGCACCGCGGCCCGCGCCAGCACCTCGATCTGCTGCTCGACGCCCTTCGGCAGCTCCTCGATGTTGTAGAGGACGACCAGGTCGACGGCCTCCTCCATGAAGTCCATGATGTCGTCGAGCGACGAGGCGAGGTTGTAGATGTCCTCGCGGTCGAACGGCGTGATGAAGGAGGAGTTGAGCTGGTGGAAGATCGCGTGCGTGGCGTCGTCACCGGCGTGTTCCGCGGCCCGCATACGCTCAGCGATCTCGGCTCGGGCGGAGGAGTCCGCCCCGAGCAGTTCCATCAGGAGCTTCGAGCCGGTGACGATGTTGTCCGCGGACGCGGCGAACATGTCGTAGAAGCTCGTCTCCCTGGGGGTCAGACGAAAGCGCACGTGTGGTCCTCGGGATGCTTTGGTTTCGGTCAGGCTGATGCTAGGCGCATCATCCGGCCACGGCTATCGGGCCATCCCCCAGTGTCGCCCATCGGGCACAGTGCTCGGCACGGGGGACCTTCGACCGGTCCGCTACCCCGTGGAATTCGTTACGATATACCCACCAGGGGTATCTGTCCCCGCCCGTCCCGAGATGGAGGCCCGCGATGACGACGACCGAGGCCGGCGCCACGCACGGTTACCACCACCAGAAGGACGAGCACCTCAAGCGGCTGCGCCGGATCGAGGGCCAGATCCGGGGGCTCCAGCGGATGGTGGAGGAGGACACGTACTGCATCGACGTGCTCACCCAGGTCTCCGCCTCCACCAAGGCGCTCCAGTCCTTCGCGCTCCAGTTGCTGGAGGAGCACCTGCGGCACTGCGTCGCGGACGCGGCCGTCAAGGGCGGCGGGGAGATCGACGCGAAGGTCGACGAGGCGACGAAGGCGATCGGGCGGCTGCTGCGCACCTAGGCGAGCGCTCCGCGCTCCTCGGTGACCCGGAGCACCTCGTCTATGCTCGCCAGGCTCAGCCGGTCCTCGGCGGCCGAGGCGGCGATGATCAGCTCGCCGCACAGCTCTATCTCCGCGAGGGCAACGTGGTCCTGCACCGCCGTACCGCCGACCGGAGCCACGCGCGTCACCTCTTCCTCTTGGTCCTGCCTGCCGGTACCGGCTTCCTAGAGTAGGGATCGCGCCACGCGCCGCGCATGGCACGGACGGGCTAGTCCGCCGGGGCCCCCTGGCCCTCCGCGAGACGGCCCGCGTAGATGTCGGCCTCGCGCGGCAGCGTCACGTCGACCTCGGTGCCGAAGGCGTGCAGCAGGGTGGTGGAGGCGACCGCCACGGCCGCGGCCTGCCGTCCGTTGACGAAGCTGAAGCGCTGGCGGAGCTTGCGGATGCGTCCCTCGTCGTCCAGGTACGCGTCGAAGGGGACCTCGGCCGTGGCGAACCCCTTCGCCGCCGCCGCGAGCGGCGCCCGGTTGTCCGTCGAGGCCGCGCGGGCCGCGCCCGCCAGGTCGGCGGTGCCCCGGTAGTGCCGTACGGCGGTGCCGCCGACGCTGGTGCGGCCCACGTAGGCCGCGGTACGGGTCCCGCGCAGCACCTCGGCGGCGGCGTACGGGTCCGTCGCGCCGCCGGTGACCAGGTTGCCGTCGGAGGCCGTGGCCGCCTCCATCCGGACCCATTTGTCGGCGGGCACGCCCGCGCCCCGGTTCTTCATGAACAGGGCGCCGGGGGCGAGGAGTTCGGTGATGGGCCGGTGCTCCGGGGTGCCGGTGGGGTCCGCCGGGAGGACCACGGTCAGTTCGCCCAGGCGCCGCCTGAAGTCGTAGACGCCCCGGCCCCGGATGGTGACCCGGGTGCCGCCGGTGGCCATCTCCATGGAGGTGGTGGCCCGGGCGGTGCCCGCCGCGCGCAGGGTGTCGGCGGCCTGCCGGAGCACGGCCACCGGCTCGCCGCCCGCGCCGTTCACCCCCTCGGCGGCGGCCCCGCTGCCGGAACACCCCGAGGCGCCCGCCCCGAGCCCGACCGTGAGTCCCATGATCCCCACCGCGACGCCCGTCCTGCCCGCGCGCGTGTGCTGCCGCCGATCCATGGCCTGCCTTACCCCCAGCCGGTTATGTCCGTCACTGGCCCCCTGTCGTTCCGGTTAACGACGGGTAGGGAGTGTTGTCACGCGCCGTCCGGTCCCCGAAAGGAGGCGGGAGGGGGCGTGCGCACGTCCCGGAGCGCGGCCGGTAGCGTGGCGCCGTGGCGTCTGAGGAGGGCCCCGAGGGGGCGCGGGAACACCGTACGGAGACGACCGAGCAGGGGCGCTTCTGCGTGGCGCGGTGCAGTTGCGGCTGGCGGGGGCCCGCCCGGCGGGCGCGCAGCCAGGCGCGGACGGACGCGGAGGGTCACCACGGGGGAGCCTGAGCGCACCCGTCTTTTTGCCCCCGCTTTCAGTGGTGTTCGAGCCGCTGGGTGAGGGCGTCGAGGAGATCGCGGTCACGGGGGTGGCTGATCCGGGTACGCGCCTCGGCGGGCGCCAGCCACACCACCCGGTCCACCTCGGAGTTGGGCACGAACGCCCCGGAGACGGCCTCGGCGGCCCAGTACCGCACCTGCTTGGGGCGTCCGTCGACCGGATACCGCAGCGTCGGCAGCTCCGCCCCCAGCTCGGCCGCGTAGCCCGTCTCTTCGCCCACCTCCCGCACGGCCGCCGCCTGAGCGGACTCCCCGCGCTTCAGCTTGCCCTTGGGATGCGACCAGTCGTCGTAGCGGGGCCGGTGCACGAGACACACCTCGAGGGCGCCGGTGCCGGGCGCCCGGCGCCACAGGACGCAGCCGGCGGCACGGATGAGCTTGGGGAGCGCGTGGGGGCCGCTGGGCACGGGGGCTCCTCGGGGTCAGGGGGTCAGGGCATCTGCTGCCAGGTCTGCTGGAAGGTGAATCTCGCGGCTTCGACCTCGTGGCGTTGGTCGGCGTGGAGGACGCCGAGGGCGTAGGCGGTGGCCGGTGCGATGCGGGGGGTGCGGGCGGCCTGGGCGGCCTCGGCGGCGGCCTCGGCGGCGTCGCGGTGGCGGGTGAGGGCCTCGGCGGCGGGGCGCAGACGGGGGTCGGCGGGGGCGGTGTGCGGGATCTCGCGGGCGTAGCGGTGCAGGCGGAGCAGGAGCCGTACCTGGTGCCAGGGGCCGTCCTGGGGGTGCGGGGCGGGGTCGGGGGAGAGGCCGTGGATCAGGGCCTGCGCGTTGTAGGGGTCCCCGGCGGTGACCAGGGGCAGCACCGAGACGGCACCGGCGAGCCGGTCCTCGGCGGCCGCGGCCGGCGGGCGCAGGTCGGCGGTCGCGGCACCCGGCGCCAGCGGGACCTCACTGGCCAGCAGGGCGACCCGGTCGGCGACGGCGTGGAAGCGGGCGGAGCCCAGCGCCTCCAGCGCGGCGGAGTGGGCGCGGGTCCGGGCCAGGGTGAGCCGGCGCTCCAGCAGCGCGCCCGCCTTGACCGCGCCGACGGTGAGACTGCCCCGCTCGGGAACGGGCGCCGGGGCACCCGCGTGCACCACGGCCCCCACCGGCACCGGAGTCGACCCCGAGAGCCGGTGCAGCGCGAGCAACAGCCGGTCCAGCCGGGCCTCTTGGGAGTGCTCCAGCGCCAAGGTGCCGGACACCCAGGCCAGTTCGGGCCGCATCGAGTCGGCCCAGGCGGGGTCGAGCAGGGTCCGGAAGGTGTGCAGGGCGGCGCTGATCCGGCGGGCGGAACGGCGCAGCGCCCGCCCCGCGTCGGCGGCTCCCTCGGCCCCGTTGCCGTTCTCCCGCTGGGCCCGCAGCGCGCGCAGGAACTCGGTCGCCTGCGCCCGGAGATACGCGGCGAGGTCGTCCCCGGCGGGGGCCGTACCGGCGGGGACGGCGGCCCCCGCCGGGACGGTCTCCGGGTGGGGACGGTCAGGGTGTCGTGGTGCCACGCCGGCGCCTCCGGGCGTCAATGAGCATCTCCTGTACGTTGCGCAGGGGGTGTCCGTCGGCGTCGGTCGCGTGCCGGGTCCACTCGCCGTCGGGGCCCAGGTGCCAGGAGGCGGTGGTGTCGGACATGCCGGTGTCCAGCAGGCGGTTGAGGGACGCCCGGTGGCCGGGGTCGGTGACCCGGACCAGCGCCTCGATCCGGCGGTCGAGGTTGCGGTGCATCATGTCGGCGCTGCCGAACCAGACTTCGGGCTCGCCGCCGTTGCCGAAGGCGAACACACGGGAGTGCTCCAGGAACCGGCCGAGGATCGAGCGGACCCGGATGTTCTCCGAGAGCCCCTCCACGCCGGGCCGTATCGCGCAGATGCCGCGCACCCAGACGTCGACCGGGACGCCCGCCTGGGAGGCCCGGTAGCAGGCGTCGATGATCGCCTCGTCGACCATGGAGTTGACCTTGATCTTGACGAAGGCCGGACGGCCCGCGCGGTGGTGCTGGATCTCCTTGTCGATGCGCGATATCAGGCCGTCCCGCAGGGACTTGGGGGCCACCAGCAGCCGGCGGTAGGTCTCGCGGCGGGAGTAGCCGGAGAGCCGGTTGAAGAGGTCGGAGAGGTCCGCGCCGACCTGCGGGTCGGCGGTGAGCAGCCCGAGGTCCTCGTACAGCCGGGCCGTCTTCGGGTGGTAGTTGCCGGTGCCGACGTGGCTGTAGCGGCGCAGGGTCTCGCCCTCCTGGCGGACCACCAGCGACAGCTTGCAGTGCGTCTTCAGCCCGACCAGGCCGTAGACGACGTGGCAGCCGGCCTCCTCCAGCTTGCGCGCCCACTTGATGTTGGCGTGCTCGTCGAAGCGGGCCTTGATCTCGACCAGGACGAGAACCTGCTTGCCGGACTCGGCCGCGTCGATCAGGGCGTCCACTATCGGGGAGTCGCCGGAGGTGCGGTACAGCGTCTGCTTGATCGCCAGCACGTCCGGGTCCTGCGCGGCCTGCTCCAGGAACGCCTGCACCGAGGTGGAGAAGGAGTCGTACGGGTGGTGCAGCAGCACGTCCCGCTGGCGCAGCGCGGCGAAGATGTCCGGTGCGGAGGCGGACTCCACCTCGGAGAGGTCGCGGTGGGTGCCCGCGATGAACTTGCGGTACTTCAGCTCCGGTCGGTCCAGGCTGTGGATGCGGAAGAGGCCGGTGAGGTCGAGCGGGCCGGGCAGCGGGTAGACCTCGGCCTCGGAGATCTTCAGCTCGCGCACCAGGAGGTCCAGCACCTCGCGGTCGATGTCCTCCTCGACCTCCAGGCGCACCGGGGGCCCGAAGCGGCGCCGCATGAGTTCCTTCTCCAGCGCCTGGAGCAGGTTCTCCGCGTCGTCCTCCTCGACCTCCAGGTCCTCGTTGCGGGTGAGCCGGAAGGCGTGGTGCTCCAGCACCTCCATGCCGGGGAACAGCTCCTCCAGGTGCGCCCCGATCACGTCCTCCAGCGGGACGAACCGGCCGGGGCTGCTCTCCAGGAAGCGGGACAGCAGCGGGGGCACCTTCACCCGGGCGAAGTGCTTGTGGCCGCTGACCGGGTTCCGTACGACCACGGCCAGGTTCAGCGAGAGGCCGGAGATGTACGGGAAGGGGTGCGCGGGGTCCACGGCGAGCGGGGTCAGCACCGGGAAGATCTGGTGCCGGAACAGGGTGAACAGGCGGGCCTGCTCCTTGTCGGTCAGCTCGCTCCAGCGGACCAGGTGGATGCCCTCCTCCGCGAGCGCGGGGGCGACGTCCTCGTGGTAGCAGGCGGCGTGCCGCGCCATCAGCTCGCGCGAGCGGGACCAGATCATCTCCAGCACCTCGCGGGGCTGGAGACCGGAGGCGGAGCGGGTGGCGACCCCGGTGGCGATGCGGCGCTTCAGACCGGCCACCCGGACCATGAAGAACTCGTCCAGGTTGCTGGCGAAGATCGCGAGGAAGTTGGCGCGCTCCAGCAGCGGGGTGGTGGGGTCCTCGGCCAGCTCCAGCACGCGTTCGTTGAAGGCGAGCCAGCTCCGCTCCCGGTCCAGGAAGCGGCCCTGGGGCAGCGGGGCGCCGTCGGTGACCCGCTCCTCGTACACGTCGAGGCCGGCGTCGAGATCGGGTTCCAGGTCGGATACGGTCGCCGCGACCGTGTGCGGCCGGTGGGCCGCGATCGAGCCCACGGGGGGCTGCGGCCGCAGGGTGGCGTCGGGGGACGGGTGGGCCGGTACCTGGGCTTCTCGCTGACTCATGAACCCATTCTTCCGCGCCAGGGGCGTTACGGCAGCGTCTGTTCTCAAGTGATCCGCGGGAACGGACGCGCCACCCTCGGCCCCCTCGGGCCGCGGCTGAAAGTGGGGGGCCACGGGTTCCATCGCCCGAGGGTCGCAAGCGGTTCTGAATCAAGGGTTACGGGCACATGACGTGCGGGAAATCGGGGGGCGGCCCCCAGGGGCCGCCCCCGCCGGTCAGCCGGTACGCCGCCGCAGCACCACGAAGGAGGCGGCGGTGAGCAGGGCGGTCACGACCAGCAGCAGGGCGCTGGTGGTGAGCTGGAGGGGCCAGTAGTGGGATTCGGGGTGGTACGAGGAGAAGAACCCGGTGCCGCCATGGCGCTCGTAGAGCCGCTCGCACCGGTCCGTGATGTCGGCCGCGCAGTAGGGGGTGGGCACGTGGGTCCCGGTGCTGGTCACCATGCCATGCGTGACCTCGATACCGGAGAACTCGCCCGCATAGCCGTCGCCGAAGTCGTTCACCTCGGTCACCGACGGCCACAGGTACGGCATGAGCCAGTGGGCGGCGGTGAACAGCAGCGCGGTGACGGCGACGGTGATGCCGAGGGCGGGCAGCGTGCGCGGGACCAGCAGGCCGGTCAGCGCACCCAGGGCGAGGGCGGCCAGGCAGACGGCGACCAGGGCGGGACCGTTGGCGTAGAAGGTGCGCAGCAGCCACCAGCCCGCGCGGGTACCCGTCCGGCCCTCGGACGACGACCACGCGTAGCGGTGCAGGGCCACCAGCAGGCCCGCGCCCGCGGTGACGACCACGGCCGGGAGCGCCAGCCGGGAGGCGAGCCAGCGGGCCGGGGTGATGCCCTGGGTCCAGGCCAGCGGCGCGGTGCCGGACTCCAGCTCCCGCGCGGTCAGGGTGGCACCCGCCCAGGCGGCCACCAGGAACGGCATGAGGAACAGCGCGTCGGTCACCAGGTCGTACGTGCTCATGTAGAGGCTCAAGCCGTCGTCGCGGACGCTGCACGGCCCTTCACCACATGCCTGGACCTGCTGCCAGCCTCGCGCGGCCTGGTCCACGAGCGGCCCCGCCAGCCACGCCAGAAGCCCGGCGCCCACGACTACCAGGACCGCCCAGGTGACCAGCGCCCACCGGTGCAGCCGGAACGTCCAGCGGGCGGAAACGGAAAGGCTGCTCACGCGGCACGCTCCTCGTTCAGGGTGAGCGCGGGCGCGTCCGCGCCGCGCAGGTGGGCGAGGACGAGGTCCTCCAGGGTGGGGCGCCCGGTGCGCCAGTCGCCCGGGAGCGGCCCCGTCGGCCGGATCAGCGCGGAGAGCTGCCGCCCGGTGGTACGGGAGTCGACCACCGTGTGCCCGGTCAGCGCGCCCTCCTCGGCGGAGCCCGCGACGCGCAGGTGGGCCGCGAGCAGCCCGTCGATGTCCCCGGCCAGCCGCACCCGGCCGGAGCCGACGAGCAGCAGGTGGTCGCAGGACTCCTCCACCTCGGCGACGACATGGGAGGACATGGCGATGGTGGTGCCGTGCTCGGCGGCCGTGCCCATCAGCACGCCCATCAGATCGTGCCGGGCGAGGGGGTCGAGGTCGGCCATCGGCTCGTCCAGCAGCAGGAGTTCGGGCCGTTTGCCCAGTGCGAGGGCGAGCGCGACGCGGGTGCGCTGGCCGCCGGAGAGGGACCGTATCCGCGCACCGGGGTCCAGCTCGCCCCCGGCGACGATCCGCTCCGCACCGGCCGCGTCCCAGCGGCCGGGGTTGAGATCGGCACCCATCCGCAGCGTCTCCGCGACCGTGAGCTGCGGATACAGCGGCTTGGCCTGCGCGACGTAACCCACGCGGGGCCGCGCCTCGGCCGGCGAGGTGCCCAGGACCCGCAACTCGCCCTCAGTGGGCGGCATGAGACCGGCCGCGATGGCGAACAGGGTACTTTTGCCAGCCCCGTTGGGGCCCACCACGGCACACACCCGCCCGGCGGGCAGCCGGAACGAGCAGTCCCGCAGCGCCCAGTTCTCCCGGCGCCCGTACCGTCTGCCGAGGCCGACCGCCTCGATCGCGGTGTCGCTCATGAACGTTCTCCCTGGAAGTTCTTGTCGAGGACGGCCGTGAAGAGGGCCGCCATGTCGTCCCGGTCCCACCCGGCACCGACCGCGCGCGCCGCCCACTCCTCCAGCTCGGCCCGCAGCGGCGAGTCGGCCGGGGCGGCGCCGAGCGAGCGGCGGACGAAGGTGCCCATCCCGCGCCGCGCCTCCACCAGTCCCTCCCGCTCCAGCTCGCGGTACGCCTTCAGGACGGTGTTGGGGTTGATGGCGGTGGCCTCCACGACCTCACGGGCGGTGGGCAGTTGGTCTCCGGGGCGCAGCAGTCCGAGGCGCAGGGCCTGCTTGGTCTGCTGGACGATCTGCACGTAGGTGGCGACCCCGCTGTGCCGGTCGATGCGGTATTCGACCACGCGCTGAACCACCCTTTCACTAATTGAGTAGTGGAAGAGTGATGCAGAAGAGGGGCGCCCGTCAAGCTCCGGGCGCCCCTCAACTCGGTCCAGGTCAGGGAGGGTTCACGTCTCCGTGCGGTACATCAGGTCCGTCTCGTGGGTGGTGAAGCCCAGCCGCTCGTACACCGACACCGCGGCCTTGTTGTCCGCGTCGACGTAGAGCATCGCGGTGGGCAGGCCGCGCCCGGCCAGGTGGCGCAGGCCGATCGTGGTGAGCGCCTTGCCGAGGCCGCCGCCCTGGCGGCCGGGGCGCACCCCGACCACGTACACCTCGCCGAGCCCCTCCTCGGCGTGCGCCTTGGTCCAGTGGAAGCCGACCAGCTCGCCGTCCTGCTCGGCCAGGAAGAACCCGGCCGGGTCGAACCACGCCTCGCTCTCCCGGTCGTCCAGGTCGCGCCGGGTCAGCGAACCCTGCTCCGGGTGGTGGGCGAACGCCGCCGCGTTGACCGCGAGCCACGCCTCCTCGTCCCGGCCGGGCTCGAAGGTCCGTACCGTCACGCCCTCGGGCAGGACGGGGTCGGGCAGGTCCAGGTCGGTCAACGGGCGCCGCATCTGGCGCAGTTCGCGGAACAGGGTCAGGCCGAGCACCTGGGTCAGGTGCCGGGCCGCCGGGTGGCCGCCGTGCGCCCAGACGCGCAGCCGCTTGCCGGAGGCGGCCAGCAGCGCGGTGCCGAGCGCCCGGCCGTGCCCGTGTCCCCGGTGCGAGGGGCGTACGACCAGCTCGGCGGCGGGTGCCTCCACCGGGTCGGTGTCCTCCAACTGGGCGTAGCCGACCAGGTCGTCCCCGGCGTACAGCAGCAGATGGGAGACGCCCGGGCGGGCGCCGCCGCGCAGTTGCAGCCGGCCCTGCTCGGACACCGGCTGCTGCCCGTCGGCGCGGGCGGCCTCGGCGAGGAGTGCGAGCACGGCCTCGGCCTGGCCCGGCGTGAGTGCGGCGTGCGTCTGAAGGGAGCGGGCGGGGATGGACCGTACGGAGTCGTCGCTGCTCATGCGTACGAGGGTACGGCGCGCGCGGCCGGCGCCGGGTGCGCGGGAATCCGTTTCCGTCCGGCGGGGTCCGGCGGGGAGAATGCGGGGCATGGGACATCTGGACGTGGCGCATCTCGAGTACTACCTGCCGGACGGGCGGGCGCTGCTCGGTGATGTGTCGTTCCGCGTCGGCGAGGGCTCGGCCGTCGCGCTGGTCGGCCCGAACGGCGCGGGCAAGACGACGCTGCTCAGGATCATCGCCGGTGAACTCGACGCGCACGGCGGCAAGGTGAGCGTCAGCGGCGGACTCGGGGTGATGCCGCAGTTCGTGGGCGGCGTCCGGGACGAGTCGACCGTCCGCGACCTCCTCGTCTCCGTCGCCCCCAAGCGCATCCGCACCGCCGCGAAGGCGGTCGACGAGGCCGAGCACGCGATCATGACCGTGGACGACGAGGCCGCGCAGATGGCGTACGCCCAGGCCCTCTCCGACTGGGCCGAGGCCCAGGGGTACGAGACGGAGACCCTGTGGGACATGTGCACCACGGCCGCGCTCGGCATCCCCTACGACCAGGCCCAGTGGCGCCAGGTGAACACCCTGTCCGGCGGTGAGCAGAAGCGGCTGGTGCTGGAGTACTTCTTCCGGGGCCACGACGAGGTGCTGCTGCTGGACGAGCCGGACAACTATCTGGACGTGCCCGGCAAGCGCTGGCTGGAGGAGCAGATCCGGGCCACCCGCAAGACGGTGCTGTTCATCTCGCACGACCGGGAACTGCTCGCCCGCTCCGCCGAGCGGATCGTCAGCGTGGAGCCCGCCGAGGGCGGCGCCGACGTCTGGGTGCACGGCGGCGGCTTCGCCACCTACCACGACGCCCGACGCGAGCGCTTCGCCCGCTTCGAGGAGCTGCGCCGTCGCTGGTCGGAGAAGCACGCCCAGCTCAAGAAGCTGGTGGTCACCCTCCAGCAGGCGGCCTCGGTCAGCCACGAGATGGCCTCGCGGTACGCCGCCGCGCAGACCCGGCTGCGCAAGTTCGAGGAGGCGGGACCGCCGCCCGAGCCGCCCAAGGAGCAGGACATCCGCATGCGGCTGCGCGGCGGCCGTACCGGGGTGCGCGCGATCACCTGTGAGGCGCTGGAGCTGACCGGGCTGATGAAGCCGTTCGACCTGGAGGTCTTCTACGGCGAGCGGGTCGCGGTCCTCGGCTCCAACGGCTCCGGCAAGTCGCACTTCCTGCGCCTGCTGGCGGGCGTCGACATCGCGCACACCGGGCTGTGGAAGCTCGGCGCGCGGGTGGTGCCGGGGCACTTCGCGCAGACCCACGCCCACCCCGAGCTGGTCGGCCGCACCCTGCTGGACATCCTGTGGTCCGAGCACTCCCAGGCGCGCGGCCCGGCCATGTCGGTCCTGCGCCGCTACGGCCTGGACCGGCAGGCCGAGCAGAACTTCGAGCGGCTCTCCGGCGGCCAGCAGGCCCGGCTCCAGATCCTGCTGCTGGAACTCGCCGGCACCACCGCCCTGCTGCTCGACGAGCCCACCGACAACCTGGACCTGGAGAGCGCCGAGGCCCTGCAGGAGGCGCTGGAGGCGTACGAGGGGACCGTGCTGGCCGTCACCCACGACCGCTGGTTCGCCCGCTCCTTCGACCGCTTCCTGGTCTTCGGCTCCGACGGCCGGGTCCGCGAGACCCCGGAGCCGGTGTGGGACGAACGCCGGGTGGAGCGCGCCCGTTAGACCGTGTCCGGCGGGGGTGTCGGCGCGCCGGGCAGCCGGACGGTGGCGACCGTGCCGCCGTCCGGGGCGCGGTCGAGCGTGACCTCGCCGCCCGCCTGCTGCACCGTACGGGCCACGATGGACAGGCCCAGCCCCGAGCCGGGCAGGGCGCGGGCGCTGGGGGAGCGCCAGAACCGGTCGAAGACGTAGGGGAGTTCGTCGGCCGCGATGCCGGGACCGTGGTCCCGTACGGTCAGCACGCCGTCGGTCAGCCGGACCTCGACCGTGCCGCCCTCGGGGCTGAACTTCACCGCGTTGTCCAGGATGTTGACCACCGCGCGCTCCAGCGCGGACGGCTCCGCCCGGACGAACCAGGGCTCCAGGCCGGCGGTGATCGTCAGCTCCGGCCCGCGCAGCCGGGCCCGGCGCAGCGCCTCCTCGACGGTCTCCTGGAAGGAGAACACCTGGACCCGCTCCCCGCGCTGCCCCTCGGCGCGAGACAGCTCCTGCAAGTCCCCGATGAGCGCCGCCAGTTCGGTCATCTGGGCCTTCACCGAGGCCAGCAGCGCCTTGCGGTCGGCGGCCGGGATCGGGCGGCCGGTCTCCTCGCTGCGGGTCAGCAGCTCGATGTTGGTGCGCAGTGAGGTGAGCGGGGTGCGCAGCTCGTGCCCGGCGTCCGCGATCAACTGCTGCTGGAGGTCGCGGGACCCGGCCAGCGCGGTCGTCATCGAGTTGAAGGACCGGGAGAGCCGGGCCACCTCGTCGTCGCTGTCGTCGGCCACCGGGATACGGACGGCCAGGTCCTCGGTGCGGGCCACGTGCTCGACCGCCTCGGTCAGCTTGTCCACCGGCCGGAGTCCGGCCCGCGCCACCGCGAGCCCGGCCACGCCCGCGCCCACCACGCCGATCCCGGAGACGAGCAGCAGGATCAGCGCCAGGTCGCTCAGGGTGCGCTGGGTGTCCTTCAGGGAGAAGGCCACCATCACGGCGACCTCCGGGTACGGCTGCGTCCCCGGCGCCCCGCCGACCGGCACCGCGCTGGTCATCACCCGTACGTCGTCGCCCTTGGAGTCGACGCCGTCGCGCAGGGTGCGCCGGCCGAGGGTGGCGTGCCGGGCGGCGGCCACGTCCGCGTCGGTGGTCTTGACCGTGCCCTCGGAGAACGGGGTGACGCAGGTCTTGCCCTCGGCCGTGACGATCTGCAGGTACAGGAAGGAGGGCGGCCCCTCGCCGGAACCGGGGGACTGCGGGCAGGTCAGCAGCAGCGTGGTCACCTGGTCGGGGCTGAGCGGGCGGCCGAGGCTCTGCAGGCGCTCGTCCATCTCGCCGTAGAGCTTGCCCTGCACGATGAACCAGCAGGTCACCGACACCGCCGCCACCGCGAAGGCGACCGCCGCCGCGACCAGCATCGCGAGCCTGGCCCGGATCGGCAGCGCCCGGTAGCGGCGCATCAGCCTGCTCACTCGGCGCCGCCCTGCCGCAGGACGTACCCGACGCCCCGGACGGTGTGCACGAGCCGGGGCTCGCCGCCCGCCTCGGTCTTGCGGCGCAGGTACATCACGTACACGTCGAGGGAGTTGGAGGAGGGCTCGAAGTCGAAGCCCCACACCGCCTTGAGGATCTGCTCACGGGTCAGCACCTGGCGCGGGTGCGCCATGAACATCTCCAGCAGCGTGTACTCGGTACGGGTCAGCTCCACCGGCCGCTCGCCCCGCCGGACCTCCCGGGTGGCGAGGTTCATCCGCAGGTCGCCGAAGGTGAGCGCCTCGTCCTCGCGGGCCTCGGCGGACACGCTCCCCGCGTACGAGCTGCGCCGCAGCAGGGCCCTGATGCGGGCGAACAGCTCGTCCAGCTCGAAGGGCTTGACCAGGTAGTCGTCGGCCCCGGCGTCCAGCCCGGTCACCCGGTCCCCGACCGTGTCACGGGCCGTCAGCATCAGGATCGGGGTGGTGTCCCCGGTGCTCCGGATGCGGCGGGCGGCGGTCAGGCCGTCCATGCGGGGCATCTGGATGTCCAGCACGACCAGGTCGGGCCGGTAGTCCCCGGCCTGCTCCAGCGCGTCCGCTCCGTCGACGGCGACCCGGGTGTCGTACCCCTCGAAGGCGAGGCTGCGCTCCAGTGCCTCGCGTACGGCCGGTTCGTCGTCGACGATCAGGATGCGCTGGGGGTCACGGTCGCCTTCGGCGGGGCTCATCGCTGGCGGTACCTCGTGGGTGCGGTGGGTCGTGGACGGGCGGTCCTCAGCCTCGCACGTTTCGGCTCCGCCGCGTTCGAGGCCGGGGGGTCAGACCCCGGCCGGGGTGAGCCGGGTCAGGGCGGTGAGGCGGTTCAGCGGCACCTTGCGGCGGTGCGGGCGGGCGGCGGAGGTGCGCAGGCCCATGAGCTGGGGCGCGGGGGTGGGCAGCTCGGGCAGGCGGGGGTTGGGGTCGGGCGTGTGCAGCTCGTGCGCCACCTCGAGGGCGACGGCGACGTTCGCCGGTCCGGAGACAGGGGCCTGGTGCGAGACGCGCTTGATCATGACGTTCTCCCTGCTGCTCGGTACTGCGCTGGTGCTTGAGTCGCGTGTACGGGGCTGTCAGCTCGTGGAACCCGCCCGGAGCTTCGCCAGGTCGGCCTTGACGGTGTCGACGGGGATGGCGAAGCCGAGTCCGATGCTGCCCGCGTCCGAGGACGAGGAAGCCTGGGAACCCGAGGAGTACATGGCGGAGTTGATCCCGATCACCCGGCCCGAGGCGTCGATGAGGGCGCCGCCGGAGTTGCCGGGGTTGAGCGAGGCGTCGGTCTGGATGGCCTTGTAGGTGGTGGTGGAGGAGCCGGTGTCGCCGTTGAACTCACGGCCGCCGAACTGGAACGGCCACTGCTCGTCGCCGCCCGGTCCCTGGCCGCTTCGGCTCTCGTCGGTGGAGACGGTCACGTCCCGGTCGAGCGCGGAGACGATGCCGCTGGTCACGGTGGAGGTCAGCCCCTCGGGGGAGCCGATCGCCACGACCGTGTCACCGACCTGGAGGCCCGAAGAGGTGCCCAGCGGCGCCGCCTTGAGCCCGGAGGCGCCCTCCACCCTCAGCAGCGCCAGGTCCTTGGAGCTGTCGGTGCCGACCACGCGGGCGGTGCGGCTGGTGCCGTCGCTGGTGCGCACCTTCACCGAGGAGGCGCCGGAGACGACGTGGTTGTTGGTGACGATCTCGCCGTCGCCGCTGACGATCACGCCGGAGCCGGTGGACGAGCCGTTCGCGAGGGTCGCGTTGACCTCGACCACGCTCGGGGTGAGCGCCGCGGCGATGTTCGCCACGTCGCCCTTCTTGCCGGCCGCGACCACCGGGGTGGCCGTGTCGGTGGCGGTGGTGCCGTGCCCGGTGAGCTGCTGGAAGGCGTAGGCGGTGCCTCCGCCGACCGCGGCCGCGACCAGTGCGACCGCCGCGAGCAGCGTGACCGGACCGCCGGGACGCCCCCGCCGGTGCCCGGCCCCCGCGGTGGGGGCGTGGGCCGGCGGTGGCGGCCACTCGGGGTGCGCACCGGCCGCGGGGAAGGCCGCGTACGGCGGTGCGGGAGTGCCCTCGGGGTGCCCGTCCTCGTGGCCGCCGCCGCGGCGCGTGCTCTCGGTCATACGAGGAGCATGTCCCGCGACCATGAGAGCTTCGTGAGGCCCGGCTGAGAAGCCCGGCAGAACCGCCTTCGGTTCCTATGAGACCGCTCTGACCTGCGGGTTTCAGCCCGCGCAGCCGCAGCTCGCCCGGACCTGGAGGCGGGAGGGGAAGGTCTTCAGCCGCTCCCGGCGCGAGCCCGCCACGCGCAGACCGTCGTCCAGCACCAGGTCGACCGCCGCGCGGGCCATCGCCGGGCGGTCGGAGGCCACCGTGGTGAGCGGCGGGTCGGCGAGCGCCGCCTCCTTGATGTCGTCGAACCCGGCCACCGCCAGCTCGCGCGGCACGTCGAGGCGCAGCTCGCGGGCGGCCCGCAGCACGCCGATGGCCTGGTCGTCGGTGGAGCAGAAGATCGCGGGCGGTCTGCGCGGCCCGGCCAGGATCTCCAGGGCCACCTTGTAGGCGTCGTAGCGGTTGTACGCGGCCTCGAAGAGGCGGCCCTCGGTGGACAGCCCGGCCTCGGTCATCGCCCGGCGCCAGCCCTCGACGTGGTCGGAGACCGGGTCGCCCACGGCCGGGGTGTCGGCGGTGCCGCCCATGCAGGCCACGTACTCGTACCCGTGCTCCAGCAGATGGCGGACGGCGAGCTGGGCGCCGCCGAGGTCGTCGGTGGTGACGGCGACGTCGTCGATGGCCTCCGGGCGCTCGTGCAGCAGCACCACGCGGGCGTCCCACGCCTCGATCTCGGCGGCGGCCTGGTCGTTCAGCGCGTGCGAGACGAGGATCAGACCGGAGACGCGCATGCCGAGGAAGGCCCGCAGATAGTGGACCTCGCGCTCGGCGATGTAGTCGGTGTTGCCGACCAGGACCATCTTCCCGCGCTCGGAGGCGGCTTGTTCGACCGCGTGCGCCATCTCCCCGAAGAAGGGCTGGCGGGCGTCCGGGATGATCAGACCTATCAGGTCGGTACGGCGCGAGGCCATCGCCTGGGCCACCCGGTCCGGGCGGTACCCCAGCTCCTGGATGGCCGCGAGGACACGCTCGCGCGTGGCCGGGGCGACCGGCCGGGGTCCGTTGTTGATGACATAACTGACCACGGCGGTGGAGGTCCCCGCCAGCCGTGCCACATCATCCCGAGTCACCTTCGCCACGCGCGGAGTCTACGCGGATTGACCCGCCCTGGGCAGGGCATTCGTGGCGTGGACCGAGGGCCGGCGACAGCCGGGGGTGCCATGGCACTACCCCGGCCGGGACGGCTCTAAGCCTCCGCCGCGACCCCGCTGTCCTCGGTGAGGGGGGAGGCGTCCCCTTCCGTCGCCTTTGCCCGGCCCGAAGCGGCCCGCCGGGCCTCGGCACGGGCCTCCTCGGCGGCCCGGTCCGGCTTCTCCGGGGTGACGAAGCGGTATCCCACATTGCGGACGGTGCCGATCAGCGACTCGTGCTCCGGGCCGAGCTTGGCCCGCAGCCGCCGTACGTGCACGTCCACGGTGCGGGTGCCGCCGAAGTAGTCGTAGCCCCAGACCTCTTGGAGGAGCTGGGCGCGGGTGAAGACGCGGCCGGGGTGCTGGGCGAGGTACTTCAGCAGCTCGAACTCCTTGAAGGTCAGGTCGAGCACCCGGCCCTTGAGCTTCGCGGAGTAGGTGGCCTCGTCCACGGAGAGGTCGCCGTTGCGGATCTCCATGGGGGAGTCGTCGGTGACGAGCTGCTGGCGGCCCATCGCGAGCCGGAGCCGGGCCTCGACTTCGGCCGGGCCCGCGGTGTCGAGCAGTACGTCGTCGATGCCCCAGTCGGCGGTGACCGCGGCGAGCCCGCCCTCGGTGACCACCAGGACGAGCGGACAGCCCGGCCCGGTGGAGCGCAGCAACTGACACAGGCTGCGCACCTGGGGGAGGTCGCGGCGGCCGTCGACAAGGATGACGTCGGCGCCGGGGGTGTCGACGAGGGCGGGGCCCTCCGCCGGGGCGACCCGGACGTTGTGCAGCAGCAGGCCGAGGGCGGGGAGCACCTCCGTCGACGGCTGGAGGGCGTTGGTCAGGAGCAGCAGCGAACTCATACGTCTGGTTCCTCCTCGGTCCCTGCGAGGACGCGTCCGGTGCGGTACCGAAAGCACAAAAGGACTCGGGGGCTTCGCTGCCCGAGTCCTCTGCCCAGCAGAATAGCCCACATGAGCAATCGTCCGGCGGGCCATGCGGCACGTTCCACCATTCGTCCGAATTCCGAGACGGGCCAAACGCCTGGTGTCCGGACTTTTCTGCGTACGGCCGACGGAATTCCGGTGGATTCCGTATACGATCCCGGGCCCGCCGTATACGAAACGGAGCCGGCGGAGGTGGTCTTCGTGGTCGCGCACGGCTTCACGGGGGACGTGGACCGGCCGCATGTGCGCCGGGTGGCCCGCGCGCTGGCCGCGTACGGGGCGGTGGTGACCTTCTCCTTCCGGGGGCACGGCGCATCCGGCGGGCGCTCCACGGTGGGCGACCGGGAGGTGCTGGACCTGACGGCGGCGGTGGACTGGGCGCGCGGCTTCGGGCACGCCCGCGTGGTGAGCGTCGGCTTCTCCATGGGCGGCTCGGTGGTGCTGCGGCACGCGGCCCTCAACCCCGGCACGGTCGACGCGGTGGTCTCGGTCAGCTCGCCCGCCCGCTGGTACTACCGGGGCACCGCGCCGATGCGCCGGCTGCACTGGCTGGTCACCCGTCCCTCGGGCCGGCTGGTCGGCCGGTACGGCTTCCGCACCCGTATCCACCACCGCGACTGGGACCCCGTCCCGCTCTCCCCGGTGGAGGCGGCCGCCAGGCTGGCGCCGGTGCCGCTGCTGGTGGTGCACGGCGACAGCGACGGCTATTTCCCGCTCGACCATCCCCGGATGCTCGCGGACGCGGCCGGGGAGGCGGGGGAACTCTGGCTGGAGCCGGGCATGGGCCACGCGGAGAACGCGGCCGGTGAGGAGCTGCTGGCCCGGATCGGCCGCTGGGCGCGGGCGCACACCGGGCGGGGGACGGACTAGCCTTGGCGGCACCGTCTTTCTTTGTTGTTTCTTTCTTTGTTGTTTCCGCCGTCCGATGAGGAACGAGATGCCCAAGGTCACGGTGCGCTACTGGGCCGCCGCCAAGGCCGCGGCCGGGACCGCCGACGAGCCGTACGACGCCGGCACGCTCGCCGAGGCGCTGGCCTCGGTGCGCGAGCGGCACCCCGGCGAACTCACCCGCGTGCTGCAGAGGTGCGCGTTCCTCGTCGACGGCGCTCCCGTCGGGACCCGCGCGCATGAGACGGTACGGCTGGCCGAGGGCGGCACGGTCGAGGTGCTCCCGCCGTTCGCAGGAGGATGAGGCGTTGAGCGACCAGCAGTCGTACGAGGGCGGCCCGTACTCGGGGTACGACCCCTACGGGCAGCCGCAGAGCCCCGGCAACTGGGCCCCGCCCCCGGGGCAGCCGCAGTTCCCGAACCCCTACGCCGACCCCTACGGGTCCCCCCAGCAGGGCGCGGCCCAGCAGTGGCAGGGGCAGACCTGGGACACCCAGAACCACGCGCGGGTGCCGGTGGCCGAGCAGCCGTACCAGCAGGCCCCCGCGCCCCAGCAGGCCCCCGCGCCCCAGCCGGTGCGGGAGCCCGAGCCCGAGCCCGAGCCGGGCTACGGTCCCGCCACCCTCGCCGGGAACGCCCGGATCACCGACGCGCAGCGGGCCCGCCTGGAGGGCCGTTCCCCGGTCATCGAGCCCGGCATCCAGCCCGCCGCGCTCACCGCGCTGCTCGGCGCCCTGCTCGCCGTGGCCGCGCCGCTCGGCTCGTACGCCCTCGTCGTGCCGCTGGTGCTGCTCCAGGCCGTGACGGCGGCCGGCTGGTTCCGGCTGAACGGCATGTGGCCCGCCCGGCAGGGCATCGCGCTGGCCTTCCTCGGTGGCCTGGTCGCCGACGCGGCCGTGCTGGCGGCGGGCCGCGAGCAGGCGCCGGTGGCGATCCTCGGCCCGCTCGGCATCTGGGTCCTGCTGGCCCTGGTCCTCCAGCTCCGCTCGCACGCGTCGCCCGACGAGCGGATGTACGGCCTGATGGCCACGGTCGCCTCCTCGGCGCTCGCCATCCTCGCCACCGGCTACCTGGGCGCCTCCCCGGCCGCCGTCTCGGCCGGCGCGGCGGCGGTCGCGGTCGCCGTCCTGGTCCGCGCGCTGCCCCTGCCCACCCCGGTGTCGGTCGTCGTCTCCCTGCTCGCGGCGGCGGGCGCCGGCTTCGCCGTGGGCGGCCTGACCGACCTCGGCACCCGGGGCGCGGCCCTCGGCGCGGGCGCCGCCGTCTGCGCCCTCATCGGCCACCGCGTCGCGAGCTACGACTACCCCTCCCGCTTCGTCCACTTCACCGCGGGCGTAGCCCTCCCCCTCGCAGCCGCCGCCCCGGCCGTCTGGCTCCTGGGCCGCGTCTTCGCCTGACCGGCGCCGCCCCACCCCGGCCGGGAGTGATTTCCGGCCGGGGTTTCTCGAAAGCGCCGGGGGTAAACGCGGGAAAAGCCGCAGGACGGCGTGGGTCCGTCACAGGTGATCCACAATTTCCGCCCCCGCGGCTCCGGCGGGGCTACGGTGGCGGCGCCGGAACCGAGCCGCCGACCCTTGGGGAGAACATGCGGGCCCTGCGAATACTTCTGATCCTCGTCGTGATCCTGGGCGGGCTCTTCGTGATCGGGGACCGGGTGGCGGTGCACTTCGCCGAGGGGGAGGTCGCGGACCGGGTGCGGGCGCGGGAGAACCTCGCCTCGACGCCGGAGGTGGACATCAAGGGCTTCCCGTTCCTCACCCAGGTGGCGGCCGGCTCGCTGGACGACGTGGAGCTGGGCATCGAGTCCTACCCGGCGCCCACCGGCACCGAGGGACGCACGATCCGCATCGACGACCTCAAGGCCGACCTGAAGGACGTGAAGTTCTCCGGCGACTACTCCTCGGCCACCGCCAGGAGCGGCACCGGTTCCGCGACCATTGCCTACGACCAGCTCATGCAGGCTGCCAAGACCGAGCCGACCGAGCTGGCGCCCGGCATCACCGCCCAGATCACCCAGCTCGGCGACGGCGGTGACGGCAAGATCAAGGTCTCGGTGAAGCTCGGCATCCCGGCCCTCGGCATCCAGCGGACCGTCCCGGTGCTCAGCTCGATCGACGTCAAGGGCGGCAAGGTCTCCGTGCACGCCGACGCGCTGCCGGTCATCGCGGGCGCCAACCTGGCGGACGGCACCTTCCGCCAGATCACCGACTTCCAGCAGGCCCTGGACCAGTTGCCGGGCGGCATCGCGGTGAGCAGCGTGCGGGCCACGGCGGAGGGGGTGCGGATCGGCGTGACGGGTTCGGAGCTGAAGCTGGCCGGGTAGGACCCGCGAGAGCCTCGTACACCCGTCCGAGTGGCGAGACGTGCTGTCCGTAGGGCAGATGTGCGGCGGACGTGAAGAGTGGCGGAAGCGCCCCTGGGCCCGGAATCCGGTTCCTGGGGGGCTTTCCGTGGGTCCGGGCGCCCGGCTGGTGACCAGTATCCGGACGATCGCGTCTCATCATCCGACACGCCGGTGACACGTGCGCCCGGATCTCCTTACGATCGACGGCATGAAGCGACAGGCGGATCTCACGAAGCGGCGGGCAGTGGACCTGTGCCGCGTTGCCGCCATGCTCTGTCGCCCCTTCTGAGCGGAAGTCACCGCACTCCCGCATCTCCATGCCGCCCTGCTGGAAGGGCATTCGTGCGCCGCCGCACCCGTATGCGCGCGCACCCCTCTCACCGCACGCCACCGTGACTGCCCCGGAGGAGAAAAGCATGAGCCGCAGCGACGTCCTGGTCGACGCCGACTGGGTGCAGGAGCACCTCGACGACCCGACCATCGCCCTCGTGGAAGTGGACGAGGACACGTCCGCCTACGAGAAGAACCACATCCGGGGCGCGATCCGCGTCGACTGGACCAAGGACCTCCAGGACCCGGTCCGCCGCGACTTCATCGACCAGGAGGGCTTCGAGAAGCTCCTGTCGGAGAAGGGCATCGGCAACGACACCCTGGTCGTCCTCTACGGCGGCAACAACAACTGGTTCGCGTCCTACGCGTACTGGTACTTCAAGCTCTACGGCCACGACAACGTCAAGCTCCTCGACGGCGGCCGCAAGAAGTGGGAGCTGGACGCCCGCGAGCTGGTCCCCGGCGACGAGGTGCCCGAGCGGCCGAAGACCGAGTACAAGGCCAAGCCGCAGAACACCGCGATCCGCGCCTTCCGCGACGACGTGGTGGCAGCGATCGGCAACCAGAACCTGGTCGACGTGCGCTCGCCCGACGAGTTCTCCGGCAAGCTGCTCGCCCCGGCCCACCTCCCGCAGGAGCAGTCGCAGCGCCCCGGCCACGTGCCGAGCGCCCGCAACATCCCGTGGTCGAAGAACGCCAACGACGACGGCACCTTCAAGTCCGACGAGGAGCTGAAGGAGCTGTACGCGGCGGAGGACGTCGACCTCGCCAAGGACACCATCGCCTACTGCCGCATCGGCGAGCGCTCGGCGCTCACCTGGTTCGTGCTGCACGAGCTGCTGGGCGTGGAGAACGTCAAGAACTACGACGGTTCCTGGACCGAGTACGGCTCGCTGGTCGGCGTGCCGATCGAGCTGGGCGCGGCCAAGTAAGTCCCTTCGGGGCAGACAGAGTCCATCCCGACCGGCCTTCCGGTCAGACCCCTTACGGAGAAAGACATGTGCGGAGCGAAGGCCGGCGGCCCGGACGCCTCGACGATCAAGCCCGGTGAGACCACCATCCAGGGGCAGGTGACGCGGGACGGCGAGCCGGTGACGGGCTACGTCCGCCTGCTGGACTCGACGGGCGAGTTCACCGCGGAGGTCCCCACCTCCGCCACGGGGCAGTTCCGCTTCTACGCGGCCGAGGGCACGTGGACCGTACGCGCCCTGGTGCCCGGCGGCACCGCCGACCGCACGGTCGTCGCCCAGCAGGGCGGTCTGGCCGAGGTCGCCATCGCGGTCTGAGACGTACGCGGACGCTCGCTGCCGGGGCAGGGGCCGCGCCCACCGGGTTGGACACCTGGGGCGCGGCCCTTCCGGCTGTCCGGCCCTACTCTGGACTCATGTACGCACGGCGGCGTCGCTGGTACTTCGTGATGATGGGGGTCTGCGTCGTCATCTTCGTCCTCGCCTGGGCGGTGGTCCGGATCTGGTCCGTCCCGGCGGCGGTCGGGATGTGCCTGTTCGCCATGGTCATCCCGCCGGTGGCCGCGATGGTCGCGAACCGGCGCGGTCCCGAGGACCGGTGGTGGGACGCCCCTTCCGGGGACCCCGAGTCCGACGACTGGTGGGACGAGCTGGACGGCAAGAAGCGCCCGCGGTCCTAATCCGCCGGGGTGTGGCTCGCGTCGATGACGCAGAAGCGGTTGCCCTCGGGGTCGGCGAGCACCACGAAATCGGGGTCCTCGGGGTACAGCTCCCAGTCGACGCGCTCGGCGCCGAGCCCGGTCAGCCGGGCCACCTCGGCCTCCTGCTCCGCCCGGTCCCCGACATACAGATCCACATGCACCCGGGGCTTCTCCTGCACCGGAGAGGCACTCCGGCCGAGCGCGATGGCGGTCCCCTCCCCGTCGGCCGGGACGAGCACCGTCCAGTCCTCGTCCACCACGCCGTCACGCGGGACGTACCCGAGGGCCCGCCCCCAGAACTCCGCGGCCCGCCGCACGTCGGCGGCGCCCATCACGATCGTCCCGAGCCTCAGCATGCGCCGATTCTGGCAGGCGGCTGATCAGTAGACGAGGGCCTGCGTGCCGTCCGCCATGACCTCCTGCACGAAGACCTGCGCCCCGGCGATCCGCACGCCCTCCAGGACGTCCCCCTCACCGATGTCCCGCCGCACCGCGCACTGCGTGCACAACGTGACCCGCCCCGCCGCCAGCACCGACTCCAGCAGGTCCTGCAACGGCGCCGCATGCGGCAATTCGAACTCCGCCGCCCGCCCCGGCAACGCGAACCACGCCGACTCCCCGGTCAGCCACACCGAAACGTCCACCCCACTCGCCACGGCCACCGCCGCCACGGTGAACGCCTGAGAACACCGCTCCGGAGCATCGGCCCCGGAGGTCACCTTGATCACGAGCTTGTTCGCCATGCGGCGATCGTAATGCGGGCCTCCGCCCGGTTTCCCGCCCCGCATCCGGACCTCGCCAGGAGACTCCGACCCCGGCCGCGTAAGCTGGGCGCGGCTCTGTCGTACGTCCACTTCCGCTCAAGGAGCACATCCGTGGAGATCTTCTTCGAACTGCTGCTGGTCCTGGTCTGCGTCGGCGTGCTCGCCTTCGCCGGGCTGACCGTGAAGAAGCTGTACCAGGGCCAGCGCTGAAGCATCGCCCCAGAACCGACAGGAACGGCCGCTCATGATCGAGATCCCGTCTGACCTGCACAAGGACCTCGTCCCCCTCGCCTTTCTGCTGGGCAACTGGGCGGGCGCGGGGGTCCACGACTTCCCCGGCTCCGAGAAGTGCAACTTCGGCCAGGAGGTGAGCTTCACCCACGACGGCCGGGACTTCCTGGAGTACCAGTCCCGCACCTGGGTCCTGGACAACGAGGGCAACAAGGTCCGCCCGCTGGAGTCCGAGGCCGGCTTCTGGCGGATCGACGCCGAGCGCAAGATCACGGTGACGATGACCCGTGATGACGGCGTGGTGGAGATCTGGTACGGCGAGCTGGCGGACAAGAAGCCCCAGATCGACCTGGTCACCGACGCGGTGGCCCGCACCCCGGAGTCCCCGGCGTACACCGGCGGCAAGCGGCTGTACGGCTACGTCAAGGGCGACCTCATGTGGGTCGGCGAGAAGCAGACCCCCGAGGTCGAGCTGCGCCCCTACATGTCGGCCCAGCTCAAGAAGGCCGTCACCCCCGAGGACGTCGAGCGCTGGGCGAAGGACCTCCCCGAGGACATGCCGGACGACGGCATCGCCTTCTTCAAGTAGGCCCGAGCCGAACCCGGCCGGCGTCCCGTCCGAGCGGGGCGTCCGGCCCGGCGGCCCTACACTTCCAGTGTGGTGAGCACCGACTGGAAGAGTGATCTCAGGCAGCGCGGCTACCGGCTGACGCCGCAGCGGCAACTCGTGCTCGAAGCCGTGGACTCCCTGGAGCACGCGACGCCGGACGACATCCTCGTCGAGGTCCGCAGGACCGCCTCCGGGGTCAACATCTCCACCGTGTACCGCACCCTGGAGCTGCTGGAGGAGCTGGGCCTGGTCAGCCACGCCCACCTCGGGCACGGTGCGCCGACCTACCACCTCGCCGACCGCCATCACCATCTCCACCTGGTGTGCCGGGACTGCGAGAACGTGATCGAGGCGGACGTGGAGGTCGCCGCGGACTTCACCGCGCGGCTGCGCGAGCAGTTCGGGTTCGACACCGACATGAAGCACTTCGCGATCTTCGGCCGCTGCGCGGACTGCACGCTGAAGAGTTCAACCACCCCGTCGTAGGCTGGCCCGTATGAAGAGCCCCCTGCTGTCCCTGCCCGGCGCCGTTCCCGCCGAGGGCGTGGACGAAGGCGTCGCCGCCCACTACGGCGACCTGTTCCGCGAGCAGCGCGCCCTCGCCGACGGCACCGGTTTCGTCGACCTCTCCCACCGGGGCGTCGTCGCCGTGACCGGCGCGGACCGGCTGAGCTGGCTGCATTTGCTGCTCACCCAGCACGTCAGCGACCTCCCCGTCGGTGAGGCCACCGAGGCGCTGGTCCTCTCCGCCAACGGGCACATCGAGCACGCCCTGTACCTGGTGGACGACGGTACGACCGTCTGGGCGCACGTCGAGCCCGGCACCCAGGAGGCGCTGATCGCCTACCTGGAGTCGATGAAGTTCTTCTACCGCGTCGAGGTCGCCGACCGCACCGCCGACACCGCGGTGGTCCACCTGCCCGCCGGCTCCATCACCGAGGTCCCCGAGGGCGCGGTGGTCCGCGAGACGCCGTACGGCCGTGATCTCTTCCTGCCGCGCGAGCAGTTGGAGGAGTTCGCCGCCCGCTCCGGCCCGGCCGCCGGTCTCCTCGCCCACGAGGCGCTCCGGGTCGAGCAGCACCGGCCCCGCCTCGGCTTCGAGACCGACCACCGCACCATCCCGCACGAGCTGGGCTGGATCGGCACCGCCGTGCACCTGCAGAAGGGCTGCTACCGGGGCCAGGAGACGGTCGCCCGCGTGCAGAACCTGGGCAAGCCGCCGCGCCGCCTGGTCTTCCTCCACCTCGACGGCAGCGACGTCCACCTCCCCCCGCCCGGCACCGAGATCCGCCTCGCGGACGACGGCCCCGACGGCCGCAAGATCGGCCTCGTGACCACCTCCGTACGCCACCACGAACTCGGCCCGGTCGCCCTGGCCGTCATCAAGCGCAACGTCCCCACCGACGCCCGCCTCCTGGCCGGAGACACGGCGGCGGCCCAGGAGACGGTGGTCGAACCGTAGATGAGCGGCAGACCTGTGCTGCGGCACATCGGGGCCATGCATCTGAGCGGCTTCGTGCTGCTGTGCTCGTTCCTGGTCCCGCCCTTCTGGCTGGCCGAGGCGGCCTACGCGACACCGCCCGACGATCCGACGGCGGACGCCCCGTTCATGGTGCTGCTCGTCGTGCCGCTGCTCGTGCTCGGCCTGCACGTCGCCGTCCAGATCCCGGCCGGGCTGCTGAGCGCGTGGCTCGGGCGCGGGACGTGGGCGCGGTACCGGGTGTCCATTGCCATCGCCGCCGCGTTCACCATGCTGCTGTGCTGGGGCGACAACGGGATGTGGCTCGACGCCCTGGCCCGCACCGCGCTCGGGCTCGGGGCGTACGCCTGGGTGCTGAGTGGCGCGGCGGGGCGTGCCTGGCGGGGCTACTAGCGGCAGGCCCTAGACCTCGACCAGGATCGTGAACGGGCCGTCGTTCACCAGGGACACGCGCATCTGGGCGCCGAAGCGGCCCGTGGCGACCGTCGCGCCGAGGGCGCGGAGCTGGGCGACGACCTCGTCGACCAGGGGTTCCGCGACCGGGCCGGGGGCGGCCGCGTTCCAGGTGGGGCGGCGGCCCTTGCGGGCGTCGCCGTAGAGGGTGAACTGGCTGATGACCAGGAGCGGGGCGTCGGTGTCGCTGCACGACCTCTCGTCGGAGAGCATGCGTACCGACCAGAGTTTGCGGGCCAGTTGGGCCGCCTTCTCCTTGGTGTCCTCGTGGGTCACGCCGACCAGGACGCACAGGCCCTCGCCCTCGATCGCGCCCACCGTCTCGCCGTCCACGACGACGCTCGCGCCGTCCACCCGCTGTACCACCGCACGCATGCGCCCCATCATGCCGTGCGGCCGGGGGTGCCCCGGTCCGGGGGGTCCGCAACCAATCCATACCCCCCATCCAGGGCCGTTCGGGGGCAGTCGGTCACATAGCGGCCACCGGGGGTGGCACGATGCTTCCCACACGCCGGTCGAGGGGACGGTCCACCACACATGAGCACACCGAGTACCAGTGGTCCGGTCACACACCGGCCGCCCGCACAGCGCGCCGAGAGCCCGCCGAGCCCGCCGCCCGAGGAGCCGGGCGCATCCGTCCTGGCCCCGCTGAGCCTGCCCGAACTGCGCGCCCTGCGCCGGGACGCCCAGCGCGAGGAGGCCGACCTGAGTTATGTCCGGCGCCTCCTCCAGGGCCGGATCGACATCCTGCGCGCCGAGCTGGCCCGCCGGGGCGGCGAGCACCTTCCGGTCCCGGTGGACGGGTCCGTGGTGGAGCGGCTTTCGGAGATCCTCGCCGACGCCCCGGCCCGGCACCGCTCCTCCGCCCGCCATGTCACCCTCGGCACCCCGCACAGCGAGGAGTACGGCAAGCTCGCGGCGGAGATGCTCGCCGAGGTCGAGCTGTCCGACCTCACCGCCCGCACGGACGCCGAGCTGGCGGAGGCGATGGGCCGGCTGACCGGGTACGAGCAGGAGATCTCCCACCGCCGCCAGGGCCTCCAGCGCACCGCCGACGCCTGCGGGGGCGAGGTCGCACGCCGGTACCGGGCGGGCGAGGCCCAGGTGGACGACCTGCTGGCCTGAGCCGGGCGGGGTGCGGGAAATGCGCGCGACACAAGCCGGGTCCCGCGCCTACCGTGGCCCCATGATCGACGTACGCCCCGTGGCCGAGCACGAGTTCGACAACTGGCACCGCGCGATGGACACCGGTTTCCTCCAGGACCCGGTGATCACGCCGGGGCAACGGGCCGCGAGGCTCCGCCAGTTCGTGCCGGGCCGCCTGCTCGGCGCCTTCGACGGCGGCCGCTGCGTGGGCACCTTCCGCTCCTTCGCGCAGGAGGTCACCGCGGTCGGCGGCGCGTACGTCCCCTCCAACGCGGTCACCAACGTCACCGTCTCCCCGACCCACCGCCGTCGTGGTCTGCTCACGCGGATGATGCGCGAGGACCTGGCGGCCGCGCGGGAGCGCGGGGACGTGATCGCCACGCTGATCGCCGCCGAGTACCCGATCTACGGCAAGCATGGTTTCGGCCCCGCGACCTGGGCGACCAACTGGACTGTGGACGTGGGCCGTTCGGGGCTCGACCCGCGCTGGGCCGGACCTGAGGACGGCGCCCGGATCGACCTGGTGGACGGCGCCGAGGTGCGCGCGCTGGGCCCGAAGCTGTCCGAGCGGGTGCGCGCCGTGACGCCGGGCGCGGTCGGCCGGGACGAGCTGTGGTGGGACGCCCGTACCGGGGTGGCCCGCTTCGGCCGGGACTGGACCGAGCCGTTCTACGCGGTGTACCGGGCCGCCTCCGGCGAGGTCGAGGGCATGGTGTCGTACCGCTGCGAGAGCAAGTGGGAGGGGCAGCAGCCGGACAACACGGCCAAGGTGGACTGGCTGACCGCCGCGACCCCGGCGGCCGAGGCCGCGCTGTGGCGCTACCTGTGCTCGATCGACTGGATCGCCCACGTCAAGAGCGGCTGGCGGGCCCCCGACTCCCTGCTGCCCTTCCTGCTGCCCGACGTCCGCGCGGCCCGTGTCGACACGCACACGGACTGGCTGTGGGTCCGGCTGCTGGACGTCGTACGGGCGCTGGAGGCGCGGAGCTACGAGCGGTCCGGGTCGCTGGTGATCGAGGTGCTGGACGAGGACGGCACGGCGGGCGGGCGGTACCGGCTGGAGGCGTCCCCCGAGGGCGCGTCGTGCACCCCGGCGGGCGGCGCGTCCGCCGAGCTGACGCTGCCGGTGGCCGAGCTGGCCACGGTGTGGCTCGGAGACGGCTCGACGGCACGGCTGGCGGCGCTGGGGCGTGTCCAGGAGGAGCGGGAGGGCGCCGCCCGTGCGGCCGACGCCCTGTTCCGCACGTCCGGGCGCCCGTGGTGCCCGGACTCCTTCTGACCCCGGTCGCCCGCCGCCGTGCCGGCGGCCGTTCATCCGTAGCGTGCTGTTCGGTTGTGGCTGTGCGCTGACGCTGTTCGGTTGTGGCTGTGCGGGTGTTCAGTTGTGACTGTGCGCTCCCGTGGCCGTCCCCTGCCGGGCTCCCGGCTCCCCTCCGGAAGGGGAGCCCGGTCGGCCAACCGCCGGAAAGCTCGACCATGTCGGTCAAGTTGGCTGCCAACTTCACTGTAGTTATAGCCGCGTGGAAGCGGCTCATAACCATCATCCCGCGAACTGCCGCAAGATGGCGGGAAGTTGTAGCCTTTGTCCGTGGACCCGGAACACGTCTCCGCCACTGGGCGGAAGAGGTCACCACGGTCACACCCCTCACGCGTCACCTCTCGCGTGGTGGCCGGCATCCTGCGCACCCGCATCGACACCGGTGTGCTGCGCCCCGGCGAACGGCTGCCCACCCAGGCGGAGCTGGCCGAGGAGTTCGGGGTCGAGCGCGGCACGGTCCGCGAGGCGCTGCGCATCCTGCGTGTCGAGCGGCTGCTCGCCGGATCGTCGCAGGGCAGCCCGGCCACGGTGGCCGTCCCGCCCGGCGCGCCGGGCCCGGCCGCGCCGCCGCAGCCCACGATGGCGGGCCTCGCGCCCCGCGTCGCGGCCGCCTTCGCGGTCCCGCACGTGCGGGTGGACGCCCTCTGCCTGACCTCCGTCTCGCTCACCCTCGCCATCGGGGAACCGCTGCGGCAGATCCACGCGGGAGGACTGAAACCGGCCAAGATCGACGTACGGCTGCTGCTGCCGAGCCGTGACATCGCCCTCGCCTTCCCCGCGCCGGTGGACGCCGCCGACACCGAGCTGCTGCACCGGCGCTGGCTGGCGCAGCGCAACGCCCAGGGTCAGGTGCTCCGGCACAACCTGCTCGCGCTGCGCACCACGCACGGCATCGACGTCCGGGTCCGCTTCCGCGCGCTCCCCTTCACCCCGCCGGTCAAGCTGTACCTGCTCAACGGCTCCGAGGCGCTGTTCGCGTACTACACGCTGGCCCGGCGTGAGCGGGACATAGGCCCGGAGCACATGGCGCTGTACGACGCCGAGGGCACCCGCTCGATGCTGTTCGCCTTCACGCGGGGGGCCGGGGCGCGGGACACCGAGTTCGTGTCGCAGTCCCGGCTCTGGTTCGACGCGCTGTGGGAGACGATCAGCTCGGAGCTGGTGCTGGGGTAGCCAAGATGGCGGCCAACTGGACTTGATTGGTCAGTACTTGGCAGTTAGTCACCTACAACTGCCCGTAGATGGGCTGAGGTTGTACCGTTTGGTCGTGACCCAGGAGAACGTGGCAGTGAGCGGCAGACGGTTCACCGCCCAGGAGATCGCCGACGCCCTGCGCGCCCGCATCCGTGCCGGTGAGCTGCGGGCGGGCGAGCGGCTGCCCACCCAGGCCGAGCTGGCCGAGGAGTTCGGCGTGGAGCGCGGAGCGGTCCGCCAGGCACTGCGTCTGCTGCACGACGAGGGCCTGCTCACCGGCGTCACCAAGGGCAGCCCGCCGCGCGTCGCGGAACCCGCGCCCGCGCAGGACGCCCCCCAGCCCACGATGGTCGCCCTCGCCCACCGGCTGGCGGAGGCGTTCACCGCGTCCCACGTCCGCGTCGACGCCGTCTGCCTGACCGCGCAGAGCCTGATCCCCGCCCTCGGCGAGCCGCTGCGGCTGATCCACGAGGGCCGGGTGCGCCCCGAGCGCATCGACGTACGCGTCCTGCTGCCCTCGCGCGACATCAGCCTCGCCTTCCCGGTCCCGGTGGACCCCGAGGGCGACGACGCGGACCCGGTGCACCGGCGCTGGCTGGCGATGCGCAACGCCCAGGGGCAGGTGCTCCAGTACAACCTCAACGCCCTGCGGGCCACGCACGACATCGACGTCCATGTCACCTTCCGCGCACTGCCCTTCACCCCGCCGGCCAAGCTGTACCTGCTCAACGGCGCGGAGGCGCTGTACGCGTACTACATGGTCACCCGGCGCGAGGAACCCACCGACACCGGCATCCTGGAGATGTTCGACACCCTGGGCTCGGAGTCCATGCTGTTCTCCTTCGAGAAGCGGTCGGGTCAACGGGACGCCTCCTTCGTGGAACAGTCGCAGAAGTGGTTCGACGCCCTCTGGGAAACCATCACCACGGACCTGACACTCTCCTAGTGACTTCCAAGACGCCGGAAACGACGCAGCATGAGCTGATGGCGACCGAAACGGTCGAGGAGAAGAGCGACCAGGGGATCGAGAAGCTACGGGAACTGATCGGCGCGCGGGTCGTCCTCTGGGACTTCGACGGCCCGGTCTGCCGTCTCTTCGCCCGGCACCGCGCCGAGCGGGTCGCGGCCGGGCTGGTGGAGTGGCTGGCCGGGCGCGGACTGCGCGGGCTGCTCACCGAGGACGAGCGGGAGACGCTGGACCCGCAGGTGGTGCTGCGCGCGGTGGACCGCCGCCACCCCGGCAGCGACCTCGTCGCCGAACTGGAGGAGCGCCTCACCCAGGACGAGCTGCTGGCCGCCGCCTCCGCGTGGCCGACCCCGTACGCCGATCCGCTGATCCGCACCTGGGCCGCCGTCGGCTCCCGGCTGGCCGTCACCACCAACAACTCCCCGCGCGTGGTCCACGCCTACCTCGCCGAACGCGGCCTGACCGGCTGCTTCGCCGCGCACATCTACGGCCGCACCGCCGAGCTGCACCGCCTCAAACCCGACCCGTACTGCCTCGACCGCGCCCTCGCCGCCCTGGGCGCCGCCCCGGAGTCCGCGCTGATGATCGGGGACTCGCCCACCGACCTCGTCGCCGCCGAGCGGGCCGGGGTCCGCTTCCTCGGCTACGCGAGCGGCGAGCGCCGCGCCAAGCAGCTCCGCGCCTCGGGCGCCGACACGGTCCTCACCTCCCTGGAACCCCTGCTGCTCGCGCTGCGCGGCTAGCGGGCTCGTACGCGCGTACGCCCGGTCCCCGGTACGGGGGAACCAGCCCGGAGTCGTGGGGCCGGGACCCGCTCCCGAGGCGGTACCGTGCTGCCACTTCCGCCCCTTTCGGCAGGGCGCACGGCGAGAGAACGGGCCATGTCCCCCGAAACGGTTTCTACTGCCTGGCTGAACGCGGCCGAGGCCAGCGGCGACGACAAGGTGGTCGAGGGCCCGCTCCAGGGCTACCACCACGAGACGTATGTCTTCCCGCTGGCCGGTGAGGCCGCGCGGCTCCATCCGGGGCGGTGGAAGTGCCGGGAGCCCCGCGACGGGTTGCTCTGGTTCGACCGGCGCTGCTTCGCCTCGGAGGAGCGCCTGCTCACCGCGCTGGGCGACCGCGTGCCGCGCGTCCCCGGCCTGGTGGAGGTCGGCGGACTGCGGCTGATGCGGTTCATCGAGGGCACCACCCTCGGCACGCTCCACCCCTCCGGCACCGAGGTGCCGGAGGCGCTGTGCCGCCAGATCACCGAGCTGTTCGGCAGGCTGGCCGCGATCGGCCCGGACGACATCACCGCCGAGCGCCGCTGCGCCGCCGAGGACCGCCCGGCGGACGGCGACAGCGACGGTTTCCTGGAACGCCTCGTCCACTTCACCGAGCACCGCGTCTACCGCCGCAACCTCGACCGCTTCGAGCGGCTCTTCGCCGAACTCGGCCTCACCGAGACCTCGTTCAGGCATCTGCGGGCCCATGTGCACGGCCTGTCCCGGCGCCCCTTCTGCCTTCTCCACGCCGACCTGCACCGCGAGAACTTCATCGTCGATCCCGTAGACCGGCTGTGGACCATCGACTGGGAACTGGCCATGGCCGGCGACCCCCTCTACGACCTCGCCACCCACCTCCACCTCATGCGCTACCCCGCCGCCCAGTCCCGCGAGATCGCCGCCCGCTGGCACACGACCGTGCGGGCGGTCCGCCCGGGGAGCGTGCGCGGCTGGGCCGACGACCTGCCACCCCTCCTCGCCTACAAGCGGGCCCAGTCCGTCTTCACGGACGTCATCCGCTCGGCCCTGGCACTCGATTCCCCCGACGCTCCACCGGCCGAGGTCCTTGCGGTGAAGCTGCGGGAGATCCTGGCGCGGGGTGCGGGCCCGCTGGGGGTGGCGGAGGTGCCGGACGCGGGGCGGGTGGCGGCCGCGCTGGTGCGGTGGCACCGGCTGGAGGGGCGCGAGAGGTGACGGGGGCGAGCCGTTTGCCGCCCGGCGCCGGTGGATGGCCGATGCTGAGGGGTGATGCTGCTCTTTCTCGACATCGACGGTCCGCTCATCCCCTTCGGCGCGCCCGACGCCGCGTACCCGGAGTTCCAGCGGGGCGGTGGCACGGGTGGGCATCCGTTGCTGGGGCGGGTCGATCCGGGGCTCGGCGCCGAGCTGGTGGCGCTGGGGTGTGAGCTGGTGTGGGCGTCGACCTGGATGGACGACGCCAACGCGGTGGTCGCGCCGTGGCTGGGGCTGCCGCCGTTGCCCGTGGTGCCGTGGCCGGACGAGGAGGCGCCGCCCGCGCTGATCCACTGGAAGACGCGCCCACTGGTCGAGTTCGCGGCGGGCCGGCCGTTCATCTGGATCGACGACGAGATCACCGAGGCCGACCGGGCCTACGTCGCCGTCCACCACCCCGCCCGAGCCCTGCTGCACCGCGTGGACCACGACTACGGCCTGACCCCGGCCGACTTCACCACCCTGCGGGAGTGGCTGGGCAGGAACCCGCCGGACTGACCCTCAGGCGGCCGACCGCTCCCCGGCCCACCGGCGCCGCAGGTGCGCCTCGGTGATCGCGGGCGGGGCGTACTCCATGTCGAGCGCGCCCACGTCCGTACCGGGGGGCACCACCGCGTCGATACGGTCCAGGATCTCGTCGGACAGCGTGACCTTGCCGCCCGCGAGGAGGTCGTCGAGCTGCTCCATCGTGCGCGGGCCGATGATCGCGGAGGTGACACCGGGGTGGCTGATCACGAAGGCCAGCGCGAGGTGCGTCAGCGAGACACCGGCCTCCTCGGCGACCGGGACCAGCCGCTCCACGGTGTCGAGGCGCCGCTCGTCGCGCAGGTACCGGAAGCCGTAGGTGGAGCGGTGGGTGTCGGCGGGCCGGTCCTTGCGGTAGCGCCCGGTGAGCATGCCCCCGGCCAGCGGACTGTAGATCAGCGTCCCCATCCCGTACCGCTCGCACACCGGCAGCACCTCGCGCTCGATACCCCGGTTGAGCAGCGAATACGTCGGCTGTTCGGTACGGAACCGCTGGAGCCGGTGGTGTTCGGCGACCCACTGCGCCTCGACGATGTCGGAGGCCGGGTAGCCCGAGGTGCCGATCGCGCGGACCTTGCCCGCGCGCACCAGGTCGGTGAGGGCGGAGAGGGTCTCCTCGACGTCGGTGTCCGGGTCGGGCCGGTGGATCTGGAAGAGGTCCACATGGTCCGTGCCGAGCCGGCGCAGCGAGTCGTCCAGCGCCCGGGTCAGCCAACGCCGGGACGCGCCCTGCATGTTGGGGTCGGCGCCGTCGGAGTTCATCGGCAGCCGCGCCTTGGTGGCGAGCACGACGGAGTCCCGCCGCCCCTTCAGCGCCTTGCCGACGATCTCCTCCGACTCCCCGTAGGAGTAGATGTCGGCGGTGTCGATGAAGTTGATCCCGGCGTCCAGCGCCTTGTGGATCATGCGTACGGAGTCGTCGTGGTCGGGGTTGCCGATGGCGCCGAACATCATCGCGCCCAGGCAGTACGGGCTGACCTTCATGCCGGTCCGGCCCAGCGTGCGGTACTTCATGAGTCTCCTCCAATCCGCGGTGGCCAGGGCCCGCCGCGGCGCGTTACGCTCACGAAAACGGAACGGTGTTCCGGGAAGAACGATACGGAACGCTGTTCCGGTTAGCAAGTGGAGGTCTGGCATGACCGACGCCGAGCCGTCCCGCCCACGCCTTCGGGCCGACGCGCGGCGCAGCATCGACACGCTGCTCACGGCCGCCGCCGAGGTGTTCGCCGAGTCCGGCGTGGACGCACCCGTACGGCAGATCACCGCCCGGGCGGGCGTCGGCGCGGGCACCCTCTACCGGCACTTCCCGCAGCGCTCCGACCTCATCGCGGCCGTCTTCCGCCACGAGGTCGACGCCTGCGCCGACACCGCGCCCGCGCTCGCCGCCGACCATCCCCCCGTCGAGGCCCTGCGCCTGTGGCTCCTCCGCTTCACCCACTTCATCGCCACCAAACGCGGCCTCAGCGCCGCCCTCCACTCCGGCGACCCGGCCTACGACAGCCTCCCGTCGTACTTCCAGCTCCGCCTGGTACCGGCCCTGGAGGACCTGCTCGGCGCCGCGGCCAAGTCCGGCGAGATCCGCACCGACACCGCCCCCGACGACCTCCTCCGAGCCGTCGCCAACCTGACCCTCCCGGCCCAGGACGACGACGGGCACACGGGGCGGATGGTGGGGTTGCTGCTGGACGGGCTGCGGTACGGGACCGGAAAGTGATCAGAGCGTTTCCCGGCACGACACCTGGCTCGAACTGCGCTCAGGCGCGCTGGAGTTGATCGGGCGGGCGTAGGGTGCGGGGCCGTGGATATCCCCCTGTGGCGCGACCGGCGCTTCGTTCTGCTTCTCGGCGCACGGGTCGTCTCTGTGCTGGGCAACGGCTTCGCGCGGGTCGCGCTTGGGTTCGCGGTGCTCGCGCTGCCGGGGGCGAGCGCGGGGCGGCTGTCGCTGGTGCTGGCCTGCCAGGCGTTGCCGCAGTTGGTGTTCGTCCTGGTGGGAGGCGTGATCGCGGACCGTATGTCGCGGTCACGGCTGATGATGCTGGCCGACGTACTGGGTGCCGGGGCGTACGCCGGACTCGCCGCCCTCGTGCTGACCGGACACGCCCCGCTGACCGCGATGTGCCTGCTCGCCGTGGCGGCCGGTGCGGCGACCTCGATGTTCGCCCCCGCCATGGAAGGTCTTGTCCCCCTTCTCGTGCCCGCCGACCGGCTCCAGCGGGCCAACGGCCTCCTCCGCGTCGGCACCAACACCTCCCTCCTCCTCGGCCTCGCCCTGTCCGGCGTGACCGTCGCCCTGGTCGGCGCGGGCTGGGCACTCGCCCTCAACGCCGCATCCTTCGTCGTCAGCGCGGCCCTCACCGCCCGGCTGAAGGTGGCCGGCCGGCCCCGCGTACGGGCCTCGGGCTGGACGGAACTGCGGGAAGGCTGGCGGGAGTTCGCCTCCCGGCAGTGGCTGTGGGTCGTGGTCGCCCAGTACGCGGTCGTGATCGCCGCGCTGAACGCCGAGGTGGGCGTCCTGGGTCCCCTCACGCTCGAACACCACGGCGGCGCCCGGAGCTGGTCGGTCATCGTCGCCGCCCAGGCCCTCGGCACCATCGCGGGCGCGGGCCTCGCGGCGCGGGTACGGGTCGGGCGCCCCATCCTCGTCGCCGTACTGAGCACCTTCCCGGCCGCCCTGCCGATGCTCCTGCTCAGCCTCGGCGCCCCCCTCTGGCTCACGGCCGCCGCCATGTTCGGCGCGGGCGTGGCGAACGACGTCTTCGGCGTCCTGTGGTCCACCACCCTCCAACGCGAGATCCCCGAACACGTCCTCTCCCGCGTCACCTCCTACGACTGGTTCGGCTCCCTCGCCCTCGCCCCGCTCGGCATGCTCGTCGCCGGGCCGGTCGCCTCGGCGGCGGGCACGAGCTGGGCGCTGACGGGCTGCGCCACCCTGGTCGTGCTGGCGACGGGTGCGGCGCTGCTCGCTCCGCAGGTGCGCGATCTGCGGACACCCGCCGGGGTACGCGTGGCGGAACCGGAGGCCAGCGGGACACGCTGAGGAGTCCGGCAGCCCGGAGGGCGCGTCTGCGCATCCGGTCCCGCGCGGCGGCAGAGCCGTAACCATGCGTCACCTCGCCCCGGTTGACCCAGGCGTGCCCCCCGCACGGGCGTTTCCTCAATCGGCGGGGACGAAGTCGTACCCCGACCAGTCGCTCAACGGGCGGTAGCCGAGGCGTCGGTAGAGGGCGTTGCTCGTGGGGTTGGACCGGTCGGCGAAGAGGACGACCTCCTGGGCTCCGGCGGCCAGCGCGGCGCGGCTGACCTCGGCGGAGACGGCGGCGGCGTAGCCGTGGCCGCGCAGGTGGGCCGGGGTGTAGACGATGTCCACCTGGATCTGGCCGCCGATGAGCGGGTTCATGCCCGCGATGGAGACGGGCGTGCCGTCCGGGGTCTCCCAGAGGGTGTACCGCTTGTCGGCGTAGCGCGTGTTCGCCCAGGTCCCGGCGTCGACGGTGACGTCCTCCCCGACGGCCCTGGCGAACTCCCCGCACCAGTGGGCGGCTTGGTCGAGATCTCCCTCGCCGAGGACACGGGGCCGGCCCTCCGGATGGGGGTCGGGCGGGGTGAGGGTGCCGAGCCGGTACAGCCGGACGCCCACGTCACGGAGCTTCGGCGTCACCCCGGCGTGCCGCTGCCACGCCTCGGCGAAGGCGGTGGCGGTGTCGTGGTCCGCACCGACGGCAGTCGGGGAGAGACCGGCGTCGGCGAGGCGGACGGCGAGGCTCTCGGCCTGCTCGGGCGTGAGCGGGGAGAGGCCCATCGCGCGGGGCGGCAGATGATAGAAGGTGCCGCTGACCAGGCCCTCCTCCTCCAGCACCCCGAAAACAGGCGCCGGCCCGAACGCCCCCGCCCCGCGCACCCGCACCCTCTCGGCCCACGTGAGCTGCATGACGTGCTCAGCGGGCCGCCCTCGGAGGAACCCTCCGGCACGGGCGAGAAACTCTTCGACATCTTCAGTGAGACACCATCCACTTGACCGCATGCTTCATGCTTCCGCACCCGGGGGAGGCGGCGGGCGGTTTCGCACCAGAGCGACGGCCGGGACCGCACGTGCCCCGTCATATCGGCCGAAACCCTCCCCCCTGTGACTGAGCAAGGTGGTTGTCACCTGGGAATCGTCCCGACCTCGACCGCAGTGATGGCGTGAGCGGGATTGTTGTCACTGGAAGTGCGGGACTCTTGTCACATTGAGATCGTTTGCGGTCTCGTTGTCACCAGTACCGAAGATCGCCTACAGCGTGCGCTGGGCTTCGCTTCCCTGGAGACGTGGCGGAGGTTCAAGGATCTGGCGGGGTACACGTCCGGACGGCTGACGGTGCGGCGTACGAGCCCCTGTGGTCGCATGCGTGCAGGTGGGACGACCTGCTCGTGCCGGTCTCCCTCGGCGCGGGGCGTCAGGCGCTCGGCCTGGACGAGGGCTGGACGCGACGGTGGACGGCTACCTGGCGGTACGCCGGAGGTGAGGTCACAAGCGCGGTGGCTAACCTGGCGGCCGTTCCGGTCACTGGGCTGGTGCCGATGCGGGGCTTCACCTGGCGGCGTGATCAGCGCCATCGTCCCGGGCTTGCATACATGGTCAGTACCGGCCGCCTGCACGGCTTCGAGAGCTTGGAGGAAGCCGGGCTGCTGCTGGTCCTGGATTTCGCCGGTGACGTGGTCGAGGTCCTCTCGCAGCCGCTTCGGCTGAAGTTCCGTACAGCCGGCTGATGGCGCAGGCATACCCCCGACTTTCTAGCCGGGAGCGAACTGCCGCCCGGCTCACCCTCGTCGTTCTCGTCCCCGTTGGGTAAGGGCGACCCGGTACTGCCCACGATGCCTCTCCGGTGACGGAACTGAGATCGAAGAGCGTCATGGCGGGCGTTGGCGCCGGCCTTGGAGATTGCCTCCCGTCTTCGCCTGTCTACGTCATCAGCGTCCGCTGCTGTACGGCTGCCCTCGCTGCGGGCAGGACATCAACGCAGCCCGCGCCGGCAGCCTGATCGCCCGAGTCTCCGAGGCGGGCCTCCACCCCGCTCAGTGCAGAGCCACCATTCCTGGCACACGGGCGATCTGCGGAGCGGGCCTGGCCGGCGGTGAAGCGGATGGACTTCCCTACGCTCCCTCCGCGGTCGGCGCATTGCTGAGGCTTCAGCACCACTTCGACAGGCTTTTGGACCCCGATGGGCCAAAGGAAGTGGGAAGCTTCGGGTGGCTGATTCCTGCGGCCCAGTACTTCATTGATCTACGTGCTCTGAGTGCGTTGATCTTCATGACTTGGCCCCATGCCAGGCAACTCACCGACACGGAGGCCCTGGCCGTGCTGGTCGACCGGGAGGCGGAGAAGCGACACGCCGAGTTCGCCAATTCCCGGGCCGAGGCCGAGGCAGGCCGACGGCGCCAAGCCTCGCACCACTACAGCGACCCGGCAGCGGATCCCGCCGTCGCGGGCGCGGTGCTGGGCATCGCAGTACGTCTGCTGTCGGCCCCTGATGAGAACGAGACCCACGAGGTGATGGCGCCCATCCTCGATGGAGCCAAGGAGCGACATTTCTCGATGAGTTACCAGTTCCGCCGCCTCGGCGGGACCTCCTACCCGCTTCAGGCCATCCTCCTGACCTCGCGCCGGGACCGTGGCGCGTTCCAGCGGATGGGTCAGCGGATCGAGAACAAGGGCTTCAGTCGTCTCACCCGAGCCGACCGGTTTATATGCTGAACCGGCGCTCACGCCTGCCGCTGGGCGCGAGCGCGACGGAAAAACGGCAGCCTTCGTGGTGCACACGGGGGGCATGGCTTCCGCCGGTGACCGGCACGGCACTCGGTCATTGGTCGACAAGCTTATGCCTCGTGTCAGTTGGTCTTCGTATTGGTCAGATGGGCTCCGACATATCCAATGATCACCTGTCCGGTGACGCCCTTCGTGTCGTCCAGGAAGTAGATCCTCGGTGAGGTGCTTCCCTTTGAGTCGAGTTTCAGGTGGGCCTGCATTTCCGTGCGTCCGGAGGGGTCCACCTCCAAGGGGACGGCGAAGATCCTCTCCTCGCCCCACCTGTTCATCGTTGTGGCGGACTCGACGGTGGCCAGCTGCTTGAGCGGCCAGTTAACCGCCCCTGGGCGGTCCGATGTGCAGTGCTGGTAGAAACCGCCATTGAACCCGTCCCTTGCTGCATGCGTGTAGGAGTCCAGCGCCCTCAGGGCATTCCATGCCTTCGCCGCCCACACGCGAGCCCGCTCCGCCTCGTCCAGTTCGAGGGCCCTCCTCTTATCGGCCGTGACCCGAACGCCTTCGAAGGCGTCCAGCCGCTCCCACAGCTCCTCGAATGAGTCCGGAACACCGGGCGGCTGCTCCACGACGACGGTGTCGTCGTAACGGCCTTCCTCACGCAGTCGACGCCGCAGGATGTCTGCCTCCGCCCGCGCCCGCTCGACGTCGTCCAGCGCCCGCAGCGCCTCCTCCATATCCCCGTCCGCCCGATCCACGGCCGCGTGCAGCTGCTCCTCCAGGGAGGTCAAGGTCCGTGCCGAAAGGTCGGTGCTGCGTGCCGCTTCCTTCAACTCCTCATCAGCCTGGGCTAGTAGCGCCCTGAGCTCCTCGACGTCCTTGCGCATCCCCGCCAGCTCTTCGGAGGGTCGTACGGATGTCAGAGCGGCCTGCCGCTCCGCGCGATGACGCCGGCCCGCGTCATCCGGGAAGGCAATCGTGCGCAGAGCCTCGGGCAATGGGGCCTCGGTAGAAAGCCGCTGGACAGTACGCGCGAGACCGAACCACGCCCCATCCTGGGGATCGCTCATCCGAGCCACGGTCAGGAACCGGTGACGCGAGGCATCTTTCGGCCACGCCGGATCCACCTCGCTCAGAAACGTGCGGACGGCTCCCGGGGCGACGCGGTGGTACTCCCCGATCGCCGCGCGGAACGCATCGACGGCTTCGGTGTCCGTAAGCACATACAGCGAGGCTGCACCGGCACATTGCCGCATCGCCTGCCCCAGCCGATTCGACCACAGCGCGTTGGGACGGAGAGGTTGGGCTGCCACAATCACCGGCATGCGCCGTGCGGGGTCACAGAGCACGTCGATCAGGGCATTGATGCCTTCCGCGTCCACGCTCTGGGGCTCTAGTGTCAACCTCGCCGGACCATCCGTGGGCCCCAGTTCCTGGACGAGATCGCGAACCAGGCGCGGTCTGGCGGGGGTCAGCGACTTGTCCCCGTTGGGGAACACCTCCAGGCCGACCGTGAGCAATGCAGAAAGGTCCTCGAACGCGACAGCCGTGATGGTGGTCCGCCACGTGGCCTCGATCCTGTCCTCGCGCAACTGGAGGCGTATCGCGTGTTCGGCGCCGTCGGCCAGGTAAGCCGCATGGTTGGTCAACACTGAGACGTCATCGAGGTGGTGATGCCCGGAGGTGAGCGGGGCGCTGCCGAACTTTCCAGTGAGCCATTGAGCACTGATGCGGCGAACTACTTGGAAGGGGTTCTCCGCGGTCGGAACGGTGAGGATCGCTCTGTGCGCGAGCGGATTGCTGTTCAGGTCCATGACGGCTCTTCACGTGAGTGCTCGACAAGGGAGCGCTGGGATGGTCTATGTGCGTGGGTGGCGGTCTTCTCGTTCGGTGGTCCGGCGAGGCACAGACCCCCGCGTACGGCAGCGCCCTGACGCTCCAAATCGTCGTTGTCGAAAGGGTGGTGACCGCATATCACGAGGGGCGCCGTTTCCCAGGGTAGGAAGGCGCCACTCGTGGTCGTGTGATCGGCTACAGAGCGGCAGGAGCCTTTTTGTACCAGCCGGTGATCACGCCCACCAGGTGGACGATGTTCTGGGTCCGCATGATCGGTGCGGCAGCGTTCGGCTCGAAGTCCACGTTCGCCTCAGTGGTGCGCCAGATGCTGTTCTCGGCGACTGGCGCGGCCATGTGCGGGTTGAGGCGCTTGAAGAACTCGGTGATGTCGTCGAGCTCCACCGGGTTTTCGCCCGCGCGCAGTTCGCGGAACACCCCGCCCAGGACGCGCAGCATGCCTACCGAGCCGAGCAGCGAGTTTCTGCGAAGCTTCTGCGACATGGTCAGCTCGTCGGCCGGGCGATCCGCCTCGGGGTCGTCCTCGGTGATGGCGGCGAGGTCGGTGAAGGCGTTGGAGATGACATCGAGGAAGTCCTTGACCTGTTCGATGACCTCGCCGTCGGTCAGAGTCTGCTCGGCCTTCTTGCTGATCCGGCCGCCAGCACCGGCGATGACGGCGCGGGTGATGTCGGCAACGTGTTTGGCGCCCATCAGGTTGGGGTTCTTCAGGGTCATGCGGTCCTGCTCGGCGTCGACTCGTCCCTTGAGTAGCGGGTGGTCGATGACGTCGGACAGTGTGCGGTTGGCGACCTTGTAGCTGTCGAACCGGGCACGGACGGCGCTGCTGATGCCCTTGGCGTTGTCGGCCACGTCAACGAACATTTGCTGGGCCTTGATCGGGTCCGGCTCGACGTAGATGTCTAGGCCGACGTACTCGGCCTTCAGCCGGTTCATCTGGCCGATGAGCCGCTCACGTTCCGCCTCGAGCTTTGCGGACTTCTCCGGGCTGAGCTTGCGCGCCATCTCACGGTCGATGGCGGAGATGGCGTCGGTGATGCGCTGCTTCTCGATGGAGACACCGAGCACGCGGTGCTGGCCGTCGATGGTGCGCAGAGAGGAGATGCCGCCGATAGCCCACGGGACCGTGAGGTAACCGACAGCGCCGTGATCGTCCACCTTCTCGAAGGTGCAGCCACCGCCGTCGCGGGCCAAGAGGGCAGGGGCAACCCAGTCCTTCTTGGCGTCCAGGTACTCACCGAAGTGCTTGGCGTGGAGGCGATCGACCTTGCGGTTGTCCTTGTCGACGTTGTTCGGGTCAGGGACGGGAAGGATGGTGGGGAGGTCGAGGAGTGGAACGCGCGTGCTGTAGACGACGCGGCCCCCCTGGGGCGTTTTGATCGCCAGGTACGTGCTGGAGTCCTGCGGCTTGGACAGACGCAGTGGGTCAACGTTGATGCTCACTACAACCCCAATCGAGTCGGCTACGCTTCATGGCGTCACTCAACCCGTAGAAGCTAGCACGCAGTTAACTACTGCGCTGGATAAGTTCTTAATTTCTGCGGCAAGTTGGAGATCAGCCTTTCTTAGGTCTAGCCCTCCCCATAGCGTGTTGCCCACTCCGCTCCAGTAGTGCGCATCTACGCACAGACGCCGTGGTGCAGCGGCCCGCTACCTCGCCGATCAAGCAGATCGCAACGAAAGAGGACTTCTCCATGACGAACCAGGCACTCGCGGCGGTCGGCGATGACCCGGACGCCGAGAACGCGGTGAGGGTGCCGGCGCATGCGGACGCCGAAGCGTTGGCTCCGTCGGAGGCGTCCGTGAACGAGGCGGGATCGGACCCCTGGAAGCGCCCTGGGTATGCGTGGCGCTGGCCCTCGGCCCTGCAGGTGTCTCGCTGCATCACAGGGCTCGTCCTCGCTGCCACGGTGAGTGGCGTCGTGCCGGACGGTCCGGCCACGGTCGCAGCGGGGGCGGAGATCGCCCTACACTCGGTGGGCGAGCTGGGCGCCGCCTGCTTCCGGCGTACCCGCCGCTAGCCATCCCGTAGCCTGTGGTCACCTGGCGTGTGAGGGTGGCTGCAGATCGCGGCGCGTGCGACGCATTACGGGCGGGGGTTGGTGATGGCCGCGACGTGGACGCCCATCCGATCTGCCGCGGCCGGTCCGCCAGCGGAACATCACGAGGTGTGCGCCCGCTGCCTCGCAGCCTCGACCCGCTGCCCGACGAGACGCTGACCGGTTTCATACTTCGCCTCGCGCACCGGCTCGGGACATCCCCCGGAATGGTCGCAAGCCGTACCGGCCTGACCGGTCATCGCAAGGAGAATGCACTCTTCCGGATCCCCATCCGGCTCGTGCACGACCTGGAACCAGACCAGCTACAGACCTTCGCGCGAGTCACCCGACTCACCCCAGGTGAGGTCAGCTGTCTGCTGACCTCCTCGCTCGCGGAGCGATATGGGCCGCTGAACGGGAAGTCCACCCCTCGGAGTAGCGCCGCGAGGGTGGTCAACGAGAACACGTGGCTGCTGACTCATACGCCTCGGTACTGTCCGCAATGTCTAACCGGGGAACGGAAGCGAGATCCAGCAGCTTTACGGCGGGGCCTGGCGGCGTTGCTGGCGCCTCCCACCAGTCTTTGCCTGCCCGCGGCACCACTGCCTGCTGCGTACCGCGTGCCCCGCCTGCCGTCGGCCCGTCCACGCGGTCGAGACGAATAGCATCATCGCTCGGCCCTGGGACGGGGACCTGCATCCCACGCAATGCCGGACGACGATCGCCCCTCGCGCCGTCGGGCGCCTCCAGCCTGCCTGTGGCGCCCAGCTTGCGGAGCCCGCGGGGGTAGTACCCGATATCGTTCTCGATGGGCAGACGATGGAGCACCTTCTCGACCTTCAGCAACGGCTTCTGAAGATCTTCGACCCCACTGGTCCGGAAGCGACCCCGAGCGTCGGCTGGCTAATCCCCGCCGCCGACTACTTCGCCGACCTGAGAGCCTTGCTTGGCCTCGTGTTCCTGTCCTGGCCTGCGGCTCGCTCCTTCGCCGCGACCCCGGCGCTCGTGGAGGCCCTAGATGGGGAAGCCGAGGGGCGCCTTGCCCGAGCAGCGCCCTCCGAGACAGGCCCGGGAAGAAGCACAGCTCGCGTCCCTTCACCGATCCACCGCTGGACCCGTTTCTCATGGGCGCGGTGCTCGGCATCGTCGAGCGGCTGCTTGACGCCCCGGACGAGGAACAGGCGCAGGAGCTCATGCTGCCGCTGATCCACCAGGCCAGCCGTGTTGATCAAGCCCTGTCGATCTATCAGCGGCGGGAGGCGTAGGTTTCGTTCCCGCTGCGGATCGTCAGCATGAACCGCTCCAAGAGCATGATGGCTATGGGCGACATCATCGCCCGCGGGCCGATCTCCAAGGGTGGTGGCAGCGGAGCGCGCCCTGAGGGGTATCGCCGACGCGAGCCTCAGTGACAGTTGTCCTGCTCAAGTGACAACCAGCATGCTCAGTCACACCTCCCGTCACACCCCGGTCACAACACTTTTGCAAGCGGGGTGCTTGCAAAAGTTAGCGAGGGTGGGCATGGTGGAGGCATGGCATCGCTCAACGTCGGCAATCTCGGTGAGTATCTGCGCGAGCAGCGGCGCAACGCCCAGCTCTCGCTGCGGCAGCTCGCCGATGCCGCCGGGGTGTCGAACCCGTACCTGAGCCAGATCGAGCGCGGGCTGCGCAAGCCCAGCGCGGAGGTGTTGCAGCAGGTCGCCAAGGCCCTGCGGATCTCCGCCGAGACGCTGTACGTCCGCGCGGGCATCCTCGACGCCGAGCGGGACCGGGACGAGGTCGAGACGCGCGCCGTCATCCTCGCCGACCCCTCGCTCAACGAACGGCAGAAGCAGGTCCTGCTCCAGATCTACGAGTCCTTCCGCAAGGAGAACGGACTCGGCGGCGAAGGCCCCGTACGACCCGAGGAGTCCGACGGTACGGGAGCGCAGCCCAGCGACACCCCCGGCAGTGATGCCGGTCCGCGGCGGACGGCCGGATGAAACCGGACCAGGGTTCCGGCCACCGCACGCGGACCACACCGACCTCAGCCGAACGCGAATCCGGGAGGACCTTCACCATGGCCATCACCGACGACCTGCGCAAGACCTTCAGCGACCCGACTCCGCTCTACTTCGCCGCCGGTACCGCCGATCTCGCCATCCGGCAGGTCCGCAAGGTGCCCTCGCTGGTCGAGCAGCTCCGCGCCCAGGCCCCGGCCCGGATCGAGCAGGTGCGCGCCACCGACCCCAAGGTCGTCCAGGAGCGGGCCACCGCCCGCGCCAAGGAGGCGCAGGAGACCATCCAGACCAAGGTCAACGGCCTCATCGGCAACCTCGACGTCGACCTGAAGAAGGTCGGCGAGCAGGCCCAGGACCTCGCCCTGCGCGGCGTGGGCGTGGCCGCCGAGTACGCCGTCAAGGCCCGCGAGGCGTACGAGAAGGTCGCCGAGCACGGCGAGCAGGCCGTGCGGACCTGGCGCGGCGACGCCGCCGAGGAGATCGAGGACCTCGCCATCGCGGTCGAGGGCCGGCCCGAGCCGGGCGTCGTCAAGGAGACCCCGAAGCCGGCCGCCGGTGCCGCCGGTCCGGCCGTCGCCGAGCCCGACCCGGCCGCCGCCAAGAAGCCGGTGGCGAAGAAGCCGGCTCCGGCCCCGGCCGCCGCCCGCAAGGCTCCTCAGCCGAAGAAGCCGACCCCGCCGGCCAAGTGACGGCGGACGGTGTGAGACGTACGGGCCGGGCACCATCGGGGTGCCCGGCCCGTTCTGCGGGTAGCGTGACGGCAGCGAACCAGAAGGCAAGGAGCGGTGGGCAACATGCTGATGCTGGGCTTCGAGGGGTTCATGGGGCTCCTGAAGATCGTCCTCATGGCACTGGCCGCGTTCGGTCTCTTCGACGCGGCCTTCCGGCGTGAGGACGCGTTCCGCGCGGCGGGCAAGCAGACCAAGGTCTTCTGGCTGGTCATCCTGGGCATCGCCCTCGCGGTCAGCTACCTGTTCTCGATCCTGTCCATCCTGCCGATCGCGGGCGCCGTCGCCAGCATCGTCTACCTCGTCGACGTCCGCCCCGCCGTCAAGGCCCTCACCGGCGGCAACCGCGGTGGCTGGGGCCGGGGCAAGGGCCGGGGCGGCAGCAGCAGCGACGGCCCGTACGGCCCGTACAACGGCGGTCGCTGAGGGCTCCGCCGGTTCAGCCGAGCCGGCCCGCCGGGCCCGGGGCTTCCGCCCGCGGCCGGCCGGCCGCGCCGACGGCTCCGCCGGGGGCGAGCGCCGAAGTGGCCTGCCGGGGCTTGGCTCCGGCTCGCGCCGGGGTGCACGAGCCGGCCGCCCGAGTTGGTGCTGAGCGGCCGAGCAGGGCTTGGCCGCGTGGACTGAGGGCGGTGAGCGCCGCCCCTGTCCGTACAGCCCGCTACGCCACCCGGTCCAGCAGGACCACCGCGACGTCGTCCGTCAGCTCGTCGCCGTTCAGGTGACGGACCTCGCTGACCGCCGCTCGCAGCAGCTCTTCCCCGCGCAGGCCCTCGGAGAGCTGGCGGTGGATCATGTCGAGCATGCCGTCCTGGCCGAGGCGGGGGCCGCCGGGGGAGGTGCGGCCTTCTATGAGGCCGTCGGTGTAGAGCATGAGGCTCCACTCGGCGCCCAGCTCGACCTGGGTGCGGGGCCAGCGGGCGCCCGGCAGGAGGCCCAGGGCGGGACCGTTGTTGTCGAAGGGGAGCAGCCGGGGGACCGGGGTCGCGCCGGGGCGGATCAGCAGCGGGGCCGGGTGTCCGGCCAGGCACAGGCCGGCGCGGCGGCCGTCGGGCGCGATGTCCACCGTGCAGAGGGTCGCGAAGATCTCCTCGTCCGAGCGCTCGTGCTCCAGCACCTGCTGGAGCGTGCCCAGCAGCTCGTCCCCGCACAGCCCGGCCAGGGTCAGCGCCCGCCAGGCGATCCGCAGCTCCACGCCGAGCGCGGCCTCGTCCGGGCCGTGGCCGCAGACGTCGCCGATCATGGCGTGCACGGTGCCGTCCGGGGTGCGGACCGCGTCGTAGAAGTCGCCGCCGAGCAGCGCGCGCGAGCGGCCGGGGCGGTAGCGCGCGGCGAACCGCAGCGCGGCGCCCTCCAGCAGCGGCGTCGGCAGTAGCCCGCGCTCCAGGCGCCGGTTCTCCTGCGCGCGCAGCCTGCCCTCCGCAAGCCGCCGCTCGGCGGTGTCGGAACGCTTGCGCTCCACGGCGTACCGGATGGCGCGGCTGAGCAGCCGGCTGTCCAGCTCGTCGCGGAAGAGGTAGTCCTGGGCGCCCACACGCACGGCCTCCGCGCCGCGCTCGGCGTCGCCGGAGGCGGTCAGCGCGATCACGGCGTGCCGCGGCGCCAGCTCCAGCACCTGACGGAGCACGGCCAGCTCGTCGCCGTCCTCGGTGTCGGCACAGCCGGCGGCCGGGAGGGCGAGGTCGAGCAGGATGCAGTGCACGTCGGGGGTGAGCAGCCGTCCCGCCTCGGTGAGGTTGCGGGCGGTACGCACGCGGATCGGCCGGCCGGCCGAGTCCCGCAGCTCGGGGACGAGCGCGCCGGACGGGTCGTCCTCGACGAGCAGCACGGTGAGCGCCGCGCCGAGGGCGGCGGTGTCACGCTCTGCCTCGTCGGTGAGGGCTACGGCCGAGACCTGCGCCGGACCGCACGCGGCGGCCGGGACTGCTCTCTGCCGCGGTACGGGTACGGGCATGTCCTGGTTTCCTTCCCTCCCCCCGGGGGCACGGCGGCGCCGAGGGTCCTCGTAGCGCCGTCGGGTGACCCTAGCGGCACCGGCCGCCCCGGCGGAATGGGGCGCGCGGCGTCCGTATCGCGCAGTCCGGTGTCATATGCCCTGGCCCGTACGGCAGTTGGGCGGGGCGGCAGGGGGTGCGGGATGACGAAGCTCACTTGGTTCCCGGCCGCCTGCGTGCCGTTGGTCACAGGGTTGCGAGGTGTGGCGCCGGTCACGCGTCCGGGCGTACGACCCCCAGGATCGGCATGGTGCCCGCGCCCGCGACCGTGACCGTACGGCCGGGTCGCGGGGCGTGGATTATCTTGCCGTCGCCCACGTACATCCCGACGTGGGTGGCGTCGGCGAAGTAGATGACGAGGTCACCGGGGCGCATCTCCGTCACGTCCACGTGCGGGAGCTGCTTCCACTGCTCCTGCGAGGTGCGCGGGATCGGGGTGCCCGCGTCGGCCCACGCCTGGGAGGTCAGGCCGGAGCAGTCGAAGGAGTCGGGGCCCTCGGCTCCCCAGACGTACGGCTTGCCGAGCTGGGCGGTGGCGAAGGCGACCGCCTTGGCCCCGGCGGAGGTGGCGGTGCCGGTGGCCTTCGCCGCGTCGGCCTCCTTCTTCAGGACGCCGGTGTCCAGCCAGGCGGTCTGCGCCTTGCGGGCGGCCTGCCGCTCCAGCTCGGCCAGCCGTTCCTTCTCCTTCTTCTCCAGCCGCGACTCGAGCTTCTCGGCGTCCTCGATCCGCGCCTTGATCGTCTTCTGGGCGTCGGCCTTGTCCTTGCGGTCCCGCTCCAGCTTCTTCCAGCGCGCGGCCGCGTCGTCGGTGTCCCGCTGCAGCTCCCGCTCGACGCGGTCGGTCTCGGCGATCAGCTTCTTGGTGGCCCGCGCGCCGTTCAGCAGGGTGCCGGCGCCGTCCGCGAAGTGCTCCGGGTTGTCGCTGAGCAGGAACCCCGCCATCGGCGGCATGCCGCTGTCCCGGTACTGGGCCCGCGCGGCGGCGCCCGCCTGGTCCTTCAGCTCGGCCAGCTTCTCGCGGGCCGCGTCGGTCCGCTTCTCCAGCCGGGCGAGCTGGACGGACTGCTTGCGCGTCTTCTCCTCGGCCGCGTTGTAGGCGTCGGTGGCGACGGCCGCGTCGTGGTACAGCCCGTCGAGCCGCGCGCGGACCTTCTCCAGCTCGGCGTCGGGAATGGGCGCCGACGCGGGGGCCGCGCTCGCCGAGGGTGCCGGGGAGGGGTCGGCGGGTCCGGCCGGTACCGACGCGAACGCCGTACCCGGCAGCGCCAGTACGGTCACCGCGCAGACCACGGTCACGGCGGCGGCGAGCAGCCCGCGCTTGCCCCTACCCATAACGTCCCCCCAAGCTGATTTACCGTCAGTAACTTACGATCCGTCCGCAGGATCGTGCCACGATCCGGCGCGAAGTGACAGAGGTCGTACGAAGTCGTACATCCCCCGGCGCCCCGCGCCTCCCCGCGATCTTCCCGCCCGTCTGACGTACCGGGACCGGAGATCGTTCCCCTCAGATCCCGGATTCCGTGCGATTCCCTCGAACAGGTGAACCAGCGTCAGGTGAACCGACGTCAGGTGAACCAGCGTCAGCGGGGAGCCAGCGCCTCCCACGCCAGCGTCACTTCGCCCTGCCGCCAGCGCGCGGGCCCGTCCGTCACCGGCCAGTCGGCCGTGAGGTCCCGGACCGTGCGCAGCCAGCGCTGGCGGGCGCCGTAGGAGGCGTAGGGCGCGGCGGCGGCCCAGGCGCGGTCGAAGTCGCGCAGGAAGGCATGCACCGGCTCGCCCGGCACATTGCGGTGGATCAGCGCCTTCGGCAGCCGTTCGGCCAGGTCGGAGGGGTGCTCCAGCGAGCCGAGCCGGGTGGCGAAGGTGACCGTGCGCGGCCCCTCCGGACCGAGCGCGACCCAGACGTGCCGCCGCCCGATCTCGTCGCAGGTGCCCTCCACCAGCAGCCCGCCGCGCGAACCGTCGCCCGCCGGGGCCAGCCGCGCGCACAGCCCCCGCCACACGGCCGCGACCTGCTCCTCGTCGTACTGCCGCAGCACATTGGCGGCCCGGATCAGCACCGGCCGGCCCGGTACGGGGATCTCGAAGCCGCCGTGCCGGAACGCGAGCCCCTCGCGCTCGTACGGCTTCGCGGCCGCGACCCGCTCCGGTTCGATCTCGACGCCGACCACGCGCGCGTGCGGGGCGACGGTACGGAGCCTGCCGAGCAGCTCCACGGCGGTCCAGGGCGCTGCCCCGTAGCCGAGGTCGATGGCCAGCGGGTCGGCCGCGCGCCGCAGTTCGGCGCCGTGCGTGGCCGCGATCCAGCGGTCCATGCGGCGCAGCCGGTTGGGGTTGGTCGTCCCGCGCGTCACCGTGCCTACGGGGCGGGTCGTGCGGGGTGCCATGTCTACGAGGGTAAGCGGGCCCGGTGATGACCTCGGACCGAACGGTTGAGCGAAGCACGGTCATGATTGGGTAAAACCGCTTGATCGGGAAATGGGAAGAACCCCCTCCGCTGTTGCACCCCTCGGAGGACTCGGACGGTCCCCCGGCAGGCATGCCCGAGCGAGGAGGAAGCCCAGTGAGCCAGTACGTCAGCAGGCTCGGGCGGCGCTCCCCGGCAGCCGCCCCCCGGCTGCGACTGCACCGCAGGCCACGCCGGGTCGCCATGCTCTCCGTGCACACCTCGCCCCTCCACCAGCCCGGCACCGGCGACGCGGGCGGGATGAACGTCTACATCGTGGAGCTGGCCCAGCGGCTGGCCGCCCTCAACATCGAGGTCGAGATCTTCACGCGGGCCACCTCCGGCGACCTCGCCCCCAAGGTCGAACTGGCCCCCGGCGTGCTCGTCCGGCACGTCGACGCGGGCCCCTACGAGGGGCTGGCCAAGGAGGAGCTGCCCGCCCAGCTCTGCGCCTTCACCCACGGTGTGATGCAGGCGTGGGCCGGCCACCGCCCCGGCTACTACGACCTCGTCCACTCCCACTACTGGCTCTCCGGCCACGTCGGATGGCTCGCCGCCCAGCGCTGGGGCGTACCGCTGGTGCACGCCATGCACACCATGGCCAAGGTCAAGAACGCCAGCCTGGCCACCGGCGACACCCCCGAGCCCGCCGCCCGCGTCATCGGCGAGACCCAGATCGTCTCCGCCGCCCGCCGCCTCATCGCCAACACCGCCGAGGAGGCCGCCGAGCTGGTCCGGCACTACGAGGCCGACCCCGCGAAGGTCGCCGTCGTGCACCCCGGCGTCAACCTCGACCGCTTCCGCCCCCTCGACGGCCGCGCCGCCGCCCGCGCCCGCCTCGGCCTGCCGAGGGACGCGCTGATACCGCTCTTCGCGGGCCGCATACAGCCCCTCAAGGCCCCCGACGTGCTGCTCCGTGCCGTCGCCCACCTGCTGGACGAGCGTCCCGAGCTGCGCCGGAACATCGTCGTCCCCGTGGTCGGCGGGCCCAGTGGCAGCGGGCTCGCCAAGCCGGAGGGGCTCCAGAAGCTCGCCGCGCGGCTCGGTATCGCGGACGTCGTGCGGTTCCGGCCGCCGGTCGGGCAGGAGCAGCTCGCGGACTGGTTCCGGGCCGCGTCCGTGCTGGTCATGCCGTCCTACAGCGAGTCCTTCGGGCTGGTCGCCATCGAGGCGCAGGCGGCGGGCACGCCGGTGATCGCCGCCTCCGTCGGCGGTCTGCCGGTGGCCGTGCGCGACGGTGAGACCGGCTTCCTCGTCCAGGGCCACGACCCCGCGGACTACGCGCGCGTGCTGCGCCGCTTCGCCGACGACCCCGGCCTGTCCGACCGCATGGGCGCGGCCGCCGCCCGGCACGCCCTCGGCTTCGGCTGGGACGCCTCCGCCGCCGCCACCGCCGACGTGTACGCGGCCGCGACCCAGTCCCACCGCCGTCGCGTACGCTCGCAGCATGGCTGACACCGAGGCGACGGAACGGGCCGCGCGCACCCTCGAGGACGCGCTGAAGGACGCCGAGCTGGAGTGGGAGAGCCCTGATCCGGGCTCCTACGTGGTCAAACTGCCCGGCACGGCCAAGCTCTCCACCACCGTCTCGCTGCTGGTGGGCCGCCACACCCTCTCCGTCAACGCCTTCGTCATCCGGCACCCCGACGAGAACGAGGCCGGCGTCCACCGCTGGCTCCTGGAACGCAACCTCAAGCTGTACGGCGTGAGTTACGCGGTCGACCGGCTCGGCGACGTCTACGTCAACGCCCGTCTCCCGCTCGCCGCCGTCACGCCCGAGGAGGTGGACCGGCTGCTCGGGCAGGTCCTCGAAGCGGCGGACGGCGCCTTCAACACCCTGCTGGAGCTGGGCTTCGCCTCCGCGATCCGCCGTGAGCACGCCTGGCGGGTCTCACGCGGGGAGTCCACGCGCAACCTGGACGCCTTCACGCATCTGATCGAGCGCGACTGAGCCCGTTTCAGGGCCCGTTGCGGTAGCGGCCCGGTGTCACCCCCACCAACTTCTTGAAGTGCCGGGTCAGATGGGCCTGGTCGTAGAACCCGGCCGCCACCGCCACCTCTTTCGCCGCCACCCCGTCCAGCAGCAGCCGCCTGGCCCGGCCGACTCTTCTCGACGTCAGGTAGCGGTGCGGGGAGATGCCGTAGGCGGTGCTGAACGCCCTTACCAGGTGGGCGGGATGGGCGTGCAGCAGTGCGGCCGCTTCGGTGAGGGTGAGGCCATCGGTGAGGTGCTCGTCGAGGAGTTCGCGCAGGAGCCGGGCCAACAGCGGGTCGGGGCGCGGGGGTTCGGGGTCGCGATGACGCAGGTGGTTCCTGAGGCGCTCACCGACGAGTACGAGCCCGCTCTCGGCGGCCAGTTCGTCACCGGGGCTTGCGAGGGCGCGGTGCAACTGGCCGACGCGCTTCCGTAGTTCAGGGTCCCGCAGGTCGGGCTGGTCGACGGCGGGACCGATCAGGTCATGGCTGAGCCGGCTGCCGTCCAGGTAGAGCACGCGCTTGCGGAAGCCGTGCGGGGTGGCGGGGGAGCCGTTGTGCGGGACGTGCGGGGGCAGCAGGGTGACGGTGTCGCGCGGGGTGCCGTGCTCGTGCCGGTCGAGGTCGTACCGTACGGCGCCGTCGTCCACGATCAGCAGCGTCCAGGCGTCGTGCACGTGCATCGGGTACGCGTACTCGGTGAACCGGGCGTGGAAGACCTCCACGACCCCCGGTACCGAGGGGCGCCACGCGGAGACTTCCGGCTGGTCGGCGGCCACGCAAGAAACGTACAAGACCGGGGCGGGGTGTGGTCGGCAGGCTCGGGGCATGGACGAACAGCCCCTGCGTTTCGACACCAAGATCGCCGTACTGCTCCGCGACGACCTCGCCCCCTGGCAGCGCCTCAACGTCACATCCTTCCTGGTCAGCGGCCTCGGCACCCAGCTCCCCGAGGTGATCGGCGCCCCCTACGAGGACGCCGACGGCGTCGCCTACCTCCCGATGTTCCGCCAGCCGGTCCTGGTCTTCGAGGCGTCCAAGGAAGTCCTCCGAGCGGCCCACACCCGCACCCTGAGTCGCGCCCTGCCCCGCGCCGTCTTCACGGCCGACCTCTTCTCGACCGGCAACGACACGGCCAACCGGGCGGCGGTACGGGCCGTACCCACGGCCGACCTGGATCTGGTGGGGCTGGCGGTGTACGGGCCCAAGGGCGGGGTGGACAAGGTGGTGAAGGGGGCGAGGATGCATCCGTAGGCGGGGCGGGGCGGCGCGCCCGCGACACGGGGCTCCGGAGCGGGCGGGACCGCCCACCGACGGCGGGCAACCGGGGAGCCGGGAGTCACCCGGCCCGTCGCGGCCCCGCGGCCAGAGCCCGCATCCGCGAGCCGCGCAATCCGCGAGCCCCCGTGGGTCAGGCCGCCTTCTCCACGGCGGGCCGGGTCTTTGCCGCAGCCGGCGCGCCCGCCACCTCCGCCTCCTCCGCGGGCAGCCCCCGCATCAGCAGGGCGTACCCGAGCCCCGCCACCGTCCCGATGACCGCGCACGCGCCCCACAGCCACTCGGCGCCCAGGCGGTCGATGACCGTGCCGGACATCAGGGGGGCGACCAGGGCGGCGACGGACCAGGAGAGGCTGTAGACGCCCTGGTAGCGGCCGCGGCCGTGGACGGGGGAGAGGCGGACGACGAGGCCGGTCTGGGTCGGCGCGTTGACGATCTCGGCGAGGGTCCACACGCAGACGGTGAGCGCGAAGACGCCGAGCGACCCGGCGAAGGCGGTGAGCCCGAAGCCGTAGCCCGCGAGCAGCGAGGAGATGACCAGCAGGCGGCGCGGGTCGCGGTGCTCGATGAAGCGGGTGACCGGGATCTGGAGAGCGACGATCAGGACGCCGTTGACGGCGATGGCGGTGCCGTAGTCGGCGGGGGAGAACCCGGCCTGGCCCATGGCGACCGGCAGACCGACCGAGCCCTGCATGAAGAGGAGGCCGACGAGGAAGGACAGGCCGACGACCGCCATGTAGCGCCGGTCGCGCAGCACCGTACCGAGCCCGATCCTCGCCTCCCCGGCCTCCTTGGCGGCGGGCGCGGGCCGGGACTCGGGGAGCTTGAGGAAGACGAGGATCGCGCAGGCCAGCGTCATCCCGGCCTCGATGAGGAACCCGGCGAGATAGCTGAACTCGGCGATGAAACCGGCGGCGACGGAGGAGACGGCGAAGCCGAGGTTGAGCGCCCAGTAGTTCAGCGAGAACGCCCGTACGCGGTCCTCGGGCCGCATGATGTCCGCCATCATCGCCTGCACGGCGGGCCGGGAGGCGTTGTTGGCGGAGCCGACCAGGAAGGCGACGGCCGCGATGGCGACGGGGTCCTGCATGAAGCCGAGCAGCGCGACGGAGAAGGCGGTGCCGACCTGTGCGATCAGCAGGGTGGGCCGTCGGCCGAGCCGGTCCGCCATCACCCCGGCGCCGAGCGAGGAGACGACCCCGCCGAGGCCGTGCAGCGCCGCGACGAGGCCCGCGAAGGAGGCGGAGTAGCCGCGTTCGAGGGTGAGGTAGAGCGCCATGAAGGTGGCGACGAACGCGCCGAGCCGGTTGACCAGCGTGCTGGCCCACAGCCACCAGAAGGCGCGGGGGAGCCCGGAGACGGAGGACCTGGCGGCGGCGATCAGCCGGCCCGGTGCGGCGGTGGACATGATGGGACCCCCCGGTAAGTGGCGCGTGCGGTAAGCGCACCTTACTCAGACGGGGTCGCCGGAGGCCACTGGATTAACAGAAGCCGTCAACCGTCGGCGGCGCGGTGACCCGTCATGGGGGTGGATTACGCTCTGAGGCATGGCCGACGCACCGTACAAGCTGATCCTCCTCCGCCACGGCGAGAGCGAGTGGAACGCGAAGAACCTGTTCACCGGCTGGGTGGACGTCAACCTCAACGAGAAGGGCGAGAAGGAGGCGGTACGCGGTGGCGAGCTGCTGAAGGACGCCGGTCTCCTGCCCGACGTGGTCCACACGTCGCTCCAGAAGCGCGCGATCCGCACGGCCCAGCTCTCGCTGGAGGCCGCGGACCGCCTCTGGATTCCGGTCAACCGGAGCTGGCGGCTGAACGAGCGCCACTACGGCGCCCTCCAGGGCAAGAACAAGGCGGAGACGCTGGCCGAGTTCGGCGAGGAGCAGTTCATGCTCTGGCGCCGCTCCTACGACACCCCGCCGCCGCCGCTGGCCCGCGACGCGGAGTACTCCCAGTTCGACGACGCCCGCTACGCGGACCTCCCCCCGGAGCTGCGCCCCCAGACGGAGTGCCTCAAGGACGTCGTCGTCCGCATGCTCCCCTACTGGTACGACGACATCGTCCCCGACCTCATCGACGGCAAGACGGTCCTCGTAGCCGCCCACGGCAACAGCCTCCGCGCCCTCGTCAAGCACCTCGACGGCATCTCGGACGAGGACATCGCGGGCCTGAACATCCCGACGGGCATCCCGCTGTACTACGAGCTGGACGCCGACTTCAAGCCGGTCACCCCGGGCGGCAAGTACCTCGACCCGGACGCGGCGAAGGCGGCGATCGAGGCCGTGAAGAACCAGGGCAAGAAGAAGTAGGCACTCACGAACAGGCCCCCTGCCTGCGGTTTCTCCGCGAGTAGGGGGCTTGTTGCTGCCTTTGGGTCGTCTCTGGGCCGTCAGGTGCCGGACGAGCCCGGTCGGGCAGTGTCGAAGACGGCGGCCACGGCCTTGCGGGTCCGTTCCTGGCTCGACGGCATCAGGTGCGCATACACCCGGAGCGTCAGACCGGGGTCCGAGTGGCCGAGGTACTCGGCGAGGGCCTTGATGTTCTCGCCCGCGTCCAGGAGCACCGAAGCGTAGAAGTGGCGCAGCGCGTGCATGCCGTTCTCACGTGACTCGACGTACGACCCACCCGGCTTCCGCTTGGGAATCACGCCGACCGAGGCGAGAGCCCGCTTCCACGCCTCTTCGTTGAGCGACGTACGCCAGACGTGCCCGCCGCGCGGGCCGGTGAAGATCAGCCGCTTGGTCACTGGTGGACCGTCCGCCGCCTTCCACGGCAAGGTGACCTCGACCGGCGGTGCCGCTTCATGTGCTCTCGAAGTGCATCGGCCACGGGGCCAGGCAGCGGGACGTCCCCAAGCTTGCCGCCCTTCGGCGGGGCGAACACGGCCTGCGGCTCAGCTTCAGCTGCTGGACCACATGGAGCGTGTCTGAGGGTGCCTCGGTCAAGAGGATCGTCGCGGCCGACGTCTCCACACGGATGGTGCGCAAGGCTTCTTGCCAGCTACTCGTCTATACGACAGGCGATCTGAGGACCCGTCATCGCCGGGAACGGGATCCCCTTGCCGCGGAAGTTGCCCGCTCGTGTATACGAGTATGCGTGTTGGTGTGGGCGAGTTGAGAAGAGCGCATCGCCCTCTTGTCGGACCCACCCACCAGAATCCACTCATGCTGATTGCGACGACTGGCCATGGCTACCAGGTGAAGCGACCCTCGAAGCCAGCCATCGGAACCATGCTCGCCAACCTTCAACGCAGCAACCGGTACTTGACCCTGGAGCGGCAGGACGAGGGGCGCGAGGGCGACTGGTACATCCAGGTGTGGTTCTGCGACAACAACACCTACCGACTCGAGTACCGCGACGGCGTGCCCGCGGAGCACTTCCAGACGCAGACGGTCTCACAGGACAAGGTTCTGCAAGCACTCCTCGGCTGGGTCGCAGACAAGTCCGACTGGTCGGCCGGCTTCATGTGGAACAACATCGGCCAGATGTTCGCGTCTCCCGCCCCGGAGGACGAGGGCAAGCCGACCTCCTAGAGATGTACCGCAGCCCATCCGATCAGGTCGCCGGGAGCTGGTAGGAGAGGACGTAGGCGTCGGCCGCCATCACCGTGTCGCAGACCTCCACGGCCCGCCCTTCGGTGTCGAAGGCGGTGCGGACGAGGTGGATCACCGGCACGCCAGCGGCCAGGCGCAGGGTCTTGACCTCGGCGGGCGAAGGCATCCGGGCACGGATCTCTTCCTCGAAGTGGTCGAGGTGGTGGCCCAGCTCTTCGAGACGGGCGTAGATGCCGCCGGGGCCAGGGTTGGGCTCGGCGATCTGGGTGCCGCGGGCGATGTCGAGCGGGAGGTAGGACGTGGCGAACTCCACCGGGCGTCCGTCCAGCAGATACCGGCGCCGCCGGGCGAGTACACGGCGTACCGAGCCGAGCCGCGTAGAGATGTCCTGGCTCGCCTTCTCCTCCTTGACCTCCAGGCTGTCGACCTGCGGATGACTGCCGGCGGCATCGGCCTCCACGATGAACGCGGACTTGCCCTGCTCGCGGTGGCGGCGGGCGAAGCGGTCGGAGGCGAGCCGACGCACGGGCGGACGGGGCCTGACGAAGACGCCCTTGCCGTGCTCGGCGTGCACCAGGCCCTCCCCCGTGAGGATCGAGAAGGAGTTCCGGACCGTCATCCGGGAAACGCCGTAGTGCTCGACCAGTTCGGCCTCGGAAGGCAGCTTCTCCCCTTCCTTGAAGCGCCCACGGTCGATGGCCTCGCGCAGCTGGTCGGCGATCTGCCGGAAGACCGCACGATCACTCGTGGGGTCCAGGGCGCCGAGAACGCTCGGGAGAGAGGTCACGGATACTCCTTTAGATATCTAGACGAGTGGGCGAGTGTTGTTGCTACGGTGGAGAGCCTAGCCAGCCGAGAGGGCCGAGGAACGTGAGCACAGAACGCCCGCACTCCGTGAGCGTGGCCGGGGTCATCGTTGACGACAACGGCCGTGCCCTCTTGATCAAGCGCCGCGACAACGGCCATTGGGAACCGCCGGGCGGAGTCCTCGAACCCGAGGAGACCATCCCCGATGGCCTTCAGCGTGAGGTCCTCGAAGAGACCGGCATCAAGATCGCCCTTCCGGCGACTCTCACCGGCGTCTACAAGAACATGACGGGCCTGATCGTCTCGCTGGTCTTCCGCTGCGAAGCGCTCGACGGCACCCCCACCACCGGGGACGAGACCCGGGCCCTTCGCTGGGCCACCCGTGATGAAGTCACCGAACTCACCGACGAGGCGTACGCGATCCGCGTCCTGGACGCACTCGACGCAACGACCCCGCCGGCCATCCGCGCCCACGACGGCGTGAAACTCGTCTAGTCCGAACCCGCTGCACATGGCGGCCTACCTGCATGAAGGAACTTGTATGCACGAGTATACGAGTAGTGCTCGGGTCTGGGGGCTGAGTTGCCCAGGATTCCCGGAAGAGGTGAGCCGGGCCCGCCGATGGACCCGCGACATCCTGCGAGGCTCCCCCTTAGCCGAGGACGCCGAACTGATCGTGAGCGAGCTGAGCGCGAACGCGATCCTCCACACGGCGAGCGGCCGTGAGCACGGTGGCTTCCACCTGGCCGTCGCGGTCTCCGCTCAGGTGGTGGCGGTCTCGGTCACGGATGACGGCGGTACGGGGACGGCCCCGAAGGTCGAGCACCAGGACCGGGACGCCGAGCACGGCCGGGGCCTGGGCATGGTCAGCGTCATCGCTCACCGGGTAGTCGTGCGCGACAGCGGGCAGGGCCACACGGTCACCGCGGAGTTGTACGCGGATACCCGGCTGGGAGGCCACCCGTGCTGATGAAGCCACTGCAGCGGGGCTACTGGTGCGAGTGCTGGACCGAGAACCTGACCGAGGAGTGGCCGCCGGCATTGCTGGCATCGCTCGACGCCTACTCCTCAGCCCAGGCGGACCGTTGGGTGGCAGTCGTGCTCCGCACGATCTCACCGGCGCTGGACGCGGATGCCTCCGACGCGGCGTGGGAGTGGCTGTACGAGGGGCGCATCGAGACCAGGCGAGCCCTGCTGCGGGCGGAGCCGTGCGCGGTGTCTGTCACCCACGCCAGAACCCGGATCACGTGGACCATCCGACCGGTGCTTTTCCTTGCGCTGGCTCACCGCCAGGAAACCGAACTACCAGCGTGCGCATACCGATTCGAGGCCCACGCGACTGACTGAGTTACAACTTTCTCTACTGGTTCAAGGCGGCTCGCTCCGCTCCCCGCGCGTGGCCCGGCCCCCGGCCGGGCATGCGCTCCTGTCTCCGCCCCGCTCCAGCCCGGCCGGCGCCCGTGCCGCGCTCATGGCAATCAGCCACCTGATGCCAGAGAAGAGGTATCTGGTGGCTGGGGCGGCCGGCTCCACGGCTTTAGGCAGCCACTTTGGCGCGAGCCTCGAAGATCATGGCCCCAACGTCGTGCTTTAACGGGCAGGTCCACAGACTGCCCGACGCGCCGGAAGCTTACGGGGCCATGATCACTCGCGCCAAAGCAGCTCCAGCCCAAAGCCGCTACGCCGACCTATGACTATTAGCGCTCCCAATCCTTCACAATAGGAGCGAAGGGGACATTGTGCCACGGGCGGGCCCACTCCCGCAGATACATGACGTCACTTGAGGAGGGGGCGGGGTATGCGTCCTCCAATTTGACCCGTGACGGCATAACCGCAGCGTCTCCGATGAGTAGGGCCTCCCCAGCGGACAACATTGGCAAAGATTCCGTGAGCGGCCCCAAAGAGTCTGGTATGAGCCGCTTCACATAATTTTGATCCTCGGGGTTAGTTAGCCGCATCGCTACGAAATTATTGCACTGCGAGAAGATTGTCTCCGAGATTTCCGCCGGCCTCTGACTCACGATGGCTGCAGTAATCCCGTACTTCCGCCCCTCCTTCGCGATTCTTTCGATGGCATTACGCGAGGAACTATATTTGGCGAGACCGCTCTTGGGTACGTATTTGTGCGCCTCTTCATAGACAACGAGAAGTGGTGTTTCGCTACGCCCTTCCGGACTGCCCTTTTTGAAGTAGTAGGCATAGTCGAACAGCAGTCGGGAGACAAGCGAGACAGTCAGGCTCAATACTTCAAACGGAACGCCACTCAGATCAATAACCGTCACGTTTGACTCAGCACCCTCTACGTATCCCGTGAACTGTCGGAGCACTTGCTCCAACTGCACAGACTTGACCCTTTCGCCGAGGAGGAAGTCTAGGCGTCGATCGTTACGACGATTTTCCAGTCGAGTAATGAAGTTATCCAACTTGCCGAAGAGAGGGCCCGCTTTGTCCGACTTCTTATTCGGGGTGGAAGTGTCGATCCTCTCCTGATTCTTAGCTTTGATCGAGGCAAGAACATCATCGATGTTGAAGAAAAGAGGCGAGTCATAGTGGATCAGCTCACGATGCTCGTCGGGTCCGTTGAACTGCGATCGCTTTCCGTCGGTGATCGTCTTTTTCAAGATCGCGATCTGATTGTGCGATTGCTCCTCGTTGCTCTCAATGAATAGATCTTGGAGCTCTTCAGAGTTGAGGAGCCAGTAGGGAAGGATCAAAGAGTCGACGCCCAGATGATTGGCCTTTGGGAAAGCTGTGCGATACTCAGAGTGAAGATCGAAAATGATGACGTGTGTGTTATTCAGGGCGTACTCGCCTATTTCGCGAGCGTTTCGAAACTCCGTCGCCTTTTGGATGATCCGAGCCATAGCATGCGACTTTCCGGAACCGGTTGATCCGACTACCGCGATGTGACGGCTGAAAAACTTATTCCCATCTACAGGGACATCGACTTCTTCGTCCTGAGCGAGCTGCGCAAAGTGAAACCTGTTCTCGTGGTCCACAGTATCGTAGATTCTTTGCACTTCGTCTTTGAAGGCCACCGAAACCGTCTTAGGTGGAATCGCGATGCCACCACCGCCGCGTTCGAAGTGACCATCCCGATCGATGATCCCGAGAGGCACGGCTTCGATCATGTAAACCCGCTCAAGCTCCCCCTGCTTTGAGGGACGCAACTCGATCGAGTAGTTCTCGATGATCGCGATGATCGCGCACTCGGTGTTGTCGTAAACCTTCAGATACGACCCCACTTCGACGGATCCGCCGTCCGCTAGGTCGGAAATGTTATGTACGGCAATCCGAACGCGATTCGGATATACGGCTACTACCTCGGCGCTAGACATGTCGCCACCTGCTTCTCTTAGAGAACTTGGAGTAGATCTTCAAAGGACCGAACGAATACGTGTGACGCGCCAGAAACGCCGCATGGCGTGCTTGCACTCTCAGTCACATAAAAGTCATGGAACTCTTTGATTCGCACGCTATCCATCAGAGAGGCGAGATGTTCGGCATCGATAATTTTGAGCTTGAGGTCGCTCACCGGTGGCTTAATCAACTCTTCGATGCGGAAAACGCCCCCATGATATCCAGTGCCATCGTTAAAGCGGGCCCCGGCATCCCATAGCGCTTTTTTGATTTCCAGCGAATCAAAATCTCCTCTGAACGTTATATAAGGCGGCGGGCATGCGGGTCTGGGACAGTATTTGTCCCGCAGTAGGGTGACCACCTCGGCCAGTACATCCAACTCTGTGAGAGCATTACATTCGAAAGAGAAAACTCGCTCCGCAGCGACGTTGACGGTTCGCAGTGTGTAACGCTTCCTTACGGCCTTGAGGTATTTTTCATATCCACATTGCTCGACGTAGGCGGACTCGAAAATCGTCGTTCTAGCGGACGAGATCGCCTGACGCAGCGACCGAAAAGCAACCCGTCGAGCTCCGATGGGATTTGTGAGGATGACGTCTTTTAGGTAGCCATGGAGAATCGCATGGTAGTAAGTCGCCTCCGCATCGTCTCGGGCGTTCAGTCGCTCCTTGATGAGCCCCAGAAGCTCCTTGAACTGATTATGGTAGTTTTCGTGGAAGCTGATCCTGCATGCGCTGGCAAATTTGCTGACCGTTGATTTTTCGTAACCTTCAGGGTACTCTGCAAGGATTTTTTCGAGCTCTTCAGGTTGCAGGTCCCGCACGAATCCAGGCGGTTGGTCGGAGAAGTGACAATGCAAGATGAACTGTGAACCGCTGTCGCGCTGAAATTGCCGGAACATCAATTGCACGGCTGAAGTGATCGCCGATACTGAGAACTTCTCAGATCGATGCTTGACTTGAATATGATAATTCTCTACTGAGAGGTCCTGCTTACCTTCAAGCTCTGCTGTGGCGTAGGGGTTATCGAAGATCCTCAGAAGAGACGCGTCGAATTGGTACGCGAACCCTTTGATGGCGTGATACCCGCCATCGCGCTCCTTCTTTGCGGCGGGTTCAGTCACAGATCGGCTCCACAGACGACGAGGGCATATGCGGCGGCAGTAACCTTTTGGGGTTGCAAGTACCCAAGTGGCAGATGTGAACTGATAGTAGGTGATGGAACGCCAGTTGGCGGGCTGTTGCACAAAGTTGGTACCGCTGGGCCGACGCCGGCCTCCTCATGCGATCCGTGCCGTCAGAGCCGAGGCTGCACTCCTTGATGCAGCCTCGACCAAGCAAAGGCAAGTGCCACAGGGCAGTAGAGCTGCCCTCCGGGGGCAGGCGGGCGGTCCACCACTGAGCTACTGAATGATCTCGGCATGGCCTGGTCCCCGGCCCAGCCCACCGAGGCGTTCAACGCCCTCAACCTCATTCCGCAGAGCCGTTAGGGCCGTCTCAGTGCACGCCATCGAGGGGCACGGTGGGCACAACTCGGACACCATGAGCAGGTTTCCACCCCAGCTATGTCCTAGAGGTGACACGCTGTGCCTGTGGCAGATGACTACCTTGGACAGGACGTATTGCTGGGTGGACTTGCTCCGTCACGAGTCGCCTACGTCATTGAGTATGGGGACGAGGAGGGCTTCCGGCAGGCCGTGCGGATGGCCAGTGCGCGTTGGGGTGGTGAGGGCGAGCCCATCGTTCAGCTGATGTCCTCTGGTGTCAGCCAGGCGGACAAGGACGTGGTCGCCCTGGCGCAGGTCGAGGCTTACGTGCCAGTCCGGCTTACTAGCGAACGGGAGATGTTGGCCGGTGGCGAACTGGAGCTCGCCGCCGTGGCCGCGGGGCGGCTGGCTCAAGACCAGTTGTCGCGGCACAGTTACCCCCTCTCCTCGATAACTAGCCGCGAGAGTGCTCTCATCGCTCAGCTGAACGGTCCGTTGTGGCAGGTCGCTGCCGCTGGTGACGTCGCAGAACAGTGGTTGGGCAGCACGGAGCTTCCGATCCTGATCCGCCCGATGGATGGCGTCATCGGTTCGGAACAAGGTCACTCGGGCACCCTCATCGCGCGCACAGGAAGTCAGCTCGCTGCTTCTGAGATCGCTTTCAACGATCCCCTCGTACTGTGGTTCGCCGACGATGCCAACCCGTTGCCCGATTGCCTTGCGTTCTGGAACTTCCGTGCATTGCGGCATCGTTCGGGTGGGGGCACATCCGCTTGGCTGCTGCCGGCCGCAGAGGTAAACGCCTGGTCGGGCTTCGGAGGGCAGGTTGTTTCCCGGCTGGGCATCGAAGGATGGCGCAGCGTAGACGCGGTGCTGTGGAGTCTCGAAGTGAGCCCGGAAAGGTTGCATGCGCTGGCACGCGGGTGGGGTCTCGTGGAGGGGCCCGCGGGTTTCTCGGCGTTCAGTTGGCTTCCGCCCTTGTACGAACAGGTCGGAGATGATCAGCGACAGCTAACGTATGCAGTGGCGAGCCCCGCTCCCAGTCTGACGACAGCTTGGAATTGGGCTCGATCCACTGATTTTGATGCGCATCTGTTTAAGGGGCCACGCGAGACCCGTGTGCGGTTCGCGGCACCTATATCTCTGTATGGCCAGGCGAGGATGCTACTTCAGCTAGGCAGCCGTGCTTTTGAGGGACTGCCTCAAGTCGATGAAGTCGCAAAGCTTATTCACCCTGCGGGGCGCTGGCGCGGACGGGAGATCCAGATCCCGATTGTCAGCGCGGGGGAGGTGAACATAACGATCACCCTTCCTACCCCCTACGAAGCGCTTTGCGCGGTACTCGACACGGTTGCGGACCGATGGGCCCTGTCGCCCAAAGGGCGCACCGCTGATGCCCTACCGGATGAAGCGGGTGAGCTGATGCTTGAACCGGGGCTCTTTGCAGTGCTGACGGAGCTGACGACCCCGCGCGCCAAGGAACTACTAAAGGCCCTTGAGCGAATGGCCGCTGGTGGAGCTGAGCCATCGGAGCAGGAGCGTTTGGCTTGGAGTTGGGGCGGTCGCACACGCAGGCGCTACCGTGCGGTGAGTGCCTTGCCGGGGTCGCGGGAGCGCGCACGCGCGGCTGCTGAGCGTCTCGTCTCGCATGAATGGGCACAGCGAGGATTCGAATGTTCATGTAAGCGGTGCGGTTCGGTCACGTTCGTTCCACTTGATCAGGTGTCCGCCAAAGCCGTCTGTCCTGGCTGCGATGCTCCTGCGGCCTACACGAGCGGCAATGAAGGGCCGACCGTGCATTACCGGCTGGACACCTTCATTGATCAAGCAGTTGACCAAGGAATCTTCCCCCACTTGATGGCTATGGCAGTGCTGAACGAGGAAGACAGCAGGGCATGTCTTTTGCCGGGTGTGGACGTCTATTTGCCGGGCATGAGTAAGAGCCAAGAGGCCGATGTGCTAGGCATCTTCCAGGGTGAGTTGCTTGCTGGGGAAGTGAAGACCAGCCCAGGTGACTTCACTGCGGAACAGATCAGCCATGATGTGGGAGTCAGCTCACTACTGGGCGCGAAGTATCACCTAATGGCAGCGGTACACCCACTGTCGGCGGACAGTCGTGCCTTGGCCGAACATGCCTGCGCAGAAAACGAGATGATTTTGCTCGTTCGCGACGGTCTCCAGAATCAACGGGACAAGAAGCCAGCCGTTACCGGGAGCGATCGAAACGGCGCATGGCCTTCCCTCACCCAGGGCACTACAGCAACCCGAATCAAGGACGGCACACGAGTTTTCTTCCCTCTCCGCCTGACACCCAGGATTTCGCAGCTCGCCGTGGCGGAACGGGTGAAGAACCCGCATCTTACGTTCGTCCTCACTCTGAGAACGGACAACGTCCAGGTGGACATTCACCATGCGCCCGAAATGAACGACTCAGTAGATAGGCTTCTCGGCATCAACGTGAGCCTCCATGCCTGATCCACCGACAACCTGTAGGAGCGCGAAGCGTTCCCTACGGGTCGAAGCGTGGAGCCGCGAGTTGTATGTGGCGTGTCACTCGGTATCCCGGACAGCGCCTGAGGGGGCCTCCGGTCCACGGAGGCTTGGCAACCGCATCACCGCCGGCGGCGGATCGTACCCTCTTTGCGGATCTGCCGAGCAAAGGTCCTGCCTGACTCGATGAGGTACAGCCAACTTAAGGTCCTAACTGGCGCCCCTGCTCTCCCTGAGCACGTCAGAATCGGTTTCATGAGGCGTTGCGCTGGTGTGACACGGCAAGGGCGAGCATGCCGGAACTCTGGGGGCTGGAACGGCTACTGCCATCTACACGGTGGTGGCGGACGAAGTCGGGCACCCAGGCTCCGCCGGCCTCCAGCACCCGCAGGCGTGACCCACGGTTTGGGGCCTCAGCGCCTGAGGCGGCGAAGAGGCTGGATGTGGAGGCTGCGGTATCTCTGCGTGAGTTGGTTCGAAGTGCTGTGCAGCGTTATCGGTCGGCGCTGGCGACGCTAGGGACCGGGTCGGAGCTTCGACGGCTGGGCCGTCTCCGGGCCGTACGAGGTCGCTCGACGGTGGCCAATGACGACCAATGACGACCACCAGGCACACGAGCCCACCGCCCCTGAGCAGCGAAAACGCAGGTCACCGGGATCCCCGACAAGACCCAGGGCAAGAAGAAGTAGGCCCACCGTTTCTGAGTAAGGCTCCCCCTGGCGATTCCTCTGCTGGTGGGAGCCTTATTCAGTGCTTCAGGGGGCCCGCCTGAGGTTGCTCCCTCGCCTCTGCCCGGGCGCCCGCCTCGCGTAGTGCCAGGACGGCTGTCGTGGCGTCTTCCTCGGGCACGCCGGTGAGGATCAGGGCGGGGACCCGGGTCACCAGCACCTTGCTGTGCCAGAGACTCAGGCCGGTCAGCCGGCGTACGACCTGAACGACGTCCAGTATTCGGGCGCCGGGGTCTGTGACCACGACGTCGTGGGGCACGTAGTCGCACACCAGTAAGAAGTACCCGTCGGCCATCGCCACCACCGCCCCCTCTTCGTACAGGCCGGGGATGTCAACCATGCCCCTACAGAGCTGGAACCCCCGGAAACCGACCGCGCGTTGGAGACCATAGCCCGCGGACACTGAAACGGCCCCGCATGAGTAGAGGCCGGCTCAGTACTGGTCGGGTCGGTAGGCGTCGTCCCGTGGCGAGGTCGGAGGGGGCTCGTGGTGGTGAGTCGCGGCGCGCGGGCGCATCCGTGCGCCGTTGATGCGCCCGGGGGAACGGGCATGCAATGGGTGGGGGCGTCTGGCCCCCGTGTCGAGGAGGACCCATGCCCGAATCCCCGAGCACCACGAACGACCCCACCCAGGACCGCGACGGCGAACAGCCCGCCCAGATCAGAAGCCTGCCGTTGGTGGCCGCCTGCGGCTGCGGCTCGGGATGCGGCTGCGGCTGCCAGCAGGGCGCGCCCTGCCAGTGCGGCTGAGGTAGACGACTTCGCAGGTCAGCGGATGTCCAGTGAATCCGCCTGGGCCGCCGTGCCGTGGGCTGTCCTTCCCGGCGGAACACTCCACCGGGAAGGACACGCGCACCGGTTCTACGACCACTCTCAGCGTCCAGTTGCCCCGGCACCGCATCTCGGCGGAGAGCGCGACCCAGCGACCCTGCTCCCAGACCGTCGGCACGCCGCGAAGGGTGTTCATCGGCGACCATCTGGCCCACCTCGCCTTCCTGCGGCGCCTGTTGGCCGAGTTCGCCCGGATCAGGCCGTACGTTCAACACCTCGCGCGGCCGACCGCCCCGACACCACGACCACCGCCGCCACGAGCGCCGACATCACGCACCCGGTGGCCAGTACCGGGCTCGGGGTGAAGGTGACCGCGAGGACGGCGAGGACGCCCACCGTCCAAATGACGTCCAGCACACCGAACTTGGTCGCCCCCCGGTGCAACAGCCGTAGTACCGCGACGTACAGCGCGACCGGCACCGTGTACGCCGCCGCGATCACCGGCCGCTCGAGGTGCGCGTGCCCCGTGAGGTGTGCGATCTCGACGGCGAGCCCGGCGGCGACGGCCGCTGCGGAGGCGTAGACGAAGTAGTGGCCGTAGCCCCAGCGCAGCGCCGTACCCAGGGAGTTGAGCTTCTCGGCCGCGCTCTGGGTGAAGTACAGCCACCACATGGCGAAGACGGTGAGGAGGCCGCCGACCACGAGCGGGGCGATGTCGCCGAGGGAGACCTCGGTGTCGAGGGCGGCACGCACGGTGCCGGTCGCGGCGGTGATGGACTCGCCGAGGACGATCAGGGTGAACAGGCCGTACCGCTCCGCGATGTGGTGCGGGTGCCAGGTGGTCTGCCCGGCGCGCTCCGCCCAGGCGGGGACGGCGAGTTCGGCGACGACGAGCACGAGGAAGGACGGCAGCCCGGCGTCGTCCGGCAGCCACAGCCGCGCGACCCAGCCGATCTGTACGACGAGGATGCCGGCCGCGTACCGCAGACACGTCCGCCGCCGCTCCGGGTCGCTGCGGGCGGCGCGCAGCCACTGGCTCACCATGGCCAGCCGCATCACCACGTACCCGTAGGTGATGACCCTGAAGTCGTACTCCTCCAGCGCCTTCGACGCCCCCGCCGCCAGCACCAGCGCGCCGGCGATCTGGAGCAGCGTGAGCAGGCGGTACGGCACGTCGTCCGTGTCGTACGCCGAGGCGAACCAGGTGAAGTTCATCCAGGCCCACCAGATGGCGAAGAACACGAGCACGTACCCGAGCACGCCGTGCCCGAGCTTCCCCGCGGCCAGCTCGTGCTCGAAGGCGGCGGCGGTCTGGGCGACCGCGGTGACGAAACAGAGGTCGAAGAACAGCTCAAGGACGGTGGCGGTGCGGTGCCGTTCGGTACTGGGGCGGGGGAGCATGGGGCGGTGCCAGGGGGTGGGGTGGGTCATAACGGGCCATGGTGCCGTACGGGCGCCACGAGATGCGCGGGCGCGTGACGGGTCGCCGCATGCTTCACGACATGAACCCCGCCCAGACGGGCCGCCCCAGCCCGTGCCGCCCTTCTGACCGGCGGCACGGGCGTGGTCGTCTGGGTCTACCTGCTGTTTCTCTCAGCGGACGCCCGCACCCCGCCGGCCTGCACCGGGGTGCGCAGGGGTGGGTAGGCGCGTAGCCCGGCCGGGCCCCCGGAGGGCCGCTCAGCCCCCCGTGCTCCCCGTCCCCTCCTGCTGGATCTCGTCCGCGTGTTCGCCCGTCACCAGGTAGACGACCCGCTTCGCGACCGCCACCGCGTGGTCCGCGTAGCGCTCGTAGTAGCGGCCGAGCAGGGTGACGTCCACCGCCGTCTCGATGCCGTGCTTCCAGCGGTCGTCGATGAGGTGCTGGAAGAGGGTGCGGTGGAGGAGGTCCATGTCGTCGTCGTCCTGCTCCAGTTGGAGCGCGAGGTCGACGTCCTTGGTGATGATGACCTCCGCCGCCTTCGCCATGAGGCGCTGCGCGAGCTGGCCCATCTCCAGGATGGTGGCGTGCAGGTCCTGGGGGACCGCGCGCTCGGGGAACCGCAGCCGGGTCAGCTTGGCCACGTGCTGGGCGAGGTCGCCCGAGCGCTCCAGGTCGGCCGACATCCGCAGCGAGGTGACGACGATGCGCAGGTCCGTCGCCACCGGCTGCTGCCGCGCCAGCAGGGCTATCGCCCGCGCCTCCAGGTCGTGCTGGAGTTCGTCGACCCGCTGGTCGCCCTCGATCACGCTCTCGGCCAGCTTCAGATCGGCGTCCAGGATGGCGGTGGTGGCGCGCCCGATGGCGGAGCCGACCAGCCGGGCCATCTCCACCAGACCGTCGCCGATCGAGTCCAGTTCCTCGTGGTACGCGTCCCGCATCAGGTTCCCTCTCCTACTACGTGTCGTCGGGGGCCCGGGCCCACGACCGGTGCGAACCCCCACGCTCCCACGTTCCGTCCCGTACGCGTCCGTTTCCGCCCTCCCGAATGAACCACCACTGGATGCAAGGTGAACTCTGGGCGACGAGTGCCCGAGGTCGCACGACGGCGGCTGTGGCCGGGGTGGACGCCATGCCTAACCTGGTGACATGGACGTGAACGCGGCGGTCGCCGCAGCGGCGGCGATCGCCGGTGTACTCACCGGCGTCATCGCCATGCTGGCGTTCCGCTGGAGCGAACGCGACCAGAAGCGCCCCACCCGTACCTCCCTGCACACCGACGCGGTGCTCCCGCCCGGCGTGGACACCGTGCTCTCGGTGCTCCGCTCCTCCGCGGTCGTCCTCGACGAGGCCGACGCCGTGGTCAAGGCCAGCTCCGCCGCGTACGCCCTCGGGCTCGTCCGGGGTGGCAAGCTCGCCGTGGAGCCGATGCTCCAGATGGCGCGCGACACCCGGCGCGACGGGGAGATACGGCAGGTCGAGCTGGACCTGCCCCGGCGCGGCACCGGACGGGGCGAGGCCCTGGCCGTGTCCGCGCGCGTGGCCCCGCTCGGCTCCCGGCTGGTGCTGCTCCTGGTCGAGGACCTGACCGAGGCCCGCCGCATCGAGGCGGTACGCCGTGACTTCGTGGCCAATGTGAGCCACGAGCTGAAGACCCCCACAGGAGCGCTCTCGCTGCTCTCCGAGGCTGTCATGGACGCCTCCGACGAGCCCGAGGCGGTCCAGCGCTTCGCCGGGCGGATGCAGATCGAGGCCACCCGGCTGACCAACCTGGTCCAGGAGCTGATCGACCTCTCGCGGGTGCAGAACGACGACCCTCTGGAGGACGCCGAGCCGGTCCGCGTGGACGAACTGGTCGCCGAGGCCGTCGACCGCTGCCGCCACCAGGCCGGTGCGAAGCAGATCACCATGGCCACCGCCATCCAGGACCCGCCCGGCGCGGTACGGACCGGGCTGCGCGTCTGGGGCAACCGCGGCCAGCTCGCCGCCGCCCTCGGCAACCTGGTCGAGAACGCCGTCAACTACTCCCCGGCCCACACCCGGGTGGGCATCTCCGCCCGCCGGATATCCGCCCCCGGCGGCGAGCTGATCGAACTCGCCGTCACCGACCAGGGCATCGGCATCTCCGACAAGGACAAGGAGCGCATCTTCGAGCGCTTCTACCGCGTCGACCCCGCCCGCTCGCGCGCCACCGGCGGCACCGGCCTCGGCCTCGCCATCGTCAAGCACGTGGTCGCCTCGCACGGCGGCGAGGTCTCGGTCTGGAGCGCCGAGGGCCAGGGCTCCACCTTCACCCTGCGGCTGCCGGAGTCGGGCGTCGCCCGCGACCGCGCCGCCAGGCACCCCGGACTCGACGACGCGTCCGGCATGGCCGATCAGTCCCCGTACGCTTCGCTTCCCTCCCCGGAGGTCCTTCCGTGACCCGAGTGCTCGTCGTCGAGGACGAGGAGTCCTTCTCCGACGCCCTGTCGTACATGCTGCGCAAGGAGGGTTTCGAGGTCGCCGTCGCCGCGACCGGCCCCGACGGCCTGGACGAGTTCGAACGCAACGGCGCCGACCTGGTGCTGCTGGACCTGATGCTGCCGGGGCTGCCCGGCACCGAGGTGTGCCGCCAGTTGCGCGGCCGCTCCAACGTCCCGGTGATCATGGTGACCGCCAAGGACAGCGAGATCGACAAGGTCGTCGGCCTGGAGATAGGGGCCGACGACTACGTCACCAAGCCCTTCTCCTCGCGCGAGCTGGTCGCCCGTATCCGGGCCGTGCTGCGCCGGCGCGGCGAGCCGGAGGAGGTCACCCCGGCCGCGCTGGAGGCCGGGCCGGTCCGGATGGACGTCGACCGCCATGTGGTGACGGTTTCCGGGGCCAAGGTCGACCTGCCGCTGAAGGAGTTCGACCTGCTGGAGATGCTGCTGCGCAACGCGGGCCGGGTGCTGACCCGGATGCAGCTCATCGACCGGGTGTGGGGCGCCGACTACGTGGGCGACACCAAGACCCTCGACGTCCATGTGAAGCGGCTGCGCGCCAAGATCGAGCCCGACCCGGGCGCGCCGCGCTACCTGGTGACGGTGCGCGGGCTGGGTTACAAGTTCGAGCCATAGGCCGCGAGAGCGGTCCGTACGTGACTGAGGGGGCTCCCGGCCGGGAGCCCCCTCAGTCAGTCACGCAGTCACGCGCAGGTGCTCACTGCCCCGCGGGCGCCGACGCGGAGCCACTCGGGGAGGACGCCGGGGCGGAGGCGGGGGAGCTGGGCTTGTCGCCCGCGGGCTCGTCGCTCGCGGACGGGCTGCCCGACGGCGAGGAGCTCGCCGCGGCGGGCGCGGAGGGCACCTCGCTCGGGCCCCAGCCGCTGAAGTAGCTGGTCGCCGGGACGACGAAGGCGCGCAGACCGACCGTGCCGGTCTTGCTGAAGGTGAAGGTGACCTTCTGCGCGTTGCCGTTCTGGACCGCCTCGCGGCCGCTGGCCAGCATGGCGGAGGCGTTGTCCTTGCCGCCGATGACGAGCCGGCCGTGGGCCGGGACGACGAGCTTTCCGCCCTTGGCGGGCTTCAGCTCGACCTTCTCGTCGCTGCCTTCGACGGCGATCGACTGGAGGGTCTGGTCGGTCGCCCCGTCGTTGAACAGCGTGGCGGCGACGGCGGCCGGGCCGTTGGCCTTGGCGTCGGGCTGGGTGATGACCAGGGCGTTCTGCACCTTGATGGCCCCGACACTGGTCGCGGCGTTGTCCGGCCGGATCTCCAGGGTCTGGGCGTTGTTGCCGGCGCCGCAGGCGGCGAGCGAGGCGATCGAGAACGCGAGGGCGGATGCGGCGAGGGCGCCGCGTCGAAGGCTGCTGCTCACGGCGGCGGCAACTCCTTGAACGCAGGGGCGGCTTGTCTTGTAAGGCCACCTTAAGGATCTGTCAGCGCTCTCAGGCTACCGAGCCGTTCGCGCGCCGCCGTACCCGACCCTCCCCATCTGCCGGGCTTCCCTCCCGCTGGGGGTACGGAGGGCGCCGCTGATCACCCGCCTCGCGCTTCCCGTCCGTCATTCGGATAACGCCGTACGACGCCGTTGACGGCATCCCGGTGACACTCCGCGACACTCCGGGCGGCATTTCCGTGAAGGAATACGCGCGTGTCCGGAATTGATCACCGCCGGGTGGCGTGATCAATTCCGGATTCGTCTCGTACCCGGCTCCGGTCATCGAACGAAGGAGCGGAAGTCGTACGCTTGGAAGCGGTCAAACCGGGACATTCAACCAATCGGGGCGGCTCTCTGGGGCCTGTGACGTAGATGTTTCACTCTGCACGCAGAGTGGCTCCGACCTGCGAATTCCTGGTTCCGCAGGCGGTCCGCAGCACGTTCCTGTTGCTGTTGTCAAGCCCCGAGATATGCCCTGACCTGCGAAAACGCCATTCAGAAGACGCCGTATCCGTGTTACCCTGGATAGCCACGGAAGGGGTACCTGTCACATGACGTTCAAGGTTGGCGACACCGTGGTCTATCCCCATCACGGGGCCGCGCTGATCGAGGCAATCGAAACTCGTCAGATCAAAGGCGTGGACAAGACCTACTTGGTGCTGAAGGTCGCCCAGGGCGACCTGACGGTACGTGTGCCAGCGGACAATGCGGAGTTCGTCGGCGTGCGTGATGTGGTCGGTCAGGACGGGCTGGACCGGGTCTTCGAGGTGCTGCGCGCGCCGTACGCCGAGGAGCCCACGAACTGGTCGCGCCGCTACAAGGCAAATCTGGAGAAGCTCGCTTCCGGCGACGTCATCAAGGTCGCGGAAGTCGTGCGTGACCTGTGGCGCCGCGAGCGCGAGCGCGGACTCTCCGCCGGTGAGAAGCGCATGCTCGCCAAGGCCCGCCAGATCCTGGTGAGCGAGCTGGCCCTCGCGGAGAACACCAACGAGGACAAGGCCGAGGCGCTGCTCGACGAGGTACTCGCCTCCTGACACGGAGCGGGCGGCGTGCCCCGCCCGCCTTCACGTCCAGCGCAGCAAAAATGCCGTGGTGCCCGATGACACTCACCCTGTCGCCGGGCGCTGCGGCATATTCGTCCCCGTATGCCTTCCGTCTGTGCGCTGCCCCCTGTGCTCTGGTGACCGTGCTCCGGTGCTCCACCCCTGTCGTACCACTCCCGGGGGCGGACGGCTCGACCGTGGTTCACGGAAAGGGTCCCGGTCAAGGCGTCGCGCCCAGGCGCTCCTCCAGGCCATACCCACCGGCCCCGAGCACACAAACCTGACAGGAACCGATGTCTGACGAATCGCGTCCCGCGCCCGCCGAGCCGCGCCAGGACAGCCGTGTCGCCGCCGTGATCCCAGCCGCCGGCCGGGGCGTACGCCTCGGTCCGGGCGCCCCCAAGGCGCTCCGCGCGCTGAACGGCACGCCCATGCTGATCCACGCCGTCCGCGCCCTGGCCGCCTCCCGGCACGTCTCCCTGGTGGTCGTCGTCGCCCCGCCGGACGGCGCCGCCGAGGTCAAGTCGCTGCTGGACGCGCACGCCCTGCCCGAGCGCACGGACTTCCTGGTCGTGCCCGGCGGGGAGAGCCGCCAGGAGTCGGTCCGCCTGGGCCTGGATGCCCTGCCCCCCGCCTACGACGTCGTCCTCGTCCACGACGCCGCCCGCCCCCTCGTCCCCGTCGACACCGTCGACACGGTCGTCGAGGCGGTCCGCGACGGCGCCCCCGCCGTGGTCCCGGCGCTGCCGCTGGCCGACACGGTCAAGGAGGTCGAGCCCGCGACCGCCCCCGGCGAGCCCGAGCCGGTGCTCGGCACGCCCGTCCGGGCCCGGCTGCGCGCCGTACAGACCCCGCAGGGCTTCGACCGGGCCACGCTGGTCCGCGCCCACGAGACGGTCACCGAGGACGTCACCGACGACGCGAGCATGGTGGAGCGGCTGGGCGAGCGGGTCGTGACCGTGCCCGGCCACGAGGAGGCGTTCAAGGTGACCCGCCCGCTGGACCTCGTCCTCGCCGAGGCGGTCCTCACCCGCAGGAGGCTCAACGATGGCTTCTGAGATCCCCGCCCTGCCCCAGGTGGGCATCGGCACCGACATCCACGCCTTCGAGGACGGCCGCGAGCTGTGGTGCGGCGGGCTCAGGTGGGAGGACTCCGGGCCGGGCCTGGCCGGGCACTCCGACGCCGACGTGGTCGCGCACGCCGCCTGCAACGCGCTGTTCTCCGCCGCCGGGCTCGGTGACCTGGGGCAGCACTTCGGCACCGGCCGGCCCGAGTGGTCCGGCGCGTCCGGGGTCACCCTGCTGACGGAGGCGGCCCGGATCGTGCGGGACGCGGGCTTCGCCATCGGCAATGTCGCCGTGCAGGTCGTCGGGCCCCGCCCGAAGATCGGCAAGCGGCGGGACGAGGCGCAGCAGGTCCTCAGCGCCGCCGCCGGGGCCCCGGTCTCGGTGTCCGGCGCGACCACCGACGGGCTCGGCTTCCCCGGCCGGGGGGAGGGGCTGATGGCGATCGCCACGGCCCTCGTGGTGCGCGTGTCGTAGGGGCGTGCGAGGGTACCCGCACAGCCACCGTCGATCGAGGAGGATCTTCATGTCCGCTGCGTTGTCCGACCGGCTCAAGTCCCTGCTGGACACGCCTGTGTTCATCGTCGTCGGCACCGTCCAGCCCGACGGCAGCCCGCAGATGTCCCCGGTGTGGGTGAAGCGGGACGGGGACGACGTCCTCATCTCCACCACGGTCGACCGGCGCAAGGAGAAGAACCTCAGGCGCGACCCGAGGGTCACCGTCGTCGTCATGGACCCGGAGAACCCCTACGAGTACGCCGAGATCCGCGGCACCGCCGAGATGACCACCGAGGGCGGCCAGGCGCTCATCGACGAGCTGTCCCTGAAGTACACCGGCAAGAAGTACGCCGAGTTCAACCCGGCCTCCGCCGCCGACGCCGAGCGTGTCGTCGTCCGCATCACCCCGCGCAAGGTGGTCGGCAGCCTCTAGGGGAGAGCCCGGAGCAGCCCGGAGCGGCCCGGAGCGGCGATGTCACCGTCCGGTGGCATCGCACGGCCCCGCTCCCACTACCCTGGTGTGGTGACCATTCGCCTGTACGACACCAGCGCCCGGCAGATCCGCGACTTCACCCCGGTCCAGCCGGGCTGTGTCTCGATCTACCTCTGTGGCGCCACCGTGCAGGCGGCACCGCACATCGGGCACATCCGCTCGGGCCTGAACTTCGACATCATGCGCCGCTGGTTCGAGTACCGCGGCTACGACGTGACGTTCATCCGCAACGTCACGGACATCGACGACAAGATCATCAACAAGGCCCACGAGCAGAAGCGCCCCTGGTGGGCCATCGGCTACGAGAACGAGCGGGCGTTCAACGACGCCTACGCGGCCCTCGGTTGCCTGCCGCCCACTTACGAGCCCCGCGCCACCGGCCACATCACCGAGATGATCGAGATGATGCAGGGCCTCATCGAGCGCGGCCACGCCTACGAGGCCGACGGCAACGTCTACTTCGACGTGCGCTCCTTCGACGGCTACCTGGAGCTGTCCCGCCAGGAGCTGGACAACCTGCTCCAGCCGTCCGGCGAGGGCGAGACCGGGAAGCGGGACCCGCGCGACTTCGCCATGTGGAAGGCGGTCAAGCCGGGCGAGCCGAGCTGGCCGACGCCCTGGGGGCCGGGCCGCCCCGGCTGGCACCTGGAGTGCTCGGCCATGGCGCACAAGTACCTGGGCACCGCCTTCGACATCCACGGCGGCGGCCTGGACCTGATCTTCCCGCACCACGAGAACGAGATCGCCCAGGCCAAGGCGTTCGGCGACGACTTCGCCCGGTACTGGGTGCACAACGCCTGGGTGACCATGGCGGGCGACAAGATGTCCAAGTCGCTCGGCAACAGCGTGCTGGTCTCCGAGATGGTCAAGCAGTGGCGTCCCATCGTCCTGCGCTACTACCTCGGCACCCCGCACTACCGCTCGATGATCGAGTACAGCGAGGAGTCGCTGCGCGAGGCCGAGGTGGCGTTCGCGCGCATCGAGGGCTTCGTGCAGCGCGCGCTGGAGAAGGCCGGGGGCGAGGTCGAACCGGCCACCGAGGTGCCGCCGGCCTTCGCCGAGGCGATGGACGACGACCTGGGCGTGCCGCAGGCCCTCGCCGTCGTGCACACCACCGTCCGCCAGGGCAACAGCGCGCTGGCCGCCGACGACAAGGAGGCGGCCGTCGCCCGCCTCGCCGAGGTGCGTGCCATGCTCGGCGTCCTCGGCCTCGACCCGCTCGACCCCGAGTGGGCCGGAGAGGGCGGCGAGCGCGGCGAAGACCTCCACGGCGTGGTCGACAGCCTCGTCCGCCTCGTCCTCGAACAGCGCGAGTCCGCCCGCGGCCGCAAGGACTGGGCCACCGCCGATGCCATCCGCGACCAGCTCGGCCAGTCCGGCCTGGTCGTCGAGGACAGCCCGCAGGGCCCGCGCTGGAGCCTCGGCCCGCGCTAGGCCCGGCCGGCCTCGGCCTTGATCGAATGTGCCGCCCGGCCATCCGGGCGGCACACTGCATACATACGTACGAACGCTCACGGAGACGGGTAACTCATGGCGAACAACCGCCGCATGTCAGGCAAGAAGGGTGCCCAGGTCGGCAGCGGCGGCCAGCGGCGCCGTGGCCTGGAGGGCAAGGGCCCCACGCCCCCGGCCGAGATGCGCAAGGGCCACGCCAAGCAGCGCGCCGCCGCCGCCAAGGTCCGCCGCGCCCAGGGCCGCCCGCCGCAGCGCAAGGGCGGCGGCCGCTCCTCCTCCGAGCTGGTCGTCGGCCGCAACCCGGTGTTCGAGGCGCTGCGCGACGGCGTACCGGCCAGCACGCTGTATGTCCAGCAGTTCATCGACAACGACGAGCGCGTCCGCGAGGCCCTCCAGCTCGCCGCCGAGCGCGGCAACATCAACCTGATGGAGGCCCCGCGCCCCGAGCTGGACCGGATGACCAACGGCCTGAACCACCAGGGCCTCGTCCTCCAGGTCCCGCCGTACGAGTACGCGCACCCCGAGGACCTCCCCGCGGCCGCCTACGACAAGGGCGAGGACCCGCTGATCGTCGCCCTCGACGGCGTCACCGACCCGCGCAACCTCGGCGCCATCGTCCGTTCCGTCGCCGCCTTCGGCGGGCACGGTGTGGTCGTGCCCGAGCGCCGGTCGGCCGGCATGAGCGCCGGTGCCTGGAAGAGCTCGGCCGGTACGGCCGCCCGTACGCCGGTCGCCCGCGCCACCAACCTCACCCGGGCGCTGGAGCAGTACAAGAAGGCCGGCATCACGGTGGTCGGCCTGGCCGCCGACGGCGAGGCCGAGGCGGGCGACCTGCCGGCGCTGTCCGGGCCGGTCGTCATCGTGATCGGCAGCGAGGGCAAGGGCCTGTCCCGGCTGGTCGGCGAGACCTGCGACCACCTGGTCCGCATCCCCATGCCGGGTGGCGCGGAGTCCCTCAACGCCGGTGTCGCCGCCGGTGTCGTGCTGTACGAGGCGTCCCGCCGCCGCTCCTGAACGACCGTTCGGCAATTCCCCCGGATGCGGTAATTCCGGGGGATGACCGGCGTTCACGACGACTTTGACGCGGCCCGGACACATCGGGCCGGTCAAAGCAGTGTCCTAACTCGGCGTCACTCGGTTAGATGAGTGTGGACACCAGAACACCCCGCACTCCCACGGGGGACCGCTCGTCTGGATTCGACGACGCTCCCGCGCTGAGCATGGTGAAGGTGCCGAGCGATCCGGCGCAGGTCATCGTCAATCACGCCAGCTTCCGCGTGCAGTTGGGGACGGCGGGCAGGCGCACCCAGTCCCCGAGAATCGCCCGGCATCTGAGCGCCGAGGACCCCGCGCGCATGTCCGACGCGGGCGGGGCAGCGGGGCGGCGCCGCCCGGTCGTCTGGAGCGGCCGGTCCGCGCCCGACGACACCGGCACCCACCGCCTGCTCCAGGCCGTCCGGGGCAGCAGCGTGCGCCACCCCGACGAACCGGCCGGTGCCACCCAGGTCATCCCGCGCCTCGACCCGGACCACACCGGTTACGCGGACGCCTACGACCGGCTCGACGCGACCGTCGAGACCCCCGTCCTCGGCCACCAGCGCACCGGCCCCGACGGCGGCACCCGGCTGCTGCCCCACATGCGCCCGGTCGGCAGCGCCTACGACGAGCCGCCGTACGACACCCCGCCGTACGGTGAATCGCCGTACGGGAGCGACGAGTTCGATCCCGACGAGCCGTCCGCCCGGCCCTCCGGCCCGCGGGCCGCCCGGCGCGGCGACGACCCGGCACGGCACGCGTACTACCCCGGCCGCCGGATGAACCTCGGCGTGGTCCTGCTCCCGCTGCGGGTCTTCCTCGGCTTCATCTCCGCCTACGCCGGCATGGGCAAGCTGTGCGACCCCGTCTACTTCGACGGCGGCGAGCGCGGCTCCATGGTCAAGTGGCTCAACACCCTGCACCCGTGGGACGTGGCCGAGCCGCTGCGCCAGTTCGCGCTGCACCACCCGGTGGGCTCCGGGCTGGTCATCGCCTTCCTCCAGGTCGTGGTCGGTGTGCTGACCATCCTGGGCTGCTGGCAGCGGGTCGCCGCCGCGGTGGGCGCGCTGCTCTCGGCCGCGCTCATCGTCACCGTGAGCTGGAAGACGCTCCCGGCGTACGACGCGCCCGACATCATCTACCTGGCCGCCTGGTCCCCGCTGGTCATCGCGGGTGCCCCGGTGTACTCGGTGGACGGCAGGCTCGCGGGGAGCGCCTGGCGCAGGCTGGGCCCGCGCGCCGACATCTGGGACCTGCGCCGGTACGTGCTGCGCCGGGGCGCGCTGATCACGGCCGTGACCGTCGGGCTGACCCTGCTGGTCGGCTCGCTGCTCGGCGGTGCGGTGCGCGACTCCAGCCGGGTGGTCGTGCCCGGTCCGGGTGAGGCGCCGCGCAACAACCAGCCCGGTTCGCCGCTGCCCTCGGAGCCCGGGGCCCCGCGCAGGCAGGCCAGCCCGTCGGCGTCCAGCTCGCCCACGGGCGGTGCCTCGGCGGGGGCCGCCCCCTCCGGCGCGGCCGGCACGCCGGGCGCGGGCCGCACGGCCGGTACGGCTCCCGCCGCGCCCAGCCAGACCCAGGGCACCACGGGCCAGGCCCCGCCCCAGCGGACCACCCCGACCACCGGTGGCGGGGGCGGCGCTCCCAGCACCACGGCGGGCCCGACCAGCGCGGGTGGCACCGCGACCGGCGGCACCGGCTCGGGCACCTCGGGCGGCGGCGGCACGGAGTCGGGCGGCGGCAGTGACGCCGGTGGCTCCTCCACCGGTCAGCCCGGCCTGGTGGGCGGTCTGTTCGGCAACTGACCCCTGGACACGCCAAGGGCCCCGTACCTCGCGGTGCGGGGCCCTTGGCGTGCCGCTGTCACGCGCGGTCGGCGTCCAGTTCCTTGGCGGCCTCGGTGAGGTCCTTGACGGTGTCGATGGCCCGCCAGTAGGAGCCCTGGGGCAGCGGGAACCCGGCGAGCTTGCGCTCACGGGCCAGGCGGGGGAACGTGGCGCGCTCGTGGTCGCCCCGGTCGGGCAGCAGGTCGCGGAACTCGGGGGAGAACACATACACACCGGCGTTGATCTCGACGGTGGACGGCGGGGCCTCGATGAAGTCCGTGATGTGTCCGAAGCCGTCCGTGCGCACGGCGCCCCAGGGGATGCGCGGCCGGGCCAGCGCGAGGGTGGCGACCGCGTCCCGCTCGGTGTGGAAGTCGGCCATGTCCCGCAGGGAGAAGCGGGTCCAGATGTCGCCGTTGGTGGCGTACCAGGGCCGGTCGGGGCGGGGGAGGTGCGCGGCGGCGTACTTCAGGCCGCCGCCGCGGCCGAGCGGCTCGGTCTCCACGACGGTGGTCACCGACAGGGGCAGCTCGGCCGTGGCCAGCCACTTCTGGAGGACCTCGGCGAGATGGCCGCAGGAGACCACCACGTCCGTGACGCCCTCTTCGGCCAGCCAGTTGAGCTGGTGGCCGATGATCGGGGTGCCCGTGCCGGGGATCTCGACCATCGGCTTGGGCCGGTCGTCCGTGTAGGGGCGCAGTCGTGAGCCCTGGCCACCGGCCAGGACGACGGCTTGGGTGGGGCGCGCAGCGACGTTCGGATGGGTCATGCCCCGAACTGTACGTGGCGCCCCGGCGGGGTCCAGGGGGCACGACAGGGGCGCCTGTATGTGCCGACCGGCCATGTGCCGACCGGCCATGTGTCGACGCGCTATGTGCCGATCAGCTATGTGCCGGCCCGCCATGTGCTGCTCAGCTATGTGCCGACCGGCCATGTGCCGATCAGCTATGTCGTGCTCAGCTATATGCCGATCAGCTATGTGCCGCCAGCACACCCGTCGCGAAGGACGTGTCGCACACCGGGCGGGCGTAGGACTGGGCGCGGGAGGCGCCGTAGAGGCGGACCGCGGCGCGGCCCAGGGTGCGGGCGATGGAGGTGCAGTGCTCGGCGAGCGCGGGGTGGCCGTTGACCGCCTGCTGGAGGTGGGTGAGGACCACGCCGGGGTTCTTGTCCTGAAGCTCGGTCAGCAGCCGGTCGCGCAGGACGTCCTGGGGCGCCGCCTTCTTGGCGGTGACCGTACGGGCGGTGCCGGCCTTCGCGGGGGCCTGGGCGACGTCCGAGGCGGTGAGCACGGAGCCTTCGGAGTCCCCGGTCCAGTTGACCCGCGTGACCGCGAGTGTGCCGGAGAGCACCAGGACGACGGGCAGGACGAGGGCGAGAGTGCGGCCGATCCGGCGGGCAGGGCCGCCCCGGTGGCCGCGTCGCGTCTGAGGGGTGGTGGAGTGCGTCACGCGAGTGAGGGTAGCGCTCGGTGCTGATTTGGCGACATTTAGTCACCCTTACGGGGGATGAAGTCGTGCGGCTTTCTGGGTAAGGGGTTGACGCCGGGCGCCCGAATTGATCCCTGTGCCGGGATATCCGCCCAACCGTGCCGGGGTACGCAGGAGGGGGCCCCGCAGGACCCCCTCCCTGTGAACTGCCTGTGTGCGCCGGTCAGTCGGAGAGGCGCTCGCCCGTGGAGGTCGAGAACACGTGGATCTCGCCCGGCCGCGGCACGACGTGCAGCGTGGAGCCCTTCTCCGGCACCTGACGGCCGTTCACCCGGACGACGAGGTCCCGCACGTCGCCGTCGACCTCGACCGCGCCGTACACGTACCCGTCGGCGCCCAGCTCCTCGACGACGTTCACCGAGACGCCGAGGCCGGCCGGGGCGTCGGCGCTGTCCTTGGTCAGCGTGGTGGCCGCGGCGCCGCCGCCCAGCTCGACCACGTCGAAGTGCTCGGGGCGGACACCGACCGTCACAGTGGTGTCTCCCCGGTCGGCGGCGGCCGAGAGCGCGTCCCGGCCGACCGGCACCACGCTGTTGCCGAACTTCACACCGCCGTCGGTGATCGGCACCTCGACCAGGTTCATCGCGGGCGAGCCGATGAAGCCGGCCACGAAGAGGTTGGCGGGGCGGTCGTACATGTTGCGCGGGGTGTCGACCTGCTGGAGCAGACCGTCCTTGAGCACGGCCACCCGGTCGCCCATCGTCATGGCCTCGACCTGGTCGTGGGTGACGTAGACGGTGGTGATGCCCAGGCGCCGCTGGAGGGAGGCGATCTGGGTACGGGTGGAGACGCGGAGCTTGGCGTCCAGGTTGGACAGCGGCTCGTCCATGAGGAAGACCTGCGGCTCGCGGACGATGGCGCGGCCCATGGCGACACGCTGGCGCTGGCCGCCGGAGAGCGCCTTGGGCTTGCGGTCCAGGTACTCGGTGAGGTCGAGGATCTTGGCGGCCTCCTCGACCTTCGCCCGGATCTCCGCCTTGTTGACGCCCGCGATCTTCAGGGCGAAGCCCATGTTGTCGGCGACCGTCATGTGCGGGTAGAGGGCGTAGTTCTGGAACACCATGGCGATGTCCCGGTCCTTGGGCGGCAGGTGGGTGACGTCGCGGTCACCGATGCGGATGGCGCCGCCGTTGACGTCCTCCAGCCCCGCGAGCATGCGGAGCGAGGTGGACTTGCCGCAGCCGGACGGGCCGACGAGGACGAGGAACTCGCCGTCCTCGATCGCGATCTCCAGCGCGTCGACGGCGGGCTTGGTCGAGCCGGGATAGATCCGGGTCGCCTTGTCGAATGTGACAGTGGCCATGGTGAGGGGCCCCCTTCTACCGGCAGGAACGTGCCGGACGATCCGTTGTAGGAAGGTGGTTCGGGTCGTTCACCCAGGTGAACTGGCAGGACCGTACCCGCCCCCGGCCTGCCCTGTCAGTACCTGAACGCCCTCGACTTTCCCCCACCGACCCACACCCCCGCATGGGTACACTGCACACACACGGGCCCACCGGCCCCCGCCTCCTTAGCTCAGATGGCCAGAGCAACGCACTTGTAATGCGTAGGTCGTCGGTTCGAATCCGACAGGGGGCTCGGTAAGGCCCAGGACAGATAGCCTCTGACCTGGGCCTTTACGCTTTCCAAGATCAATCCGTGGCGATCGGGCATCTCTCTCGGGCACCATGATCGCCACCGGTGGACAACCGGTGGACAGGCGTGCAGCGAGCGTGCAAACCGGTGGACAAGCGGGTGGCCGCCGGAGGGCGATGAGGGGGGCGCCTCATGGGCGTATCCGCTGTTCGCCGGGGGTGCCGTACCGCTCGTGCTCTTGGCGGGTTCCCATAAATGTGCGATCCCGCGGCGCTGGGTGATGGAGAATCGGCACGCTGGGAGATCGTTACGGAGGAGCAAGTCGTGAACCTGATGCGCTTCGATGCGGAGGCGGGGGAGTTCGCCCTCGTCGTCCGGGAGGAGAGCGTGCAGCTCCTCAGAGGTATGGGGACGATCTGCCTCCAACTGGGGCTGGACGTGAAGGCACCCGTCGCCACGAAGGCCGGCAGGTTCCTGGCCTTGCAGGCTGACCTCTACGGTGTCCGGGGATCGTACGAACGGATGCTTGTCGGGCGCGTGACCGAGATGCTGTCGTTCACCCCCGAGATCGGCGTCCTCCGCCCGGTCTTGAAGTTCCTCATCACCCCGGCCCAGCTCCACGCCATCAACGAGGCTCGCGACGGGGACCTGCGGATGGAGCTGGAGGTTACCGGCGCGCTCCCGCAGGCTCCTGGCTATCCCGGCAGCACGACGGAGGTGTTGCATTTCAGCGTGGCCAAGAGCCGCTGGATCGATCAGATCACCGCGCTCGGACCCTCGGTCGCCTTCGAGATGCAGGTGCCGTTCCCCTTGGAGGACGACCCCCGCGCCGAGCCGGCACGGTACCTGCGTGCCGCCCAGCGTCGGCTCCTGGACGACGACATCGACGGTGCGATTCTGGAAGCCCGCCGCGCCCTGGAATGGGTCAAGGGTCATAGCGGCTGGAACTGGCCCGGCAACAAGCCCAGGTTGGAGCGCCTGCAGGACGAACGGTGGGCCTGGATCCGCTTTGCCGTTGAGGACCAGGCGAGCGGAGCGATGCACAAGGACGACGTGACGTCGGCGTTCAAGTACAGCCGGGACGAAGCCAAAGCGCTGCTCGCCATCGCCGCGGCGCTCTTGACGGTCGTGGACAAACCCGTCTGAGCACGCGACGGGTACGCGGATCAATCCCGCACAAAGGCCGGAGCCCCGGTCAGCTTCCCTCTGACCGGGGCTCCCTTTTGTTCGCCGTTAGGCTGAACGATTCTGCTGTTGGGCGCCCTCCTTGCGCGGCGGCGCCATCCTCGGCAGGCGAGAAGGCGTGTTGGTCTTCGGCGCAGCATCGGGAACAGCAGACAGCGGCCTGCGGGCGTGCGGCACGAGCTGCACGACCTTCTCGGCGGCGTCGCGGGCGAGGTCGTCGAGGACGGATTGGTAGATGTCCCGCGTGATCCGGGTATCGGAGTGGCCGAGGGTTTCCGAGACGACCTTGATGTCGACCCCGGCCGAGAGCATCAGAGTCGCGGCGACGTGGCGAAGGTCGTGAAGCCGGATGGGCGGTAGGCCGGCCGCCTCCACGAGACGCTCGAACAGGTCACTGACCTTCCCCGGATGGAGAAGAGAGCCGTCCTCCTGGGTGAAGATGCGCCCAGTTTCCTGCCACCCCTCGCCCCACGCCTCACGCTCCCGCTGCTGGTGGGTCCTGTGGCTACGCAGGCCCTCATTGGTGTCGTCGTCCAGGGCGATCAGGCGGAGACCGCTGTCGGTCTTGGGAGCACCCTCGTGCACCTCCCAACCGTCTTGGACGAGCTGGGTGGCGATGGCCAGGGAGCGCCCCTTCGCGGAGTGGTCCTCCCAGCGGACGCCGCAGGCTTCTCCTCGGCGGGTGCCTCGGAAGGCGATGAGCCGCCAGAGCATGTACAGCCGATCCCCTGCGACGAAGTCAAGGAAGACAGCGGTCTGTTCCGGGGTCCAGACCATGACCGGCGATGGCTTCTCGCCAGTCTCCCGCCAGCGAGCAATGCGCTCGTCGGTCCAGATCAGCGCCTTCGGCTTCGTTCCCGGCAGCAGTTCTATGTGGGCGGCCGGGTTGAACGGCGCCATCACCTGCTGAGCGATGGCGACGTTCAGCGCGGCCCTGAGCGTGTCCCGGATATGGGGCTGGGTGTTCAGTCCAGTGATCCGTCGGAACGGCGGCATCGCATCAAGCTGGGCGCGGAACCACTTCCGTCGCGCTCGATGCTCGGCGCCCTTGTTCGGGGTCGCTTTCAGCTCAGCCTGAACCGCCCGTCGCTGGGCGTTCTGCTCCTGTATCTCGATGTTCGCCTCGTTTATGGCGTCGAACATCTTTGCGATGTGGTGGACCCGGAGCTTGTCGAGGCGGAGGTGCCCGAGGTGAGGCTTGAGGTGGATGCGGATGTCGCACTCGTATCGCGCCACGCCGCCCCGGCGCAGACGCTTGCGCCCGGCCAGCCAGCTATCCAGCCACTCGCCCACGGTGGTCTTCGTGTTCAGTGCCTGCCCGGTCTGGAACCGGCGACGGGTCTCGTCGTAGTCCGGCAGTGGCGCCTTCTCCTTGACGCAACCCTCCAGCAGGTCGCTGATCTGCGCCTTTCCCCAGGCATCGTCCTCGTCGGGAATGGCCATGAGGGCACGGACCTTGCTGAGCTCCTCCTGGGCTTTGGTGGAGGTCTCAAAACCGCCACGGCGGAAGCGACGCCGACGCCCGTCCTGAGCGGGATCCAACTCCTGGAAGACGCCGTAGGTCCCATGCCGCCGTGACTGGAGCTTCGGGCACGACGCCCCGAGATCCTTGCCGGTCTCGGAGTCAGTGCATCGGCACCGTCGTGTGATGGTGCCGCTTTTCACTCACTACCCTCTGTCTCGGGGTCCGTGTCTGGCTGGTCGACGAAGGCGAGTTCGTCGGGAAGGCATGGAGGGACAAGGCCGCGTTGGCGCATCCGCTCGCGATATGCGCCCAGCTCCTGGGCATCTTCGAAGGCGTGCTCCTCGTAGCCCTCGGCGCGCTGAAGGAGCGTGGTTCTGCGGGATCGGTCCAGGGTGGTGCTGGCCACCCGTCGCCTCTCCTTGGCCAGGTCGTAAGAGGATGTCGCGGCGGCCACCAGGTCGGCGTGCTGGCGGAAGACGTCGAGGACCTGCCGTGGGGATCCCTCGGCAGCGGGCTCCGCCAGGAGCGACTCGCCGGTGAACCAGGCGACCGCGTCCCACGTGGACACTTCGCGGTCTGGCAGAACCTCAACCATCGCGGAGGCACCGAGTGGAAAGAGGAGAGCGACAGGCGGGACGCCCAGGACGTCAGCCAGTACGACGACGTCCGCCACGCTGATGCTCGTCTTGCGACCGGACTCCAGGTTCTTGATGGAGTGCTCGGTGAGTTCCGACAGGCCGCGGACGGCGCAGCCCTGTGCGACTTCGGCCATGGTGAGGCCGGCGGCCTTTCGTGAGCTCCGTAGACCTTGGGCGATCCGATTGGTGAACGCTGCCGACCATTGATCAAGTGTCATGGTGACACCCTAAGAAGCAAAGGGGCGCTGCCGCAACTCCGTGATACACCTGTCACGTCACCACGGCATGAAGTAGCGCAAGGAGAGCGTCATGATGACACCTGGCTCGTCTCGTGAGCCACGAGGACTGACGAGCGACGAACTGCTCGCTCTTCCGGCCGTGATCGATCTCGACACCTCGAATCGAGCGCTGATGATCGGGCGATCCACGGGATACACACTCGCCAAACAAGGGGAGTACCCCGTCAAGGTGCTGCGTCTCGGTAACGCCTACAGGGTGGTGACGGCCGACCTGCTGAGGCTGCTGTGCCTGGATCGTCCGCAGCTCCGGGGTAGCAACGGGGAAGGTGGAGGCGACCGACACGGCCTCGCCGCTTAGGGGTGCCGGCGTCCCGCAGCCCACCCTGGAGGTGCCCGGGAGTTTCGCGCGCTGACGCGGCAGGGCGACGCCGCAGGGGCTGGCTCCGAGGGTGCACGGCTGGCCAGGGGACAACCTGTTCGGTTCTTCCCTGACCGGACAGCCGGTTTGGGTGGTGCTCCCGTTGCCGTCCTGGACCAACTCGCCCGCTGAAGAGCAGGCGGCGCTCGCGCCGTGCAGCGCCACAGCAGAGGCGGGGCTCGGAAAGCAACACCGCGATAAAGACGCTTAGTTGCATCCTCCGATTTCACACCTCGCCGAGAGTGAAGCCGTGCCCCGGAAGCATCAAAGATCAATTTCGGTGTTGCCGCTTCATCTCGATCTTGGAACGCGCATAGCGGCATGCTGCGCTCGGGTGACGTTCGCAACAGCCGGGCTCGTATGGATCACCCTTTTCCCCCTTGTACGCTTAGCGGGCAGGCTCTTCCGGCCTAACACCGGGCGCCTCAAGCTCCTGGCTACCAGTACCTCACGCACGTGATTCGAGAAGAGGCTGGCAGTGAGCACCTCAGCAGCATTTCAAGGGAGCAGCTTTGCGTTGGCGTAGGGACCCTTCACGGCGTGTTCTTGTGAAGGAATGCGAGAAGTTGCTCGCCGACCTCCCTATTCCCGCTCCTTTCAGCGTCGAAGCGTTGGTGCGGAACATGGAGGGCGCGTCGGGTCGCCAGATTCGGCTAGTGCCTTTGGAAGACCCCGACGGGGGCCTGGGTATGGCGTGCGGTCTTCGAGTGAAAGCCCCAGAGTTCACGATAATTCTGTACCGCCGGCGTTCGAGCCGCAACCAAACCGAGCACATAATCCTTCATGAACTCGCGCATGAATGGCTGGACCACGGAACTACCCTAACGGCTGCCGAAATCGAGCGATATGTACCTGTGCGCGTTCGTCAGGAAGTCCTTCGACGTTTCCCGTCGACCCTTGTCCAGGGGCGCGTAGATTTTGATAGTCCCGAGGAGAAGCAAGCCGAGCTCTCGGCCTCCTTGATAAAGCGGCTTGCGCGCCGTCAGTCGATCACGGGAGATGACATGGTCAGCCTCCTGGAGTCTTCACTCGCCCACCCTGTTGCGCCACCGCGGCGTCGATTCTAGGCGTGATTCGCGCAGTCCATCAACAGGCAATAGAAGCTGCAGTCAATCGGACTTCCGGTGGTATAAACCTGCGGCCCGCTTAGATAACACTGGTCACGTGTTCGACTACTTTACTTACCTGACTGCGGTAGTCATGACCGCCATCGCTGTATGGCGATTCCCCGCAGTTCGATACGCCGACGCTCACCGACGGGCACTCTGGGGTGGTTATGCGGGATTCGCCGTAGCCCTATGGCTCTATACGCCAGTGGTGATGGATGCGCTGGATCGTATCCCCATAGTAGACCTGAGTGCTCTGCTCAGGCATTTTGCCAGTACTGCAGCGATCATCGCCTCCCTCACCTACGTCGCCACCAGTTACGGGAAGAGCTCGGAGGCGATCGTGCCCCGGCACGTCGCGGTCTCTCGATGGATCGCTCGTGCTTCCTACAAGGCCGGGGCCATAGGTGTCGGCCTACTCACAATCCTGTTTTTCACCGTGGTGAAACGCGACAAGCCAAGTCAGCATTTTCTCATTGATCATGCTGGGCAATGGGGAGTGGCGGTCTACATGACCGTCTTCTATTTCTTCCCGCTCATCACTACCGCGGTTTGCGGATATCAGTGGACGAGAGCGGCGCGTCAGGCCGAGAGTACAAGCATGCGCGTTGGGCTGGGTTTGATGGCGATCTCAATGTGGATGGGGTTGGTCCATACGTTGGCCCGCATCGCAATCCTTTGGATTGCGGTCGCGTTCCCTCTGAGTCTCTCCACGGTCCAGCTTCTCGTAGATGCCACGGCGATTTGGATGGACCTGCTTTTTTTGATCGTTGCCGTAGGCGCGAGCATTCCCACGACTCGCGCGGCCGTGGCCCGGTGGAAGACGTGGCGCACCCTGTACAGGACTTACCCACTCTGGTTCGACCTGGTGGAGGCTTTTCCCGGAACGAGCCTGTATCCACCCGAAGGCCGGCTCGCAGAGGTAATAATTACGCGCGTCCCCATCGATGTTCGGCTTGATCGGTGGACCCAGGACATTGCTGACGCGTGCGAGAAGCTGCGGTATTACGCTCCGCGAGACTTGATGTTCGCTGCTGAGGATTTCACCGCCTCGCACTCGGATCCCGATGCGGCGGCCGAAGCGTACTGGATAAAGGCCGCACTCAGGGTTGCTGATAACGCGCCAGCCAGCCCGTTCGCCGCCGCTCTCCTGAGGGAGAAGCCGTTCGTTGACACCGATAGTGAAGCGGCATGGCACGCGCGAGTCAGTACGGCTTACTCATGTATCGCACTGGATCAAGCTCGGGAGCTTCTACTGTGCTCCGCAGGAATGGAATCCGAGCAGGAGTAACAGGTTAGGGAGCTCATCGACTGATTCTTCAGTTTCGTACTCATTGGCGCGACGTGTCGAACCAAGCGAACCGACGATCTTGACTTGTGGGTGGCACGTGAGATTCGGCACCATCTGCCGCGCGAAATCGGCTGGTACCGTGACCCATGCGGACTGAATAGATCCTGCTCCGCCCCGCAAGTGCACCCCGGCCTGCGACGCACAGAGATTTCGTTGCCACTTAGCCGGGGGCGAGACGCTGTCCGGTCTGGATGGGCGTCCAAAATCTCAGCAATGGAGTTCCCCCATGTCCAACCGCCGCACCGGGCTCATCCTCGACTTCGGAGGCGTGCTCACCACCCCGCTGCTGCCGTCGGTATTGGCCTTCGAGCAGCGCGAGGGACTTCCGCAGGGAGCCTGCCTCAGGGCCCTGTACAAGGATGATGAAGGTGTTCGGATCACGAGCGACCTCGAGCGTGGAACGGTCTCCCAGACTGAGTGGAACGAGTTCGCCGGCAAGATGCTGGGTGTGCCCGCCGACGGCCTGATGGGCCGCATCTTCGGTGACCTTCGCCCGGAGCCGCTGATGATCGACGCGGCTGCCGCAGCGAGGCGAGCCGGGATCAAGGTGGGCATCCTGTCCAACTCGGTGGGGCTCGCCCCGTGGGACCTCTACGACGGCTACGAGCTTGAGCGGCTGTACGACGTTGTGGTGATCTCCGAGCAGCATCTGGCGCGCAAGCCTGACCCGAGTCTCTTCGAGATCACTCTCAAGCTCATGGATCTGCCGGCCGAGGAGTGCATCTTCGTCGATGACACGGCAGCGTACGTTCAGGCAGCGGAGCAGCTCGGCCTCGCAGGGGTCCATAACCAGGACCCCGAGCAGACGGTAGCCAGGTTGTCCGAGCTGCTCGGCGTGGACCTGACTGCGTAGGACAAGGTCGCGTGAAAGGACCGGGCGTGGCCTATCCGCGTGGCTGTGTCGTGAGGTGGATGGCGAAGACGCCGAGGGCCTCCTTCTCAGCCGGGTAGATGTCTCGGCACGCAGCCAGCAGCTCCCCGTGCGTCATGCCCAGTTCTCCGATCGCGGCGTTGTCCTCGGAGTCCAGCATCTCCTCGAAGGACGTGTATTCCTTGACGCCCGTGATGCGGGTGAGAAGGGAGTCACCGCCGGAGTTGAAGGTCAGGTTGTCTCCGGCTGCCATCTTGCGGATCTTGGGGTAGCCGACGCGAATCTCGATGGTCTTGCTGCCGGACAAGATGAGGTCGAAGTAGGGCTTGCGCAGGTTGAGCGCGTGCTGTGCGGGGGAGTCGGTCATCATGGTCCTTTCACGCTGGTTCGGGAGCAGGCAGGGTGGTGGCCGTCAACCGCTCGCGTAGGCCCTCGATGGCTGACTGTCGGGGATACCGGCGGGCGAGGTAGGACGTGAGGTCGCCCGCGCGGTGACGGACCGAGTCAACGACGCGGGCGGAGTCGAGAGCCTGATGGCCGAGTGCGATGGCGTCCTCCGGATCACCGAGGAGCGCGTGAGCGAGGGCAAGGTCTATGCGGGCGATGGCTTCACGGCTCGGCGATCGTGACGGTGCCGGGGCCGCCTCGTAGGTGGCCAGAGCCTGCTCCGCGTACCGCCGCGCCTCCTCGCCCTGGCCGAGCCAGACGAGTGCGGTCGCCGGGTACGAGGTGAGGGCATAGTCGGCCAGCGGTAACACGTCCATACCGAAGCGCCGCGGTACGCGCACCGGCAGGAGCCGATGCGCGTCCTCGGCAGCTTGGAACGCGACGGTGAAGCCGTCCGCGTCGCCGTCACTCGCTGCAGCGCGGGCGGCCTGGGCGTGTAGCCGCACGGTCAGCGGATGGGTGGTCGGCGCCTCCATCAGTCCCTTCAACGCTGCATCGCGCGCCTTCCCGGGCCGCTGCTCGTAGAGGTTGATGGATGCGGCAGCGTCCATCGCCCACGCGCATAACTCGCCGTGGCCGGACTGCTGTCCGTGGACGAAGGCGTCGGTGGCGAACGCGAGCCCGGTGCGCGCGTCCCCAAGATCGTGGGCGAGCCACGCCAAGAGTTCGGACAGCCATCCGGCGAAGGCGAGTAGCTCGCGCTCCTGCTTGTGGGTGTGGCTCCCCTTCAGCAGGACGTTGACCTTGCGTCGGTAGTCCATCACGGCGTCGAAGACGGCCTGCGGCGGCTTGAGCGAGTAGGCCCGATTGAACTCGGTAACCGCGAGGTCAAGATGGTCGAGAGTCCCTGATCCGAGCGATGTCGCTTCGGCCTGCCGGGTGAATTCGAGTACCTCTGCAGCGGCTTCTGTGAGGACTTGTACTGCGGCGGCCGGAGAAGCCAAGGCCAGTCCGGCGAGTTGTACCGCGCTTCGACGGTTCGTTGAGCTCACCTCCGAGATGGTCTCCGCGCCCGCCTTCGCGGGAGCGTCGTCTTCTCCAGAGAGTGTTCCCCCATCCGGCTCACGGTCTCGAAGCGAATCGCTCGCACTGTCCACCTGCGTAGGTGAGTAGTCGCGGGCGAGTCCCAGAGTGACGGGGTTGGTGGCGAACAGGCGGCACAGCAGGTCCTGATAGTCGGGAATGGGCAGCCCGCCGGCCTCCCAGTCCTTCCAGGACCGCTCGGACACCATTCCCACCCGGGGAAGTTGCTCGTCCTCGGCGAGCCGGCGAGCAGCGGATACAGCCTGCGCAACGGTCCATCCCATGGCCAGGCGATAGCACTTGATGCGGCGGTGTCCGCAGTGCGCTTCGATCTCGACGGCGATGGCCGCGACGAGGGTCGGCGGGACCGGGTCGGGTGAACCGGACCGACCGAGGGTTCGCTCGCGTAGGGCCTTACCGCAGGAGATGCCGTGGACGGGTCTGAGGTGCTGTTCTTCCGCGGTCTTCATCGGGCTTCTCCCCCACAGGGACAGGGTGGACGCCGGGCGCGTCACACGTGCTGGCCATCCCAGTCACTTCTCTGTCGCCATGGGCGGCCCAGCCGCCCACAGGGGGCGGTCGGCTCTCACTACCTGCGCTGACCGGGTCCGACCACTCTAGTCACGGCGCCGCGTTCGGCCGAGGACTTTGAACATGAGCCTGACTAAAGGGAGTTCGGGGCATCCGGCCGCCTGCGGCGCCCTCCAGACCCCCATCCATTTCACCCGGAGCAGGCGAACCGGGTGACGAGATCGAGAGGGCCACCATGGAAGTACCGACCACCGCCCTGGCGAAGCAGATCGTTCAGATGAAGCGGCTTGACCCCTCGCTCATCGAGCGTATGCGGCACGAGGCCCTGACCGCCCCCGCGCCCTGGACGGCCGAGTACGGCGAGTTCCAGTCCGGCGGCTGGTGGACCACGTCGCTGATGAACACCTCCCGCGACGCCGCCGACGTCCTGATCACGGACGGCACGGCCCAGCCGACCCCCCTGCTCCAGCACATGCCGGCCACCGCCGGTCTGCTGGCCGGGCTGGGGCTGAACTACATGTGGGTCCGCCTCGCCAGGCTGGCGCCGAACTCGTTCCTGTGGGAGCACCGCGACTACAACGAGCTCGACCACGTCGAGCGCCACCGGCTCCACATCCCCCTGCACACCAACTCCTCCGCGTTCCTGGTGACCGGCGGCACCAAGGTCCACATGACCGGCGGGTGGATCTGGCGCCTGACGCCGACCTACGCGCACGGAGTCTGCAACCTGCTCGGCCCGGACCGCATCCACCTGATCGCGGACGTGTACGCGGACGACGCGTACACCCGCCTGACCGGACAGGCGCAGGAGCCCGCGCACGCCGAGCGGCTCCCGGAGGCTTCGCAGGCGGAGCTCGCCGACAAGATCGCCGCCGCCCGGAGTCTGGCCGACCTGGGCTACGTCGAGGCCGCCGAGCAGATGCTGCTGCGGCTGTTCTACTCCTACGCCCTGCCCGAGGGCACCGCCTACGACCTGATCGCCGCCCTGCACACCGCACGCGGTGACAGCGAGGCGAACAGGCGTTGGACGTCCGCGAAGTCCAAGCTCCTCGCGCTCGCGTGACGCGCTCCCTCGCCTCCCGTCACTCCAGCTCGGAAGGACTGCTCATGCCCACCGCCGTGTCCCCGGCTTCGGACGAACTGCGCCTGGACGCCGTCACCGACGCCAACCGCCCCGTGCAACTGCCGCTCCTGAGCCGGATCGCCGCGCTGCTGTCCGCCTCCCCGGCAGTCACCCACCTGCTGGTCCGCGGCTCGCTCGCCGCCGGCACCGCCGACCGGCTCTCGGACGTGGACTTCGTCGTCGGTATCCACGACCGAGACCTGCCGGCCTTCATCGCCGCTCTGGACGACCTGATGACGGTCTCGGGCGGAGCCCTGCTGCCCGGGTGGCGGGACAAGATCGTCGCCGACTTGGGCGGGATCGGCTTCGTCTTCCTCGTCCAGCACGAGGGCAAGCTCCAGCAGGTGGACCTGTACCTGGCCCCCGCCTCCCAGATCACCGTCCTGCGCCAGACGGTCGGATGGAAGGTGCTTCTCGACCGACCGCCGGCCGAGATCACCATCACCCAGATCGACGAGGCGCACCGCTACATCACGGGCCTGGCGACCCGGCCGCGCTCGTGCACCGAACTGGTCATCGAGCACCTCGTGCTGACGCTGATGCTGCACAAGCGCATCCGCCGCGGGCAGCGGTTCATCGCCTACGCCGAGTGGCACATGCTGCACACCGCGACGAAGGACCTCATCAAGGCCGCGCTCGCCCCGACCTCGCTCTTCTGGGGCTGGTACCAGTTGCAGGAGGAGCTGGCACTTACCCCGATCGGCCGGTCCTGCCTGGCGGACCTGGGCGCGGCGATCAGCGCCCCGGCCGTCCCGGACGCCGAGGACGTCGACGCCGCCCTGGCCCGGGTTCTCGCGCTCACCGAGCGGGCGTGCCCCGACGCCCTGAGCGGCCTGTCCGACCCCATCACCGCCTACCGCACCTACCTGGAGCTGGCGTGACACCCCAGCCCCGCCCCCTTCCCGCCCCGGCCGACGGCCGGGGCGGGCCCCGGGAGCTGACGGCGGTGTTCTTCGGCGGAGTCGTCCCCGCCTCCCCCGACGAGGAGCAGCTCGCGCAGGAGATCGGGGAGGCGCTGGCCGGCGCCGGGTTCGCGCTGCTGCACGGCGGATACAACGGACTGATGGAGGCCGTGGCGCGCGGCGCCGCGACCAAGGGCGGCACGGTCACCGCGGTGACGCTGGCGGACAAGCACCCCTTGTGGGGCGCCTTCAACCCGTACGTCACCACCGAGGTCTATCTGCCCGACATCGGCGCCCGCCTCAACCACTACCTCGGCTCGGCCGATGTCGTGGTGGCGATGGGCGGAGGAGTCGGCACCCTGCACGAACTGACCGCCGCCTTGTACTACGCGGGAAACATCCGCCCGATCCCCGTCTGGGTCGTCGGCCACACCGCGCTCGCGCTGCTCGACTTCCTCAAGCAGGAGAAGTGGCTGGTCGAAACCCCCACCCGACCGCTGGGGTTCCTGCGTCCCGTCGCTTCCGCACCGGAGTTCACCACCCAGCTCCACCACCTGATTAGAGGGAAGGAGCGCGACACATGAGCACCACCACCACGCTGGCGGCCCGGGTCGCCGCCGCAGCCTGCGTGCCGGACCAGTTCGCGCTGGCCGACGGGCAGGTCCTGGACTCCTACTTCGATGAGTACCGGCTCGCCGCCGATCCGCAGTTGCTGCGCGACGTCGCCGCCGCCATGGCACCCCTTGTCCCCGAGGACACGCAGGTGCTGGCCGGGATCGCGCTAGGCGGCATCCCGCTGGCCGTAGCGCTGTCGGCCGTCACTGGACTGCCGACCGCTTTCCTGCGGCCGAGGCCCAAGAGCTACGGCTCCATGCGGCAGGTCGAGGGAGCCTCCGTCGACGGGCAACGGGTCGTCCTGGTCGACGACGTCGTTCGCTCTGGCACGCAACTCACCGCCATGACACGGGTACTGCGGGCCGTCGGCGCCCCCGTCGCCACGGCGCTCTGCGTACTTGAGCGGCCCTTGGGTGGCAGGCTGCGGCTGCGTGAGAACGGCGTCACCCTGCACCCCTTGCTCACCGAGGTCGACCTGCCCGCCAGCCAGGGGGCGGCATCGTGACCGGGACCGTGCTGCTCGACATGGACGGCGTCCTCCTGGACAGCAGGCGCGCCGTGCTGGCCACTCTCGCGGGCCTCGCGACGGCCGCCCTCGGCCGCCGCGTCACCGTCACGGACCTTCCGGCGGATGCCACGACAACGCCCCGAGTCGAGGTGCTGGCCCGTCTCGGCGTCGCCGCACCGGACGAGCTGTGTCAGACAGGATGGGACGCCGCTCTGGCCACCGCCACCGGTGCCACGGAGAACACGGCGGGCATCGGCCTGTTCCCGGGTGTGCTGGACGGGCTGAAGGCGATCAAGAACGCCGGGATCACGACCGGCGTGGTCACCTTGCAGTCCCGCGCCCGGCTGCCCTGGCTCCTGCCACCTGCCGCGCTCGCCCTGCTGGACATCACGGTCTGCCGTGAGGACGCCGCCCCGAAGCCCAATCCGGACGGACTCCTGCTGGCCCTCGGCAAGCTCGGCGCCCGACCGCCCGAGACGGTGTTCCTCGGGGACACCGTCGAGGACATCGCCGCCGCGCTCGCAGCCGGCATCACCCCGCTCGGCGCGGGCTGGGGCTACGCCGGCCCCGCCGCCCTCGCCGCCGCCGGGGCTGCAGCCGTCCTGAACGACCCGGCCCAGATAGGTCCCCGCCTGCTTGACCACACGCCCGATCCGGCGCCGCGCACGGCGACGGCACGCGCACGCTAAGCGATCTTGGGGTCGCACCCGCTACAGTCGGTGGTGCAGCAGGCTGGTGCAGCAGCACTGTGGTCTGCTGCACCACCGACGTGTGCCACGGATATGGAGTCAAAGGTGCGGCCCATGGGGGCGCGAGCTATCTGCGCCGAGCTGGAGAACTGAGAACCCTCTCAGTCGTCTCGTTCTCGGCCCGGCTCGGCGTGTGTGCCACCCCCTCCCCGCCACTCCCTTCCGTGAGGCCATTCAGCCATGCGCTCGACGCAGATCCGCGACACGTTCACCGACTTCTTCACCTCCCGCGACCACCGCCCGGTCCCCTCCAGCCCACTGGTCCCCGACGACCCGACCTTGCTGCTGGCCAACGCCGGAATGAACCAGTTCAAGCCCTACTTCCTGGGCGAGACGACCCCGCCGTTCCCGCGCGCCACCAGCATCCAGAAGTGCGCGCGGACCTCCGACATCGAGAACGTCGGCCGCACCAACCGGCACGCCACCTTCTTCGAGATGATGGGCAACTTCTCCTTCGGCGACTACTTCAAGGAAGACGCCATCGCCTTCGCCTGGGAGCTGCTGACCCAGGACTACGGGCTGGAGAAGGACAAGCTCTGGATCACCGTCTACGAAGACGACGACGAGGCCGAGCACATCTGGCGCCGCATCGGCGTACCCGCCTCCCGCATCCAGCGACTCGGCATGGAGGACAACTACTGGTCCATGGGTGTCCCCGGACCCTGCGGACCGTGCTCCGAGGTCAACTACGACCGCGGCCCCGCCTTCGGCAAGGAGGGCGGTCCCGCCATCGACGGTGAACGCTACGTCGAGATCTGGAACCTCGTCTTCATGCAGTATCAGCGCGGTGAGGGCGACAAGAAGGGCAACTTCCCCATCCTCGGTGAACTCGCCCGCAAGGGCGTCGACACCGGCCTTGGCCTGGACCGACTCGCCGCGATCCTCCAGGACGCCGAGAACGTCTGCACCACCGACCTGCTGCTGCCCACCTTCCACACCGTCCAGGACCTCGCCGGCCGCCAGGCCCCCAGCGAGGGCGAGGAGAAGACCTCCTTCCAGGTCGTCACCGAACACGCCCGCTCCATCGCCTTCCTCATCGCTGACGGCGTCCTGCCCGCCAAGGACGGCCGCGGCTACGTCCTGCGCCGCCTGATGCGCCGCGCGATCCGCCACGCTCGCCTCCTCTGCATCGACGGCCCCGTCCTGCCCACCACGACCGCCAGCGTCATCGGCAACCTCGGAGACGTCTGGCCCGAGCTGACGGCCCAAGCCGCGCTGATCGAACAGGTCGTCACCGCCGAGGAAGAGGGGTTCACCCGCACCCTGGCTCAAGGCACCCGACTGCTCGACGCCGCGATCAGCCGCACCCAGCACAGCGGCTCGGCCGCCTTGCCCGGGGAAACCGCGTTCGAGCTCGCCGACACCTACGGCTTCCCCCTGGAACTGACCATCGAGGCCGCCCACGACGCCGGACTCACCGTCGACGAAGAGCGGTTCTCCACCCTCTTGGACGAGCAGAGGAGGCGTGCCAAGGCCGGCGGCAAGGCCAAGACCACCGAAGCCCTGCGGAAGATGGACACCTACCGGGAGCTGGCCTCCCGCCTGCCCCGGACCGAATTCCTCGGCTACGAGCACCTCACCGCCGAAGCCACCGTCACCGGGCTGCTCTCCCAGGGCACCGCCGTGAACGCCGCAAGCGAGGGAAGCGACGTCGAGCTGATCCTCGACCGCTCACCGTTCTACGCTGAGGCTGGCGGGCAGATCGGCGACACCGGCACCCTGACCCTCACCGACGGCACCCGTCTGAAGGTCACCGACACCCGATACGGGCTGGAGGGCTTCCGCGTCCACACCGCCCGCGTCCTCGAAGGCGAACTGCGCACCGGCGCCACGGGTGAGGCCGTCGTGGACGCCGAGCGCCGCGCCGGGCTGATGCGCTCACACTCGGCAACCCACATCCTGCACGCCGTCGTCATGAACACCCTCGGCGATCACGCCCGTCAGCAGGGCTCCCTGGTCGAACCCGACCGGCTCCGCTTCGATTTCGCTCACTTCACCGCCCTCACCCCCGACCAGCTCCGCCAGATCGAAAGCGCCGTCAACGGCCACGTCCTAGACGATCCTGCTGTGCGCGCCTGGCACGCCGACCGCGCCGAAGCCGAAGCCGCAGGTGCCATCGCCCTGTTCGGTGAGAAGTACGGCGACACCGTCCGCATCGTCGACATCGGCGACTTCTCCCGCGAACTCTGCGGCGGCACCCACGTCGCTCACGGCTCCCAGGTCGGAGCGTTCCGCCTGCTCTCCGAGTCCTCCATCGGCGCCAACCTCCGCCGAGTCGAGGCCCTCACCGGGCACGGCACCCTGACCCACCTCGACTCCGAACGCCGACTGTTGAACGAACTCGCCTCCCTGCTCGGCACCCGACCCCAGGACGCACCCGAGGCCCTGCGCAAGCGACTGGATGCCCTTGCCGACACCCAGGCTCAACTGGCCCAGGTGCGAGCGGCCGAACTACGCACTCAGGCTGCCCAGCTCGCCGCCACGGCCCGACCCGCCGGCCAGGGGCACCTCCTCGTCCAGAGGGTCACCGGTGTCACGCCCGACGAACTTCGCCAACTCGCCTCCGACACCCTGACCCGCATGCCCAGCGGGCCGGGCGTCACGGTGCTGGCCCTGGAGCACTCCGGCAAGGCCCTGCTCGTCGCGGCCATCTCGCCCGACCTACTCAACCGGGGTGTCCAAGCGACCCAGATCATCACGCGCGCTGCCAAGGCGGTCGGCGGAGGCGGAGGCGGCACCGGCGCCCTCGCGAGCGCCGGAGGTCGACGTCCCGAGAACCTTGACCAGGCCCTGACGGCGGCTACCGAAGACGCCGCCGCCATCATCGCCGCCCAGTAGGTCAGAAAGTCATGTGATGACAACGCCCCTGTCCGACGCGAAATCAGCGCGGCGCGGACAGGGGCTTCATCATCAAGAGCCGATCGAGCACCTCCGGACTGTCTTTTCCGCCTGGCTGCAAGGCGACCCACTCGAAGCCAATTCAGTGCCGACCCCCGAGGTGCGCCGTGGTCACACGCCGATGGGATCTGTCTCCGGGCGGGCCGTGTACGCGTCGTGCATGGCCGCGTTGAAGCGCCTGGCTCGACGATCCGTCGCCGCCTCCTGCTCGCGGAGGGCGCCGAAGCGCTTCCAGTACCGGCGGTTGACCTCCCGGCTCATGACGGTCTCGGCGTAGAAGCGCAGCAGGCCCCCGCGTGCGAGGCCGAGCCGGTGCCTGAGCGAGAGCATGCAGAGCTGCTGGTTGGCGGCCAGGAGCTGCGCGTACTCCGCGGCATCCACGTCCTTCGGCCTCCACAGCTCCGCCAGCTCGGGGTGATCGATCATCTGATTGAGCGAGTCGATCTGATTACGGGCCACGGCCACTTCGTTGAACTGACGCTGGTCGCGTTCGCGCTGCCACAGATGCGCGCCGATCGCGACGGCGGCGAGCAGGACAAGGGAGCGATGCTTCATTGGTGGGCCTTCCTTGACGTGGTCTGGGATTTTCCGGGTCAGGAGCGCTCTGGGCGAGTTGCGAGTCGGTCTGTTCCGAGTCCGGGCTGGTGGCAGAGGCCAGTGGCGGCGAGCGGGCCAACGGGCGCCGCGTGTACGCGGTGGCGTGCGCGATGCTCATATCGCCACGTCAGCCGGTTCCGTGGTGCTTCGGTCGGCGTTCAGCAGGCCCCACCCGTGGGCCAGAACGACTAGCTGGGTGGTGGTGGCCGCTCCGGAGTGGTCGAGCAGTCCCGCGAGCGTGGCGTGGTAGTCGGCGGCAGCGATCTCGGCGCCGCGCGCGATGTCGTAGGGTCGGCTTCGCTTGGTGCACATCCGCAGCAGCGTCAACTCCTGAGGGGACAGAACTGGTGCCGGCGCGGTCGCGGCCGGGCAGGCGACCTCCCGCGCGGCGAGAAGGCGGTGGGTGAGGACCGCCAGCGAGCAGCGCTCCGGGCAGCCGAACTTCTGGCGGAGGCTGAGCAGGTGGCCGTTGATCGTCTGGACAGAGCGGCCGGTCTCGTCGGCAATCTCAAGGGCCGTGCGACCTTGTGCGAGAGACTCGGCGACACGTCGCTCAGTTTTGGTCAGCGCCTTGGTCGGGGCAACGGTGGTCATTGCGGTCATCCTCAGGTAACGACGGTCGGTGGCCGTCTCGTCGGGCTACGGCTTGTGGGTCGACTGCCTGTCCGGGGGGCCGGAGCTGGAAGTGCGCCATCGGCGGGATGACTGGGGTCGCGAGTATCGAGGCGAGCATGCTGGCGGCGATCACGAGGCCGCCTCCCACGACGTCGCGGCCTGTTCGATCAGGTGGTACGACTCGTCGTGGCCGTGGGCCCGCTCGACGGCACGGTGGAAGTTCTCGTGCACGGTGTCGGCGGTTGAGGATCGGGTCTCGTACCAAGGGACGAGGCGGCAGCCGGCGATCACCGGATGGCCGTGCACGATGAACTCCGATACGTCGATGTCGAGTGAACCGAATGACTTGTCGGTGGACGGCAGGACACGGATGGTCACGGGGCCGACGGCGATGGCGCCGTTCATGAGCCGGAGCAGGTGGTGCAGTTGTCCGGCCATGACTGTGGGGCTGCCGACGGGCTGACGCAGGACGGTGTCCCTGAGCAGCAGCGTGCGTCGCTGCTCGGTCGGCGTGGAGACCTCCGTGAGCCAGTCCGGCGTCGGGATCTGCCCGGCCGGCTCGTCCCGGCAGTCGCCGGTGGCGGCGAGCGCGGACCGGTAGCCGGGCGTTCGGAACGTGGGCGGGATACGTTCCATCGAGTAATGCAGGCTCTCGGCGGCGATCCGGGTGACGGCCGCGAACCGTGCCACCGCCTCGTCACCGGCCACGTCGGCCCACAGGTCCCACAGCCCCTCACGCGACAGGCGCGGCTGGCTGTGGGGGTTGGGCGGGTACAGACCCACCAGGTACGCGATGCTCGGGGCGCTCACCTTGTAGGACTGGAGCAGCGCCTCCAGGTCCTGGGGCGTCATCGAGGCAGCCGCGCGTTCCCATCTGCCGATTGTGGAGGACGACGTCAGGGCGGTTCTGGCGGCGGCCGCGCGCGTGATGCCCGTCGCCTTGCGCAGGGCGCGCAGGTAGACGGCCAGCACAATCTCGATGGGGCACGCGGCTCGCGACGGTGGGGACGCCGGCGCGCTCACGCGGCACCCGCCAGGGCGGACAGAACGATGGCCTCCGTGACGACCTCCGGAGCGAAGACCAGATGCTCACGCAGCTTGGCCAGCGCCACATCCGCAGGAGGCAGCCCGACTGCGGCCCGGCGAGCGTCGAGGTGTCCGGCGTCGCGCACCGGGTATGCCCACGGGCCGTCCGGGCCGAGGAGGTACTGCGTGCCGAACTCCTGGCGCTCGCCGTTGCTGAGCAGGGCACGGTCGTGCAGATGCACCCACTGCTGTACCGGCGCGTCCCCTGCTGCGACGGCCCGTCGCAGAAAGCGGGCGGCGATGCGCTGGAAACCCGGGTGGTCATCGCCGTGTACGGCGAGCTGCCACGCGGCACGCGCCGCGTCCGGGCCAACCATGCGATGTCCGGGCCAGCCGTACTCGGCGACCACGCGGCACAGAATCTGGGCCGAGGCGTAGTCGTGGTGGCGGCCCTGGCCGAGGTGGATGCCGTCGAGGCCGTCGCAGATGTGGCGGGTCCAGCGGTCGGCCGCCTGATCAGCGCGGGCGAGTAACTCCCTGGCAAGGTGGGGGCGGAGCGGCCGGTGTGTCACGAGGCGCTCCGCTCGACCATGGGGAGGGTGCAGCGGACGACGTGCGGAAGGGCCGAGCGCCGCTCCGCCGGCACGTACAGGCGAAGGACGCGTTCCCCCTCTACGCCCAGGCCAGTGCCGAGGCTGGTCCAGCCAAGGGTGCCGACGTAGGAAATGAGATGTGCGACCAGCTCGACAGGGGTGTCGGTACCCCCGGCGAGCAGCGCTTCCACCCGCACGTGCGGCACGCCGAGTCGGGCTGCGTAATCCGAGGCCCACAGCGTCAGCAGCCGAGCCACGCCCGCGCTCGCACTGCCTGGGACCGTGTAGACGTGGCGGAGATGAAGGCCCGTCGCGTCCCGGTGGAGAATCAGGCAGCAGAGCAGTCGGCCGTCCTCGAACAGGCCGATAGCCGGCTTCCGGCGGAAGAGCGCCGGGATATTCACGGCCCCCGGGCACGGCTGGTACCGGCGGGCGAGCCAGTCGAGCCGGTCGGTGACCAGCGCCGCGGCCTCCGCCCTCTCGGCACCGGTGCGCAGCGGCCGCATCTCGAACGCCGCGTAAGGCCGCGCGGCTTGGAGCTTTTGCGGGTTCACCGGCCCTCCTTGGGCAGGAGGTTCCAGCAGTGTGCCAGGGCGACGAGCCGGGAGAGGCTGTTCGCTCCGGTCCGCTCCAACAGCGACGCGATCCGACGGGGATAGCACCGGACGGAAATCCCGGCGGCACGCGCGATGTCGTGCCGCCTGCTGTACTGCGTCGCGGCGCGCACCAGCCGAAGATCCTCCCCGCTCAGCTCCGGCGCGGGCTCACTGATGGTGGGGGCGGGGACGTGCTGTTCCTTGATCAGGCCGTGCACCAGGACTGCATCGGAGCAGTACCTCGGGTAGCCCAGCTTTCTGCGCAGGACTCTGCGGTAGCCCTGTGCGGTGGTCGTGACGATGTGGGCTTCGTCGGCGATCTCGGCATTGCTCAGGCCGCGTGCGACGAGGCGGGCTATGCGATGCTCCCCGGGAGTGAAGTGCCGGGGCGGCCTCATGGTGGTCATCGGTGGTCTACCTGGAGTCTTCGTTGATCAGAGGGGTGGTCTGGTGCCTGCCGCCGGCCCCGACGGGGGCGGGGTCCGGCGGCAGGGCTGGCCCGTACGCGGCGGTGTGACGTCAGGAACGGCCGCCGCGCACGGGGGTCTATGCGGGGGCGGGGCCTGCCGCGGGCCAGGGATGCGGCGAGTCGAGGAGTTCGGACCAGCTAACGGGTGCCTCGTTCAGGGCGGCGTCTCCGAGGCGCTCACGCTGGACCTCACCCGTCCCGGCCGGGGCGTAGGTGTAGGGGATGTCTCGCCACAGACGACGTAGGACGGGGTCGGCGAACGCGTTCGCGCCGTGCAGTTCCATGGCGTCCCTCGCGGAAGCGAACGCCATCTTGTGGCCCTGATACTTGGCGTTCATCAGCTCCGGGTCGCAGTTGTGGCCGTGATCGAGCAGGTGCACGGCCGCGTACGCGAGCCCGCGGGCGGCGCGCAGACGACCCTCCATCTCGCCGAGACGTCCCCTGACCACGGGGTGGTCGGAGAGGTGACAGCCGTAGCGCGGCCGGTCGCTGAGGAAGCGGGCGGTCGTCTCGACGAGAGCGTCGTGAATGCCGAGGCTGATTGCGGACAGGTTCGGCCGGCCATACAGGATGCTGCTGCTCTGGCCGACGGCCGCGCCCTTGCCGACCATGCCGATGATGTTGCCGTCGGGGACGCGGACACGGTCGAGATCGATCCGGCCGGCGGTGAAACCGTGCAAGCCGAGGCCCGCCTGGTGGCGGCCGATGGTCAGCCCCTTACGGCCGGACTCCACCAGGAAGGCGGTCAGGGCGCGGCTGGTCGGCACTCCGCGTTTCCCCGTGCGGGCCAGGACGAGGTGCGCGCCCGCGATGTGGCTGTTGCCGACGTGGGCCTTGCTACCGGTGATCACCCAGCCTCGGCCGTTGCGCTCGGCGACGGTCTGGATCCCGCCGATGTGGCCGCCGGCCTCGGGTTCGGTGCTGGCAATCGTGAGCAGCGCCGAACCGTCCGCGACCCGAGGCAGCCACTGCTCCTTCTGCTCCGGGGTGGCGAAGCGAAGCATCGCGCCGACCGGGATCAACGTGGCCTGGAGGATGGCCCCGGCCGCCGCCGAGACGCGAGAGGTGCGGTGGATCAGGATCGTCTTGGCGACGTGTCCGGCCGCCAGGCCCCCGTACCGGTGCGGGACGGTGACAGCGAACCACCTTTGAGTCGCCATGAGGTCAGCGAGCTTGCGCTCCACCCGACCGGGAGCAGCCTCCATGCGCGTCGCGCGTGGAGCGACCTGCTCATCAGCGAACACATCAGCCTCCTGCCACAACGCCATGTGCCGTTCGGTCAGGTACGGGCTCAGCGCGGGTGGTGGTGCGGTGGGCGGAACCGTCGGGGGCATTCCCTCTCCCTGAGTGAAGAGCGCACGGGGGTGGCGGCCGGTCAGCCGCGCGGGCTTCCGGGTGGGGGGTGGCGAAAACCGGTTGGTCAGGTCTAGATCCCGGCGGGGCCGTGTGTTCGTGTGGCCGGTGTCGCGACGGCCCACGGCGGGGGCGGCAGGTGCCCTTGGCTCTGGCTCTGCGACTGCTCGTGGTCGGCGGCGATGAGGTCGATCGCGTCGAGACCCTGCTCCCCGTAGTCCTTGATCAGCTCGACCCCGGCACGGCCCCACCTGGTCTCGATGGTGCTGATCGTGCACATGGTGCCGAGCTTGATGCCCGTGGCGCGGTGGATGAGCGGAGTGCCGAGGTAGGACTTCACGCGGAGGCGGGTGATGGCGGTGTTGCCGGACCAGCGCGGCATGTCGAGGACGTTGTCCAGGGGTAGGGGTTTGGCCCGTTGCAGGGTGTGCACGCACCAGCCCTCGCTGAGCGGCATCCGGCGCAGGCTGGGAGCGGGAGGCGGGCTGGCCTGGCTGGCGCCGCCTTTCGGGGCGGGAAGGTAGAGCCCGGCGAAGTACTGGCCGTCCTGGATGATGTTGACCATGGCGCCGAGCTGGTGGTGGCCGACCAGTTCCGATGCCGCCGCCGCGAGCTTGCGGGAGAGTTCGTCGAGCACCGGGTGTGGCCGCTCTTCCCCGAGTCCGAGCTGCGGCAGCAACGCCTTGCGCCGCGCGAGGTCGGGGTCGGCGGGTGCGTCGTGGAGACCGCTGGCGGGGTTAAAGGTGGGCATCAGGCTTCCTGGGATTCACGAGTCGGGGCGGATGAGGTGGTCGTAAGGGCCCGTTCGCGGGCGTGCCGGACGAGGGTGATCAGGACCTGTATTGCGGAGGCTCGACGGCGCGCATCGCATGAGACGAGCGGGACGTTTTCGCTCAACTTGATGGCGTCGCGGATCTGCCGAGACGTGTACCGGTGGCCGTCGTCGAACTCGTTGACGGCGACGATGAACGGTCCGCCGCGCTGCTCGTAGTACTCCACGGCGGCGAAGCAGTCCCCCAGGCGCCGAGTGTCCGCCAGCACGATCGCGCCGATGGAGCCGCGGGCGAGGTCGTCCCACATGAACCAGAAGCGCTCCTGGCCGGGAGTGCCGAACATCTGCAACTGGACCTGGATCGGGGGCAGCGGAAGCGTGATCCTGCCGTAGTCGAGCGCGACCGTGGTGGCGCTCTTGTGCTCGACACCCCGCAGATGGTCGGTGCCGACGCTCGCCTCGGTGAGGGCTTCCTCCGTGCGCACAGGGGTGATCTCGCTGACGGCGCCGACGAAGGTACTCTTGCCGACCCCGAAGCCGCCGCTGATGACGACCTTGAGCGGCAGCACAGCGATGTCAGATGTTGTGTAGGGCGGCAAGGACTCTCTCCAGGATGTGCACGTCGGTCTCGGCGTTGAGGATGTCGACGGGCATGGCGTGGACCACGTAGCCGTCGTCGAGCAAATCGGACAGCAGGATCCGGACGACCTGCAGCGGCAGCCCGGCACGGCCGGCAACCTCGGTCACGGCCCGCGGACCGTCCGTGCCGCACGCGCCCAGGACCCGGGCGTGGGGCGGCTGCAGCAGCACCCTGGGCGGGTTCGCGCTGGCCTGGAGCAGGGCATGCCGGGCCAGGGAGTGAGTCGCGGTGACCCGCCCACGCACCAGGACGAAGGGGCGTACCGCACCCAGAGCTTCGTTGCCCCACGCGGTGCCGTTGGCGGTCATGTCACTGCCCCGGCCAGCCCGTGCCAGCGGCCGTGCCGCGCGTGGCGACGGTCAGGTCCTCGGGGAAGCGGGCGATCAGCAGGCCCGCCTCGAAGCCGACGATGCCGGGGTCGGCGTCGCTCTTGGCGAGCACGGTGAGCAGCGCTCCCGGGCCGGCGGCCATGATGTAGAGCTGGCCGCCTTCGACGTCCATCAGGATCTGGTTGACGCCGGTGCCGTCGAAGAGCCCGGCGGCGCCCTTGGCGAGGGAGTGCACCCCGCTGGTGATGGCACTCAGCCTGCCCGCGGTGGCGTCGTTGTCGTCCGCGAGGTTGTGGTGGGCGATCGTCAGGCCGTCGGTCGAGGTCAGGAGCGCGGAGACGGCGCCGGCGGTGTGGGCGACGAAGTCGTTGAGCAGCCAGTCGACCTGAGAGGGGGTGGTGGAATTCATCGTCGGTCTCCAGGAGGGGGTTGGGGGGAGATCAGTGGTCTTGCGCGGTGCGGCCGGACGCCTTCTGCCGACCGGCGTTGAACCGCGCGAACACCGTGGGATCGGCCGCCACGCGTTGGGGCGCCGGGGCCGGCGGCTGGTCCTGTAGGTCCCGGGTCAGGTAGGACCGAGTGAGGTCACGAGCAGGCAGAGCAGGCGCGTTACTTGTGCGGCCGTCCGAAGGACCAGCGAGGTCAGGGGCGCGGCCCGGCGTGAACGACGCGCGATCCAAGGAGCGCCGGGGCAGCCGCTGTGACGGCGTGGTGCCTCTCGCCGGTACGGGGGCCGGCCCCACCGCCGCGTGCGGCCGGGCGACGGCGGTCATCTGCAGGGTGGCCGAGCTGAGGTCGGGCGCCGGGTCGGTGGCGGAGGACGCGGCCGGTTGCTTCTGCACCGGCGGGGTCTCGGAGAGCAGGAGACGCTTCGGGACGAGGACCAAGGCGGTGTTGGCGCCGTAGATGTTGCGCTGGAGCCGGATGGCAACGCCGAGCGCGGCGGCATGCTTGGCCACGACGCGCAGCCCGAGGCGGCCGTCACGAACGAACTCGTCCCCGAGCTGAGGATCGGCCAAGAGAGCGTTGAGGCGCTGCATGAGGTCGGGCGCCATGGGCTTTCCGCGGTCGTCGATCTCGATGACTACCCCGTCCGGCACGTACTCCGCGCGCACATCCACCGGGGTGTCGGGGGACGAGAATTTGGTCGCGTTCTCGATCAGCTCGGCCAAGAGGTGGACCAGGCGTCCAGTCGCCTCGCCGACCACGAGTTCCTCGACGCTCGTCACCTGCTGCACCCGCCGGTAGGACTCCACCTCCGAGATGGCGTGCTGGATCACCGCGTCCAGCAGAACCGGCTGGGCGGAGCGTCGCGGTACCGCGCCGCCGATCAGCGCGAAGCTGTCGGCCAGGCGGCGGACGCGCGTCACTCCGTGATCCAGGCGGAAGACCATAGGAAGGACGTCGGGGTCCTCGATCGCTTCTTCGAGCCGGTCGAAACCGGCCAGCACCTGGCTGACCTGACTCTGCATCCGGCGGCTGATGGTCAGCAACGCCTTCTGCTCCTGAGCAGCCGAGCTGTCCGTCACACAGCGCAACACCTCCGCGACGAACCCGGCGAGATCCTGGGCGAACTCTTCACCGGGCGCGGGCACCGCCGGGGGCCGGCGACTCTGCGGCGCCTGTCCCTGCCGCACCTGGGCGACGGCGGCCTGGACGTCCCGCAACGCCTCGGGCAGAACGGCACGGCCCCGGGCCGCGCCCTGGCGAGCCCCTACCCGCCAGGCGAAGCAGGCGGACAAGATGCTGCTGGCCATGACCGCAGCCCATACCGGCCAATCCGACCCCGTCGGTCCTGGCATCGCCCCGGCGACGTACGCGGCCACGAGCAGCAAGAAGGTCACGGCCACCGGCAACACAGCGATCAGCCGTACTCGCCAGCGCGGCCCGGACCGGGCAGCCCGCAGGCTCTTCGGCGCCGCGCGGTGCCGCTTCGCCTGGCGGGTGGATGACACACGGTCGGACATAGAAATCCTCAACTGGGGTTCGGACGACGTGGGGGTTGGGGGGGATCAGACGGCGGGCTCTTGCTGCGGGGGTGCCGTGCTGGTCGTCGTCACCTCAACCGCGCGCTGGATCACGATGTTGGGGAAGTCATCTGGCATTGAGCACCGCAGGAGCAGCGCGCTCTGGACCAGGCCGGTGTGGCTGAACGCCTGCGGGAAGTTACCCAGGTGGCGGTGCGCGACAGGGTCGTACTCCTCCGCCATGAGGCCAAGGTCGCTGCGCAGGGTGAGGAGCTGCTCGAACAGCGTCTGAGCCTCGTTTACGCGACCTATCAAGGCGAGAGCGTTCACCAGCCAGAACGAGCAGAGCAAAAAGGTTCCTTCGCCACCGGTGAGGCCGTCCACCCCGGCATCCGAGCCGGTGGTCGGGTACCGGTGGACCAGGCCGTCCGCCGTGGTCAGCTCGCGCTGCACCGCCTCGATCGTGCCGATGACGCGCGAGTCGTAGGCCGGGAGGAAGCCGCTGTCGGCGATCAGTAGCAGCGCGGCGTCCAGTTCGTCGGATCCGTAGTACTGCGTAAACGTCTGACGGACCGGGTCGAAGCCCTTCTCGCAGACCTCGCGGTGGATCTCCTCGCGCACCTGCAGCAGCTCGTCCAGGTCCACGTCGAGGAGCTCGGCCACCTGGATCGTGCGGTCCACCGCGACCCAGGCCATGACCTTGGAGTGCACAAAGTGCTGGCGCGGCCCGCGGATCTCCCAGATCCCCTCGTCCGGCTCTCGCCACTGTGCAAGCAACTGCGTGATCAACTCCTGATGCAGACCGGCCGTCTCCGCGCAGTACGGAATGCCGGCGCGGTGCATGCGGACCAGGGTGTCGATGACCTCGCCGTACACGTCGAGCTGGAGCTGGCGCGCGGCGCCATTGCCGAGCCGGACCGGCGCCGAACCCGCGTACCCCGGCAGCCAGTCCAGCTCTCGCTCGGGCAACTCCCGCTCCCCGGTGATGCCGTACATGATCTGCAGGTTCTGCATGTCCCGGCCCACGGTTCGCAGCAGCCACCCACGCCACGCGACCGCCTCTTCCCGGTAGCCCGCGCCGAGGAGCACGGCGACGCCTAGGGCGGAGTCGCGGAGCCAGGCGTAGCGGTAGTCCCAGTTCCGGCTCCCCCCGATCTCCTCGGGCAGCGACGTGGTGGGCGCCGCGACGATCGCCCCGCTCGGCGCGAAGATCAGCGCCCTCAGCGTGATGAGGGAACGGACGACGGCCTCACGGTACGGACCGCTGTACGTGCATCGCTGCGCCCACGCCTGCCAGTCGGCGAGGGTGACGTCGAGCGCGGTGCCCGGCTCGGTCACCTCCGGCTCGGTGGCCGCGTCGGCCGGCCAGTAGCTGAGTACGAACGCCACGGTCTCTCCCGCGCACACCGTGAAGGTGCTGACGAGGGTGCCGTCCTTCTCCGCCTGGGGCACGGAGGTGTCGAGCCAGTAGGAGTCGCCGTCGGCCCGGACGACCATCCGCCCGCTCCGCGAGTCGATCCACGGCACGCTCCGACCGTAATCCGGTCGCGGGCACATCCACGACAGCATCGGCACCGCGCCGGTCAGACCCTCCACGATCCTGACCACCCGGGGGGTGGGCGCGGTCGGCGGCATGAAGTCGCTCACCCGCACCGTCCCGGCCGGGGTCCTCCACTCCGTCTCCAGGACGAGCGAGTCCCCCCACCACTCCCGCTCGGCGCTCGCGGGGCGCCCGCCGTCGGCCACGGCCGGGGCGAGGGACCAGGCGCCGTGTGCCGGGGTGCCGAGCAGCGACGCGAAGACGGCTCCGGAGTCGAACCGTGGCAGGCACAGCCACGGGATCGTGCCGTCGGCGCCGACGAGGGCGCAGGATCGCCCGTCGCCTATCAGGGCGTGCTGCTCAATAGGGAGGCTGTTCATGTACTGGCTCTCTGAGAGGTCGGGGTGACGGATGGATCGGCGGGTCATCGCGCGCGCTCCATGGCGGCTACGGCTTCTACGAGCGAGGTGGCCAGGGGCGGGAGCCCGACGGCGGCGCGGCGCGAGTCGACGGACTGCTCGTCGCGGATCGGGTAAGGGCGCAGTCGAGCCGGGTCCACCTGCGTGCCGTAGGTCTGCCGCCGGCCTCGGAGCACCGCGAACATGTCGTCCACGAAGGCCAGGTGAATCGCGGGCGTACGCTCTTCCGCGACGGCCTCGGCGATCAGCGGCTGGCACAGGCCAAGCAGATGTGGGCTCCGCGCGGCGAGGAGGAGCATCACCGCCGCCGTCGACGCCTCCTCACCCACCTGCTCCAGGGTCGGCCAGCCGGACGCCTGCACGACCTCGCGGAGCCACCGTCCGTGATCGGCCCGGGACTCGACCACCGCCCGCGAAGGAGCGGGTCCGTCCGGCAGAGCGGCTGCTTCACGAGTGAGGCGCTGGTCCTCGGCGGCCAGTGCGAGGAGGCGCGCGGGTAGACCGGGCAGGCCCGCTTGTTCCCCTGCGGCCGCTCGTAGATCCGGGGACAGCAGGTTGGCATCGGTCGTGCCGCGGAGTGCCGGCAGGTTCATGGAGGCTCCTCGGTCGAGCGGTAGGGCGAGCGCCCGGAGCTGCGGGGCGATCACGTCGGTGTCCTGGACGCGGCGCTGATCACCGTGATCAGCGCCACCCCGAACACGAGCAACCGCCACGTGTTCTTGCTGGATGCCCACCGCGAGATCCGCCTGGTCAGGCGTGCGGGGGCTTTCGCGGACTCCGGGAGCGGCGTGGCGCCGGCGAGGACGGTGCTCGCGGGTGTGTCCGTCGCTCCTACCCGTGGCGCAGCGGGCGGCGCTTTCATGCCGTCTCCTTGCGGATCTCGTCCAAGCGGAAAACGGCAACGGCGTCCTTCCCGCTCGCCGTCGGGGCGAATACGAGGCTGTGCACCAGACCTCGGACGAGCGTCAGGCCCCTCCCGCTGACAGCGTCGTCTTCAGCCGGCCGTTCGAGTGGCACTGTGGGGTCGCAGTCGTGGACCAGAGCGATCAGTCGACCGCCTGCCTGAAGCGTCGGCAGGAGTATCTGGATGACGCAGTGAGCGCGAGGCGCGACTCCCGACGGCACCGCGGCGTGGCGCAACGAGTTGGTCAGCAGCTCCGTGACGACCAATCCCACGTCCACGGCCATCTGGCTGTAACCCCACATGCGGATGGTCTCGATGACGACGTTCTTGGCGTGGTGGATGGTCTTCTCCGTCAGCACCACTTCCTGCGCCAGACGCGCTGGTGCGGCCGAGACAACGCTGAGCGTTCGCGAGGGAGATGTGCTGAGAAGGTCCACCATGTCCAAGTCCAGTTCGTTGTCCGGAACCCCTCCTCGGAGCTCCGGTTGCGGTGTGTACTGGGGCTGCACCGGTCAGCAACTATTGAGTCAGCAGCAGGTGAGACTCGTGTAGTTGGTGATGCGGATGTCTCGCGAAATCCGCATCAGGAGGTCAGGAGCGGCAATGCCACAGCCCGAAAAGGTCCTGGACCCGACTCGCTCGCCTGAGGCTTGGTTCGGGCACGAGCTGCGCCTGAGACGCAAGGCTGCTGGGTTTCCCACAGCCGGGCCGTTCGCCGCTGAGGTGCAGGTCAGCGTTGATGTCCTCCTGAAGATCGAGAAGGGCAACTACAGGTGCCCGGAGGATCTGCCGCCTCGTCTCGACGCTGCCCTCCAGACGGGAGGTCTGTTCACCCGGGCCTGGGCGATGGTTTTCGGCGATGCGGATAAACGTGGCCGTGATGCGGATAAGCGCGATCCGCTGCCGGGGGAGGGAACCGTTCCGCAGCCAGCGGGAAGCATCCTGGAGGGAGGCGCCGCAAGCTCATGGACCAGGAGCCCTGACGATATGCACCGTCGACAAGTCCTCGCGGCCGGGAGCCTTGTGGCTCTCGCCCCGCTAGATCTCTCCGCTCTGCTCAAGCCACCTACCGTGTCGCCGGCCCCCGCCAAGGTCGGGTCCGCCGAAATCCGTCAGCTTCAAGACATTGCTGCTGGTCTTCACGCCTGGGATAACGCCCACGGCGGCGGAGGGCTGATCAGTCAGCTCGCAACAGATTCCATGCGGTGGGCCGTCGGCCTTTTGGCGGCCGATTGCCCTCCTTCACTTCGCTCGGACTTCCTCGGGGCTGTGGCCCAGCTCGGCATCATCTCCGGCGCCAGTCAGTTCGACGTCTACCGACACGACGATGCCCGCCTGGCCTTCAAGGTCGCCGTGGAGTGCGCTGAAGAAGGGCACCATTGGCACCTTCGCGCCAAGGGGTACTCCTTCCTGGCTCGTCAGGCCATCTGGCTCGGCGACCCGGACGAAGGTCTTACCGCTGCGGAAAAGGGGCTGGTTCGTCAGGACCGGCTGACGGCCTCTGAGCGTGCCATGTTGCACACGGCCAGGGCGCGGGCCTTTGGGAAGCTGCGCAACGTCCGGGAGACACTCGCCGCAGTTGGTGCGGCTGATGACGCTTTCGCTCAGCGAAGCCCCGAGAACGAACCGCCGTGGATGGCCTATTACGACGAGGCCCAGCACAGCGGTGACACTGCCCACGCGCTCTGGGATCTAGCTGTCGGGATTGTGGAGTACGACCCGTCCCAGGCAGGGCAGCGCTTCCAGGCTGCTGTACGGGGGCACGGGCCGACCTTCGTGCGGTCGAAAGCTATGTCGTGCACCAAGTTGGCGTCACTGGTGATGCGGCGCGGAGATCCCGACGAGGCAGCAGCCATCGGCCGCAAGGCACTGGAACTCGGTAGCGGACTGACTTCCTACCGGGCTGCCGATGACCTTCGCGAGCTCGCCCGATTCGCCGGTCGGCATACCAAGAATCAGCCGGCCGCCGACCTCAGGGAGGCCATCGACGCTACTTTGCGGGCATGACGAACATGACACCTGCGCTCGATGCCCTGCGAGACGCGTGCGTCGAGGTCGGACTTGATGCCGAGGCTGCTGAGCCGATACGTATCGCCGAGAACGAGATCTGGCGGCTGCCGGACGGCGTCATCGCCCGCGTCGCTCCTCCAGACCGTATCGGATCGGCGACACGCGAGATCAAAGTGGCGCGCTGGCTCGGCGGCCTTGGCGTCGCGGTTGTGAAGCCCATAGCCGTTGAGCAGCCGCTGGAGAGTGGCGGACGGGTAATTACCTTCTGGGAGGAAGTTCCGCCGCACAACCACGGATCGACCGTAGACGTCGCGACGGCGCTCAAGGAGCTGCACGCCCTACCGCTTCCCGACTTTGAGATCGGGTACTTGGATCCCTTCGTTCGTATCGCTGAACGCATACGCGCCGCCCAGACACTGGCGGACGGCGACCGCCGGTGGCTCACGAGCTTGTGCGAGGACCTGGTGGACCGCTGGACGGCCGAACTTCCCACGGGCCTCGCTAAAGCGCCGGTTCACGGAGATGCATGGCCGGGCAACGTCGTGAAGCTGGACCACGGAGGACGGCTGCTGATGGACCTGGAGAGGTTCTCGGTCGGCCCGCCTGAATGGGACCTGGTCTCAACCGCCGTGCGAACCCTGACGACTGGCGCCGTCACTGCAGCCGAGTATGAGACGTTCTGCGAGATCTACGGATACGACGTCACGACGTGGGCTGGCTACGAGACCCTGGCGAGGATCCGGGAGCTGCGCATGGCTACCTATGCCGCCCAGCACGCGGCCGCCGATCGTCAGTGGCAAGCCGAGGCACAGCTTCGTGTTGACTGCCTCCGCGGTCGCCGCGGACCGCGACCGTGGCAGTGGAAGGGGATCTTGTAAGGGCTCTGGTGACAGGGCAGATGGTCGTACCGTCTGCCGCTACGGCGCCTCCGCCGGGCCCGACTCCAGACTCACTCCGCGTCCGGCACCTCTGGCAGCTTGTGCTTCAGTTCTCCGACGAGCTTGTTGACGGTGGCCATCATTTCGGCGGACAGGCCCCCGCTGTTCCCACGGGCAGCCAGGCCGAGAACCTGCCCCCGGTGAATCGAGCCGAGAAAGCGGATCGCCTCCAGAAACTCGCGGGCCGCAGGATTGAGCTCGGCGTCGTCTTGGAAGAGGGCGGTGTCGACCTGAAGGGCTTCGGCTAGGCCGGCGAGCACCATGTCGGAAGCCTCCGTTGTGGTGCCCGTGCGAAGAGCGGTGATGTCGTCGACCGTGACGATCGTCTCCCCCGCGTGATCGTTGACGCCCCGAGCGATTGCCTCGTCAGAGGGTGCCTCCTGGCTCACGTACCCGTACTGCAGGAGATAGTTGATCTTCTCGCTGATCGTGCTGGGTGCGGATGCCTGCTCGTCACGCGAGGGGCGGAGCCCGAAGGAGCAGTCCTGGGCAGCGAGCAATTCCGCTTCAGTCACCCCGTACGCCTCTGCGAGTGGTCGCACGTACGCATCACTGAGCCGGCGCCGACCGGATTCGGCGTTACTCACAGGCGCGCGGCTCGTGCCGATGATCGCAGCGGCCTGCGCCACGCTGAGGCCAGCGTCGCACCGCAGGAGCTGCAGGTCTGGAGTCCCGTCGTTGGGGAAGAGAACGTCGAGTGGCTGACCGAGCGCCGTTGCGATCGCGGGGAGCTTCTCCCCCTTAGGGAAGTCTTGTCCGTTCTCCCAGCGCGCGACAGTGGGAGCGCTGACGCCCACCGCGCTGGCCAGCGCCTTCTGACCAAGGTCCTTGCCCCGCCGGACAGCGCGAACGCGGCTGCCGTCGAACTGACGTGGGGGCACATGAACTCCTGCGTGGCGGTCGAGCCGGTCTAGGGCGGCGTCTGGGGTAACTGTAATCCAGGCTTGATACATCTACGCAAGTAACGTACGTTTCCGTATCGCACCTGTTGATCGGTTCCCGGCTCTCTATGGTGCCAGCCCTTGGAGGACCTATGCATGTTGCGTTGTCGCGAGCGTTTCCGCAACGCGTTGTCGGCCGCTTCAGTAGTCCATTGTTGCCGACCGATGTCGGGGCCTAACTCGCGTCGCGAGGTCTGCCCGGCCGTCTCGATCCTTGGGATGGACTTGCCGCAGGTGTCTACGTATGTTCGTCGTCCCCCGCCGGGCACCCGGCGGGGGACGAACAAACAGATGGAGGGGAAGTGCGAGTGAACGGTCCGTGACACGGCTCGACAACTGAAAACCGGCGCTCGGGAGCTACCAACTCCCAAGCGCCGGGTGGGCACCCGAAGGGGCCGAATCACATCTCGCGGGCGACGGGGCTTTTTGCACGAGAACCGCCGCACCGCGCTCCTACGAACAACGGAGTATCGCATGCTCGCCATGCCGAGCGGAATCCCGGCCTGCCCGGACACCGGCCGCCAGTTCCGCCTCGCCGCCCAGCTCGCCGACATGATCCCCGGCGCAGCAACCGTCCGGGTCAGCCTCACCGACCCGATGCGGACGTGGCCCCACCCGCACGCCATCGTGAAGGACGGGGCGGGGGAGACCATGGAGCTTGGGCGGACGACTGCCAGGGTCGCAGGTCGGTGGATCCTGCGGGTCTGGCCGGAGGCGGACTGGACACGGCCGCACACCTTCCGCCTCGCCGACGCCACTCTCATCCGCAGTGACCTGCTCACCGCCGATCGGGCCCGCTGAGATGGCGCGCATCCGAACCATCAAGCCGGAAGCGTTCATCTCCGAGTCACTCGCCGAAGTGACCGTGGAGGCCGAGCGGACCTTCTTCGGACTGCTTACCCAGGCCGACGACCACGGCCGTCACCGCGACAACGCGGCGATCATCGCCGGGCTTCTCTGGCCCCTGCGCGCCGAGCGCACCTCGGTCCACGTCGAGGATGACCTCCACCAGCTCGCGAATGCTGGCCTGATCTGCCGGTACACCGGCTGCGATGGGCGCCGCTACCTCCACGTCGTGACCTGGTTCGAGCACCAGAAGATCGACAAGCCGAGTCAGTCCCGCCTGCCTTCCTGCTCGCAGCACCACAATGCCGACCGGTGCGCCCCCTGTAAGGGAATCTGCGCCAAGCGGACCGAGGAGTCGCCGACTGCTCCCCGAGGGCTCGTCGAGGCTTCACCAAGCGCTCCGCGAGTCCTCGATCTGCCCGCGCAGCCCGGAGCGACGCCTCGCCGCCACACGGACCCCGCTCCCGCCGCCCAGCCGGACGCCTTCGACGCCATGGTCGGCTCCTCTGACACGGACGCGAAAAGTGCAGGTCAATGCGCCTTCCCCGAAGTCTCTCCGAGCCCTACCCGAAGCCTCGACGAGGGCTCGGCGCCTGGATCTAGGATCTTGGATCCTGGATCTTCTTTCCCTACGGGGCGCACGGCGCCCGCAGCCGGCGCCTCTGCTGACCAGCTCCTGGGCGAGTACATCGCCGCCTGCGCGGAGCGGCCGCCCAGCGATGTGCTCGGGCACCTCGGGCGCGTGACGAAGAAGCTCCTGGGCGAGGGCATCGCTCCGGAGCACATCCGGGCCGGGCTGCAGAGCTTCGCGGCCAACCCCAAGCACCCGAGCGTGCTGACCAGCATGGTCAACGAGGCCATGAACGCACGCTCCGGCAGTTTGGCGCGGCCGGGAAGCCGGCCTAGCGTGCCCGCTCACCGGGCGTGGACCAATCCGGCCGACGCTGCTGCCGCCTACGCCGAGGAGCTGTGATGCGCACCCGTGACCGCGAACCGCAGCTCCTCGGCAGCGCGGGCCTCCTGGACCGGATGGACCGGATCCTGGCCGCTCGCAACATCGCCCCGGCCACCGTCGCCGCGCTGCCTGACGAGCCCGAGCCTTTCTCCCTGCTGGAGGCCCTGTCGGCCGGGATGCCCCCTCGCTACCGGGCCGCCGTCGCCGACCACCCCACGGTCCTGGACTGGGTCCGGGACGTCACCGAGGCGGCCGTCGCTCCGGGCCGAGGAGCCCGGCGGCAGGTCGCCACCGGCCCCAGCCTGCTGATGGCCGGGGTGGTCGGCGCGGGCAAGACCCACCAGGCGTACGGCGCGATCCGGTGCCTGGTGCAGAACGGGATCGGGGTGCGCTGGAAGGCGACCACCGCCGCAGACCTGTACGCCGAACTTCGGCCGGGCTCCGACACGGACAGCGAACGCGTGCTGGCCGCCTACAGCCGGGTGCCGCTGCTGATCCTGGACGACCTGGGCGCGGCCAAGTGGTCCGAGTTCGTCGAGGAGCAGACCTACCGGCTGATCAACCGCCGCTACAACCTCGAAGCCCCGACCCTGATCACCACGAACCTCGGGATCAGGGACCTCAAGGGGTACCTCGGCGACCGGGTCGCCAGCAGGCTCTCCCAGATGACCAGGCGCGTCGAGTTCGAGCCCGTCGACCGCAGACGCCTTCGCGCCGCCGCCTGACCCGCCGCAGGCCGCCACGCCGGGCCGCGCCCCTCGCGCGCTGCCTCGAGTACCTTCCCGACCCAGCGCACCTCTCCGCCGACGCCCCTGCGCGCGGAGAGCGATCGGAGCAATACCGCATGACCACGATCAACCCTGCCCGACACCGGTCGCTCGGCGACCACACCTGGCAGGCCGATGCCGTCTGCCACAGCACCGAGTACAACCCGGTGGACCCCGAGATCTTCTTCCCGGACCCCGACGAGACCAGCAAGATCGCCGCCGCGAAGGCCCTGTGCGGCCAGTGCCCGGTTCGCCGCGCGTGCCTGGACGCCGCGCTGGAAGGCGGCACCACCGACGGCATCCGGGGCGGACTCACCGAGGAGGAGCGCGGGCCCCTGCACGAGAAGATCGCCGACCGCCTCGACTACAGCCGCGTCAACGACACGATCGCCGGGCGCGACGTCCACCTCACCAAGGCTGAGCGCCGCGCGGTCGTCCGCGCGGCCTTCCGCCACGGTGTAACCGAGCAACGCCTGGCCTGGCTCCTGAAGATCACCGAGGAGCACGCCCAAAAGCTCTACCGTGAACTCCGCCGAGCCCTGCGCAATCGCGATCTGGACCAGCCCGCCGCAACCACCACCCCGCACGCCCAGCCCGGCGAGCACCTGGTCCGCGCCAACTTCGGGACGGCGGCATGACCACCCCGAGCGCGCCGGAGACGGCGCACATCTCCGGCTGGGACCGCATGGTCGTCATGGCCCTGGGCGGCGCGGGATGCGCGCTGTCGTACGACGCCCTCCAGCAGATGGCCGTCGCCATCCACATCCGCGGTTTCCTGACCTACCTCTTCCCCCTGGTGATCGACGGGTTCATCGCCTACGGCGTACGAGCGCTCTTGGTCCTGCGCGACGCGCCGCTGCGCGCCCGGCTCTACGTCTGGACGCTCTTCGGCACGGCCACTGCCGCCAGCATCTGGGCCAACGCCCTTCACGCGGTACGGCTCAACGAGGACACGGTCGCCGGCACCGGCCTTCGGCTGGGGGACACGGTGGTTGCGGTGCTGTCCACCATCGCCCCGCTCGCCCTGGCCGGGGCGGTCCACCTCTACATCCTCATCGCCCGGGGTCCGGTCAACCAGGAGGATGTCGCTGGTCGGGCCGGTCACCCCGGTCAGACCGACCGGGGCCACGCCGTCGAGGTCACCCGGACCGACTGGGTCGGTCAGCAGCAGGCGCCCGGTCCGGTCAAGGCCGGTCGGTCGGTCACCGCCCTGACCGACCGGTCGCCGGTGTCCCTGGAGAAGAAGGTCCCTGCCCCGCGGTCACTGACCGGGGACGCGAGCCCGGCGGACAGCGGTCACCCGGTCACGGCTGACCGTGATCGGCCGCACCAGGCCGCTGACCTGCCCGGACAGCCGGGCACGGCGTGGTCGGTCAGTGACCGCCACGAAGACGTCACCGGTGACCCGGACAGCCCGGCGCCGGTCACTCCGCCGCCGGTCACTGACCAGGCCCCCCGGACACTCGGTGACCGGCGGCCTGACCCGGACACCGAGAAGCTGCTGAAGATCGCCCGGTCCGCGGTCAGGGCCGAGGACAAGCTGACCCGCAAGGTGGTCGCCCAGGCGATCCGAGGTCAGCAGATCCCGCTGTCCAGCGACACCCTGACCTCCCTGATGGCCCAGCTCCGCGAGCAGCACCGGCGGCCGGTCACCTCCGCCCAGACCTGACCGAGCACCACGGAGCGGGTGACCGAGCCGGTCACCCCAGCGCGGTCACCCGCTCTGGCCACTCACCCTCCCACCCCTCCCGAGCAGAAGCGGAGCACTCCCGATGCGCACCCACCCGGCCACGCCCGCCGAAGTCGACTCCTGGCTGACCGTCTTGCACCAGCACGGTCACCTCCACCGCGCACAGTCCGGCCCCGACACCACCTGGATCGTGCAGCGAGAGCAGCACGATCGCCCCTGGACCCTGCACCACCCGGTCCTGGCCATGGACTGGATCGAGGATCTCGTGCGCGAAATCCAGCAGCAGAACCCGGAAACGAGCCGTTGACCACCGACGACCCGGCGGTCACCATCGCCGGACAGCAGCGTGACCCCACGACGGCTCCTGGCGGAGCAAGCTATCGCGTACGACGGTCCTACGGCCCGTCGTACGCACTTGCCCCCGCCCAGCAGGGCGGGGGAGGCCCGGCTGGTCCCCGAGCGAGGGCGCACGAGGACCAGCCGGGCAACCGGCACCAGGGGGCGCCGGTCACCGGGGGAGAAGCCGACCGCGACGACCACCACGAGCAGTCGAGCCCGAACACGCTCGCGTTCCCCGATCGCACCCCGCGCCGCCGAACCCGCAACCCGAAACAGCGCACCCACAAAATGACCACCCGCCTCTCCGACACCGAGAAGACCGAGATCACAGCCGCCGCCCAGCAGCGCGCCGTCACCGTCGCCCGCTTCCTCGCCGCCGCCGGCCTCGCCGCCGCCCGCGGTTCGACCGCCCTGCACACCAACGAACGACTCGACACGGCGATCGACGAGCTGGCCGCCCTGCGCACCGCCCTGGCCCGGATCGGCAACAACATCAACCAGATCGCCTACGTCCACAACGCCGGTGGGCAACCCCGTCCCGGCGAACTCGATCACGCGCTCAGCGCGTTGACTCGGCTCCTTGGCCGCGTCGATGACGCAGCCAACGATCTGGTGATCGGGCGGCTGTGATGGTTCCCGACATCGGACGCGGCTCGCGCACCCACGGTCTCCTCGTTTACCTGTACGGGCCCGGCCGGCGCGAGGAGCACACCGACGCGCACCTCGTCGGCTCCTGGGACGGCTTCGCCCCCGACCCCGGCCGCGACTCCGACCCGAAGGTCACCCTCGCCCGCCTCACCGCCGCCCTCGACCTCCGGGTCAAGCAGGCCGGCGACCGCGCGCCCGCCAAGCACGTGTGGCACTGCTCGGTCCGGACCGCTCCGGGAGACCGGCGGTTCTCCGACAAGGAGTGGAACTCCATCGCCCAGCGCATCGTCCACGCCACCGGCATCGCCCCGGACGGTGACCCCGACGGCTGCCGGTGGGTCGCGGTCCGCCACGCGGAAGACCACATCCACATCGTCGCCACCCTGGTCCGAGGCGACCTGCGCAACCCACGCCTGAACTACGACTTCAACAAGGCCCAGGCCGAATGCCGGCGCATCGAGAAGGAGATGGGGCTGCGCCTGCTCAACGCCGGAGACGGCACCGCAGCGAAGAACCCCTCCAGCGCCGAGAAGTTCAAGGCCGAGCGCACCGGCCGTTCCGCGACCGCGCGCGAGACGCTCCGCGAGGCCGTTCGCCGGGCCGTCGCGGGTGCGGCCACCGAAGAGGAGTTCTTCGACCGGCTGGCCGAGGCGGGCCTGCGTATGAAGACGCGCACTGCACCGTCCGGCGATGCCATCGGCTACAACGTCGCCCTTCCCGGTGACCGCAACCGCCACGACGAGCCGGTCTGGTACTCCGGCTCCGAGCTGGCCCCCGACCTCTCCCTCCCGAAGATCCGCCTCCGGCTGGCCGACGGTACCGCCGAGCGGACAAAGCCCTCGCCCGCCTCCGGCGGCGGGCGAACAGACTGGTCCCCGCCCGCCCGGGAACGACGGGACGCCACCGGCGTTGCAGAGCACGCCACTGTCCTCCTGGACCGTGACGATGACGGTCAAGGCGTTGCCCAACTTGTTGGTCTCGGAGAACTCCTGGACGCGGTCGCTCAGACCTCCCCGGCCGCCACCCGCGCCGAGCTGACCGCAGCAGCCCGCGCCTTCGAGCGCGCCACCCGCAGCCACGTCCGAGCGGAGCGCGCCGACACCCGGGCGCTCCGCTCGGCCGCCCGGGGCATCGTCCAGGCCGGCGGCGCACTCGGCCGGGGCGAGGACGGCGGCACCACCGCCATGCTCGTCTCCACCCTGGTCCTGCTCACCCTGGCCGCCGCACGCTGGCACTCTGCCCGCGGACACGCCCAGCAGGCCCACGCCTCCCGCCAGGCCGCCGAGCACCTCCGCGCCGCCTACCGCCAAGCCTCCGCCACACCGATGCGCGTGCTGTCCGAGCAAGGCCGCGCCCTTCCCGAGGCCGACCGCCAGACGCACGAGACCACTATCCGCGCCGCCCTAGTGGACCAGGAGCTGCGAGTGGACAGCACGTCCAGCAAGACCGACGCCCTGATCGCCACTCTCGCTCAGATCGAGCGAGCGGGCCACGACCCCGAGGCCCTCCTGCAACAGGCCATCGCCATGCGCGAACTCGACACGGCCACAGACGTGAACGACGTCCTGGTCTGGCGTCTGCGCCGGATCGCCCGGCTCCCCGCCCACCCGGACGACGCTCCCCGCCGCCCGCAGACGGGCCGCGCCCGCCCGACCAAGACCCCGCTCAACCCCATCAGCGAACGCAACGAACCCAGCGCGGCGGTCCGGCCCGCCGCCTCCGAACCGCGCAGCCGCCCAACACGCCGCTGAGCAGGATCCAGATCCCCGGCCGTTCACCGGCCAGCCTCCACGAAATGCCTGGACAGCCGCTTCCCCGGCTGTTACGGATGAAAACAGCAAGCCCCCGACCGGGAGATGACGACCGTGCTCAGAACCACCGCCCCCATCACAGAGCCGACACCCGCGCCGCCCATCCTCCCCGCTGGCACCGACCCCCTGCGGCGACTCGAATACGACACGCGCCCGCCTACCGGTCCCGGTGCGACCCGCTGCCTCAGCCACCCGCACGAGCTGGCCTTCCGCGGCATCCCCGCAACTTGCCGGGCTTGCCGGGCCCGACGCGACTGGATGCTCATCAACCACGGCCGTCACGTCTGGATCCGCTGCCGATGCAGCAACCAGTGGCTCGAACCCGAGATCAGCCGCGCCGATTTCGATGCTCTGATCAACAGCCCAGACATCACGAACTACCCCAGCGTCGAGGACTGCCTCGCCGCACTCGGCTTCGACGGCGCCTTCGCCGGCACCTACCTGCGGTAGTCGGCGGCAGGGCAGCAGAATCCGCTGCCGCTAGGACGTCGTGAACCCACCTCCGTAGTCGGTTCCGTCCCGCAAGAGCCTCCGGAAGCAGCATGGTCGCGGAGCCCTAGAGGGGGGAGCGTGGGAAGCACTGGTGGGTCGGTTCGCATTTGTGCGCCACCCGATTGCGCAGCCCCTTCTCCGGAGATCCTCGCGCTATCGAAGCGTGGTTACTCACCTCGCGGCGGTGCTGCCGTTTACCAGCGGCACCTCGGCGGGCGTCATGTCGGTGCGGAGCCGGGCGAACCGTACGGGGTGCCGCCAGACCCCGCCGTCCTGAGCGGTGTCCGCCAAGATCTCGGCCACCAGGTCCGGTTCGACGAGGGTGACGTCCAGCGGGGTGTGCGAGCGCCAGGACCTCGTGAAGGTGATGTCCTCCCAGGCGTGACCGGGCCGGGCCGGGGTGAGCTGGGCGCCGATACGGCGGGACTGATCCGGGTGGAGGGGTGTGCTGCGAGCTACCGCTCGCAGCACACCGTTCTCCTCTCGGCGGCCCAGGATGAGGGCCTGCGGGCGCTCCAGGGTGCCGGTGATCCCGCCGACCAGCGCTTCCGTGGAATCCCGGCGGCGGATCTTGTACCAGCCCCGCGCTCCGGGGAGGTAGCGCTGTCGGCGGTCGCGGACGACTATGCCCTCGACACCGGGCACGTCCGTCCAGGTGGCGAGCCAGTCCTGTGCCACCCGGACGTCCGCTGTCTCCGGGCACAGCGTCCACGGCGGCCCGATGCCGCGCTCGGAGAAGAGTTGCACCAGCCGGTCACGCCGCTCGCCGTACCGCGTGGTGAGCAGCTCCTCGCCGTCCACCTGGAGCAGGTCGAACGCGATGAAATGCGCTGGCCACCGGGCGGCGAGCTGCCCAGCGTTCCGGGTCCCGGCGGCCGCGCGCCGTTGCACCGCTTCGAACGACATGCGGTCCCCGTCCCAGACGACCAGCTCGCCGTCCAGCACCAGGCCATCGGGCAGGAGGGCGGCAGCGCGGACCAAGTCGGGGAAGCGGGTCTGGAGCAGCGCACCCCGCCGGGACTGGATCTGCGTGGACGCGACCGCCGCGCTCGCCGTGAACACCAGGCCGCGGTAGCCGTCGAACTTGGGCTGGAAGGACAGATCTCCCAGCATCCGGGGCGGCGGTAGCTGATCGCTCGCCTGCGCGAGCATCGGCTCCACCGGCGGTCGCAGCACCATAGGACCGGTCTACGGCGAAACCGGCGGGCCCGCGACCCGGCTCAAGAGAACGCTAAGCCCCACCGGCCGCCTTCGGGAGCTTTCCTGGTGCTCCAGTGGCAGCTATCGCTCCGGGCACAGTTGCGTTGCGCGGAATGTCGGCTTTGAAGTCAGGATGCATCGCAAATCGAACACGTGCTCTAATGCGATGTATGAGCAAGCTTCCCGATGACCTCATGGCCGCGATCCGGGAGTGGCACGCCGCCTACCGACAGCTCAGCCGCCAGCCCAGCACGGCGCTCCGGCGGCGACTGCTCGCCCTGTCCGCTGAGGTGCTGGTCCACCCGTACTGGCAGGGGCGTACCGGAGCCTGGGCGGCACTGCACGGTGCTCGTCATGGCCGAGCTGCCTGACGACCCGCTGCGGCTCCGGATACTCCTCGGCTACCTGGACCGTCAGATCGCGGAGAACGCCACGGTCGCCACGTACCTGGCCCTCCTGCGCGGCGAGGTCCAGCAGGCCCTCGCGCGGGTTGAACGCCCGGCCACGCGACAGCGCTCGATGCGGCGAGCTAAGGGCGCCGGTGGCCCTCTGCCCTCAACAGGGCTCTCCGGGCCCGCGCGGGCAGGCGACTACGAGGTCCAGATGATGCGTGCCCCGGACGACCCCGGCGACGTCGTCGTGCACGTGGCCGGCTGCGAGCAGATCACGGGGACGCCGCGCCGGATGCGGGCCGACGAAGCCCGCGCCCTCCTGGTGGAACCGGCCGTCGAGCCGTGCCGCACCTGCCGCCCCGAGGCTGACCTGGGAATGGACGTGGCGTGAGGCCACGAGCAGGTGCGCGCGCCGTTCAGAGCGATGCAGTGATCTCGTGCGGGGGTCAGCCGTGCAGGTCGCTACGGAAACCTCGACCGACCGGCTTCCAGCCCTGGACCGTGGCGGGTCTCCAGCGGGGTCGGTCCGGCACGCTGTCGTCGTCGGGCGCGGGCAGGCTGCCCCGGCTCTTGCGGCTGCGGGCGGCACCGACGCTGATGCCCAGGTGAGCGGCGACCTCCCGGTAGCCCCAGAGCTGCTGTTCATCGGCCATCGTGTCCTTCTTGTTCATCGCGAAAAGCGTACGCAACGCACGGCAAGGCCGCCCCTGCCGGTGGCGCGGGGCGGCCTTCTGCGGTGGTCGGTCACACTCCGGCGAGGCGATTCGACAGGTCGAGGGCGTCGGTCGCGAGCGCGAGGGCGGCGCACAGGCCGCTCACCTCGTGGATGGTCGGACGGATGAGGCGTGGCCAGTCGTCCGGGGCGGCGGGCCATGAGGCGAGGTGCACCTCGGTGGTGGCAAGGCCCAGGTGGGCGGTGACGTCCCAGCCAGCGAGGGCGGCGGGCTCCCAGTGCAGACGGATGCGGCCGAGGGGAAGTCTGGGAGTGCCGCCAGCGAGCCACGTGATGTCGAGCGGGCCATCGGGCTTGGCGGAGACGCGCCGGACCAGTGCGCCGCGCACGCCGTCCGGCATGGGGCGCACGGCGAGGCCGTGCAGCGGAAGGAGAGGTGAGGGGCGAGAGCGTGACGAGATGGAAGCCTCCGTGGTGTTGTGGGGCGGTCAGGCCCAGGCGAGGGCGTCGCGCACCCCCGCCGGGAGGTAGTCCTCCTGGCCGTCGTCAGCGATGAACGCCATGCCGTCCTGGACGACGATTTCGGCCCCGACGTAGTGGGTGAAGGGCCAGTCCGGGTTGATGGCGAGACGGATCGGCAGGCCGGGGTCCAGCTCCTGGAGCTGGCGAAGGAGGTGGCCGACGGTCAGGTACTTGGGCAAGGGGAATCTCCGATGGCAGCAGAGGAAGGCGGGGCCGGGCTGGGGCCGCGCGTCAGGAGGCGTCGAGGCGGAGCAGGTCGCGAAGGGCCTTCGGCCTTTCAGCGTGTTCGGCGAGATGCCGTCTGCGGCACTCGTTGACGTAGCCCTTGCCGTGTTGCGTCATCTGCCAGGTGCCGCACGAGCAGACAGCCTGTGTGTACGCACGGCCGGGGCAGTCGGCGTGGAGCGGTTTGCCGGAGCTGGTGTGTTTGTGGTCCGTCGGGCAGAGCGTGCCGTCGGTGTGGTGGTCGGTGAGCGGGGCGCGGAAGGGCATGGAACGCGGTTCCTCGTGGGTGGGGACCAGGAAGGTCCGGACCGGCGGATACTCGGAGTCGGCGGTGAGCGCGGGAGCTGTCGTGGGGCCGTACAGGCGCGTCAGGGCAGCCGGGCCGGGCCACGTATCCCGTGCGGGAGATCCGAGATGATGTCCTGCCGCCACTCGCGGGCCTCACGGGCGCGTTCACGCCCATGGTGGTAGGAATCCGGGTTGTGTCCCGGGCAGCAGTCGAAGCGCCGCTTCCCGCGCCGAGTCATCATTTTGTCCCGAGTCATGTTCTGTCGATCCTGTCCTTCAAGGTGGCCGGGGCACCTTCCGGTGCTTGAACGCCTTCTGGGGATCCGTTGGTGAGGTCGCGCTGCCACCGGCGTTGTTCGGCGTGACGGGCGGCGCGGCGGCGGAGGGTCTTGGCCCGGCGGCCGTATTGACCGGGCAGGTAGTAGCAGTTGCAGCGTCGGGCGTAGGTGCACTTTCGGCGGTAGCCGGGCCGGGTGGCCATCAGCATGCGCATGGCGCGGAACTCCCTGGACGGGGACGCTGATCGGGACGAGCGCCGGTGAACGGGGCGGGCCACCACGGCCCGCTCCAGCGGTTCAGCGGTCAGCGTGAGGAGTGGGCGGCGAGGGCGGCGAGGAATCCGGCGACAGCCTCGGCGGGGGTGTGGAGGCCGAACTCCTGGACCCAGGCGTCGCCGTCGGTGGGCTGCACACGGACCTGCCAGAGGATGCCGCGCTTCCATGCGGCGGCGTCCTCGGGGAGCCACCCGACGTAGACGCGGCCGTCGGGGCTGGTCGCGTGGACGTTGGCCTCCGGGGTGTCGACCGTCGTCCAGCCGAGGGCGTCGAGGAGGTCAAGCACCGGGCCCGCGCAGTGGTCGGTGGAGAGCCAGCGGCGGTCTTCCACGGTGGGGCGGGCGACGGCGGGCAGGAGGGTGGCGGAGGTGTTCACGGGTGGACGGTCCCTTCGTTGACCTGCGGGTTTTCCCGACACCCGTACGTTGACATGCGGTATGCCGAAGTACGTAGTCGTTTCCCGGAGGGGGCCGTCTGCCGTGGGCGAACTCGCGGCCGTCTGCAGGAGGTGACGGCCCGGGAATGGATCGGCGAACGCGGTTGTCGTACACGGGTTGCGGCGGCGGTCCGCACGGCATCGAGGGGGAGCGGGGATGATCGAGGCGAGCAGACACTGGGACGGAGCCGGGCTGGAGCGCAAGATCCGCGCTGCGGGGCGGCCGTGGACGGTGGGCGACATCGTGATGGTCGCCGACGGCCAGTGGGGCGTCGGTGCGCAGTCCGACAGGTGGCCGCAGGAGGAGACGCTCATGGAGCACCGGGCGGCCGACGGCCGGCGTGTCGAGCTGACGCTGGAGGAGCTGGCCCGCGCGGTGGACGCCCGTATCGAGGACGTTCACCGCGACGACGACCTCGCCTGACCGTTCAGCGACGCGGCCCTGCAGCGGGCGCCGACAGCCCGACCACCGCTGAAGGAGCTGGTGGGTCGGGCACCAGGCCAACGGGGTGCGGCGCGTGCCCGGAGCGGGCTACAGCGGCCTGGGCCCGACGAACTGCCGGGGTGCGGTCCGCGGTTGTCGAGGCTTCGCGGGCTTCGACCACGCGCCTGATCGACTGCAGGTAGGTCTGGCTTTCCGCGTGGGCGACGCGAAGATCGGCCGCCGAGCTGGTGATGCGGTCCATCTCGTAGAAGGCCGGCACGTGCCCAGGTCGGGTCAGGGCGTGCAGGCGGCTCTGGTGCGCGGCCACCGCGTGGTCGGTGATGGCCAGCGCCGAGCGGACATGCACGGCCGAGCGCAGGAGAGGATCATCGCTCGGGCGTCGGACCGCGAGTGTTTCCAGGATCGTGATGGGCTGGCCCCAGGCTTTCTCGATCATGGCGGTGGCCTGGTCGAGCGCGGTGGCGGTGGGCATGAGGGAACTCCAGTGGTTCAGGTGCGCGGGCCGTAGGGCCTAGCCCGCAAGGCCGTTCGGTGATCAGCGGCTGCGCCGCGACGTCGACGCACCGGCTGGCGCTCGTGCTGCGGCGGTGGGCGTGAAGGTCCTCGACCGGTACTGGGCCGCACCCACGGTGCGGCTCCGGGCGGCCATCACACGCAGATCGGCTGCGGAGCGCGGGGCGCGCGCGGCGCGTTGAACGGCCTGGGTGACCGCCGTACGGCGCACGTCGAGCGGGGTCGGAGCGCGGGAGACCTGGGGTTCGGCTGCCGGGGTGGCGGGGACGAGCGGTGTCAGCGTGACGAGGTGTTCCATCTGCCGGGCGATCTGGTGCCGTTCACGGATCACGGGGCCCGCGTTCGCCATGACGGCTGCCGTCGCAGCGATCAGGTGGGTCGGAGTGCGGCGCGTGAAGATCGCTTCCGCGCGCGTTCCCCAGCCGGGAGGGCCGGCCCACAGCTCAACTGTTTCGGCACTCACGCCGTGGAGCCGGTTGTCGATCAGGACGCCCGCTTGTCCGTCGCCGGGAGCGGTGATCTCTACGGTGCCCAGTTCGGCCCCGCCGTCGCGGGTCCAGCCGGCCTCGGTCAGCGGCCGGACGGCGTCGCGCCAGTACAAGGAGGGGCTCGCCAGAAAGCGCGCCTCGTCTTCGCCGGCATCGGCTTCAGCGTAGTCCTGGGCCAGAGCGGTGGTGAGCCCGGCGACCAGCTCGGGTGGCGTGACGTGGTTGAAGGTGGCCGTCCAGCGGGGTGCGGAGACGGCGTCTTCAGCGGCGCTGATCTTCCACAGCTCGAAGTCGTCGCCGAACCAACCGACCCTGATCCGCCCATCGGGCGAGGTGACGAGGAGCTGGCAGGGCCCTTCGTCGAGGTAATGGTGCGGCCAGTGAGCGATGGGGGCGAAGCCGGCATCTCCGGTCCCGCTGGAACCGGCCAGGTACATGGGGCTGACCAGGACCTCTTGGTGCCGGTTCGGTTCATCAGGGTTGTGCATGGTCGAGGCTCCGGGGCTTTTGAGGGGAACGCGTCCGCGTGCGCAGATGGATGAGTGGCTGGAACGCACGCGGACGCAGTGGCAGAGATGAGACGGTTCTGGCTGTGACCACCTGAGTCAGCGGCCCCGGCCCGGAGCCGACCGCGCCGTCACGGCCGCCGGCACCCGCGGTTGCGGCTGCGGCGCGTGGCTGAACAGCGCGTTCGGCGCGGCAGCGCTCCGCCGTAGGGCCACCGTGGTCCGGGCACCGTCCGCGCCCAGCGGCATGCCTGTGTGGGTGCGCTTGGCCGCTGCGACGGGGTGCGGAGCCGACGGGGCAGACCGGTCGGCAGCGCCGCTCCAGTGTTCGACGCTCGCGTAGACAGCTCCCAGTGCCTGACCGGCTTCGGTAAGCACGTAGGGGTCACCGTGTCGTGAGCCCGTGCGGGTGACCAGGCCATTGGCCTGAAGCCGTAGGAGTCGCTGCCGGGCCGAGCTGTCGTCCATGCCGACCTCCTCGGTGATGTGGACGAACCTCCTCGGGCCTCCGTCGAGGGTTTGGATCACGGCGGTTGTGTGCCGGAGGTCCAGACGGCGCAGGGCGTCCTCGACTCGTTCCGCTTCGGCCATCGGGCCCGGCGACAGGTGGGCACGCGACCAGTCCGAGATGGTGGCGTACACGGGAGCCAGCGACTTGCCGAGCGCGCTGAGCTGGTAGGGAGCCCCGCGATGGTCGCCGTCCCGGGTGAGCAGTCCGTCAGCGCGCATCGTGGCCAGTCGTTTGCTGACGAACGGCTCACTGATGAATGGGAGTTGGGCGGCGACATCGCGCACGCGCATGGGTCGGTTCGCGTCGGCCAGGGTCATGGCCGACCAGGTGGTCCACTTCGGCCCGATCCGGGCGAGCGTGTCCTCGACGCGCTGGGCGTCGAGCGAACCGATGGAGACGGTGGGGGGATGTGCGGGGGCGGACAAGGAGTGTCCTCTCTTAGAAAAGGGTCAGCGGGAGCGGGACGGCTTGCTGACCGCCGTGGTGACGGGCAGCACGGCCGAATCGACGAAGGTTCCGGGGTTCGCCGGGGCGTTGCTGCGGCTGAGGGCGGCGGACACGCGCGGCGCCGCCGTACGCGCTTCGCGAAGGACGGCTTCGCCCTGCGGCGTGAGCGAGAGGAGTTGTCCGGGCCGGTACGGGTTCTCGCTGGTGTCCTGGTGCAGTAGCCCGTCGGCGACCAGCCGCTGAATGGTCTCGGCCAGCGGCTGGGGACGCCGGTTCGTCCCATCTGAGAGGTAGGGGTCTTCGCCGATCGCGGTGCGGCGGAGGCGGAGGCCGCCGGCCTCGACGGCTTCGAGAGCCCTGAACTGGCGATCAACCGCGATGGCCCCGTCGTCGCCACCGGAACTCCGCACCCGGGGGGACGTATTCGTGCTCGGGCGCTGCGCGGCATCCGGACCGGGCAGAAGACGGTGGTACGCGCAGATGGCCTCGACGAGCTGGTCGTAGGCCCGATTCTGCCGGGCGAGCAGGTCCCCGATCTCCGGGACTGCGGTCCGCAGCAGCGCGTACGAGACGCGTGCGCCCCTGAGTTCGCCACGCCCGACGGGTTCGAGCAGCCGGAGAGCTTTCTGGGCGGCGTGCGTCACACGGTCGTGCTGCACGTCAAGGTCGTGCGCGGCTCCGATCATCTGCGTGGCGGCCCTGTACAGCGGCTCATCGGGGTGATTCGCGAGGGTGAGCGCGCTGACCCCGGCGTCGCCGAGCGTCTCGGAGACGAGGTGCTCACCGGGGTGTGTGTTCGCGTCGTAGGGGTTCACGTTGCCGCCTCCATCCGGGCCAGTAGGGAACGGACCAGGGTGGGGAGGCTGCCGGGGCCGTCGCCGATCCAGACGTGGTCGGTTGCCTCGTCGAGGACGTACGCGGCGTCTTCGAGCAGGCCACTGGAGATCTCCATGCAGGCGTCGGTGATCCGGGAGGCGGCGAGCAGCGACTCGGAGAGGACCTCGACATAGTCGTCCGGCGCGAGACCGGCAGCCTCGGCCGCGGTACGGATCGCCTCCTGCTCCCGCACGCTGAACGCGGAGTCGAACTCGCCGTCTGCTTTGGCGTCGTCGGGCGGGTGATGAGGTTCGCTGGGGATGCCCACACGGCTGCAGATCTCCTCAACGGAGGAGGTTAGCTCGGCGAAGGACTCGGTGAGCCACCCCAGGGCGGAGGCGTAGGAGGCCAGGGCGAACAGGCCCGCCGGCGTGGCCGGGCGCGGCTCGGCTGCCACGAACCCCTCAAGCCGGTTGTTCAGCTCGCCGACCACCCGGGGGCCGGCCGCCAGTGCGCCCAGCACGGGGTGCAGGTAGGAGCGGCTGGGGGCCGTCGGATACTCGGCGGTGAGGACTTCGGAGACGCTCTGTGCGGCGGCGGTGAGGAGGTCCGCCAGTTCGGTACGGGTCAGGGGAGCGCGGTGGGTGGTCAACGCTGTGGAACCTTTCGGGGAACAGCAGCCTGGAGCGGGGCCGCCGTTGGAGGAGACGCCGTGCCTGCCGCCGGCCGATCAGCGGCGAGTGGCGAGCGGGACCGGGCGGCCTGCACGCGGGCCTCGGTAGCGGACTCGGATTCGACGTTCTGCCGTGGGCCGGTGCGTAGTTGGGCCGAGCGGTAGACCGCGTAGTCCTTCCGGCTCCCGGCGGCGACGAGATAGATCTCGCGCGTGTGGGCCGAAGTCGGTGGAGCGGGACGGAACTGGATGACCATCCGGTAGGAGACATCCGGGTCGACGTAGACCTTGTGGAAGCCGGCGAGGCGACCTTCCAACGGCATGCAGTCGTCACTTCCATGGACCAGGTTCTGCAGTTCCAGCAGCGCCAAATCACGGATCTCATGGGGAAGTTCGCGCAGGTCGGCGATGGCGTCGGGGTGCGCCGCGAAGGCGAAACGAGCGCGGCTCACAGCAGCCTGCCCTGCACCGGACGCTGGACCGGCCTCGCGGGCGGCGTACGGGGGGCGTCGCGGGCGGCCTTCAGTGTTGCGGCGGCCTCGGCGGACCGGGCGAGGGCGATACGGGCGATGCGGGCCCGGACGACGGCGCCGTTGTGATCGCTGTACTCCGGCGGTTCTGGCAGCGGGCCGCCGCGGTCGTCCAGCCAGGATTGGGCGGCACCCACGTCGGCGAACGCGCCCTCGCGCATCGTGTACGTGTCAGTTTCGTCGCTCCACTCCTCGTGGAAGACCCGTATCGGCGCCTCGGCGGCGCGGGCGTCACGGGTCAGCGTCCACGTCTCGCACGGAGCGGAGTCCCAGGTGTGGGTGTCGAGGACCTCGTAGCGAGCACCCGACTCTCGGATCTGCTGTTCGACCTGGACCGTGAGGTCGTCGTTGGGCTTCAGGAGGCCGTTGCTGGCCAGGGTGATGTGCTTGGGCGGGCAGCCGCGTTCGATCAGCCAGTTCTCGGCGAACGATGCCGTGGCGTGGCGGCTCGTCTCGAACTTGAACGTGGACCGGCTGAGATCCCGCGCTACCGCGATCGCGACAAGCTGGGGCCCGCCGGGTATCCCCCAGGTGGCCGACTGGTCGTAGGCGAGGACGAAGCTGTGGGAGCCGGTGGGCGTGGTGTGGTGCTGGGACAGCACCGTCAGGTCACCGGTCCACCAGAGCCTCTCCCGTGCCTCCTCGGAGTCGTCATCGGCGGGCGCGAGTTCGGCGAGATCGAAGTCGAAGGGGGAGTCGAGGTCGTCGTTCACGCCGCCACCGCCGACTGTTCGGGTGCCGGGGTGGCCAGCACGCGGTGGTTGGGGCGGTTCACGCTCGTGGTGCAGGCCGCGAAGGGTCCGTCAGGGGCGCGCAGGTGCACCAGCGTCTGGTCCAGGTGGTCGCGGTGCCAGGTCGAAGGACCGGACAGGCCGGCCTCCGTATCGGTGAACTGCTGCCACGCGAGCCAGAGCCCATGGAGGCGGGCGACGGCCTCCGGGTGCTCGTGCCACTGCGCGCACCACGGACGAGTGGTACTGATCTCCCGGCCGTAGACCGGGAGGAAGAGGTAGTTCACCCAGTCGCTGAGGGCGGCGAGTTCGACGGTGTACGCCTCGCCGCCCAGGGCGAGGATGAACACCGAGGCGGGGCCGTCGGCCTGCTCGGGATCGGCCGCCTCGGCTTCCGTAACTTCGTCCGTCTGCTGGGCGGCAGCAGGGGTGGGATCGGGTTCGGAGCCGAGGCGGTCGAGGATGACGCCGTGCTGGCGGACCTCGGCCATGGTCTTGGCGAGGCTGCTGGCGAGGTCATCGAGATTTCCGTCGGAGACGCGGAACGGCTCAGGGTGGGGAGTGGTCGGGCTGGTGTCGGACATCGGGGCGTGCTCCATCTGTGAGACGGCGACATGCCCGAGAGGATCCGGAGAAACTGCGGTTTGGCCCGGCCGGAGAAACCCGGTAGGGGAGCGCTACCGACCCGCGCACCGAGAGCAGCGCGGGAAGGGAGGTGCCAGCAACTGCAGCGCTCGAGCTGCTTGTTGAGGGACGACACCGTTGCCGAGCGCGGTGAGCTGCGCTGGACGCCCGAGCCCCGGGGTGGCGGTGACCCAGCCGGCAGCGAGGCCCTGCATCCACTCCACGAAGTTGGCACGGAGCCGGCCGCCCGCATCGGTGGGCTCGGGCGCGGGGCGGGTCAGCTTCTCCCATCGGGTGATGGCGGCTGCGTACGGGCCCCACCGCCGGTCCGCTCCCCGGGCTGCGAGGACTGCTCCGTCCACAGCGGCAGGACCACCGCCGACACGGAGGCCCGGACCCCCTTGCCGAGACGGCTCCCCGGCGTGCCCGTGTCGCAGGCCCTCGGCGCGAGCAGCAGCGAGGCCGCCGCACTCGGCAGGGTCATGTCCCCGTTGCCGTGCCGCTGCTTCGGCGACCCCTTGATTCCGTCCGACGCCTTCGGAGTGGGCAGCAGCCACTCGACCTCGTCGGCCAGGTTCGGGCCGTGCCCCCCGCTCCGCCTCTTGGCCGGGTGCTGGGAGCCGCCGTTCTTGCCGATGTTGCTGGTCGGCGTCTTGAGCAGGGTGGTCGGCGGGCCAGGCCGCGAGGAAGGTCCGCTCGCGACGGTGCGGGGCCCCGATGTCGGAGGCGCGAAGCACGAGCCACTTCGCGTCGTACCCGAGGTCGGCCAGGGAGCCGAGTACGGCACCAAGTGCCCGCAGAGGAGGCTGACCTGCGGTGTCTCCCAGACACCACGGGCAGGGTTCCACATCGCCAGGGGAACCGGCGGGGGAGGTGAGGAGGCCGCGCACATTCTCGATCACAACCAGGCAGGGTCGGAGGGCCTCGACCGCACGGGCGACGTGCAGCCAGAGCCCGGAGCGGGTCTGGGCGTTCAGTCCGGCCCGGCGGCCGGCGACCGAGACGTCTTTGACAGGGGAAGCCCGCCGTCAGGACGCACACCCCAGGGACGGTGGACCAGTCGACGGTCGTGATGTCACCCAGGTTCGGGACGCCCGGCCAGTGACGGGCCAGGATGCGCGAGGCGTTCGGATCGACCTCCGCGTGCCAGGCCAGCGCGCCGCCGAAAGCCGCCTGCACGCCCAGGTCGAGGCCGCCGTACCCCGAGCACAACGACCCGATCAGCGGAGGACGCGTGAGAGGGGTGCCCATGTCACCGCCCCCGCGTGATCCGGCTTGGAGGAACTGCCGACGGCGCGGCGGCGGGCGAGGGAGGGGGACCGGCTGCTTCGGCCGTGGATCGGCTGCGGGCGGCCTGAGTACGAGCTGCCTCGGGCGAGGGCGGCGCCGCCGCGTCGCGCAGGGAGTCGGCTGTCGCGCGCAGGGCTTGGTGCGTCACGGCCAGCGCGTTGTCGACCAACAGCGTGTCGTGGTCCGCTGCCCCGGACTCATCGTGCTGTTCCGCCTGTTCGAGGTTGGAGAGCTGGTGGGCCACCGATGCGAGAGCGGTTGCCGCTTCGCAGGCGGGCCGGACAGCGGTGGCGAAGCCAGCGATGGCCGGGGCGGGGTCTCCACTCCGCTTCCGGTCGACGATACGGAACAGGACCTCGTCGGCCATGTAGTTGATCAAGGTGCAGAGTTCGGATAGTTCACTGGCGATGGTGTGGCTGGCCAGTGGGCTGTGGGGGTCTCCGGCGACCGGGAGGTTGCCGCGTAGGGCGTCGAAGTTCGATGCCGTGGCGCGGAGGGCTGAGGCATCGGGGGAGGAGAAAGACAAGGCGAATTCCCAGGGGATCAATCGGAGGTGAGATGGACTGCGGGTGGTGGTTAGGGGTGGCCGCGCGCGGGCGGCCGGGCCACGACTGGTGTGGGCCGCGGGCCAGGCCGGGTCGGGGGAGCCGGGGACGGGTGTGGCGTGCTGCGGGCGCGGGCAGCCTGCACCCGGGCCGGAGGTGGTCCGTCCGGAGCAGGCGTGGGGGCGGGCTGCTCCCGTGTCGGGTTGCCGTTCGCGGTCGCCCAGCGGACGCGGACTTCGTCGAGCGGGCCGAGAGCGTGCAGGGCGCGGTTGATCAGCCTGCCGGGACCCAGGGCCTCGTCTTCGGCCAGGGCCCGGACGGCACGCGCGGAGGCGGCTGCGGTACGGGTGAGGGCCGAGCGCATCACCCGCTGCGCGAACCATTCGGCGCTGCCGACGACCGCGCCGTGGCACAGGGCGGTGAGCTGCTGGCCCGACAGCGTGCCGTCGGCCAGGAGCCCGCGCTGCTGGGCCTCCCAGAGCAGGGTGATCCGGTCGATGGGTTCGCCCCGGTGGTGCAGTGCGCCCAGGCACCGGTAGACCTGCCCGTGGGCCGGATCGGCGAAGTCCCCTGGCCGTAGCCAGGCCACGACCTCGTCCAGGGCCTGCGGCTGTTCGGCGAGGACGGCCAGGAGGAACCTCTCGTCCTCGGCGACCAGGTCGGCCTTCACCGGTGGCACGGTCGCAGTGGCGGGCGGCGCAGTGGTGGGCGCGACGGGACGGGGTTCGGTTCCCCAGCGCCGTGCGAGATCGGTGAGGACCTCGGTGAGGATGTCCGCCGACCGCAGCGCTCCTTCGACCTCCCCCTTGAGTGCGTCGGCACGCGCCGCCTGGTGCAGGCGGATCGCGTGCTGGGCGACGGTGCGGTGGATCGCCCCCTCAAGCACCATGCGGCCGTACACCGGAGCGTGGTGGGGACGCGGGCAGGCCGAGATCAAGGAGTGGGCGTACGCCGCGGTCAGTCCCCGGACGCGGAGTGCGGCCTCGTCGACCGCATCCGTCACCCACTGGCGCAGAACGGGCATGCTGTCGCCGACGGTGATGCCGTCCGGCCACGCGCCGCGTGCGAGGGACGCCGGTATCGGCGCTTCGGCGCCGACCGCCGGATGCCCGTCGCTGTGGAGCTTGCGCAGTGAACCGAACAGAGCCTGGTGGACCGGCCGGTGGAAGTGTTCCGGTGCGAGCCAGTCCAGGTGCGAGAGCTGGTCAGGGGAGAGGAGTACGGCGCCGAGGGCTGCCTGCTCCGCTTCCAGCAGCGGGTTCATCGTTGGCCTCGGGTGTCGGGAACGGAGGATGTGCTGTGCGGGGCGCGGAGGTTGGCGACCGCTCGGTCGGCAGCGGCCATCGCCTGGGCGAAGTCGTCCAGCACGGCGGTGAACGTGGGGTCGTAGGCGGGAATCGAGCCGGACCTGCCGACCAGCCACCACCGGCCGTCGCGCAGAACGGCCGGAGAGCGCGGCAGCGGCGTGGGCGCGCTCATGCCGACAGCCCGACGTCGTCAGGGTCGATGCTCTTCGCCAGTGCCCGCTCGGTGATCGCCTTCGTGGCGCGGGCGGAGGCAGGCCTGACCACCCTTGCGGAGGGTTCCTTGTACCAGGGCTTGAGGTTGAGCATGGCGACCCTGATGCCGGTGGCCAGCAGCAGCACCTTGCCCTTCGGGAGGGCGCGGATCGCGTCGGGAGGCAGGATCCGCTCGGTGCGCATGCTTACCGAGGTGGACTTGCCGCTCTCGCTGGTCGACACCGAGGTGGTCTGGACGTCGTGGTCACCGACCTGCCTGCTGAGCCGGTCGGCGAAGTCCGCGTCATCGATACCGCTTCCGATGATCTTGATGGTGGCGGCGGAGTACAGAGCGTCCATGCCGGCCTCGCCCCAGCAGCGCTGGCCCTGCCGGTAGGACTGCAGGATCGTCATCGGGATGACGCCCCGGCTGCCCAAGTGGCTGTAAAGGTCGGGGAGATCCGAGATGCGGCAGACGTTGGCGGCCTCGTCGAGGACGCACAGGGCGGGCGGGTCGAGCCGTCCGCTGGAGCGTTCGGCGACGATGACGGCCGCGCGCATCACGGCGTCGGCCGCCGCCGCGATGATCGCCGATGCCGAGCCGCCGCCGTCCTTGCTCAGGAGGTACAGGGTGTCGCGGGAGGTGGCGAAGGCGAACGGCGTGAACTCGGGCAGGTCCTTGTTCGGGGTGACCCAGGCGGCGACGTCCGGGTCGAGCAGGCAGCTCGCGTACTGCCGCGCCGTCTCGTAAATCCCGTCGCGGGTCTCGGTCGCGCCGGAGACGGTGCCCTGGAGCTGGGCGGCGACCGCGTCGTGGCCAGCGTCGGTCAGCAGGTCCACCGGGGTGCGGTCAGCGGGCATGGCGAGCCAGGCCAGGACGTCGGTGATCGGCCGCCGGTGGGACGCGGCGGCCAAGAAGAGGGCACCGAGAGTGTTGCTCGCGGCGGTGGACCAGAAGTCGGAACCGCTCGACTCGTCCACGCTCGCGGCGACGAAGTGCCCGGCGAGCCGCTTCGCGCCGGCCAGGTCACGGGCGTCGGCCAGGATGTCCCACCACATCTCGCGCGGGTGGTGTGCGATCTGCTGGGGGTCGAGGGTCCAGATCGTGCCGACCTCGGCGCGGGCGTCCACCGTGGCGGTGAAGGCGTCGTTCGCGGCCTTGTTGCTGGTGAGCAGGACCGGGCCGGGCGCCGAGAGGATCGCGGGGATTGCCAGACCGCTGGTCTTGCCGGAACGCGGGGCCATGATCGCGACGATCACGTCCTCCCACGAAGCGCGGACCTCGGCACGACCGGAGTCGAGGGTGCCGAGCAGGATGCCGCGATCAGCAGGAGCGACCTCTTTGCCCTCCCGGCCGCCCAGAGACGGACGCAGGCTCTTCGCCTTGGCGGTGATCTCCTTGTCCAGCAGCGGCGCCAGATCGGCCTTCCGCGCGAGACCCGACTGGGCGCCGGAGCGCCACCGCACCCACAGCACCAGACCGGTGGTGACCAAGGCCACGGTGAGCACGCCAGGGACGACACGGACGCCGATCAGCAGAGCGGTGGCGCTCATGGCCGGCCACAGCACGTCGGGGTGCAGCAGGGCGTCGGCGGCACGGAACGAAGCCCACGATCCGTTGCCGATAAAGCAGTTGGTGAGGTTGCCGGTCAGCCAGGCGAGGGAGCCGAAGGCCATGGCGGCGCCGAGGACGCAGAACAGGAGGTAGAGGAGCGCGTCCGACCCGTTGGTGGTCGAGGGCGCGCTGGTACGCGGGGAGGGCACGGCGGTGCGGTTCCTTGGGTGCGAGCGGGCAGGGCGGGGCGCGCTCGGCTCTCGTGAAGCTCACGGGGTCACTCCTAGCGGATCGAACAGAAGGTTTTCAGCGGCGGCGGCCGGCGGGAGGTGCCGCGGACGGGGGCGGCGCGACGGGTGGTGGAGTGCCGGTGCCGGATGACGGTCGTCGAGAGCCGGCCCGCGGCGTGGAGGTACGTGCGGCCCGCTGCCGGTCCGCTTCGGGATCACGGGCGGACGCCGGTGCGCCGACCTTGCCGGTGCCGAAGACGTCATCGAGCAGCTCCCGGCTGCGCAGGACGTTGACCCATCGGTGGTGTCGAGGGTCGGTCCGCTCGACGGGGCACGCGGCGACTGTGTCCTCAGCGACCTCCAGCTGCTCTCGGACGTCCTGGAGCATGCCGTAGGCAGCGGCCAGCCGCGTCCAGGACTCGGAGGCCGGGCTGGGGCGCCCGTCGTCGAACGACAGACGGACGCGGGCCCAGTCAGCGGCAGCGGCGACGAGTTCGGTCAACTGCGGCAGGGCCCCGACCAAGGCGTTGTTGACGTCCGCGATGATCTCCGCCACCTCGTCGGGCGTTGCGTCCTCGGTGAGACGGGCGATCATCCCGCGTACGGAGTGCGGGTCGGCGGCAGCGCTGGGCAAGTAGCGGATCTGCAACGGCTTGTCGGGGCCGCCGTGGGCGAGCCGGATGTTGTGCTGCATCGCGGCGCCGACGGCGTCACCGATGCTCGGATGGAACTCGGGCACGAGTGCTCCTGGATGGGTGGGGGCAGGCCGGACAGGCGCCGGACTACCGCCGCGGACCAGAGGCGCTCGGCGGGCGCACCGCCGCACTGGAATGCGGCTCTTGGCCGCCGGCGGCCGGGGGGACTTTTGCCTTCGTCGCAGCCGGCGACATGGCCAGCGCCGCGCCCTGATGCGTGGTCGGCACCGGGGAGTGCTGCCGGGTACCGGCCTGGGCCTGCTGCACTTCGCCGACACGGCGCAGCTCGGTCTCGGAACCGGTGAGTTCAGACTGCGCCGAGCTGACGAACTCCGAGGCGAAAGCGAACCGGTCGGCGAGCGCGTACGCCTCCTCGTCCAGGTCATTGATGTGCTCGCCCGCTGCCTCCAGCGCTTCTCGCACGCGCTCCAAGGCACCATGCTCAGGGTGCAGGAGGTGATCGACCGCCCGCTGGAGGTCGGCGCCGTTCTCGGCCGCCCGGATCCGATCCGTGATCTGGAGCAGTTCCGCCCCCGCGGCATACGGCCCGAAGGGATGTGCCGGAGGACTCAGTCGGGTCGTGTCCAGCGCGGGCGAGAGGTCGACGCTGTAGCGGGCAGCACGGAGCATCTCTGCTGCATGGCTGGCGATGGTGGCCTGGTCGTTAATGGGCATGGTGGTGGGAAGGCGATGGCGTCGGCCGTACCAGTCGTCGATCTGCTGGAAGCCGGCGTGCTTGAGGAGCCGGGCGGAGAGGTCGTCGGTGGTTCCCTTGGCCACGACGCTGCCGCTGAACTCGGCACTGATGGTGATCGGAGCAGCAGGCACGGGGGCCTCCCAACGCAGAGGGGCGGATCTTCAGGGAGTGAGGATTCACCGCATCCGCGATTTGGCCCGGCCGGAGAACGCTGGTACGCGCTCCGTGCTCCGTCATGCGAGGACCATTCGAGCGCGGGGCGCGGAGTGGGGCCCATAAAGATCATTTCGATTTTGTTCTATTCTGGTTGTCGGCCGTCTCCGGCCATCCAGGACAGGAAGCGTGATGGCCGAGATGACGCCCCCGCCGCCACTGAGCGAGCCCGATCCGTCCGCCGTGGCCGCGCCTGGCCTGCGCGGTCCGTGCTCCGGCTGTCAGCGCCCGACGCACCGGTACGGTCGCGGGGGGTCGCCGCTGTGTCAGTGGTGCGCCGCCCCCGTGATGGAGTGCTGGGGGTCGGCTGTCCGCTTCGTGAGTACCCGCCCGAGGTAGAGAGCTGCCGGCGTTGGGACGGGACACCTGCCTTCTGCCGGCGCACCTTGATCGTGCGCCGTCGAGTGATCGAAGATTGCGACTCCGTGTCGTCGACGTGGTCCCTCGCGGGGCGGTGGGTCGGATCGGTCGGGCAGCGTGCGCGCCTGCGCGTCGACCAGTCCCTGCCGCGTTGGATCAGCGGCCGCGCGAGAACGTGATGCGGGGGTCGACCGGCCGGACCGCCGCTGCGACGGCAGGAGCGGGCGCCGGTGCCTCGCCCGGGAAACCAGCGCGGGCCGGGCTGGCTCCGAGCGCGACAGTGGTGAACGGAGATTTGCGAGGGGTGTTGAGGCCGCGCTCGCGGAAGGTGACAGGCGAGGAAGTTGACCGAGAACGGGCTGCCAGGTCCTGAGCGAGGCGGGGCTGCACCGCGACCTGGGCGCCGAACCGGTGCAGGGCGACAGTGGCATCGGCGACCTTCCCCAGAGCCTCGTGCCGGACGCCGGTGCCGTGCAGTGTGTAGATGTCCAGGCTCGGGTCGTGCCGCCAGCCGTGTCCTACCAAGGCGAGTTCGGTGAGGCCGGAGGCGCGGTCGTCGATGGCCGCGACGATGCCGAGCTGAGGATGCTCGGCGAAGGCGACATCGGGTTGCCCAAGGGGGAGCCGTTCGCGGATGGTCGTCGGTTCGAGTGCCAGTGAGGGATCGAGCGCGGCGTCCACGTCCACTCGGTAGCCGGAGTTGCGCAGCAGCTCGACTGCTCGGGCCGTGCGCCCCGGTCCGTCACGTTCTTGGTGGGCGAGCGCGTACAACGTCGGGTCATCCGGGATGGGGTGGAAGTCGAGCCTTTCCAGCATCCAGGTGCCGGCGGCGAGGTTCTTCGGGTTGGCGGCGACGATGCCGTGGTCGGGATGGTGCTGGAAGGCGAGATCGGGCAGTTCGACGACTGCCTCGGTCGGGTGCTCTTCGGCGTGTCGTTCCTGTTCCTGGCGCTGTACGCCGAGCTGGTCCAGACGCGTCTCGACGGCATTGAGCAGATCCGGCACACTGCCGCCGTGCCGGGCGTCGGGGCCGTCGGGTTCGGAGTTGTAGACCACTTCGTACACCGTGGGGTCGGTGGATCGGTGGCGGGTCACGATCCAGCTCTCGGGGTGTTCGGGGTGCTCGGAGGGAGGTTCCTGCGGGGGCGAGATGATCAGCGAACTGCCATCGGGAAGTTCGGCGTGGACGATGTAGGCGCTGAGGCCCCACTCGACGGTGCACTCCAGGCCGCGCTGCCGGAGGGCGGCGGTGAGGTGGTCGTAGCGGTGGTGCTGTTCAGAGGCGGCAGGCGGTACGGAAGCCGCGCTGATCCGCGCGAAGGTGATGCGGGTGTCAGGGTGCATGGTTATCTCCGTCGCCGGACGCCCCGCGCCGACAGCGCGGGGCGTCCGGCATGGGGCTGCAGAGGGGTGCTGTGGTCCACGAGGATCCGGCGGTCGTTCGGTTTGGTGCGGCCGCAATCCGGTGCTAGGAGCGTCAGCGGGAATGACTTGGGGCCGACGGATGTGACGTCCGCGAAGCAGAAGGCGGAACCGGCGTTACGACAGGGGCATCGAGTGCGGTCCGGGTGAGGGCCACGCGCGCGCGTTCGCTGTGCGCGGGCTGTTCGGCCTCCATCCGGTCGGCCAGATACCTGGCGGCCCGGACCAGTGCCATGCCCTGGTGGGACAGCTCGTCCGCGTAGTGCCAGCCCTCGGAGGCGCGGTGTTCCTCTGCGCTCTGCTGATAGAGCTGGAGCGAGCCCGGCTGCGAGGCGTCCATGAGGGCCATGATCTGGTCCCACTCTGCCCGGATCTGGCCCGCTCGTTCCAGGGTGTTGTCGATCCCGTGCAGGCGGCGGAGGTCGTCGCTGATCGGGCCCTTGACGTAGTCGGGGCCGGTGGCGGCGGCCCGTACCTCGGCCAGGACTTCGGGGCCGTGGTCGAGGAAGACCTCGGCGTGCTTCCACGCTTCGGCGTCACGCTTCACCTTGCCGTCCGCGTAGCCGTCCTCATCGATGGGCCAGCCGTCCTGGTCGCAGAAGGAGTCCGAGACGGCGTCCCAGTCGTCGGACGCCTGCCTGATCCCGGCGGCAGCGGCAGCCAGGGCCTGGACGTGCCGCCGCGAGGCCGTTGGACCAGTGGCCGCCGAGGATGCAGTGCTGGGCTGGTGGGTCATCGCTGCCGCCGGGCGGGGCCGGGGCGGGTGGTAGTGCTCGGAACTTCGAGTGGCTTCGTCTCGCGTGTCACGAGATGCCGGTGCGGTCGGCCCTGCCCGCGGAGTCCGGTCCCGAGGAGCTGCTCTGCCTCATGCTCGTCCGGGGCAACGTCCTTGCTCGCCAGGCCCCAGGGCCACAGGCCCCCGACCTTGTAGTGCCCGTGCGCGTCCGGCACGACGGTCTCGGAGAACGCGTCGCCGTTGTACTCCGCGGTGGCATTGAAGATCAGCGAGTCGCCGTCCCATGAGGCGGTCAGCCCGCAGGCGTCCTTGTTGAGATCGGCGGCGATCTGCTCCGCCGTCTGCCGGGTGAAGGTGAGGGAGTCGTATCCGGTCATCGTGGATCGGGCAGACGCGCCCAGGTACGGGCGGTCGGGGCAGCCTTCGACGACGACGAGGTGAAGAAAGCGCGACATGGAGTCTGGTGTCCTTTCAGTGGGTGGGTTGCGGATTGGGAGCGTGCTCAGGCCGTCATCCGTGCGTCGGTGTCGAACAGTTCGCGTTCGGCTGGGTGCAGGATGTGCTGGGTGATGAAGCTCTGGCCCGCGACCTTCCACAGGCCCCGGCCCTTGGTCAGGGCGGACACCGCCTGGGTCTCGACACCGGTCAGGCCGAGCAGGGACGCGGCGGCGGCGAGCTGGTCCGGCTCCTGGCGGTAGATGATGCGGGTGGAGCAGTCGGCCAGGAGGCCCTCGGCCAGCACCCGGCCGCGTGACCCGGCATCGCCCGCGCTGAGCAGGTCCGAGAGCCGGTGGATGACCATCAGGTTCGCGATGCCCAGACCCCGGGAGAGCTTCCACTGGCTCTGCATCCGCTCCAGCAGGCCGACGTGCCGCATCAGCCGCCATGCCTCGTCGTAGATCACCCATCGGCGACCGCCGTCGGGGTCGGCGAGTGCGGACTCCATCCAGGCGCTCGCGCAGGTCATCGCCAGGACCAGCGCGGTGTCGTCGCCCGAGCCGCCGAGGCGGGAGAGATCGATGGACAACATCGGCGTCCGCGGATCGAAGGCGACTGTCGAGGGGGCGTCGAACATGCCGCTGAGGTCACCGTGCACGAGACGGCGCAGGGCGTGCGCGAGGTCCTGGGCGGCGGACCCCAGGTGCCCGGATGTGTGGCCGAGGGCCTGGTCGAGGCGCTCGGGCGAACCGATGACGTGCGCGACGTCGCCGAGCAGCGGCACTGTGCCACGAGCGGCGGCCTCGGCGACGACCAGGTCCAGGGCGACATCCAGGGCGGTGTGCTCCATCGGCAGCAGGTCGCGCTTCAGCACGGTGCGCGCCAGGCCGGACAGCAGCAGCAGACGCCGCTTTCGGACCTCCGTCGCCCAGTCCTGTTCGCTGACCGAGGCGGGCCGGGCGGGGGCGTCCAGCGGGTTCAACCTGCCGGGGAGCCCGGGGCCCAGCGCGATGCTGTAGCCGCCGAGGGCTTCTGCGACACCGCTCCACTCCCCCTTGGGATCGCAGGGAATGTAGACGCGGTAGCCGTGGGCGATCGAGCGGGTGGCGATCGATTTCGCCAACGCCGACTTGCCCATGCCGATGATCCCGGCGAGGACGGCGTTCGGGTTCGTGAAGCCCTCGATCCGCCCGCTGTTGTACAGCGAGAACGGGTCGTAACAGAACGCGCCCTCGGCGTGGACATCCCGCCCGATGAACACCCCCTCGGCCCCGAGGCCACCCTCCGCGATGAAGGGATATGCGCTGCTGGCCGTGGCTGTGGTCATCCGGTGGGCCGGCAGGCCGAGCTTGCCGCCGCGAGCCGAGGCCGGGCCGGGGCGACCGGCCGCCGGATAGGTGGGCCGCAGTTCCGGGTCGAGTGTCTGCTCGGCGCGGTGCTTGGGCGGTGTTCCGGCGAGCCGGGCTTGGCGCCGGGCCTCCGTGAAACCGGCGCGGGCGGCCTGTTGCTCGGCCCGCGACGTCTTGCGGGGAACGAACAGGGGGGAGGCGCTGGCGCGGGTGCGGGACATGAACGTTTCTCCAGACAGGGGGCGGATCAGCGGTGGACGAGGCCGGTGAACGGCGCGTGCAGGTCGGCCGGGGTGGTGCGTCGGCGGACCAGGTGAGCGGTGCGCTGGTGGCGCTGGCAGATGGTCAGCTCCGGTGCCCCCTCGGGCAGACCCGCCCGGCACGCTTCGGGTTCGGGCACCTCGCCGGAGTCCGGCCGGGGCGCCGCGTGATAGGCGGCGTGGAGGTGCTCGGCGGCCTGCCAGATCCGGGTCCGGGCGGCGCGAAGCGGGTCGCCCTCGGCCGGAAGGAGCCGAGCGGTGCGCAGGGCGTGGGCGTCGAGCAGCCCGTGCACCGAGACGAGGTGGGCGTGCAGGGCGTCCAATTCGGCGCGGCTGGTGACGAGCGGCCCGGCGGGGAGGTTGAGCGCGCGGTGGAAGTCGAGCGCGGCGGTGGCGAAGGGCACGAAGTCCTGCGCGGTCGAACTGGCGGTGCGGGACATGAGGGTGCTCTTCCGGAGTGGGGTCGGTCAGGCGGCGAGCGCGAGCGGCATAGCGGCTGCGGTGAACGCCTCGGCCTGCTGCCAGGTCAGCGGCCGGATGTCGAGCTGGGCGCCGACGGCGGCGGTCTCCACGACCGCGCACGCGGAACGGAGTTCGTCCTCGGAGTCGGCCGAGACGGTCAGCAGCCCGGTCAGCGCGACATCGGCGTGGCCCGCGATGAGCTGGCGTTCACGCGACTTGATGTCCTGGTACTCGATCGAGTCCGCCTCGGAGTCGACCTGTCCGCGCCGGGCCCGTTCCGCGGCATCGGCGATCACGCTCGCCTTCTTGCGCTGGACGTCCCGCAGGGCGGCGTCCAGTTGCTTCGGCTCGTAGGCGAGCGACAGCGTGCGCCGGACCCCGCCGGTGAACAGGAGCTGGTGCAGGAAGCCCGCGCTCGTCTCGATCCTCGGCCAGTTCTCCACCCAGTACGTGGCGTGGACGGCCGAGTCGGTCGCGATGTGGTCCGCCTTCTCCACGACCACCACGGGGCCGGCAGCGGCGGGCTCCGCCTCGGGACGGCCGCCGGCCGACCACCGGTCGAGCGCGGCAAGGGCCTTGGGGTCGTACGCGGTGCGCACCACGGCCGCGATCTCGCGGGCGGTGAGCCAGCCGGTGGGATTCAGCCCAGCGGTCCGCGCAGCCTGATCGAAGGTTGCCGTGAGCTGCGCCAGGACGCTGAACGCGCCGGTCAGACCGCCGCCGGCCTGATTGATCAGGCGACGTGCCGCCTTGGTGTCCAGCGCCAGGGCGACGTACGCCTCGTGCGGGGCGGCTGCTGGGCCAGCGCTCTGGATCAGTTCACCGTAGATAGCGCCGGCCAGCGGTGCGTCCGGGCGGCCGTGTTCTTCCCAGTAACGGCGGAGGGCGTCGCCGGAGTCGGGGACGGTGCGCTCGATCACCTGGATCCGGGCGATCTGCCCGGTGCGGGCGAGAGCGGCCAGTGCGCGTCCCCAGCCGCCGACGTTGGCCTGCTGGGCGCCCGGGTCGAGCAGCGCGTAGGCGCGGCCGGTGACCTTGACCACCGCGGTCAGCGTCCCGCTGTGCGGGTCGTGGACCGCCCCGTAGCGTCCGTCCGGTGCGGTGACCACGCGCAGGCTGGCGGCGGTGCCGGGCAGATGGAGCAGTCCTTCGCGGGTCGGTCGGCGGGACGGCCGGGTGAGCCAGACGAGCTGGCCGCGCATCCGGCGCAGGCCGTACCGGGTGACGATCGGAGCCCAGTCCGCCAGGGCCCGGCCCCGGTGCCGGACGAAGACGAGCAGGGCGATGACGGCCCACAGCGGAACGAGCTGCAGAGCGCCGACCACGCCGCGCGAGAGGACGACGGCGAGAAGGAGAAGGCCGGTGAGCCCGCAGACGATGAGCTGCGAGGCGGTCAGGCCGAGCAGGATCCCGCGCCTGCTGCGGTGAGGGAACTTCACGGTGGGTGAGGCTTGGTGCTTGCCGGACATTGTGTTTCCAGACGGTGGGAGCGGACAGCGGAGGACGGGTGCGCGGCGCTCTTCTGGAAGTCATGGCGAGACTCCTCTGCTGATCGGTCGGGTGGGGTGGGGGCGGGCCGCAGAACACGGCCCGCCCCCGGGGTGTGGTGGATCAGGAGCCCGACGGGGGCTGCGTGGGGAACACCCAGTTCGTCGGCGTCGGAGAACCGGTGGCCGCCGGGCCGGTGGAAGCCGGAGCCACGCTGTCCGTGTAGGCAGCGGCGTGCCCTTCGGGAGCCGAACTGCCGACCAGATGATCGGAGCCGCCGGAAACGCTGTGAGCGGTCACCTCGGACCCCTGTGCTTCGCCCTCTCCGGGACGAGTGATGAGCGGTGGGACGCCGGGCCGCTGGATCAGGGCCCGGCCCTTGTCACCGGTGGCGTTCGGGTCGTCGCCGTACCGGAAGCGGGTCTGCTGCTTGGGCGGCCCGGCGTCGATGCCCTCCTTGCTGAGGGTGCCGCCGGAGGGGCTAATGCCGGATGCGACGCCGTCGGTCCCCGCACCGGGGACCTGGCTCGGCCCCTGCGGGGCGGGGCTGCCGGTGCCGGCCCGCATGGCCAGGGTGCCCGCGGTCTTCGCCGCTCCGGCGGCGACCGCCATGCCGGCGACACCGGTGCGGTGCAGGTCGTCGTGGCCGCCACCGTCGGTGGCCCAGTGGACGAACTTGTACGTCGCATACGGGCAGAGCAGTACGAGGATCATGACGACGATGCCTGCCATCGCGTCGGACAGAGCGGCCATGCCGTCGCTGGAGTTGGTCTTGCCCATGGCGGAGACGCCGATGAGGAAGACGACGGTCATCAGGAGCTTGGAGACGACCAGGGTGGCGGTGGCCTCGATCCAGCCGCGCCGCCAGCGCTTGGCGACCTCCCAGCCGCCGCCGGCCCCGGCGAACACGGCGAGGGCGACCATGATGAGCACGCCGACCTTGCGGGCGACCATGACGCCCCAGTAGAGGAAGGCGCCGATCGCGCACCCCACACCGACCAGGGCCGGGACAGCCCAGCCGAGGTCGTACAGGCTGCCCAACTGGTCGACCTTGATCACGCGGCGGATTGCGTCGTCGACGGAGGTGTTGGCCGCCTGGAACAGGCCGTCGGACAGGGCGTCGACCACGGTGATGGCGACGGTGGTGAAGGCGATGGCGGAGAAGCTGAACAGGACGCCGGTCATGGTCCCGAACGCCGCCTGCGCGAGAGCGCGTTCATCGCGCCGCCAGGCCGCGGTCACGAGCTGGATGCAGAAGATGCCGACGGTTAGGGCGAGCCCGATGGGCAGCAACAGCTCGTAGGACCCCCGGAACCATCCGGCGTTCAGGTCAATGGCGGTCGTCGCATTGACGGCCTTGGTGGCGAGGCCGGCCGCGCTGGCCGCCAGCTCGCCCGCCGACTTCGCGATCCACGCGCCGATGCCGTCGGTGACGGTCCCGGCGGGGTTGGTGGCGAAGTCGACGGCACTGCACACCTTGTCCATCAGCGGAAAGTCGCAGACTGCCATGGTGCTACCTCCTTTCTCGGACGGGGGTCAGGGCGCGACGGACGGCATGACGCCGACCAGAGCACAGGAGTGATGGGGCCGGCATTGGACCGCGAGGGTGGTGGAGCGGCTCTCCGCCCCGCCGGCGGGTGATCCCTTCCAGGCGATCGACTGCTTGCCGGAGACCGTGACCGCGTAGACGTACGCCTCGGTGATCGCGCCAGGATCCTGCTGCAGGGCCTGGGTGAAGGCGTGCGGGAAGTGACCCTCGTACGCCTTGGCCTTGGCGAACTGATGGTTGGCGGCCATCTGCTTCCACAGCGCGGCGGAAGGGACCACGTTGTCGACGGAGGCCGGGTCGGCGTACTTCGCCTCCTTGGTCAACCAGCGGTGCAGAGCCTTCTGCAGCTCGGGCTGCGAGTACGCGCGGGTGTCGTAGGACCACAGCGCTGCCGCTGCCGCCTTTCCGTACGTGATCGGGTCGTGGGTCTTCGGCGGGACGGGAAGGGCACGGGGCTGGGTGTGAGGGCCGGACGGTGCCGCAGGCGCGGAAGGTGCCGCGGGCGGACTCGGCGGTGGAGCGGGGTTGGCGGAGGGGCTCCGGCCGTCGCGCGTGAGGTATGCGGCCAGGCCGGCGAGGGCGACGAGCACCACCAGGACGACGGTGCCGAGCAGCGCCCGGCGGCGTACGCGAGATGCGCCGCCGGGGTGGGACGAGTGAGCCGGCATCAGTGGACCTTCGTCCCGAGCGTGCTGAAGAACGCGACCAGGCCGTTCGCGGCGCCCATCAGCAGGGCCGCGCCGGAGCTGACAAGCACGCCCTTCTTGCCGTTGGCCTCCGCCTGGTGGCCTCCGGAGTGGTGGCCCCAGGCCCATACCGCTGCGCTGACGGCGAGAGCGCCGACCACCGCCACGAGTCCGAAGAGGTTGATGGAGCCCATCACCTGCTTCAGGACCGAGAGGCCGGGCAGACCGCCCTCGTTCGGCGTGATACCCGGGTCGTAGGCGAGCTGGACGACCTTGTGGGAGAGAAACATGGGGAACTCCAGATCGATTGACCGCACGTCAAGGCCCGCTGAGGCGAAGCGGCGGTGTGAGGAAGGGGAAGAGGGGGAAGGGGAGAAGCGCCGGTCAGACGACTCGGCGGGCCGCGAGAATCCGCGGCTTCCAGGAGGCGACGGTCGCGATGCGGACCACGTCGCCGGTGTGCGGAGCATGGACGATCAGGCCCCGCCCGATCGCCATGCCGACGTGCTCGGGTACGGCCGCCGTCCCCCCGCTGAAGAGGAGATCACCCGGCTGAAGGGCGTCGACCGAGACGGCCTTGCCCTCCTTGACCTGCGTGTACGTGGTGCGCGTCAGGGTGACCCCGGCGGCCTTGTACGCCTGCTGCATCAGGGACGAGCAGTCGCACCGGCCCATCGGGTTCTTGCCGTGGGAGTCGGTGCAGCTCCCGCCCCACTGGTACGGGGTGCCGAGCTGGCCGAGCGCCCATCGGATCGCCGTGCGGACATTCGCAGGCGCGTTGGCGGGGATCGTGTAGTCGGCTGGCACCGCGCCGGCCGGGATGGTGCCGAAGTCCGCCCCGTCCCCGTCCGCCGCGCAGCCACCCACGGTGGTGGGTGCAGCACTTCCGGTGTCGGTCGAGCCGGACGGTGGGGCGCTGGCCTTCGGCAGCAGGGGTTCGATGGCCTTTTGCAGGGCGGTGGCCAACGGCTCCCATTTGGCGTACGCGTCGGGGAAGCCCGACCGCTGCACCGCCTGGGCCGCCTGGGCGATGGAGAGGGACTGCCAGCCGGAGACCTTCTGCAGCCCCTCGTAGAACTTGGTTGAAGCGTGCACCGGGTCGAGGATCTGGCTCGCCGTACCCCAGCCCTGCGACGGACGCTGCTGGAACAGGCCGAGGCTGTCGCGGTCGCCGTACGTCAGGTTCCGAAGGCCGCTCTCTTGCAGGGCGGTCGCCAGGGCCACGACCTGCCCCCGGGCCGGGATGTTCATCGCGACGCCCGTGGCCTGGATCGTCTTGGCGTTGGGCACCTGTTCGGCCGGGTCCTCCAGACCTGATACGGACACCGAACCCGTGTCGCCGCCGTCCAGGACGGCCTTCACCTGCTTGGCGACGGCAGCGGTATCCACCGCCTGTGCACCGCTGGTCGAGCAGGAGGCCGATGCGGTCCCGGCGCCAATGGCGAGAATCGGAACGGCCAGCAGCAGCGGGGCGGTTGCGCAGAGACCGACGACGGCTCCGGTGGTCTTCTTCATCGCCTTCGCCGTTCACCGAGGCGGCGGTGCGGGCCGGGTGACGGCGTTGCGTCGGGGCGCGGGTGTATCAGGGCATGCTGCATCGCAGCGGCTCCTCGGTGTTCGTGGGAGACGCGGTGCCGACTTCTCGTGCAAAGCCGTCGGCACCGCGCCGATGTGCATCCGCCCCTGAGGCGGGCCCGGGTCAGGGGAGTTGGTGGCTCCCGGACTCCGGTCCTCGTTCACGCGCGGCAGCCAGCCGCGCTCGTAATCTCAGGCAGAGCACCGTGACTCCTGACGGGGTGCGGGAAGGAGGAGGGCAACGTGCCTTCCACCCCGTTCGACTGGACGAGACGGCACGGATAGACACAGGTCAGCGGGGGTGGAGCGAGGCTCTGCCCGGTGACACGGCGAGACAGTAGACCGGGATTCCGGCCGCACCAAACGACTCACCAGCCCCAGTTGCTGGGGCGGTCCGCCTCGTTAGGTCCGGCCGGAGATCGCCTCTAACCTGCGGCACAACCCCGCCCCGGAAGAACGCCGTTGACGGCTGCCCGGAGTGGCCCCAACCCCGCCGTGCCCTGAGAGAGGCCCGTTCCATGAGCTACACGCTGCACCGAGGCGACGCCCTGACCGTCCTGAAGTCCCTCCCGGACGAGAGCGTCAACGCCGTGATCACCGACCCCCCGTACAACTCCGGCGGACGCACCAGCTCGGACCGCACCGGTCGTACCGCGCGCGCCAAGTACGTCACCAGCAACAGTGCCCACGACCTCGCCAATTTCCCCGGTGAGAACCGCGACCAGCGCTCGTATAGGAGCTGGCTGACCGATCTGCTCACCGAGGCGTACCGGGCCTCGACCGAGCACGCGGTCGCGATGGTCTTCACCGACTGGCGCCAGGAACCGACCACGACCGACGCCCTGCAGATGGCCGGGTGGACCTGGAGCGGCACCATCCCGTGGATCAAGCCCGCCAGTCGGCCCCGAAAGGGCGGCCCGAAGCAGGACTCCGAGTTCATCGTCTGGGGCGTCAAGGGATCCCTTGACAACACCCGCGACCTCTACCTGCCCGGCCACTACATCGCCTCCCAGCCCCGCAAGGGCCGGGTTCACATCACCCAGAAGCCGGTCGAGATCATGCAGCAGCTCGTGCAGGTCTGCCCCGAAGGCGGCACCGTGCTCGACCCCTTCACCGGCAGCGGCTCTACGGGCGTCGCGGCCCTGCGCGAAGGACGCAGTTTCGTGGGCGTCGAGCTGTCCGCGCACTACGCCGACGTCGCCGAGCAGCGGCTCCGCGCCGAGCTGACGAAGGACGACTTCGACCTGGCCGGACCGGGGTTCTGATCATGAGAGCGGACAGAGCCAGGGCCGGCGGGCCGCAGACGCCAAAGGGCGGCTGGTGCATCGAGTAACCGATGCACCAGCCGCCCTTCTCGTTGCGTCAGGCCGCCTCGAACGCCCGCCGGATCAGCGGCGCCGCCTTCTCCAGGTCGGCCGCCGAGGCAAGGCGGACCTCCAGATCGCCGGTCCCGAGGTGCCCGATGCCGCGCATGTCCCGGGTGAAGCCCTCCTCCAGCTCGACCGAATCCGGGTCGAGTCTGAGGTACATCAGGATCGCCTCATGCTTCGGGCGGAAGATCACCGATGCCATGTTCACCAACCGCCGGTAGGCGATGTAGTGCCGCAGCGGTGCGACCTCCACCTCGCCCCACGCCGTGAGCGCCTCGTCCAGCTCCCCGTACAGGGCACGGAGGCACTGGGGAACGAGACCCGCACCGGTCGACGAAGCAACCATTGGCGCCTCCAACACGCTCTCGAACGCCGTCTTCCGTTCCCGGCTCCGCCGTGACGAAGCCACGCTTGGCGCGCCAGGCGAGGAATCGACGAGCAGCAGACCCAGAAGGTCACCGTCGAAGATCCGGTAACGCACCAGGTCGATCCGCTCGGGCACCCGCTGCACGGCCACCCGGTCGTGGTGCGAAAAGCCGGCCGCGATGCAGATCAGCCGAGGACGACGCCAGTCGACAGATCCGGCGGCCTCCGCTCCCAGCACGGTCCGCACGAGCGCCTCGAACTCATGCGGGGCCGACTCCAGCCAGGACAGATATGAGAGAGCCTGCGACAGAACCCCGCTGTCGGAGCCCTTCTTGAACTCGATCACCACCGGGCTGCCGTTCTCGTCCAGCCCCAGGGTGTCGATCCGCCCCCGGTGCCACGGACCGGTCGGGTACTCCGACGCCAGGAACCGAATGCCGAGCATCTGCTCTAGCCCGGCCTCGACCCGCCGCTGCAGCTCCACCTCCAGCGCCACCGTCGAACCGGACAGCTCGACATCCCGCCCATCCGCGTCCTGTCGGAACAACATCAGCTCGGCCACCAGCGCCCCCTCCCGCGATCTACGCAAGAAGACCAATCGACGGCGGTCTCGGGATATTCCACGTCAGGGCCTCCGACGTGCAGGTTTCCCTAGCTCCCGGGCTTGTCCGCGTTCGCGAACTGGAGTCACCTCGGAGGCGAGCGGTTGTTCAGTATCGACAAGTGTGTGAGAACGCGTAACCCGCCGAGCATCTGAGGCGGCAGTGCGTCGGCAGGCGGTCACCACGTCCTGAACGATGCCGCCCTCCGGTGGACAGCCGGTGGACAGACGCCTTTGGACGGGGCAGCATGGGGTAGCGCGTGGAAACCCGTCGCGCATGGTCTGATCAGGTAAAACGTCACGAGCCCGCATCACAAGGCACGACGCGACATGACTGCTCTCGGTCTTGTAATGCGTAGGTCGTCGGTTCGAATCCGACAGGGGGCTCTGGAAAGGCTCAGGGCAGACACCATCTGACCTGGGCCTTTGCGGTTTCTGTGCTCTATCGACGTGTTAGCAAGGAGAAGTGCTGTGCCTCTGGTGTCAGTCGTGATGCCCGTGTACAACTCGGCGGCCACTCTGGGCGCGGCGGTCCGGTCGGTGCTCACGCAGACGCACAGTGATCTGGAGTTGCTGGTCACGGACGACAAGTCCACGGACGACTCCATGGACCTGCTCATGGAGTTCGCCCGGCAGGACGAGCGTGTGCTGCCGCGGTCGGCGCCCGAGCAGGGCGGTGCCGGCCGGGCGCGCAACCTCGCCATCGAGCGGGCGCGGGGCGACTACGTCGCCTTCCTCGACAGCGACGACATGTGGCTTCCGGAGAAGACCGAGCGGCAGGTCGCGTTCGCCGCCGCCGGGGACGCGCCTCTGACCTTCACGTCCTATTACAAGATGGACGCGGACCACGACGGCGAGAGCACCGAGTTCGTCCCCAACGGGCGCGTGGTCCGTGCGCGGGAACACGTGGACTACCGCGCGATGCTGGTGCGGGACCACATAGGCGCACTGACCGCCATGTACGACCGCAATGTCCTGGGCACCAGGCTGATGCCGGAGATGCGGAAGCGGCAGGACTACGCCCTGTGGCTGTCGATCATGCGCGACGGCGCCGACGCCCGGGGCCTTGCCGAGCCGCTCGCGGTGTACCGCGCCCACCAGGCGACCTCGCTGTCCTCCAACAAGCTCTCCCTGGTGCCGTACAACTGGGAGCTGTACCGCGAGCACGAAGGACTGTCGGTGCCACGGGCGACGCGGGCGCTGGCCGGCGCCGTGTGGCAGTCGCTGCGCAACTCGCGGATCTAGGTTCCGCTGTAAAAGCCCGAAAAGTCGGAAAAGGCCGCCCGCACCGGTGAGGTGGGGGCGGCCTTCGGGGTTTCCGCGGGGGGTCAGGCCGGTGTCAGCAGGGACGTGAGGGCCTCGCGGAGGACCGTGTCCGGGTCCGCCGCCGCGCTGGTCGCGCGCCAGGCGACGAAGCCGTCGGGGCGGACGAGGACCGCGCCGTCGGCGGTGGTGCCGTGGGCGGTGGCCCAGTCGGAGCCCTCCGTGTCGTAGGTGAGGTCGGCGTCCGGGCCGGGGCCGACGCGGTAGGCGTCGAGGGCGATGCCGTCCTCCGCCGCGACGCGGCGGGCCGCCGCGTACCAGCCGGCGTCGTCGGGGGCGTCGGTGAGGAGGACCATCGAGCGCTCGTACAGGTCGAGGGTGGAGAGGCGCAGGCCGCCCCGGCGGAGCCAGAGGTGCGGCGCACGGCTGCCGGGGCGGCCGTCGAGGGCGAGGGCGTCCGGGACGACCTCGGCGTAGGGGTCGGCGCCGAGGACGGCGCCGGCCGGGTAGCGGTAGCCGAGGACCACGTTGAGGATGCCGCCGCGCTTGGCGCCGCCCACGCCGGGGGCCGGGGCGAAGCCGGGGTGGCTGTGCTCGACGGAGCGGGCCGAGGCGCGGGCGCTGGTGGCGGCCGCGACCGGGCGGCGCTCGGCGCCGTAGGTCTCCAGCAGGCCGGGGCCCGCCCAGCCGGACAGCACGGCAGACAGCTTCCAGGCCAGGTTGTGGGCGTCCTGGATACCGGTGTTGGAGCCGAACGCGCCGGTCGGGGACATCTCGTGGGCGGAGTCGCCGGCGAGGAAGACCCGGCCCGAGGAGTACAGGTCGGCGACGCGTTCGGCGGCACGCCAGGAGGCCATACCGGTGATCTTCACGTCGAGTTCGTCCACGCCCACCGCCCGGCGGATGTGGTCGCGCAGCCGCTCCTCGGTGAAGTCGTCCAGCGTCTCGCCGCGCTCGGGGTGCCAGGGCGCGTGGAAGACCCAGTTCTCCTTGTTGTCCACGGGCAGCAGCGCGCCGTCCGCGTCCGGGTGGGTGAGGTAGCAGCAGATGAAGCGCCGGTCGCCGACCACGTCGGCCAGCGCGCGGGACCGGAAGGTGACGCTGACGTTGGCGAACAGGTCACCGGGCCCGCTCTGCCCGATGCCGAGGGCACGCCGTACGGGACTGCGCGGGCCGTCGGCGGCGACGAGGTAGTCCGCGCGGACGGTGAACCGCTCCTCGGTGTTCCGGTCGAGGACCGTGGCCGTCACTCCGTCGGCACCCTGCTCGAAGGACTCCATCTGGTGGAAGTACCGGAGGTCTCCGCCGAGTTCGCGCGCGCTGTCCAGCAGCACCGGCTCCAGGTCGTTCTGGCTGCACAGGCACCAGGCCGTGGGGCTGAACCGGGCCAGACCGCCGCCGGGGTCGATGTTCCTGAACAGCCACTCCCCGGCGTCACCCACGAGGGTGGGCGTCTGGAGGATGCCGTGGTTGTCGGCGAGCAGCGAGGCCGCCGCCTTGATGTCCGGCTCGACCCCGGCGACCCGGAACAGCTCCATCGTGCGGACGTTGTTGCCGCGTCCACGCGGGTGGATCGAGGTCCCTGAGTGCCGTTCGACGAGCATGTGCCGCACACCGAGACGGCCCAGGAACACGGACATGGACAGGCCCACCAGTGAGCCGCCCACGATGAGGACGGGGACCCGGTGGTCGGCTTTCTGATGCATCGAAGCCTCCAGTGGCTGGGGGTGGGCGCGTGGGGCGCCTCGGACTCTTCCTTCCCGGTGACGGCGGCTCCGCGTGCCCAATCACCCACGTGGTTCACAGGAGTCGCGGGCTTGTGGGGACCGGCACAGGATCAAGGAACGCTGCCGGGCCCGATCGAAGGGCGGCACCGGTTCTGCCCCGCGAAGGAGATGTGTGCAGGATGACCACCACGTCTGAACGTCCCTCAGAAACGCCGGCACGCGAGATGTCCAGGCGTGTCTCCCAGTCCGTGTTCGACGGCTCCCCGCTGCGGGTCGTCCTTCTGGTCGACGTGTACGACGGCGCGCAGCAGCAGTTCCTGGAGGCGTACGAGCAGCTCTGCGCCCAGGTCGCGCAGGTTCCCGGTCACGTCAGCGACCAGCTCTGCCAGTCCATCGAGAACCCCTCGCAGTGGCTCATCACCAGCGAGTGGGAGAGCGCCCCGCCGTTCCTCACCTGGGTGAACAGCGAGGAGCACGTGCACATGGTGGAGCCGCTGCACTCCTGCGTGCGCGACACCCGTTCGCTGCGCTTCCACATCGTCCGCGAGACGGGCGGCCCGGCCGTCCCCGCCGAGTCGGCCCCCGGCCGCCGCCTCCAGGCGCACCCGCGCATCGGTGACGGGGTCATCCGGCACGCGCTCACCTTCACCGTGAAGCCCGGCACCGAGGAGAAGGTCGCGGCGATCCTCGCGGACTACGCCTCGCCGAAGGCCCGCGTGGACGACACCACGCAGCTTCTGCGGACCTCGCTGTTCATGCAGGGCAACCGGGTGGTGCGGGCCATCGAGGTGCGCGGCGACCTGCTGGCCGCGCTGCGGCACGTGGCCCGGCAGCCCGAGGTGCGGGCGGTCGAGGAGGCCATCAACCCCTACCTGGAGCAGGACCGGGACCTGGACGACCAGGAGTCGGCCCGGATGTTCTTCACCCGTGCGGCGCTCCCCGCGGTGCACCACGTGGTCGCCGACGACCAGGCGGAGGGCAACCGCCTCGCGCTGTTCTACCCGGCCCGCGCCGGCCAGGGCATGCGGCTGGCCGAGCTGATCTCCCAGCACGACCAGGTCGCGGCCGACGACCCGGCGAGCGCGGTGCTGCGCAGCACGGTCTTCCAGCGCGACGACGTGGTGGTGCGCCTGGTGGACGTACGCGGAAAGAACGTCGACGCGCTGCCCGCCGACGCGGCCGCGGCCGCCGAGCTGCGCACGCTGCTGGACGGCGAGGTCGCCCGGATGGACCTCGTCACCGACCGCCGCGCCTCGGACGCCTGATCCGGTGGCCGCCTCTCACCCCGCAACCGCCGACGCGGCACATTCCACGGAGGAAACTGTGATCCAACACCGTCCCAAGATCATCGACCTGAAGGACACCGAGCACAACACCCGGCGCGGTGGCGACCTGCGCGCCATGCTGACCCCGGCGACGGTCGGTTCCACCAGCGGTTTCATGGGCGTGGCCATCGTGCAGCCCGGCGACCGCATCGGCGAGCACTACCACCCGTACTCCGAGGAGTTCGTGTACGTGATCTGCGGCCGGCTGGAGGTGGACCTCGACGGCGAGGCGCACCCCCTCAAGCCGGAGCAGGGCCTGATGATCCCCGCCCACATGCGGCACCGCTTCCGCAACGTGGGTGACGAGGAGGCGCGTCTCGTCTTCCACCTGGGTCCGCTGGCCCCGCGCCCGCAGCTCGGTCACGTGGACACCGAGGAGACGGACGTGATCGGGGCCGCCGCGGTGGTGACCGAGGCCGGTGGTGCCGTTGCCGCCGGCCGGGACCAGGTGCGCTCATGACCCGGCGGGTGGCGGTCACGGGCATAGGCATCGTGGCTCCGGGCGGGATCGGTACGCCCGCGTTCTGGGACCTGCTGTCCAACGGCCGGACCGCGACGCGCGGCATCACCTTCTTCGACCCCTCGGGGCTGCGGTCACGGATCGCCGCCGAGTGCGACTTCGACCCGGCGGCCTACGGACTCGACGCCGAGCAGGTGCAGCGGGCGGACCGGTACATCCAGTTCGCGCTGGTGGCGGGCGACGAGGCGGTGCACGACTCGGGGCTGGACCTCGCGGCGGAGGACCCGTGGCGGATCGCGGTGTCGGTCGGCACCGCGGTCGGCGGCACCACCCGGCTGGAGAACGACTATGTGCTGGTCAGCCATGGCGGCCAGCGCTGGGATGTGGACCACACCCAGGCCCGGCCCGAACTTCACCGGGCGTTCTCGCCCAGCACGGTCGCCTCGTCGGTGGCCGAGCGGTTCGGCGCGCGGGGCCCGGTGCAGACGGTGTCCACGGGCTGCACCTCGGGCCTGGACGCCGTCGGGTACGCCTTCCACACCGTGCAGGAGGGCCGGGCGGACATATGCCTGGCCGGTGCCTCCGACTCGCCGATATCCCCGATCACGATGGCGTGCTTCGACGCGATCAAGGCGACCTCCCCGAACAACGACGACCCGGCGCACGCCTCCCGCCCCTTCGACAACGACCGTGACGGATTCGTCATGGGCGAGGGCGGCGCGGTGCTGGTACTGGAGGAGCTGGAGCACGCCCGGGCCCGCGGTGCGCACGTGTACTGCGAGCTGAGCGGGTACGCCACGTTCGGCAACGCGTACCACATGACCGGTCTGACCCCCGAGGGCCTGGAGATGGCCCGCGCGATCGAGACCGCCATGGACCAGGCCCGGATCGACCCGACCGCGATCGACTACGTCAACGCGCACGGTTCCGGCACCCGGCAGAACGACCGCCACGAGACGGCCGCGGTGAAGCGGGCGCTCGGGCAGCACGCCTACGACACCCCGATGAGCTCCATCAAGTCGATGGTGGGGCACTCCCTCGGGGCGATCGGGGCCATCGAGGTGGTGGCGTGTGTGCTGGCGCTCGCCAAGCAGGCCGTCCCGCCGACCGCGAACTACACGACCCCCGATCCCGAGTGCGACCTGGACTACGTCCCGCGCGAGGCACGGGAGCGGAAGCTGAACGGCGTGCTCTCCGTGGGCAGCGGGTTCGGCGGTTTCCAGTCCGCGGTGATCCTGACCCGGCCGAGGGAGTGAGGACACGATGAGCGCAACCGAGGAACGGCGCGCGGCCGTCACCGGTATCGGGGTGGTCGCGCCGAACGGCATCAGCACCGAGACCTTCTGGAAGTCCACCCAGGAGGGCATCAGCGTCCTGGACCGGGTGACCCGCGAGGGCTGCCAGGACCTGCCGCTGAAGGTGGCGGGCGAGGTCCGCGAGTTCGACCCCGGCGTGGTCGAGGAACGCTTCCTGGTGCAGACCGACCGGTTCACGCACTTCGCCATGGCGGCGGCGGACCTGGCCCTGGAGGACGCCCGGCTCGGACAGGCCGACACGGCGGCCGACCCCTTCTCCATCGGGGTGGTCACCGCCTCCGGCTCCGGCGGCGGCGAGTTCGGCCAGCGCGAGCTCCAGCAGTTGTGGGGCAAGGGCAGCCGGTTCGTCGGCCCGTACCAGTCCATCGCGTGGTTCTACGCGGCCAGCACCGGCCAGATCTCCATCCGGCGCGGCCTCAAGGGGCCCTGCTCGGTGGTCGCCTCCGACGAGGCGGGCGGTCTGGACGCCCTCGCGCACGCCGCCCGCGCGGTCCGCCGGGGCACCGATGTGATGGTGGCCGGCTCCACCGAGGCGCCGCTCGCGCCGTACTCGGTGGTCTGCCAGCTCGGGTACGGGGAGCTGAGCTCTCAGAGCGACCCGGCCCGCGCCTACCGCCCCTTCACCGACGCGGCGTGCGGGTTCGTGCCCGCCGAGGGCGGGGCGATGCTCGTCATCGAGGCGGAGCGGTCCGCGCGGGAGCGCGGGGCCGAGGTCCGGGCGTACGTCGCGGGACACGCGGCGACGTTCACCGGGGCCTCCCGCTGGGCCGAGTCCCGCGAGGGGCTGGCGCAGGCCATCCGGACCGCGCTGGCCGAGGCCCGGTGCGCGCCGGAGGAGGTCGACATGGTCTTCGCCGACGCCCTCGGGGTGCCGGAGGCGGACCGTGCCGAGGCGCTGGCGCTGGTGGACGCGCTCGGCGAGCACGGGCGCCGGGTGCCGGTGACGGCGCCGAAGACCGGTATCGGCCGCGGCTACTGCGCGGCACCGGTGCTGGACGTGTCGGCGGCGGTGCTGGCGATGGAGCACGGCCTGATCCCGCCGACGCCGAACGTGGTGGACGTCTGCCACGACCTGGACCTCGTGACCGGGAGCGCCCGCGTGGCCGAGCCGCGCACGGCGCTGGTCCTCAGCCGGGGCCTCATGGGGTCGAACGCGGCGCTGGTGCTGCGGCACGGCGCCCAGTAGGCGAACAGCAAAGGAGAGAACGGCATGAACGCGCAGATCACCGAAGAGCAACTGGCCGCCCTGATGAAGAAGGCGGCGGGCATCACCGTCGCCCCGGAGCTGCTGCGGGAGCAGCCGGACACCCCGTTCGAGACGCTGGGGCTCGACTCGCTCGGCCTGCTGGGCATCGTCGGCGAGCTGGAGAACCGGCACGGCACCCCGATGCCCCCGGACGCCGAGCGCTGCAAGACGCCGCAGGCGTTCCTCGACCTCGTCAACAGCGCACTGATGGCAGGAGCCTGACATGGCCGGACACACCCGGAACGAGATCACCATCGCCGCTCCGCTCGACCTGGTCTGGGACATGACCAACGACCTGGAGAACTGGCCGCAGTTGTTCAGCGAGTACGCGTCCGTCGAGGTCCTCAAGCGTGAGGGCCGCAAGACGACGTTCCGCCTCACCATGCACCCGGACGACAACGGCACCGTGTGGAGCTGGGTCTCCGAGCGCGAGCCGGACCGCGAGAACCTCACCGTGCGCGCCCGCCGCGTGGAGACGGGCCCCTTCGCCCACATGGACATCCACTGGGCCTACGAGGAGGTGCCCGGCGGCACCCGCATGGTGTGGACCCAGGACTTCGCCATGAAGCCCGAGGCGCCGGTCGACGACGACTGGATGACCGACAACATCAACCGCAACTCCAAGGTCCAGATGGCGCTCATCCGGGACAAGATCCAGCAGGCCGCCGGGGACCGCCCCGCCCCGGCCCTGGCCGACTGACCGGCTAGCGGGAGAAGAGGACACCTGCCATGCACCAGGGACTGATCGTGGCCCGGATGGCACCGGGCTCGGCCCAGGACATCGCCAAGATCTTCGCGGAGTCGGACCGGGGCGAGCTGCCGCACCTCGTCGGGGTGCGCCGCCGCAGCCTGTTCCAGTTCGGCGATGTGTACATGCACCTCGTCGAGTCGGACAGCGACCCGGCCCCGGCCATCGCCAAGGTGGCGGGCCACCCGGAGTTCCGCGGGATCAGCGAGCGCCTGTCGGCGTACGTCAGCGCGTACGACCCGGAGACCTGGCGCTCCCCGAAGGACGCGATGGCGGAGCGCTTCTACGTGTGGGAGCGCGACTGACCGTCCGACTCCCTCGGGATGACCACCGGCCGCCGGGCCCGCAGCGTCGCGGGCCCGGCGGCCGGTTGTCGCCGTACGGGGGCCGCGTCAGCCGGCGACGTGGCACTCGAAGGCGTGCAGGTACGGGTTGACCGGACGGATGTCGTCCACGACCAGGCCCGCCGAGGTGAGCCGGCCGACCATGGACTCGGTGGTGTGCTTGGCGCCGCCCACGTTGAGCAGGAGCAGCAGGTCCATCGCGGTGCTGAAGCGCATCGAGGGGGTGTCGTCCACGAGGTTCTCGATGACGACGACGCGGGTGCCGGGGCCGCCCGCGGCGACGACGTTGCCGAGCAGCCGGGCGGTGCTCTCGTCGTCCCACTCCAGGATGTTCTTGATGATGTAGACGTCGGCCTTCACCGGGACCGAGGCGCGCACGTCACCGGGCACGATCTCGGCGCGGTCGGCGAGGTCGCCGGTACGCAGGCGGGGCAGGGCGTTCTCGACCACGCGGGGCAGGTCGAGCAGGCTGCCGCGCATCGTCGGGTACTTGTCCAGCAGGCAGGCCACCACATGGCCCTGGCCGCCGCCGCAGTCCGCCACCGAGGAGGCGCCGGACAGGTCGAGCAGGGCGGCGACCTCGCGGGCCGACTGCTCGCTGGAGCGGGTCATGGCCTGGTTGAAGACGTCCGCGGACTCGGGGGCGTCCTCGTTGAGGTAGGTGAAGAACTCCTTGCCGTAGAGGGACTCCACGACGTTGTCCCCGGTGCGCACGGCCTCGTCCAGCTTGGGCCAGGCGTCCCAGGTCCACGGCTCGGTGCACCACAGGGCGATGGCACGCAGGCTGCCCGGGTCGTCCTCGCGCAGCAGGCGGGACATGTCGGTGTGCGCGAAGGTGCCGTCCGGGCGCTCGGCGAAGACGCCGTAGCAGGACAGGGCGCGCAGCAGCCGGCGCAGCGGCTTGGGCTCGGTCTTCACCGAGGCCGCCAGGTCCTCCACGGGCTTGGGCTCGTCACCGAGGGCGTCGGCGACGCCGAGCCGGGCGGCGGCCCGGACGGCGGCGGCGCAGGCCGCCCCGAACACCAGCTCGCGCAGGCGCATGGGAGGCGGTGGGGCTGTCTCAGCGGTCGTCATCTGCCGCCCTTTCTCGTTCTTCGGCCTTCTTCGGTCATCGATGGGCAGCGGGCGGGCGGTCAGCACAGGCCGGCGGGCTTCGAGGCCCGGCAGGAGTTGCGCTCGAAGCGGTTGCCCTTGCCCGTGTCCGTGTTCACCAGGTCCGCGGGGGCGTTGGCCGACAGCGTGTTGCCGTCCACGCGGTTGTTGTCGCCGGTGGCGCCGACCATGCTCTTGAAGAGCACGATGCCGCCGGAGAGCGGGGACTTGCCGGCGTTGCCGCGCACGTAGTTGCCGGTCACGCGGGTCTGCTCGACGCCGGTCAGCACGATGCCGGAGCCCTGGAGGGCGGGCAGGCGCTCGGTCTTCGGGCAGGACTTGTTGTTCTCGGAGACGCGGTTGCGGGCGACGGTCAGGTGACCGGCCTTCGGGGCGTTCTCGTCGCCGACGACGAAGACACCGGCGCAGTTGCCGCGGATGCCGTTGTCCTGGACGTTGACGCCGCGCAGGCGGCGGACGGTGACGCCGATGCGGTTGTCGTTGAGGCGGTTGTGCTCGACGAGGGTCCGTCCGGCGTCGTACGCGCCCGCCTCCTCCTTGATGGTGTTGGCGAGGAAGAGTCCGGCGTCGCCGTTGCGCTCGGCGACGTTCTCGCGGAACACGCCGCGCGTGGAGCGTTCCTGGGCGATGCCCCAGGTGTCGTTGTCGACGGCGCGCACATGGCGGACCGTCATACGGTCGGTCGCCATGCCGAACACCCCGGCGCGGGCGAACCCGGTGACGGTGAGGTCGGCGACGGTGACGCCCTCGACGTTCTTCGTCTTGGTGCCGAGGACGCAGATGCCGTTGCCGTTCTGGGCGCAGGTGTTGGCGTCCTTGCCGGTCTTGACGGCGGCGGGCTTGACGATCGTACGGGCGCCCGCGCCGCGCAGCGTGATGCGCTCCGTGCCGATCTGCACGCTCTCGTGGTAGGTACCGGCGAGCACCAGCACGGTGTCCCCGGCGTGGGCGGCGTCGACGGCCTTCTGGATCGACTCGCCCGGACGGACCACGAGGGTCTGGTGAGCGGCGGCCGCGGGGACCGCCCCCACTCCCGCGCTCACAAGGGCCGCGGTGCAGGCGAGATATGCGAGGTGGCATCTCTTCATACCGCGTACGGTATGACCGTTTTATCCGATACCCCACGCGATGGTCCGTCCGGGGGCGTGTCTGTCAAAGAGCCCGCAACGCCCGCCCCACGGCCAGCCGTACGTCGTCCTGCGGCCGTCCGGCGTCGCCCTCCTCCAGTTGCCACAGCCGGTTCTGGAGGACGCGGGCCAGTGTCCAGGCCCGCGCCCGTTCCCGGTCAAGACCGAGGACGGCGGTCAGCGCGTCGAAGCGGTGGCGGGTGTCGGCCGGGTCGTACCGGTTGGCGAGTGCGGGGAGCAGCTCGAAGCCGGGGTCGCCGGCCAGCGGCTTGGGATCGATGGCCAGCCAGGGCGCGCGGGCCGCGGCCAGGACGTTGCCGTAGTGCAGGTCCCAGTGCAGCAGCCGGTCGCCGGGCTGGTCCGCGACCTCGCGCAGGGCGGCCGCGCAGTCCCGCAGCAGGCGGCGGGTTGCGGGGTCGGGTTCCGTGCGGAGGGCGCGCGGCAGGCGGTCCGTCATCCCGCGCGCGATGTCACCCAGTCGGCGCAGTCCCGGCGGTGCGGGGCGGGCGGTGAGGGTGGCGAGCAGCCCGCCCAGGACGTCGACCGCCTCGCGGGTGTCGGGCAGCGCGGAGAGGGGGCGCTGCTCGTCCAGCCGTTCCAGCAGGAGGGTGCCGGTGGGCGGGTCGTGCGCCAGCAGGCGGACGGCGCCGTCTCCGGCCCAGGTGAGCAGGGCCGTCGCCTCGCCCGCGCACTCCTCGTCCAGGTGCTGGACCTTCAGGGCGGCCGGGGTGCCGTCGGCGGCGGTCACCGGGAACACCAGGGCGGCGATGCCGGACAGCGGCGGCCCCTCGGCGCGTAGGTTCCAGCGGGCCAGGAAGTCGTCCGCCCGGTGGGTCAGGGCGGGGCGGTCGGAGGGCGGGGTGGGCACCTCGGTGACCATACTGGCGGGTGTGAGACGGGGTGTCGGGTTGGGGCGTGTGGGTCGGGTGGTGGCGGGTTATGTGCGGTCCGCGCCCGGGACCTATGTGTGGCTTGCCGTTCTTTTTGTGACCACGGTGGCTCTGCATCACATGTCGCCGGAGTTCGAGAAGGAGTTTCTGCGGCAGCGGTCGACCAATATTCATGAGCTGTCGCAGAACCCCGTGCGGGTGCTGATCACGAGCGGGATGTGGATCGACGGGGGGCACTGGCTGCCGTACGTCCTCGCGTACAGCGTGTTCCACGCGCAGGCGGAGCGGTGGCTCGGTACGGCTCGGTGGCTGGTGGTGTGTGTGGCCGCACATGTGCTGGCCACACTGATCAGCGAGCTGGCGCTGCTGCGGGCCATAAACGACGGGCATGCTCCGGCCTCGGCGGTGAACACCCTGGACATCGGGGTCAGTTACGCCCTCGCGGGAGTCATGGGCGTGCTGACCTACCGCATCGCGCCGCCCTGGCGGTACCCGTATCTCGCCGTGCTGCTCGCCGTCTACACCGTCCCCCTCGTCGACGGCCGCACCTTCACCGACGTGGGGCACGCCCTGGCCGCGCTGATCGGGCTGGCCTGTTATCCGCTGGTGCGGGACCGGGGGAGTGCGTGGCACCCGTTCCGGAGCCCGGCCGCGCCGTCCGGCTGACTACGCTGCCCGGCATGATCCGTACCGCGCGCCCCGACGACGTCCCCGTCATCCACACGATGATCCGCGAACTGGCCGAGTACGAGAAGGAGCCCGACGAGGCGCGGGCCACCGAGGAGCAACTGCGGGAGGCGCTGTTCGGGGACCGCCCGGCGGCGTACGCGCATCTCGCGGTGGACGACGCCACCGGCGAGCCCGCCGGCTTCGCGCTGTGGTTCCTGAACTTCTCCACCTGGCGCGGCGTGCACGGCATCTACCTGGAGGACCTGTACGTCCGCCCCGCCGCACGCGGCGGCGGCCACGGCCGCGCCCTCCTCACCGAGCTGGCCCGGCTCTGCGCCGAGCGCGGCTACGAGCGCCTGGAGTGGTCGGTGCTGAACTGGAACCGCCCCGCCATCGGCTTCTACGAGAAGCTCGGCGCCCGCCCCCAGGACGAGTGGACGGTGTACCGCCTCACCGACGACGCGCTGACGGACCTGGCCCGCTCAGCCGACTGACTCCCGTACCTGCGCCTTCGAGGGGACCCCGTGCCGGGGCGGCTTCGCCGTGACCATCAGCCCCGCCACCACCGCGGCCAGCAGCATCACCGCGGCCGCCCACCAGATGGCCACCGTGTAGCCGTGCACCACCCCCGCCGGGACCACGGTCGCCCGGTCGGCCGGGCTGCGCAGGTGGGCGGTGACATAGGCGGCGGCGCTGGTGGTGGCGATGGTGTTGAGCAGGGCCGTACCGATGGAGCCGCCGACCTGCTGGGCGGTGTTGACGGTCGCCGAAGTGACCCCGGAGTCGCGCGGGGCGACCCCGGCCGTGGCGGTGGCGAACACCGGCATGAAGGTGAGACCCATGCCGAGCCCGAGCAGCAGCAGCGCGGGCAGGATCTCCGAGGTGTACGACGAGTGCACCGTCATCCGCGTGAGCAGCAGCAGCCCGGCGCAGGCCAGCAGCATGCCCGGCACCATCAGCATGCGCGGCGCCACCCGGTTCAGCAGCCGGGCGGATATCTGGGTCGAGCCGATGATGATCGCGGCCGTCAGCGGCAGGAAGCCGAGGCCGGCCCGGACGGGGGAGTAGCCGAGGATGACCTGGAGGTAGTAGGTCATGAACAGGAACAGCCCGAACATGCCGATCACCGCGAGCAGCATGGTGAGGAAGCAGCCCGCGCGGTTCCGGTCCCGCACGATGTGCAGCGGCAGCAGCGGGTCCGCCGCCCGGTTCTGCCACCACACGAACACCGCCAGCAGCACGATCCCCAGCGCGAACAGCGCCAGCACCAGCGGATCGGTCCAGCCGCGCGGCTCGGCCTCGCTGAACCCGTAGACGACGGCGACCAGCCCGCCGCAGCCGAGCACCGCGCCGGGCGCGTCGAGCCGGGCGGTGCCGCCGTGGCCGGGGCGGTCGCGCAGCAGGGCGAAGGCGCCGAGGACGGCGATGATCGCGATCGGCACGTTGACGTACAGGCACCAGCGCCAGTTCAGGTACTCCGTGAGCAGCCCGCCCAGGATGAACCCGATCGCCGAGCCGCTGCCCGCGAGCGCGCCGTAGATCCCGAACGCCTTGCCGCGTTCGCGCGGGTCGGTGAACGTCGTCGTCAGCAGGGACAGCGCGGACGGCGCGAGGACGGCGGCGAACACGCCTTGCAGCGCGCGGGCGCCGAAGAGCATCCCGGAACTGCCCGCCGCGCCGCCCAGCGCGGAGGCCAGCGCGAAGCCGGTCAGGCCGATGACGAAGGTGCGTTTGCGGCCCACCAGGTCCGCGATCCGGCCGCCCAGCAGCAGGAGCCCCCCGAAGGCGAGGGTGTAGGCCGTGATGACCCACTGCCGGTTGCCGTCGGACATGTGCAGGGCGTGCTGCGCGGAGGGAAGGGCGATGTTCACGATCGTCGCGTCCAGCACCACCATCAACTGCGCCAGCGCGATCACGACAAGGCCCCACCAGCGGCGGGGATCGGCTGCCTCGGTTCCGGCGGGGACCGGACCGCGCTCACCCGTTCGGCCGATGCTCATCTGGCCAGAAGACCATGGATCGGGGCGTGTCGCATCCGCGTCGGAGGGCCCCCCAGGATTGACGTTTCCTCGCTTCCGAGAGGCCCGCTCCTCGACCTCAGGGCGCTTGAGACCGAGGCGATGTCAGTGCCGGGGTGCAGCATGGGCGGATGGCGACGAGGCGAACGACGGGTACGGGCGGCGGCACGGCGGTACGGGGCGCGCGGCGCCCGGAGTTGCGGCTGCCGCCCCTGGCTCCCTGGGCGGAGGGGGAGCTGGAGCGGGACGGGGACTACGACGGGCTGGAGTTCCGGGAGGCCGACCTGTCGGGGCAGCACGGCGGGGGCGCCCGGTTCATGGACTGCGCGCTCACCGGCTGCGTACTGGACGAGACCGGGCTCGGGCGGGCGCGGGTGCTGGACTCGGTGCTCGACGGGGTGCGGGGCGTGGGCACGCAGCTCGCCGAGGCGACCTTCCGGGACGTGGAGTTCCGCTCACCCCGGCTCGGCGGCGCCCAACTGCACGGGGCGGTGCTGGAGCGGGTCGTGGTGCGCGGGGGCAAGCTCGACTTCCTCAACCTGCGGGAGGCCCGGCTGAAGGACGTGGTCTTCGAGTCCTGCGTGCTGGTGGAGCCCGACTTCGGCGGGGCCCGGCTGGAGCGGGTGGAGTTCGTCGACTGCGCCCTGAAGTCCGCCGACCTCTCCCGCGCCACGCTGAAGGACGTCGACCTGCGGGGGGCCGCCCCGCTGGAGATCACCCGAGGGCTGGACCGGCTGTCGGGCGCGCTGATCGGCACCGGGCAGTTGCTGGATCTCGCGCCGCTGCTGGCGGCGGAGCTGGGGATCAGGGTGGAGGGGTAGCGGGGTTTACGAGATACGGGGGTAGCGGGCCTGGAGGGTCCAGATCGCGGGGTTCTCGGCGAGGTCCTCGTGCATGTCGGTCAGGTCCGCGATGACGTCGTGCAGGAAGTCGCGGGCCTCCCGGCGGAACTCGGCGTGCGAGAAGCTCAGCGGGGGTTCCTCGGCGGGCATCCAGTCAGACTCGATGTCCACCCAGCCGAAGCGGCGCTCGAACAGCATGCGGTCGGTGGACTCGGTGAAGTCCAGCTCCGCGCGCTGCGGGCGGGCGGCACGCGAGCCCATCGGGTCCTTGTCCAACTGCTCCGCGATGTCGCACAGCGCCCACGCGAAGTCCAGCACCGGCACCCATCCCCAGGCTGTGGACAACTCCCGGTCCGACTTGGTGTCGGCGAGGTAGACGTCCCCGCAGAACAGGTCGTGCCTGAGCGCCCGCACGTCCGCCCGGCGGTAGTCCGTCTGCGGGGGGTCCGGGAAGCGGTTGGAGAGGGCGTAGCCGATGTCGAGCACATCTGATGGTCCCACGGCTCAGCCCGCCCGCTCGGCCAGCAGCCGGCCCAGGTCCGGCGGCCATACGGGCTCGGCGGGGACGGCCAGTTCTGCGGGGGTCCACCAGCGGCCGCCCAGGATGCCCTCGGCCCAGTGGGTGGCGTGGGCGGAGGCGGTGGGTTCGCGGCGGGGGCCGGGGGTCACGTAGATGTGCTCGTGCTGGCGGACGGGGACGCCGGCGCGGGTGAAGTCGTGTTCCCAGGTGCACAGCAGGGGGCCGGGGACGAGGTCGGTCCAGCCGGTCTCCTCCGTCAGCTCCCGTGCGGCGCCCTCGCGGGGGGTCTCACCGGGTTCGAGGCCGCCGCCGGGCAGCGCCCAGTGCACGCCGACCTCGGAGTTGTCGTACCGGAAGAGGAAGACGGCGCCCTCCGGGTCGAGCACGGCGGTACGGGCGGCCTGCCTCGGTGTGCGGAGCGTCTTGCCGAGGACCGTGCAGGGGCGGTTCAGGGCGCGGTCGCGGCGGTGGTCCAGGGGCGTGTAGCCGAGGGACTTCCAGAAGGCGAGGCCCGCGTGGTTGCCGTCGAGGACGGCGAGGCGGACGGCCTGGCGGCCGGCGGCGCGGAAGCGGGCCTCGGTCAGTTCGGCGGCCCTGCGCCCGTACCCCTTGCCCTGCTGGGCGGCGTCGACCAACAGCAGCCCGATCCACGGATCGGGGTCGGCCGGGTCGGGGTGGTGGGCCAGCGTGTTCACGACCGCGACCGGACGGCCGTCCACGCGGGCGAGCAGTACCTCGCCATGAGGGTGGGCCAGTTCGGCGGCAATCGCGTCCGCGACCTGCTCCGGCCGGATGTCCGCCGGGTCCGGGAACTCCCCGCTGAGCGTGTGGAACGCCCGCTGGGAGGCGTACAGCGCGGTCAGTTCGGCGAGCAGCGGTGCGGGGAGGGTGCCCCCGGCGGGCACGGGTTCGAGGATCACGCGGGGCACGCTAACGCGTGCGCCGGCCTGAGCCGAGGGCATTGTGCGGCCCCGGCTGGACCCCGGGGCCCGGCGGCTCCGGCCGGCCCGGCCCCGGTGGCGGCGCCGAGCCGGGTGGCTGAGCGCGCCCCGGCCCCGGGTGAGGCCCCGGAGCCGGCGGCAGCCGTTCTCAGACGTTCACGCCGAAGTCCTGGGCGATGCCGACCAGGCCGGAGGCGTAGCCCTGGCCGACGGCGCGGAACTTCCACTCCGCGCCGTTGCGGTACAGCTCGCCGAAGACCATGGCGGTCTCGGTGGCCGCGTCCTCGGAGAGGTCGTAGCGGGCGATCTCGGCGCCGCCGGCCTGGTTGACGATGCGGATGTAGGCGTTGCGGACCTGGCCGAAGTTCTGGCCGCGGTTCTCGGCGTCGTAGATGGAGACCGGGAAGACGATCTTCTCGACGTCGGCCGGGAGGGCGGCGAGGTTGACGTTGATCGCCTCGTCGTCGCCCGCGCCCTCGCCCGTGCGGTTGTCGCCGGTGTGGACGATGGAGCTGTCCGGGGTCTGCTTGTTGTTGAAGAAGACGAAGTGCTGGTCCGAGTAGACCTTGCCCTGGCCGTTGACCGCGATGGCGGACGCGTCCAGGTCGAAGTCCGTGCCGGTGGTGGTGCGGACGTCCCAGCCGAGGCCCACGGTGACGGCCGTCAGGCCCGGAGCCTCCTTGGTGAGCGAGACGTTGCCACCCTTGGACAGGCTTACAGCCATGATTGGGAGTCCCTTCCCTTTTGGGTATCTGTGCCGACGAAGCTACGTCACCGGGTAGAACGGCGGGAGGGGTGCCTCAGGTTCCGCCCCGCTTTACCTTTTTTACCGAGCTGATCCCGTGCCGGTGGCAGGCGCGCCGGAAATCGGGGTGACTCGGGGGGCCCGGAGCCGGGAACATGGGACGCATGTCCGGGCCCTATCTCATCCGTGGCTCGGTCTCGCTTCCCGAGGCCGAGCTGACCTGGCGTTTCTCGCGGTCTTCCGGGCCCGGTGGCCAGCATGTCAACACCAGCGACTCCCAGGTGGAGCTGCGCTTCGACCTCGCCCGCACCGAGGCCCTGCCCCCGGTGTGGAAGGAACGCGCGCTCGAACGCCTGGCCGGGCGCCTGGTGGACGGTGTGATCGTCGTACGGTCCTCCGAGCACCGCTCCCAGTGGCGCAACCGCGAGACCGCCGCCGTACGCCTCGCCGCCCTCCTCGCGGAGGCCACCGCGCCTCCGCCCAAGCCCCGCCGCCCCACCCGCATCCCGCGCGGCATCAACGAGCGCCGCCTGCGCGAGAAGAAGCAGCGCGCGGACACCAAGCGGGGCCGTTCGGGCCGGGACTGGGGCTAGGCCGCTCCGAGGTCGAGCACCCCGACCGTCTGACCGCCGCTGGTCTCATCGGTCGTACGGAAGCCGAGCCGCCGGTAGAACCCGCCCGGGCCGTCCGCCCCCGGATGCCAGGTGACGTACAACTCCCCGCACCCGCGCCGCCGCAGCTCCGCCGCGACCGCCTCCACGGCGAACCGCCCGTAACCGTTGCCCTGTTGGTCCGCGTCGATGTTCAGCCGCCACAGCCCGGACCGCCGCAGGCTCCCGCCGTCCGCCCGCCAGTCGATGTCCAGAAAGGCCATCAGGAACCCGACGGCCCTGTCGCCGTCGAGAATCAGCCGCGGCCAGGCCACCCCGGCGGGCCGCACGTACGCCTCCGCCAGCGAGTGCGCGACCGGTTCGACGGCGTGCTCCTGATCGGGCCGCACCCGGACGGCCAGGGCGGTTTCGAGGTTCGCGGGTGTGACCTCGGCGAGACGGAGTGACATGCGGGCACCCTAGGCCGGACGATCCGCCGGGTGCCCCCCATTTACGGGTCTCAGCCCAAGTGCCGGTACCGCCCCCGGTAGTACAGCAGCGGGCCGCCCTCCGCGGCGGGGACGCGGGCCGTCAGGACGCGGCCGATGACGAGGGTGTGGTCGCCGGCCTCCACGCGTTGTTCGGTGCGGCATTCGAGGGTGGCGAGGGCGTCGGGGATCAGGGGGGCGCCGGTGGCCTCGCCGCGGTCGCAGGCGAGGTCGGCGAAGAGGAGGCGGTCGCTGACGCGGCCCTTCATGGCGAAGCGGCCCGCGATCTGGCGCTGGTGCTCGGCGAGGACGGACACCGCCCAGAGCGGCTGTTCGTCCAGCAGGTCGTCCATGCGGGAGCCGGTGCGCAGGCTGACCAGCACCAGCGGCGGGTCCAGCGAGACCGACATGAAGGCCGTGGCCGTCATGCCCGCGTCCTCGCCGCCCGGCGCGTACGGGTCGTCGGGGTCCAGCGGCGGTTCCTGCGCGGTCACCAGGACCACGCCCGCGGCCAGCCGGGACATCGCGGCCCGGAACTCGTCGTCGCTCACCCCCTCAGCATGCACAGAAGCGACCGCGGCGGAGGGGGAGGGAGGGTTCAGCACGCCGGAAACGCTAATCGCCGGCCCTTCCCCGCCGCATCGGGCCTCCGGCCGAGCCCGGACCTAGGACCAGAGGACCGGACCTGTGGCGGAAGGGCGCAGCGCGGACCGGCCAGCGGCATATGCGCAACTTCGCAGCCTTTGCGATCGGAGAACGCCACGGGGAAGTGCGGAAACTGCACTCAATTGTTCAAGTTCTTCTGTGACTTGAGTCACAAGGAGTACGGAATTGTTGACCCTGTGTACCGAGTGAGCAGCGCGCTGTGATTCAGTGGCGGAAAGCCTGTGGACAGCAGGGGGAGGGCGAGCATGGAGACCGATCAGGAGCCGTACGTCCCTCTGACGTCACTGCGTCAGCTTCACCAGGTCATGGCCGAGATGAACACCGCGCGCAGCCAGGCCGACACCCTCCAGATCGTCGCGGACGGCGCGGTCAACGCCCTCGGCTACGAGATGGCCTGCGTGAACCTCGTACGCCCCGACGGCGACCTGGTCGTCGCCGCTGTCTCCGGCAACTCCGCCGCCGAGGCCCTCATCACCGGCCGCACCGGCTCCCGCGAGTCCTGGGACCGCCGGCTGGGCATGGGCGAACTCTGGGGCGACCTGGTGTTCATACCCCACACCGAGGGCTGGGTGCTGGACGACGACGACGTCCCCCAGTGGTACACCGACGGCCCCGCCCCCAGCTTCCCCGAGGAGTGGCACCCCGGCGACCGGCTCTTCGCCCCGATGTACGCCCCCGGCGCCCAGGGCGGCGCGCGCGGCGGACTGCTCGGCGTCATATCCGTCGACCGCCCCCTCACCGGCCGCCGCCCCGGCGCCTGGGGCCGCGAGGCCCTGCAGATGTACGCCTTCCAGGCCGCCATCGCCATCAGCAACGCCCACCTGCGCGCCAACATGCAGCGCGCCCTGGTCCGCCTGGAACGCGACCAGCAGGCCCTGCGCGCCAGTGAGGAATCCTTCCGCCAGGCGTTCGAGTACGCCCCCTCCGGCATGGCCATCGCCGAGATGGGCGGCGACCAGCACGGCCGCATCCTGCGCACCAACGACGCCCTGTGCCGCCTGCTGGGCCGGCCCGCCTCCGCGATGCGCCGCTACTCCTTCTCCGACCTCGTCCATCCCGAGGACATCGGCACCCTGCTGCGCACCTCCGCCGAGGGCGGCCGGGCCGAGCTGCGGCTCGCCCGGCGCGACGGCAGCTACGTCTGGGTGTCGCTGCGCAACTCCGTGGTCGCCGACGCGGCCGACGGCCCGCGCTTCCTGCTCACCCACGTCGAGGACATAGAGGAGCGCAAGCGCCGCGAGCTCCAGCTCGCCCACCGCGCCTCCCACGACTCCCTGACCGGGCTGCCGAACTCCGCCGAGCTGCGCTCCCGGCTCGCCGCCCGGCTGTGCCGCCGCCCGGCCCACCTCGACGCCCTGGACTCCCTGGACGCCGCCTACGGCCACCCGGCCGGCTCCGGCGGGGCCCACGGCTTCGACTTCGCGCCGGGCGCCGAGGCGTACGACGCCTTCGACCACCATGTGCACACCGTCGCGCCCGAGCAGGGCGCGGACGACGGCACCAAGGGGCTCGCGGTCCTCTTCTGCGACCTCGACGGCTTCAAGTCGATCAACGACCGCTTCGGGCACAACGCGGGCGACGCGGTCCTCATCGAGGTCGCCCGCCGGCTCAGCGCGGGCCTGCGCGACGGCGACACGGTGGCCCGGCTCGGCGGCGACGAGTTCGTGATCCTCGCCGACGGCCTCGGCCAGGCCGACGCCGCCGACCTCGCGGTGCGGCTGCGCAACGAGATCATCCAGCCGATCCGGGCCGAGGGCCGGGCCGTGCGGGTGGGTGCCAGCTTCGGCATCGGCTGGGCACACTGCGGGATGACGGCCGACGAAGTGCTGAAGTCCGCGGACGAGCGGATGTACGTTGAGAAACGATCTCGTCCCAAACAGCATCGGCGTGCCGGGTGAAACCCAGGTCAGTGCGCTGACAGTGCGGGGATGTGCGGTTCGGGCGTCCGTTCGGGGGTCCCCCGTCCGAGCGAGGCGGGGTGTGCGGGAGGGTAGGCTCGCCATTCCAACCCCGTACCCCGCCCGCCCGCACTTGTTGAGGAGTACCCAGGGATGACGCCCGGCGACAACGGCGCGAGCAAGCCCGAGGAAGACGACCCGTTCGGCTACCTGTACGCCGACGGCCAGGCCCGGGGGGCTCAGCCGCCGTCCGGTGGTTACGGCTATCCCAACGCGGTCAACCGGGTGCGCGCGGTCGGTGAGCGCCAGTACGGCCAGCCGCAGCAGACCGCCCCGCCGCAGCAGGCCGGCTACGGGCAGACGACCGCTCACTACCAGGCACCGGAGACGCTGCCCGGCGGTGCTCCCGCCTCCCGGCAGGCGTCGCACGGCGGCGGTGGCGGCGGGCGGCGCGGGCCGAACACCAAGGGCCTGCTGATCGGCGCCATCGCGGTGGTCGCGGCGGTCGTGATCGGCATCGGCATCGCGATGCTCAACGGCAACTCCGACGACGACAAGGGCGGCGACCAGGCGGACGCCTCCCCGACCCAGTCGCAGGAGGCCACGCCGAGTCCGAAGGCGACCAGCACCGGCGAGGCCGGCGAGCTGCCGAAGGCCGACGCGGTCGACGACGCGGTCCAGCTCGCGGGCGGCGCCGCCCCGGCCTCCGACATCAAGGGCGCGAAGTCCGCGGGCGGCTCCTACGTGGGCGGCCTGAACCAGGTCGGCGCGTCGGTGACCTGGACGGTGGACGTGCCCAAGCCCGGCAAGTACACGCTGAACGTCAACTACGGCGTGCCGGGCAAGGACGCCAACACCACGCTGACGATCAACGGCACCTCGCAGAGCCGGCCGCTGAACATGTCCAACTTCGCCCAGGCCCCCGCGGGCGACTGGGAGCGCGGCTGGACCCACACGTGGGCGAACCTTCAGCTCCAGAAGGGCTCGAACACGATCAGCATCTCCTGCGGCAGCGGCAACCAGTGCGACGTCAACCTGGACCAGTTCTGGCTGGAGAAGGGCTGGCGGTAGCCGGCAAGGGCTCCTAGGCGGCCGACTCCTCGTCGGTCACCGTGGCCCGCTCCAGCAGCCGTTCATAGTCCGCCGGGTCGAACTCCCCGGCCGTGGGCGCCAGTACGGCCGCCGCCGAGAGGGCGGTGGCGCGGGTCAGGCGGGCGGGCCAGGGGAGGCCGTCGACCAGCCCCGACAGCAGGCCCGCGACCGCCGCGTCTCCCGCGCCGGTCGGATTGCCGCGCAGCCGGGCGGGCGGGGCGGCACGCCAGTGGCCCTCGGGGGTCGCGGCCAGCAGGCCGTCCGGGCCGAGGGAGGCGACCACGGCCTGGGCGCCCCGGCGCCGGGCGTCGCGGGTGGCGCGGGCCGGATCGTGGGAGCCGGTGAGTTCGGCCAGCTCGGACGCGTTGGGCTTGACGATGTCGGGCCGCGCGGCGATCCCGCGCCGCAGCGGCTCCCCGCCGGTGTCCAGCAGCACCGGCACCCCGGCCGACCGGGCCACCCGTATCAGCCCCGCGTACGCGCCCACCGGCACGCCCGGCGGCAGGCTGCCGCAGAGGGCGACTGCCCGGGCGCCGCCGAGGAGCGAGTCGTAGGCGCGCAGGAAGGCGGCCCACTCGGCGGGGCCGATGTGCGGGCCGGGCTCGTTCAACTGGGTCGTGTCGCCGGTGCGTTGGTCCACCACGGCGACCGTGCGGCGGGTCGCCCCGGCGACCGGCACCAGCGCGTCGGTGATCCCCGGCGCGGCCGCGAGCCGCTCGCGCAGCACCTGGCCGGTCGGCCCGCCCGCGAACCCGGTGACCGTCACCCCGTACCCGAGCGCGGCGAGTACGCGGGCCACGTTGACGCCCTTGCCGCCGGGCCGCTCCACGACCTCCGACACCCGGTGCTCGGTGTGCGGCCGCAGCGACGTCACGCGGTACGTGATGTCGAGAGCGGTGTTCAGCGTGACCGTCAGGATCACCCGGTCCTACCTCTCTCGATGGTCCGTACGCCTCGGTTTCCGGGGCCCCGATCATGCCAAAGAGACGGCGTCCGGCCCAGTTGGGGGACGGACGCCGTCTGGTGAAGCCGGGTACGGATCAGGGCAGTTGGGGCGCGACCACCCATTCACCCCGGCGCATGACGCCCTTGAGCGCGAAGTCGCCGTCCAGCAGCACGAGGTCGGCGTCCCTGCCGGGCTCCAGCGAGCCGACCCGGTCCGCCATGCCGAGCAGCCGGGCCGGGTTGGCCGACAGCGCCCTGACCACGTCCGCGACCGGGAGCCGGTCCACGGTGACCGCCCGCTGGAAGGCGCGGTCCAGGGTCAGCGTGGAGCCCGCGATGGAGCCGCCCTCCACCAGCCGGGCCACGCCGCCCCGCACCTCGACCTCCAGCGGGCCGAGCAGATAGCGGCCGTCCCCGGAACCGGCCGCGTCCATCGCGTCGGTGATGAAGGCGACCCGGTCGGCGCCCGCGTGGTGGAAGGCCAACTGCAGTGCGGCCGGGTGCAGATGGGTGCCGTCGTTGATCAGCTCCACGGTGACCCGGCCGTCCTCCAGCAGCGCGGTGATCGGGCCGGGGTCGCGGTGGCCGATCGGGGGCATCGCGTTGAAGAGGTGGGTGGCGACGGTGGCGCCCGCGTCGATGGCGGCGACCGTCTGCTCGTAGCTCGCGTCGGTGTGCCCGACGGCCGCGATCACGCCCTGCTCGGCGAGGAGGCGTACGGAGTCCAGGCCGCCCGGCAGCTCGGTGGCGAGGGTGACCATCCGGGCGTGGCCGCGCGCGGCGTCGACCAGCTTGTGGACCTCGGCCGGGTCCGGGTCGCGCAGCAGCGCCTCGGAGTGCGCGCCCTTGCGGCACGGGGAGATGAACGGGCCCTCGAAGTGCACGCCCGCGACGTCGCCCTGCTCGGCCAGCTCGGCCAGCATTCCGGCCTGGCGGGCCAGTACGTCCAGGTCGTCGGTGACGGTGGAGGCGACCAGCGTGGTGGTGCCGTGCGCGCGGTGGGTGCGGACGGCGGTGAGCGCGTCCTCGGCGCTGCCGGAGAAGGCCGCTCCGCCGCCGCCGTGGTTGTGCAGGTCCACGAAGCCGGGGACCACCCAGTGGCCGGTCACGTCGAGCACGTCGGCGCCCTCGGGCGCGCGCTCCGCGATCCGGCGGCCGTCGACGGCGACCTGCCCGCCGGGCACCTCGCCGGTGGGCAGCACCACGGTGCCGCCGGTGAGCACCAGCGGGCGTGCGCTGTTGTCGGCCATCAGGTGCGTACCTCCGTGGTCTGGGGGATGGGCTGGAGCAGGTCCTGGGCGAGCAGCGCCGCGCCCAGGCAGCCGGCGCCGTCGCCGAGCGCGGCCGGGACGAGGACGGGCGCGCTCTGGAAGGTGAGCCGGCGTTCGATGGCCGCGCCGAGCGGCCGGAACAGCACGTCACCGGCCTCCGCGAGCCCACCGCCGACGATCAGTGTGCCGGGGTCGAGCAGGGTGAGCGCGGTGACGAGGCCGTCCGCGAGCGCGTCGACCGCCCCGGTCCAGACGCGGCCCGCGTCCGGGTCCCCCGCGGCGACGGCCCGCGCGCAGTCGGCGGCGTCCGCGTCCGCCCGGCCGCTGGCCGCCGCCCAGGCGGTGCCGACGGCGGCCGCGGAGGCGTACCGCTCCAGGCAGCCGGTCTGGCCGCACGGGCAGGGCTCACCGCCGGGGCGTACGACGATGTGGCCGATCTCCCCGGCGAAGCCGTTGGCGCCCGCCTCGACCCCGCCGGCCAGGCCGATCGCTCCGGCGATGCCGGTGCCCAGCGCGACGAACAGGAAGCGGCCGGCGCCCCGGCCCGCCCCGGCGCGGCCCTCCGCGAGGCCGCCGGTGCGCACGTCGTGGCCGAGCGCGACGGGCATGCCGAGCCGCTCGGTGAGCAGCGCGCGCAGCGGTACGTCGCGCCAGCCGAGGTTGGCCGAGTACAGGGCGGTGCCGTGCGTCTCGTCGACGGTGCCGGGGACGGCGACGCCGGCCGCGAGCGCGGGGGAGCCGAGGTGCTCGGCGCCGTGCGCCCGCAGGTCGGCGGCGAAGGAGAGGAGGTTCTCGACGACCGCCTCGGGACCGCCCTCGCGGCCCGTCGCGCGGCGGGCGCGGTGCAGCACCGCGCCGTCCTCGCCGACGAGCGCGGCCTTCATCGAGGTACCGCCCACGTCCAGGGCGATGACATGTCTCACCGGCCCAGTGTGACCCGCCGACCCGCGAGAGGTCTAGTCCACTTACGTGGTGTAGACCTTATGCGTTCGAAATCGAATGGTCTGACCAAGGGGATAGGGGCTTTGAGGGTGCGTCGGCGTACGGCAGGAACGATCGCGGTGGTGTCCGTAGTGGGCATGACGGCGATGCTCGGCGGCTGTGGGAGCACGGGCTCCTCGGACACGACCATCAAGCTGGTCGCCGCCGACTACGGCGACTCCCCGGCCAACAGCTCCAAGAAGTACTGGGCCGCGCTGGCCGACGCCTACGAGGCGAAGCACCCCGATGTGAAGGTCCAGGTCAGCGTCTACTCCTGGAACGACGTCGACGCCAGGGTCAAGGAGATGGTCGACTCCGGGAACGCCCCCGACATGGCCCAGATCGGCGCGTACGCCGACTACGCGGCCGCCGGGAAGCTGTACCCGATGTCCGACACCCTCTCCATCGGCACCCAGGCGGACTTCGTGCCGCAGCTCGCCGAGGCGGGGGACTGGAACCACACGCCGTACGCGATGCCGTTCGCGGCCTCCACGCGCGTGCTCTTCTACAACAAGACGCTCTTCCGGCAGGCCGGCATCACCCCGCCCACCACCTGGGACGAGCTGGCCGCCGACGCCGAGGCGCTCAAGGCCAAGGGGGTGAAGTACCCCTTCGCGCTGCCGCTCGGCCCGGAGGAGGCGCAGGCCGAGACCATGCAGTGGCTGCTCAGCGGCGGCAGCGGCTACACCGACGACATCGGCACGTACACGATCGACTCCGCGCTGAACGGCGAGACGTTCACCTGGCTCAAGGACGACCTGGTGGGCAAGGGGCTCACCGGGCCCATCGCCCCCGGCCGGCTCAACCGGGCCGCCGCGTTCGCCGCGTTCGCCGACGGGCAGGTCGGCATGCTCAACGGGCACCCCACGCTGATCCGGCAGGCCGAGGCGAAGGGCGTGAAGTTCGGCATGGTCCCGATGCCGGGCCGCACCGGCCGTGCGCGGGCCGCGATGGGCGTCACCGACTGGATGCTGGCCTTCAGGCAGAACGGCCACGCCCGCCAGATCGGCAGCTTCCTGGACTTCGTGTACGACCAGAAGAACGTCCTCGACTTCTCCCGCAAGTACGGTCTGCTGCCCGTGACCACCTCCGCCTCCGAGGCGATGAGCCAGTCGGACGCGAAGAGCGACGTGCCGCTGCACGCCTTCCTGGAGCAGATGCCGACCGCCGAGCAGTACCCGGTGAACAAGACCTCCTGGGCGGCGGTCAGCGCGGCCGTGAAGCAGGACATCGGGCAGGCGGTCTCGCCCGACGGCAGCCCCGCGGGTGTCCTCACCCGGCTCCAGGCCGCCGCCACGGCCGCCGACAGCACGGCGCAGTCCCAGGGCTGACCCCGCTGTCAGGGACGGGGGTTACGGTTGCCGGTATGGAACTCGGCAGCCGTGAGAAGGCGATCCTCGCGCTGGAGGGCCGGGGCTTTCCCGGCCCCGGCGCGAAGGAGCGCGCCATCCGCGAGCAGCTCGGGCTCGCGCCGGTGCGCTACTACCAGCTCCTCAACGCGCTGCTGGACGACGAGCGTGCCCTACGGCACGACCCGGTGACGGTCAACCGGCTGCGGCGGGTGCGTGAGGCGAGAAGGTCGGAACGGTAGAGGCTTCTTCGGAGGCGTGAGCCGGGGCCCGCGCGGATAGTGTCGCCCTATGGGCATCCCTGACAACACCGCCGAGGACAACGCGCTGCCGGTCCCGGAGACCCAGGCGGGCCGCGACGGTCTGCGGGCGCTGCTCCAGCGGCCGCGCACCGCCGTGATCGGCCTCGACTTCGACGGCACGCTGGCCCCCATCGTCGCCGACCCCGACCAGGCCCGCGCCCACCCCGGCGCGGTGCCGGCGCTGGCGGCTCTCGCGCCGAAGGTGGCCTCCGTCGCCGTCGTCACCGGCCGCCCGGCCGGGGTCGCGGTCCGCAACGGCGGCTTCGCCGGGGTCCCCGGCCTGGAGCACCTGGTCGTCCTCGGCCACTACGGCGCCGAGCGCTGGGACGCCGCGACCGGCACCGTCACCGCGCCTCCCCCGCACCCCGGCATCGCCGCGGTCCGCGCGGAACTCCCCGGCGTCCTGGACCGGGCCGGTGCCTGGCCCGGCACCTGGATCGAGGAGAAGGGCCGCGCGGTCGCCGTCCACACCCGCCGCGCCGAGGACCCCGAGGCCGCCTTCGAGACCCTCCGCGCCCCCCTCACCGACCTCGCCACCCGCCACGGCCTCATCGTCGAACCGGGCCGCCTCGTCCTCGAACTCCGCCCGCCCGGCATGGACAAGGGCGTAGCCCTCCTCGACCACCTCCGCGCCACCGGCGCCGAATCCGTCCTCTACGCCGGCGACGACCTCGGCGACCTCCCCGCCTTCGCGGCCCTGGAGAAGCTCCGCTCCGAGGGCGTCCCGTCCCTGCTGGTGTGCAGCGGCAGCAGTGAGGTCACCGAACTGGCGGAACGGGCGGACCTGGTGGTGGACGGCCCCGAGGGTGTGGTGGCTCTGCTGAACACCCTGGCGACCCACGCCGACTGACGCCTGTGGCCTCATCCTTGTCAGGGACGAGGCCACACAAGTGCGCTCGGTGCTACGGCGTTCAGCCCCGCAGCGCGTTCAACTGGTCCAGGAACCACTTGGTGGGGGGCAGGGCCGTGGCCGCTGCGGCCAGGTGCTTGGAGCGTTCCGCGCGGGCCGGGTCCGGGAGGGTCAGGGCCTCGTGGAGGGCTTCCGCCGTGCCGACGATGTCGTACGGGTTGACGGTGATCGCGTGCTCGGAGAGTTCCTCGTAGGCGCCCGCCTCGCGGGACAGCACCAGGGCCACGCCCTCGTCGGAGACGACCGGGACCTCCTTGGCGACCAGGTTCATGCCGTCGCGGATGGGGTTGACCAGGGCCACGTCGGCAAGGCGGTACGCGGCCAGGGAGCGGGCGAAGTCGTCGTCGAGGTGGAGGAGGACCGGCGTCCAATCGGGCGTGCCGTACTCGGAGTTGATCTCCTCCGCCACCCGGCGTACCTCGTCCATGTAGGAGCGGTACAGGGCGAGGTCCTGGCGGGAGGGGTAGGCGAAGGCGACGTGGACCACGCGCTCGCGCCACTCGGGGTGGTCCTCCAGGAGACGGCGGTACGCCAGCAGGCCGCGCACGATGTTCTTGGACAGCTCGGTGCGGTCCACCCGGACGATCGACCGGCGCCCCTCGCCGATCTGCTCCCGCAGCACCGCCATCCGCTCGTCCACGTCGGCCCGGTGCGCCCGCTCCCGCAGGAACTCCGCGTCCGCGCCGAGGCCGTGCACCCCGATCTCCGTACCCGACGGAATGCCCGGACCCAGCACCGCGTGGCAGCAGTCGGTGAACGCGTCCGCCCAGCGCCGGGTCAGGAAGGCCGCCCGGTCCGCGCCCAGGATGCCGGTGAGCAGCTCGGCCGCGATGTCGTCCGGGAGCAGGCGGAAGTAGTCCGGCGGCGCCCAGGGCGTGTGCGAGAAGTGCCCGATGCGCAGGTCGGGCCGGAGCTTGCGCAGCATCCGGGGGGCCAGCGCCAGGTGGTAGTCCTGGATCAGCACGGCCGCTCCCGGTGCCGCCTCCTCGGCCAGCGCCTGGGCGAACGCCTGGTTGTAGGCGCGGTACGCGTCCCACTGCCGGCGGAACTCCGCGTCGAACACCGGCTCCAGCGGCGTCTGGTACATCATGTGGTGCACGAACCACAGCGCCGAGTTGGCGATCCCGTTGTACGCGTCGGCGTAGACCTCGGCATCGATGTCCAGCATCCGCACCCGCTGCCCGCCGGTGTCCTCGGCGGGCAGCAGCCCGCCGTCCGCGCGCCGCACCGCCTCCCGGTCACCGTCCCCGAGCGCGGCGCACACCCACACCGCGTCCGTGTCCGGACCGATCGCCGACAGCCCCGAGACGAGACCGCCGCCACCCCGGCGGGAACTCAAGGACCCGTCGGGACCCACCGTGTACGAAACCGGGCCGCGATTGGACGCGACCAGCACCTCAGCACCCTGCGTAGCCATGGCCTCAACCTAGCCCGGCCCACAAATGCTCAAACGTACGCGCGACCGGCGAGCCGGACCGTATACGGCCGGGCTCACGCCACCTTCCGCTCCGCGTACTCCGCGATCTCCGCCATCGGCGGCCGCTCCTCGGTGTCCACCGAGTACGTACGCGGCTCGAACCCGCCCACCCCCCGCTCGAACTGGGTCAGCGCGGGCCGCACCAGGTGCCCGCGCGCCAGCCGGAGCTGCGCGGTGCGGTAGATCGCGGCGGCCATCCGGCCGAGCGCCTGCCCGTCCTGGTGCCGGTGCTTGCGCACGCCGACGTCCACCTGGGCCAGCGCGTCCAGCCCGACCAGATGCAGCGAGTCCACCAGCATGCCCAGCTCGACCCCGTACCCCACGGGGAACGGCAGCCGCTCCAGCAGCGAGCGGCGGGCCGCGTACTCCCCGCCCAGCGGCTGCACGAACCCGGCGAGCTGCGGCCAGTGCAGGTTCAGCAGCGGGCGGGCCATCAGCTCGGTCACCCGGCCGCCCTGCCCGGCGGCGCCGCCCAGCGGACGGTCGTACATCGCCTTGACCAGGTCGATCCCCGGATCGGTGAGCAGCGGGCCGACGATGCCGAGGACGAAGTCGGAGGAGAACTCGCGCAGGTCGGCGTCGACGAAGGCGATGACGTCACCGCTGGTCACCAGCAGGGAGCGCCACAGCACCTCGCCCTTGCCGGGCACGGCGGGCAGCCGGGGCAGGATCTCGTCCCGGTGCACCACTCGCGCCCCCGCTGCGGCGGCCACCTCGGCGGTGCGGTCGGTGGACCCGGAGTCCACCACGACTATCTCGTCCACCAGCGGAGCCTGGAAGACCAGGTCGTGGCGGATCACGGAGACGATGTCACCGACCGTCGCCTCCTCGTTCAGCGCGGGCAGCACCACGGAGAGGCGCTGACCGGACCGCTGCTTGGCGGCCAGCACGCGGTGCAGCGGGCGGTCGGCCACGGACCAGGAGCGGGTGGCCAGCCAGCGTTCGGTTTCCTCCAGCATGGTCTTCGGCTCCTCACTGCCTGATCCATCTCGCGGTTCGGACGACACCTTCAACTCTCCTGGCCTTCGGTTACAGTCTTGAACAACGCCGATGACCATCGCATGTCGAGGTCGGACGGCGTTCACAACCGAATACCGCTCATCCAGAGGGGCAGAGGGAAACGGCCCGATGAAGCCCCGGCAACCCTCCAGCCGGTCTCCCGTGCGCGACACACCGCCGCACGCGCGAGGCTCCCGGCTAGGGAAGGTGCCAAATCCGTCTCACGGCGAGATGCGTCGTGAGGAAGATGAGGAGAAAGGGCCTCGCCTCCATGGCTGTGCAGACTGTCGCCACCCCCACCGTCGATCTCGGACCCGCCGCCGCCCTGAGCTGTCGGGAGTGCGGACACCGCGTCCCGCTCGGTCCCGTCTTCGCCTGCGAGGAGTGCTTCGGGCCGCTGGAGATCGCCTACGACTTCTCCGCGTACGACACCGAGAAGCTCCGGGCGCGCATCGAGTCCGGCCCCGCGAACATCTGGCGCTACGCCCCGCTGCTGCCCGTCCCCGCCGACGTGGCGGACAAGCCGAACCTGAACCCCGGCTGGACCCCGCTGGTCAAGGCCGATCGCCTGGCGCGTGAACTCGGCGTCACCGGCGGGCTGTTCGTCAAGGACGACTCCGGCAACCCGACGCACTCCTTCAAGGACCGCGTCGTCGCCCAGGCGCTGGAGGCGGCCCGCGCCTTCGGCTTCACCACCCTCTCCTGCTCCTCCACCGGCAACCTGGCCGGCGCGGTCGGCGCCGCCGCCGCCCGCGCGGGCCTGCGCTCCTGCGTGTTCATCCCGCACGATCTGGAGCAGGGCAAGGTCGTCATGGCCGCCGTCTACGGCGGTGAGCTGGTCGGCATCGAGGGCAACTACGACGACGTGAACCGCTTCTGCTCCGAGCTGATCGGCGACCCGGCCGGCGAGGGCTGGGGCTTCGTCAACGTCAACCTCAGGCCGTACTACGCCGAGGGCTCCAAGACGCTGGCGTACGAGATCTGCGAGCAGCTCGGCTGGAAGCTGCCCGACCAGCTCGTGGTGCCGATCGCCTCCGGCTCCCAGCTCACCAAGATCGACAAGGGGCTGAAGGAGCTGATCGCGCTCGGCCTGGTCGAGGACAGGCCGTACCGGATCTTCGGCGCCCAGGCGGAGGGCTGCTCGCCGGTGTCGGCCGCGTACAAGGCGGGCCACGACGTGGTGCGGCCGCAGAAGCCGGACACCATCGCCAAGTCCCTCGCCATCGGCAATCCGGCCGACGGGCCGTACGTGCTCGACATCGCGCGCCGCACCGGTGGCGCGGTGGAGGACGTGACGGACCCCCAGATCGTGGACGCCATCAAGCTGCTGGCCCGCACTGAGGGCATCTTCGCCGAGACGGCGGGCGGGGTGACGGTCGGTGTCACCGCCAAGCTGATCGAGTCCGGCGCGCTGGACCCCTCGCTCACCACCGTCGTCCTCAACACCGGCGACGGCCTCAAGACCCTGGACGCGGTCGCCGGCACCGGTCTGACCGCGACCATCCGCCCGAACCTGGACTCCTTCCGAGAGGCTGGCCTCGCATGAGCGTGACCGTTCGCATCCCGACCATCCTGCGCACCTACACCGGCGGGCAGGCCGAGGTCGCCGCCGAGGGCGGCACGCTCGCGGAGGTCATCGAGGACCTGGAGAAGAACCACCAGGGCATCGCCGCCCGCGTCCTGGACGACCAGGGCAAGCTGCGCCGCTTCGTGAATGTCTACGTCAATGACGACGACGTGCGTTTCGAGGGCGGACTTCAGACCGCCACGCCCGACGGCGCGGGTGTCTCCATCATTCCGGCGGTCGCCGGCGGCTGAAATTTACCTCCGGTAATGGCCCCCTCCGCAAGAGAAACGGAGGGGGCCATTCTGTGTGATTGAGCGCGGTACAGTTGGGGAACGCGCTCCCGCTCCGGCGGGCCGGGCGTCCTTGATTCATGCCGCTGACCCGACAAGAAGCAGCCAAAATGCGCGGGTAATGTGCGGCATTTGTTGCTTTTGTGGGGCCCGACTTGCCCTGAATTCAGCCGAAGTTGCGGCAGATTCCGGACTGTGTCCGTCCAGAATTCTCGTCCGATTGACCTGTTGCAGACGGCAGTTGGACAGATACATTCAGCCGCGGTCGACGCGTTCCGGCGCACGCCCCCGACCGATTGGGGGGCGAGGTCTGACCCAGGTTCACGAGGTGTGGATCTGCGCAAGGGCCAGTAATAGGGGAGTTAGCCATGGCTCAGGGCACCGTCAAGTGGTTCAACGCGGAGAAGGGGTACGGCTTCATCGCGGTCGACGGTGGTGCGGACGTCTTCGTCCACTACAGCGCGATTCAGATGGACGGCTACCGCAGCCTGGAAGAGGGTCAGCGGGTCGAGTTCGAGATCTCGCAGGGTCAGAAGGGCCCGCAGGCCGACATGGTTCGCGTCACCGCCTGAACGTCTCCGGTTGAGCGCAGGGCCCGTACCCGTACAGGGTGCGGGTCCTTCGTTCTGTTAGGTCCCGTCCTGATCCCCCGAAGGCGCTTGCACTCGCCCTGGGTGAGTGCTAATCATTGCGTTAGCACTCTGAAGGTGAGAGTGACAACGAAGGACCGGGTCGGTGAGGCCCGCAGGCCGGGTGGGGCAAGGAACCACGAGGCCGGCGAGCCGTCCGTCGCGGGCGCGGGCGCGGTCCGAAGGAATCACCCCCAGTCCTGGAGGGACCACTTCACATGGCCAAGATCATCGCGTTCGACGAGGAGGCGCGGCGCGGCCTCGAGCGCGGCATGAACCAGCTCGCGGACGCCGTCAAGGTGACGCTCGGCCCCAAGGGCCGCAACGTCGTCCTCGAGAAGAAGTGGGGCGCCCCCACGATCACCAACGATGGTGTCTCCATCGCCAAGGAGATCGAGCTCGAGGACCCGTACGAGAAGATCGGCGCCGAGCTGGTCAAGGAAGTCGCCAAGAAGACGGACGACGTCGCCGGCGACGGTACGACCACCGCGACCGTGCTGGCCCAGGCGCTGGTCAAGGAGGGCCTGCGCAACGTGGCCGCCGGCGCCAACCCGATGGCGCTCAAGCGCGGCATCGAGAAGGCCGTCGAGGCCGTCTCCACCGCCCTGCTGGAGCAGGCCAAGGACGTGGAGACCAAGGAGCAGATCGCCTCCACCGCCTCCATCTCCGCCGCCGACACCCAGATCGGCGAGCTCATCGCCGAGGCGATGGACAAGGTCGGCAAGGAAGGCGTCATCACCGTCGAGGAGAGCAACACCTTCGGTCTGGAGCTTGAGCTCACCGAGGGCATGCGCTTCGACAAGGGCTACATCTCCGCCTACTTCGCGACCGACATGGAGCGCATGGAGGCGGTGCTCGAGGACCCGTACATCCTCATCGCCAACTCCAAGATCTCCTCGGTCAAGGACCTGCTCCCGCTGCTGGAGAAGGTCATGCAGTCGGGCAAGCCGCTGCTGATCATCGCCGAGGACGTCGAGGGCGAGGCCCTCTCCACCCTGGTGGTCAACAAGATCCGCGGCACCTTCAAGTCCGTCGCCGTCAAGGCTCCGGGCTTCGGCGACCGCCGCAAGGCCATGCTCGGCGACATCGCCATCCTCACCGGGGGCGAGGTCATCTCCGAGGAGGTCGGTCTCAAGCTGGAGAACGCCTCCCTGGACCTGCTGGGCCGCGCCCGCAAGGTCGTCGTCACCAAGGACGAGACCACGATCGTGGACGGCGCCGGCTCCTCGGAGCAGGTGCAGGGCCGCGTGAACCAGATCCGCGCCGAGATCGAGAACTCCGACTCGGACTACGACCGCGAGAAGCTCCAGGAGCGCCTGGCGAAGCTCGCGGGCGGCGTGGCGGTCATCAAGGCCGGTGCCGCGACCGAGGTCGAGCTCAAGGAGCGCAAGCACCGCATCGAGGACGCCGTGCGCAACGCCAAGGCGGCCGTCGAGGAGGGCATCGTCGCCGGTGGTGGCGTGGCCCTGCTGCAGGCCGGCCAGGTCTTCGACAAGCTGGAGCTGTCGGGCGACGAGGCGACCGGCGCCAACGCGGTCAAGCTCGCGCTGGAGGCCCCGCTGAAGCAGATCGCCGTCAACGGTGGTCTCGAGGGCGGCGTCGTCGTGGAGAAGGTCCGCAACCTGCCCGTCGGCAACGGCCTCAACGCCGCGACCGGCGAGTACGTCGACATGATCGCCGAGGGCATCATCGACCCGGCGAAGGTCACGCGTTCCGCCCTGCAGAACGCCGCCTCCATCGCCGCGCTGTTCCTCACCACCGAGGCCGTCATCGCCGACAAGCCGGAGAAGGCCGCCGCGGCCGCTCCGGGCGGCATGCCGGGCGGTGACATGGACTTCTGATCCGTCGTCTCGGATCAACTGTCCTTTCCTTGGGCGGCACTTCCCTCCGGTTTCCGGCGGGGGTGCGGCCCTCGGGCGTTCTCGGGCGTCAGTCGCGGGCGAAGGCGTAGGCGCGCTCCACCCGTGCGACCTCCACGCTGTACGAGGAGTACCAGCGGTCACGTCCGAGCCGCTGGGCCTGGAGATGCTCGGGATGGGCCTTCCACGCCGCTATCGACGCCTCGTCCGCGTAGTAGATGACGACGAGATCCCGGCCGTCCTCGCCCGTCAGCGACTCGCGCCCCAGATAGCCCGGCTGCGCCTCACCGAGTTCGGCCATGCGCGCACTCATCGCCGCGTAGCCTTCCAGGTCCTCGGCGGGCCGGGTGGTGATGATCACCGCGTAGTAAGGCGGTCGGGGGCGGATGAACGAGGTGGTCACGTGGGAAACCCTCCGTCGTAAGGCGCGTGAAGGGCAACGCTACTTCGAGGGGGGGTAGTTGGGTGTGCCCTCACATCGGCCGGCAGAACAGCAGCGCGTGCCGGGGGCCGGCTGAACCGGGGCGCCCGGCGGCGGGGCGAGCTGGGCCGGGAGCGGCCAGCGTGGCCGGGGTCACACTCGCCCGGTCCGGCGGAGCGGAATGCGGAGGCGGGTGGACCAGTTGTTTCACTAGGTGCACCATTGCGTGCTCACATACCAACCGGTATATACGACACCCCGTCCACACGAGGAGCCCCTCACGTGACCGTCACGACGTCCGCCGCCAGCCGCGCGGCCCAGCTCCTGTCCCGCCCGATCCAGCTCAACGGCCTCACCGTGCCCAACCGGATCGCGATGGCGCCGATGACCCGGATGTTCTCCCCGGGCGGCATCCCCGGCGAGGACGTGGTGTCGTACTACTCCCGCCGGGCCGCCAACGGCGTCGGCCTGATCGTCACCGAGGGTACGTACGTCGGGCACGACTCGGCCGGTCAGAGCGACAGCGTGCCGCGCTTCCACGGTGAGGAGCAGCTCGCGGGCTGGGAGAAGGTCGCGCGTGAGGTGCACGCGGCGGGCGGCACGATCGTCCCGCAGCTCTGGCACATCGGCATGGTCCGCCGCCAGGGCGAGCCGCCGTTCGCGGACGCCCCCGCCATGGGCCCGTCCGGTGTGCACAAGGCCGGTGCCGAGGCCAAGGGCCAGGCGATGACGCAGTCCGACATCGACGACGTGATCGGCGCCTTCGCGCAGGCCGCCGCCGACGCCGAGCGCATCGGCTTCGACGGGGTCGAGATCCACGGCGCCCACGGCTACCTGCTGGACCAGTTCCTGTGGGAGGGCACCAACCGCCGTACCGACGGCTACGGCGGCGACCCGGTCGCCCGCGCGCAGTTCGCCGCGGAGGTCGTCGCGGCCGTGCGCGAGCGCGTGTCCGCCGAGTTCCCGATCATCTTCCGCTACTCCCAGTGGAAGCAGCAGGACTACACCGCGCGGCTCGCCGAGACCCCGGAGGAGCTGGAGGCGATCCTCGCCCCGATCTCCGCCGCCGGTGCCGACGTCTTCCACGCCTCCACCCGCCGCTACTGGCTCCCCGAGTTCGAGGGCTCCGACCTCAACCTGGCCGGCTGGACCAAGAAGATCACCGGCAAGCCGGTCATCACCGTCGGCTCGGTCGGCCTCGACGGCGACTTCGTGGGCGCGTTCCAGGGCGAGGGCTCCCCGGTCAAGGGCATCGACGACCTCCTCGACGGCTTCGAGCGCGAGGAGTACGACATGGTCGCCATCGGCCGCGCGCTGCTCCAGGACCCGGAGTGGGCCGCGAAGGTGCTGTCCGGCCGGTTCGACGAGCTGAAGCCGTACGACGCGGCCGCGCTGGGCTCTCTTAGCTGAGGCTCTGTCCGCAAGGCTCTGTCTGCGAGGCGCCGGGTGGGTGAACTCCCGCCCGGCGCCTTTGTGTTGCCCGCGCTCCTCAGTTTTCCGGGTCCACCGCCGCCAGCCGTACCGTGCCGTCCTCGGCCACCGACCAGCCGGGGTTGTGGCAGATCTCCCAGCGGTGGCCGTCCGGGTCGGTGAAGTAGGCGTGATAGCCGCCGAAGGCCGCCCGCTGGGGTTCCTTGAGGACGTTCGCCCCGGCCTCGCGGGCGCGGGCCACGGCCGCGTCGACCTCGGCGGGGGAGCCGAGGTTGCGGGCCAGGGTGAAGGGGGTGCCGGGGGTGGCCGGGGCGCCGGTGTCGGCGGCCAGGTCGGCCAGCGGGAACAGGGCCAGCGCCACGCCCTTGCCGACCTGGTAGAAGACCACCTCGTCCAGGTCGAGCAGCGGGGTCCAGCCGAGGCCCTCGCTGTAGAAACGGCGGCTCGTCGCCAGGTCCTCCACGCCCAGAGTCACCATGCTGAGCTGCTGGTCCATGCTGCTGCCTCCGGCTACAGATTGCCCATCGGTTCGATGTCCACCTGGGTGGGGGTGCCCCAGACGCGGAGCACCTCGTAGTCGGTGAACTCGTGGACCAGACGGTAGGCCATCGCCGGGCGCGAACCCCGGCGGGCGGCGGCGAGGTACGCCTCCGCCTCGCGGCGGTCCCTTCGCGGGGTGCCGCAGAGCTGCCACTCGCGGCCGTTCCACGCCTCGGGGAGCCAGCGCTGCTGGGGCTGGGGGCGGTCGGCGCGGACGCCGTACCGGGACGGCGCGGTCGCGGGTGCCTCCGGGCCGCGCCCCTGCCCGCCGTACTCCGCCCGGCGGGCGGCCCTTCTGCGGGTCTCGCACAGCAGGCACAGGTCCTGGGCGCTCTTGTCCACCGGGCCCTGTGGGTGCTCCGCGCAGCGGGTGGTGGGGGCGCCGGCCGAGACACTCTCGTCCAGCAGGTCCAGCGCGCGGCGCAGATCGGCCTTGACCTCGTGCAGCCGGGAGTCCGGGGTGTCGGCGGACAGCGCCTCACCGTGCTCCCCGACGAGCCGGAGGGCGCGGCCTAGCGCGGTGAGCTGGGCGTGATTCATGCCTCCAGCTTCTCACCCGCGCGGCTGGTCGCCGGATGCGCGAGGATCGGGCGGGAGTACGTTTCCCCGACCCCTTCTGGAGGGCACCCCGTGAGGATCAACCTGGCCAGCGTCTTCGTCGACGACCAGGAGAAGGCGCTGCGCTTCTACACCGAGGTGCTGGGGTTCGTGAAGAAGGCCGACGTGCCGCTCGGGGAGCACCGGTGGCTGACCGTGGTCTCGCCCGAGCAGCCCGACGGCACCGAGCTGCTGCTGGAGCCGGACGCCCACCCCGCCGCCAAGCCGTACACCACCGCCCTCCACGGCGACGGCATCCCCGCCACCTCCTTCGCCGTGGACGACGTACGCGCCGAGTACGAACGGCTGCGCGGGCTCGGGGTGCGCTTCACCCAGGAGCCGGTGGCGGCGGGGCCGGTCACCATCGCCGTCCTGGACGACACCTGCGGCAATCTGATCCAGCTCGCCCAGTACGCCTAACCCTGGTGCAGCAGGCTTCCCTTGCCGCACGCGGGGGCCCGCTCGGCCAGGGGGAGCGGGGAGACCGCCTTCACCACCGGGGTCACGGTGAGGTCCGCCGCACAGGCGGCGGTGTCCTCGGCCGTCCAACGGTCGTCGTGGGAGGCGGCGTGGGCGGGAGCGGCCAGCGCGGCGGAGGACGCGGCGACGGCGAGGGCGGCGAACAGGAGCTTCTTCATGCCAGGGGCAACGACGGGGAGGGGCGGGCGTCACGCGGGGCCGGCGGGTGTTCCATCGGCGGACGGCGGTGTCGTACCCGCTGGGAAGGCTGAGGGTGAAGCTCACTGTGTGGGTTCTCAGATACAGCGCGCGTCACGTCGAGCCGGCCGGTGTCCGGTCCGTGACCGGCGGTGTCGTGCCGCTCGTCGTACCCCGGCGGAAGCCGAAGGTGAGGGTTGCGGCGAAGCCGACCGCGTAGGCCGTCAGAAGGCCGCCCGCGTAGATGGCGATCGCGGGGGCCGGGCCCTGGTTGCCGGTGAGGAGGGGGAAGAGGGCCCAGCCGGAGGGGCCGATGGCGGTGGCGCCGACCTTCTCGCCGAGCATGGCGAAGAAGCCGACGAAGCCGCCGCCCGCAGCCCCGCCCACGCAGGCGGTGATGAACGGGCGGCCCAGGGGGAGTGAGACGCCGTAGATCAGGGGTTCGCCCACACCCAGCAGGCCCGCGGGGAGCGCGGAGCGGATCGTGGTGCGCAGGGCGGTGTCGTGGCGCAGGCGTACGTACACCGCGAGCGCGCCGCCGACCTGGCCCGCGCCCGCCATGGCCAGCAGGGGGAGCAGGACCGTGTAGCCCTGCTGCTCGATCAGGGTGGTGTGGATGGGGATCAGGGCCTGGTGCAGGCCGAGCATCACCAGGGGGAGGAACAGCCCGCCGAGGAGCAGGCCCGCGAAGGGGCCCGTGGTGGTGAGCAGCCAGTTCGCGCCGGTGCCGATCGCGGTGGCCACGGCGCCGGCCGCGTACATCAGGCCGTACAGGGTGGCGAGGCCCGCGACCAGGACGGTGACGGTGGGGGTGAGCAGGACGTCCAGCGCGCCGGGCACGCGTCCCCGGCACCACTTCTCGATCCGGGTCGCCAGCAGGGCGGCGGCGAGTGCGCCGAGGACTCCGCCCTGGCCGGGGGAGAGGTGCACGCCGAACGCGGTCACCTTCGCCACGCCCGGATAGACGATCACCGCGGCCACGGCTCCGCCCAGGATCGGGGTGCCGCCGAACTCCTTCGCGGTCTGGTAACCGACGAACACCGCGATCAGCGCCATGAAGCCGGAGGCGATGGCGGCGAGGGCGGGGGTGAGGCCGGGGAGCCAACCCGCGTTCGTCAGCAGGCCGTTGATCCCGGCGAGGATGCCGCAGCCGATGAGGGCGGGGATGAGGGGGACGAAGACGTCGGCGATGCGGCGGAGGGCGGCGGCGAGGGGGCCTTTTCGCGGGGTGGGGTCGGATCTCTCGCCCGTTTCCTCGGCGTCCGCTCCCGCCCGTCCGCCCCCGGCGCGCGCCTCCCCCGCGAGCTGCCGCTCCACCTCCGCCGTGACCGCGTCCACCACCCCCGGCCCCAGCACCACCTGGAGCGACGGCGTCCCCGCCCCGATCACCCCGAGCACCCCTGGCAGCGCGCGCAGCGCCCCCTCGTCCACGGCGGCCGGGTCGGCCACGGTGAGACGCAGCCGGGTGAGGCAGTGGGTGACGTGACGGACGTTGGCGGCGCCGCCCGTCAGGGCGAGCACGGCTGAGGCGGTGGCGGTGTCGTTGCGCACGCTCCGAGCCTGCGCCACGCCCGCCGGTGCGGCGCGCGGAACTCCTCCGGAAGGCGGTACGCCTACGCCCCCGCCTTCCCCAGGGCCGCCCGCAGTCTCCCGTCGGACTCCTCCAGCAGCCGCGTCGCCGTAGCCCCGTCCACCCCCGCCAGGATGATGAGGATCGCGGTCTTCACCTCGCCGTCCGCCTCCGTCAGGGCGCTCTCGATCTCCGCGTCCGGCGCGCCCGTCGCCTGGGCCACGATCCGCCGTGAGCGCGCCCGGAGCTTGGCGTTGGAGGCGCGGACGTCGACCATCAGGTTTCCGTAGGTCTTGCCGAGGCGGATCATCGTGATCGTCGACAGCATGTTGAGGACGAGCTTCTGGGCCGTGCCCGCCTTCAGACGGGTGGAGCCGGTGAGGAGTTCGGGGCCGACGACCACCTCGATGCCGTGCTCGGCGGCGGCCGCGAGGGCGCTGTTCGCGTTGCAGGACAGGCCCACCGTCAGGGCGCCGGCCGCGCGGGCGTGTTCGACCGCGCCGACCGCGTACGGCGTACGGCCGGACGCGGAGACGCCGACCACCGAGTCGTTGGGGGTCAGCTTCAGCCCGTCCAGGTCGGCGCGGGCCAGGTCGGGGGAGTCCTCCGCGCCCTCGACGGAGGTCACCAGCGCGCCCGGACCGCCCGCGATCAGGCCGACGACCTGGCCGGGGGCGGTGTTGAAGGTGGGCGGGCACTCGGAGGCGTCCAGCACGCCGAGCCGTCCGGCCGTACCGGCACCGGCGTAGACGAGACGGCCGCCGCGCTCCATGCGGTCGGCGACGGCGTCCACGGCGGCGGCGATCTCGGGGAGCCGGGCGGCGACGGCCGCGGGGACGCCGGTGTCCTCGCCGTTCATCAGCCGGGCGATGTCCAGCGTGGGCAGTTGGTCGATCCCGGCCAGTTCCGGCCGGAACGCCTCGGTGGTCAGGGTGGCCAGCTCGCTCTGGAGGCGAAGGGAGTCGGTCATCTGGTGCGGCTCTTTCCGGTGGGGTTCCGAATGAGAGGGGAGCTAGCGCGTCGCGCTCCGGTGCCGGTGGGCCAGGGCCTCGTAGGACGCGGCCAGGGCGGGGGCCGCGCTCTCGTACGTCCGCTGCGCCACGCCCACGAACAAGCAGTCCACAACGAGGAGTTGACCCGTACGGGAGGACATCGCGGCGGGCCGCAGCTCGCTCTCGCGGGAGGTGGCGGTGGTCAGTACGTGGTCGGCGTACTGGGTGACGGGGGAGTCGGGGCGGCCGGTGATGGCGATGGTGGTGGCGCCGCGCTCGAAGGCGGTGCGCAGCGGTTCTATGACGTCGCCGGTCGAGCCCGAGTGGGTGATGGCGATCGCCACGTCGCCCACTCGGAGCTGCACCGCGTTGGTCACCGCGAGGTGCGGGTCGCCCGGCGCGTGCGCGACCAGCCCGATGCGCAGCAGCTTCTGGGTGAGGTCCTGCGCGACGAGCCCGGACGCCCCTATCCCGTACACGTCCGTACGGGAGGCGCCGGCCAGCGCGGTGACGGCCGCGCCGAGCTGGGCGGTGTCCAGTCCGGCGGCGGTGTCGGCGAGGGTCTGCTGCTCCTCGTAGGCCAGCTTGGCGACCACGTCGGTCAGCGGGTCGTCCACCGCGATGTCGGTGGTGATCGCGGGCGCGCTGCCGGACTCCTGGCGGGCGGCGAGGCCGGCGAGGGCGAGCCGCAGGTCGCGGTAGCCGGGGTAACCGAGGATGCGGGCGGTGCGGACGACCGTGGCCTCGCTGGTGCCGGTCAGCTCCGCGAGGCCGGTGACCGTGAGGGCGGCGCAGCCGGCGGGGTCGCCCGCGACCGCCTCGGCCACGCGCTGCATGGACCGTGTCATGGACGGCGTGAGGGTGCGCACCTTGGCGGCGAGGGAGCCGCCGGGGCTTCCGAAAGTTTCCTTCACGTCCTGGGTCACCCCTGAAAGATATTTCCGGTTCGGCAGGCGGGGCAAGAGTGCGCACAATGGGGGCATGGACGACGCCACAGATCCCGTCAGCTCGCTCGAACAGGCGTTGCACGCGGCCCGTGCGCGGGTGCTCGCCGATCTCATGGCCGGTGATGTGGCCGCAGCGGACGTGGTCTCGCTGGTGGAGGAGTCGCTCGCGCAGCGCCGCTGGTGGGTGGAGCAGTGGCCCGAGGGCGCGGCCTTCGTCTCCGGTCTGGTCGCGCAGGACGTGCAGGACGCGCTGCTGGAGCGGAAGGGCCGCTGGCCGCTGTGCCCGGTGTGCGCCACGGGCGACCCGCACGCGCTGGACGTGGAGCCCGAGCTGGGCCCCGACCCGCACTGGGTCTGCCACGAGTCCGGCGTGGACGTCGCCCCCGTCGGCTCCCTCGCCAAGGCGCTGGACGGGAACACCCCCAAGTGACGGGCCGCGCGTGACCGTCTACATCGACCCACCCACCTGGCCCGGCCACGGCCGCATGTGGTCCCACCTGGTCAGCGACGTCTCGTACGACGAACTGCACGTCTTCGCGGCAGGTATGGGCGTCCCCCCACGCGCCTTCGAACGCGACCACTACGACATCCCCTCCCACCGCTACGCCGACGCGGTCGCCGCGGGCGCGGTGGAGGTACGCAGCCGCGAAGTGGTCCGCCTGCTCCACGCGGCGGGCTTGCGCCGCCGCAAAAGGACCTAGGCCCGCCGCCCGATGCGCCCGCTGCTCGGACGGGTTGCCGTACCGGGTCCAGGATCGTCAGCGGAATTGGGGCGGTCAGCCTTGGAACACGAACAGCCGTAGGCCGGTTTCCGTGCCGTGTTGCGTGCGGGCCGCTTCCTCCTGTTCGGTGTTCGCTCGGTGGAAGCCAGCGCGGGCGAGGACGCGTTCGGAGGCGGGGTTTTCGGGGTGGACGGTGGCCACGATCTGGTGGACGTCGTCGCGGGCGACGGCCCATTCCGTCAGGGCGCGGAGCGCCTCCGTCGCGTAGCCCTGGCCGCGGGCCTCGGGGATGAGGTCGTAGCCGATCTCCACGCGGCCCTCGGGGTCGGGGGCGCCGTGGAAGCCGATGCCGCCGACGGCCAGGCCGTCCTCCGCGCGGACGAGGGTGAAGACGCCGAACTCGGGGCGGTGGACGCCCGCTTCGTATGCCTTGACCAGGAAGCCGGCCGCCTCGCGGGTGCCCTCGTCGGGGGTGCCGCCGAGCCAGGTGAAGCCGCCGTCGCCGCCCAGACGGAGGTCGCGGGCGGCGGCCGGGCGCAGGCCGGTGAGGGTGAGGCGTTCGGCGGGGATGACGAGGTTGTTGTGCCAGCGCCAGTTCTCCACCGCCGGGCGCCCCGCCAGCTCGCCCCGGCCGGTCGCCCACAGCAGGGTCGGCCACGCTTCCGGGCCCGGCTGGACGTGCGGGAAGATCGAGGTCAGCACACCTTCGGCGAGGCTCTCGGCGGGCGCGTACTCCAGCCCGAGGCCCTGCGCCATGTCGTAGGTGTGCAGCAGTACTTCGGCCACGCCCATCGCCGCGAACCCCTCGCGGTCGGCGCTGCGGAAGGGGTACGGGTGGAAGGCGCGGTCACCGGGCGCGGCGGTGTTCACGGCGGCGGCGAGCAGCGCGCCGGTGGTCTCCAGGACGTGCAGCAGGCCGTCGTTGCCGGTGCCGTCCTCCAGGCGCATCTCGAAGGGCACGTACGCGTCCCGCGAGTGTCCGGCCAGGTTGCCTGCGTAGGCGAGGAGACACTCGGCGACGTGCAGGGCGGTGACGTGGCAGTCCCAGTCCACGCCGCCGGCGCGGACCGCGCTCCAGTCGCGGTCCACCGCCGCGCGCAGCGTCGTCACGGAGCCGCGCACGGCCTCGGTCACCTGGTCCCCGCTCATCGCTCGCATGGACAGAACCCTAGGGGTGAGCCCTGACTCAGGGCGACAGCATTTCCAGCTCTCCCGCGAGGTTCCAGCGGGCCGTCGCCTCCCAGTGCTCGGACCCGTAAGGGGTGTGGAACAGCCTTGGCAGGCCGAGGAGTTGACGCAGTACCGCCGACCGCCCCTCGTGGAAGGCGTCGTTGGGCACGAAGTGGTACTCGTCGCGGATCTCGGCCGTGTAGGCGGCGTACGCGGACGGCGCCGAGGCCAGGATCGCCAGGTCGGCGTCGCACAGCACCTGCCCGTCGCGGTCGTCGTCCGCCGGGTCGTGGCCGACGGTGAGCCGGACCAGCCGGGCCACCTCCGCGACCTTCGCCGCCGGTACCCCGGCCTCGGTCAGTGCCCGCTCGGCCAGCCGCGCCGAGCGCTCCTCGTTCTCCGACCGGTCGGGCAGGTACACCGCGTCGTGGAACCAGGCCGCCAGCCGCACGAGGTCGGGGTCCTCGGCGTACTCCGCCAGCGTGTCGACCCGGTCGAGGACCGCGGTGAGGTGGGCCAGCGTGTGATAGCGCCGCTGCGGCTCCTCCCAGCGGGCGATCAGGTTCGCGGCGTACGGCGCCGGGTCCGGGCCCTCGCCCGGCGCGCGGGCGGCTTCGAGGGCGCGGGCGAAGCGGAGCCCGAGGTCTGCTGCGGTTCTTGCGTCGGCCATGTGCCCATTGTTCCGGTGATCGGGGGCGGAGCGTACCCTGGAATTGGACTAGACCTGTAGCCGCCGTCGGAATTGGGGTGCCATGAGCAAGCGTGCGGTCCTGGAGGTGATCGCCCTCGGGGTCGAGGACGCGGTCGCCGCCCAGGCGGGAGGCGCGGACCGGCTGGAACTGGTCACCGACATGGCGGCGGACGGGCTCAGCCCCGACCCCGCCGTGGTGGCCGCGATCCGCGCCGCCGTCACGATCGACCTGCGCGTGATGCTGCGGCTGTCGGACGGGTTCGCGGCGGGCGACCTCGGCCGGCTCACCGGCACGGCCGCCGAGCTGCGCGCGGCGGGCGCCGACCAGTTCGTCCTCGGCTTCCTCGACCCGGACGGCGACGTGGACCTCACGGCGGTCGAGCGGGTCGTCGGCGCGCTCGACGGCTGCCCGTGGACCTTCCACCGGGCCATCGACAGCGCGGCCGACCGCGACACCCTGCGCAAGCGGCTGTCCGGGCTGCCCGGCCTGGACACCTTCCTCACGGCGGGCGCGGCGACGGGCGTGGACGAGGGCCTGGACACCCTGACGGCCGAGGCCGCGCACACCGGCACGCCGGGGTACGAGCCGCGCATCATGGTCGGCGGCGGCCTCCGGCTGGAACACGTGCCGGAGCTGCGGTCCGCCGGCATCGACGCCTTCCACATCGGGGGCGCGGCCCGGCCGCAGGGGTGGACCGGGCCGGTGTGCGCCGACGCCGTCGGGGTGTGGCGGGGGATGCTCGACGGGGAGTAGGCGGGGGTGCCCGGCGGCGGCTCGGGCGGGAGTGCGCCGGGCGGGCCGGGGGATGTCCGGCGGCGAGCGCGCGGGCCTGTCGGGCGCGTCCCGGCGGGCCGGCCGATGCGCGACGGGGATCGGGTGAGCGGGCCGGGGACGCCGGCAGGGGATCAGGACGGGCGTGCCGGGAATGTTCCAGGGAGCCGGTTCGTTGGGTCTGCGCCCGTACGAACCGCTGTCGTTGGGAGCATCGTGTCCGAGACCACGCAGACCTCCACCCCTCTGAGTACGCAGGCCGAGCGGCTGATCGAGTTGGGGGTGCACGAGATCGCGGGACTGTCGGCCGCCGAGGTCCGGGCGGCCGCGAAGGGGGACGGCGACGGCCTCCTCGCCGTCCGTCCCGACCTCGCCCCGGCCTCCGCGCTCGCGCCGTTGCTCCGGCGCCAGGGCAAGCCGGGGTTCGTCGTCACCGACATGAGCGACGTCGACCTCTTCGCGCCGCTCGACACCATCGACCTGCCGGACACCCCGCTGTACCTGGTCGGCGGGGTCGACCGGGGTGACGACATGGCCAACTGGAGCCCGGACGAGGCGCTTTTGGCGCTCACCGCGGCCTCCCGTACGCCGCTGCTGCTGACCGAGGGCATCCACTGGGTGCTCCAGCAGCCGGACGTACTGGAGCGCAATCACTGCTTCATGACCATCGGCTCCCGGCTGCGCAAGCCCAAGGGCACGCTGGACGCCCGCACCCCGGCACTGTGGATCAGCAACGGCACCGGACGGGACGGGCGGGAGCGGCGCGAGGCCCCCAAGGTCGGCTGGTGCTGGGCGGGCAACCGGCACACCTGGCTGGGGTTCGCGTCGGGGGAGGGGCGGAGGGGGCTGAAGCCCTGATCGAAGCCCTGATCGCAGCCCTAGGGGAAACCCCGGCCCGCGTGATCTCCTGAGGGGCATGGATGAGACGCGTACCGGACTGGGCCCGCTGCAACTGATCGACCACCGTTGGGTGTTGGGGGACATCGCACAGGCCGCGTGGGTGGAATTCCGCCCGGAGGGGCTGTACACACGGGCACGGGACGGCGCCGAGGACGTACTGCCCTGGTCCCGGATCATGCTGGGTATCGGGCTCACCCTGGGCGGCCGGTACCCCGGGAAGAGCGGGCAGACAGGTCTGCGGGGCACGCTCGGCGGCCTGCCGGGCCCCTACCGGGGGCGCTTCGGCGGCTACCTGCACATGACCGTGCGCGACCCCTACGAGGACCGCACGGTGTTCTTCGACCGCCACCCGCACTGGTACTACCTGACCGAACTGGCCCTGCTGGACGAGCTGTTGCGGCAGACCGTGCACGCCGGCGAGGCGGCCAGGCTGGCCGACGCGGACTGGCTGGGGCGGGTGGTCGCGCGGCTGGCGGAGCGGAGACGGTGGGCGCCCGGCGGAGCCCGGCGGGTGGTACGGGAGGCGCGGGAAGCCGAGGAACAGGGCGGGGCCTGAGCCGAGGGGGTCGGCGAACGGGACGCAGGCGTCGTTGCGGGCGCAGGAGCCGGTCGTGAGGTCGGTCTTGCCATCGCCCAGGTCGGGCATCAGCCCCGACAGCATCCGCCCCGTCGCCAGCCCCAGCCGCTCAGCCGGAGAGCTGCTCGGGCAGCGGCCCCGTATGCGCCACGATCAGCCCCGACACCGCTCGGGTCAGTGCCACGTACAGCCGCCGCAGGCCCGTGCGTTCGTCGGGCTCGCCGTCGACCACGGCACGCGGCTCGTCCAGCACCACGTAGTCGTACTCCAGGCCCTTGGCGAGCGAGGCGGGGACCAGGGTCAGCCGGGTCTCCTCGGTGGTCTCCTCGCCGGGCGCGAGGAAGCCGATCCCGGCCGCCGTCAGGGCGTCCGCGAGCACGGGCACGCGGGCGTCGGCGGCGATCAGACCGGTCGAGCCCTCGTTGCGCAGCAACTCCTCGCAGGCGGCGACCACTTCGCCCACCCCCTCCACCCCGCGCACCTCGAAGAAGCCGGGGTTCTCCCGGACGGAGGCGACCGGGGTGAGGCCGGGCGCGATGTGGGGGAGCAGCCGGGAGGCGTACGTGATCACGTCCGTGGGGACGCGGAAACCGGCCGTCAGCTCCTCGATCACGCCCTCGCTCTTGCCGAGATGGGCCAGCGCCTCGTCCCAGCTCCGCGTCGCCCAGGGGGTCGTACCCTGCGCGAGGTCGCCGAGGACGGTCGCGCTGCCGGTGGTGCAGCGGCGGCCGACCGCGCGGTACTGCATGGGTGAGAGGTCCTGCGCCTCGTCCAGTACGACATGGCCGAGCGAGTGTGTGCGCTGGATCAGATCGGCCGCCTCGTCGATCAACACGGCATCCGCGGAGGACCACTTGGCCGATTTCACGCTGCGCACCGGCTTGGCCCAGAGCACCGCCTTCTGCTCGTCCTCGTCCAGGATTCCGGCCGCGTGCTCGGCGAGGAACTCCCCGTCGGACAGCAGCCGTAGCACCAGCTTGGCCGGATCGGCGGCCGGCCAGACGGCCTTCACGGCAGCCTTGACCGCGCTGTTGCGCGCGACCGCGTCCTGCACCCGGTCGTCCGGCGCCTCCCCGGCCCGCTCCATCTGCACCAGCACCGCGTGCGCGATCCGCTGCGGCAGTGCCTCGCGGGCGGCGCCGTACCGGATCTCGCGGGCGAGCAACTCGCGGACGATCTCCTCCAGTTCGTGCGCCGGGACCCGCCAGCGGCGGGAGCCGCGCACCACCACGACCGGCTCGGTGGGCATCGTCACCTGCGCGTACAGCGCCCGGCGCAGCACCTCGGCCATCCGGGCGTCGCCCTTGAGCACGGCGGCGGGCGCCTCGTCCGTGCCGCGCACCTCCACATGGGACACCAGGTCGTCCACGGTGGCCTGCTGCACACTCAACTCACCCAGTGCGGGCAGCACTTGCTCGATGTAGTGGAGGAAGGACCGGTTCGGCCCGATGACCAGCGTGCCGGTACGGGCGAGCCGTTCCCGGTGGGCGTAGAGCAGATAGGCGACCCGGTGCAGACCGACCGCCGTCTTGCCCGTACCGGGGCCTCCCTGCACACACACCGTGCCGCCCAGCCCGCTGCGGACGATCTCGTCCTGCTCGGGCTGGATGGTGGCGACGATGTCCCGCATCGGGCCGACGCGCGGCCGCTCGATCTCCTGCTGGAGCAGCTTGCTGGTGGCCGCCGTCTCCGAGGGGTCGCAGAGGTGCTCGTCCTCGTACGCGGTCAGCTCGCCGCCGGTGTACCCGAAGCGGCGGCGCAGCCCGACGTCCATCGGGTCCTTCCTGGAGGCCCGGTAGAACGGCTGCGACACCGGCGCACGCCAGTCGATGACCATCGGGTCGCCGTCCGCGTCGTGCACGTGCCGCCGCCCGATGTAGAACCGCCCACCCGTCTCCGCCCCCGGCGCGTGCAGATAGTCGAGCCGGCCGAAGAACAGCGGGGTGTCGCTGAGGTCCGCCAGCGCCTTGATCCGCTCGTCGATCTGGCGGCTCAGCACCTGCGCGTTGACCCAGTTCGCGGCGACGTCCTTGATGTCCAGCGCCTCCACGTCCTCGCGCATGGCGCGCAGGGCGGCCCGGGAGTCGGCCAGATGGGTGCGTTCGCGGGTCAGGGGGGCGCGGGGGTCGTCGAGGGGGTCGGGCGCGGTCGCGGACAAGGGAGTGCCTCCGAGGGAACCTGCTGCGTGGTCACGGCCGGATGCGGCCTGGGGATGTCGTCCGGTTACCGGCCGGACGGCGGCACTCCGAGGGGAGGCGGGCAAGAGCGGAGATTGTAGGCGGGCCGGGCGGGGGGAGGCCAACGAATTTCGCGTCGCGTCGCTACCCCTAGGGGGTTCCGGCGGCGGGGCGTAGGGGCCGGCTCCACCCCTGGGTGCAGAGGGATCGCTTTGAGAACCGGCCCGTAGGTGTATTCCGGACTTATGCCGGAAGTCCCACCATGGAGACATGAGTGCAGCGACCCTTCACCCCGCCCCACCCCGTCCGTCCGGAGCCACCGCCGTGGCCGGCGACGCCCACCACCACGTCCTGGGCGAGGCCCTGCGCGCGATCAAGGTCTACGCGCAGGCCGCGTTCGGCGTGGTCATACTCGGCGAGTACGGCGAGGAGGCGGGCGTCCACCGCAGATACGGGGACGCCCTCGGGGACCCATAGTCCGGGTCCCGCCCCTCGCTCAGTTCTCCTTCGACTAGTTCTCCTTCGACCCCTCCGCCAGGATCTCGTCGGCGTCGACGATCCGGTACGCGTAGCCCTGCTCGGCCAGGAAGCGCTGGCGGTGGGCCGCGAAGTCCTGGTCGATCGTGTCGCGGGCGACGACCGAGTAGAAGTGCGCCCGGTGGCCGTCCGACTTGGGCCGCAGCACCCGGCCGAGGCGCTGGGCCTCCTCCTGCCGGGAGCCGAAGGTGCCGGACACCTGGATGGCGACGGTCGCCTCGGGCAGGTCGATGGAGAAGTTGGCGACCTTGGAGACGACCAGCACGCTGATCTCGCCCTCGCGGAAGGCGTCGAAGAGCTTCTCCCGCTGGGCGTTGGAGGTCTCGCCCTTGATCACGGGCGCGTTCAGATGCTCGCCCAGCTCGTCCAACTGGTCGATGTACTGCCCGATCACGAGGATCTGCTGCCCGGCGAACCGGCGCACGATCGCCTCCGTGACCTTCCGCTTGGTCGCGGTGGTGGCGCAGAAGCGGTACTTGTCCTCGGTCTCGGCGGTGGCGTAGGCGAGCCGCTCGGAGTCGGTGAGGTTCACGCGGACCTCGACGCAGTCGGCGGGCGCGATGTAACCCTGCGCCTCGATCTCCTTCCACGGCGCGTCGAACCGCTTGGGCCCGATCAGGGAGAACACGTCGGACTCGCGGCCGTCCTCGCGCACCAGGGTCGCGGTCAGACCGAGGCGGCGGCGGGCCTGGAGATCGGCGGTGAACTTGAAGACGGGAGCCGGCAGCAGATGGACCTCGTCGTAGACGATCAGGCCCCAGTCACGGGAGTCGAAGAGTTCGAGGTGCGGGTAGACGCCCTTCCGGCGGGTGGTCAGCACCTGATAGGTGGCGATGGTGACCGGCCGGATCTCCTTCCTGGTGCCGCTGTACTCGCCGATCTCGTCCTCGGTCAGCGAGGTCCGCTTCACCAGCTCGTGCTTCCACTGCCGGGCGGAGACGGTGTTGGTGACCAGGATCAGCGTGGTCGACCCGGCCTGCGCCATCGCCCCGGCGCCGACCAGCGTCTTGCCCGCGCCGCAGGGCAGCACCACGACACCGCTGCCGCCGTGCCAGAAGTTCTCCACGGCCTGCTTCTGGTACGGGCGCAGCGCCCAGCCGTCCTCGCGCAGGTCGATCGGGTGCGCCTCGCCGTCCACGTATCCGGCGAGGTCCTCGGCGGGCCAGCCCAGCTTGAGCAGGGTCTGCTTGATCTGCCCCCGCTCGGAGGGGTGCACGGCGACGGTGTCGGGGTCGATCCGGTTGCCGACCAGCGGGGTGACCCGCTTGGACCGCAGGATCTCCTCCAGCACCGGCCGGTCGGTGGTGGTCAGCACCAGCCCGTGCGCCGGGTGCTTGCTGAGGGTGAGCCGGCCGTACCGGTCCATGGTCTCGGCGATGTCGACCAGCAGGGCGTGCGGCACGGGATACCGGCTGTACTGCACCAGCGCGTCGACGACCTGCTCGGCGTCGTGCCCGGCCGCCCGCGCGTTCCACAGGCCGAGCGGGGTGAGCCGGTAGGTGTGGATGTGCTCGGGGGCCCGTTCCAGTTCCGCGAAGGGCGCGATGGCCCGACGGCACTCGTCGGCCCGCTCGTGGTCGACTTCCAGGAGCAGAGTCTTGTCGGACTGGACGATCAGCGGACCGTTCACGTGTGCCATCCTTCCGCGCGGCCAAACCTCCAGTGTGCCTGATGCGTGCCTGATACGGGGGCCGGAAGGCAGGTCCCCGCGGTCAGTCCTCCGCCAGCTCGGCCACTCCGGTGATCCGGTGCAGGGGGTAGGTGCGGACCTCGTCGGCGGTGTGGTCGTAGGCGGTGACGAAGCCGCCCTCGACGCGGATGGGGGCGACGACGCGCTGGCTGGCGGCGCCGTCGGCGTTGACGTAGCCGATCCAGACGGCCTCGCCGGTCATCACGGCCGCCTGCATGGTGGCCAGGGTGTCGGCGGGGCTGGTGCGGGGGAGTTCGCCGCCGGCGGGCTGCGGGCCGGGTGCCTTGAGCGGGGTGGTGGCGGCCAGGTCGCCGGCCCGGATGGCGCGGACGGCGGCGGTCAGCAGCACGTTGTCGGGGGCGGGCGGACCCTCCGGCACCGGCTCGGGCGCGGTACGCGGCGGGGTGCGGTGGGCGTCGGCGCGGGTGATCAGCACATCGCCCTGGGAGGACTCGGCGGCGGGCGCGTAGCCCAGCGAGCGGAGGCCCTCCAGCAGGGTCGCCGGGTCGCAGGGCGCGGCCAGCACGGTCGGGGCGAGGCGGCGCAGCCGCAGGGCGGCGGCCCGCTTGTCGGCGATGATCTCGTTCAGCACGGAGTCGTCGTCGCAGCGGACGTACGCCGAGGCGACGCCCACCCGCAGGTGCCCGTGCCTGCGGGCCACGTCGTCGATGAGGTACGTCAGCGGCTGCGGTACCGGGGTGCGGGAGTGCTGGGCGAGGAAGGCGTGCAGGTCGGCGGCGGTCTGCCCGGCGTCCAGGGCCCGGCGCACGGAGGCGGGGGTGAACCGGTACACGGTGGCGCCCCCCTTGGACTCCACGTCCGCGAGCACCCCGAGCATCTCCGCGAGGGGGCGCAGCAGCGGGCCGGGGGCCACCGCGGTCAGGTCGGCCTGGAGCAGGACGTGGTCGAGGGGTTCGGGGAGGAGGGGTGCGAGGAGACCGACGGCGGTGGCCGTGGTCTGTTCGGTGAAGGTGAGGGACAGGGGGCCGGCGGGGACGGCCCGCTCGGCGTCGGCCTGCGAGGTGCCGGGCTCGGCTTCGGGCAGCGCCAGTCCCAGCAGGGCCCGGCCGTGGCTGGAGAGGGCGCCCCGGCCGGTGACGCCGAGGAGTTCCGCCTCGTTCAGCGTCCAGCGGGCCAGCCGTACGCGGAGGTCCTCCGTGCCGTCGCGCTGGGGGGCGCGCACGGGGCGTTCCCAGGCCAGCCGGGTCAGCACCGCCTCCGGTGTCGGCGCCACCCCGGCCGGGAGAGCGGCCAGCAGGGCCAGGACCCGGTGCCGTACCTCGGGGGCGGCCGAGCGGTCCAGGCCCGGACCGAGGGCGGACAGGGCGCGGTCCTTGATGTCCCGGCCGCCGATCAGCCCGGCCGTACGGGTCGCGGCGAGCCAGGCGGCGGCGAGGCGGCCCCAGCGTTCGGCGACGGGGCGTTCCAGCCAGGTGTCGTAGGCGGGAGTGGGGGCGTACCGCTCGTCGGCCGCGCCGTCCGAGGCGAGCAGACCGGCGGCGTACGCCAGCTCGATCCAGAACGCGGCGAGCGGTTCGGGCGCGTCGAGGGCGACGGCGGTCCGCTTCAGGTCGCGCACGCTGAGCCCGCCCGCCCGGAGCACCGCCGGACCCCCCTGGTCCCAGTGCTTCAGCAGTTCCTCGATCGTGGCGAGCGCGGTGTACGCCTGCCCCGCGGCCGTCGCGTCCACGGTCCGCGGACCGTGGGCCACGGACGGCTCCACGGCGGGCGGCACCGGCTCGGGCACCCGGTGCGCCCGGCCCCCGCGCAGATGCAGCGCGACCTCGCGGGGCAGCACGACCGTGCCGGGCGCGGTCGGCAGCAGCAGGCCCCGGTCGAGCAGCCAGCGCAGATGGGCGGCGGGATCGGCGGTGACCTGGCCGTACGGCGGCCCCCACATCAGCCGGCTCAGCACCTCGCCGGCGGCTTCCGGTGCCCCGGCGAGCAGCGCGTCCATCCGCTTGCGGTCGGTGAACAGGGCGGTGAGCGCGGTGACGGCCGATACCGGGTCGTGCGTGGACGGCAGCCCCGCCGTGTTGACGATCTGCTGCACCCGCCCCGGCGACATGCCCGAGGTCGCCTCCCGCACGGTCGGGCCGAGCCCGGTGGGGGAGGGGTGCTGGGGGGAGGGCGCCAGGAGTTCGCGGGCGGTGCGGACCAGGTGCAGCCGGTCGTCGTCGCCCCAGATCAGGGCCTGCCTGCGCAGCGCGGCGACGGTACCGGGCAGCGCCTCGGTGACGGCCGGGTCGCCGTCGTCACCGGCCAGCAGCTCGTGCAGCGTGTCGTAGGTCGCCGGGTCCGGGGCGACGGCCAGCGCCTGCGCGGTCTGGAGGGCGAACCGGTCCAGGTGCTCCAGCGCCCGCAGCACCGAGGCACGGGTGCCCGCGCGGGTGGCGAGCTGGGTGAGATCGGTGGGAACGGGCGCGACGAGGTCGGGTCGGTCGCGCAGCAGCGCGGCCAGCGAGGCGTCGTCCCGCGCGCGGAGTGCCTCCGCCAGGGACCGGGGGGCTGAAGATGCCTCGGGGCTCATCTGACCCACGTTAGCGGCTGGGGCAAGCGGCGGCCGAGGGTCCCGGGGGGCCGCTCCGCCCGCGTGGGCCGATTGGTGGCGGTCTGCGCTACCTTCCTCCACGAGGTTCCACCGCCGTCGCCCCGGAGGGGTTTTCCGTTGGGGATCGAGAGCGACCAGGTCGTCTACGAGTATCTGAGCCGTGTCGGGGACGTGGCGCAGCAGCGGCAGTTGCCGTCGTCCACGCGCATGCGGCTGGTGTCCGAGCTGCGCAACGAGATCGACCGGCACCGCGCCCGCGCCACGGTGGACAGCCCGGCCGCCGTGCGCCGCATCCTGGACCAGCTCGGCAGCCCGGACGACGTGGTGCGGTCGGCGGGCGGCAAGGGCCCGGCACCGCAGCCGCCGCCCACCGCCGTGCCGATGCAGCCGGAGCCCGAGAAGCCGGAGCGCAGGCCCCGGGGGTTCAAGGGGCTGCGCGCCGCCGTGCCCCGGCCGCGCCCGGCCGAGCCGGGACCCTCGGTACCGGCCGGGGGTGCCTCCCCGCCGCACCTCGCGTCCGCCGACGAACTCGGTGACTCCCTGACCCGGCCCGACTGGTGGCGGGTGGCGGACGGACCGTTCGGCGCGGCGGCCGCGGACTCGGTGCCGGGGTTCGTCGGCGGGGTGGAGATCCCGGAGATGCTGCGGCGGCCCCCCAGGGAGCCCGAGCAGGAGGCGGAGGTGAAGCCGAAGGAGGTCGTGGCGGAGCCCGTCGAGGCGGTCCCGCGCTCCCGGTTCCGGCGGCTCGTGCCGCTCCCCTCGGCCGGCTGGACCAACCCGCTCCTGCTGCTGGGCGCCGCCGCGCTGCTGGCCGGGGCGGTGCTGGGCAACTGGTTCGCGCTGCTCTTGGGCTGGCTCATCGCCTACGGCTCCCGCCGGCTGACCCCGGCCGAGACCAAGTGGGCGGTACTGGTCCTGCCCGCGCTCGCTCTCGCGGCCGGCGTGGGCTACCTGTGGGGGCGCAACACCGGGCACTGGGGGACACCGGTGGCCGAGGGGCACATGAGCGACGCGCTGGCCGGGACCTGGCCGTGGGTGGTGCGGGGGGCGGCGGTGAGTTCCGCGCTGTTCCTGCTCTGGCTGTCGCAGCGCAGGCGGTAACGGGACCCGGCCCCTCTCTCCGCGACCCCGGCCGGGCACAATGGCGGCCATGCCTGCCGTGCCCACTGAGTATGCGCCCACCGTCGGCTTCGACCTCGACATGACGCTGATCGACTCCCGGCCCGGCATCCGGGCCTGCTACCTCGCGCTGTCGGAGCGGACCGGGGTGTACGTGGACGCCGACCTCGCGGTGACCCGGCTCGGCCCGCCGCTCGCCCAGGAGCTGGTGAACTGGTTCCCGGCCGCCGACGTCCCCGCCGTGGCCGACCTGTACCGGGCGATGTACCCCGAGTACGCCATCACCCCGACCCTCGCCCTGACCGGCGCCCGCGAGGCCATCGCCGCCGTCCGCGCCGCCGGTGGCCGCACCCTGGTCGTCACCGCCAAGTACGAGCCCAACGCCAAGCTCCACCTGGCCCACCTCGGCATCGAACCCGACGTGGTGGTCGGCGACCTCTGGGCCGAGGACAAGGCCCGAGCCCTCCGCGAACACGGCGCCGACATCTACGTAGGCGACCACACCGGCGACATCCGAGGCGCCCGGGCCGCAGAAGCCCTCTCGGTAGCGGTGGCCACAGGCCCCTGCACCGAGCAGGAACTCCGCGAGGCAGGCGCAGACGCGGTCCTCCCCGACCTGACGACCTTCCCGACCTGGCTCAACACCCACGTGACGTCGGCTCAGGGCCACTGATCGGGACTACGCCGGCCGTGCCGACCTCCTGGGGGCGCGGGGAACTGCGCGACCAGCCACGACGCACCGCAGGCCGAAAGACGACCGGCGCACCCCTGAATACGGTCAACCTCAGCGACCGGCACTCCGGGCCTGCCGCCGACCCGCCGCCACAGAGCGCAGCACACCCGCCCCCGCGATCAAGAACCCCACCCCCATCAGCATGCTCAGCCCGAACATGTAGGTAGGGAACGGATCGCTGCCGAGGAACAGCGGCGCCACCGTGACCATCGTGGCCACCGCACCGAGGAAGAAGACGATGACGCCGGCGCGGATCAGTCCGTCACCGGGCCCGGCGGAATTCGTTTGGGTTTTGTCACGCACCGGACCAGGGTAGTTCCCAGCCCGAGAGAACAACCGGGGAGCACCTTGTCACCCGCCCGAAGACCATTAGCCTTGGTGTCGGCGGGTCATGGTCGACCCGCCACAGTGCTACACAGAGCCGTTTCCGAGCTTTTCCCGACGAGTACGAGGACGAGGACAGACGTGCCCACCGGCAAGGTCAAGTGGTTCAACAGCGAGAAGGGCTTCGGCTTCCTCTCCCGTGACGACGGCGGCGACGTCTTCGTCCATTCCTCGGTCCTGCCCGCCGGAGTCGAGGCGCTCAAGCCGGGACAGCGCGTGGAGTTCGGCGTCGTGGCCGGCCAGCGTGGTGACCAGGCGCTCTCCGTGACCGTGCTCGACCCGACCCCCTCCGTGGCGGCCGCCCAGCGCAAGAAGCCCGACGAACTGGCCTCGATCGTGCAGGACCTCACCACCCTGCTGGAGAACATCACGCCGATGCTGGAGAAGGGCCGCTACCCCGAGCGCACCTCGGGGAAGAAGATCGCCGGCCTCCTGCGCGCCGTCGCGGACCAGCTCGACGTCTGACCCGCCCCTGAGGGGCAGCCCTCAGGGGAACGCCAGCGCCTTCGGGCCGAGGGCCGGGACGAGGCCCTCGGCCGCCGCGCGCGTCAGCAGGCCCCGGATCGCCGCGTACCCGTCCTCGCCGAGGTCTGCGGTGAACTCGTTGACGTACAGCCCGATGTGCTGGTCGGCGACGGCCGGGTCCATCTCCTGGGCGTGCTCCATGACGTAGGCGCGCGACGCCTCCGGGTCGTCCCAGGCGGCCCGGACCGAGGTCCGGAAGGCGTCCGCGAGCCGCCGCAGGGTCTCGGCGCCCAGCGACCGCTTGGCGATGATCGCGCCGAGCGGGATGGGCAGCCCCGTGGTCCGCTCCCAGTGCTCGCCCATGTCCGCGAGCTTGTGCAGCCCGTACTCCTGGTAGGTGAAGCGGGCCTCGTGGATGACGAGCCCGGCGTCCACCTTGCCGTCCCGCACGGCCGGCATGATCTCGTGGAACGGCATCACCACGATCTCCCCGACCCCGTCCGGCAGCGTGTCCGCGGCCCAGAGCCGGAACAGCAGGTACGCCGTCGAGCGCTCGCTCGGCACCGCCACCGTGCGCCCGGCCAGGTCGGCCCCGGCCTCCCGCGTCAGCACCAGCGGCCCGCAGCCCCGGCCCAGCGCGCCGCCGCAGGGCAGCAGGGCGTACTCGTCCAGGACGTACGGCAGCACGGCGTAGGACACCTTCAGCACGTCGAACTCGCCGCGCTCGGCCATGCCGTTGGTGATGTCGATGTCCGCGAAGGTCACGTCCAGCGCGGGGGCGCCGGGGACGCGGCCGTGGGCGACGGCGTCGAAGACGAAGGTGTCGTTGGGGCAGGGCGAGTACGCGATCTGCAGGGGCTCAGTCGTCATGCGTGTTCCAACTCTCCAGTACGGGCGCGAGCTTCCCGAAGGCCCCGGTGAGGGCGGCGAGCGCGTCGCCGATGCGCCAGGCGGCGCGGTCGCGGGGGCCGACCGGGTTGGACACCGCGCGGATCTCCAGCACCGGCACGCCGTGCGCGGCGGCCGCCTCCGCGACCCCGAACCCCTCCATGCCCTCGGCCAGCGCGCCGGGGTGACGCGTCCGCAGGGCGGCGGCGCGGGCGGCGGTGCCGGTCACGGTGGAGACGGTCAGCACGGTGCCGGGGCGGGCGCCGGTGGCGTCCGCGACTCCTCGTACGAGTGAATCCGGTGGCAGATGGGTGACGGTGCCGAAGCCGAGGTCGGTGACCGGCAGGAAACCGTCCGGGGTCTCGGCGCCCAGGTCCGCGGCGGTGATCGCGTCGGCGACGACCAGGGAGCCGAGGGGTGCCTCCGGCTGGAAACCGCCCCCGATCCCGGCCGAGACGACCAGGCCGTAGGGGGTGCCCGTAAGGGCGGCGGCGGTCAGCGCGGTGGCGGTGGAGGCGGCGGCGAGGGCGGGGCCCACACCGGCGGCCAGCAGGTCGCAGACGCCGTCCGTCCGCAGCAGCGTCGCGCCGGGCAGCGCCACCTCTTCGGCCGTGCCCGGAAACGCCCGTGCCACCGCGTCCCGTTCGGCCGGGACGGCGGTGGCGACGAGGACGCGCGTACGGGCGTTCACGGGACCGGAAGCCTCCGTCAGGAGGTCGCCTTCTTGAGCTTGTAGCTCCACAGGCCCTTGGCCGACGAACCGGTGCCCATCTGGATGGACAGCGTGTTGGTGTCGCCCTGGGTGCCGTACTGCGCGTTGAAGAACGCGCTGCCGGGGATGGTGGAGTACGTCTTCTTGCTGACGTCGGTGAACTGCCGGCCGTTGACCAGCAGCACCCAGCCCGCGTCCGCGATCTTCGGGTCGACGCCGACGCGCACGGTGTCGCCGTCCGGGTCCACCGAGATCGTCTTCTCGTCGCCGGCCTTCTTCGCGCACTCCGCGAGGGACTTGGCGGTCAGCGTCTTGTCGCCGTTGTAGCAGAGCGCCTCGGAACTGACCGAGCTGTCCCCGACGGTGACCGTGGAGACGGGCGTCGGCTTGTCACAGGCCGAGAGAGCGAGCAGTCCGGCGGAAACGGCACCGGCGGCGGCGAGCGCCCGGCGGCGTCGCGGGGCGGATTGCAGCGAGGTCATGCCCGAAGGCTATCGGGCCCCCCGCTCCGCGCCCCCACGCGGGGTACAGCATCCCCCTGCGCGCCGCCGGGCGCCCCCGCGGCCGGGGCCGCCGGGCCCCCGGGAGCGACGGCCGCCGACCGCGCCTGAGCGGCCGGCCGTAGGCGGTGCGACCGGCCCCGCACCGGCCCCTGCGCCTCTCGGGCCACCGGCCACGGGCCCGCCTGGCCGAGGCAAGCCCGTACGGCTGCGGCCCTGGCAGGCGGGGTTGGCGTACGCCGCCAAGGCGGGCCGCATCGGGGTGCCGGGTGACCCCGGTCGAGTGGCCCGACACGGGGGCCGATTCGCCGGGCGGCACGTCGAGGACGGCGCGCCCGCCTCGATCCGCGCGGCGGACTCTCACGCCACCCGTGGCCGGGTGCGGCCCCCGTGGCGGGCCGCCGCCAGCAGCCCCCGGAGGGTCGTCAGCCAGCCCAGGGCGACCAGGGCGGCGGCCACGGCCAGGCCGAGGGTGCCGTTCAGGGGCATGACGATGCCCACCGCGCCGCCGAAGACCCAGGCCATCTGGAGGATGGTCTCGGAGCGGGCGAAGGCGGAGGAGCGGACGGCCTCGGGGACGTCGCGCTGGATCAGGGCGTCCAGGGAGAGCTTGCCGAGGGCCTGGGCGAAGCCCGCCACGGCGGCGAGGCAGGTGACCAGGACGGCGCCGAAGAACACGGCGGCCACGATGGCGGCGCCCAGGGCGACGGCGACCACGGTCACGATGATGATCTCCGGTGCCCTGGAGCGCAGCCACGCCCCCACCGCCGTACCCAGCGCGTTGCCCGCGCCCGCCGCCACGCCGACGATGCCCAGCGAGACGGCCGCGCTCTCGCCGGCCAGCGGGTGCTCGCGGAGCAGGAACGCCAGGAAGAAGATCAGGAACCCGGAGAGGCAGCGCAGGGCCGCGTTGGCGCCCAGCGCGTGTGTCACGGCGGGCCCGACCGTCCGCAGCCCCGGCCGCTTGCCCAGTTGGCGGCGCTGCGGCCCGTGCAGATGCTGTTCGTCCGCCGCGAGCAGCGCCACGTCCTCGCCCTTGGCGGAGTCCACCGTGCGCGGCAGCGAGAAGGACAGGAACGTACCCGCCACGAAGATCACAAAAGCCCCGTACAGCGGCCAGGGGTCCCCGATCATCTGGAGCCCCGCCCCGATCGGCGCCGCCACCCCGGTGGCCAGCAGCCCGGCCAGCGTGACCCGTGAGTTCGCCTTGACCAGGGAGAAGGCGGGCGGCAGCAGCCGGGGCACGACCGCGCTGCGCACCACCCCGTACGCCTTGGACGCCACCAGCACCCCGAGCGCGGCCGGATACAGCTCCAGTCCGCCGCTCGCCACCGCCCCCGACAGCACCAGCGCCAGCAGCGCGCGAGCCAGCATCGCGCCGGCCATCGCGGCCCGGCGTCCGTGCGGGAGCCGGTCCAGCAGCGGGCCGATGACGGGGGCGAGGACGGTGAAGGGCGCCATGGTGATGGCGAGATAGAGCGCGACCCGGCCCCGCGCCTCGTCGGTCGGCACCGAGAAGAAGACCGTGGAGGCCAGCGCCACGGTGATCATGACGTCCCCGGCACCGTTCACCGCGTGCAGTTCGATCAGCTTGCCGAGCCCCGACTCGCCCGCACCGTGCGCGTGCGTGACCTTCCGGATGCCGCGCGCCGTGCCGGTCACCGGCAGGTGCAGGGCACGGCCGACGGAGCGGACGACGCCGCCGACGCGGCCCGAACCGCCGCCACCGCGCCTCCTGTCCGTGGCTGCCACGTGCTTCATAGTGCCCCGAGCGGCCGTCCGATAGGCGGTTTACGGCCATGCGAGTCGACCCGGACCCGTGAAGATCCACCTGTCCGGAACCCGCCGGGTGGCCGCGGACTGTCCCCCACCACGGGCGACGGGGTAGCGTGCGTATCTCAGCCATAACGCAGAATGGATGGCAGAGGTGCGCCCGCGCGTGATCGGACGCGGACGTCGATGCGGCCCACAGGTCCGCTCCGTCCGCTTCACCGCCGGAGTGCATCCGCACTCGTAGACGGCGTAGGAGAGAAGCGATACCTGTGAGCGCAGCGACCACGCGAAGCCGCACCCCTGACCGCCTGTGCGCCGAGGCGGTCGACCTCGCGCGCACCGCAGCGGAGGAAGCGGCCGCTCCCGGTGTCGTCGGTGAGCACATCGGCGTCGTATCGGAGGGTGACCGTGTGGTCACCCACTTCTTCGAGTGCAAGGAACCGGGCTACCGGGGCTGGCGCTGGGCCGCCACCGTCGCCCGCGCCTCCCGCGCCAAGATCGTCACCCTGGACGAGGTCGTGCTGCTGCCCGGCCGCGACGCCCTCCTGGCCCCGGAGTGGGTGCCCTGGAGCGAGCGGCTGCGCCCCGGCGACCTCGGCCCCGGCGACCTCCTGCCCACCGACGAGGAGGACCTGCGCCTGGAGCCCGGCTTCTCGGGCGAGGAGGAGCCGCCGCCGAACTCCGCGCTGGCCGAGGGCCTGAGCGAGGTGGCCGAGCGCGAGGACGCCGAGGTCACCGCGGGCAGCCCCGCCGTCCAGGCCGGCCCGCCCGCGCGCGGCTCGATCACCTCGGTCGCCGAGGAACTGGGCATGCGCCGCGCCCGCGTGCTGTCCCGCTACGGCCTGCATGTCGCCGCCGACCGCTGGGAGGAGGCGTTCGGCCCGAAGACCGCGATGGCCCAGGCCGCCCCGGCCACCTGCGCGACCTGCGGTTTCCTCGCCCCGATCGGCGGTTCGCTGGGCCAGGCGTTCGGCGTCTGCGGCAACGAGTTCTCCCCGGCCGACGGCCGCGTGGTCTCCCTCGCCTACGGCTGCGGCGCCCACTCCGAGGCCGCCGTCATGCCGACCCCGCCCCGCCCGCCGCTGCCCGTGGTGGACGAGACCCGGCTCGACCCGTTCCCGCTCCGGCCCGCCGCCGACTCCGGCTCGGTCCCGGCCGAGGGCGACGACGAAGCGGCGGAACTCGGGCACTCGTAGCACGCCACTCCGCCCGCCCGCCCGCGCGTACGCCGCGAAGGACGGACCGTCAGGTCGCTGTACCTTCGATCTCACGTCGATGATGGAGAGTGAACGTGAGCAAGTACGTGCGGCCGGCGGCCGAGGGCGCCGACCCCTTCGGCACCGCCCGTCTCCGCCGCGGTGTCCTCGACGCCTGGGCCACCAGCCCCGCCCGGTTCCGTGAGGACGCCAACGCCGAGGAGGACCTCGTCCTCGGCGGCTACCGCGACCGGCTCGTGGTGGAGCTGGCCCAGAACGCCGCCGACGCCGCCGCCCGCGCGGACACCCCCGGACGGCTCCGGCTCACCCTCCAGGGCGGCGCGCTGATCGCCGCCAACACCGGCGCGCCGCTGGACGCCGCCGGAGTGGAGTCGCTGTCCACCCTGCGCGCCTCCGCCAAGCGGGAGCGGTACGACGAGCACGCCACCGTCGGCCGCTTCGGTGTCGGCTTCGCCGCCGTGCTCTCCGTGACCGACGAACCCGCGCTGGTCGGCCGGCACGGCGGGGTCCGCTGGTCGCTCGCCGAGGCCCGCGAGCTGACGGCGCAGACCTCCCGGCACAGCCCCGGCCTGGGCGACGAGGTGCGCCGCCGCGACGGCCACGTCCCGCTGCTCAGGCTGCCGTTCGCTGCCGAGGGCACCGCCCCGGACCCGTACGACACCGCCGTCATCCTGCCGCTGCGCGACGCGGCCGCCGCCTCCCTGGCCGAGCGGCTGCTGGACGCCGTGGACGACTCGCTGCTGCTCGCGCTGCCCGGCCTCGAAGAGGTCGTCATCGAGGTCGAGGGACGCGAGCCGCGCACCCTGCGCCGCCGTACCGAGGACGCCGTCACCGTCGTGGACGACTCCCGCGACGGCAGCACCCGCTGGCGCACCGTCGCCGCCCACGGCCCGCTCGACGCCGCCCTTCTCGCGGACCGCCCGGTCGAGGAACGGCTGCGCCCGCACTGGTCGGTGACCTGGGCCGTGCCCGAGGACGGCGAGGGCCGCCCGGTACGCCCCCGCACCGCGCCCGTGCTGCACGCGCCCACCCCCAGCGACGAGCCCCTCGGCTTCCCCGGCGTGCTCATCGCGTCCTTCCCGCTGGACACCACCCGCCGGCACGCCGCGCCCGGCCCGCTCACCGACTTCCTGGTGCAGCGCGCGGCCGACGCCTACACCGAACTCCTCGCCGGCTGGCGCCCGGTGACCGAGGGCGCCATCGACCTCGTGCCCGGCCCGCTCGGCAAGGGCGAGCTGGACGGCGCGCTCCGCCAGGCCGTCCTGGACCGGCTGCCGCGCACCGCGTTCCTGCCCCCGGCGCTGCCCCCGCGGGGCGACGACGAGCTGCCCGAGGCGCTGCGCCCCAGGGACGCCGAGATCGTGGAGGGCGCGGGCGCGGCCACCGTGCGCGTCCTCGCCGAGGTGCTGCCCACCCTGCTGCCCGCCGGGCTCGAACGCCGCCCGGAGCTGCGCGCGCTCGGCGTGGCCCGGCTGCCGCTGGCCGACGCCGTGGACCGGCTGGCCGGTCTGGAGAAGGAGCCCGAGTGGTGGTGGCGGCTCTACGACAGCCTCGCCGGGGTCGACCCCGAGCGGCTGTCCGGGCTGCCCGTACCGCTCGCCGGGACCGGCCGCACCACGATCGGCCCCCGCCAGGTGCTGCTCCCCGCCCCGGACGCCACCGCGCCGGACGCCGAGGTACTGGCCCGGCTCGGCCTGAAGATGGCCCACCCGGACGCCGCCCACCCGCTGCTGGAGAAGCTGGGCGCACTGCCCGCCACCCCGCGCGCGGTGCTCACCACCCCGCAGGTCCGCGCCGCCGTCGCCGCCTCGCTGGACGACGACGGCGGGGCGATGTGGGAGGAGGACACTCCGGACGCCGAGGAACTCGCCGACACCGTCCTCGCGCTGGTGCGGGACGCGGGCCTGGAGCCCGGTGACGAGCCCTGGCTCGGCGCGCTCGCCCTGCCCGACGAGGACGGCGAACTCGCCCCGGCCGGTGAACTGGTGCTGCCCGGCAGCCCGTTCGCCCACGTGATCCGCGAGGGCGAACTCGCCGCCGTCGACGCCGAACTGGCCGGGAAGTGGGGCGCCCAGCCGCTCGCCGCCTGCGGGGTGCTGGCCGACTTCGCGCTGGTCCGCGCCACCGACGTGGTCCTCGACCCGGACGAACTGGAGCCCCGCGACAGCGACTTCGCCGAACCCGACGACGCCGGGCTGCTGGACGCCGTGGACGTGTGGTCCGAGGACGTCCTCGACCGCTTCCCCGACAGCCCCGTACCGCCCGTCGCCACCGAACTCGTCGCCGTGCGCGACCTGGACCTGGTGGACGACGACCGCTGGCCCGAGGCGCTCGCCCTGTTGGCCCAGCCCCCGCTGCGCGATGCCCTCGTCCAGCCGGTCCGCGTCCTCCTCCCGGACGGCACCCACGAGGTCGTACGCCCCTACACCGCCTGGTGGCTGCGCGGGCACCCGGTGCTCGACGGCCGCCGCCCGGCGGGTCTGCTGGCCGCCGGCGGCGACCCGCTGCTGCGCGGCCTGTACGACGAGGCGGACGCCACCGGCTTCCACGACGAGCAGGTGCTCCGCGCCCTCGGGGTGCGCACCTCGGTGGCCGCGCTGCTGGACGAGCCGGGCGGTGCCGCCGAACTCCTCGACCGGCTGGCCGACCCCGGCCGGCCGGTCTCTCCGGCCCAACTCCACGGGCTCTACAGCTCGTTGGCCGACCTGGACCCGGAGCAGGTGACCCTCCCCGACGAGCTGCGCGCCGTACGCGACGGGGAGGCGGTCGTGGTGGACGCGCGGGACGCGGTGGTCGTCGACTCGCCCGACCTGCTGCCCTTCACCTCCGGGGTGCCGCTGCTTCCCGTCCGGCCGTCGCTGGCGGGCGCGCTCGCCGAGCTGTTCCAGGTGCGGCGGCTGAGCGAGTCCGTCACCGGTGCGGTGGACTCCGAGGGCGCCGAACACGAAGTACCGCAGCCGGTGCGGGCGTTGCTCGGTGCGGGCACTCCGGCCGGCTATGTCGAGCACGACGAACTCGTCGTGGACGGCGTCGAGATCGACTGGCGTCTCACCGACGACGGCGTCCTCCACGCGGCCACCCTGGAAGGTGTCGCCGCCGGCCTCGCCTGGGCCGCCGGCCAGTGGCCCCGCCGCTTCGAGGTCGCCGCCCTCCTGGAGGACCCGTCCCGCACGGAGGAACTGGCACGGGACCGCTGGTTCGACTGACATCCCCTTGCTGAACGGGGGCTTCACGAATTGATCGCAGAATCTGCGACTTTCGTACAACCGGCCCCCCGAATCGCACGTCTGAACGTGTGAGCCAACAGGCTCACACGTTCAGAGGGGTCTCACCCCCACAACGCAGGGGAACGCACATGCGCATTCGCGCCTCAGTGGCCGCCGTGACCGGCGCCCTGGCTCTCTCCGCCCTCGCCGTCCCGGCCGCGCACGCCGACGGCTCCGCCTCCGCGTACCGCACGGAAGCGGTGAAGATCTTCAAGGGGGCACACGCCGCCTCGGGCAAGCAGGGTGTCAAGGGCGTCCGCGGCGGCACGCCGTACGCCCTGAACGTCACCTTCTCGCAGTTCAAGGTGGCCAAGGCCCTCAAGGTCGGCACCACCAACCATGTCGCCACCACGGTCACCTACACGCTGACCCACGGCAGGGACGTCGACATCACGGCCGACGACTTCCTCAACGGCCCGTTCCTCTACAAGGGTTCGTTCGACAACCCGGACAACATGCTGTTCGGTGACCTGCCCGCCACCTGCAAGGTGGTCACGGACACCACGGCGAAGTGCACCGGCAAGATCGACATCTACCCGGCCGACGGCGAGCTGTGGAACTCCGACGCCGGTGGCTGGAAGGGCGGCGCGATCGCCATCGCCTACAACGGCCAGAACGGCGAGAACCCGGATCCCTCCAAGATCGGCGTCGCCGAGAAGGGCGGCCTCGGCTCCACCTCGCTCCAGCGGTACTCCCGCCTGACCGTCAACGCCTCCCCGGAGCCCGTGAAGAAGGGCAGGACCATCACGGTCACCGGCGCCCTGACCCGCGCCAACTGGGAGGACAACCGGTACCACGGCTACACCAAGCAGCCCGTCAAGCTTCAGTTCAAGAAGAAGGGCGCCAGCGCCTACACCACGCTGAAGACCGTCACGACGGACTCCAAGGGCAACCTGAGGACCACCGTCAAGGCGTCCGCCGACGGCTACTTCCGCTACAGCTTCGCGGGCACGTCGACCACCCCGGCGATCGACTCGACCGCCGACTTCGTCGACGTGAAGTAATCCGGCGGCAATCCGCCGGAGGTGAGCGGGCGGGGCCCTTGACCAGGCAATGAGTGGGCAAATTCCGGTCGAGGAACGCCCCGCCCGTACAACCGGGAAGACCCCTCACGGATCTGATCACCCGAGTCGACCGACTCCCCGATCACTTCTCCCCCAGAGGGAACCGCACATGCGCATACGTGCCACCGTGGCCGCCGTCACCGGCGCCCTGGCTCTCGCCGCCTTCGCCGCTCCGGCCGCGCACGCCGCACCGGCCACGCCGTACACGATGAACGTCAGCTTCTCGAACCTGAAGATCGCCTCGTCGATCAAGGTCGGCACCACCAACGGGGTCCACGCGACCTACTCGTACACGCTGACCCACGGGACGGGCGTCAACGCGACCGCCTCCGACTTCTACAGCGACGCCTACCTCTACCGGGGCTCGCTGGACGACCCGACCGCCACGGTCGAGGGTGACAACCCCGCCACCTGCAAGGTCGCCACGAGCACCACGCTCGCCTGCACCGGCACCGTCGACATCTACCCGGCCGACGGCGACCTGACCGCCTCCGACGCCGGCAAGTGGTCGCTGGCCGCCGAGGCGATCGCCTTCAACGGGCAGAACCCCTCCGCGCCCGACTACAGCAAGGTCGGCTTCAAGGACCAGGGCGGCCTGGCCACCACCAGCCTGCTGCGCTACTCCAAGCTGACCACCGACGCCGCCCCGGAGCCGGTCGTGAAGGGCAGGACCATCACGGTCACCGGCACCCTGACCCGCGCGAGCTGGGACTACAACAAGTACTACGGCTACGGGGCGCAGTCGGTGAAGCTGCAGTTCGCCAAGCAGGGCTCCAGCACCTACACCACGCTGAAGACCGTCACGACGGACAGCTACGGCAAGCTGAAGACCACCGTCACCGCCTCGGTCGACGGCTCCTACCGCTACGTCTACTCGGGCGTCTCCACCACGGCCGCCGTCACCTCCGCGGCCGACGCGGTCGACGTGCGGTAACCCTCACACCGGGAAGCGGCGGCCGACCCATCTCCACACGAGTTCCAGGGCGGCCGCCGCCACCACCGCCACTCCGACCGCCGCCCACGGCATGGTGTTGCCGACCAGGCGCAGGGCGAAGAAGTCCTGGAGCCAGGGGACGGTCAGCACGAAGAGGAAGGCGACGCCCATCGCGGCCACCAGGGCCACCCGCCACCACGTGTAGGGGCGGGCGATGATGGCGAGGACCCACATCGATATCAGGAACAGGGTCAGTGTGGCCGCGCTGGTCTCGGCGGCCAGCGCGCCCGCGCCCGTGTAGTGGTGCCGGGCCAGCAGATACGTCACGAACGTCGCGACCCCGGCCAGCAGCCCGCCCGGTATCGAGTACCGCATCACCCGGCGCACGAAGTGCGGCCGCGCCCGCTCCTTGTTCGGGGCCAGCGCCAGGAAGAACGCCGGGACCCCGATGGTGAGCGTGGACAGCAGCGTCAGATGCCGGGGCAGGAACGGGTACTCGACCTGCCAGCACACCACCAGCAGCGCCAGCAGAACCGAGTACACCGTCTTGACCAGGAACAGCGTCGCCACCCGCGTGATGTTGCCGATCACCCGGCGGCCCTCCGCCACCACCGAGGGCAGCGTGGCGAAGCTGTTGTTCAGCAGCACGATCTGCGCCACCGCGCGTGTGGCCTCCGAGCCCGACCCCATCGAGACGCCGATGTCGGCGTCCTTCAGGGCCAGTACGTCGTTCACCCCGTCGCCGGTCATCGCCACGGTGCGGCCCTCCGACTGGAGCGCGCCGACCATCTCCCGCTTCTGCTGCGGGGTGACCCGACCGAACACCGTGGCCCGGTCCACCGCCTTGGCCAGGTCGGCCGGGTCGGCGGGCAGCCGCCGCGCGTCCACCGCTTTGCCGGACAGCCCCAGCTTGTGGGCGACCGCGCCCACCGACACCGCGTTGTCCCCGGAGATCACCTTGGCCTGGACGTCCTGGTCGGCGAAGTACCGCAGGGTCTCCGCCGCGTCCGGCCGCAGCCGTTGCTCCAGCACCACCAGGGCCACGGGCCGGGCCCCGCGCGCCGGGTCGGGACCCTCCAGGGCACGGGCGGCGCGGGCCAGCAGCAGCACCCGCAGCCCCTGTTCGTTCAGCCGGCCGGTCTCCTTCAGCGCGGGGTCGTCGGGGGCGAGCAGCACATCTGGGGCGCCCAGCAGCCACCCGGCCACCTCGCCGTCCCCCTCCTCGAACGCGGCCCCGCTGTACTTGCGGGCCGAGGAGAACGGCAGTGTGCTCACCGGGCGCCGGTCCCCGCCGTGGCCGTCCGGGTAGGCGTCGATGATGGCCTGGAGCGAGGCGTTGGGACGCGGATCGGACGCCCCGAGCGCGGCCAGCACCTCCCGCACCCGGCCCTCGTCGGCACCGTCGAGCGGCTTCAGCGCGGTCACGTCCATGCCGCCCTCGGTGAGCGTGCCGGTCTTGTCCAGGCAGACGGTGTCCACCCGGGCCAGGCCCTCGATCGCCGGCAACTCCTGCACCAGACACTGCTTGCGCCCGAGCCGGATCACCCCGATGGCGAAGGCCACCGAGGTCAGCAGCACCAGCCCCTCCGGGACCATCGGGATGATCCCGCCGATGGTCCGGGCCACCGACCCCTTGAAGTCGTTGCTCTTCACCACGAGCTGGGTGACGATCAGGCCGAGCGCGGCCGGGACCATCATCCAGGTCACGTACTTCAGGATGGTGGAGATCCCGGACCGCAGCTCGGAGTGGACCAGCGTGAACCGCGAAGCCTCCTCGGCCAGTTGGGCCGCGTACGCCTCCCGGCCCACCTTGGTCGCCTGGAAGGCCCCGCCGCCCGCGACCACGAAGCTGCCCGACATGACCTGCTCGCCGGGGTGCTTGACCACCGGGTCGGCCTCGCCGGTCAGCAGGGACTCGTCCACCTCCAGACCGTCGGCCTCGGCGCACACCCCGTCCACCACGATCTTGTCGCCGGACCCGATCTCCACCAGGTCGCCCAGCACGATCCCGCTGGTCGGCACCTGTACCGAACGGCCGTCCCGGCGGACGGTCGGCCGGGCCTCCCCGATCACCGCGAGCGAGTCCAGCGTCTTCTTGGCCCGCCACTCCTGCACGATCCCGATCCCGGTGTTGGCGAGGATCACGAACCCGAACAGGCTGTCCTGGATCGGCGCGACGAACAGCGTCACCACCCACAGCACACCGATGATCGCGTTGAACCGGGTGAACACGTTCGCCCGCACGATCTCGCCCAGCGAGCGACTGCTGCGCACCGGGACGTCGTTGACCTCCCCCCGTGCCACCCGCTCCGCGACCTCCGCACGGGTCAGGCCCGCCGGCCCCGTGGTGGGCGGCGCGACCGGGTGCACGGGGTCCAGTCCGGCACCCGCGTCGACATTCGTCATGCATCCGACGTTACGTGCCCGATCCCCGCTTCACCTGCCGGGCGGACCGATCTCCGGGTAACGCCAGGGGCGCCCCCGAGGAGGTCTCGGGGGCGCCCCTGATCAAGCCCCTGACCAAGCCGGATCAGGCCCGGCACAGGCTCGGCACAGGCCCCGGATCAGCCCAGCGCGGGCGGCCCCGCGTCGGCCCCGGTGCCCCAGGAGGAGGGCGTCGACCCGACCGTGAAGGACAGCGAACGGTGTGTCCGCAGCGCCCCGGTGGTCAGATACGTCCGCCCGTACCCGGCGCCGTCCAGCCGCGCCGACTGCACGTACCGGGTGTCCGCCGAGGTGCCCGGCGCGGTGATGGTGAGCGCGCCGTGCGGGTAGTACCGGCGGTCCAGGGTGAGGTCGACCCGGTCGAACACCGGGGTGGACAGGCCCCAGGTGTCGTAGCCGGGCTGCACCGGGAAGACGCCGATGGACGACAGCACGTTCCAGGCGGACATGGTGCCCAGGTCGTCGTTGCCGGTCATCCCGGTCGGCCCGTCCGTGAACAGGGTCAGCGCCGCGTGCACCACGTCCGTCGTCTTCCACGGCTGCCCGGTGGACAGGTAGGTGTAGGGCGCGATCAGGTCGGGCTCGTTCTGCGGGTTGTACTTGTCCGCGTTGTAGTAGTCGTACGGCCCGTTCACCCACACCTCGCGGGCGGTCTTCGCCGGGTCCTCGGTCAACTGCCCGTAGGCGAAGAAGGAGTCGAGCCGGTCGTTGGCCGCCTGATTGCCGCCGATCAGGTCCACCATGCCGGGCAGGTCCTGCGGCACGAGCCACTGGTACTGCCAGGACGTGCCCTCGTGGAAGCCCTCGCTCTGCGCGGGGTCGGCCGGTCCGGTGAAGGCGCCGGAGGCGTCACGGGCGCGGAAGAACCCCGTGGAGTGGTCGAAGATCTTCCGGTAGTTCTGCGCCCGTGCCGCGTACCGGTCCGCGTCCGCGCGGTGCCCGAGGTCGCGCGCCATCCGGGACAGCATCGCGTCCGACAGCGCGTACTCCAGCGTGGCCGACGCCCCGTGGTCGTAGTCCGAGTCACCGGGCTTGGCGTGCGGGCGGTCCTTCACGTACGGGGCGAAGCCGTCGGCGAGGTACTCCCGGTTCGTCTCCCGGCCCACGGCCGGCGAGCCGGCGGGCGGCACGCCGTCCGCGTTCTTCTTCAGCGCCTGGTAGGCCCGCTCCTCCCAGCCGTGCAGCAGCCCCTGCTGGTAGGCGTTGGTGAGGAACGGCGTGACCGGGTCGCCGGTCATGATGTTGGTCTCGACCGTGCCGTAGCCCCACTTGGGCAGCCAGCCGCTCTCCTCGTCGATCCGGATCACCGAGATCGCCATGTCCCGCGCCTCACGCGGCGCCAGCAGCGAGAGCAACTGGGACTGGGTGCGGTAGGTGTCCCACAGCGACCAGTTCTGGTAGTAGGTGAAGCCCTGGGTGCGGTGGATCTTCTGGTCCCAGCCGGTGTAGCGGCCGTCGGTGTCGCTGCCGATGTTCGGCGCGAGGAACGAGCGGTACAGCGAGGAGTAGAAGGTCCGGCGCAGCGTGTCGCTCCCGCCGCGCGCCCGTACGTCGTCCAGCCGGTCCTCCCAGGCCCGCTGGGCCGCGTCGCGCACCGCGTCGAAGGAGCGGCCGCCCTCGGCGCGCAGGTTGCCGAGCGCGCCGCGCGCGTCCACGTAGGACAGCGCGGTGGTGGCCTCGACGGTGCGGTCCTCGCGGGTGTCGAACCGCAGATACGCCCCGTCCGCACCCGTCTTCGCGCCGTCGGTGACGGCTGCCCCGGTCCACGTGCCGTGGGCGGTGAAGGGGCGGTCGAAATGAGTGACCGTGTAGAGCGTGTAGGGGACCGTGTCCTGGCAGAAGCCGCGGCCGGTGAGCTTCGTGCGCACGGTGTGGTCGTCCAGGATCTCGACCTCGGCGGCGACCTTGGTGTGCAGCGACTGGCCCGCGTTGAGCAGGACGTTGGCCTTGTCGGTGGCGGGGAAGGTGTAGCGCTGCACGCCGGTGCGGGCGGTCGCGGTCAGCTCGGCCTCGATGCCGGAGTCCAGGCCGACACGGTAGTAGCCGGGGCTCGCGGACTCGTCGTCGTGGCTGAACCCCGCGGCGTACCGCGCGTAGTCGGTGGTGGTGACGTCGCCCGTGGTGGGCAGCACCGGGAGGTCACCGCCGAGGCCGCAGCCGACGCCGGAGAGGTGGACCAGGGAGAAGCCGCGGATGTGGTCCTGGCCGTAGTCGTAGCCGGTGTTGTGGCCGGTGTCGGGGGAGAGCTGCACCATGCCGAACGGCACCGCCGCGCCGGGGTAGGTGTTGCCCTCGTTCTGGGTGCCGATGAACGGGTTGACGAGGTCGGTCAGCCGGGCGGGCGGGTCGGCCTGCGCGTGCGCGGGAGTGGCCAGCAGCGCGGTCGCCGCCAGTGTCCCGGCCATGAAGCGACCGATATGCCGTGTCCATGTCATACAGAACCTCTGAGGTGGTGGGCCGGACGTGCTCAGGGGTGGTTCAGTGCAACGAAGACAACGTTGTCAGCGCTCCAGGCGCGCGCAGTACAACGTTGTCATCGGACAGCAGTGGGCATGACAACACGGAACCCGCATTCCCGTCCAGAGGTCCCGCACGACCCGGAGGTCAGTCGGCGGAGACGGTCTCCCGCTCGGCCGCCGCCCGCTTGATCGCGGCGTCCCGCCCGCGCACGTACCAGATGCCGATCAGGCCGAGACCGGCCCCGGCCAGGCAGGTCCACACCCACCACAGATGGCCGTGGTCCTCGAACCAGCCGTAGAAGGGGAGCTGGACCAGGAAGAGGACGAACCACACGATCGTGCCGCCGGTGATGGTGGCGACCACGGGCCCCTCCAGGGGCTCCGGCGCTTCGTGCTTGGGGGTCCACTTCGTCATGGGCACAGCTTACGAGGCGCCACGCCACGCCCGGCAGCCCGCTGCCGCACGGACATTCGGTGAATATCTACGCGCGGAGATAGCGATCTAGGCTTCATACGTTCATACTGAAGCGGTTTGTCTTTGACTGTTTCTGTTCGTACGAAACTCCAAAAGGGCTCGGGGGAACCCTGAATGGTGAAGAGGACTCGCATGCCCACCTCGGCCACGGCCCAGGCTCCTTCCCCCGAACAGCCGGGCGGAACGCCCTCCTACGGCGCCGTCGACCGCTATTTCAAGATCTCCGAGCGCGGCAGCTCCGTCGCCCGCGAGATCCGCGGCGGTTTCGCCACGTTCTTCGCGATGGCGTACATCATCGTCCTGAACCCGATCATCCTCGGCAGCGCCAAGGACATGTACGGGCACCACCTGGACAACGGCCAGCTCGTCACGGCCACCGCGCTCACCGCCGCCCTCACCACCCTCCTCATGGGTGTGATCGGCAACGTCCCGATCGCGCTGGCGGCCGGCCTCGGCGTCAACACGGTCGTCGCCCTCCAGCTCGCGCCGCGCATGTCGTGGCCGGACGCGATGGGCATGGTGGTGCTCGCCGGCTTCGTGGTGATGCTGCTGGTCGCCACCGGTCTGCGCGAGCGTGTGATGAACGCGGTGCCCTACGGGCTGCGCAAGGCCATCGCCATCGGTATCGGCCTGTTCATCATGCTGATCGGCCTGGTCGACTCCGGCTTCGTCACCCGCATCCCGGACATCGCCCAGACCACCGTCCCGCTCACCCTCGGCACGGGCGGCCACCTCACCGGCTGGCCGGTGCTGGTCTTCGTGCTGGGCGTGCTGCTCACCCTCGCGCTGATCGTCCGCAAGGTGCCGGGCGCGATCCTGATCTCCATCGTGGCGATGACCGTCCTCGCGGTGATCATCAACCTGGTCGCCAAGGTGCCGTCCTGGGGCCTGACCACCCCGAAGTGGCCCGGCAACCCGGTCGCCACCCCGGACTTCGGCCTGATCGGCAAGGTCAGCCTGTTCGGCGGCTTCGGCAAGGTCGGTGTGCTGACCGGCGTCCTCTTCGTCTTCACCGTCCTGCTGTCCTGCTTCTTCGACGCCATGGGCACGATCATGGGCGTCAGCGACGAGGCCAAGCTGACCGACGCCCAGGGCCAGATGCCGGGCATCAACAAGGTCCTGCTGATCGACGGCCTCGCCGTCGCGGCGGGCGGCGCCAGCTCCTCCTCGGCCACCACCTGCTTCGTGGAGTCCACGGCCGGCGTCGGCGAGGGCGCCCGTACGGGCCTCGCCAACGTCGTCACCGGCGCCCTCTTCGGCGTCGCGCTGTTCCTCACCCCGGTCGCCACCATGGTGCCGTCCCAGGCCGCCACCCCCGCGCTGCTCGCGGTCGGCTTCCTGATCCTGGCGGGCTCGATCCGGGAGATCGACTGGGCCGACTTCACCATCGCCATCCCGGCCTTCGTGACCATGGTGATGATGCCGTTCACCTACTCGATCACCAACGGCATCGGCATGGGCTTCATCACCTTCGTGGTGCTCCGCCTCGCCGCCGGGCGCGGCCGGGACATCCCGGTGGCGATGTACGTGGTCGCGGCCGTCTTCGGCTTCTACTACCTGATGCCGGCCCTCGGTCTGACCTGACCGGGGCGCGGCTGAGGTTCCCACGGGGTCACATGAGTCTCATGTGACCCCGTAGAACTTCTCGGTCTCGTCGACGGCGGTCTGGAACCGCTCGTCGAAGTCGTCCCTGACGAGCGTGCGGATCACATAGTCCTGCACGCTCATTCCTCTTTTCGCCGCGCGTTCCCGGAGCCTCTCGAGCAGCTCCCCGTCCATCCGCAGGCTGAGCACACTGGTCCCCATGTGTACGAGGGTCGCCACATCCCGCCACCCGATGGGTCACTTTTCGGAACCGGCTCACTCGTACGGGTGACAGTTGGACACAGTGGCGGACATCACGAGGCGCGCCGTGCGGGGTGGCGTTACTTAGTGAGGGTAATGAGTTAGGCTAAAGACATGTCGGACCTCACCCACGGCGACGACGTGGCCGCCGTGAACTCCCTCCGCTCCGCCGTGATGCGGCTGTCCCGTCGACTCAAGCACCAGCGGGTCGACGAGTCGCTGAGCCCCACCGAGATGTCGGTGCTGGGCACGCTGTCCAACTGCGGACAGGCCACCCCGGGCGAGCTGGCGCGCAAGGAGCACGTACAGCCGCCCTCGATGACCCGCATCGTCGCGCTCCTGGAGGCCAAGGGCCTGGTCCGGCTCGAGCCGCATCCCGAGGACCGGCGCCAGAAGGTCGTCACCCGGACCGAGCAGGCCGAGGCGATGCTCGTGGAGAGCCGCCGCAAACGCAACGCGTTCCTGGCCGGCCTGGTCGAGGGCCTCGACGAGGACGAGTGGGCCACCCTGCGCGCCGCCGCCCCCGTCCTGGAGAAGCTCGCGCAACTGTAGCCACGGCATCGCTTCAGGAGGCGACCTTTTGAGTACGGGACCCGGAGCAGCTTCCGTCCCCGCACCGGCCACTACTACCCCGGCCACCGGCAGAACCTCGATGTTCAGCTCGCTGAAGGTCCGGAACTACCGGCTGTTCTTCGCCGGACAGGTCGTCTCCAACACCGGCACCTGGATGCAGCGCATCGCCCAGGACTGGCTGGTGCTGAGCCTCACCGGCTCCTCGGCGGCCGTCGGCATCACCACCGCCCTCCAGTTCCTGCCGATGCTGCTCTTCGGCCTGTACGGCGGTGTCCTCGTCGACCGGCTGCCCAAGCGGCCCGCGCTGCTGTTCACCCAGTCCGCGATGGCCCTCACCGGGCTCGCGCTGGCCGCCCTCACTCTCTCCGGACACGTCCAGGTCTGGCACGTGTACGTCGCCGCCTTCGCGGTCGGTCTCGCCACGGTCGTGGACAACCCGGCCCGGCAGTCCTTCGTCTCCGAGATGGTCGGCCCCGGCCAGCTCCAGAACGCGGTCAGCCTGAATTCGGCCAACTTCCAGTCCGCGCGGCTGGTCGGCCCGGCCGTCGCCGGTCTGATGATCACCGGCGTGGGCACCGGGTGGGCGTTCCTCGCCAACGGGCTGTCCTTCGTCGCGCCCATCGCCGGGCTCCTGCTGATGCGCACCCGTGAGCTGCACCCCGTCGATCGCGCCCCGCGCGGCAAGGGCCAGCTCCGGGAGGGCCTGCGGCATGTCGCCGGGCGGCCGGAGCTGATCTGGCCCATCGTGCTCGTCGGCTTCATCGGCACCTTCGGCTTCAACTTCCCCGTCTGGCTCACCGCCTTCGCCGACGACGTGTTCCACGCCGGTGCCGGTGCGTACAGCCTGTTCAACACCCTGATGGCCGTCGGCTCCCTGATCGGCGCCCTGCTCGCCGCGCGGCGCGGTACGGCCCGGTTCCGGGTGCTGGTCGCGGCCGCGCTGGCCTTCGGCACCGTGGAGATCGTCGCGGCGCTGGCGCCCTCGTACTGGCTGTTCGCCCTCCTGATGGTCCCCATCGGCGCGTTCGGCCTCACGGTCAACGTCACCGCCAACACCGCCGTCCAGATGTCCACCGACCCGGCCATGCGGGGGCGCGTGATGTCCCTCTTCATGATGGTCTTCATGGGCGGCACCCCTCTGGGCGCCCCGCTCGTCGGCTGGGTCACCGACACGTACGGCGCCCGCTTCGGCTTCGTCGCGGGCGGGGCGGTCTCGGCCGCCGCGGCGGCCGTCATCGGCCTGTTTCTGGCCCGCGCGGGAGATCTCCGGCTCCGGCTGAGCTGGCACCGCGGGCCCCACCTACGGTTCGTACCGCGGGGGAGCGAGGAGCTGACACCGGCGGCTTGAGGGGGCTTGAGCGGGGCGGGGCCGAGGGCTCGACCGGGCTGGCCCCACCCGGCCTCGGGTGCCGCGTCTGTCGTTCGTGCCGCGCGGCGGCGGAAGGGCTGATGCTTCGCACTGGGGAGGCGGTGACGCCTGACCGGGGCAGGCTTTTGCTGCGTCGGAGGCGGCTGCGGCTGGTGGCTGTCCGAGGCCGCGGCAGAGGCAGGGGTTCCGGCAGGGCAGGTGCCGTCGTGTCCCGCACGTACCCCTTGGCGGCGCGGAGCTGGCGCCGGTCAGGGGGCGTTGCGGATCAGGTTTGTCAACAGGCTGTGGGTTTCGGTGTCTGCCGCCGCCACCAAGCCTCGGGTGTCCGGGCCGAGGGGTGTGCCGTCGATGCCCGTGACCACGCAGCCCGACGCCCGGCACAGGGCGATTCCGGCGGCGAAGTGGACGCTGGCCGAGAGGTCGGTGCCGTCGGTGACGTAGGCGGCGCGGCGGCCCGCCGCCACCCAGGTCAGGGCCAGGGTTGTCGAGACCACACGAGGGCGGAAGCGCGCCGCGAATTCCGGGTGGGCCAGGAGGTCCGTGGCGCGGAAGCCCGGGGCGCTCGGGAAGGGCGGGTCGAGGTTGACGTCCACGAGGGCGCTCGCCGCCGTGGGGCGCAGCGGGGTGTCGGTGCCGTCCCGGTACAGCCAGGCCGTCTCGCCGTCGGTGCGGAAGACCTCGCCGGTGAAGGGGTCCGCCACGGCTGCCGGGCCGTCGCGGAGAGCCACGTTGACGGCGACGAGCAGGGTGCCGACGGCGTAGTTGAGGGTGCCGCACAGGGGGTCCACGAGCCAGAGGCGCCCGGTGTCGGTGGCGCCCTGCCGTCCGCCCTCCTCGCCGAGTACCGCGTCATGGGGCCGGGCGGCGCGGATGACGTCCAGGGCGGCTCGCTCCGCCTCCACGTCGGCCGCCGTGGCGAAGTCCCCGGCGCCCTTGTCGATCCGGGCCAGCTCCTTGCCGAATCCGTTGCGCACCACTGCGGCGCCGGCCAGGGCGCCTGCTGTCGCCACCTCGACATCGTCGGTCACGGTGCCGCAGCGTACCCGTCTGGGATCGTGAGGGGATGAGACTCTTCGCCGCCGTACTGCCGCCCCCGGGGGCCGTGGAGGAGCTGGGCCGGGAGGTACGGGCGCTGCGGCGGCTGGCCGGCGCCGACGCGCTGCGATGGACCCAGCCGGACGGCTGGCACTTCACGCTCGCCTTCTACGGCGAGGTCCCGGAGGAGACCGCGCCGGAGCTGGAACGCCGGCTGGAGCGCGCGGCCGCACACAGCGCACCGTTCCCGCTGGCCCTCGCCGGAGGCGGCAGCTTCGGGCGGGGCAAGGCGCTGTGGGCCGGGGCCTCCGGCGACCGCACCGCGCTGGGCAGGCTGGCCGGGCGGGCGCAGGCGGCCGGACGCCGGGCCGGGGCGGGCGGCGAGGAGCACCGGCACTACCGGGCGCATCTCACACTGGCCCGCGGCAAGGGCGACACCGACCTGCGGCCCTACGTCGACGCCCTCGCCGAATTCGCCGGTACCGGCTGGACGGTGGGCGAACTGGTCCTCGTCCGCAGCCATCTGCCGGTCTCCGGCGTCCCCGGTGAACAGCCCCGGTACGCCCCGGTCGCCCGCTGGGCACTGGGCACGGCCCGTTAGGCTCGTCGTCGTGGAACCGAAAATCCGGAACCGGATCATGGCCGGTGCGCTCGTACTGATGCTGGTGGTCGTCGCCGTGGCGGCGGCCGTCCACTGACGGCTGCTGCCACAAGGCCGCTCCGCGGGAAACCCCGTACGGAGCGGCCTTTCGCTTGCCGCTACCAGGCGAACGCCTCCGGGGCCGGGCCGGGGCCGGGGAAGATCTCGTCCAGGGAAGTCAGCAGCTCCTCGCTCAGTTCCAGCTCCACCGCGCGCAGCGCAGAGTCGAGCTGGGCCTCGGTGCGCGGGCCGACGATCGGGCCGGTGACGCCGGGCCGGGTCAGCAGCCAGGCCAGCGCGACCTCGCCGGGCTCCAGGCCGTGCTTGGCGAGCAGCTCCTCGTACGCCTCGATCCGGTTGCGCGTGGCCGTGTCCGCGAGGGCGTCCGCCGCGCGGCCGGAGGCGCGGCGCCCGCGCTCGGCCTCCTTGCGGATGACCCCGCCCAGCAGGCCGCCGTGCAGCGGCGACCACGGGATGACGCCGAGCCCGTAGTCCTGGGCGGCCGGGATGACCTCCATCTCGGCGCGGCGCTCGGCGAGGTTGTACAGGCACTGCTCGCTCACCAGGCCGAGGGTGTTGCCCCGGCGCAGGGCCGTCTCGTTGGCCTGGGCGATCTTGTAGCCGGGGAAGTTGGAGGAACCGGCGTAGAGGATCTTTCCCTGGGTGACGAGGACGTCGACCGCCTGCCAGATCTCCTCGAACGGGGTGTTCCGGTCGATGTGGTGGAACTGGTAGATGTCGATGTAGTCGGTCTGCAGCCGCTTCAGGCTGGCGTCCACCGCGCGGCGGATGTTCAGCGCGGAGAGCTTGTCGTAGTTGGGCCAGGGCTCGCCTTCCGCGCCCATGTTCCCGTAGACCTTGGTGGCCAGGACGGTCTTCTCGCGCCGCTCCCCGCCCTTCGCGAACCAGGTTCCGATGATCTCCTCGGTACGGCCCTTGTTCTCGCCCCAGCCGTACACGTTCGCGGTGTCGAAGTAGTTGATGCCCGCGTCCAGCGCCGCGTCCATGATCGCGTGGCTGTCCGCCTCGTCGGTCTGCGGCCCGAAGTTCATGGTCCCCAGCACCAGCCGGCTGACCTTCAGACCCGTACGTCCAAGCTGCGTATACCTCATGCCCACCTAGCCAACGTCTTGGAGCGCGCTCTAGGCAAGCGGTGGGGTCAGTCGCGGGGGAAGTCGGCGGTACGGAGGACGATGTCGGCTGTCGTGCCGGTGAGGTCGATGTCGCCGCCGAACCTCACCTCAAGGGCACGGACGTACTCGCCGTCCTTGGGGTCGGTGTAGACGTGGCACCGCCCCTGGTAGGGGTCCGCGATGAGGTAGACGGGGACCTCCGCGACGGCGTAAGCGGTCCTCTTGGGCCCGTAGTCGTTGGCGGCGGTGCCCTGGGAGATGACCTCGGCGACGAACTGGACATCCTGGTGGCGCCAGTGGCCCGTCTCGTCCGGCTCCGCCGAGTCCTTGAGCATGGCGATGTCAGGGCAGAAGCCGTTCTGGTGGCCGGGGAAATCGATACGGACGTCCGAGAACACCATGACGTCCGGTCCGAATCTGTCCTCCAGGGCCCGCAGGACCCGACGGATGATCTGCCAATGCGTGTTCCGCTGCGGCACCATGAAGAAGCAGCCCCCGACGATCTCGGCCCGGAATCCTTCGGGGACGGGCATCAGCTCGAACCACTCGTCCAAGCGTCCGGTGTCGATGTCGGCCATCGCGGTCCTGTCGTCGAGGACGGTCATCGTGGCGCTCCTCCCCGGCTGCCCACGCAGATGTGCAGCCGCGCGGTTAAACGATACGCACCGTCACCGGGCAACGCTGGAAATCGGTCTGTCCGATCACGCCGCGTACGGCTCCCCCACCCCCCACGCCTCGTGCATCGCCCCCGCGAACGCCCCCGCGATGCGGTGTTCGCCGCTCGCGTTGGGGTGCGTGCCGTCGTACGTGTCGGTGTGGATGTCCCAGCCCTCCGGCGCCGAGGCCAGCAGCAGCGGGGACCGGGGTTCGTCCAGGTCGGCGGTGGTCTTGGCGAGGAGGGTGTTGAAGAGGTCGACCTGTTCGGCGAAGGGGCCGTCCTCAAGGGCGCGGACGTTCGGGATGACCGGCAGCAGCACCATGCGGACGCGCGGACGCGCCTCGCGGGCCGCCGCCACGAACGCCCGTACGTTGTCGACCGTCTGCTCCGCGTTGGTGTAGAAGCCCAGGTCTATCAGCCCGAGGGAGACCAGCAGCACGTCGGCCTGGTGCGCCCGCACCGCCTCCCCGATCAGCGGAGCCATGTGCTGCCAGCCCTCGCCCCACCCCGCGAGGTGGGCGCGCGGGAAGTCGGGGTCGGCGTACTCGTAGGAGTCGGGCTCCCCGGTGGCCGGGTCGTACAGCGTCTCGCGGGGACCGACGATCTGGAACGGGCCGCCGTATGTGCCCCGAAGGTGCTGCCACAGCCGGTAACGCCACGTGTGTTCGCCCGCGCTCCCGATCGTCATGGAGTCACCTACGGGCATGAACCTGAGCATCCGCTCATGATGGCGGATCGCGGTACGGGCCCGCACCCAGGGGGTGTCTTGTCGGTCAGGCCGGATCAGGGAGCGGTGCCAGGCGTCGCGAGCCCGGCGTGATCGGCAAGACACCCCCTTGGGCTCGATGTGAGGCCCACCACCCCCGCTGAACGTCCGCGCCAGGTGGCAGTCTTGGACCATGCGCCGACCGTTCGCCCTGCTTGCCGGGGCCCTGCTCGCGGGTGCCTGCGCCCTGCCCGCCCACGCCGCGGACGGGGACCAGGGGTTCACCATCGAGGACCCCAGGATCACCGAGTCCAGCGGCCTGGCCGCCTCCCACCAGCACCCGGGCGTCTACTGGACGCACAACGACAGCGACGACGGCCCGTACCTCTACGCCGTCGACAGCCGCACGGGCAGGACCGTCGCCACGCTCACCCTGCGCGGCATCGGCTCCCCGCGCGACGTGGAGGCGATCTCCGTCGGGCCGGACGACCAGATCTACGTCGGCGACATCGGGGACAACTTCCACGGCCGCTGGCCCTACGTCTGGATCTACCGCCTGCCCGAGCCGAAGACCCTGAAGGACCAGACGGTCACGGCCACGCAGTACGTCGTGAAGTACTCCGACGGCCCCCGGGACGCCGAGTCGCTGGTCGTCCACCCCAAGACCGGCCGCGTCTACATCATCGACAAGAACGAGGACGGCGGCCACCTGTACGAGGGCCCCGCCCGGCTGTCGTCCTCCGGTGCGAACGTCTTCCGCCCGGTCGCCCCCGTCGACCTGTGGGCCACCGACGCCGCCTTCTCCCCGAACGGCCGACAGCTCGCCGTACGCGGCTACTTCGGCGGCATCTCCTACGACTGGAACGGCGGCCGGATCAAGAAGCTTGACCGGCTGGACGTCCCCCTCCAGGGCCAGGGCGAGTCCGTCAGCTACTCCGCCGACGGCACCAGGCTGATGTACGGCAGCGAGGGCGCGCAGAGCCAGGTACGGGCCCTGGACGCACCTAAGGGCGGCGCGGTGGCCTCCAAGCCGCCGTCCACCGGCGGGAGTTCCGCCTCGGGGGAGAAGACCGGGGGAGGCGGCCTCAAGACCGGCGCCGTCCTGCTCGCCCTCGGCGCGGCCGCCGTGTTCGGTATGCGGCTGATGCGGCGCAAGAAGTAGGCGCACGGGCAGGCGCGGGGCACGGAAAGGGGCGCCCGGTTCACCACCGGGCGCCCCTTCTCACGTGGATCTACAGGTTTCAGATCCGCTCGATGACATAGTCGACGCACTTGGTGAGCGCCTCGACGTCGGCCGGGTCGATCGCCGGGAACATGGCGACGCGGAGCTGGTTGCGGCCGAGCTTGCGGTACGGCTCGGTGTCCACGATGCCGTTGGCGCGCAGCGCCTTGGCGACCGCGGCCGCGTCGATCTCGTCGGCGAAGTCGATCGTGCCGATGACCTGCGACCGCTTGGCCGGGTCGGTGACGAAAGGCGTCGCGTGCTTCGACTCCTCCGCCCAGGTGTACAGCCGGGTCGAGGAGTCCTTGGTGCGACCGGTGGCGAAGTCCAGCCCGCCCTGGCCGTTCAGCCACTTGAGCTGCTCGTTGAGCAGGAAGAGCGTGGCCAGCGCCGGGGTGTTGTACGTCTGGTTCTTGCGGGAGTTGTCGATCGCCGTCGGCAGGCTGAAGAACTCCGGGACGTGCCGGCCGGAGGCGTGGACCCGCTCGGCGCGCTCGATGGCGGCGGGGGAGAACACGCCGATCCACAGGCCGCCGTCGGAGGCGAAGGACTTCTGCGGGGCGAAGTAGTAGACGTCCGTCTCGGAGACGTCGACCGGGAGACCGCCCGCGCCGGAGGTGGCGTCCACCAGGACGAGCGAGCCCTCGTCGGCACCGGCCACGCGCTTGATCGGCATGGCGACACCGGTGGAGGTCTCGTTGTGGGTGAACGCGTACACGTCCACGCCCGCCTCGGCGCGCGCCTCCGGGTGGGTGCCCGGGTCGGAGGCGATGACGGTGGGGTCGGCCAGCCAGGGGGCGAGCTTGGCCGCCTTGGCGAACTTGGAGGAGAACTCACCGAAGTTGAGGTGCTGGGACTTGTTCTCGATCAGCCCGTGGGTGGCGATGTCCCAGAACGCGGTGGAGCCGCCGTTGCCGAGGACGACCTCGTAGCCGTCCGGGAGGGAGAACAGGGAGCTGATGCCTTCGCGGACCTGGCCCACCAGGTTCTTGACCGGGGCCTGCCGGTGGGAGGTGCCCAGCAGGGAACTGCCGGTCGCCGCGAGCGCGGCGAGCGCCTCCGTCCGCACCTTGGAGGGGCCCGCGCCGAAGCGTCCGTCGGCGGGCTTGATGTCAGCGGGGATCTCGATGTCGGCCACGAGTCGGAGCGTATCGGGTGCGCGAAACCGGACGAAGCCGTGTCCGTCGGATGAGACGACTCCTCCGGGTCGTGGACTTGTGCGGTCGTACGACGATCTGATGATCAGGGGGTGCCTGTGGACAACTTCTGATGACGTTGCGTGATCGGATGCATGCTGGAGCCATGACCGATCGACGGGGGACCGACATGGAGATCGAGGGATCGCTCGCCGCCGAGCTGCGGCGGGCCGTGCGGGGCGAGGTCCGCTTCGACGCGACCGCACGGGCGCTGATGACGATGGACGCGTCCAACTACCGGCGCGTGCCGCTGGGCGTGGTGGCGCCTCGGGACGCCGAGGACGTGGCGGCCGTGCTGGAGGTGTGCCGGGCGCGCGGAACACCGGTGGTCGCCCGCGGCGGCGGCACGTCCATCGCCGGGCAGGCGACGGGTACCGGGGTGGTGCTGGACTTCACCCGGCACATGAACGGCCTGCTGGAGCTGGACCCGGCCGGGCGTACGGCGAGGGTCCAGCCGGGCCTGGTGCTGGACCGGCTCCAGGCGGCGGCCGCCCCGCACGGCCTCCGCTTCGGCCCCGACCCCTCCACCCACGGCCGCTGCACCCTCGGCGGCATGATCGGCAACAACTCCTGCGGCGCCCACTCGGTGGCCTGGGGCACCACCGCCGACAGCGTGCGCGAACTGTCCGTACTCACCGCGCGCGGCGAACGATCGCGCCTCGGCCGGGACTGGTCGGGCGCCCCGGAAGGACTGCGGACGCTGGTGGAGGGGGAGCTGGCCCGGCTGCGCACCGGCTTCCCCGACCTGCCCCGCCGTATCTCCGGGTACGCGCTGGACGCCCTGCTCCCCGAGCACGGAGCCGACGTGGCCCGCTCCTTCTGCGGCTCCGAGGGCACGCTCGGTGTCCTCACCGAGGCGGTGGTGGACCTGGTGGCGGCGCCGGCCGTCCACGCCCTGGCCGTGCTGGGGTATGCCGACGAGAGCGCCGCCGCCGACGCCGCCTCCGGTCTGCTGTCCCACGGTCCGCTGACCGTGGAGGGCATGGCGGCCGACCTCATCCGGGCGCCGATCGGGCTGCCGAAGGGCGGGGCCTGGCTGTTCGTGGAGACGGGCGGCGCCTCGGAGGGGGAGGCGCGGACCCGCGCGGAGGCGGTCGTGCGCGCGGCCGACGTGGTGGACGCGCTGGTGGTGGCCGACCCCGTCGCCCAGCGCGGCCTGTGGCGGCTGCGCGAGGACGCGAGCGGTACGGCGACCCGGATGCCGGACGGCACGGAGGCGTGGCCCGGCTGGGAGGACTGCGCGGTACCGCCCGCCCGGCTCGGCGCCTACCTGCGCGACTTCCGCTCCCTGCTCGCCGCCCACGGCCTGCGCGGCGCTCCCTACGGCCACTTCGGGGAGGGCTGCGTCCACGTCCGCATCGACTTCGACCTGCTCACCGAGGCGGGGGTGGGCCGGTTCCGCCGCTTCTCCGAGGAACAGGCCGACCTGGTGGTCTCCCACGGCGGCTCCCTGTCCGGGGAGCACGGCGACGGGCAGGCCCGCGCGGAACTGCTGCCGCGCATGTACGGCGCCCGGATGGTGGCGCTGTTCGAGCGGGCCAAGGCGGTGTGGGACCCCGACGACCTGCTCAACCCAGGCATGCTGGTCCGCCCGGCCCGGCTGGACGACAACCTCCGCTTCGCGGTGCTGCCCCGCCGCCCGGTCGACGTCGCCTTCGGCTATCCGCACGACGACGGCGACTTCCGCGCGGCCGTCCGCCGCTGCGTCGGTGTCGCCAAGTGCCGTACGGAGTCGGCGGGCGGGCCCTCGGTGATGTGCCCGTCGTTCCGGGCGACCGGGGAGGAGGAGCACTCCACGCGGGGCCGGGCGCGGCTGCTGCACGAGATGCTCGCGGGCGAGGTGATCACCGACGGCTGGCACTCGACCGAGGTCCGGGACGCCCTCGACCTGTGCCTGTCCTGCAAGGGCTGCCGCTCGGACTGCCCGGTGGGCGTCGACATGGCCACCTACAAGGCGGAGTTCCTGCACCACCACTACGCCGGCCGGCTGCGCCCCGCCGCCCACTACAGCCTGGGCTCACTGCCGGTGTGGCTGCGGTGGGTGGCGCGTGCGCGGGCGGCACCGCTGGTCAACCGGCTCGCCTCGGTGGGCCCGTTGGCCCGGCTGGGGAAACGGATGGGCGGGATCGCGGCGGAGCGGGACATTCCCCGGCTGGCGTCGGAAACGTTCAGCCGGTGGTGGCGGGCGCGGCCGGCGGCGCCGGAGGGCGGCGGCTCGGGGCGACTGGTCGTGCTCTGGCCGGACACCTTCACCGAGCATCTGTCGCCGTCCGTCGGGCGGGCCGCCGTCCGGGTACTGGAGTCGGCCGGGCTGCGGGTGGCGCTGCCGCCGACCCTGCCGCCCGGCAGGCGCCCGGTGGGAGACGGCACCTCGCGCATGCCGACCGCGCTGCTCAAGTGCCGCCGTGCCCAGGTCTGCTGCGGGCTCACCTACCTCTCCACCGGCCGCCTGGACCGGGCCCGCGCGGTGCTGCGCCGCACGCTGGACCTGATGGAACCGGTCCTGGAGGCCGGGGTCCCGGTCGTCGTCCTGGAACCGAGCTGCGCGGCGGCCCTCCGCGCCGACCTCCCCGAACTCCTGCCCGACGACCCGCGCGCACCCCGCCTGGCCGCCGCCGTCCACACCTTCGCGGAGACCCTCCGCCGACACGCCCCCCACTGGACGCCGCCCACCCTCGACCGCCCGGTCACCGGCCAGACCCACTGCCACCAGCACGCCGTCCTCGGCGACACCGCCGACCGCGACCTACGCGCCTCCGCCGCCCTGACCGGCCCCCTGACCGGCGGCTGCTGCGGCCTGGCCGGCAACTTCGGCTTCGAAGCAGGCCATTTCGACATCTCCCGCACCTGCGCGGAAGACCAACTCCTCCCCGCCCTCCGCTCGGCCCCCGAGAACGCGGCGATCCTGGCGGACGGCTACTCCTGCCGGACCCAGGTGGAGCAACTGACGGGGATGCGGGCCCGGCATCTCGCGGAGGTGCTGGCGGAGGAGCTGGAGAGGGAGGGGCGGGAGTGAACGGGGAGTTCGGGCGGGTCGCGGTACGCCGTGCGCGCAGGGGTGGCGGATAGGCGACGTCGGCGGTGGTTCGGGCCCGGGGACGGCAGGCCAGGACCGTAGGGTGACCGGATCTGCCTGCGCGAAGGAGTCCTCCGTATGACCCTCACCCTGCGTCCTGTCAGCCGGGCCGAGCATCTGGCCTTCGTGGGTTCGCGGCCCTCGGTCAGCCATATGCAGGTGCCGTCGTGGGGGGAGGTGAAGCCCGACTGGCGGGCGGAGAGCCTGGGGTGGTTCGACGAGCAGGAGCGGCTCGTGGGGGCGGGGCTGGTGCTGTTGCGGCCGTTGCCCAAGGTGAAGCGGTACCTGGCGTATCTGCCGGAGGGGCCGGTGATCGACTGGCACGCGGACGGCCTGGAGCGCTGGCTGGAGCCGATGCTGGCGTACCTCAAGGCGCAGGGGGCGTTCTCGGTGAAGATGGGGCCGCCCGTGGTGGCCCGGCGCTGGAGCCCGGAGGCGGTCAAGGCGGCCATCGCCGACCCGGCCGCGCACCGGCTCCGGGACGCCGAGCCGACCTGGCGGGACCCCCGCGCCCAGGTCCTCGCCGACCGGCTGCGCGGCATGGGCTGGCGGCAGAGCGAACCGGACGCGGAGGAGGGCTTCGCGGCGGGGCAGCCCCGGTACGTGTGCCAGGTGCCGTTCGCCGGGCGGTCGCTGGAGGAGATCCACGGCGGGCTCAACCAGCAGTGGCGGCGCAACATCAAGAAGGCCGAGAAGGCGGGCGTGAAGGTGGTGCGCGGCGGCGCGGACGACCTGCCGGTGTTCTACGAGCTGTACAAGGAGACGGCCGAGCGCGACCGTTTCATCCCGCGCCCGCTGGCGTACTTCCAGCGGATGTGGACCGCGCTCGCCGACGAGGACCCCGACCGCATGCGCCTGTACCTCGCCCACCACGACGGGGAGGTGCTGGCGGCGGCGACGATGCTGATCGTGGGCAGCCATGTCTGGTACTCGTACGGCGCCTCCACCGCCCGCAAGCGGGAGGTCCAGCCCAACAACGCCATGCAGTGGCGGATGATGGCCGACGCCCACGAACTGGGCGCGCACGTCTACGACTTCCGGGGCATCACCGACACCCTGGAGGAGTCCAACCACCTGCTCGGCCTGCTCCGCTTCAAGGTCGGCGCGGGCGGTGAGGCGGCGGAGTACGTGGGGGAGTGGGACTTCCCGCTGAACAAGGTGCTGCACAAGGCGTTCGACCTGTACATGGCCCGCCGCTGAGGCGCCCGCCGGCTGGGCCTTGATCTCAGCATCCAAGACACCGCCTGCGTACAGTGGCATAAGGGTTCACACACCTGACGGAGGTCCATTATCGTGGACCAGGAAGTACATCGAGATGTACGCGGCGCGCACGCCCGCGACCGATGCGCAAGAAGTCCACTCCCGCCGGCCCCCCAGGACAGCCCGTGACCACCGTCCGTACCTCCACCCCGACCAAGACCCCCACCACCCCGGACTCCCCTGGCCGGTTCGGCTCGCTGGGACCGGTCGGGCTGGTGCTGGCGGGCGGGATATCGGTCCAGTTCGGCGGGGCGCTCGCGGTGACGCTGATGCCGCGCGCGGGCGCGCTCGGCGTGGTGACGCTGCGGCTGGTCGCGGCGGCCGTCGTGCTGCTGGTGGTGTGCCGGCCCCGGCTGCGGGGGCACTCCCGTACCGACTGGGGCACGGTGATCGTCTTCGGTCTCACCATGGCCGGGATGAACGGCCTCTTCTACCAGGCGGTCGCCCGTATCCCGCTCGGTCTCGCGGTCACCCTCGAAGTCCTCGGCCCGCTCGCCCTGTCCGTCTTCGCCTCGCGCCGCGCGATCAACGCCGTGTGGGCGGGACTCGCGCTGGCGGGCGTCTTCCTGCTGGGCGGGGGAAACTTCGGCGGACTCGACCCGCTGGGCGTCGGCTTCGCCCTGTCGGCGGGCGTCATGTGGGCGGCGTACATCATCTTCAGCGCCCGTACGGGGCGCCGCTTCCCCCAGGCCGACGGGCTCGCCCTCGCCATGGGTGTGGCCGCGCTGGTCTTCCTCCCGCTGGGCATCGTCGACGCGGGCTCCCGTCTGCTGAACCCCACCACCATCGCTCTCGGTTCCGCGGTCGCCCTGCTCTCCTCGGTCCTCCCCTACACCCTCGAACTCCTCGCCCTCCGCCGTCTCCCGGCCCCCACCTTCGCCATCCTGATGAGCCTGGAGCCGGCCGTGGCGGCCACGGCCGGCTTCTTCGTCCTCCACCAGAGGCTCTCCCTGACGCAGGCCGCGGCCATCGCGCTGGTCATCGCGGCGAGCATCGGCGCGGTGCGTACGCAGACGCGGCGGGTGGCGCCTCCGGCGCCGGAGGCGTAGGCACTCCGTTCGGTGGGCGGGGGTCGGGCGGCGCTGCCCGGTGATGGGCGGGCCGCGGTCGCCGTCCTTGCTGTCGGCCGCCGTCCTCGGCGCTGTCGCGCGGAGGACCGCCGAGCACCGCCTCGATCTTCAGCGCCTGTCGGAACCCACTGGGGCAGGCGCATGCCGTGATCGAGAGCCGCGACCTTGAGCGGCCGCCACCGGGCCGACCCGCACTTGCCCGGAGCGCGACCTGTCGCTCGGGGTGCCCGCCTCCGCGAGCCCCGACCCGCGGCACCTTCTCGCGGACGCGGAGATCACCCCGGCCCGAGACACGACGCGCGTCGGAGGCATTGGGGCTGGACCAGCGCTCGGCGTACGCGGCTCTCGCCAGCCGCCCGGTTCACCGGGCGGCTGATCGCCGGCTCAGTTCACCACCCCCACCAGCCGTAGCGCCTCCCGTGTGTTGTGTTCCGCGATCCCGCGCATCGCGTCGCGGTGGGGAAAGTCGCCGTCCAGGAGGCGGAGGGGGCCTGCCACCAGGGAGAGGTGGAGGGCGAGGGTGTGGAGGGACAGGCGGGTGGGGTTCAGGGTGGGGCGGGAGAGCGGGGCGTAGTGGGGACCGAAGCGGAGGCGGAGGAAGGCGTGTTCCTGTTCCGGGTCGGAGTGGGTGAGGGACTCGATGTCGATCAGGACGGGGTGGGCGTCGGGGGTGAGGAGGATGTGGTCGGGGCCCAGTTCGCCGTGGACCAGGGAGTGGGTGGTGCGGGGGGTCACGGCTGTGTGCAGTTCATGGAGGCGGTCGGCCAGGGCAGTGGTCGCGGCGTTGATGCGCGGCTCGCGGGTTGCCGCTTCGGTGAGGTCGTGGAGGGCGCGGGCCAGGGTCACGTCCTCGCTGGCGTGGTCCGCTGGAGACGTGTGCGCGTCCATGTGGTCCAGAGCCACGGCCAGCTTCGCCAGGGCCCTCGCCGCTCGGGGTGGGTCGGCGCTGAAGGTCGTCTCCAGGGTGTCGCCGGGGATGTCCTCCACCAAGGCCAGGTCGTCGGGCTCGGAGGCATACAGGACATGTGGCGTACGAACACCTGCCTCGCGAAGGGTGCGGTGCGCGGACAGGAACGGGGCCAGGCCGGAGGGGTGGGCCGTCGGCACACTCGGCCAGTAGTTCTCCTGTGGGACCCAGCTATAGGCGATCACCGTGGGCGGGGCGCCCGCCCCGGTCAGGGTCAGCCGGTACACCCCCTTCTTCGAGCCACCGCGCAGCCGTTCCACACCGGCGATCCGGCACCCCGGCCCCAGCCCCTCCCGCACCAGTCGTCGCAGCTCCGAGAGGTCCGTGAATGCGCGCATCCGGCGAACCTAGCCGTAGGAGACGACCACAGCACACTGTTTTCCGGCCGCCCCCGCCCACAAATTAATGCAAGCACGCTTGATTGTTTCTGCCCTCGCTGCCATGCTCCTGCCCATGTCCGATCCGCCGCCCGTCTTCGACGACCTGCGTGAGGAAAGCCGGGAACTCGACCTGCTCGTGGCCGAGTTGACCGAGAGTGAGTGGGCACGCGCGACGCCCGCTCCCCGCTGGAGCATCGCCCACCAGATCGCCCATCTGCACTGGACCGACCGCGCCGCACTGCTCGCCATGAGCGACGAGGCGGCCTTCCGGAAGTTCGCCGAACAGGCGCTCACGTCGCCCGGCTCGTTCGTGGACCACGGTGCCGAGGAAGGTGTCCGGCTCGGCCCCGCCGAACTGCTCACCCGCTGGCGGGAGGGACGGCAGGCGCTCGACAGGGCCCTGAGGGAGGCGGCCGCGCGGCACACCCGGTTCCCCTGGTTCGGGCCGCCCATGTCGGCCGCCGCCATGGCCACCGGCCGCCTTATGGAGACCTGGGCCCACGGCCAGGACGTGGCCGACGCCCTGGGTGTGGTGCGTGCCCCCACCGACCGGCTACGGCATGTGGTCCGCATCGGGGTGCGGGCCCGGAACTTCGCCTTCGGGGTACGAGGGCTGCCCGCGCCGGAGGAGGAGTTCCGCGTCGAGGTCCGCGCACCCTCGGGCGAGCTGTGGACCTACGGCCCCGAGGATGCCGCGCAACGGGTCACCGGCCCCGCGGTCGATCTCTGCCTGCTCGTCACCCAGCGCGCCCACCGCGCCGACCTCGCCCTGACCGCCGTGGGTGAAGACGCCGACCGCTGGCTGGACATCGCCCAGGCATTCGCCGGCCCGCCCGGCACCGGACGCGACCCCAAAAAAGCCCTGCCCGAGGAGCCCGCACGGTGACGGCGGCCCCCCTCCGCGTCGGCAACTTCTCCGGCTTCTACGGCGACCGGGCAAGCGCCCTGCGCGAGATGCTCACCGGCGGCGAGGTCGACGTCCTCACCGGGGACTACCTCGCCGAGCTGACCATGCTCATCCTCGGCCGCGACCGCCTGAAGGACCCCGGCGCCGGGTACGCCCGCACCTTCGCGCGTCAGCTCGAAGACACCCTCGGGCTCGCCCACGAGCGCGGGGTGCGGATCGTCACCAACGCGGGCGGCCTGAACCCGGCCGGACTGGCCGACCGGGTGCGGGAGTTGGCGGAGCGGCTCGGGACACCCGTACGGGTCGCGCATGTCGAGGGCGACGACCTCACCGCCGCGTACCCCGGCACCCTCGCCGCCCATGCCTACCTCGGCGGCTTCGGGATCGCGGAGTGTCTGCGGGCCGGGGCCGACGTGGTGATCACCGGGCGGGTGACCGACGCCGCGCTCGTCACCGGGCCCGCCGCCGCGCACTTCGGGTGGGGGCCGGGGGACCACGACCAGCTCGCCGGAGCCGTCGTCGCCGGGCATCTGCTGGAGTGCGGGACCCAGGTCACCGGGGGCAACTACGCCTACTTCCAGGACGGTGACGTACGCCGTCCCGGTTTTCCGCTGGCCGAGATCCACGCGGACGGCAGCAGTGTCGTCACCAAGCATCCCGGCACCGGCGGGTTCGTGGACACCGGAACCGTCACGGCCCAGTTGCTGTACGAGACGGGGGGCGCCCGGTACGCCGGGCCCGACGTCACCGCCCGGCTGGACACGGTGCGGCTCCGCCAGGACGGGCCGGACCGGGTGCGGATCGAGGGGGTGCGCGGTGAGGCGCCCCCGCCCACGCTCAAGGCCGGCCTCAACCGGATCGGCGGCTTCCGCAACGAGGTCGCCTTCGTCCTCACCGGTCTCGACATCGAGGCCAAGGCGGAGCTGGTGCGCGAGCAGATGGACGCCGCGCTGGCCAAGGCGGCGCCGGACGAGGTGCGTTGGGAGCTGGCCCGTACCGACCGGGCCGACGCGGACACGGAGGAGACGGCGAGTGCGGTGCTCCGGCTCGTCGTGCGGGACGCCGATCCCGAGGTGGTCGGGCGGGGGCTGAGCGGGGCCGCGATCGAGCTGGCGCTCGCCAGTTATCCCGGCTTCCATGTGCTGGCGCCCCCGGGGAAGGGGTCGCCCTATGGGGTGTTCGACCATGTGGCTGTACCCCATGGTGACGTCGATCATGTGGCCGTCCTCCATGACGGGCGCCGTATCCATGTGGGCGCCCCGCAGGAGACGCTCCCGCTCCACGACGTGCCCGAGCCTGAACTACCCGAGCCCCTCCATGTGGGCAGCACCCGCCGCGCCCCCCTCGGTCATGTGGTCGGAGCCCGTAGCGGGGACAAGGGCGGGGACGCCAACGTCGGTGTCTGGGCCCGCTCCGCCGACGCCTGGCGCTGGCTCGCCCACGAGCTGACCGTGGAGCGCTTCCAGGAACTGCTCCCCGAGGCCCGCGACCTCCCGGTCACCCGGCACGTCCTCCCGGAACTCCGCGCCCTGAACTTTGTCGTCACCGGCATCCTCGGCGCCGGCGTGGCCGCCCAACACCGCTTCGACCCGCAGGCCAAGGCCCTGGGCGAGTGGCTCCGCTCCCGCCACCTGGACATCCCGGAGGACCTCCTGTGACGCCCCGGACACCGCGACCCTCCGGTACCCCGGCATCCCACCCGGAAGACACCTCCAACCCCGGAGCCACCTCCCACCTCGGAGCCACCTCTCCCGAAGCCACTCCCCACCCCGGAGCCACCTCCCCCCGAGCCACCCCCCACCCCGGAGGCACCCCGTGACCCTCCTCCACACCGCCCTCGACCCCACCGCCCCCGACCACCAGGCCAACCGCGACACCATGCTCGCCAAGCTCGCCGACCTGGAGGCCGAGCACGCCAAGGCGCTCGGGGGTGGGGGCGAGAAATATGTGGCCCGGCACCGTAAGCGGGGCAAGCTGCTCGCGCGGGAGCGGATCGAGTTGCTGGTCGACCCCGACACGCCGTTCCTGGAGCTGTCGCCCCTCGCCGCCTGGGGCAGTGAGTACACCGTGGGCGCCTCCCTGGTCACCGGCATCGGTGTGGTCGAGGGGACCGAGTGCCTGATCACCGCCAACGACGCGACCGTGCGCGGCGGCGCGAGCAACCCGTGGAGCCTGAAGAAGGCGTTGCGGGCCAACGAGATCGCGCGGGCCAACCGGCTCCCCGTCATCAGCCTGGTCGAGTCCGGCGGAGCCGACCTCCCCTCGCAGAAGGAGATCTTCATCCCCGGCGGGGCGATCTTCCGGGACCTGACCCGGCTGTCGGCCGAGGGCATCCCGACCGTGGCCGTGGTGTTCGGCAACTCCACGGCGGGCGGGGCCTACATCCCCGGCATGTCCGACCACGTGATCATGGTCAAGGATCGCGCGAAGGTGTTCCTCGGCGGCCCGCCGCTGGTGAAGATGGCGACCGGCGAGGAGAGCGACGACGAGTCGCTGGGCGGCGCCGAGATGCACGCCCGTACCTCCGGCCTGGCCGACCACTTCGCGGTGGACGAGCGGGACGCGATCCGGCAGGCGCGCAGGGTGGTCGCACGGCTCAACCACCGCAAGGCGTACGCCGATCCGGGCTTGGCGGAGCCCCCGAAGTACGACCCGGAGGAGCTGCTCGGCATCGTCCCCGGCGATCTGCGCACCCCCTTCGACCCGCGCGAGGTGATCGCCCGCCTGGTCGACGCCTCCGACTTCGACGAGTTCAAGCCGCTGTACGGCACGAGCCTGGTCACCGGCTGGGCCGAGCTGCACGGCTACCCGGTCGGCATCCTGGCCAACGCGCGCGGGGTGCTGTTCAGCGAGGAGTCGCAGAAGGCGGCGCAGTTCATCCAGCTCGCCAACCAGCGCGACATCCCCCTGCTGTTCCTGCACAACACCACCGGCTACATGGTCGGCAAGGAGTACGAGCAGGGCGGCATCGTGAAGCACGGCTCGATGATGATCAACGCGGTCAGCAACTCCAAGGTGCCGCACCTCTCCGTCCTCATGGGCGCGTCCTACGGCGCCGGCCACTACGGCATGTGCGGCCGCGCCTACGACCCCCGCTTCCTCTTCGCCTGGCCCAGCGCCAAGTCCGCCGTCATGGGCCCGCAGCAGCTCGCGGGCGTGCTGTCGATCGTGGCCCGCCAGTCGGCCCTGGCCAAGGGACAGCCGTACGACGAGGAGGCGGACGCCGCCCTGCGCGCGATGGTCGAGGGGCAGATCGAGTCGGAGTCGCTGCCCATGTTCCTGTCCGGGCGGCTCTACGACGACGGCGTCATCGATCCCCGCGACACCCGAACCGTCCTCGGTATGTGCCTGTCCGCCATACACACCGCTCCCTACGAGGGCGCCCGTGGCGGCTTCGGCGTCTTCCGGATGTGAGGCCCATGATTTCCACCCTGCTCGTCGCCAACCGGGGCGAGATCGCCTGCCGTATCTTCCGCACCTGCGCCGACCTGGGCATACGTACCGTCGCCATACACTCCGACCCGGATGAGGGTGCGCTGCACACACGTGTGGCCGACACAGCGGTACGGCTGCCGGGCGCGGCGCCCGCCGAGACGTATCTGCGCGGTGACCTCATCGTGAAGGCGGCCCTCGCGGCCGGGGCGGACGCCGTGCACCCCGGCTACGGCTTCCTCTCCGAGAACGCCGACTTCGCCCGCGCCGTCCAGGACGCCGGACTGATCTGGATCGGGCCCCCGCCCGAGGCGATCGAGGCGATGGCGTCCAAGACCCGCGCCAAGGAGCTGATGGGCCTCGCCCCGCTCGACGCACAGGACGTCACCCCGGCCGACCTGCCGGTCCTGGTCAAGGCGGCGGCGGGCGGCGGCGGACGCGGCATGCGCGTCGTACGCGACCTCGCCGCGCTGCCCGGCGCGCTGGAGGACGCGCGCGCGGAGGCGGCGAGCGCGTTCGGGGACGGCGAGGTGTTCGTGGAGCCGTACCTGGAGAACGGGCGCCATGTCGAGGTGCAGGTCCTCGCCGACACCCACGGCACCGTGTGGACGCTCGGCACCCGCGACTGCTCACTCCAGCGCAGGCACCAGAAGGTCATCGAGGAGGCCCCGGCGCCCGGTCTGCCGCCCGCGCTCACCGAGCAGTTGTACGCGTTGGCCGAGCGGGCGACGCGTGCCGTGTCCTACGAGGGCGCGGGCACCGTGGAGTTCCTGGTGGCCGACGGCCGCGCGCACTTCCTGGAGATGAACACCCGCCTCCAGGTCGAACACCCCGTCACCGAGGCGGTGTTCGGCCTCGACCTGGTGGCCGAGCAGATCCGGGTCGCCGAGGGCCACGCCCTCCCCGCCGAGCAGCCGGCCCCGCGCGGCCACGCCGTCGAGGCCCGGCTGTACGCCGAGGACCCCGCGCGCGGCTGGGCCCCGCAGACCGGCACCCTGCACCGCTTCACCGTGCCGGACGGCGTACGGCTGGACACCGGCTGCGCGGACGGCGACACCATCGGCGTGCACTACGACCCGATGCTCGCCAAGGTCATCGCGTACGCCCCCACCCGCACCGAGGCGGTCCGCAAGCTCGCCGGCGCCCTGGAGCGCACCGCGCTGCACGGGCCGGTCACCAACCGCGACCTGCTGGTCCGCTCGCTCAGGCACCCGGAGTTCACCGAAGCCCGCATGGACACCGGCTTCTACGACCGCCACCTCACCACCCTGACCGAGCCCGACCCCGACCCGTACGCCCCGCTCGCCGCCGCCCTCGCCGACGCCCACGGCCGCTCCCGCTTCGGCGGCTGGCGCAACGTGCCCTCGGGCCCGCAGGTGAAGCGGTACGAGATGGCGGGCGAGGAGCACGAGGCCGCCTACCGTCACACCCGCACCGGCCCCGCGGCGGACGGCGTCCGCGTGGTGCACACCGACCCGCACCTGGTCGTCCTCGAAGTGGACGGCGTACGGCGGAAGTTCGAGATCGCCCGCTACGGCGACCAGGTCCACGTCAACGCCACCACCCTCACCGCCCTCCCCCGCTTCCCCGACCCCACCACCGAACACGCCCCCGGCTCCCTCCTGGCCCCCATGCCCGGCACGGTCGTCCGCGTGGCGGAGGGCCTCACCGAAGGCACCGAGGTCAAGGCGGGGCAGCCCCTGATCTGGCTGGAGGCGATGAAGATGGAACACCGCATCACCGCCCCCACGGACGGCACCCTGACGGCGCTGCCGGCAGCCGTGGGCCGCCAAGTGGAGATGGGCACCCTTCTGGCTGTCGTTGAAGCTGTTCAGCCTTGAGGGGCGCGGGACCGCATCGATGTGCGGCTACCGCCGCGTGGGCGCGACCAGCCACGAACAACCCGCACCCGAAGGAGTAAAAAGTGACCACCCTCATCGAATCCGAAGAACACCAGGCCCTCCGCAAAGCAGTCTCCGCCCTGGGCAAGCGCTACGGCCGCGACTACATCACCCAGGTCATCGCGGAAGGCCGCTACCCCACCGAACTCTGGCAAGAGGCAGCCAAGTTGGGCTACCTCGGCGTCAACCTCCCGGAGGAGTACGGCGGCGGAGGCGGCGGCATAGCCGAACTCTCCATCGTCCTGGAAGAGTTGGGTGCCTCGGGAGCCCCCCTGCTCATGCTCGTCGTCTCCCCGGCCATCTGCGGCACAGTGATCGCCCGCTTCGGCACCGAGGAGCAGAAGCGCACCTGGCTCCCCGGACTCGCCGACGGAACCAAGCTGATGGCCTTCGGCATCACCGAGCCCGACGCCGGCTCCAACTCGCACCGCATCACCACCACCGCCCGCCGGGACGGCGACGACTGGCTGCTCACCGGCCGCAAGGTCTTCATCTCCGGGGTCGACCACGCCGACGCCGTCCTGATCGTCGGCCGCACCGAGGACGCGCGCACCGGCAAGCTCAAGCCGTGCCTGTTCATCGTCCCGCGCGACGCCGAGGGCTTCTCCCGCAACCCGATCGACATGGAGCTGAGCGCCGCCGAGAAGCAGTGGGAACTGGTCCTGGACGACGTCCGGCTGCCCGCCGACGCTCTAGTGGGCGACGAGGACGCCGGGCTGCTCCAGCTCTTCGCCGGACTCAACCCGGAGCGCGTCATGACGGCCGCGTTCGCCATCGGCATGGGCCGGTACGCCGTCGCCAAGGCGCTCGACTACGCCCGTGAGCGCACCGTCTGGAAGACCCCGATCGGCGCCCACCAGGCCATCGCGCACCCCCTCGCGCAGGCCCACATCGACCTGGAACTGGCCAAGTTGATGATGCAGAAGGCGGCCCTCCTCTACGACGCCGGTGACGACATCGGTGCGGGCGAGGCGGCCAACATGGCCAAGTACGCAGCGGGGGAGGCGTGCGTACGGGCCGTCGACCAGGCCGTGCACACCCTCGGTGGCAACGGTCTGACCCGCGAGTTCGGGCTCGCCTCGCTGATCATCGGCGCGCGGGTGGCCCGGATCGCCCCGGTGAGCCGGGAGATGATCCTCAACTACGTCTCGCACCAGACCCTCGGCCTGCCCAAGTCGTACTAGAGACACCGACGTTCGGAGGAACCGTGTTCCACAGCCCGTACGCCGAGGTCCCGCCGGTCGAACTGCCCATCCACGACGCCGTCCTGGGCGCGGCCGCCGCCCACGGAGACCGGCCCGCGTTGATCGACGGCGTGGACGGCACCACCATCACCTACGCCCAACTCGACTCCCTGCACCGGCGACTGAGCGCCGGGCTCGCGGAGGCCGGGGTGCGCAAGGGTGACGTACTCGCCCTGCACAGCCCCAACACCATCGCCTTCCCGCTCGCCTTCTACGCGGCCACCCGCGCGGGCGCCACCGTCACCACCGCGCACCCGCTGCATACCCCCGAGGAGCTGGCCAAGCAGCTCGCGGACAGCGGGGCCCGCTGGCTGATCACCGTCTCCCCGCTGCTGCCGACCGCCCGCAGAGCCGCCGAACTCGCGGTCGGGGTACGGGAGATCTTCGTCTGCGACCAGGCGCCGGGGCACCGCTCGCTGACCGACCTGCTCGGCACCGGCGCCCCCGAGCCGGACATCGAGGTCGACCCGGCCGAGGACGTCGCCGTACTGCCGTACTCCTCCGGGACCACCGGTACGCCCAAGGGCGTGATGCTCACCCACCGGCAGATCGCCACCAACCTCGCCCAACTGGAGCCCGCCCTCACGGTGGAGCCCGGTGAGCGCATCCTCGCGGTGCTGCCGTTCTTCCACATCTACGGCCTCACCGCCCTGATGAACGCGCCCCTGCGCAACGGCGCCACCGTGGTCGTGCTGCCCCGCTTCGAGCTGGACACCTTCCTCGCGGCGATCGAGACCCACCGCATCACCGGCCTGTACGTCGCCCCGCCGATCGTGCTCGCCCTCGCCAAGCACCCCTCGGTCGCCCGGTACGACCTCTCCTCGCTGGAGTACGTCCTCAGCGCCGCCGCCCCGCTGGACGCGAACCTCGCCGCGGCCTGCGCCGACCGGCTCGGGCTGCCGCCGCTGGGCCAGGCGTACGGCATGACGGAGCTGTCGCCCGGCACCCATGTCGTCCCGCTCGCCCACCTGCGTACCGCGCCGCCCGGCACGGTCGGCAGGCTCATCGCCGGCACCGAGATGCGGATCGTCTCCCTGGACGACCCCGGCAAGGATCTCGGCCCCGGCGAGCGCGGTGAGATCCTGATCCGGGGTCCGCAGATCATGAAGGGCTACCTGGGCCGTCCTGACGCCACCGCCGCGATGATCGACGCCGACGGCTGGCTGCACACCGGGGACGTCGGGCAAGTGGACGACGACGGCTGGCTGTTCGTGGTGGACCGGGTGAAGGAACTCATCAAGTACAAGGGGTTCCAGGTGGCCCCCGCCGAACTGGAGGCCCTGCTGCTCACCCACCCCGGCATCGCGGACGCGGCCGTGATCGGCGTCGTCAACGAGGACGGCAACGAGGCCCCGCACGCCTTCGTCGTCCGCCAGCCCACCGCGCCGGACCTCAGCGCCAACGACGTGCTGCTCTACGTGGGGGAGCGCGTCGCGCCGTACAAGCGGGTGCGCGGGGTCACCTTCACCGACGGGGTGCCGCGTGCCGCCTCCGGCAAGATCCTGCGCCGGGAGCTGCGCCCATGACCCTCGTCGGACGCAGCCGCGACCGTGCCGTTCAGACGCTCAGCCTGGACTCCCCGGACACCCGCAACGCCCTCTCCGCGCCCCTGGTCGCCGAACTCGCCGAGGCGCTGGCGGACTGCGGAAAGGACCCCGGTGTCCGGGCGGTCGTGCTCACCCACACCGGCAACACCTTCTGCGCCGGGGCCGACCTGCGCGACCCGCCCCACCCGGACGCCCTGGTGGGGCTGCTGCGCCGGCTCGTGGAGCTGCCCAAGCCGGTGATCGCCCGGATCACCGGGCACGTCCGCGCCGGCGGGCTCGGGCTGGTCGGCGCCTGCGACATCGCGGCCTCCTCGGCCGGGGGCACATTCGCCTTCACCGAGGTCCGCATCGGGGTCGCCCCGGCCGTGATCTCCCTGCCGCTGCTTCCGCGCGCCGACCCGCGTGAGCTGGCCCGCTACTACCTCACCGGCGAGCGCTTCGGCCCCGCCGAGGCGGTACGGCTCGGCCTGCTCACGCTCACCGGAGACGACGTCGACGACGCCCTCGCCCCGGTCCTGGACGGCCTGCGCCGCTCCTCGCCCGAGGCCCTGGCCGCGACGAAGGAGCTGCTCACGGCTAGGGTGCTGGAGATGTTCGACCGGGAGGCGGACCGGTTCACCGCGCTCTCGGCCCGGCTGTTCTCCGCCCCCGAGGCGCGGGAGGGGATGACGGCCTTCCTGGAAAGACGGGATGCGGCATGGGTGGTGTGAGTACGGCGGAACGCGACCGCGTACCCAAGCAGGACCGCAGCCGGGCCACCCGGCTGCGGCTGCTGGAGGCCGCCGTGGCCTGCCTCGCCGAACACGGCTGGGCGGGCTCCACGGTCTCCGTCGTCGCCGAGCGCGCGGGCGTCTCGCGGGGCGCTGCCCAGCACCACTTCCCCACCCGCGAGGACCTGTTCACGGCCGCCGTCGAGTACGTCGCGGAACGGCGCTCCACCGCCCTGCGCGATCTGTTCCCCGACGGCCCCGGCGACCGCAGGGCCGTCGTCACCGCCCTGGTCGGCCTGTACACCGGCCCGCTGTTCCGGGCCGCGCTCCAGCTCTGGGTGGCCGCCGCCAACGAGGAGCAGTTGCGCGGCCGGGTGACCGAGCTGGAGGCGCGCGTCGGCCGGGAGAGCCACCGGATCGCGGTGGAACTCCTGGGCGCCGACGAGTCCCGCCCCGGTGTGCGCGAGAGCGTGCAGGGGCTGCTCGACATGGCGCGCGGCCTCGGCCTTGCCACCCTGCTCACCGACGACACCGCGCGCCGCGAGCGGGTCGTGGCCCAGTGGGCGGCACTGCTGGACGAGGCCCTCGGCTGAGCACGGCGAAGTAGGCGTGACCGGCGTCACACTCGAAATCGAAGGCCCGCAGTACTCTGGGCCCATGCTTCCGATGCTCGTCCGACGCCGCCACGTGGACTACGTGCGCGTCACGAGCATGGGCTGTCGGCGCTCCGCCTGACCCAGCCCCCTCTTCTCGTCTCCTTCTTCTCTTCGTCCGGCACCAGGGGGCCGCCCCACCCCTCGCGGCTGCCCGTGCCCCGTACACCTCGCGGACGCACCATGACGACTCATGCGACGGACCCGTCGTACGCCCAGCTCCCGATCATCGACCTCTCGGCCGCCGACCGCGGTCCGGAGGAGCGGGCCCTCTTCCACGCGCGACTGCACAGCGCCGCCCATGACGTGGGCTTCTTCCAGCTCACCGGGCACGGCGTGACACAGGCCGAGACCGACGCCCTGACCTCGGCCATGCGGGCCTTCTTCGCGCTGCCCGAGGCCGACCGGCTCGCCCTGGACAACGTCAACTCCCCCCACTTCCGGGGCTACACCCGTACCGGCGACGAGCGCACCGGCGGCGCCCGTGACTGGCGCGACCAGCTCGACATCGGCGCCGAGCGCCCGGCCCGCGTGCCCGGCCCCGGCGAGCCGCCGTACTGGTGGCTCCAGGGCCCCAACCAGTGGCCGGCCGCCCTGCCCGAGCTGCGCACCGCCGCGCTCGCCTGGGTCGAGAAGCTCAGCGCGGTCGCCCAGCGCCTGCTGCGCGAGCTGCTCACCGCCATCGGCGCCCCGGCCGGCTTCTACGACCCGGTCTTCGGCGCCCACGCCCACCCGCACCTCAAGCTGGTCCGCTACCCCGGCAGCGCGGGCGACGGCAGCGACCAGGGCGTCGGCGCCCACAAGGACTACGGCTTCCTCACCCTGCTCCTCCAGGACAAGGTCGGCGGCCTCCAGGTCCAGCGCGCCGACGGCAACTTCCACGAAGTCCCGCCCCTGGACGGCGCCTTCGTCGTCAACCTCGGCGAACTCCTGGAGGTGGCCACCAACGGCTACCTGGTCGCGACGAACCACCGCGTGGTGAGCCCACCCGCAGCCACGGAACGCTTCTCGGCCCCCTTCTTCTACAACCCGAGCCTGGACGCCAAAATAGCCCCCGTACCTTTCCCGCACGCGGAAAGGGCCCGAGGCATATCAACGGACCCGTCAAACCCACTTTTCGCGGAATACGGCTACAACGAACTGAAGGGCAAGCTCCGAGCCCACCCTTTGGTGGCGGAAAGACACCACGCCAATCTACTGACGCCCGCGTAAAGGTGGTCAGGGGCGCGGGGAACTGCGCGACCGGCCAAGACGGCGGATCAGCCGCTCTCCGCGCCCCAACCACCCCACTCAGTGGGCGATGTTCTCGAACCCGGAAATATCAGAAGGCTTCCGAGTCCCAGGCCCCACATATTCCGCAGAAGGCCGCACCAGCCGCCCCGTCCGCTTCTGCTCAAGAATATGCGCCGACCACCCGGCAGTCCTCGCACACGTGAACATGGAAGTGAACATGTGCGACGGAACTTCCGCGAAGTCGAGCATGATAGCCGCCCAAAACTCCACGTTGGTGGCCAGCACGCGATCCGGCCGCCGATTGTGCAACTCCTCCAGCGCCGCCTTCTCCAACGCCTCGGCGATCTCGAACCGAGGGGCCCCCAACTCCCGCGCCGTCCGCCGCAGCACCCGCGCCCGGGGGTCCTCGGCCCGGTACACCCGGTGCCCGAACCCCATGAGCCGCTCCCCCCGGTCGAGCGCCTTCTTCACGTACCCGACGGCGTCCCCGGTCCGCTCGATCTCCTCGATCATCCCGAGCACGCGCGAAGGGGCGCCACCGTGCAGCGGCCCCGACATCGCCCCCACCGCCCCCGACAGCGCGGCAGCTACATCCGCCCCGGTGGAGGCGATCACGCGCGCGGTGAAGGTGGACGCGTTCATGCCGTGCTCGGCGGCGGAGGTCCAGTACGCGTCGACGGCCGCGACATGCTTCGGGTCGGGCTCGCCGCGCCAGCGGATCATGAACCGCTCCACGACCGTACGGGCCTTGTCGATCTCCCGCTGCGGCACCATCGGCAGCCCCTGCCCGCGCGCGGACTGGGCGACGTAGGAGAGCGCCATGACGGCCGCGCGGGCGAGGTCGTCGCGGGCCTGCTCGGCGTCGATGTCCAGCAGCGGCTTGAGGCCCCACACCGGCGCCAGCATGGCGAGCGCGGACTGCACGTCCACCCGGATGTCGCCGGAGTGCACGGGGATCGGGAACGGCTCGGCCGCCGGCAGGCCCGGCGCGAAGGCGCCGTCCACCAGCAGCCCCCACACGTTGCCGAAGGAGACGTGCCCGACGAGGTCCTCGATGTCGACGCCCCGGTAGCGGAGCGACCCGCCCTCCTTGTCCGGCTCGGCGATCTCGGTCTCGAAAGCGACGACTCCCTCTAGTCCGGGTACGAACGCGGACATAAGGCGGCTCCTCGGTCTGGGTCGGTGGCGGTCATCACCGGTACTGCCCCATACGCACGGGGGTCACCCGGAACGAGGGGCGGGAACAGCACGATAGCCCTGAGTGCCACGCTTGGGGAGACCCTGCGGCACTCAGTGCCACGTTCGTGCGATACGGCAGGATGACCGCGTGACCGACCGCGATCTCACCCCGAAGCCCGACCCGGCCGTGGACCCCGCGTTCATGCGCGAGCAGTACCGGGCGCACGGTCTCGCCGAACGGGAACTCGCCGCGCACCCGATGGACCAGTTCGCCCACTGGTTCCAGGACGCCGCCCGCGCCACCGTCCTGGGCACGCTCTACGAGCCCAACGCGATGGTCGTCTCCACCGTCGACCCCACCGGCCGCCCCAGCTCCCGCACGGTGCTGATGAAGGGCTACGACCACGACGGCTTCGTCTTCTACACCAACTACGGCTCCCGCAAGGCCCGCGATCTCGCCGGTGACCCGTACATCTCGCTGCTCTTCCCCTGGCACCCCATCGCCCGTCAGGTGATCGTCTGCGGGGTGGCCCGGCGCACCAGCCGTGAGGAGACCGCCGCCTACTTCCGCAGCCGTCCGCACGGCTCGCAGCTCGGCGCCTGGGCCAGCGCCCAGTCCACGGTGATCGGCTCCCGTGACGTCCTGGACGACGCATACGCCGGCCTCGCCGCCCGGTATCCGGAGGGCGAGGAGGTGCCGGTGCCGGAGAACTGGGGCGGGTTCCGCGTCGCGCCGGAGACGGTGGAGTTCTGGCAGGGCCGGGAGAACCGGCTGCACGACCGGCTCCGGTACACCGCCCTGCCGGACGGCTCCTGGACGACGGAACGGCTGAGCCCTTGAGAGCGCAAGGGCCCGTGAACACGGAACGACCCGCGAGTTCTGGTTCCTCCGCCGTGCGGCGGGGGAGCCGGCCGGACGTGCCGGCGAACTCGCGGGTCGGGTGACTGCTTGGGATTGGGCCGGCCGCACGCCTGGATCACGTACTGGTCCGGCACCGCACTCGGTGTGGTGACGGGCCGCTAGCCCGCAGCCACCTCACGCGTCCGGTTTCCATACATCTGCCGAACCACCTCCCTTCCGTGTGCCGTCAGCCTAAAAACCGGGCACCCGCGGTTCAAGTGATTTTCACCGTCGCAATCTGGCGGAACGGCGTGTGGGCTGGGTCACGGTCGAGTTGAATGACCATCGACGCCGTCAGCCGGACGGATCGTGCAAGGGGGACCAGGGTGAGTGCTTCCCGGCGCAGTGGGACCACCGACGAGCTGGGACCGGAGGAACCGGGCGGCGCCGACCTGCTGAACGCCCTGCTGGACGGCATGGACGCCGCCCTGTGCGCCTTCGATGCGGACGGCACCGTCACCCACTGGAACCGCGAGGCGACACGCATCCTGGGCTGGAGCGCCGCCGAGGCGGTCGGCCGGCCCGGACTCGCGGGCTGGGCGGTGCGCAGCGCCGACGACGCGGAGGTGCGCGAGCGGCTGCGGTCCGCGATGCGCGCCACCGGCCGCCAGGTCCACGAGTTCGCCCTTGTGACCAAGGACGGCCGCCGGGTCCTGGTGCGCACCCAGTCCGCCGCCGTACGCGGCCCGGACGGGCGCCCGGCGGGCCTGTACTGCGCGTTCAGCGAGGTGCACACCCAGATCGACCTGGAGCGGTCCATCGCGCTGAGCGAGGCCCTGTTCGAGGACGCGTCCTGGGGCGTCGTCCTCATCGACGCCGACCTGCGCCCGGCCGTCGTCAACGCGCACGCGGCCCGCGCCCTGGGCGTCGGCCGCTCCACCGCGCTCGGCCGGCCGCTCGGCGAACTCCTCGCCCAGGGCGTGGAGGAGCTGGAGAACGCGCTCACCCATGTACTGGCCGAGGGCGCGCCGCCCGGCCCGATCGAGCTGTGGGTGACCGTGCGCACGGCCGAGGGGGAGCGGCGGCGCTGCTGGCGCAGCGGGTTCGTCCGGCTGGCCTCGCCGCTGGGGCAGGAACCGGTGCCGCTCGGGGTCGGCTGGCTCTTCCAGGACGTCACCGAGGCCCGGCTGGGGGAGCGCGAGGCGTCCCTGCTGCGGTTCCGCTCCAACCAGTTGCACCGCGCGGCCCGTGCCGCCGCCGAGTGCGAGGACCCCGCCGAGGCGGCCGTCGTCCACCTGGAGTTCGCCCTGGCCGGCTTCGCCGACCACGCCCTGCTGGACCGGCTCACCGAGTCGCGCGGGGAGACCGTACGGCTGGAGCGGCTCGCCGCCACACCCGCCGGGACACCGGGCGCCGACGTCCACACCGGGCTGCCCGTGCGCTACGCCCCGGACCACCCGGCACCCCGGTGCACCGAGCGGGGCGGCACCGTGCGCGCCGATGTGAACGGGGTACCGCCCGAGCGGTCGGGGGAGTGGGCCCGCACCCGGCACTGGCCCGCCGACACCGCCCACGCGCTGTGCACCCCGCTGCGCAGCCGGGGCCGGACCCTGGGCGTGCTGACCTTCCTGCGCGGCACCTCCCGCGACGGCTTCGACCGCACCGACACGACGTACGCGGAAGAGGTGGCCGCGCGCATCGCGGCGGCGCTGGACCTGGCGGACGCGGTACGGGGCACCGAGCAGGTTTGAACCGCCGACGGCGGCAGAGGGACGGCGCCCTCAGTGCCCAGTTCTCAGTGGTGGTAGTAGATCCGGTCGCCGTACTTCTCCATGATCCGGGCGTTCCAGTCGTGGCCGCCGTCCACATTCCCCGAGCGCAGCAGCGGGGGCTCGACGCCCCGGTCGGCCAGGGTGGCGGCCGCCGTGGCGACCATGGACTGCATCAGGGCCGAGGTGACCACCGTGGAGGCGGGCGCGAAGGGCGCCGGGACGGTGTCGAGGGCCAGTTCGGCGTCCCCTACCGCGATCTTGGAGTCCAGTACGACATCGCAGTGGTCCTTCAGGAACGTGCCCGAGGAGTGCCGGGAGGCGGTCTCGGTGGCGTAGGCGACCGAGGTGACGCCGATGACCTTGATGCCCAGGGCGCGCGCGTGCCGGGCCATCTCCACCGGGAGGGCGTTGCGGCCGGACAGGGAGATGATCACCAGGGCGTCGCCGTCGCGCAGCGGTGAGCTGTCCAGCACGGCGGAGGCGAGCCCGTCGACGCGCTCCAGGGCGGAGCCGAGGACGGCGGGGCTGACGTCGATGCCGACCACGCCGGGCACGGCGAGCAGGTTCATCAGGGCGAGGCCGCCCGCGCGGTAGACGACGTCCTGCGCGGGGAGCGAGGAGTGTCCGGCGCCGAAGGCGAAGAGCCGTCCGCCCGACTCGACCGTGTCCGCGAGCAGGGTCCCGGCGGCGGCGATGGCCCCGGCCTCCTCCTCGCGCACCCGGCGCAGCAGGCCGATCGCCGCGTCCAGGAACCGGTCGGCCGGCGTGCCGTCGCTCATGCGGTGCCCCTTCGCGCGTCGATGTCGCGGATCACCGTGCGGTCTGGACCAGCGCGGTGTCAATACGCTTCGCGCTTCCCGGCCGAAGCGCGGCCGGTTCCCGGTGTCTCCCCGGCGCGGCACGATTGTCGGTGGTATCCGGCAGAATTGATTCTGGGCCAGCGCACGCGCCGGGAGCGGTGAGCTTTTCGGCAAAGTAATCGAGGGGCACGTATGTCCGGACTGATCGACACCACGGAGATGTATCTCCGCACCATCCTCGAACTGGAAGAGGAAGGCGTCGTCCCCATGCGCGCCCGCATCGCGGAACGGCTCGACCAGAGCGGCCCGACCGTCAGTCAGACGGTGGCCAGGATGGAGCGGGACGGACTGGTGTCCGTGGCCAGCGACCGTCATCTGGAGCTGACCGACGAGGGCCGCAGGCTGGCCACCCGCGTCATGCGCAAGCACCGGCTCGCCGAGTGTCTGCTCGTGGACGTGATCGGTCTGGAGTGGGAGCAGGTGCACGCGGAGGCGTGCCGCTGGGAGCACGTGATGAGCGAGGCGGTGGAGCGCCGCGTGCTGGAGCTGCTGCGCCACCCCACCGAGTCCCCCTACGGCAACCCCATTCCGGGGCTTGAGGAGCTGGGCGAGAAGGACGGCGCCGACCCGTTCCTGGACGAGGGCATGGTCTCGCTCGCTGAGCTGGACCCCGGCTCGGACGGCAAGACGGTCGTGGTGCGCCGGATCGGGGAGCCGATCCAGACCGACGCCCAGCTCATGTACACGCTGCGGCGGGCGGGCGTGCAGCCCGGCTCCGTGGTCAGCGTGACCGAGTCGCCGGGTGGCGTGCTGGTGGGCAGTGGTGGTGAGGCGGCCGAGCTGGCCTCCGACGTCGCCTCCCACGTCTTCGTCGCCAAGCGCTGAGCGCGAGGAGGCCCCGGCGCCGCCGCGGCGCCGGGGCCTCACCTCCCCGGTACCGACCCGGAGCCCCGAGCTCCCAGGGTCGGTCCCTCCGGACCGTTTTTCCCCGAGCGGTCCGCCCCCCACGCCAGAGAAGATCCCCTCGGCGGTGGCGATCATTCCTCTTCCGGTGTCACTCGAACGAGGGGTGTTGGCGGAGCGAACGCCTACGTCGAATGAGTTTTCGATAATCTGCGACGGCAGCAGCAGGGCGACACACACGACAGCGACAGCGGCGGTACAACGGTACGAAGCAGGCGGAGCTGGGGGGTGCCAGGTCTATGGCACGGCGTATCGAGGTGACAGGGGCGGGCGGGGTGCGGCTGGCCGCGTGGGAGTTCGCGGACCCGCCCAAGGAGGGGACCGGGCCCGGCGCGCGGGGTGTCTTACTCCTCCACGGCCTGATGGGGCGCGCCGCGCACTGGGTGTCCACCGCGCGGGGGCTCGCCGGCCGGTACCGCGCGGTCGCGCTCGACCAGCGCGGGCACGGGCAGAGCGCCCAGCCGCCGCTGGAAGCCTGCACCCGCGAGGCGTACGTCGAGGACGCCGAGGCCGCGCTGGAACAGCTCGCCCTCGCCCCCGCCGTCCTGGTCGGCCACGCGATGGGCGCGCTCACCGCCTGGCAGTTGGCCGCGCGCCGTCCGGATCTGGTGCGGGGTCTCGTCATCTGCGACATGCGCGCCTCCGCGCTGGGCGCCGCCTCGCAGGCAGAGTGGGCCGACTGGTTCCGCTCCTGGCCGCTGCCGTTCACCACCCTCGCCGACGTCCGGCGCTGGTTCGCCGAGGACGATCCCCGCCTGGAGCGCCCCGACCCCGCGCGCGGCGCCTTCTACGCCGAGGTCATGCGCGAGTCCGCCGACGGCTGGCGCCCCCGCTTCGACCCCGACCGCATGCTCCGCACCCGCGAGACCTGGGTCCACGACGCCCACTGGGACGAACTCACCCAGGTCCGCTGCCCCACCCTCGTGGTCCGCGGCCTCGACGGCGAACTGGGCCGGGCCGAGGCCCAGGAAATGGTCCGCGTCCTCCCCGACGGCCACTACGCCGAAATCCCCGACGCGGGCCACGTCCCCCACTACGACCAGCCGGCGGCCTGGCAGGGGGTACTGGACCAGTTCCTGGGGGAGCTGGGGACACCCTGAGGGGCTCCCCCCCAGAGCAGTAGCGGCGCCGACTAGCCCTTGCTCACCGCCACCAGGATCTCCGGCAGCCGGGCCGCGGTCCGTGGTGCTGCCAGGCGGAGGCCCGTCAGGGCCAGGGCTGCGCCGTAGGCGGCGCCGACCGGGAGGAGGAGCCAGGACCAGCGGGCGCCGCCCTCGGCGATGTTCAGCCAGATCGTCGCCGCGATGACCGGGGAGCAGAGCAGGGCCGAGGCGACCATGCCGCCGAAGATGGAGATCCAGGCGAGGCCCGCCTGGCCGGGGGCGACGTTCTTGTGGCCCTCCTGCGGTATCGAGTAGGGGAAGCGGGCCGAGGTCCAGGCGCCGGTGGCGAGCATCGCGCCGAGCAGGGCGAGGGAGAGGCCCAGCACCTCGGGGAGGCGGGACCAGTCGCCCAGCAGCGCGGTGGTGACCACGGTGACGAGCGTGGCGTACGGCAGGGTGATCAGCAGCAGGGCCAGCGCCCGGCCGCGCAGCTCGGCGTAGGCGTCGCGCGGCGAGGAGACGGTCATCGCCACCATCCAGAACGCGGAGGTGTCCTGCCCGAACTGGTTGTACATCTGGATGCCGAGCATCCCCGAGGCGAAGCACGCGAAGTACAGCGACCCGGTGCCCTGGACGGCGTTGAACACCGGCACGATCAGCCCGATCGCCAGCGAGGTCACCCATGCCGCCTTGGTCTTCGGATCGCGCCAGATATAGCGCAGGGTCCGCTCCATCACCGCCCCCGTGCGCCCGGCCGGCAGCAGCCGGGCCAGCCCCGCCGAGGCGCGGTCGCGGCCCCCGTCGTCGGCCGCCTGGAGCGTGGAACCGTCCGGCGAGGTCATCAGCCGGGTCAGGCTCCGCGCCCACGCCCCGATCAGCAGCGCCAACAGCACGGCGCACAGCCCCAGTTGCGCCAGCGCCGTACCGTACGAGCCCTCGCTCGCCGAGTGGACCGCGCCCAGCGCGGAGGCGGGCGGGACCCAGGCCAGCACGTCGGCGACCGGCTGGAGTCGGCCGAGGCCGCCCGAGCCGAGCCGCTGGGCGCCGAAGTTGACGAGCTGGGCGCCGATGGCGATGACCAGCCCGCTCAGCACCGCGAGGTCGCGGCCCTTGCGGCTGGTCAGCAGGCGGACGTTGGCCGCGGCGACCGCACGCGCCAGCGCCACGCACGTCAGCAGCGCCAGCGCGACCCCCACGACCGCGAAGGCCCAGCCCGCGCCGTGCGCCAGAGCCAGCCCGCAGCCCGCCAGCACCAGCAGCGTGAACACCGGGCCGATCCCGACCAGCGAGGCCGCGAGCAGCCCGCGTACCAGCGTCCGGGGCCGCAGGGGCAGCATCACCAGGCGGGTCGGGTCGAGGGTCTCGTCGCCGCCGGGGAAGAACAGCGGCATCACCGCCCAGCCCAGCGCCAGCACCGCCACACCGGGCACGGCGACGGACTCCGGGTGGGACTGGAAACGCAGCGCGACGAAGCCCAGCAGTTGCAGCAGGGCGAAGACCAGGGCGAGCACCGCCGACGCCACGAACGCGGCCCGGCGGCCCGTGGACTGGCGCAGGCCGTTGCGCAGCAGGGACAGCTTCAGCCGGACCAGTACCGAGGTCGCGGAGGCGGGCGTCGCGGTCGTCATCGGACCGCCCCGCCGCCGAGCCAGTCCAGATCGGACCCGGCGTCCCGCCCGCTCGCGCCCACCAGCTCAAGGAACGCGGCCTGGAGGGTGGGGTGCTCCCCGCGCACCTCGGCCAGCGTCCCGGTCGCCCGGATGCGCCCGGCGGCCAGCACCGCGACCCAGTCGCACAGCGACTCCACCAGCTCCATCACGTGCGAGGAGAACACCACGGTGGCGCCGGACGCGGTGTACCGCTCCAGCACGCCCCGGATGATCTGCGCGGAGACCGGGTCGACGCCCTCGAACGGCTCGTCCAGGAACAGCACTTCGGGGTTGTGCAGCAGGGCGGCGGCGAGCCCGATCTTCTTGCGCATGCCGGTCGAGTAGTCGACGACCAGCTTGTGCTGCGAGCCGGCGAGGTCCAGCACGTCCAGCAACTGGGTGGCCCGCTTGTCCACCTCGGCGCCCGGCAGCCCGCGCAACCGCCCGCTGTACGCCAGCAGTTCACGCCCCGACAGCCGTTCGAAGAGCCGCAGCCCCTCCGGCAGCACCCCGATCCGGGACTTCACCGCCACCGGGTCCTGCCACACGTCGTGCCCGACGATCTCGACGGCCCCCTGATCGGGCCGGAGCAGACCGGTGACCATCGACAGGGTGGTCGTCTTGCCCGCCCCGTTCGGGCCGACCAGCCCGATGAACTTCCCGGCCGGAAGATCGAGGTCGATGCCGCCCACCGCGACATGCTGCCCGAACCGCTTCCAGAGTCCCCGTACCCGAACCGCTGCCTCCGTCATGACGGAAACCCTACGGTGGCGGCCCTGGCAGGGGCACCCGTGCGGCGGAAGGGCGAAGTCCGGGTGCCGCTCAGCAGTCCTGGTTGCAGGCGTACGCCAGCGGCGGGATCAGCTCCTCCGCGTCCGGCAGCCACCGGTTGGCCGGCGTCGGACGGCACGCCCACTGCACCGCGCCCCGCGAACCGATCCGGGTCGGCGGCGCCGCCAGGTACCGCCCCTCGCCCAGCGGGACCAGATCGCGCGCGGCCGCCGCCCAGCCGACCTGCCGCAGCAGGTCCGGCGCCTTCGCCGCGCCGCCGGGCAGCACGAGGAACTGCATGCGCCGGTCCGGGGTGAGGGTCACCGGGCCGAGGTTCAGGTCCATGCGCCGCATCCGGGCCAGCGCCAGGAACCCGGCCGTCTCCGGCACGGACAGCGCGTCGAAGGTGCGGCCGGTCGGCAGCAGGATCGACGCCGAGGGCTGCTCCTGCCACATCTGCCGGACGACCGCCGGGCTGCCGGTGGCGCGCGTGGCCCAGTCGGGGCGCGTGGGGTGTGCGCCGGGCGCGGGACAGGCGGCGTCGCCGCAGGAGCAGTACCGCACGCCGCCCACGTCCTCCAGCCAACTGCCCGCCAGCACCTCCCAGTGCCGCTCCTCGGCGTACGCAACGGCGGTCTCCAGCAGCGATCCCCCGCGCGGGCGCGGAATCCGGGCCGCCTCGGGGCCCGCGGTCGTCTCGTCCACGTCCCACTCAACTCCCGCGTCCACCCGGGGTTACGGCCGGGCCGTGCGCCGGGGCGGCACACCGGCCCGGTCGCCGGGGCGCACGGGAGCACGGGCGGGGGCGCGCGGGCGAGGCGAACGGGCGGCGCGGGTAGCCAGGAAGGGCACGGGGCGCGCGGCGAGACGGCTTTACCCCGGCAAACCGCACATGTCGCGCATTGACGCTATGTCGACTGGGAAGTGATCTCAGGACCGGAACGACCATTGATCTTCAGGCTCCAGGGGTTCGCAGGGGGTAGCGCATGGCCGCGAGGCCGCTAGTGGCGAGGCAGCCGAACGAACGGCTGCAGGCACTCATCCAGGAAGCGGGGTGCTCGAACGCGGGGCTGGCCCGGCGCGTCAACATGTGCGGCGCCGAGCACGGACTCGACCTGCGCTACGACAAGACGTCCGTGGCCCGCTGGCTGCGCGGACAGCAGCCGCGCGGCCGCGCCCCGGCGATCATCGCGGAGGCGCTCGGCCGCAAGCTCGGCCGTACGGTCACGATCGACGAGATCGGCATGGCCAACGGCAAGAACCTCGCCTCCGGCGTGGGCCTCCAGTTCTCGCCGACGGTCCTCGGGGCCATCGAGCAGGTCTGCGAGCTGTGGCGCAGCGACGTGGGGCGGCGGGACTTCCTGTCCGGCTCCTCGGTCGCCGCCTCCGCGCTGGTCGAGCCCAGCCGGGACTGGCTGATCTCGGCGCCGGACGCCCAGGTGGCCCGGCAGGCGGGCCCACGCGTGGGGCAGGCCGACGTGGCGGCGGTGCGCTCGATGACCCAGGCGCTGGTCGACCTCGACCACCAGTACGGCAGCGGGCATGTGCGCCCGGTCGTCGTGCACTACCTCAACAGCGTGGTCTCCGGGCTGCTCGCGGGATCGTACCGGGAGGCGGTCGGGCGTGAACTCTTCGCCGCCGTCGCCCGGTTGACCGAGCTGGCCGGGTACATGGCGGTCGACACCGGCCAACCCGGCCTGGCCCAGCGGTACTACATCCAGTCGCTGCGCCTGGCGCAGGCGGCCGGGGACCGGGGGTACGGCGGCTATGTGCTGGCAGCCTCCATGAGCCACCTCGCCGCCGAGCTGGGAAACCCGCGCGAGATCGCCCAGTTGGCGCGTGCCGCGCAGGAGGGCGCCCGTGGGCGGGTCACCCCGCGCGCGGAGTCGATGTTCCACGCGGCCGAGGCGCGCGGGCACGCCGTACTGGGCGATGTGCGCGCGGCGCAGGCGTCCGCCGGGCGGGCCATCGCGGCGCTGGAGCGGGCGGACGCCTCCGACGGGGACGACCCGGTGTGGATCGCCCACTTCGACGAGGCTTATCTGGCCGACGAGTTGGCGCACTGCCACCGTGACCTGGGCCAGGCCGAGGCGGCCGCCAGATACGCCCGGCAGGCGCTGGAGCGGCATCCCGTCTCGCGGGCCCGGCGCCGGGCCATCGGCTATGTGCTCCTCGCCACGGCCCAGGTGCAGCAGCGCGAGATCGAGCAGGCGTGCGGCACCGGCATGAAGGCGGTGGAGCTGCTGGAGACGCTCCGCTCCGAGCGCGGCACCGAGTACCTGGAGGACCTCCAGCAGCGGCTGCAGCCCTTCCGGGACGAGGCGGTGGTACGGGAGTTCGGGGCGAGACTCGATGTCCGGCAGGCGGCCTGAACAGCGAGTCGCGTCCGAGTGGCCTTGCCGGAAAGGGCAGTCGGGCGCGACCGGGGACAAATACAGCGTGAGGGACGGGGCTTCTGTTACCGCTGTCACAGCGGGGGCGCCCGGGCGCTGAGCTGCGTGGCACCGGGCTCCGCGGACCCGGTAGCGTGAGCCGACGATTCCGAACGTCCTTCAATCGTAGGAGTCCCGGTGACGCAGAGTGGACAGGGCGATGAGCCCTCGGCGCGACCCGCGCACGAAGGCATCGTGCTGCCCTCCGACGGAGGGGAGCCCCTGCTGCCGGGCATGACGGGAACACCCGCGGTGCCCCCCGGCGGCCAGCCCTGGGGCGGCTCCTGGGGCCCCGGCCAGGACCAGCAAGGCCAGCAGCACCAGCAGGGCCAGCACCAGCAGGGCCAGGGCTGGCCCCCGGCCGCCGCCCACGAGTGGCAGGCCCCGGAGCAGCCGTCCGGCCCCGGCCCGATGCCGCCCGAGGGCCCCGCGTACGACGCGCAGGGCTACGGCGGCGCACAGCCCTACCCCCAGCAGCACCAGGGGTACGACCACGGCTACCCCCAGCAGGCCGCGCCGCTGCCGCCGATGGACGAGGCGGCCACGCAGTTCATGCCGCCCGTGGGTCCCGGCGCCGGCCAGGGGCCCGAGGGTGCGACCCAGTACCTTCCGCCGGTCCCGTCGGGCGGTGCCGACCAGGCCGCGACCCAGTACATACCCCCGGTGGCGTCGGGCGCGCTGCCGCCCGAGGCCACCGGGAACGACGGCCGCCAGGGCTACCCGCAGCAGCCGGCGGACGAGGCGGCCACCCAGTACATCCCGCCCTACCAGGCCGGTGCCGACGGCGCCGACCGGCAGCCGCCCGCCGAGTTCGACAACCTCTTCCGGGGCACCCAGTACGGCGCCGACGCCGCCCAGGGCTCGACCCAGCAGATGCCCCGCGTCCCGGCCCCGGAGCCGCGTCCGCCGGCGCCCATGGTCTCGGCCCAGCCCGCCTACCGGCCGCCGATGGACCACGACGACGGCGGACGGCGCGGCGGCGGCCGTACCGGCTCGCGGGTGCCGCTGATCGCGGCCGTCGGCGTCGGCATCGTCGTCCTCGGTATCGGCGCGGGCGCCCTGCTCAGCGGCGGCGGTGACGACGGCGACGACAACCGGCCGGTCGCCTCCTCCACCCCGGCGAGCGAGCAGCCCTCGCCGTCCGCGTCGGCCGCCGACCCGGCCCAGCCGCAGGCCGTCGAACTGGACAGGCTCCTCGCCGACAGCGGCAGCAGCCGCTCCACCGTGATCCAGTCGGTCGAGCGCATCAAGCAGTGCAAGGACCTCGACCAGGCCGCCGCCGACCTGCGCGGCGCCGCCAAACAGCGCGCCGACCTGGTCACCCGGCTCGGCAAGCTGTCCGTGGACAAGCTGCCGAACAACGCCGAGCTGAACGCGGCCCTCACCGCCGCCTGGCAGGCGTCGGCCGCCGCCGACAACCACTACGCGGTCTGGGCGCGGCAGGCCAAGAGCAAGAAGGTCTGCGTCAAGGGCCACGCCCGCTCGACCAACCACAGCCAGGCCGGCAACGCCCAGAGCGGCACCGCCAGCGCCCAGAAGGCGAAGGCGGCCCAGCTCTGGAACGCCATCGCCACCAAGTACGGGCTCACCAGCCGCCAGCCGACCCAGCTCTGAGGTCCCGGCGCGGGCGGGGACTCGGCGGGCGGCAACTCGGCGGGCGGGGCCTCGGCGGGCGGGGGCTCAGCCCACGTCCGCGCTCTCCAGCGTCCGCGTCATGTCGCCGTCCGAGGCGGCCCCCGTGCCCCCCGGCCGGACGGCGGTCAGCTTCCCCTCCCGGACCACCTGGAGGGTGACGTCGGCGTTGACCAGGCGCGGGAAGCCGACCGCGGCGAGCCGGGTCTCGTCCGGCCAGCGCAGGGTCGGGGTCAGCCCGCCGGTGGAAACCTTCAGCCCGCCGTCGAGGGTGTGGCGCACCGCGTCCGGGGTCACGTCGCCGTCGCCGATGTGCTCCAGCACGGCCCGCAGCACCGTGTAGGCGATCCAGGTGGTCTGCACCCCGGCGTCGGCCGGGTCGATGCTGTTGTCGCCGAACGCCTCCTCGTTGATCACCTGCTTCATCGGGTTCCACCGCGGATCGGACGCCACCGGGTACCAGCCGGTGATGTACGCCCCCTCGTACGGGCCCGAGGCGCCGCCGGTCGCGTTGATCTCGGTCTGGTCGACGCTGCCCAGCACGGTCGCCGTGCGCACCGGGGCGTGGTCGGCGCGGGCGCGGCGGAAGGAGTCCATGAAGGTGTCGGTGCGGTCCCCGAGCGCGGGCACCACGCACCCCTTGCGCGCCGGGTCGGCGGTGGCCCCGCGCAGCGCCCGCTCGGCCTCCGCCCCGTACTCGGTGGCGTCCTCGGCGGCGAGCTGGTCGGTGGCCGCCGGGTGGCCGCCCGCCTTCAGGCCCGAGTTGAGCAGCGCGGGCAGTTCGTCCCCGGCGATGCTGTCCGGCCGGACCAGCGCGACCGGGCCGCACCCCGCCGCGAGCGCCTGCCCGAGCCCGGCGAGCAGCGCGGGCTGGCCGCCGTTGACCGGGTAGGAGTACGGGCCGGTGAACTCGTCGCTGGTGACGCCGTAGCCGCCGATATAGGGGATGCCCGCGCTCTCCAGCGGGGCGAGGAAGGAGTCCCCGAACTGGCTGTAGGAGCCGACGACCGCGACCACCTTCTCCGCCGCCGCGCGCCGGGCGCACTTGGCGGCGCCCACGCTGTCGTTGCGCTCGTTGCAGGTCAGCACGGTGAGGGTGCGGCCGCCGACCCCGCCGTGCTTGTTGACCCACTTCGCGTAGGCGCGGGCCATCGCGGGCATGCCGGGCTTGTTGGTGGCGCCGGTGTTCTGCGGGGCCCAGGTCATCACCCGCACCGTGCCGTCCCCGGCGGCGCCGCCCGTGCCGGGCACGGTCCCGCAGCCGGCCGTCAGCACGGCACAGGCGGCCAGCGCGCCCGCGTACCGGGCGGCCCGCCGCGGCCGGGGGGAGGAGGGGAAGCTGTCGGGAGTGCGTCGCCTGCCGGTCATGGGCCGCCACGATTCCCGCACATCGCCAACCGCCGAGTGACACCGGGTCGACCATGGGTGACACGAGGGTGAACAGCGGGGGCGGATGTGGCTCGTATTGTGGGGAACGTACGATCGATGACCGTGCAAGGTTCGGAGAACTCTTCCCGTCGCGGCCGCCGCTCCTCCACCATGGGTGGCATGCCGCTCAACGACATGCCGTGGTGGCGCTGGCGCAGCAACGTGCGCTCCGCGCTGCACATGCTCTCCGACCCGGCCTTCCAGCGCGACGTCTGGCTCGCGGGCGTGGAGGGGTACGGGGACGTCACCGACGCGGTCTACCGGCTGGTGGAGGACACCTGGCTGGACAACTGGTCGGCGGAGAAATACGTCGGCACCATCTTCCGGGACTCCCAGGAGGCGGCGCTGGTGGACACCGCCGTGCTGCGGGTGCTGCGGATCATGCACCAGGTCGGCCCGGACGCCCCGGTCGCCGTCTACCTGGAGCACCCGCAGTGGCCGGAGGCGGTACGGGCGGCCCAGGACGCCCATCTGCGTCTCGCCGCCGGCGACGGCGACGACCCGGCGGCGGCCCCGCGCAGCCTGGAGGCGCTGCGCGCTCTGACGACGGCCGTGTGACGTCCGCCTGACGTCCGCCTGACGGACACGGACCCCGGCCGGGCTGCCCGGCGTGAGATCGTGTAGTGCATGAACGAGCAGCCCAGCCGAGCCGCCGCCGAGGCCGACACCCCGGCGGACCAGTACGTCCTCACTCTTTCCTGCCCGGACAAAAAGGGCATCGTGCACGCCGTGTCGAGCTACCTCTTCATGACCGGCTGCAACATCGAGGACAGTCAGCAGTTCGGCGACCACGACACGGGTCTGTTCTTCATGCGCGTCCACTTCTCGGCCGACGCCCCCGTCACGCTGGAGAAGCTGCGGGCGAGCTTCGCGGCGATCGGTGACTCCTTCCACATGGACTGGCAGATCAGCCGGGGCGACCAGAAGATGCGGATCGTGCTGATGGTCAGCAAGTTCGGGCACTGCCTGAACGATCTGCTGTTCCGGGCCAGCATCGGGGCGCTGCCGGTGGAGATCGCGGCCGTGGTGTCCAACCACACGGACTTCGAAGAACTGGTGGGGTCGTACAACATCCCCTTCCACCACATCCCGGTGACGCGGGACACCAAGGCGCAGGCGGAGGCGCGGCTGCTGGAACTGGTGCGGGAGGAGGGGGTCGAACTGGTGGTTCTCGCGCGGTACATGCAGGTGCTGTCGGACGATCTCTGCAAGGCGCTCAGCGGGCGGATCATCAACATCCACCACTCGTTCCTGCCGAGCTTCAAGGGCGCGAAGCCGTATCACCAGGCTCATGAGCGGGGGGTCAAGCTCATCGGGGCGACCGCGCATTATGTGACCGCGGATCTCGATGAGGGGCCGATCATCGAGCAGGAGGTCGAGCGGGTGGGGCATGAGTTGCGGCCGGATCAGCTTGTGGCCATCGGCCGGGATGTGGAGTGTCAGGCGTTGGCTCGGGCCGTCAAGTGGCATGCCGAGCGGAGGATTCTTCTCAATGGGCGCCGGACCGTCGTTTTTGCCTAGCTGAGTGGGCGGGTGCGGGTGCGTCGTGCCTTGTCGCGCAGTTCCCCGCGCCCCCGGCCTCCTCTTACATCCGGCTCAGTGACGCTGTCGCCGTCAGGACGTCCCTGATCGCTTCCCTGTCGCCCCTCTGGCCCGCCGTCGTTTCCTCCGGGGTCAGGTGGCCTGCCGCCAGGCGGCAGAATTCGACTCCGTCCAGGGCGACGTGGGCCACCTCGTGTTCGGGGATGGGGTCCGAAGGGGAGTCCAGGGGGATCAGCCATTGGCCGCCGGCCGCGCCCTCGATCTCCAGGCGGAGGCTGCGGCCGGGGGTGGCCGCCGGGGACGCGCCCCGGTGGGCGGCGACCGCGGACGGGAGCATGCGGGCCGCGAGTTCGATCATGCGGCTCAAGTGCCGTGGGGCGGGCGGCTCGTAGGGGTAGTCGACCGCCTTGGCGATGTCCTCCGCGTGCACCCAGCACTCGAAGGCGCGGTCCACCATCGCGTCCCGCAGCGGCAGCGTGAAGTCGCCGTAGCCCACCGGGAAGCCGCCCGTGCCGCCGGTGAAGGACACCGTGCGCAGCAGTTGGTGGCTCTGGTCCCGCCAACGGGCGCGTACCGCGCGGGTCTGCGGGAAGTGCGAGGCGCGCCAGAACGCCTCGGTCCGGCCGGCGGGCCCCGCCGCGCCGCGTACGTCCGGCCCGGCCTTGGCGATGGCGTCGGTCAGCGGGTCCTGAAGGCCGAGCGCGGTCGCCACCATGCCGTCGACCGACAGCAGATGCGCGATCACCCCGGCGACCGTCGTACGGCGGGTCGCGGGCACGCCCGACTCGAACCAGCGCAGCCGGACCGGCGTGTGCCACTCGGCGTCGCCGAAGTCCCGCAGCAGCGCGTCGAGCCGGGCGGTCTCCGCGTCGTACGAGGCCGCCCACTCGGGGACCGGGATGCGCGGTGGGCGGCGGCGCAGGCAGTTCTCCAGTACCCGGTTGCGCAGGGTGGGGTCCACCTCCAGGCTCTCCGGGCGGTGCAGCAGGCCGACCGCCTCGCGCAGGCGTCGTGCCTCGTCCGCGCAGGCCCCGCACTCGCCGAGGTGCTCCTCCACCGCGTCCGTCTCCGCCGCCGAACAGGCGGCCAGCGCCCAGGCGCCGAGCAGGGAGCGCAGCACCTCGTGCGGGAGGTCGAGCCGCTCGGTCCCGGCGGGGGAGCGGGGCAGGGGCACGCGCGCGGCCGTGTCGTCCGTACGTTCCTCCGGCGGCCCGAAGTGGTGCGGGCCGGTCATCGCGCACCCCCGAGTTCCGGCGGCGCCCCGGTGTCGTGGGCGGTGGCGAGCAGTTGCAGGCCGAGGCGGAGCCGGCGGCGGGCCTCGTCCTCGGTGACGCCGAGGTCGGCGGCGGCCTGGCGGTAGTCCCGCCGCTGGAAGTAGGCCAGCTCCAGCGCGGCCCGCAGCGGATGCGGCATCGAGTGGGCGATGTAGTCGGCGCGGGCGGCGACCGAGGCGTGCCGCACTCGGCTCTCCAGGGCGGCCAGCTCCTCCGGCGAATCCCCGCCGAGCGCGGCCGTCTCGGTCTCGCGCAGCTTCTGCACGGCGAGCCGCTGGGTCGTCGCGGCGATCCAGGTGCGCAGCGGGCCCTGCCGGTGGTCGTAGGTGTCGGGGTGCTCCCAGACGTGCGCGAAGACGTCGCGGGTGACGGCCGCCGCCGCCGTGTCGTCGCTCAGCACGCGGTGCGCCAGGCCCTGCACCAGGGAGGCGAACCGGTCGTACAGCTCGCCCAGGGCGGCGGCCTCCCCGCGTGCGAGCCGCTGCTGCATCGCGCGGTCCCAGCGGGGCGGCAGGTCCTTGGCAGGCATGCGATTCCTCCCCTCGCCGTGTCCAGGATGTGCCCGGCGTCCCCTCGAATGTAGTCCCCACGTCCGACGGTGCACGCCCCTTTGTGTCAATGCGCGCCCCTGGCAGCGTCGCAGGTGATAGGGGTCTCTTCACACCGTCTTCACTTATCTCGGCCCCATCTCCGATCGAAGTACGATCGAATCCGATCGACAGTGACCGAAACAAGCCCTCTGTCGATCCCTCCGCGGTTTGCGGTTCCGTGTTTCAGGGAAACGGCCGCTGGGCAGCCGCGCGGAAAGAACCGAAGGAACTGCTTCCGTTTCCGGGTGGTTCCACAAGATCCGCCGAGCGGAGAGGTGTGGCCGTGGCTTTCGAAGTGACCGGCACCGAACGGGGCGAGTGGGCCGTGCTCCGGGTGGCCGGCGAACTGGACCTGGTGACCTCGCCCGTGCTGCGGCAGCGGGTGCACGACGTGGTCGCCGAGGGGAACCACAGCCTGGTCCTCGATCTCTCCGAGGTCTTCTTCTGCGACTCCAGCGGGGTCGGTGTGCTCATCGCGGCCCGCCGGCTGATCCGCTCCTGCCAGGGCAGGCTGCGCCTGATCCTGCCCGACCGGGGCGCGGAGGACGGCTCGCACGTGAACCGGGTCCTCGGCGCGCTCGGGGTGCGCCGCCTCTTCGACGTGCGCCCGGACGTCGAGGCCGCCACCGCCGACGAAGCGGGATCGCTGTCCGCCTGAGTGCCGGCACCGCCGAGGTGAACGGCCTCGGTGCCACGATCCATGGCCTTCGATGTCGCGGATCGTGGCGAAAATGGGTCACGCAGCGTGGAGATGATTCCCGTACTCCGACGGTGACTCGTCACGGCCCGGAGTCGGACGACCGCTCGGGTACCTTGGGTCGAATGCGAGTGACCGCGACCGCGAGTGCCACCGGTGGGGCCCCGCGCGCCGCCTGTTCGACTCCCCGGCGTGTGCGTCGCACAGTATGCCGCACGAGTACTCCTTCGCGCGGGAATATGCCCGAAGCGCTTGTTGGGGTGACTGTACGTCAACCATGCTGTCTCGTAAGGGAATCACGTTCCGTAACGCTTGCTCTGGCCGTTGTTCTGGCCATGCAGAAAATGGCTACGATCGTGGCCCTCGTCGTGCGGTTCGTCGCGGTTCGCGCCGCGGCGGCGGGTCGTCGTGCGGTCATGTGTCCGCCGGTTCGGATGGTGTGAGCGGTGCAGGTGCTTCAAGTGACGCTGGAGATCCGGCCCGACCCCGAAGAGGTGGGGCGGGCGAGGAAGTGGGCCCGGTCGCGGCTCGCCGGGCTGGGCATAGCGGCCGACGAGCCGCTGGCCGAGACGCTGGTCCTGCTCGTCTCCGAGCTGGTGACCAACGCGGTGGTGCACACCGGCCGCCCGGCGCTGCTGCGGCTGTCGCTGCCCGGCGGCCCGCCGCCCGTGACGCCCGCCGGGGCGGAGCCGGCGGCTTCGGTGACGGTACGGCTGGAGGTGGCCGACGCCAGCTCGCGCGCGCCCGTGCCGCGCTGCGCCGGGCGCGAGGCCACCGGCGGCCGGGGTCTCGCCCTCGTCGACTGTCTCGCCGACCGCTGGGGCTGGAGCCCCGAGGGTGCGGGCAAGAGTATCTGGTGCGAACTGGACCGCTGTTCCCAGCCCCCCGAGGGCGCGGCCCCGGCGTACGGGGTCCAGCCGGCCGCCTACGAGGATCTTCTCTTCGAAGCCTTCTAGCCAAGTTCGCGCGTCTTCAGGGGGGCGTGCGCCGGGTGTGCTTCCGTGCGCGCCCGGCGTGAAGTGGGCATAGGGCATGAATCGCCGTACCGGTGTTGACGGGTGGTACGCGCGTTGCGGAGGCTTGGGGACGGCGATTCGCCGCGAGGGGACGGCGAGGGCATGCGGGGGTGAGTCCTCGTCGAGTGTGGGTCGCACCGGCCGGTGGTGACGGGGGCAAGGGGGGACGCGCCGCCGGCCGGTCCGCCACCCGCGCTCACCCCGCCCCGGCGGCCGCGCCCGCGCGGAAGGTGCGCCGGTAGGCGGTCGGCGTCACGCCCAGCGCCTGCTGGAGGTGCTGGCGCATCGACTGCGCCGTGCCGAACCCCGCGTCCCGCGCCACCTGGTCCACGGAGAGGTCCGTCGACTCCAGCAACTGCCGCGCCAGCTCGACCCGTTGTGCGGTGAGCCACTGCCCCGGACTCACCCCGACCTCCTCGCGGAAGCGCCGGGTGAAGGTCCGTACCGACATCGCCTCCCGCTCGGCCAGGTCCCGCAGTTGGAGCGGTTCGTGCAGCCGGCCGAGCGCCCAGGCGCGGGCGGCCGTGGTGCTGGCCAACTGCGGCTCGGGCAGCGGGCGGTGGATGTACTGCGCCTGGCCGCCGTCGCGGTGCGGGGGTACGACCATGCGGCGGGCCACGTCGTTGGCGACCGCCGTGCCGTGGTCGCGGCGCACCATGTGCAGGCACAGGTCGATCCCGGCCGCGACCCCGGCCGAGGTGAGTACGTCGCCGTCGTCGATGAACAGCACGTCGGCGTCCACCCGGACCTTGGGGAACAGCTCCTGGAACCGGTCCGCGTCGGCCCAGTGGGTGGTCGCCGGGCGCCCGTCGAGCAGTCCGGCGGCGGCGAGGACGTACACCCCGACGCAGATCGAGGCGAAGCGGGTGCCGGGGCGGACGCGGGCCAGGGCGGAGGCGAGTTCGGGGGTGAGCCGGCCCTCCTCGAAGACCGGGCCGAGTTCGTAGGACGCCGGGACGATCACCGTGTCCGCCGTCGCCAGCGCCTCCGGTCCGTGCGGTACGTGCACCGCGAAGTCGGCGCTGGTCTCGACCGGGCCGGGCGGGCGGACGGAGCAGGTCACCACCTCGTACAGCGGGCGGCCCTGCGCGTCGGCCGGGCGGCCGAAGATGCGGTGCGGGATGCCGAGTTCGAAGGGGATGAGGCCGTCCAGGGCGAGGACGGCGACGCGGTGCGGGCGGAACGCGCCGTCCACCGGCGGGATCTCAGCGGTCATGGCCCGATCCTAGCGAACACTGTCCTTCGGGCCACTCGTTGTGCCCGACCGGTGCCGGGACTCTGGTGCGTGTGACTCAGACCCGTCCCGCTCCCGCCCCCGTCCAGGACGCACCGCGCCGCCGGCGTGTGCACCGCGCCTGGTTCGTCGCCGCCGTCACCTTCGTCACGATCATCGGCGCGGCCGCCTTCCGCTCCCTGCCCGGACTGCTGATCGACCCGCTGCACGAGGAGTTCGGCTGGTCGCGCGGCACCATCGGCGCGGCCGTCTCCGTCAACCTCGCGCTCTACGGACTCACCGCGCCGTTCGCCGCCGCGCTGATGGACCGCTTCGGCATCCGCCGGGTCGTCGCCGTCGCGCTGACCGTGATAGCGCTCGGCGCCGGGCTCACCGTGTGGATGACGGAGCCCTGGCAACTGATGGTCTGCTGGGGCCTGTTCGTCGGGCTGGGCTCGGGGTCGATGGCGCTGGCGTTCGCCGCGACCGTCACCGGGCGCTGGTTCACCTCGCGGGGCGGACTGGTCAGCGGCATCCTGACCGCCGCGTCCGCCTCCGGGCAGCTCATCTTCCTGCCGTTGCTGTCCTGGATCGTGGAGCACCACCACTGGCGTCCGGCCGCCGTCACGGTCGCGCTGGCCGCGCTCGCCGTCGTCCCGTTCGTCTGGCTGCTGCTGCGCGACCACCCGGCCGACGTGGGCCTGAAGCCGTACGGCGCCACGGAGTTCGTGCCCAAGCCGCCGCCGGTGACCGGGGCCGCGCGCCGGGCGCTCACCGTGCTGGCCTCCGCCGTGCGCACGGGCCAGTTCTGGCTGCTCGCGGGCAGCTTCGCCATCTGCGGGGCGTCCACCAACGGGCTGATCCAGACCCACTTCGTGCCCGCCGCCCACGACCACGGGATGCCGGTACCGGCGGCGGCCTCGCTGCTCGCGGTGATCGGGGTGTTCGACGTGCTCGGCACCATCGCCTCCGGCTGGTTCACCGACCGTTTCGACTCCCGGCGGCTGCTGGCCGTGTACTACGCGCTGCGCGGCATCTCGCTGCTGTTCCTGCCGATGCTGCTGGGACCGGCCGTCCAGGTCCCGATGGTGTTCTTCATCGTCTTCTACGGCCTGGACTGGGTCGCCACCGTCCCGCCCACCCTGGCGCTGTGCCGGGAGCGGTTCGGGGACGACAGCGCGATCGTCTTCGGCTGGGTGCTGGCCTCGCACCAGATCGGCGCGGCCGTGGTCGCCTGGCTCGGCGGCTTCGCCCGCGACGTCTTCGGCACGTACGACATGGTCTGGTACGCGTCCGGGTCGCTGTGCGCGGCGGCGGCGCTGATGTCGCTGGTGATCCGGCGCCGGCCCGCGGTGCCGGCCGTGGCTTAGGGCCTCTCGTCCGGATCAGGCCGGGCTCGCGTGCCCCGGCCCCTGATCCGGCCTGATCCGAACGAAAGGCCCTAACGCAGGCGCCGGGCGACCGACTTGGCGATCTTCTCCGCGTCGATCGCCAGCTCGCGGAACATGCCGCTGATGGGGTTGGTGAAGCCGGTGAAGTACAGGCCGGGGGCGTCCTTGGGGGTGCGGGCGCCGTGGACGGTGGGCCGCCCGCGCTCGTCCAGCACGCCGAGGTGCCCCACCAGGGAGTCCAGACCCCGGCTGTACCCGGTCGCCGCGATCACCGCGTCCGGCGCGATCCGGGTGCCGTCGGCGAGGGCCACCTTGCCGTCCTCGAACCCCTCGACGGCGGCCACGATCTCCACCTTGCCGGTGCGCACCGCGTCGATCAGGCCGACGTCCTGCACGGGGATCGCGCCCTGCCGGACCCTGCTGTACAGACCGGCCTCCGGACGCGGCAGCCCGTGCGCGGAGAGGTCCGGGGTGCTGACGCGGGCCAGGGGCCGGGCGAGCCGGTCCACCAGCCGCACCGGCAGCCGCCGCACCATGATCCCGGTGTACTGGGCCGCCCAGCCGGCCGTGGAGCGGCGCACGATGTGCGGCGCCGTCCGCACCGCCAGCCGCACCCGCGAGGCACCGCCCGCCACCAGGTCCACGGCGATCTCCGCACCGGTGTTGCCGACCCCGACCACCAGCACGTCCCGGCCCTCGTACGGCTTCGGGTTCCGGTACGACGAGGCGTGCAGCAGCTCGCCCTCGTAGCCGTCCGCGCCGGGCCACTCCGGCATGCGAGGGGTGTGGTTGTGGCCGGTGGCGACCACCACGGCGGCGCCGGTCAGCTCGCGCCCGCCCGAGGCGTGCAGCAGCCAGCCCGCGCCGTCCGCCGCCTTCTCCACCCGGAACACCTCGACGCCGGTGACGATCTCCAGCTCATGGTGCTCCGCGTACTTCTCCAGGTACCGGACCACGTCGTCCCTGGCCACCCAGCGCCCGAACCGGCGCGGTATCGCCAGGCCCGGCAGCGCCGACAGCCGCCGGGTGGTGTGCAGCCGGAGCCGGTCGTAGTGCCGCCGCCAGGACGCGCCCACCCGGTCGCTCTTCTCCAGCACCACCGCCCGCACCCCGCGCGCCCGCAGCGCGTACGCGACCGCGAGACCGCCCGGACCCGCCCCGACGACATAGACGGGACGGTCGGCGGGGGTCGCGGAGAGGTCAGTGAACGAGGGACGCGAGTCGGCCATAGCGCGAGCGTATTCACCCACCCGATTGATGGGTCTCGGTCAAGACCGGAATCGGTTGCGGATTGATCACGGCTGTGTACGGCATGGGGACAGAACGCACCGGAACACCCGCACCGTGAAGGAAATCGCCACGACTGAGGGGAAGTCAGGGGCCCAGGATGGGCACATGCGGCTCAGTGACTGGCAGTTGACCCACGACCTCGGCGAATTCCTGGACAGCGCGGGAGACTTCCTGCGCTCCCGGCCGGCCCTGCACACCGTCACCCTCACGGTCTCCGAGGCGCTGTGCACGCGCGGTCCGTACGCCCACGGCACCGAGCCGCCCCGCTTCGGCGTGCTGCGTGAGACGGACGGGTCCGTCCGGGCGACCCTGCTGCACACCCCGCCCCACCCGGTCCAGCTCACCCCGCTCGGTCCGGAGGAGGCGGCGGCGCTGGCCGCCCGCCTCGCGGAGGCGGGCCACCAGATCCCCGGCGTCTGGGCCGAGCGGGAGACCGCGGCCGCCTTCGCCACCGCCTGGCAGCGGCGCACCGGCGGGTCCGCCGAGGAGTCCGTGCGCCAGCGGCTCTACCGGCTGGCCGAGCTGATCCCGCCCGACCGCACCCCGCCCGGCCGTGCCCGGGTGGCGGACGCGGCCGACCGGGAGCTCCTGGCGCGCTGGTACGTGGAGTTCGCGGCGGACACCGGCGGCCGCATCCGCCAGGACCCCGCCCAGTGGGTCGACTCCCGCCTGGCGCACGGCGGCGCCACCCTCTGGGAGACCCCGGACGGCACCCCCGTCTCCCTCGCCGGGAACCTGCCCGAGAGCGCCGGGCAGATCCGGGTGGCCCCCGTCTACACCCCGGCCGCCCTGCGCGGCCACGGCTACGCGGGCGCCGTCACCGCCGAGGTGAGCGGGCGGGCGGCGGCCACGGGTGCCGAGGTGCTGCTCTTCACCGACCTGGCCAACCCGGTCTCCAACCGGCTCTACCAGCGGCTCGGCTACCGGCCCGTCGCGGACTTCGCCACCTGGACCTTCACGGCCCGCTGACGTCCCTCACGGCCACAGCAGCCGCCGCTCCCAGCCGAACTCCGTGCGCCGGTACTCCAGGCGGACGTGGCGGCGGTCGGGGTCGCCCTGGAAGAACTCCACCGAGCGGGGGTGGAGGCGGTAGAGGGTCCAGGTGGGGGCCGGGGTCGCGGGGTTCTCGCCGGCCTGCGACCAGGCGTCCTCGGACGCCCGGCGCAGCTCCTCCAGCGAGTCCAGGTCCTCGCTCTGCCGGCCGGTGAGCGCGGCGGCCAGGGCGCCGGTGGAGCGGGCCCGGAGGTCTGCCTGGGCGTCCTCGGCGGGAGCGGCCGACACCGGGCCCCGGACGCGGACCTGGCGGCCCAGCGCCGGCCAGTAGAAGGCGAGGGCCGCGTAGGGGTTGGCGCTCAGGTCGCGGCCCTTGCGGCTGGTGGAGTGGGTGCCGAAGGTCCAGCCGTCGGCGTCGGCGCCGTGCAGCATCACGATCCGTACGTCCGGCCGGCCCTCCGCGTCCGCCGTCGCCAGCGACATGGTGTGCGGCTCAGGCTGGCCCGCGCGCGCCGCCTCGCGCAGCCAGGCGGTGAACAGGGGCAGCGGGGTCGGGGGAGCGGTGTCCGGGTCGAAGGGTCGCAGCTCGGTGGTGTCCGGGGACCAGACCTTCAGAGAGCGCAGCAGTCCGTCGAGTTCGCCGGGGGTTTCGGATGCCTCGTGTGCCATGGGGCCGAGTATCCGCCGCCGCGTCCCTCCCCGGACACGGCGACAGGCGGTGGTCCACGCCGAGGTGGACCACCGCCTGCCAGACAGGACTTGGGGCCGGTGCGGGTGCCGGTCGCTACTTCGTGGGCTTCTTGCCGGTCACTCCCAGGTAGATCAGCAGCGCCAGGTTCGGCTTGATCTCGGCCTGCTTCACGCCCCAGGCGGTGAAGCCCTTCTGGTGGGCCGCGACCGAGGCGAGCATGGTGACGAGGGAACCGGCGATCGCCGCCGGGTTCACGTCCTTGTCCACCCGGCCCTTGGCCTTCAGCTCGGTGACCGCCTCGGTGAGGGAACCGTTCACCGCGTTCAGGATCCTCATCCGCAGCTTGTTGAACCGCTTGTCGCCCTCGGCCGCCGCCAGGTCGACCACGCGCAGGATCGCGTCGTGGCGCCGGTAGAAGTCGAGGAAGCCGTCCACCAGGTCCTGCGCGGTCTGCCACCCCGCCTTGCCGGTCCAGGTCCGGCCCGCGAGCAGCTCGGTCAGTTCGGCGCTCTCGGCGGCCATCGAGTCGGCGATCTCCAGGACGGCACCCTCGACGTCCGGGAAGTACTGGTAGAAGGTCGCGGGCGAGGTGCCCGCCTTCCGCGCGACATCGATGACCTTGACATCTCGGTACGGGGAGGAGCTGAGCATCTCGCTGAGGCAGTCGAGCAGCTTCTGCCGGGTCGCCTGCCCACGCCGGCCGGCCACCCGGCCGTCGACGGTACGCACTTGTCCTGTCATGCCGTCAGCTTACCGACGGGGGGCAGGAGCGCGATTCGGCCGACTGCAAATGGGGTGCGACCCCGGAGGAGGCAAGCTTTCCCTGGTCCTGCGGGGTGCGCGGGTCCCGGTTACTTTGACGACATGGCCGAAAACAGCGCATCGATGTTCGGAGAGGGCACCCCCTGCTGGGCGGACGCCCAGCTCCCCGACGTCGAGGCGGGCAAGCGGTTCTACGGCGAGCTGTTCGGGTGGACCTTCGACGGCGAGGACGCCCCCGGCGCCTCCGTCTGGGCCCGGCTGGACGGCGAACCGGTCGCCTCCCTCGCGCCCAAGACCGACGGCCGGATGCCCACCGTCTGGACGGTGTACTTCGCCACCCCGGACGCCCGCGCCCTGACCGCCAGGATCACCGAGGCCGGGGGCCGCCTGATCTCCGGCCCCTTCGCGGTGGCCGACCTCGGCGCCGCCGCCCTGGTCACCGACCCCGAGGGCGCGGTGTTCGGGCTGTGGCAGTCCGACGGCCACCGGGGCTTCGGGCGGCGCCGCGAGCCGGGCGCCTTCGTGTGGACCGAGCTGTACACCCCCGACCCCGTCGCCGCGAACACCTTCTACGGCGACCTCTTCCACGAGGCCCTCTTCGGCTCCGGTGCCGACCCCGACTTCGGCCGCGCCCTGATCACCGACGTCTTCCCGGCCGAGATGCCCGCGCACTTCCTGGTGCACTTCCGCGTCGGTGACCTGGACGCCGCCGTCGCCACCGTGAAGCGGCTCGGCGGCCGGGTCCAGGTGCCGCCCTTCGACGCGTCGTACGGACGGGTGGCGGTCGTCACGGACAATCAAGGGGCGTCCTTCGCGCTGCTGACCCGGTGACGGGACGGAGGCGGGGGCGGTGAAATGACGGGATAGGGCACGAGACACCCCGATTCGCCACCGGGTTCGCAACCGGCCGCCCGGCCAGGAAGAATCGGGGTGCGTGCCGCCAGGGCGGTGCGGTGGTGAGACGCTGCACTTCGGTCGCGTCCAAAGGCGGAAGACGCGGCTCGTACGGGGAGGTGGCAGGCAAGTGGTGGATCAGCTTACGCAGCACGATCCGCGGCGGATCGGGCCGTTCGAGGTGCTGGGCCGGCTGGGGGCCGGGGGCATGGGGCTGGTCTATCTGGCGCGCTCGGCGTCGGGGCGGCGGGTGGCCATCAAGACGGTCCGCACGGAGCTGGCCGAGGACCAGCTCTTCCGGGTCCGCTTCACCCGCGAGGTGGAGGCGGCCCGCGCGGTGTCCGGCTTCTACACGGCCGCCGTCGTCGACGCCGACCCGCGCGCGGCGGTGCCCTGGCTGGCCACCGCGTACGTGCCCGCGCCCTCGCTCGAGGAGATAGTGAACGACTGCGGGCCGCTCCCGGCCCAGGCGGTGCGCTGGCTCGCGGCGGGCGTGGCCGAGGCGCTCCAGTCCATCCACGGCGCCGGCCTGGTCCACCGCGACCTCAAGCCGTCCAACGTGCTGGTGGTCGAGGACGGCCCCCGGGTCATCGACTTCGGCATCGCCTCCGGGGTGTCCAACACCCGGCTGACGATGACGAACGTCGCGGTCGGCACCCCCGCCTACATGTCGCCCGAGCAGGCCAAGGACTCCCGCAGCGTCACCGGCGCCAGCGACGTGTTCTCGCTCGGCTCCACCCTGGTCTTCGCCGCCACCGGACACCCGCCCTTCCACGGCGCCAACCCGGTCGAGACGGTGTTCATGCTGCTGCGCGAGGGCCCCGACGTCACCGGGCTGCCCGACGAGCTGCGCCCGCTGATCGAGGCGTGCATGCAGATGGAGGCACCCGGCCGACCCTCCCCGGCCGACCTCCAGGCCCAGCTCGCCCCGCATCTGTTCGGCTCCGGCTCGGACGACTCCGGCACCGCCTCCGCCTGGCTGCCGGAGAAGGCCGTCGCGCTCATCGAGTCCCGCCGGGGCAGCCGTCCGCCCGCCAAGCCCGCCCCGCTGCCGCCCGGCCCGCGCAGCGGCGGCCGCCGGGCCGTGCCCCCGCCGCCGTCCTACGACCCGGTCGTCCCGGCGCCCGCCCCGGCCCCCGCGCCGTCCGGCGGGCCCGGCACCGGGCCGGTGCGGCTGGCCGGGCTGGAGGTGCCCATCGGGCCCGGACCGCGCGTCGCCGACGCCCGCGCGGCCGCCGTGAAGGCGCCGCCGCCGGAGGCCGGCCTGGTGGCGAGCTGGTCCCGCCCGCGCCCCGGCGTCAACGGCGCCGACCCCGCCGTACCCCCGGTGCCGGCGCAGTTGCCGGAGACCTCGGCGGGGTGGCGGCCCTGGCGGTTCCGGATGTCCAACGACGTGTGGGGCACCCCGGCGGTCGACGGGGACCTCGTCTACGTCACCTCCTTCGAGGTGCACGCCCTGGACGTGGCCACCGGGCGGCGCCGGTTCAAGACGCGGGACGTGGCCTGGTCGATGGCGGTCGCGGACGGCCGTATCCACGCCTCCGACGGGCCCACCCTGTTCGCGCTGGACGCCCGCGAGGGCACCGACCTGTGGCGGCTGTCCACGGACGCCTGGGTGTACTCGCTGCACGCCGACCACGGCACGGTCGTCACCGGCACGCGCGGTGGCGGGGTGCAGGCGTGGGAGGCGGCGACCGGGCGCAAGCTGTGGGAGATCTCCGGCTGCCAGACCGACTTCGAGTCCCCCGAGGCCGGCCCCGCCGTGCACGACGGCACGGTCTACGTCTGGCAGGACGCCCGGCTGCGCGCCCTGGAGGCCCGCACCGGCGACGAGCGCTGGTCCTACCCGATCGGCGACGCGGCCTCCTGCGGGGGCGTGCCGGTACGGGTGACCCCGGCGGCGGACGGCTATGTGTACGTCAGCGCGGGCAGCCGGGTCCTCGCCGTCGAGGTGTCGACCGGCCGGGTGCGCTGGCACTTCGAGGCCCCGGCGGTGTTCCTGTCGCCGCCCGCCTTCGTGCCGGGCCCGGCGGTGACCGGCGGCGGGGTCTACCTCGCCGACTACCTCGGCACCGTCTACGCCCTGGACGCCACCGACGGCCGCGACCGCTGGCGCATCGCCACCGAGGCCCGCTCCTCGGTGGAACCGGTGCTGGTGGCGGCCGGACATGTGCACGTGGGCAGCGGCAAGGGCCTGTACACGCTGGACGCGGTCACCGGCACGCCCAAGTGGCGCTTCCAGGCGGGCGGCGACGTGGTGGGCGCCCCCTCGGTCGCGGAGGGCCGCATCCACTTCGGCTCCACCGACCACCTGCTGTACACCCTGAAGGCCGACGACGGCCGGCTGCGCTGGAAGCTCGCCACCGGCGGCGAGATCACCGGCTCACCGGTGGTCAAGGACGGCGTGGTGTACGCGTGCAGCAAGGACCGGTGCGTGTACGCGCTGGACGCGGAGAAGGGCACCGGGACGGCCCGCACGGCCTGAGGGGCGCCCGGGAACGCGGAAACGGCCGGGTCCCCCGACCCGGCCGTTCCGTGTTCCCGCGCGCCGCGGCGGCTCCCCCTCCGCTCCGCCCCCGGCGCACGCCCCCCGTGCGTCCGCCCCGCCTAGGGCGTGTCCGCAAAGTCCCGCCTGGCTCGCGACGCCTGGCACGCACGCTCGCCGCGTTGTCGGGTCGCCCTCGTACGCCCAGTACGAGGACGACCCTCCGCCTTGCGATCGCACGCACCAGACGCCGCGAGCCCTGCCCTCCGGGCAGACGGCGCTACTTCGCGGACGCGCCCTAGCGCGGGTCGCCGACGGTGATGTGGCTCTCCAGCGTGGTGACGTCGTCCAGGTCGCCCTTGGCCGTCGTCTCGCCGGTGATGTGGCTCTCCTGCGGAGCGACCTCCGGGGCGGCCGCCGCGGTGGCGCCCTCACCGGTGATGTGGCTCTCCTGCGTGGTGACTTCGTCGGACTTCTTGGCGTCGCTCATCGACGTACTCCGTTGCTCTGAGGTGTGCTGTTGTGGCCGGGGCCGCCCGGCCGCTCCCCCGAGGGCTTCCGGACGGACCCGGTCACAGCCGGCCCCCGCGTGGGCGGCCGACGGCACTACCGATCCGCCCGCCCCCGTGACGACGAATCGGCTGCGAGAAGACTGCACGGGCACGATAAACGAACGATGAACGCCGGGTCCCGCGCATTTCGGCGGGGCGGCCCTCAGCCGGCCGGCGCGGGGGACAGCAGTTCCCGCAGGGCGGCCGCCTCCGCCGAGCCCAGCCGGTCGTAGACGCTCAGCGCGTCCGTCCAGCAGGCGCGGGCCCGGTCCGTCTCGCCCAGCGCGTCCAGGGACTTGCCGAGCACGGTGAGGACACCCGCCCGGCGCCAGTCGCCGCCCACGTGGAGCAGGACGGAGAGGGACTGCTCGGCCAACGCCGCCGCTGCCGCCGGGCGTTCACCGAGCCGGACCTCGGCCAGCCGGAACAGGGTCATGCCCTCCCAGAGCCGCTGCCTGCTGTCCCGGAAGATGGTCAGCGCCTCGTTGAGCCGCGCGTCCGCCTCCTCCGCGCGCCCCGACTCGGCCAGCGCGAGCCCGAGCGCGTAACTCCCGTTCGCCAGGCGGACGGTGAGGCCCAGATGCCGGTAGACGGCGACGCCGGACTCGGCCAGCTCCACCGCGCTGTCCACCCGCCCCATCGACAGGTGCACCCGCGACAGGTTGCACAGCGCGCTCGCCTCGCCCGGCAGGTTGCCGTCGGCGCGGTAGGCGGCCAGGGTGCGCTGAAGGTAGGTCTCGGCCTCGGCGTGCCTACTGCGGTACGCGGCCACGATCCCGCGCTCACTGGGCGCGTTGCAGTCGATCCACGGGTCCTGGGCCGCCCCGGCCAGTTCCACCGCGCGCTCGGCCTCCGCCTCCGCCTCGTCGAACCGCCCGGCGTTGAGGTGCACTTGGGCCAGTGTGGTGCGCGCCCGGCCCTCCACCAGCGCGTCCCCGGCCTCGGCGGCGGCGTCCCGGACGGTGGTGGCCGCCGCCCCGAACTGGTGGGCGTTGGCGCCGGATTCGGCGAGGTCCTTGGCGACGATCAGCAGGTCCACCGCCCGCCGCAGGCTGCCCTGGGCCACCGACTGCCGTACGCAGGCCAGCAGGCAGTCGGCCTCCGCGTACAGCCAGTCCAGGGCGTCCCGGTGCCCGGCGAAGGACAGCCCCTCGTGGTCGTAGGGGTGCAGGTGCTCCACGGTCCGGTCGCCGGGGCGCTCGATGGCGTACACCCGCGCGGCCGTGGCCAGATAGAAGTCCAGCAGCCGGGAGAGGGCGGCGGCCCGCTCGCCGGGCTCGCGCTCGTCCCGCTCGGCGCAGGCACGCGCGTAGAGCCGTACGAGGTCGTGGAAGCGGTAGCGGCCGGGGGCGGCCGACTCCAGCAGGGAGGTGTCGACCAGGGACTCCAGCAGGTCCTCGGCGTCCTCCGGGCCGAGGTCCAGCAGAGCGGCGGCGGCCGCCAGCGACAGGTCGGGGCCGTAGGCGAGGCCCAGCAGCCGGAACGCCCGTGCCTGGGCGGGTTCGAGCTGGCCGTAGCCCAGTTCGAAGGTGGCCTTCACCGCGAGGTCGCCGGCCTGCAACTCGTCCAGGCGGCGCCGCTCGTCCGCCAGCTTGGCCGCGAGCACCGAGGTGGTCCAGGTGCGGCGGGCGGCGAGCCGGGAGGCGGCGATCCTGATGGCCAGCGGCAGGAACCCGCACGCGGCCACCACGTCCAGCGCGGCCTTCTTCTCCGCCGCGACCCGCTCCTCGCCCACGATCTTGGTGAACAGCGACAGCGCCTCCTCGGGCGACATCACGTCCAGGTCCACCAGATGCGCCCCGGCGAGCCCGACCATCCGCACCCGCGAGGTCACCAGCGCCGCGCACCCCTCGGTGCCGGGCAGCAGCGGTCTGACCTGCGCCGCGTCCTTGGCGTTGTCCAGCAGCACCAGCACCCGGCGCCCGTCCAGCACCGACCGGTACAGCGCGGCCCGCTCCTCCGGCGACTCCGGCACCGCCGAGTCCGCCGTGCCGAGCGCCCGCAGGAACGAGCCCAGCACCGTCTCGGGCTCCGCCGGGCGCGGGCCCGCCCCCTGGAGGTCGACGTAGAGCTGCCCGTCGGGGAAGGCGGCGCGGGCCCGGTGGGCCACGTGCACGGCGAGGGTGGTCTTGCCGACGCCGCCGATCCCGGCCAGCGCGGAGACCGCCATCACCCGGCCCTCCGCCTCCGAGGCCGAGGCCAGTACGTCGCTCAGCTCGGTCACGAACGCCGACCGGCCGGTGAAGTCCGGCACGGAAGCGGGCAGTTGGGCGGGACGGACCAGGGCCACCGGAGGTTCCTCGGCGGCGGCCGAGGGCTCCGCCAGCGCCGGGTCGGCCCGCAGGATGCGCTGCTGGAGGTCGCTGAGCCCCGGACGCGGGTCCACGCCCAGCTCCTCGGCGAGGAGGCGCCGGGTGTCCGCGTACACCGCGAGGGCCTCCGCCTGGCGGCCGCTGCGGTACAGGGCCAGCATCAGCAGCTCGCGGAAGCGCTCGCGCAGCGGATGCTCGGCGGTCAGCGCGGTCAGCTCCGAGACGGCCTCGGCATGGCTGCCCTGTTCCAGGTCCATGTCCAGGCGGGATTCCAGGAGTTGGAGCCGCCACTCCTCCAGCCGCACACGCTGGGCCTCCGCGTACGGGCCGGGCACGCCCGCCAGGGCCTCGCCGTCCCACAGCGCCAGCGCCCGGTTCAGCGTCTGGCGTGCCTCGCCCAACTCCCCGGCGCCGCGCGCCTTCTCGGCCTGTGCGGCGAGTTCCTGGGCGACGACGAGGTCCAGCGGGGCGAGCGTCCGGATGGCGTAGCCGCTGGACTCGCTGACCAGGACGCCGGGTTCGAGCACCTTGCGCAGCCGGGACGCGTAGGTCCGGACAGCGGCGAGCGCCCTGGGGGGCGGTTCGGTCCCCCAGAGCGCGTCGATCAGTTCGGCCGCCGTGGCGGTACGGCCCTCCCGCAGCAACAGGGCGGCGAGCAAGGCGCGTTGCTGCGGAGAGCCGGTGGGGACCGGCGCTTCACCGCGCCAGGCCCGCACCGGCCCGAGTACTCCGAACCGCAGCACGGCGGAACCGGAGACCCGCTGCTCCGGCATCCGCGCCCCACCGTCCATGCGTTCGCCCCCTAGGCTGTCCGACGACTAGGCCAGTTTGCCTTCTTCACGCCACTTGCGTCAGCCGTGCGAGACGCCGATCACAAGGCGGCGCGGGGGACTCCACAGAGTTTTTACACTCTCCGGGTTTTTCCCCGGCTCCGGCTCCCGCTCAGCGCTTGGTCGTGCTGTTGAACAGCGAGCGGGACCAGAGGTAGCCGACCAGGGCGATCCCCGCACACCAGGCGAGCGAGATCCAGCCGTCGTTCCCGATCGCCGAGCCGGTCAGCAGACCGCGCAGCGTCTCGATCATCGGGGTGAAGGGCTGGTGCTCGGCGAACCAGCGCAGTCCCGGCGACATCGACTGGGCCGGCACGAACGCGGAGCCCAGGAAGGGCAGGAACTGCACCAGCAGCGGCTTGTTGCTGGCGGACTCCACCGTCTTGGAGATCAGCCCGAGCGCCACCGACAGCCAGGTCACCGCGAATGCGATGGCCGCGAGGAACCCGGCCGCCGCCAGCCACTCCAGCGGGCTCGCGTCCGGCCGGAACCCGAGGGCCAGCGCCACCCCGATCACCAGGACCAGGCTGACCATGGTCTGGAGGACGCTGCCGATGACATGGCCGGTCATGAAGGACGAGCGAGTGATGTTCATGGTCCGGAAGCGGTTGATGATGCCCTCGGTCATGTCCGAACAGACCGCGATCGAGGTCGACATGGCCCCCGCCGCCACGCCCATCACGACGACACCGGGGACCAGGTACTCCAGGTAGGCGTCCCGGCCGCCGCCCATGCCGCCGCCGATCGCGCCGCCGAAGGCGTACACGAACAGCAGCAGCATCAGGATCGGCAGCATCGAACTGCCGAGCGAGACGGCCGGATAGCGGACGGCGTGCTTGACGTTGCGCCGCAGCATCGTCATCGAGTCCTGCACGGCGTAGGTGAGGGTGCTCATCGCTGGGTCTCCTTGGCGGTGTTGTCGGCGCTGACGTGGAGCGGGGTGCCGGTGGTGCCCTGGCCGGTGAGCGCGAGGAACACGTCGTCCAGGTCGGGGGTGTGGACGGAGAACCCGGCCGCCCGCACCCCGGCCGCGTCGAGCCGGTCGAGCAGGGCGCGCAGGGCGTCCAGGCCGCCGTCGCCGGCCACCCGGAGGGCGAGGTTCTCGTCGTCCCGCGCGGCGCCGGGGAAGGCCGCCGCCGCGCGCTCGTACTCGTCGGGGCCGGTGAACCGCAGCCGGACGTGGGCGCCGGGGATGCGGGCCTTCAGCTCGTCGGCGGTGCCCTCGGCGACGATCCGGCCGCCGTCCAGGACGGCGATCCGGTCGGCCAACTGGTCGGCCTCCTCCAGGTACTGGGTGGTGAGGAAGACCGTGGTGCCGCCCGCGACCAGCATGCGGACGGTGTCCCACATGGTGCGGCGGCTGCGCGGGTCGAGCCCGGTCGTCGGCTCGTCCAGGAAGATCACCTGCGGGTCGCCGACCAGGGTCATGGCGAGGTCGAGCCGGCGCCGCATGCCGCCGGAGAAGGTCGCGGCCCGCTTGTCCGCCACGTCCGCGATGTCGAACCGCTCCAGCAACTCCCTTGTCCGGGCCCGGCCTTCGCGCTTGCCGAGGCGGAGCAGGTCGGCCATGAGGAGGAGGTTCTCCTCGGCGGTGAGCAGGTCGTCCAGCGCGGCGAACTGGCCGGTGACACCGATCGCGGAGCGCACGCCGTCCGGTGCGGTGGTGATGTCGTGGCCCGCGATCCGGGCCTCGCCGCCGTCGGGGGCGACGAGGGTGGAGAGGATCTGGACGGTGGTGGTCTTGCCCGCGCCGTTCGGCCCGAGCAGGGCGAACACGGTCCCGGCGGGGATGTTCAGGTCGATGCCGTCCAGCACGGTCTTGTCGCCGTACGACTTGCGCAGGCCGGTGACGGAGACGGCGGGGGACTGGTCGTCGGTGGCTGTTCTCGGCGTGGGCATGACAGATGCAGGCATGGGGCCCTCCTGAGGGCGGGAGTGAGGTGAAGGGGGTCGCTCAGGCGCGGGCGCGCAGGATGTCGATGTTGCCCCAGTTGGTGCGGGCGTGGATCTTGACGGTGTCCTCGGTGTGCTCCGGCGCCCCGGCGGAGGCGAGCGCGTTGCGCACCTGGCCGTGGGTGGAGCTGACGTCGAGCCAGGCGGCGGTGCCCTCGCGGACGCCGATCTCGATGGAGCCGTTGGACGTCTCCAACTGGACTTCTCCGCGCGCGACTTCGGCGACGCGCAGGGGGCCGTTGGTCGTGGTGCCGGTGACGGACGCCTCGGTGCGGCCGATGTCGATGCCGCCGTTGGCGCCGCTGACGCGCAGGTCGCCGGTGACGGCGGCCAGGACCGTGGTGCCGTTGGTGTTCTTCAGCACGGCCGGGCCGTCGACGGTGCCGACGCGGATGTTGCCGCTGCTGGAGGTGATCTCGGCGGAGCCCTCGACCCGGTCCACCGTGACCGAGCCGTGCGACACGGTCAGCTTCAGCGGGCCGGTGGCGTCCAGGCGGACATCGCCGGTGGAGGTCTTCACCCGGACCTCGCCGAGGCGGCCCTCGCCGAGCACCTGGGTCCAGGAGCCGGTGACCTCGGCGGAGGAGCCGGCGGGCAGGTGGACCGTCACGTCCACCAGGCCGGAGGGGCCGATGAGCAGCCGCTCCCGCGTCCGGACGGTCAGGGCGCCGGAGGCGAAGCCGACGTCGGTCTGCTCGGCGGCTCGTACGTCCTTGTCCCGCTTGGGGTCGCGGGGCGCGACCTCGACCACGGTGTCCGTACGGTCGCCCGCGGCGAAGCGGAGGGAACCGGCGCCGATGTGCGCGGTGACCGCGATGGGCTGAGGGGTGTCGAAAGAAGGCATGGCTGTCCCGTCCTCTTGGCTCGTCAGGTCGTCTCCGCAGGTGGGAGACGTGAAGGTGGGTGAGAAGTGGAGCGGTGGCGCGGGTGCGGCTAGCGCACCCAGCCCGTGAAGCTCTGGCCGATCGTGCGGGTCTTCTCCGCCGGGCGCGGTGGCCGGCCGCCGCCGTCGACCGCCGCCGAGACGGCGCGTACCAGCCAGGCGTTGACCGACAGGCCCTCGCGGCCCGCCGCCTCCTCGGCGCGCGCCTTGAGGTGCGCCGGGAGCCGGAGGTTGACGCGGGCCGTGCCGCCCTCGTCGGCCTCGGGGACCGGCTGGGGCGCGACCTCGGCCGCTTCCGCCGGAGCGGACTCGGCCGGGGACGCGGTGACCACGAACTCGGGGTCCAGTCCCCGCAGCCGTACGTCGACCGAGCCGGGGGCCAGCTCGCGGGTGATCTCGTCCATCGCGGCGGAGAGCACGTGGAGCATGGTCAGGCGGGTCGCCGACTCCAGGGGGGCGGTGAGCCGCTCGGCCAGCTCGCGCGCCTCCTCGCCGCCGGCCTCGGCGGCCACCGCGAGTTCGCGGCGGAGGGTGTCGACATACGGGGTGAGGTCCATGGCGTTAGCTTGGCACCATTGTGGCGCCATGGCAACCCCTATTGGCACCACATGGCACCGAGTGGCGTCACGTGGTGCCATCCTTGGCGCTGTGACGGCGCGTGATGACACCGCCGAGCCCGCCCGAAAAGCACCCGTAGCTGTGGATCACGCCGAACGTATGCTCTGGGAATGACGACTTCCGCGACCCCCGGAACCGGCCCCACCGAGAACTCCATGCGTCGCGCCCTCAAACGTGCCCGTGACGGTGTCGCCCTCGACGTCTCCGAGGCGGCGGTGCTGCTCCAGGCCCGCGGCGAGGCCCTCGAGGACCTCACCGCTTCCGCGGCACGGGTACGGGACGCGGGACTCGACGCGGCGGGGCGACCCGGAGTCATCACGTACTCCAAAAGCGTCTTCATCCCGCTGACCCGGCTGTGCCGCGACAAGTGCCACTACTGCACCTTCGTCACCGTCCCCGGCAAGCTGCGCCGCGCGGGCCACGGGATGTTCATGTCGCCGGACGAGGTGCTGGACATCGCCCGCAAGGGTGCCGCGCTCGGCTGCAAGGAAGCCCTCATCACGCTCGGCGACAAGCCCGAGGACCGCTGGCCCGAGGCGCGCGAATGGCTCGACGCGCACGGCTACGACGACACGATCGCCTACGTACGCGCCATCTCCATCCGCATCCTGGAGGAGACCGGTCTGCTGCCCCACCTCAACCCCGGCGTCATGAGCTGGACCGACTTCCAGCGGCTCAAGCCGGTCGCGCCGAGCATGGGCATGATGCTGGAGACCACCGCCGAGCGCCTCTGGTCCGAGCCGGGCGGCCCGCACCACGGCTCCCCGGACAAGGAACCCGCCGTAAGGCTGCGGGTGCTGGAGGACGCCGGACGCTCTTCCGTCCCCTTCACCTCCGGCCTGCTGATCGGCATCGGGGAGACCTACGAGGAGCGCGCGGAGTCCCTGTTCGCGCTGCGCAAGGTCTCCCGCGCCTACCACGGCGTCCAGGAGCTGATCATCCAGAACTTCCGCGCCAAGCCCGACACCGCGATGCGCGGCATGCCGGACGCCGAGCTGGACGAGCTGATCGCCACCGTCGCCGTCGCCCGGCACATCATGGGCCCGGCCGCCTGCCTCCAGGCCCCGCCCAACCTCGTGGACAGCGAGTACGAGCGGCTGATCGGCGCCGGGATCGACGACTGGGGCGGGGTCTCGCCGCTCACCATCGACCACGTCAACCCCGAGCGCCCCTGGCCGCAGATCGAGGAGCTGACCGAGCGCTCCCGTGCGGCGGGCTTCGAGCTGCGGGAACGGCTCTGCGTGTACCCGGAGTTCGTCCGTAGGGGTGAACCCTGGCTGGACCCCCGGCTGCGCCCGCACGTCGCCGCCCTGGCCGACCCGGAGACCGGCCTCGCCCGGCCCGGCGTACTCCCTGAGGGCCTGCCCTGGCAGGAGCCGGAGGAGGTCTTCACCGCCACCGGACGCACCGACCTGCACGCCTCCATCGACACCGAGGGCCGCACCTCCGACCGGCGCGACGACTTCGACGAGGTGTACGGCGACTGGGCCGAGCTGCGCGAGGCCGCCGCCCCCGGCATGGTCCCCGAGCGCATCGACACCGACGTCCGCGAGGCCCTGCGCACGGCCGCCGACGACCCGACGAAGCTGACGGATGCCGAGGCCCTGGCGCTTCTCCACGCGGACGGTCGTGCACTGGACGCGCTGTGCCAAGTGGCTGACGACGTACGCAAGTCGGTGGTCGGGGACGACGTGACGTACATCGTCACGCGCAACATCAACTTCACCAACGTCTGCTACACCGGCTGCCGTTTCTGCGCCTTCGCCCAGCGGCGCACCGACGCCGACGCCTACACCCTCTCCCTGGACCAGGTAGCGGACCGGGCCCAGCAGGCCTGGGAGGTGGGCGCGGTGGAGGTCTGCATGCAGGGCGGCATCCACCCGGACCTGCCCGGCACGGCGTACTTCGACATCGCGCGGGCGGTGAAGGAGCGGGTGCCCGGCATGCACGTCCACGCCTTCTCCCCGATGGAGGTCGTCAACGGGGCGACCCGTACGGGCATGTCCATCCGGGAGTGGCTGACGGCGGCCAAGGAGGCCGGGCTCGACTCCATCCCCGGCACGGCGGCGGAGATCCTGGACGACGAGGTCCGCTGGGTGCTGACGAAGGGCAAGCTGCCCACGGCCACCTGGACCGAGGTCATCACCACCGCCCACGAACTGGGCCTCCGCTCCTCGTCCACGATGATGTACGGCCATGTCGACCAGCCCCGGCACTGGCTCGGCCACCTGCGCACGCTGGCCGGAATCCAGGAACGGACGGGCGGATTCACGGAGTTCGTGACCCTGCCCTTCATCCACACCAACGCGCCGGTGTACTTGGCGGGTATCGCGCGCCCGGGCCCTTCCATGCGGGACAACCGAGCGGTGACGGCGATGGCGAGGCTCCTGCTCCACGGGCTGATCCCCAACATCCAGACGAGCTGGGTCAAGCTCGGCACGGAGGGCGCGGCCGAGATGCTGCGCTCCGGCGCGAACGACCTGGGCGGCACGCTGATGGAGGAGACGATCTCCCGGATGGCGGGCTCGTCGTACGGCTCGTACAAGTCCGTACGGGACCTGGAGGCGGTCGCGGAGGCGGCCGGGCGGCCGGCGAAGCCGAGGACCACGCTGTACGGCGAGGTGTCCGAGGAGCGGGTCTCGGCGGCCCGCGCCTCGGACGGGCACCTGCCGGATCTGCTGCCCCTCGTGGACTGAGTACGATGATCCGACCCCGGATCTGAGAAGGGGGTCCCACAGCGGAGGAGATGCGTACCCGTGGCTGCCCTACTGCCCTCGTGGGCCTGGGTCTCCGGACTGACGGTCGCGGCGACCGCCGCCGTCGTCGCCCTCGCCGTCCAGGCCGACCACGGCCCGCGCCCCACGGCCCCGGCGGCCCACACCCGCCCGACGGCCTCCGCCTCCCCGACCCCCTCCATCACCCCGACCCCCTCCGGCCCGCCGGCCCTGCCGGAGGCGTCGGGGGTGGGGCGGCGGATCGTGTATTCGGTGAGGGCACACCGGGTGTGGCTGGTGGACGCGACGGGGGCGCCCGCGAAGACGTTCACGGTGTGGCCGGGGACGCTGGACCCGCAGCCGGGCCGGTACTCGGTCATCAAGCGGACCGAAGCCACGACCGGTTCGGACGGAGTGCCGGTGGAGCACATCATGTACTTCACGGCCGTCTCCGGCGTGAACATAGGCTTCTCCAACGCCCTCGACGGCTCCTCGCCTCCACCCGCGAACGGAGCCCAGACCGGCGGCATCCGCCTCCACAAGGAGGACGGAGCCGCGCTGTGGTCCTTCGGGGATCTGGGGACGAGGGTGTCGGTCGTCGAATAGCCGGACGGCTACCGCTCGTCGCGGGCCGGCAAGTGGTTGATGATCAGGGCCACTCCGCTGAGCAGGAAGACGCGGGTCGCCGCGTCCACGCCGTTCCAGGTCTTGGACTGCCACATGGCGAACCACTCGCCGCCGATGGCGATGAAGCCGGCGCCGAAGAGCAGGATCAGCATCAGCAGGCCGTACGTGGAGAAGCGGCGCGCGCGGGCGTTGTCCCGCCGGGCCCACAGCCAGGTGCCCCACACGAGCACCGCTGCCGCCGCCGTCTCCCACGCGATGATCGCCACGTAGGCGGTGTCCTGGAGCGCGGTACTGGTGATAGCCCGCCACATCAGGTGGTCGTCCTTGAACGTGGTGTCCATCGCCAGGACGTGCCGCACGTACTGCTGGTTCGTCCCGAAGTCGGTGATGTTGCCTACGGCGACGAGGGCGATGTACAGCGCGAGCACGCCGGTGAGGACGGTGGCGGCGAGCGTCAGTCCCGTCCGGGCGGCGCGGGTGGAGTCGGCGGGGGCCGCAGATTCGGTCATGGTCATGACCCGAATACTTCCCGACCCACGCCGAGGAGGAACGCCTTTCAGACGCGGGGCACTGCGTAGCTGAGGAAGGAGGTCCAGGTGTCCGTGGAGACGGTCAGTTGGTCGCCGTCGGTGGTCTTGGAGTCCCGGATGTGGATGTGGTCGGGGGTGAGGGCGACTTCCACGCATTCGGGGCCGTCGTTGCCGCTGTAGCTGCTCTTGAACCACTCCAGGCCGTTCATGTCTCGCATTTCAGTACTTCCTTGATGAGGGCCAGTGACGCCGGGGGCGTGAGCGCTTGCGTTCGGATCATTCCATAGCGCATCTCCATGACCTGGGCTTCCCTCGGGTCGCTGATCACGCGGCTGTACAACTGCCCCTCGGTGTGCGCAAGCGTCTTGCCGTCCCGGAGCTTCAGCACCTGGATCGAGCCCATCATTCCCGCGTGTTCCTCGCACGCAGTGGGCATCACCTGGATCTCAACGTGCCGCAACTTGGCCATCTCGACGAGGTGTTCCAGTTGCTTCCGCAAGACCAGTTTGCCGCCGATCGGTCGAAGAAGCGTCGCCTCTTCCTGCACGAACGTGATCTGTGCGAACGGGACGCGGTCGAAGACGGACTTGCGCGCCATGCGCGCGGCCACGAGGCGTTCGATCTCCTCCTCCGTGTAAGAGGGTCGCCGCATGGCGTACAAGGCGTGGGCGTACTCGGGAGTTTGGAGGAGCCCATGCACATGGAGGGCGGCATAGGCGCCTAGCTCTGTCGTGTCCCTCTCCAAATTGGCGAGGTCCCGGACCTTCTTCGGATACCGAGCCCTCTCCACGTCCGCCTTCATCGCGGACACCTTGCCGCCCGCCCCCACGACCTCGTCCGTGCGGTCCAGGAAGTCCGGCTTGGGGACCCGGCGCCCCCGCTCCACGGAGGACACCATCTCCTCCCCGTACCCGATGGCGGCGCCCAGCTCCACCTGGCGGAGACCCGCCGCTTCCCGCCACGCCTTGATCTGCCGGCCGACCGCCCTGAGTACGGCCTCGGCCTCCTCGTCCTCCACCGGCGCCCCTTTCCCTCGTACCAGCCGTACCGCTGCTCCGGCCACCCGTACAGTCACCCTGCGTACCGTGGTCGTCGCTGTTCAGAGTAGGGACAGGCGGCCACGCTGGGTGACATGAATGAGAAATCACGGCTGCGTATCCAGTTGTCCGCGACGCGGAGAGGTGCCCGGCTCGCCCGGTTGCTGACCGAGCGCCAACTGGACGAGTGGGGCATGCCGTTCGAGGCGGCGACGCAGGTCGTGGCCGAGCTGGCGGCCAACGCCGTGCTGCACGGCCGGGTGAGCGGGCGGGACTTCCGGCTGGAGCTGCTGCGGCGGGACGACGGCACGCTCCGTGTCGAGGTGACCGACGCGCGGGGTGAACGGAGGCCGCGGCTGCCGGAGGAGACGACCGAACTGACCGACCACGGGCGGGGGTTGCGCATCGTCGCCGCGTACGCGCACCAGTGGGGCGTGGTCGACGCGCCCGCCGGGGCCAAGACCGTGTGGGCGGAGCTGAAGCGTCCGTTCCTGGCCGGTATGGGTTCGGCGGAGACCGATCAGGTCCCTGATCGGACCGTTCCGGGTCCATTACAGTGCTGACCGGCGTACGGGCGGACGGTGGCGCGAGGAGGTCTGGGTGGGTGCGACGAGCGGCGCCGTCTGGGGCCGTGCGGAACAGCAGGACTTCCGGGGCCGCGTACGGGGCACCCTGCTGGGCGCCGCGATCGGCGACGCCCTCGGCGCACCGGTCGACTCGCTGGACCTGGACGCGATCCGCAGCGCGCACGGCCCCGAGGGCCTGACCGACCTCGCGCCCGGCCAGGGCAGACGCGGCACCGTCTCGCACCACACCCAGCTCACCCTCTTCACCGTGGACGGCCTGATCCGCGCCCAGGTCCGCCGCGACACCGGCGCCTGGCACCCGCCGACCGACCTGCACCGGGCGTACCTGCGCTGGGCGGCCACCCAGCGGGACTGGGGCCCGGACGAGCGCCGGGCGGAGGACGGCTGGCTCGCCCGCGAGGAGTGGCTGTACGCCCGCCGGGGCCCCACCCGGGCCCTGCTGCTGGGGCTCGGCAACGACGTGATGGGCACGCTGGAACGCCCCAAGAACCCCGGCGAGGCGGGCCCCGAGGCCGTCGCCCGCTCCGCGCCCTTCGGCCTGCTGGTCGGCTGGGAGCCGCAGCTCGTCGTCCAACTCGCGCTGGAGTGCGCCGCCCAGACCCACGGCCACCCGGTGGCGGTCCTCTCGGCGGGCGCGTACGCGGTCATCGTGCACGCCCTCGCGCGCGGCGAGAGCCTGGACGGCGCCGTGCAGAGCACCCTAGCCCTCCTGTCCGCCCGCCCCGGCCACGAGCCCGTCACGACCGCCCTCCAACGCGCCCTCGGCGCGGTACGCCAGGGCCTCCCCAGCCCGGCGCGCGTGGCGGAACTGGCGGGCGAGGGCATGGCGGACGGCCTGCTCTCCGCCGCGGTCTACTGCGCCCTGGTGGGCGAGGACGTCCGCCACGGCCTCTGCCTCGCGGTCAACCAGCCGGGCCCCTCGGCCGCCGCCGGCACCCTGACAGGCGGCCTCCTGGGCGCCCTGCACGGCGAAACCGCCCTCCCCCCGGCCTGGCTCCCCGACCTGGAGGGCCGCCCCACCATCCTCGAACTCGCCGACGACTTCGCCCTGGAAATGACCCAGGGCCCCGCCCTGCACAGCCCAGCGGGCTCCGCCCCGGGCTGGCTGGCCCGCTACCCCCGCGCCTGACCCGTGACGCTCGTCTCCGTCACTTCAGCTCGTCCGGGCAGTGCGTCCCGCGCGGCAGTTGGTACGGCGCCGCCAGGTGGTACGTCCCCGCCCTCGGCGCCAGCAGCACCGTCCACCGGTCGCCCGCCGCGTCCACCGGGGTCTCCTTGAGGCACCCGTTGACGTTCACGAACGACTTCGGGGACCCCTCCGGCCGCCGCTTCGACTCCTCGGTCTCCTGCGGCGGAGCCAGGCTCTTGCCGTGCTCGTCCACCACGCTCAGCCACGGCGAGTACGGCACCCGCACCAGAATCCGCCCCGGCTCCCGCACGTCCAGCGTCATCTCGCCCTGCTCCGCCCGCCGCACCACCGCGTTCGGCTCGGCCAGCGGCGCCGGGTCGGTCACCCGGTAGAGCTGCCAGTTGGAGTCGCTCCAGATCCGGTCCAGGTACGGCATCCCGCGCAGCACCAGCTCCCGCTCGCGCAGCCCGCCGTCCCCGTCCGGGTCGTCCACCCTCGGCAGCACCACGTACCGCACAGCCCACCGCTGGAGCCACTCGTGGTAGTTCGCCGAGTTGAGCGTGTCGTCGTAGAAGAGCGGGTTGCGCTCCATGTCGGCCTGCCGGTTCCAGCCGCGCGCCAGGTTCACGTACGGCGCCAGGGCGGACGCCTCCCGGTGCGAGCGCGCCGGGATCACCTCCACCCGGCCCTTCTCCGCGTCCACCCGCTGCAACTGGTGCACCAGCGGCGCCAGCTCACGCGCCCAGGACGCGGCCGGGGTCGTGTGAATCGCGTCGTCCACCGACTTGAAGCCGATCCACCCGACGAACCCGGCGAGCGCCAGCACCGTCACGTACCACCGGCGCGAGCGCGGAGCCGTGAACGGCAGCGCGGCCACCAGGGCCACCCCCGCGAACAGCATCGGCAGCCGCGAGATGTTCGAGCCGATCTGTGAACTGATCAGCCACACCAGGACCACGCTCAGGCTGTACACACCCGCCGTGAGCCGCACGGTGACCCACTCCTTGGGCACCAGGAACAGGCACAGCAGCCCGTACAGCAGCGGCATCACCACCGAGCCGAACGTCATCGGCTGCGTCCCGGAGAACGGGAACAGCCACGCCGACGCGGCCACCACCACCGTCGGCGCCACCCCCAGCGCGTACGCGCCCGGCCGCCGCTTCTGGAGGAACAGCGCGACCGCGACCAGCCCCACGAACAGCCCCGCCACCGGCGACGCCATCGTGGCCAGCGCGGCCAGCGGAGCCGCCGCCAGCGCCTTCGCCCACCGCTTGTACCGCCCCCGGTACGGCCAGCAGCACACCACCGCCACCGCGCCCGCCGCGAACAGCGCCGCGAGCCCGTACATCACCCAGCCGGACACCGCCCCGCCGAGCAGCGCCAGGATGCCCGCCAGGGCCGCGAGCGGCGCCGCGGCCATCGGCTTGGCCCAGCGCTCGTACCGGCCCTCGTACGGCCAGCAGAACACCGCCGCGACCGCGCCCAGCGCGAACAGCGTGCCGAGCCCGAACGTCACCCGGCCCGAGACCGCGTTCCCCAGCAGCGCGAACACCCCGGCCAGCGCGGCCCACAGCGGATTGCGCACCGCCCGGCTGCGCACCAGGACCATGGTCAGCAGGGCCGCCGAGCCGGTACCGGCGATCATCATCGTGGTCCGCACCCCGAGCACGGACATCAGATAGGGCGAGACCACGCTGTAGGACACCGGGTGCATGCCGCCGTACCAGGCGAGGTTGTACGCCGAGTCCGGGTGCCGGCCGACGAACTCCGCCCACGCGTCCTGCGCCGCGAGGTCGCCGCCGCTGTTGGCGAACGTGAAGAACCAGATGATGTGCAGGACACCCGCGAGCAGGGTCACCGACAGCACGGGGTGCTTGCGCGCGAGGGCGCGCAGAGTGTGCAGAGTGTCAAGGGGGCCCGTCGTGCCCTCGCGGCTCGTCGCGGGCCGGCCGGGTATCCGGGGGCCGGACGCCGGGTCCGGCTCGGCGTTCTCGGCGCGCTTCGGCTCGGTTGTCGCCACGTCAGGCACTCCCCGTGTCCCGTCTTTCCGTTCTCGGCCCCTGCGCGGCCCGGCGCGGGTCCTCGGTGACCTGCCCCGATTCGTGACGCTAGCACGCACCCCGCCGACCGGCTCCCGAGGCGGGAGGGCGGACGACGGGGTGCGGAAACAGCGGGTGGCGCGGGGGCCCGCGCGGGGGTCAGCCGATGCGGGTCAGCTTGGCTCCGAGGCCCGGTTCGGCCAGGTCCGCGCGGAGCGCCACCGGCACCTTCACGGCACCGGCCGACGAGCCGTCGCCCACGGTCAGCGAGCCGACCTCGGTACCGGCCTTCGCGGTGTGCGGGATCGTGCCCGACGTGAAGGAGAGCTTGACCTTCAGGCCCGCCCAGCCGGCCGCCTTCACGTCCTCGGTGACCTCGACCGGCGTCTGGCCGCCCAAGCCGTCGTCCACGTACCCGACGACCGTGCCCTTCTTCAGCACCGTCTCGTCCTTCAGCGCGCCCTGCGCGGCCCGGATCAGCGCGTCGCTGCTGTCCATGGCGGCGCTGAGGATGCTGTTGTCCCGCTTGCTCGGCGGCTGCCGCAGCACCGCGCCGATGATCATCCGGGTCTCGCCGCCGACGTCCTGCTTCGCGGCGAACACCAGGTTGCCGAGCGCGGAGGTGGTGGTGCCGGTCTTGATGCCGACGACGTTGTTGTGCCCGACGAGCTGGTTCCAGTTGGAGTGGTACGTGCCCTTGTAGTCGGTGTACGACATCATCGCCGCGACCTCGCGGAACGCGGGCTGCGTCATCGCCGCCTTGGCCAGCCTCACCTGGTCCACGGCCGTGCTGACGGTGGAGTTCGTCAGACCCGAGGGGTCGGTGTACGTCGTCCCGCTCATGCCGAGGCCCTTGGCGGCGGCGTTCATCTTCGCCACGAACGCCTTCTCCGAGCCGGCGTCCCAGCGGGCGAGGAGACGGGCCACGTTGTTCGCGGACGCGATCAGCACGCCCTCCAGCGCCTCCCGCTGGGTGATCTTGTCACCCTCCGTGACGTCGACGGTGGACTCCTGGCCCGCCTTCGACTGCGCCTGCGCCGTCTTGTCGATCGGGATCTCCGGGCCCGGGGCGCCGCTCTTCAGCGGGTGGTCGCGCAGGATCAGGTACGCGGTCATCACCTTCGCCACGCTCGCGATCGGCACGGGCTTGCCCGAACCGGACGAGCCGAACGAGCCGATGCCCTGTACGTCCAGCGCGGCCTGTCCGTCCGTGGGCCACGGGATGTCCGGCTTGCCGCCCTCGAAGGTGTAGCTGTCCTTCGCGGTCAGCGCGAGCGTGGGCTGCGGCAGAGGGCGCATCGCCTGGACCACGCCCAGGATCACCACCAGCAGGATCACCAGCGGCGTCCAGATCTTCACCCGCCGCACCAGCGTGCGCACCGGGGTCTCCGGCGGGGGCGGGGTGTTCGTCAGCTCCGCCAGCAGGTCCAGCGGCGGCTTCGGCGGCAAGGGCTGCTGCGTCGTCCGCTCCGGCCCGACCTGCGGCACGGCCCGAGTCTCCTCCACGCGGGGCGAGGGCCCCTTGAGGTCGGGCTTCAACGCGACGAACTTGCTGGTCCGCTCGGCTTCCTGCTCCGCGGGAGCCGGCTTCGCCTTCCCCCCGACCTTGAGCATGGTCGTCGGCTGATCCACCTGCGGCTTCCTGGCCGCGGGCGACTTGAGCGCGGTGGTGGGGGTGTCCACGGCCTTACCGGGGGCCTTGGCATCACCCCGGGGCGCGGGCAGGGCGGCGCCCTTGCCGGCACCTGCGGTGCCTTCGGCGTCCTTACCCGCACCCTTGGCACCGGACTCGGAGTCCTCCTCAGCGGAGCCGGTGATGCCCTCGGACTTGCCCTCGGCGTCCTTGGCGGGGCTGGAGGTGCCCTTGGGGACGGAGCCGGCGGTGCCCTTCGGGGCCGGGATGCCAGTGTCCGTCCCGGAGTCGTCGGCGGAGCTGGCGGTGCCGTTGGGGGTCGTGACGGCGGTGCCCTTGGCGGTCGGCGCCGAGGCGTCGTCGCCGTCGTCCGACTGGGCGTCGCCCTTCGCGGCCGCGACGGCGGCGCCCGCAGCGACGGCCGTACCCGCGCCCTTGGCACCGGACTTGGAGTCGTCCTTAACAGCCCTGTCGGCCTTGGCGGAGCCGGGAGTGTCCTCGACCGAGCCAGGGGCGCTCTTGGCGTCCGGGACGGCCGCGTCGCCCGCGCCGTTGGCGGCGCTGTCGGTGTCTGCGGCCGGGGCGTCCCCGACGGAGCGGGACGTGCTCTCGTCGTCCTTGGCCGAGCCAGGGGTGCCCTTGGCGGCGAACTCGGAGTCGCTCTGGGGAGCGCCGGCGGCCGGGGTGCCCTTGGCGGAGCCGGTGATGCCCTCGGCGGCGCTGGAGGTGTCCCCGGTGTCCTTCGCAGAGCGGGGGGTGCCCTCGGCGGCCGGCGCGGGGGCGTCATCGTCGCCCTCGGCAGCCGGAGTACCGCTGCCCGTCCCGGAGCCGGAGGCGGCCTTCCCGGTGTCCTCGGTGTCGTCCTCGTCGGCCGACTCGGCGTCGCCCTTCGCGGCGCCCGCACCCGCGCCCTTGGCGCCGGACTTGGAGGCACCCTTGGCGGCGGGTGCGGAGGCATCCGTCTCGGACCCCGCGGCAGCCGAACTGCCGGTGGCCTTCCCGGAGTCGTCGGCAGAGCCGGAGGCGGCCTTCCCGGCGTCCTCGGTGTCGTCCTGGTCGGCCGACTGGACGTCGCCCTTCGGGGCGCCCGTAGCGACGGCCGTACCCGCGCCCTTGGCGGCGGGTGCGGAGGCATCCGTCTCGGAGCTCGCGGCAGCCGAACTGCCGGTGCCCGTCCGGGAGTCGTCGGCAGAGCCGGAGGCGGCCTTCCCGGCGCCCTCGGTGTCGTCCTCGTCGGCCGACTCGGCGTCGCCCTTCGCGGCGCCCGCATCGACGGCCGCATCCGCGCCCTTGGCGGCGGGTGCGGAGGCATCCGTCTCGGTGCCCACGGCGACCGAACTGCCGGTGCCCGTCCCGGAGTCGTCGGCAGAGCCGGAGGCGGCCTTCCCGGCGGCTTCCGTACCGTCCGCAGCCGTCGGGAGGGAGGCACCCGTGCCCAAGCCCTCGGCACCCCCCTTCGCGGCCGGGGCCGCAGAGCCCTCGGCGTCGCCGGAAGAGGCGCCCTCGGCGGAGCCGGACGCGCTGTCCTCCTCCGCCCCCTCGGCGGAGCCGGACGTGCTTTCCTTCCCGCCCTCGGCCGAGCCGGACGCGCTGTCCTTCGCGCCCTCGGCGGAGCCGGCCGCCTCGCCCTTCTGCGCCCCCTCGGCGGAGCCAGACGCCTTCTTCCCCGCCCCCTCGGCGGAGCCGGACGCGTCGGCGCCCTTCGTCCCCTTCGCGGAGCCGGGTCCGGGGGAGTTGCTGGGCGTGGCGTCACGTTCGGTGGTGGCGGCGGCCTCGGAGGTGTCGGAACCTGCGGAAACCTTCCCCCTGTCGGCAGAACCCGCCCCGGCAGCGGCCGACTTGGTCTTCGCCGGGCCCCCGGAGGGAGGCCGGACCCACGCCGAGACCGCCTCGCGGAGTTCCTCGTCCGCCACGGAACCCGCTGAACCGACGGAGTCTTCGTGCTGCTTCGACCTGTCGGGGGACTCGCCCGCCACCGATGCCTCCTTGATGCGCCGCACGCGCTCTCGCGCGCCCTGTCCGAACCATGTACCAGTGTCCTGTGTGGGGGTACGCCCGTAGTGGGAGACGAGAACGACATACCTGCCGGTTCCCCCACGAACCCGGCACGCGCTCTCGACAGATGAATGTGAGAGGCGTCACCCTGTCATTCATCCACGCGGGGAGGCATGGATGGGCAGGAGCCGCAGAACACTTCCGGAAGAGCTTCTGATGCTCGCACTGGACCCGGCCACGGGTACCACTGCGCAGCCGCAGTCGCTCGACCTCGGTCTGGCCGGTGCGCAGCTAGTGGAGCTGGCGCTGGCCGGACGGATAGCCCCAGACGGGGATCGTATCGCCGTGGTGGTGCCACGGCCGACAGGAGATCCGACTCTGGACTGCGCGTTGGAGCTGCTGCGAAGGCGCGGCGCTCCGGTACGGGCCGTCCATTGGATAGGCGGGCCCCGGCTGGGCCTGCGCCAGACCTATCTGTCGCACCTGGAAAGGTGCGGCATGGTGGCCGCCGTACCGGGCCAGATGTGCGGCGTGCTGCCGACCACGCGGTACCAGGCGACGGACACCACCATCAGCCGGGAGATCCGCGGAAGGCTCGACTCCGCGATCCGCACCGGCGTACCACCGGACCCACGGACCGCCGCGCTGGCCGCGCTGGCCCACGCGGTCGGCCTGGGCAAGCACCTGTACCCGGGGAACGAGGGACGCTCGTCCCGCTCCCGGCTCAGGGACCTGATCCGGCACGACCCGATGGGCGGCCTGGTCGCGCACGCCGTGATGGACGTGCAGAACGGCGTGGGCGCCCAGCCGAGGCGCGGCCAGGCTCCGGCCGGCCGGCCGGCCGGACCGGGAGCCAGGGCGACCGGGGAACCCGCGCGCGGGGTCCCGATGCAGCCGCACCACGGCACGATGGCCCGCGCGGCGGCACACTGAACGGCCCGGCCGGGCACAACCCCGGTCGGCGACGGCTGAGTTGAAGAGCGGGGCGGGGGGACCGACAGAGTCCCCCCGCCCCGCTCCGCCGCTTCACCCCAATACCAGGCCGTCGGCCGGTCCGTACCCCGAACTGCCGGGCAGGCGCCGCATATCCGACGTTTCCCAGCGGTAGAAACCCCCTTGGTGGCAGTCTGCTCAACAGCAGATACACAAAGTGTCAGATACAGGCAGCCAGCCGGAGGTGCGCGTCCCGTGGCGTCCAATGTCAATCCCACCGTCAGGCGGCGCCGGCTGGGCCAGGAGCTGCGCAAGCTCCGTGAGCTCAAGGGCATGACGGCCGAAGAGGTCGCCGACCGCCTGCTGGTGTCGCAGTCGAAGATCAGCAGGCTGGAGAACGGCCGCCGCAGCATCAGCCAGCGCGACGTCCGCGATCTGTGCGGGGTCTACGAGGTCGAGGATCAGAGGGTGGTCGACTCACTGATGGAGATGGCCCGCGACTCCCGCCAGCAGGGCTGGTGGCACACGTTCGGCGACATCCCGTACAGCGTGTACATCGGCCTGGAGTCGGCCGCGCAGTCGCTGCGCGTGTACGAACCCCAGTTGGTGACCGGTCTGTTGCAGACCCACGCGTACGCGGAGGCGCTGGTGCGGGGCGCGCTGCCGGAGACCTCGACCGCCGAGATCGACAAGCGCGTCAAGGTCCGGATGCGCAGGCAGGAGCGGGTCACCGACGAGAGCAACCCGCTGCGCCTGTGGGTGGTGCTGGACGAGGCCGCGCTGCACCGGGTGGTCGGCAGCAAGCTCATCATGCGCGAGCAGTTGGAGCACCTGATCGAGCTGTCCAACCTCCCCCACGTCACCGTGCAGGTGCTGCCCTTCGAGGTCGGCGCGCATCCGGGGCTCAACGGCCAGTACGCCATCCTGGAGTTCGCCGACGCGGCCGACTCCAGCGTGGTCTACCTGGAGGGCGTCACCAGCGACCTCTACCTGGAGAAGGGGCCGGACGTGCAGCAGTACGCCGTGATGTACGAGCACCTGCGTGCCCAGGCGCTCCCGGTGGAGCAGTCCCAGCGGTTCATCCAGGACGCGGCGAAGAGGTTCGCCCAGTAGGGACTCGGCAGCCGCTCCGGCAGGGCTGTGATACGTGGGGCGAGGGATCGTACACCGTCGCCCCACTCGCATGACGGCTCGCTTGGAATATGCCACCCGCTTGAGTGAACGGCCGCTGCGGGCAAGGGGGTTGACCGGTAGCGTCGATCACGCCAATCGCTCGTATGGGTTGGCGCGAACCGCACCACCGCAACTCGCAACAGGAGTGGACATGGCACTGATTCAGGGCGCGACGGAGACGTGGATGAAGTCCTCCTATTCCGCGGGCAACGGCGCCTGCGTCGAGGTCAAGTCGCCGACCGCCGCCGAACTCGCCGTACGCGACTCCAAGGACCTCGCGGGCCCCGTCCTGGCCTTCCCCGCCACCGCGTGGAACGCCTTCGTCGCCTCGGTCAAGGCGTAGGGGACCGTCCCCGGTCCCACCGCGTAGAAGCACCTGACCAATGCTTCGCCCACAGCACACGCACCACCCCGGAGCCCTCTCGGCCGGCCCGCCGTCCTTGCCGAGGGGGCTTCGTCACGTCAGCGCACGGGCAGCGACACGTCGCACACCGGGTCACCGGGACCGGCCGCCGCCCAGTCCGCGAAGTACACCTCGCGGCAGGGACCGGCCACCGTCAGTCCCTCGGCGGCCACCCACCGCTCCACCGCCTCGAAGGCGGCCAGGATCTGCGGATGCGCCACCTGCGCCTTGGTGATCCGGGTCCGCGCCAGCCGCCCCGCGGGCTCCACCCGCACCCCGGCCGCCCGCGGCCCGCCGTGCCGCGCGGCCCACGCCCGCGCCGCCGCCTCGTCGGCCACCGGTACGCACGACTCGGCCGGACCGTCGCTCTCCATCGACACCTCGGCGTGGTAGACGACGTACGGCGCCCCGGCCACGCCACCGCACTCCCGCGCGGCCGTCTCCAGCCGGTCCAGCGAGGCGCCGATCCAGGTGGGCAGCTCGTCGGCCAGGGTGTGCCGGGACTCGGTGAGCACCACCTGCTCCGGCACCTCCACCACGTCCACCGCGAACATCTCGTCCATCTCGGAAGTCCTTCCCGACAGTCGTCCACGGAGGTAGGCGGCGAGGGTGCGCTGCCCGGCGATCCGGGCCTCCACGTCCGCCCAGTAGGCGTCCAGCAGCCCGGCCGCCGCGCTGCCCCGAGCGCCGACCACCTCGGCGATCCGCGCCAGCGGCATGTCCAACTGCCGCAGCAGGGCCACCAGTCGGGCGCGCTCCACCTGATCGGCCCGGTAGTACCGGTAGCCGCTGGCCCCGTCCACCTCGGCCGGGGTGAGCAGGCCGAGGCGGTCGTACAGGCGCAGCGCCTTGGGCGAGAGCCGGGACCGGGCGGCGAACGCGCCGATGGACAGCAGGGGTTCGGCTTCCATGGGGCCTTCCTCCGTCACCGGGCGGCCGCTCCGCCCGGTGCCAGGGACGCTCGGGTCTGCCCCAGGGGCAAGGTCAACCGAGCTGGGCCTCGATCGCGGCGACGACCTCCGCCGACTCCGGCTCGGTCTGCGGGGCGAAGCGGGCGACGACCTGGCCGTCGCGGCCGATCAGGAACTTCTCGAAGTTCCAGCGGATGTCGCCGGTGTGGCCCTCGGCGTCGGCGAAGCCGGTGAGGCGGTCGTAGAGGGGGTGGCGGGTGTCGCCGTTGACGTCGACCTTCTCGGTGAGCGGGAAGGTCACGCCGTACGTCGCCGAGCAGAACTCCGCGATCTCGTCGGCGGAGCCGGGCTCCTGGCCCATGAACTGGTTGCACGGCACGCCGAGCACGGTGAAGCCGCGCCCGCCGAACCGCTCCTGGAGCCGCTCCAGGCCCGTGTACTGCGGGGTCAGCCCGCACTTGGAGGCCACGTTCACGACGAGCACGGCCTGGCCGGCGTACCGGGGCAGCTCGGCGGAACCGCCCTGGAGGGCACCGATCTCGACGGCGAGGGGGGAAGAGGTGTTGTGGTCGCTGGTCATGCGGGCAGCCTAGGCCCCGCCCGCCCCGCCTCCACCAGTACCTCCCCAGCCGCCGTGCGCGAGTACAGCACCGAGCGGCCCGCGCGGCGGCGGGTGATCAGGCCGGACTCGCGCAGCACCTTCAGATGGCGGCCGACCGAGCCGAGGGTCTGGCCGGTCAGGGCGGTGAGCTGGGTGGTGCTCAAGGGGGACTCCAGCAGGGTGAGCACGCTCGCGCGGGCCGGGCCCAGCAGCGCGCCCAGGCTCGCGGGCACCGGACGCTCGGGCTGTCCGGCGAGGGCACCGGCGCAGGGGTAGATCACCGCGTACCGCTCCCGCCCCTCCCACGCCACCCAGCCCTGCCGCTGCGGGGTCACCGGGACGAGGAGGAGTTCGGCACCGGAGATCTCGCGGGGCGGGTAAGCCCGGGCGTTGACCTGGAACCGGCTCTCCCCGAGCCACCGCGTCCCCGGCCGCAGCGAGTCCAGCACACCGGCCCAGCCGTCGCGCCCCATCCGCGCGGTCCGCGCCAGCACGTCCGCCTCCAGGACGCGCCTGCGCCGCTCCCAGTACGGCCGTACCGTCTCCTCCCACACCCACTCCAGCAGCACGGCCGCCCGCTCGGGCAGGTCGTCCCGCTCCAGAACGGCGGGCAGCGGGCCGGCGAGGGAGAGCAGCAGGTGGGCGCGGGCGTCGGCGGGGCGGGCGGTCCGTACCCGGTCCACCTCCTCGGCGAAGGTCTCGCCGTCGCGGGGGGTGGGGGTGAGGAAGTCGGCGATCCAGGCGCGGCCGAGCCCGGCGCGGATCAGGCGCGCGGTGACGGGGTCCTGCGCCAACCGGGCCTGATACGCGGGGAGATGGGCGTGCAGCCACTCCCGTTCGCCGGGGTGCGCGGGCGTGGCGGCGTGCAGCAGCTTCAGGCAGGCGAAGGTCTCGGCGAGAGGAGAGATCACGAACCGGCTGCGCGCCAGCGTGTCCGCGTCGAGCAGCCACCACCCCATGCCCCGCACCACCTTTCGCCACCCGGCGAAACAATAACGAGGCCCCCGGTGCCCGGCCGAGACTCCCGGCATGCCCAGCTACCGATCCCTGTTCCGCACACCGGAGTTCACCCCTCTCTTCCTCGCCGCCTCCGCGCAGACCGCCGCCCAGACCATGGGCGGACTCGCGCTCGGCACCCTCGTCTACCGGGCCACCGGCTCCCCGCTGCTCTCGGCGCTCAGCATGTTCGGCCCGGCCCTCGCACAGGTCGTCGGCGCGACCTTCCTGCTCTCCGGCTCCGACCGCCTGCCCCCGCGTACGGCACTGTCCGCCATCGCGGCGACCTTCGCGGCGGGCACGGCCTTCCAGGCGGTACCGGGACTGCCGCCGGGCGTACTCCTCGCCGTGGTCCTGCTGTTGGGCCTGGTGGCCGCGCTGGGCGGGGGCGTGCGCTGGGGCCTGCTGAACGAGATCCTCACCAAGGACGGCTATCTGCCCGGGCGTTCCCTCTTCAACATCCTCAACGGCCTCATGCAGACGGTCGGGTTCGCCACCGGTGGGCTCCTCCTGGCCACGATCTCCCCGCGCGTGTGCCTCCTGCTCGCCGCCGCCCTGTACCTGACCGCCGCCCTCACGCTCCGCCTCGGCCTCACCGATCGCCCGCCCCGCGCCACCGGCCGCCCGTCCGTCGCGGCGACCTGGCACACCAACGCAGTCCTGTGGTCCTCCCGCCCCCGCCGCCTCACCTACCTCGGCCTCTGGGTCCCCAACGGCCTGGTCGTCGGCTGCGAGTCGCTGTACGTCTCGTACGCCCCCGAGTCGGCGGGCGCGCTGTTCGCCTGCGGGGCGGTGGGGATGCTGGCGGGCGATGTCACGGTGGGCCGCCTGCTGCCTCCGGCGGTGCGGGCGCACCTGGCGACACCGCTGCTGCTCCTGCTCGCGGTGCCGTACCTGGCCTTCGCGGCGCATCCTCCGCTGGGGCCCGCGGTCGTGTGCGTGACGCTGGCCTCTGTCGGGTTCGGTGCGAGTCTGGTCCAGCAGGAGCGGCTGATGTCCCTGACTCCGGACGCGCTGTCCGGCCACGCCCTGGGGCTGCATTCGGCGGGGATGCTGACCATGCAGGGGGTGAGTGCGGGGGTGGCGGGGTCGCTGGCCCAGGTCACGTCTCCGGCGACCGGGATGACGGTGATGGCGGGTGCGTCGGTGGCGGCGACCCTGGGGCTGGCGCTGGCGGGCCGTACCCCGGCCCGGAATACGGCCGTCCCGCTGGACGCTGAGGCATAGATGACCGAGATGCCCGGAAATGCCGACTTCGAGGCCCGCCTCGCGGCCGACCGCGCGGCCACCCTGACCCAGATCGAGGCCCTGACCAGGGATTTCCAGGCCATCGTCGACGCGAACGCCCTCGTCGCCGTGGACGACGAACACGACCCCGACGGCTCCAGCACCGCCTTCGAGCGAGCCCACGTGGCCTCCCTCCTCACCCGGGCCCGCCAGCACCTGGACCACCTCGACGAGGCCCTGGTCCGGCTGAGCGAGGGGCGGTACGGGGTCTGCGAGCGGTGCGGGGCGGAGATCCCGGCGGAACGGCTGGAGATACGGCCGGCGAGCACGCGGTGCGTGGGGTGCGCGGGGGCGGGGCCGCGGTAGGTGTGCCCTACACGGACGGGGGCGGGTCTGGCACGATCACCGGGCGGGCGGTTGTGGTCCGCGAGGACGGAACGCGGACGCGGGAGCGGTGAGTGCGGGAATCAGAGGGCCGGGTCGTACCGGTCGAGGCGGCAACCGACGGGGCCGGCGGGGCGGATGCCGACCGTACGGCGAAACGGGCCGTGACCGTCTTCCCGTTGCTCGTGCTCGCCGCCGGCGCCGTCGGGATGCTGATGCCGTCGACGTTCGCCGCGGGCAAGGAGGCGGTGCCGTACCTGCTCGGCGTCGTCATGTTCTGCATGGGCCTGACGATGACGGCGGAGGACTTCCAGGGCGTGGTCAAGCGCCCGTGGGTCGTCGCGCTCGGCCTGGTGGCGCACTACGTGATCATGCCGGGCCTCGGCTGGGCGATCGCCGAGCTGCTGGACCTGCCCCCGGCGCTGGCCGTGGGGGTCATCCTGGTCGGCTGCACGCCGAGCGGTACGGCGTCCAACGTGGTGACGTTCCTGGCCAAGGGCGACGTGGCCCTGTCGATGTCGGTGGCGACGGTCTCCACGCTGCTCGCCCCGCTGGTCACGCCGTACCTCGTGCTGCTGCTCGCGGGGCACATGCTGGATGTCCAGGCGGGCCCGATGGTCGTGGACATCCTGAAGACGGTCCTGGTCCCGGTGGTGGCCGGGCTCCTGGTCCGCCGCCTGGCCGCCCCGGTGATCCGCCGCTGCCTGCCCGCGCTGCCCTGGCTGTCGGCCGGGACGGTGGCGGTGATCGTCCTGATCGTGGTGGCGGCGAGCGCCTCCGCGCTGAAGGCGGCGGCCGCGATCGTGTTCCTGGCGGTGGTCCTCCACAACGCCTTCGGCCTCGCCCTCGGCTACGGAGCCGCCCGCCTCGCCCGCCTCGACCCCGCCGCCCGCCGGGCCATGGCCTTCGAGGTCGGCATGCAGAACTCCGGCCTGGCGGCGTCCCTGGCGGCGACGTACTTCAGCCCCCTGACCGCTCTGCCCGCCGCGGTCTTCTCGGTCTGGCACAACGTGTCGGGGGCGGTGGTGGCGGCATGGATGAACCGCCGTACCCGGCTCGGGAGTTGACCTACTTCTTCACGGGGTCCAGGCAGAGCACGAACTTCTCCGCGTCCCACTCCTGCGCGAGCGCTGCCTCGCCGACGGTGCAGGCGTTGACGTCGAAGGTGTCCTTGACGACCTTGACCACCTTGTAGTTGGCGTCCTTGTCGGTGCAGTCCTTGGTGTCGACCTCGGGATTGTTCTCCGACCCGGTGACCCGAACGCAGTCGCCCGCCTCGGCGTGCACCGGCGAGTTGAACACGTACGCGATCCCGAACTTCACCGCCACGGCGGCGACGAGCAGGGCCACGATGCCGAAGAACTTCTTCACCTTGCCCTTCTTGGCAGGCGCGGCGGGCGCGGGCGCGGGCGCGGCCCCCGGAACGGGCTGCTCCTGCGGGAAGTACGGGTCCTTCGGGGCAGCGGGGGGCGTCGAAGCGCTCATCGGCGTTCTCTCTATGAAGCTGAACAAAATTCGAACGCGCGCACGCTACAGCAAAAGTAAGCACCACATAAACACGGGGTGCCCTCCGGGTCTTCACCCCATCCCCCTCCCCGGGGCGGCCCGCTTACCCGACGGGGCGCTGCAGCAGAAGCCTGCGGGGCTTGCGCTATGCAATCGATGGTATATATCGTCGATTGCATGACGGGGCGGTGGGAGATCGAGATCGAGCCCGAGGTGCGGGACTGGCTGGACCTGCTTCCGTTCCGGCTCTTCCGACGCGTCGAGGACAAGACCGACCGTCTCTTGGATGAGCCGACGACGCTGGGAGAGCCGTACTCACGGCACCTGGGCGGCAAGCTGCGCGAGCTGCGCTTCGAGCTGGACGGTGAGGCTGTGCGCATCCCGTACTGGCTTGCTCCCGGCCGTCGAATCGTTCTGCTCACCGTGTTCCGCAAGACGAGAATGCGGGAGGCGGTGGAAGTCGAGCGGGCCCAGCAGGCACAGAAGGTCTGCGAGGCCGAGCACGGCCGGGCCGAGCACACTTACGATCGGCGCAAGGAGGGCTGATGAATCACAGCACGTGGAAGACGCGCCGAGCCCGACAGCTCGCGGGCGAGGAGGTGGAGTACGACCAGGAGTACGTCGACGCCCGGCTGGCCGGCGACCTCGGACAGGCGGTCTACGACCGGCGCATCGAGCTCGGCCTGTCCCAGACCGAACTGGCCGGGCGAGCGGGCATGACACAGCCTCAGGTATCCCGAATGGAGGGCGGCGACACAGTCCCGACCCTCCCCCTGCTGCGACGCCTGGCCAAGGCGCTGGACGGCACTCTGAACGTCGCCATCGACGAGGACGACTCCCGAGTCACCTTCACCCCGCACGCCGCCTGAGCCGCACCCGTCTACCGCTGACGACAAAGGCCCCGGACCAAGATCGGTCCGGGGCCTTGCGGTTGGTGCCCCCGGCAGGATTCGAACCTGCGACACCCGCTTTAGGAGTGGCATTGGATCCTTGCCGGGTGGTGTTCCACTCTGCCGCAGGGCGCTGTTCTGCCTGATCAGCGCCCTGCGGCGTCGTACCCCATCCGGCTCGTGAGGCCCTGTGCTGGACCGTCCGCTCACGCATCGCGCACGCACGCGAGGCCGGTCAGGAGTTCAGACTCTTGCGACGCACGCGCATGTAGGTTCCTGATGTGGTACTCCCACCCCACCCGCCAGTCGTGGCGATGTCCCATCCTTGCTGGGCGCGCATCTGCTTGGCGAACGCGTCGAGGTCATTGATGGTGCATCCGCAGTCCAGATGGACGCGGACAGTGATGTAGCTGCCCATCGGCTTCTTCTCGCTGGGGTCCAGCGTCCAGCGGACGGCGTGCTCGTGGTCAGCGAGCCCGGTGCGCTGCTGATCGTGAAGGAGCCCGTGTGCGCGGGCATACTCGTCGAGGTCGTCGATGACGAACAGGTCGCTTCGCCAGGGCCCCGGCCATACGGCGAACAGTCGCGACTCCCCGCTGCGAGCTCGCGCGTAAGCGCCGGCATCAACGCCCTGGGACACCGTGCCGTCCTTGGTGACTTCGATGTAGCACAGGGTCTTCGCGGTGTATGGGAAGTCCCTGCCGACAGCAGTTGCGCTGCGGGGTTCCATGCTGCTCCTTCGGGCTGGTGGTGTTAGACCGACTGGCCGCCAAGTACCAGGGCCTCAGGTGATCCTGGCATGAGGCGGATCTCGACGAAGGGGCTTTCTGAACTGCGATCACGCAGCGAGGAGGAGCGTGCGTGACAGTGGTTCATTGGCGCTGCCGCATACCTGCGTGGCCCTGGCGGTTTGCGCTACTTGATCCGTCGACCGTTGAAGACGCCCTGGCACTGTCTGCGCCTACTTCACGACTTTGTGCGCCATTGTCACCACGCCTGCGCCCGGGTAGCCTGCCGCTAGCCATGCGGACCCGGGCTGAGGTGCCGGGTCTGACAGCAACCCGCCTTTGGCCATGCGAACGAGCATGTAGCTCAGACGACACGTTGATCGGCAGGTTTCCCCTTACTTGTGGCGGTATCCGCGCGTGTTCGTGCTGGTGCCGCCTCTGAGACGTGATGTGAGACAGGAAATGATTCATTCGTTCATCGCACACACGAGTCCTGGGCGGAGCAGAGTATTCGCCCTTGCCAAAGGCCCTCGCGAAGAGTTGGAGGCGGTCACTACGCTGGGAGCGGGCGATCTCCATCTGACCGGGGAACTGGTCGATGCACTCAACTGCTTCCTGGCCGACCGAGACGAGGCGTCTCTCGGAGTGGTGCTGGATCGAGTCCCGAAGCCGGTGCGTATGGCCGCGCAGCAATATCTCAAGAACAAGTGCGCACCGATGCTTGGAGCCTTCACTGGCTTCGGGCCGATTGACGTGGTTCGCCCCGCTGTCTATTTCAGCGATAACGATGACGAACTCGAGGAGTACCTTGAGGGCGCGTACATGATCGGGCTCGGCATTCGCATGTCGAACGAGCGCGGCAGCGATGGAGACGTCGACTGGGTTGTGCAATTGCTCAGTGACGAGGTTTCCGTGCCAGCCAGCGCCGAGCCGCGTACATGGGCACTTCCCGCAGAAGTGAAGCTCCTGCAAACCTGGACGAGTAAGCGGCTGACTGGCGGCATCGGCCCCGTTCGAAGCGCGCTAAATATGGCGGAGGACGCGAGTGCCGAGGGGCGTTGGGTAAGGATCCATACGTTGCTTCACAGCGACCGCGATGTCGACTTCGAGGGCAACGGATCCTCGGAGTTCGTCGTCGACGTCTTCGATGCGCCCATCCCACTACAGCACTTGGATGAGTAGGCCGGCTGTGCTTGCCGCGGTTCAGCGAGCAGGCCCTGCGGGCTGCCGCCAAGCGACTGCGCATAGGCCCTGGCAGCGAGCACTCCCCCCTGCGCTCAGGGGGGATTTCGGCCAGGCGCGTGATCGGCGGCAGCGACCAGGTGTCTGTTGGTGCAGCGCCAGGACACTGCTCATAGTGCCCGAGGTTGCCCCCATCGATCAGTAGTCGATGAGGGACAGTGCTGCAGTCCATGGGCGCTCCGAGTTGGGGCGCCCACGGACTGCCCTGTGGTTCGCGCACGGCCACGCTGATTCACCCGACTGGGGCGCCCCGGTGTGCCGTGGGCCAGCACCGCTGAAGGTCTCCTGGGGGCTTGGTCACCTGTCAGTTCGGACGAAACGGCAGAAGGGCGCCTCGAATTTCAGAGAGACGGATTCCTTGCACTGCTTACCTCCGACCTTCAAAGCCCGCACGGTGGCTGAGTCGGCGTCGGGCAGGTTGGTCCAGTAGACCCCGTCGCGATGTAGTTCAACGATGGTGTTGGCGCCGCGTGCGATAGGCGTCGGGACATGTCGCAGTTCGAGCGGCTCGTCAGGCCCTTCGCTCAACGCACGGGCTGTGATCAGAACCGCGAGGTTGTGTTCCTCCGCAATGCGGCGTGCCACGTCCATGCTCAATGCCAAGCCCTCCTCGTCCAGCTCGCTGTAGCTCTGGATCGTGTCGACCACCCACAGGGCAAGGCGACCACGCTGCGGTGGGATGACCGTAGTTGCGGCTTCCCGGAAGACCTGTTCGAGCGGGAGCCCGATGGTCGGGGTGTGCCAGCCTGGCACCCTGACTGAGGACTCTGATGCGCGGCTACGCACGGAGTCGAAGTCCACCGTGTCGGCGGGGTATCGCAGATCTGCTCCGCAGGTGGCGCTGACGAGCTTCCGCTCGATCGTGTCGGAGTTGATCTCGCAGGTGCTGAAGACCGTGAGTCGTTCGGCTGTGGCATTGTGCAGCGCGATGTTCAGCGCCATTGTCGAGCGACCGGCAGTTGGCACGGACACGATCGCGGTGACCGTCCCAGGCTCCAGCTTCAGGAGGTCGTTGACGTCCGGCCACGGAGTGGCACCAGGAGTCTTGCCGAGGTCGATCCAGGTGCCTTCCTCATCGATGCCAGGCACCGGGTGCGGTACTTCCTCGGAGCCCTCGTCCTCTGTGCCCTCGGCGGCGTTTTCAGCGGGCCAGGCGTGCAAGGGGACCTGCGCGTCGCGGGATGCCACCTGCATCATGTCTGGCTGCCACATCACCTTGCTGAAGAACGTCTCCCCGATGGCCGAGAGAGGGAGATTCCAGGGCCGACCGAAGGGCTTGACGTCCCAGCCGTTGGCGCGGGCCCTGTCGGCGCTGGCGCTGATACGCCCGACGGTGCTGTTGGCGGCTTGCCGCTTGTTCACTCCGCCACGCTGGTAGTAGGCGGCGGAGTCCTTGGCCGCCCGGTAGATGAAGTTGAAGACCTGGCCGAGGCTGAAGGTGCTCAGGGCGTCTCGGAGGGCGGTGCGGGTTCCCTCGCCCTGGTTCATCTCAAGGTGGTGCTCGCCGAGCTTCATCGCGAGGTAGCCCTGTGCGTCCGCCAGCACCAGTTCGTCCCATAGCTCGCGCCACTGGCCCGCCCAGGAGGTCGGCCACGGGCCTTCCCGGAAGGCGCGGTTCAGAGCTTGGAGGAGGCGGGGGTGCCGATCAGTGAGCTTGTCGGCCTGGCCCATGAGGTAGTAGCTGACGCGGCCGAGGTAGAAGGAATCGCTGAGTTCCCCGTCGTCGTCCAGGGCGAAGGCGTCGAGGTGCGAGTCCGGGTGCACTTTGATCAGGCGCGGCACAGCCTTCAGGAGCCCACGCTCGAAGTCATACCGAAGCTGCTCAGGAGCCCAGCGGCGCTCCTTCGGCCAGATGTCGGTGGGAGACGTCAGCCCGGCGTCTTCGACTGCCGGGTCGCTAAAAAGGGTATGCAGAGCGATGGCCTCGAAAAGAGTGAGGTCGGCGGGCTCCAAGTCGGGACGGTTCAGGACGGGGTACTGCTCGTAGACCTCGGCACGGCGCCGTGCCTTCTGTTCCTTAGCCCGTGCGGCCTGCTCTTCCACTTCGCGTTCGTGGCAGCTCGGGCACTTCCAGCTTTCGAAACGGAGGGCTTGAGTGAGATCACTGCGGCTGGACACGGCGTAGGGGTCCTCGCAGGACTCGCACAACAAGTCGGTCAGGTAGGCCGTGCCCGCCTGCTGGGCGATGCGGGTCATCTGCTGCGGCTTCAGCCCGTACTCCGCGCGGATGGCAGTGACGGTCTGCGCCCACGTCTCACCGTCCTCGTTGAGTCGCCAGTACGCCTCGAAGGCGGCTGCCTCGGGCGCATCATCCGTGAGCACTTCGAGTTCGAGCTGAGCCACGTTCCCCCCTAGGTTTTGTCGGCAGGCGCCAATTATTTCGAGTTTGCGGGCAAAGGAGGGGCGTTTTAGCTGCATAGACTGCGCTGACCTGCTCTGAAGAGCGATGCTCCGTGTTCCGCTGCCGCGAGAAATCATTGTTGCGGCCACGGGGGCGGGTCTCCGCCAAGGAGAACGGTGAGATGCTCCACCCCGCCAACGTCACAGGGCGGTTCATCGAGCTGTACGAGGAGATCGGCCTCCCGCCGGTCCGGCTCCACGACCTCCGCCACGGCGCCGCGACCCTCGCCCACGCGGCCGGGGCCGACCTGAAGGACATCCAGGAGATGCTCGGCCACTCCTCGATCACCATCACGGCCGACACCTACATGAGCCTGCTCCCCGAAGCGGACCTGGCGATCGCCGAGGCCGCAGCCCGGCTCGTCCCACGCGCCCGCGCGACCTCAGAAAACACCGCCTCCGAAGCGGCGGAAGAGCCCGACGACGCGAAGCATCCCGACCCGGAGCCCGTGCCGGATGATGCTGATCCGTTGGGAGGAATTTCGGAGATCAACTCTCCGTCCGCTCACGCACCGCTCACGCAAACGGCCCCGGACGAGGAGTCCGAGGCCGAATAGAGCGCCTCCCTGGGGAAGAAACCCCAGGTCAGCGGCGTAACGCGTTGTGCCCCCGGCAGGATTCGAACCTGCGACACCCGCTTTAGGAGAGCGGTGCTCTATCCCCTGAGCTACGAAGGCGGGGTGTGGCGGCCACCTGGTGGCTGCCCCTGACAGGGTAGCGGATCGGGGGTGGGGTGGTGGGTGTGCGGGGCCGGGGTGGTGAAGGGGTGGCCGGTCGACGGGACTTGGCCGGTCAGCCGTGGTCCGGCCGGACCGGTCCCGCCGCTGCCGTCGTGCCCTTCGCCGCGTGCGTGCGCGTCACCCGTACCCGGTAGCGACCGTCGAGCCCGGCGCTCGCCACGTGGATCGTGATGCCGGACGAGGGGTCCTTGAAGGTTTCTCCGGGGGAGAAGGGGGCGTCGGAGAGTTCGGCGTGGACGTTGGGGCTGTGGGTGCAGCCGCCGGTGTCGCGGTGGGCGTCGTGGACGGTGATGGGGCCGCGGCCGGTGTCGACGGAGGCGTCGACCTTGTAGACGAGGATGCCGGGCTTGCAGACGGCCTCGTCGTTGCCGCCCTGGGTGCGGAGTTCCAGCGCGTACGCGGTGCGGTTGTCCAGCGGGACCAGTACCAGCTTCGCCCCGGACTTCTGCGAGAGCGGGGAGAGGGTGTAGTCCGCGCTCCCCGCCGCCGTCGCGCAGCTCACCTGGGACGCCGGGAGCCAGCCCAGCTTCCACTTGTGCCAGCCCAGCAGGTCGTTGTTGGCCCCCCAGTCCTCGCTCATGATGTCCCAGTGCCCGACCGCGCTGCCCCCCTCCTGCGTGTACAGGTCCGGCAGCCCGAAGGTGTGCCCGTTCTCGTGCGGCAGCACCCGGTACCCCGTGTCCGCGTACGCGCCCGAGCCGTCGTCCTGGCGGGAGTAGACGAAGGACGCGTTGGCCACCGGGGTGCCGTCGGCCACCGGGGCCTCGCCGTTGCCGGCGAAGGTGACGGAGAGGACCGTGTCCAGGGCGGAGGGGCCGGCGTTCGGGGTGACCAGCACGTTCAGCAGGTCGTACGAGCGGAAGTCCACGTCCGGGTCGGCGGCGGAGACGATGTCCCGCACCAGTTGCCGGTAGCCGGGGTCGAAGGGGGCGCCGCGCTCTATGCCGTAGTCCTTGAACGGCTTCGGCATCCGCAGCCAGGAGGTGATCGGGGTCTCGGCGCGGTAGTCGAGCCGGCCGTACGACGCCTTGGCGAACCATTCCTGGGTCTTCGGGAAGAACTCGTGGAAGCGGTCCATCGCCTTGCCCTCGCCGGGGGTGTCCGGGAAGTCGACCATCAGGGTCAGGGCGTGGACGGTGCCGGTGGAGCGGGAGTAGCCGGTGGAGGTGGGGAAGCCCTCGGTCATCTGGACCTCGGACGCTCCCTGGATCATGCAGGGGGCCAGGGCGGCGGTGCGTATCAGCCCGTTCGGCCCGGCGGTGGTGCGCGCCGTGAGCTGCCCGGACCCGGCCGAGGTGCTGACCGCGAAGGTCAGCACGGTCACCGAGGCGAGGGCGGCAACGCGGCGCGGGCGTATCCGGCGCGAGCGTATGCGGCGGGGCGACTGCGGCTGCATGCATGGACCTCCCGCTCCACGGCAGCCCCCGTGAACCGGCTGCGCCCTTGGGCTCACCCTGAGTCGCCGGAGCCGGGGTCGCGCGCTGGGGGAGACCGATCGTGGGATTTCGGCAGGAGCAGGGGTGAATCGCCTACGGTTGGGGGTGAAAAGGCCGGGCGAGCGGGCATCGCCGGCTCTCCGGCCCAGGTGTGACCCAGGTCACATGAGAACCGGGAAATAAGCGGGGAGGGCTTCCCCGTTTAGACCTGTGTCCGCGAAAACGGGGAGCTTCTCCCCGGATCAGCGGAAGCCAAGAGTCCACTCCGTACAGATGGGGAGCCCGCCGTGTCCGCCGTGCGCACCGCACCCTCCGCCCGCAGGGCGTCGCCCCGGCCCCGTGCCGACGCGCTCCGCAACCGGGAGCGGATCATCACCGCGGCACGGGAGATGTTCGTCGAGCACGGCCCCCAGGTGCCGCTGGACGAGATCGCCCGCCGCGCGGGCGTCGGCAACGCCACCCTGTACCGCAACTTTCCCGACCGGGACGCCCTGGTCCGGGAGGTCCTGTGCTCCGTCATGGACCGCACGGCCGAGGCCGCCAAGTGCGCCCTGGCCGAGACCGGCGACGCCTTCGCCGCGCTGGAGCGCTTCGCGCACGCCGCCGCCGAGGAGCGGATCAGCGCGCTGTGTCCGATGGTCTCCAGCACCTTCGACCGCAACCACCCCGACCTGGAGGCGGCGCGGGAACGGGTGGAGGCGCTGATCGCCGAGGTCATGGACCGCGCCAAGGCGGCCGGCCAGCTCCGTACCGACGTCGGTGTCGGTGACCTGATGGTCGCCGCCGCCCAGCTCAGCCGGCCCCCGGCCGGTACCGCCTGCCTCGACGCCGACCGGTTCGTCCACCGCCACCTGCAACTCTTCCTCGACGGGCTGCGGGCCCCGGCCCGCTCCGTCCTGCCCGGTACGGCCGTGACCATGGAGGATCTCCGCCAGTCCTGACCTGACCGACCGAATCCCACTCACGAATCCGCCGGGCCCGCGCCCCGGAAATCACCTGAAAAGCCACCCGGCCGCCAACGAGGGCGAGCCGGTGGGGCCCCGCACGCCCTGTGCGCGTACGCGAGCCGTACGACCGTGCCCCGCATGTCCGATACGTCCGACCGAAGTCCCGAACGGGGTACCCCCATGTCCGAAACAGTCACCAAGCCGCCGGTGGCCGCCGCGCCCGGCGGCGACGCCAACCGCTGGAAGGCGCTCGTCTTCATCGCGCTGGCCCAGCTCATGGTCGTCCTCGACGCCACCATCGTGAACATCGCCCTGCCCTCCGCCCAGCAGGACCTCGGCATATCCGACGGCAACCGGCAGTGGGTCGTCACCGCCTACGCGCTCGCCTTCGGCGGTCTGCTGCTCTTCGGCGGCCGCATCGCCGACCTGTGGGGCCGCAAGCGCGCCTTCCTGCTCGGCCTCGCCGGTTTCGCCGCGGCCTCCGCGCTCGGCGGCGCCGCCACCACCGGCGTGATGATGTTCGGCGCCCGCGCCCTCCAGGGTGTCTTCGGCGCCCTGCTCGCCCCGGCCGCGCTGTCCCTGCTGGCCGTGATGTTCACCGACGCCAAGGAGCGCGCCAAGGCGTTCGGCATCTACGGCGCCATCGCGGGCGGCGGCGGTGCCGTCGGCCTGATCCTCGGCGGCTTCCTCACCGAGTACCTCGACTGGCGCTGGACCTTCTTCGTCAACGTGCCGTTCGCCATCGTCGCCGCGGCCGGTGCCTGGTTCGTGATCCGGGAGCCCGAGGGCGGCCGCAACCGCTCCCCGCTCGACATCCCCGGCGTGGTCCTCTCCACGCTCGGCCTGGTCTCCCTGGTGTACGGCTTCACCCGCGCCGAGTCCGACGGCTGGAGCGACGCGGTCACCATCTCGATGTTCGTCGCCTCCGTGGTGCTGCTGCTGGCGTTCGTCCTGGTCGAGCAGCGGGTCAAGGCGCCGCTGCTGCCGCTGCGCGTGGTCGCCGACCGCAGCCGGGGCGGCATCTACCTCTCCCTCGGCCTCGCCATCATCGGCATGTTCGGCCTGTTCCTCTTCCTGACCTACTACCTCCAGGTCGTGAAGGGCTACTCCCCGGTCAAGACCGGCTTCGCGTTCCTGCCGATGGTCGCGGGCATGATCACCGGCTCCACCCAGATCGGCGCCCGCCTGATGATCCGGGTCCCGGCCCGGCTGCTGATGGGCCCCGGCTTCGCGCTCGCCGCGCTCGGCATGCTGCTGCTGACCCAGCTCGAGATCGGTTCCTCCTACGCCGCCCTGCTGCTGCCCGCGATGGTGCTGCTCGGCCTCGGCATGGGTACGGCCTTCATGCCGGCGATGTCGCTGGCGACCCAGGGCGTCGAGCCCCGCGACGCGGGTGTCGCCTCCGCCATGGTCAACACCTCGCAGCAGGTCGGCGGCGCGATCGGCACCGCCCTGCTGAACACCATCGCCGCGTCCGCGACCACCTCGTACGTCAAGGACCACATCGCGTCCGCGACCGCGGTGCCGCAGCAGCAGTTGGTCAAGCTCCAGGCCATGGTGCACGGGTACAGCACGGCCATCTGGTTCGCCGTCGGCATCCTGGCGGTCGCCTCGCTGATCGCGTTCACCATGGTCAACGCGGGCAAGCCGGGCGCCGTCAAGATGGCCTCCGGTGACGGTGCCGAGGACGAGATCCCGGTGCCGGTGGTCGCCCACTAGCACTGCCCCCAGCGGGACTCAGCGGAGCCAGGGCAGGTCCGCACCCGCCTCGCTCGGCTGAAGGCCCTCGGCGACGATCTCCATGATCTCGCCGAGGGCCTTCTGCTGCGCCGGGCTCAGCCGGTCGAACAGCGCCTGCCGTACGGCGGTGACATGGCCCGGCGCGGTACGGCGCAGCACCTCGGCGCCCTCCTCGGTGAGCACCGCGAACTGGCCGCGCTTGTCCGAGGGGCAGTCCTCGCGGCGCACCCAGCCGCTCTTCTCCAGCCGGGCGATCGCGTGCGAGAGCCGGGAGCGGGTGATCTTCGACTTCCGGGCCAGCTCGGTCATCCGCAGTCTGCGGCGCGGGGCCTCGGCGAGGCCGACGAGGAGGCCGTAGTAGATGTGCGGCATGCCCGCGTCGCGCTGGAGCTGCCGGTCGAGGTGGTCCTCCAGCAGCGTGGTCGCGTGCAGATACGCCCGCCAGACGCGCTGCTCGTCGTCGGTGAGCCAGCGGTGTCCGGGTGCCGGCGCCGCTGCCGGGGTGGATGCCGAGTTCATGTCTCCCACTGTACGAGCCACCTTCTTGAAACTTGAACTAGTCGGGCGTAACCTGGCCGAGTAATGCTTGAGAGTTAAAGCAAAGCCTCGGCGTCCATGGCTGAGGTCCCCCAGGGAGGAGCCGTCATGCACCACACCGCCGAGCCGTCCGCTCCGGACCGCATGCCCGCTCTCTATCTCAGTCATGGCGCCCCGCCGCTCGCCGACGACCCCGTCTGGCCCGGCCAGCTCGCCGCCTGGGCCGCGGGACTGCCCCGCCCCAGGGCGATCCTGATGGTCTCCGCCCACTGGGAGGAGGCCCCCCTCGCCCTCGGCGCCACCCACACCGCCCCGCTCGTCTACGACTTCTGGGGCTTCCCCGAGCACTACTACCGCGTACGGTACGACGCCCCCGGCGCCCCCGAACTGGCCGAATCCGTGCGCAAGCTGCTGCGTGCCCCCGGCACCCCCGTCCAGGACATCCCGGACCGGGGACTCGACCACGGCGCCTACGTCCCGCTCGTCGAGATGTTCCCCGAGGCCGACATCCCCGTCCTCCAGGTCTCCCTGCCCACCCTCGACCCGGCCCGGCTGATGGACCTCGGCCGCAGGCTCGCGCCGCTGCGTGACGAGGGTGTGCTGATCGTCGGCTCCGGCTTCTTCACCCACAACCTGGCCGCGCTCCGGCACGCCGGCGGTGTGCCGGGCTGGTCCGAGGAGTTCGACGACTGGGGCCGGGCCGCGCTGGACGCGGGGGACTGGGACGCGCTGCTGGACTTCGAGACCAAGGCCCCGGCCGGGAAGCTCGCCCACCCGCGGACCGAACATTTCGCGCCACTGTTCGTCACGCTCGGCGCGGCCGGCGCGGACGCGCACAAGTCGGTGATCGACGGGTTCTGGATGGGGCTCGCCAAGCGGTCCGTGCAGTTCGGCTGAGGCGTCCGGGCCGGCCCGGACCGAGCCGGTGGCTCAGCCGGACCTCAGGTCCTTCTGGTACCAGGCCACGTCCCAGTAGCGGCCGAATTTGCGGCCGACCTCGCCGAAGGTGCCCAGGTGCCGGAAGCCGAAGCGCTCGTGCAGCTTGACCGACGCCTCGTTCGGCTGGGTGATGCCGGCGAAGGCCCGGTGCACGTCCTCCCCGGCCAGTGCGGTGAAGAGGGCGTCGTAGAGCAGGGTGCCCATGCCCCGGCCGGTCGCGTCCGGGGCCAGGTAGACCGAGGTCTCCACCGAGGGGGCGTACGCGGCCTTGGGGCGGTGGGGGCCGGAGGTGGCGTAGCCGAGGACGCGACGGGAATCCGGGTCCGTGGCAACCAGGAGGCGGTGCGGGCCGTCTTCCGGGTGGGAGAGCAGCCACGGGCGGCGCTCCACGGGGGTGAACGGGGTCAGGTCGAATGTGATGGCCGTCTCAGTCACATAGTGGTTGTAGAGCGCGGTCAGAGCGTCGAGATCGGCCTCAGTTCCCGGCCTGACCTGCACTTCCGTACCGTTCGGCGCCATATGGACCCCCTCTGTGGCGAGACAGGGTACTGCATGATCAGAAAAATCGAGGGGTCGGTTGGGAATTCTGTCCGGATTCCAGTCGTTGTTTCCCACGGATGCAGGGCACCCGAGGAGAGTCCCGAGGGAGGGTCCGGAGTGCCGAGCGTTCGCCAGGACCACCTGCCAGCCACCACCGCAAGGGAGCACGCATGGCAACCCGCGCCGTCGCCCGTCGTAAGTCCGCCAATGGGGGCACCTCCCAGGCTCCGGGCTCTGGGGGACAGACGGCCGACTCGGCAAGCAGCGTCCGCGTGCGCGGCGGCGAGATCGCCGACCGCGACCTGGTCGGCATGTACCTCGACGAGATCGCGCGTACGCCCCTGCTCGACGCCGCCAAGGAGGTCGAGCTGTCCCAGACCATCGAGGCCGGCGTGTTCGCGCGCCAGGTCCTCGACGGCCAGGAGGAGACCGGCACCGAGGCGACCCGCGAAGAGCTGGAGGAGCTGTTCGAGGCGGGCGAGCGGGCCAAGGACGTCTTCATCCGCTCCAACCTCCGCCTGGTCGTGGCCGTCGCCCGGCGCTACCCGCGCAGCGGCCTGCCCCTGCTCGACCTGATCCAGGAGGGGAACGCGGGCCTGGTGCGCGCGGTCGAGAAGTTCGACTACCGCAAGGGCTTCAAGTTCTCCACGTACGCGACCTGGTGGATTCGCCAGGCCATCACCCGCTCGATCGCCGACCAGTCCCGCACCATCCGGCTCCCCGTCCACCTTGTGGAGGAGCTGGGCCGTATCCGCCGGGTGCAGCGCGAGTTCAACCGGGAGCACGGCCGGGACCCGGAGCCCGCGGAGATCGCGGCCGAGCTGGGCTCCACGCCGGAGCGCGTCACCGACGTGCTCGACTGGTCCCGTGACCCGGTCTCGCTGAACATGTCGGTGGACGACGAGGGCGAGACCCAGTTCGGCGACCTGCTGGAGGACACCTCCGCGGTCTCGCCCGAGCAGTCGGTGCTCAGCCTGCTGCGCCGCGAGGAGCTGGACGACCTGATCGGCCGCCTGGACGAGCGCACCGCGTCGATCATCAAGATGCGGTACGGCATCGAGGACGGCCGCGAGCGGACGCTCACCGAGGTCGGCAAGGAGCACGGACTGACCCGCGAGCGCATCCGGCAGATAGAGAAGCACGCCCTGCTGGAGCTGAAGAAGCTCGCCCACGACACGGGGTTCGACGCGGCGGCGTAGGACCCCGGGGGGTGGGTCACGCGCGGTGGCGGAATGCGGTGCCAACATGGCGCGGTCCCGTCGCTTCAACGCCTCCGGGCGCGGGAACAACCCTTGCGGGCACCGGAGTCCAGGCTCCGGGGGCCGCACTCCCACCGAATACCGCGCGGCGTCCCCACCGCCACGTAAGGCCCGCCCCTCCGGGGGCGGGCCCACGGACCAGTTCCGACGTCATCCCCCCCGGCGTCGGGACTTCCCGGCCGGGCTCCGGCGCCATCCCCCCCCGGCGCCGGGGCCCGGCTTTTTCGTGCCTTCGCGCTCAGGGTCCGGGCATGGGAAAGCGGGTCACCCCGCACCTGAACCACGGGGTGACCCGCCGAATGGCAGATTCTGCCACAGGGGCATAGCCTGCCGAGATGAGCACGCCCCGTACCACCCGTAACACCGGCAACACCGGCACCACCGCTCAAAGGCGTTCCTACCCGGCTTCTCCGGCTGCTTCCCTGACCGAGCGCCGGAAGGCCGAGACCCGTATGGAGATCGCCCGCGCCGCCGCGACCCTCTTCGTACGGCAGGGCCTGCGGGCCACCCGCGCCGAGGACATCGCGCACGCGGCGGGCATCGCCCCGCGCACCTTCTACCGCTACTTCGCCTCCAAGGAGGAGGCGGTGGCCCCGCTGTACGCGGCCGGCGCCCAGCTCTGGACCGAGGCCGTGCGCGCCGCCCCGGCCCACCTCACCCTCCCCGAGGCCCTCCGGCACGCCGTCGACCGCACCCTCGCTCCCGGCGTCGGTGTCTCCGTGTCCGCCTGGGAGTGGGCCCGCACCCTGATCCGCATGGCCCACACCAGCCCGGCGCTCGGCAAGGTCTGGGCGGAGGTCTGCCAGGCGTCGGAGACGGAACTCGCGGAGGCGCTGGCCGCGCGGCTGACGCCCGCCCAGGACGACGCCGACAACGTTGCCGCCACCCCCCACCTCCGCTTCGCCGCCGCCGTCGCGGGCGCGGCCGTCCGCGTGGCCGTGGAGACCTGGGCCCTCACCGAGTCCGCCCCCACCGGGCCGTCCGGCCCCGCCGCCCTCGCCATCGGCAACCTGGTGGCCCTGGGCGACTTCGCCTGGGGCGCGCCGCAGGACTGACCGGCCGGGGGCCTTCCCGGACGGTACGGCGGACCGGTGCAGGCGAAGGCGCGGGTGCGGGCCGGGCGGGGGCCGGGCGGGTGCCGGCGGCCCTGGTGCGCCGGGCGCGCGGCCTGCCGGCGCATGGTTGCCCACCCGCTCCAGTCGTTCCGGGCCGGCCCGGCCAACGAGCCGTTGCCGCCCCCGAGTTCGCTCTCGCTGAGCAGCCTCCCGCTCAGGCGCCCCCGGCACGCAGCAGCCGCGCCCCCAACTCCCGTACCGCACCGGCCAGTACGTCCGGACCCCGCACGGTGAACTCGTGTCCCGTCATCGCCAGCCGGACCGCCAGCCACTCCACCGGGTCGCCGGTGGTGCCATGCAGGAGGCAGTGGTCCGGGCCGTCCGGCTCGGGGGCGCCGAACCAGTGGGGGACACGGGCGGCGATCCGCTCGGCCGGGGCGGCGAAGCGGACGGTGAACTCCCAGGTCTCGTTGCGCCGTTGGATCGAGCGGCGCAGATACTCCGCCGCGTCGCCGGAGGGCAGCTCGCGCGGGGTGAAGCGGGCGCCGGTGGCGAAGGGGTCGCCGACCCGGTCCACCCGGAAGGTGCGCCAGTCCTCGCGGTCGAGGTCGTAGGCGACGAGGTACCAGCGCCGCCCGGTGGACACCAGCCGGTACGGCTCGGTCAGCCGGCGCGAGTCGCTGCCGTCCCCGGCGCGGTAGGCGAAGCGGAGCCGCTCGTGGCCGGCGATGGTGGACGCGATCACGGTCAGCGTCTCCGGTGCGATGGACGGACCGTCGCCGCTGGTCAGCGGGGTGGTCGCGGCCTGGAGGGTGGCCACCTGGCGGCGCAGCCGGGCCGGGAGCACCTGCTCCAGCTTGGCCAGCGCCCGCACCGACGCCTCGTCCACTCCCTCCACCGCGTGCCCGGCGCCCGCGCGCAGCCCGACCGCGATGGCGACGGCCTCCTCGTCGTCCAGCACCAGCGGCGGCATCGCCTTGCCCGCCACCAGCCGGTACCCGCCCTCCGCGCCCTTGCTGGCCTGCACCGGGTAGCCCAGCTCGCGCAGCCGGTCGATGTCGCGCCGGACCGTACGGCGGGAGACCCCCAGCCGGCCGGCCAGCTCACCGCCGGGCCATTCGCGCGGGGTCTGGAGGAGGGACAGGAGCGTCAGCAGCCGGGCCGGGGTGTCCGTCGTCATGCGTTCGAGCATGCCGCACATCTAGGACACGTCCTGTCCTAGTGGGTCACTAGCGTGGCGGACATGACCTCAACGGAACAGACCTCCGGCGCGGACCGGCGCCGCTGGATCGCGCTCGCCATCGTGATGACCGCGGCCTTCATGGACCTCGTCGACGTGACGATCGTGAACATAGCCATCCCCTCCATCCAGCGGGACGAGGGCGCCTCGTTCGGCCAGATCCAGTGGATCACCGCGGGGTACGCGCTGGCGTTCGCGGCAGGTCTGATCACCGGCGGCCGGCTCGGTGACATCCACGGCCGCAGGCGGCTGTTCCTGCTCGGCGTCGGCGGCTTCACGATCGCCTCGGCGCTGTGCGGCTTCGCCATCGACCCGGCGATGCTGGTCGCGGCCCGCGTCCTCCAGGGCGGCATGGCCGCGATGATGGTCCCGCAGGTGCTCTCCATCGTGCACGCCACCTTCCCCGCCCATGAACGCGGCAAGGTGTTCGGCCTGTTCGGCGGGGTCGTCGGCCTCGGCGCGGTCTCCGGCCCGCTGCTCGGCGCCCTGCTCACCGAGTGGAACCTGTTCGGCTTGGAGTGGCGGCCCATCTTCCTGATCAACCTGCCCGTCGGCATCGCCGCCGTGCTGCTCGGCCGCCGCTACATCACCGAGTCCCGCGCACCGCGCGCCCTCAAGCTGGACCTCGTCGGCGTCGCCCTGGTCACCCTGGGCCTGCTGATGCTGCTCTACCCGCTCACCCGAGGCCGCGAACTGGGCTGGCCGCTCTGGGGCCACCTGCTGATGGCGGGCTCGCTGCCGGTCTTCGCCGCACTGGTCGCCTACGAGCGGCGCAAGGCGGCCCGCGACGGCTCCCCGCTGGTCGAGCTGTCCCTGTTCCGGGTGCGCAGCTTCGCCGCCGGGATCGCCGTACAGACCGTGTTCGGGCTCGCGCTCGGTGTCTTCTTCCTGGTCTGGACGCTGTACATGCAGATCGGCCTCGGCTGGAGCGCGCTGCGCGCCGGGCTGACGGGGGTGCCCTTCTCGCTCGCGGTGTCGACGGCCGCCGCGCTGTCGGTGCAGTTCCTCGTGCCGCGCTTCGGCCGCAAGGTGCTCCAGGCCGGCGCCCTGACCATGGGGCTCGGCGTGCTCCTCTACATCTGGGAGGCCGACCGGTACGGCATGGCCATCGCCTCCTGGCAGATGGCGCTCCCGCTGGTCGTGATGGGCGCCGGCATGGGTCTGATCGTGGCCCCGCTGACCGACGCGATCCTCTCCGAGGTGCCGCGCGAGCACGCCGGATCGGCCTCCGGTCTGCTCAACACCGTGCAGCAGATGGGCAACGCGCTCGGGCTCGGCCTGGTGTCCGTCGTCTTCTTCGGGCAGATCGCGGACCGGCTGGCTCCGGCGCAGGTCGGCCCGGCCTTCGTGAACGCCTTCCAGCACGCGCTGTGGTGGGTGGCCGGGGTCATGGCGCTGATCTTCCTGCTGATGGCGGCGCTGCCCAAGCGGCCCGCACAGCATGTGGAGGGCGGGGACGAGCCGGTGGCGGCGCGGGAGCCGGCGACGGTCTGAGCGGGTCCGCGGCCCCGTCCGCACCCGCGTCCGGGCCCGTCTGCTGAAGTTCCGTTCATGTCCGAATGAAGCCCGAGCCCGTTTACTTTCCGGAAACTCGGGCGTAGCCTCGCAGAGAAACCACACGTTCGGGCACAAGCCGGGACGGTGGGCCGAGGTTCGGAGGCAGGCGGACATGTACGCACCGGAGCGTCAGCAGGAGATCCTGCGGCTCGCCCGTGACGGCGGCCGGGTGGACGTGCTGTCGCTGGCCGAGGTGTTCCAGGTGACGGCGGAGACCATCCGCCGTGATCTGAAGGCCCTCGACCGCGCGGGCCTGGTCCGCCGGGTGCACGGCGGCGCCATCCCGGCCGGCCGCCTCGACTTCGAGCCCGACCTCAGCGAGCGCGAGTCCACCGCCGCCGACGAGAAGGACCGCATCGCCAAGGCCGCGCTCGCGGAACTCCCCGTCGACGGCACGGTCATCCTCGACGCGGGCACCACCGTGGCCCGGCTGGCCGCCGCGATCCCGCTGGAGGCGACGCTCACCGCCGTCACCCACAGCCTGCCGATCGCCGCCCGCCTCGCGGACCACCCCGGCCTCCAGCTCCACCTCGTCGGCGGCCGGGTGCGCAACCGCACCCGCGCCGCCGTCGACGCCTGGGCCCTGCGCGCCTACGGCGAGATCCGCGCCGACGTGGCCTTCGTCGCCGCCAACGGCTTCTCCGCCGAGCACGGTCTGACCACCCCCGACCTCGCCGAGGCCGCCGTCAAGCGCGCGGCCGTCGCCGCCGCCCGCCGGGTCGTCCTGCTCGCGGACTCCGCCAAGCACGGCCAGGAGCACTTCGCCCGCTTCGGCGACCTGAGCGACGTGGACCTGCTGATCACCGACAGCGGGCTCAGCCCCGAAGACGCGGCCGTCATCGAGCGCGGCGGCACGGAAGTAGTACGCGCATGATCCTCACCGTCACCCCCAACCCGTCCCTGGACCGCACCTACGAGGTTCCCGTCCTGGAGCGCGGCGAGGTCATCCGCGCCTCCGGCGAGCGGATGGACCCCGGTGGCAAGGGCGTCAACGTCTCCCGCGCCGTCGCCGCAGCCGGCAGGCGCACCCTCGCCGTCCTGCCCCTCGGCGGCGCGCCCGGCGCCCTGATCGCGGAGCTGCTGGACGCCCAGGGCATCGAGGTCGCGCCCGTGCCGGTCGCCGGGGCCACCCGGTCCAACATCGCGCTGGCGGAGGCGGACGGCGTCCTGACGAAGATCAACGCGCCGGGTCCGGAACTGACCCCGGCCGAGGAGGAGTCGCTCCTCGGCGCCGTGCGCACGCATTCGGCCGACGCCGACTGGATCGCCTGCTGCGGCAGCCTCCCGCGGGGTCTCGCCCCGTCCTGGTACGCCGATGTCGTCTCCCGCGCCCACTCCGGCGGCGCCCGCATCGCGCTGGACACCTCGGGGCCCGCTCTGCTGGAGGCGCTGCGGGCCCGGCCCGACGTGGTCAAGCCCAACGCCGAGGAACTGTCCGCCGCCGTCGGCCGCCCGCTGTCCACGGTGGGCGACGCGGTGAAGGCGGCCGAGGAACTGCGGGCCATGGGTGCCCGCGCGGTCCTGGCCAGCCTGGGCGCCGACGGGCAGTTGCTGGTGGACGACGAGGGCGCCTGGTTCGGCACCGCCCGCGTGGCCGCCGTGCGCAGCAACGTCGGCGCGGGGGACTCCTCCCTCGCCGGGTTCCTGATCGCCGGGGGCAGCGGGCCCGACGCCCTCGCCTCCGCCGTGGCACACGGTGCGGCCGCTGTGCGGTTGCCGGGCAGCGTCATGCCGACGCCCGCCGATCTGGACCCCGCCTCGGTCACGGTCACCTCGGACGTGCCGGTCGACCGGGCGCTGACGGAGCCGGTGTCATGAACGGCCTGTACGGACAACCTGGTTGTCCCCGCCCCCACGTCCCCATTCATGGTGCGCCCACCCCACACAGCAGGGCGATACGCGAGCAAAGGAGCCCGCGATGAGCGAGATGATCACCGCGGACCTGGTCGACCTCGACCTGTCCGCCGAGAACAAGGAAGCGGCGGCGCGTGCCCTCGCCGAGCGCATGGTGGCCAAGGGGCGGGTGACCGACCTGGACGGCTTCCTCGCCGACGTGGCCGCCCGCGAGGCCCAGATGCCGACCGGTCTCGACGGCGGCATCGGCATCCCGCACTGCCGCAGCGAGCACGTCACCGAGCCGACCCTCGCCTTCGGGCGCAGCGCGGCCGGGATCGACTTCGGCGCGGCGGACGGCCCGGCCGACCTGATCTTCCTTATCGCGGCCCCGGCCGGGGCGGACGACGCCCACCTCACGATCCTCTCCTCACTGGCCCGGCAGCTCATGAACCCCGAGTTCACGGACGCCCTGCGGGGAGTCTTTGACGCGGAGACGGCGGCGGCACTGGTGCGGGGTGACGTGACACCTGCGGAGGCCGCGGAGCGCGCGGCCGCTGACGGTGCTTCTGCCGGGGATGCCTCTGCCGCGGGGGCGACAGACACCGCCGCGGCTCCGGCGGCGGCCTCCGCCGGAGCCGCGGCGGGCAGTACGACCCCCAAGGCGCCGGAGTCCTCGGACGAGCGCCCCTTCCGCATCGTCGCCGTCACCTCCTGCCCGACCGGCATCGCCCACACGTACATGGCCGCCGAGTCGCTGGAGAACGCCGGCCGGGAGGCGGGCGTCGAGGTGACCGTCGAGACGCAGGGCTCGGCGGGGTTCACCCGGCTCGACCCGGCGGTGATCGCTGCGGCGGACGGCGTGGTCTTCGCCCACGACGTGCCGGTGCGCGAGAAGGACCGTTTCGCCGGCAAGCCCACGGTGGACGTCGGCGTGAAGGCGGGCATCAACCGCCCCGCCGAACTCATCTCCGAGGTCCGCGCCAAGGCGGAACGCGGCGAGCGGACCGCCCCTGCCGACGCGGCCGCCACCCCCGTGGACCGCGCGGGCGAATCCACGGAGGGGTACGGGACAAAACTTCGCAAATGGTTGATGTCCGGCGTCAGTTACATGGTGCCATTCGTCGCCGCGGGCGGTCTGCTGATCGCTCTGGGCTTCGCCATCGGCGGCTGGACGGTCAACAAGGCGCCCTCCGTCATGGACCACTTCGTGTGGACCCAGGCCGACAGTTGGGGCGCGCTGCTGTTCCAGATCGGCGGCATGGCCTTCAACTTCCTGGTTCCGGTGCTCGCCGGGTACATCGCCTACGGCATGGCCGACCGGCCCGGCCTCGTCCCCGGCTTCGTCGGCGGCGCGATCTCGCTCAGCATCAACGCGGGCTTCCTCGGCGGCCTCGCGGCCGGTCTGATCGCCGGTGGTGTGGTGCTGGCGATCCAGCGGGTGAACATACCGGCGGCCATGCGCGGCATCATGCCGGTGGTGGTGATCCCGCTGATCTCCTCGGCGGTCGTCGGCTTCCTGATGTTCGTGGTGATCGGCAAGCCCATCGCCGCCGCCCAGAAGGGCATGACCGACTGGCTCAGCGGCCTCACCGGCACCAACGCGGTCCTGCTCGGCGCCCTGCTCGGCCTGATGATGTGCTTCGACCTGGGCGGCCCGGTCAACAAGGTGGCCTACACCTTCGCCACCGCCGGCATCGCCGTGGCCGCCCCCAGTGACTCCGCGATGAAGATCATGGCCGCGGTGATGGCGGCCGGCATGGTCCCGCCGCTGGCGATGGCCCTGGCCACGACCGTACGCGGCAAGCTCTTCACCCCGGCCGAGCGCGAGAACGGCAAGGCCGCCTGGGTGCTGGGCGCCTCCTTCATCTCCGAGGGCGCGATCCCGTTCGCCGCGGCCGACCCGCTCCGGGTCATCCCGTCCGCGATGGCGGGCGGCGCGGTCACCGGCGCACTGTCGATGATGTTCGGCGCCACGCTGCGCGCCCCGCACGGCGGAATCTTCGTGGTCCCGCTGATCGGCAACCCGTTCCTCTACCTCGTCGCCATCGCCGCGGGCGTCTGCGTCAGTACCGCCCTGGTGATCGTCCTCAAGGGCATGCGCAAGCCCGCCCAGGGCACTCCGGCCGCCGGGTCCGCGGAGAGCGCTGCGGCGGGGGAGAAGGGGAGCAAGCAGCCGGTCGCCGCCTGAGCGTCTCAGGCCCCGTCCCCACGGCCGCGTCCCCTCGGTGAAGTCGCCGGGAGGACGCGGTGCGTCGAGGAGGCGTCAGCCGTGCCGGGCCGCGCGGTGCGTCGAGGGGGCGTCAGCCGTGCCGGGCCGCGCGGTGCGTCGAGGGGGCGTCAGCCGTGCCGGGCCGCGCGGTGCTCCATGGCGGCGCGGGCCGCGTCCGGGGTGGTGTACACCTCGCACATGTGCCGGCCGTCGGGGGTCGCGGTGTGCTCGACCTCCCACAGGGAGATCTCCCGCCCGTCCCGCAGCAGGAACGCGTGCTCGTACAGCGCAAAGCTCACCCCGGCCCGCGCGGTCCTGCCCGGACGGCCGAACGCCTGGGTGATCTCATGCGCCTCCGCCGTGGCCAGCAGCGCCGCCAGCTCCTTGCCGGGGCGGTCCGGGTTCTCCGCCCGGCGCAGCAGCCTGCGGGCGTGGTCGGGGGAGTTGTCGGCCACATACGCGTGCCGGGGCTCGGGCACGGCACCCAGCTCGGTCAGCACCGGCAGCTCGAAGTCCGAGGTGTCGTACGGCAGGGCCAGCCGGGTCGTGGCGGTGTGCAGCTCCTCCTCGTCGAGGTACACCTCGTGCTGCGGCTCCGCGCCCGGCGCCGTGTTGTGCGCCAGCTCCCAGAGGGTGACCGCCGAGCCGTCCGCGAGCAGCCAGGTGTGCCGGTACGTCTCGCGGTGCAGGCCGGCGCTGTGATGCGCGGAGTGCAGCGAACTGTCGTGCGCCAGCGCGCAGTCCAGCTCTCTTATCACCTCGTCGGGCAGCTCGAACGAGTTCAGGGCACGGCCGAGGAGTCGCGCGAGGTGCTCCTCCGGAGACTCGGGCGACTGGGCGGACTCGTACTCCGCCGTCTCGTACGGAACGCTCAAGGTGTCTCCCGGCGTCGCTGCATGTCACCTGGTGGGTGCATACCGTAGCCCCTCGGTCGGACCTCGTGTCCGGGAACCGAGAAACGTACTGGAGTAAACGCCGGGCACGGCCGAAGAGTTCCCGATCGGGGGCCGAAATGCCGTACGGGCCAAGGCTTTTCCGGCCCCTTACGCCTCTTCCTCCCCTACCCCGCCTCCCTCCCCTCTCTTCCCCCCTCCCCGCCCCTCCCCACCCCTCCCTCCCCTCCTCACGTCGCGTACAACTCCTCGTACGACGGCCATGCCCCGCCCGGCTCCGACACCGGGCGCGCGGCGCGCACGGCGCGGGTGACGGCGCGGGTCACCAGGTCCGCGCCGGCGGCCAGGACGGCGTTCAGCGCGGTCGGCTCCGGGCCCAGCGGGCGGGCTCCGGTGGCCAGGGTGAACACCGTGTCGCCGTCGTTCAGCAGGTGCACGGGGCGGACGGCGCGCGCGATGCCGTCGTGCGCGGTACCGGCCACCCTCTGCGCCTGCGCCTTGCTGAGGCCGGCGTCCGTGGCCACCACGGCGAGCGTGGTGTTCAGCGGCGGGGGAGGGTTCCGCGCGGCGACCTCCGCCAGCCGCCGCCGCGCGGCCTCCCGCACCCCCGGCTCCGGATACGCCACCGGCCCATCGAACAACTCCCCGTACAGCACCCCCGTTTCGTCATCCAGTACGTCCCCGGCGGAGTTCACCACCACCAGCGCGGCCACGGTGATCCCGGAGTCCAGCACCGTGCTCGCGGTCCCGACCCCGCCCTTGAGACGCCCGGCGACCGCCCCGATCCCGGCCCCCACGCACCCCTCCGCCACCGGCCCGCCCGGCGCGCTCGCTGCCGCCGCCTCCACCGCGGCCCGTCCCATCGCCGCGCCGGGACGGGCCCGGAAGTCCCCGCCCCGGCCCAGATCGAAGAGGCAGGCGGCGGGGACGACCGGCACCACATGCCCCGCCTCGGGCCCCACCCGCACACCGCGTCCCCGCTCCTCCAGCCACGCCATCACCCCGGAAGCGGCATCCAGCCCGTACGCGCTGCCCCCGGCCAGTACGACCGCGTCCACCCGTCGCACCACATTGCGCGGGTCCAGCGCGTCGGTCTCCTTGGTGCCGGGCCCGCCGCCCCGCACGTCCACGGCGGCCACGGCCCCGCCCTCCGGCGCGAGCACCACACTCACCCCGCTGAGCCACCCCCCGCCCCACCGCCCGGCATGCCCGACCCGCACCCCGGCCACGTCCGTCAGCGCACCAGCCGTCGTCATACCGGCAGTCTTCCCACCGCCCCTCGGCCGACGCCGGCCGCGCGCGGAGTCTCCGTCCGATAGGAGCTGCCCAGTTCCGGGCCCAGGCCGAAGTAGTGGCGGAAGTTGTAGATCAGCGGGCTCCAGGCGGCGGGGTCTATGTGCTGGGTGCCGGGGACCACCAGGTCGACGGCCGCGTGGACCTTGAGGACCGTCGTCTCGACGATGACGCAGTCGCCGGACAGGTCGGGGCGGATGTGTTCGGCGCGGGCCTCCAGGTGGAGGGGGCACTCGGCCGCGCGGGGTGGGCGGACGATGTGGGAGGGCTCTTCGCGCAGACCCGCCGCGGCGAACTTGGCCGGTTCGAAGCGACAGCCCGCCGCCTTGGCCGCGGGGACCGGGTCGCGGCCGGTCAGGGGCGCCAGGCGTTCCACCGCCTGCCACTGGTGCGGGGCGGGGAGGTTGATGACCAGGTCGGGGCGGGCGTGCAGGTTGCGGGCGGTCTGGCCCTCGCGGCCCAGGCCGAGGACGACCGTGCGGCCCAAAGCCCAGGCCGAGGACATGGGGGCGAGGTTGAAGGTGCCGTCCTCGTTCTCCGTGGACAGCAGCACCACCGGGGTGCCGAAATAGAGGATGCTCGGCTCGATCGCCGTGTGACTGCTCATGGGGGCGAGCCTAGGAACGGGACCGTTCGGCGGGCGCCGAAGTGTGCCGGGCGGCGGACCGTACCCTGGAGGCATGAGTGACGCCCCCGCACCCGAGCCGCGCGACCCGAAGGCCGCGCTCGTCTTCGACGACCCGCTGAACCAGCAGTCCTCGGACGACACTGACCGGGGGTGGGGCGAGCGCCCGTCCGGCGACAGCGCCGCCGACCTCAGGCGCTTCCTCGACGAGAAGCCGCCCCACCACCTCTGAGCGGTACGAAGGGCTCCCGCTAGCGGACGTCCGGCCCGGCCGGGCGCTGCTGCTTGACCACGCCGTCCACGGTGCCCGTGCGCTGGGCGACCAGCAGATCGCGGATGTCCTGGAGGACCTCCAGCTCGGTCACCGGGATCGGCTCCGGCTCGCTCTTGCCGGTGCGGGCCTGCTTGCGGGCCTCCTGGCGCGCCAGGTACTTCGACATAGGCAGGACCATCAGGAAGTACACCACCGCGGCGGTGATCACGAAGTTCAGCGCGGCACCGGCCACCGAGCCCCAGAGGATCTGCACGCCGCCCTCGGCGCTGCCGTCCGCTCCCGGCCTGCAGGGGTCCTTCAGGCAGTAGCTGTAGTGATCCAGGTTCTTCGTGCCGATCGCGCCGACCAGCGGGTTGATGACACCCTTCACCACCGAGTTCACGATGCTGGTGAAGGCGGCGCCGATGACCACCGCGACCGCCAGGTCGATGACGTTGCCACGCATCAGGAAGGCTTTGAAGCCGTCCAGGATGCTGACCGCTTCCTTCTTCGCGTTCACCTCGGTGAGACTCCTCGTCATGTGCACAGGCTGGGGAACAGAGCGCTCCGCAACCTACGTCAAGGTGCGGCCACCCTGTCCAATCCCGTCGCTCGATCGAGCGACTTGACCGCGCGCTTCCGGCGATGCCGCCGACAAGGCTCACCACAGCGTCACCGCCAGCCTGGCCATGGGATCGGCCCCCACCAGCCGGGCCGCCGTGGCACGCGGTACCGCCAGGACGACCAGCGCCCCCTCCGTGACGCTTCCCTCACCGGCGCCCACCGCCGAACCGTCCCCCGAAGCCCCCTCCAGCGGCTCCGGCAGCCGCACCACCCGGGCCCCGCGCGCCAGTACCCGCGCCGTCCCGCCATCCGCCGGCCGCTCCCCGGCCGCGACCACGTCCACCCGGTCACCGGGACGCAGCAGCCGCACCGTGGCCGCATCCGCGATACGCACCGGTGCCCGCACCAGCTCACCGGGTGCCTGCGCGCGTACCGGATCGGCGGCCGGGTGCCCTCGGGGCCGCTCGGCGGACGGAGTGCCGCCGCCGGGGGAGCGGGGGCCGGCCGCGACCAGCGCCGCCGCCGTCACCGCCAGCCCGGCGGCGACCGCCCGGCCCCGGTACCGCGCCAGCCGCCCCACCGGTCCACCACCGCCCCGCACCCGCAGGGGTGGGAAGAAGGGGACCTCACGGGTCGCCGGGGCATCGGTCCCCAGCGGGCGTGGCACACGGAAAGCGGGAGCGGGAACGGTGTTCGGGTGCACGGACATCGGGATCACCACCTGTGACGAGGGAACGCTCTGCGATCCCCACGATGACCCGTCCCGCCGAACCCCGCCGGAGCCCGTGGACTACCCACCGGTTGTGGAAAACTCCGTCACCCGAACGGGGAAGCAACCTCACCGCAGGACAGCTACGGCAGCGAAATCCCCGGCTCCATCCCCCCGAGCGCCCCCACGCACAGACAGTCCCGCTCCTCCGTGCCCGGCAGCCCCGCCACCGCGTCGAACAGCACGCCCCGCAGCCGGTCCACGTTCGCCGCGAACACCCGCAGCACCTCGTCGTGGGACACCCCCTCACCCGTCTCCGCGCCCGCGTCGAGGTCGGTGACCAGGGTCAGCGAGGTGTAGCAGAGCTCCAGCTCACGGGCGAGCGCCGCCTCCGGATGCCCGGTCATCCCCACCACCGACCAGCCCTGCGCCTGGTGCCACAGCGACTCGGCGCGGGTGGAGAAGCGCGGCCCCTCCACCACGACCAGCGTGCCGCCGTCGACCGGGGTCCAGTCCCGCCCGCGGGCCGCCTTCAGCGCGACGCTCCGCCCGGTCGGGCAGTACGGGTCGGCCAGCGACACGTGCACCACGTTGGGCACCGTGCCGTCCGGCAGCGGGAAGCCGTCGAAGAACGTCTGCTGCCGCGCCTTGGTGCGGTCGACCATCTGGTCCGGCACCAGCAGCGTGCCCGGCCCGAACTCCGGCCGGAGCCCGCCCACCGCGCACGGTCCGAGGACCTGCCGGACGCCCAGCGAACGCAGCGCCCACAGGTTGGCCCGGTAGTTGATGCGGTGCGGCGGAAGATGGTGCCCGCGCCCGTGCCGGGGCAGGAAGGCCACCCGGCGGCCCGCTACCTCGCCCACGAAGACGGAGTCGGAGGGCGCCCCGTAGGGGGTGTCCACCTGGACCTCGGTCACGTCGTCCAGGAAGGAGTAGAAGCCCGAGCCGCCGATTACGCCGATCTCTGCGTTCGCCATGCCCAGCACCCTAACGGGCCCCCGAAACCGGCCACCAGGAGCATCCGCGCGCACGCACGCCGAAGACCCCGCCGTCGGATGACGGCAGGGTCCGGGAAGGCGGGGTTCCTAGGCGGCGGAGCCGGCCGAGGACGACGTCGAAGAAGACGACGACGAAGACGTCGAAGAAGACGACGAGGAGGACGACGAAGACGAGGGCTTCGAGTCCGAGGACGTCGAAGACGGCTTCGCGGCCGGGCTGCTGCTCGACGACGCACCGCGCGAATCGTTGCGGTAGAAGCCGGAGCCCTTGAAGACAATGCCGACGGCGGAGAACACCTTCTTCAAGGGGCCACCGCAGTTGGGGCACTCGGTCAGGGCGTCGTCGGTGAACTTCTGCACCGCTTCAAGGCCCTCGCCGCAGTCCTTGCACTGGTACTGGTAGGTCGGCACTGTCTTCCTCCTGGCACTCTCACTCAATGAGTGCTAACGATGCTCCATAGTGACGCATTCCCGTGGATCAGTCCACCGTGACCGGCTCGCGGTGACCGACGCCACGCGCCACGGTACGGGTCCGGGCCCGCGCCACCAGCAGGGAACGCAGGGCGAGAATCGTCGCCAGCGCCGGTACGGTCCCGGCCATCGGGACCAGGAACCCGGCGCCGTCCCACAGCCGGTCCTCCCATTGTCCCGCCACCGTGACGGCGGCCGCCTGGCCCAGCGCGACCGCGCCCGTCAGCCAGGTGAACGCCTCCGTCCGGGCACCTGCAGGCACCAGGTCCTCGACCAGGGTGTACCCCGTGATCAGGGCAGGCGCGATGCACATGCCGACCAGCAGGCCGAGACCGGCCAGCAGCGGCACCGAGTGCGCCGTCCACAGCGCGGAGGTGGCCAGCGCGAGCGCCGCGTACCCGACCGTCAGCCGGCGCCGGGGCGACGACTTCCAGGCGACCGCGCCGCAGACCACGCCGGAAAGCATGTTTCCGGCGGCGAAGACGCCGTAGAGGACGCCGTTCAGACCGGGCTTGCCGATGGACTCCGTGAACGCGGCCAGTGAGACCTGCATGCCGCCGAAGACCGAGCCGATGCCGAGGAACGCCACGATCAGCACCCGTACGCCGGGCACCCGAAGGGCGGACACGTGCGCGTGCGCGGCGTCCTCCGTCTCCGCGCCGCGCGGCGGCACCGGCGGCTGCGTGCCCCGCTGGGCGGCGAACACCAGGCCGCCGATCAGGGTCAGCGCGGCCTCCGTGACCAGTCCGGCCGAGGGGGTGACGGCGGTGCACAGGGCGGTCGCCAGCAACGGGCCGACGACGAAGGTCAGCTCGTCGGTGACGGACTCGAAGGCCGCCGCCGTGCTCATCAGCGCCGAGCCCTTCAGCCGCGTGCCCCAGCGGGCCCGGACCATCGGGCCGACCTGCGGGACCGAGGCACCGGTCGGCACCGCCGCCGCGAACAGCGCCCACAGGGGGGCGTGCGCCAGCGCGAGCGCCGTCAGGGTGAGCCCGGCCGCCGCGTGCAGGACGACCCCGGGCATCAGTACCGCCCGCTGGCCGTACCGGTCCGCGAGACGGCCGCTGTACGGGGCGAACAGGGCCATGGAGACGCCGGTGACGGCCGCCGCGGCACCGGCCGCGCCGTACGAGCCGGTGGTGTGCCGCACCAGCAGCACGATGGAGATGGTGAGCATGGCGAACGGCTGGCGTGCCGCGAAGCCGGGGACCAGGAAGGTCCACGCGCCCTTCGTGCGCAGCAGTTGTCCGTAACCCGGACGTGCCGACCGCTCGGTGGTGACCGTGGATGCCACGGCCCGTGCCTCTCTTCCGCCTGGTAGCGCGCCCGTGCGGGGGGCACCGAGAGCCGTCCTCTTGCGCGCGGAACTGCGGTAGATACCGGTGGAAGGGTCCGGCCGCCATACGGTCGCGCCAGCTCTGCGTCAGACGAATCGGACAGAGTTGGTTCGATCAGATGCCCTGATCGTACAGGCGGCCCCCGCCGCCGGACCTGTGAGAACCGGCACCCTCAGTGCCGGTGCGCCCGGCCGCCGCCCGTACCGAGCCAGTCGGCCAGCTTGCCGCCCTGGGTGACCGCGCGCAGCCGGCGCTCGGCCTGGTCGCGGACCGGGTCGGTGGCGACCACCAGCAGCTCGTCCCCGTGCCGCAGGACGGTCGTGGGGGAGGGCACGAACGACTTGCCGTCCCGGACGACCAGCGTGACGGCGGCGCCCGGCGGCAGCCGCAGCTCGCCCACCTCCACGCCGTTCATCCGGGAGTCGTCCGGGATGGTGAGCGAGAGCAGATGGCCGCGCAGCCGCTCCAGCGGCGCCGACTCGATGCCGAGGTCGGACGCCTCGCCCTCCTCGCCGAGCCGCAGCTTGCGGGCCAGCCAGGGCAGGGTCGGGCCCTGGACCAGGGTGTAGACGACGACCAGTACGAAGACGATGTTGAAGAGACGACGGCTGCCCTCGATCCCGCTCACCATGGGAATGGTCGCCAGGATGATGGGGACCGCGCCGCGCAGCCCCGCCCAGGACATCAGCGCCTGCTCCTGCCACGGCACCCGGAACGGGGTCAGGCTCAGCACCACGCTCAGCGGACGCGCCGCCATGGTCAGCACCAGTCCGATGATCAGCGCGGGCACCACGTCGTCGCCCAGCTCGTGCGGGGTCACCAGCAGGCCGAGCAGGACGAACATGCCGATCTGCGCGATCCAGCCCAGCCCCTCCGCGAACCCGCGGGTGGCCGGCCAGTGCGGCAGCTTGGCGTTGCCCAGCACCATCGACGCCAGATAGACGGCGAGGAAGCCACTGCCGTGAGCCAGCGCACCGGCCGCGTACGCGGTGACGGCGATGGCCATGACGGCGATCGGGTAGAGACCGGAGGCCGGCAGGGCGACGTGGCGGAGCGCCCAGGAGCCGAGGAAGCCCACCGCGAGACCCAGGGCGGCGCCGATGGCCAGCTCCAGCAGGATCTCGGCCAGCAGGATGTACCAGTGCTCGACCGGACCGGCCTGGCAGAAGGCCACGACCAGGATGACCACCGGGGCGTCGTTGAAGCCGGACTCCGCCTCCAGCGTGCCCGTCACGCGCGAGGGGAGCGGAATCCGGCGCAGGACCGAGAACACGGCCGCCGCGTCCGTCGAGGACACCACCGCGCCGATGATGAACGCCTGCCGCCACTCCAGCCCGACCAGATAGTGCGCGCCCGCCGCGGTCGCGCCCACGCTCACCGCGACACCCACCGTCGCCAGCACGGAGGCGGCCGGCAGGGCCGGCCGCACTTCCTTCCACTTCGTGCCGAGACCGCCCTCGGCCAGGATCACGACCAGGGCCGCGTACCCGATGACCTGGGTCATCTCGGCGTTGTCGAAGTGGATGTTCCCCACGCCGTCGGTGCCCATGAGGACGCCGATCCCGAGGTAGACGAGCAGGCTGGGGAGCCCGCTGCGCGAGGAGATCCGCACGGCCGCGACCGCGACCAGGAGGACCAGGGAGCAGGCGAACAGGAGCTGGTTGAGGTGTTCGACAGTCAGCGGCGCATCCCTTCATCGGCCCGCGCGGGGGCGCACGTGGGCTTCGCGTACACAAGACACCGAGGGGCGGCGGACCGCACCCGACTACTTCGTTACCTTACCTAACTCTTGACGCTTCCTTGACGCTCGGGTTGGCAAGATCGAACGCCCGTGCGCGCTGGTTCCCGACTCCGCGTCAAGTGGTTCCGGGGCCTGCGCCTATGGTTGCTCCAGCGCTCATTCAAAGTCACAGCCCCGCCTGCCGCTCGCGTGAGGACAGCAAGGACAGCGATGCCCCCCAACACCACCGCCACATCGGGTGACAAGCCCGGCACGTCCGGCAGGAAGAAGGGGCGCAAAGCCCGACTTGTCGTGATTCTGCTGGTCCTGGCCCTCATCGGAGGCATAGCCTTCGGGGCGTTCTGGTCCATCAGCACCGTGCGTGCCTCCTTCCCGCAGACCAAGGGATCGGTCACGCTCGAGGGCCTCTCCGGCCCCGTCGACGTCAAGCGCGACGGCTACGGCATCCCGCAGATCTACGCCTCCTCCGACGCCGACCTGTTCATGGCGCAGGGCTACGTACAGGCGCAGGACCGGTTCTACGAGATGGACGTGCGCCGCCATCTCACCTCCGGCCGCCTGTCGGAGATGTTCGGCAAGAGCCAGGTCAAGAACGACGCGTTCCTGCGCACCCTGGGCTGGGACCGGGTGGCGAAGCAGGAGTACGACACCAAGCTGTCGGCCTCCGCGAAGAAGTACCTCCAGGCGTACGCCAAGGGGGTCAACGCCTACCTCAAGGGCAAGGACGGCCAGGACATCTCCCTGGAGTACGCGGCCCTGGGCTTCACCAACGACTACAAGCCCGCCGACTGGACCCCGGTCGACTCCGTCGCGTGGCTGAAGGCCATGGCCTGGGACCTGCGCGGCAACATGCGCGACGAGACCGACCGCGCCCTGATGACCAGCCGCCTGACGCCGCAGCAGATCCGCGAGCTGTACCCGGACTACCCCTACGCCCGGAACAAGCCGATCGTGCGCGAGGGCCAGTACAGCGCGCTGAGCAAGACCTTCCAGCAGGACGGCGCCCCCTCGGGGACCGGCACGGGCACGCAGGGCACCGCCGGGACGACGGGCGGCACGGGCACCGGCACGCAGGGCACCCAGGGCACCCAGGGCACGACCGGCACCGTCGGCGGCACGGGCACGGGCACCGGCCTCACCGGCCAGCTCACCGGCCTCACCAAGGTCCTCGACGACCTCCCCACCGCCGTAGGCGTCAACGGCCAGGGCATCGGCTCCAACTCCTGGGTCGTCTCCGGCGCCCACACCATCACCGGCAAGCCGCTGCTCGCCAACGACCCGCACCTCTCCGCGTCGCTGCCCTCGGTCTGGTACCAGATGGGCCTGCACTGCCGGAACGTCTCCAGCAAGTGCCAGTACGACGTGGCGGGCTACACCTTCGCGGGCATGCCCGGTGTGGTCATCGGCCACAACGGCAGCATCGCCTGGGGCATGACCAACTCCGGCGTCGACGTCAGTGACCTCTACCTGGAGAAGATCTCCGGCGACGGGTACCTCTACGACGGCAAGGTCCGCCCCTTCCGCACCCGCGAGGAGACCATCAAGGTCGCGGGCGGCGCGTCCAAGAAGATCGTCGTACGCCAGACCGCCGACGGCATGCCGCTGCTCTCCGACCGCGACGGCGAGCTGGTGGAGGTCGGCCGCAAGGCCGGCGTCGACACCGCCGCCCCCGACCGCGGCGACGGCTACGGCATCGCGCTGCGCTGGACCGCGCTCGACCCCGGCACCTCCATGGACGCCGTGTTCGCCATGGACAAGGCGTCCGACTGGACCGGCTTCCGCAAGGCCGCCGCGCTCTTCGACGTGCCGTCCCAGAACCTGATCTACGCCGACTCCGAGAACATCGGCTACACCCTGCCGGGCAAGATCCCCACCCGGTCCACGGGCGACGACGGCTCGGTGCCGGCGCCGGGCTGGGACTCCAAGTACCGCTGGACCGGCTTCCTGGACCAGGACGAGCTGCCCTACGAGTACAACCCGAAGCGCGGCTACATCGTCACCGCCAACCAGGCCGTGGTGGACAAGGACGCGTACCCGTACACCCTCACCACCGACTGGGGCTACGGCACCCGCAGCCAGCGCATCGCCGACCTGATCGAGTCCAAGATCAAGGACGGCGGCAAGGTCTCCACCGACGACATGCGCCAGATGCAGCTCGACAACAGCAGCGAGATCGCCAAGCTGCTGGTGCCCAAGCTGATGAAGCTGGACCTGGACGACCCCGAGGTCCGCAAGGCGCAGAAGCTGCTGGAGGGCTGGGACTACACCCAGGACGCCGACTCGGCCGCGGCCGCCTACTTCAACGCCGTGTGGCGCAACATCCTCAAGCTCGGCTTCGGCGACAAGCTCCCCAAGGAGCTGCGCGCCAAGAACCAGTGCCTGTGGGTGGAGCGCGCGGGCAGCACCGGTCCGCTGGACGACCGGAGCAAGGTCCGCGAGTGCGGCCAGCGGGACGCCGACCAGGCGCAGCCCGACGGCGGCGACCGCTGGTTCGAGGTCGTGCGCACGCTCATGGACAAGCCGGACAGCCAGTGGTGGCAGGCGCCCAAGTCGGGCAACCGCCCGGCCGCGCACAACCGCGACGAGCTGTTCACCCGCGCCATGATCGACGCCCGCTGGGAGCTGACCGCCAAGCTCGGCAAGGACATCGACACCTGGAGCTGGGGCCGCCTGCACCGGCTGTTCCTGAAGAACCAGACCCTCGGCCTCCAGGGCCCGGAGCTGCTCCAGTACGCGCTCAACCGCGGCCCCTGGAAGCTCAGCGGCGGCGAGGCCACCGTCAACGCGACCGGCTGGAACGCCGCCGGGGGCTACGGCGTGGTGTGGGTGCCGTCCATGCGGATGGTCGTCAACCTGGCGGACCTCGACAAGTCCCGCTGGATCAACCTCAGCGGTGCCTCCGGGCACGCCTTCAACGCCCACTACACCGACCAGACCGACAAGTGGGCCGACGGCGATCTGCTGCCCTGGTCCTTCTCGGCCGAGTCGGTGGACGGCAGCACGAAGGACACGCTGAGTCTGCGGCCGTAAGCCGTACGAAGCCGAAGGCCCTCCACGCGTGCACGTGGAGGGCCTTCGGCCGTCTCAGGGGTCCTGTCTCCGGGGCGCTCAGGGGCGCTCAGGGGCGCTCAGGGGTGCGTGAAACGGCGTACGCCGGTCGGGGTCACCACGGCGTGCACCGGTCGGTCGTGCGCCTCGGCGGGGACGTGCGCGACCACCTCGGTGTCGTACAGCAGCACCACGAGCGCCGGCCGCGCGCCCGCGCGCTCCAGGCGCGCGAGCACCCGGTCGTACGACCCCCCGCCGCGCCCCAGCCGCATTCCGCGCCCGTCCACCGCGAGGCCCGGCAGCAGCACCACGTCCGCCTCCGTCACCGCGCCGGGCCCGAGGCGCGGCCCGGCGGGCTCGGCCAGCTCCATCCGCCCGCCGTGCCGGACCGCCGCCAGCGAGCCGGGTCCGGTGTACGGGCCCCAGTCGAGGTCGTCGTCGGGGAGCAGCACGGGGAGGAGCACGCGGGTGCCCCTGAGGCGCAGCGCCTCCAGCAGCTCGGCGGTGCCGGGCTCGGTGCCCACGGAGACGTACGCGGCGACCGTGCGGGCCCCGGCGAGTTCGGGCAGCAGGAGTGCGTGCGCGGCGAGTGCGGCCCCCGATTCCGCGCGTTCCCGGGGCCCCAATTCCCTTCTCGCAGCGAGGAGTTCGCGGCGCAGGTCCCGTTTGTCGGGAGCGGCGGAAGGTCCGTCGTGTTTCACAGATCGTCCCGGCTTTCTGTCGTTCTCCCCCTATCACGTTCACCTAAGCGGAGCAGGGGATTCTGTGCAAAGGACAGCGGTTAGAGTGGCGCGCATGACTCAGTCGCACCCCAGGATCAGCAAGGCTGTCATTCCGGCAGCCGGGCTCGGCACGCGTTTCCTGCCCGCCACGAAGGCCACTCCCAAGGAGATGCTGCCGGTCGTGGACAAGCCGGCGATCCAGTACGTCGTCGAGGAAGCGGTGTCGGCCGGCCTTGAGGACGTGCTGATGGTCACCGGACGCAACAAGCGCCCCCTCGAAGACCACTTCGACCGCAATTACGAGCTGGAGTCGGCCCTCGGCAAGAAGGGCGACGCCGAGCGCCTCGCCAAGGTCCAGGAGTCCAGCGACCTGGCGACCATGCACTACGTACGCCAGGGCGACCCGAGGGGCCTCGGCCACGCCGTGCTCTGTGCCGCCCCGCACGTCGGCCACGAGCCCTTCGCGGTCCTCCTCGGCGACGACCTGATCGACCCCCGCGACCCGCTGCTCCAGCGCATGATCGACATCCAGGAGCAGCACGGGGGCAGCGTGATCGCGCTGATGGAGGTCGCCCCGGAGCAGATCCACCTCTACGGCTGCGCCGCCGTCGAGGCCACCGACGACAGCGACGTCGTCAAGATCACCGGTCTGGTCGAGAAGCCCGACCCCGCGGACGCCCCGTCGAACTACGCGATCATCGGCCGCTACGTCCTCGACCCCCACGTCTTCGACATACTGCGCAAGACCGAGCCCGGCCGGGGCGGCGAGATCCAGCTCACCGACGCCCTCCAGCAGCTCGCGGAGGACGAGAAGGTCGGCGGCCCGGTGCACGGCGTCGTCTTCAAGGGCCGTCGCTATGACACCGGCGACCGTGCCGACTACCTGCGTGCCATTGTCCGTCTCGCGTGCGAACGTGAGGACCTGGGCCCGGACTTCAGGACCTGGCTGCGCAGTTTCGTCGCCGAGGAGATGCAGGAACGTTGAGCACCGCCGCGAACCGTCCCGTCGGACCGGACCACGTGTGGTCGGTGGACGAGCACCTGGAGGACATTCTCAGCACCGTCCGCCCGCTCGACCCCATCGAGCTCCAGCTCCCCGACGCGCAGGGCTGCGCGCTGGTCGACGACGTCATGGTGCCGGTGTCCCTGCCGCCCTTCGACAACAGCTCCATGGACGGTTACGCGGTACGGGTCACGGACGTGACCGGTGCGAGCGAGGAGTACCCGGCGGTCCTGGACGTGGTCGGTGACGTCGCCGCCGGTGACGCCGCCCCGGTCCAGGTCGGCCCCGGTCAGGCGGCGCGCATCATGACCGGCGCTCCGCTGCCGCCCGGCGCCGAGGCCGTCGTCCCCGTCGAGTGGACGGACGCCGGGCTCGGCGGCGGCCCGGCGAGCGGGATGCGCGCCCGCGCCCAGGCGCCCGAGGGCGCCGAGGGCCAGGTCCGGATCTTCCGCCCCGCCGGGACGGGGGCCCATGTCCGGCCCAGCGGCAGCGACGTGCGCGCCGGTGACCGGGCGCTGGCCGCGGGTACGGTCCTCGGGCCGTCCCAGATCGCGCTGCTCGCCGCGATCGGCCGGGGCACGGTCCGGGTACGCCCGCGCCCGCGCGTCGTCGTGATGTCCACCGGCAGTGAACTCGTGCAGCCGGGCGAGCCGTTGGCGCACGGTCAGATCTTCGACTCCAACAGCTTCGCCCTCACCGCCGCCGCCCGTGATGCGGGCGCCATCGCCTACCGGGTCGGCGCGGTCGCGGACGACGCGGACGTGCTGCGCTCCACCATCGAGGACCAGTTGGTCCGCGCCGACCTGCTGGTCACCACCGGCGGGGTCAGCGTCGGCGCGTACGACGTGGTCAAGGAGGCGCTCACCGAGGTCGGCGAGGAGGAGGGCGGCGGGGTCGACTTCCGCAAGCTCGCCATGCAGCCCGGCAAGCCCCAGGGCTTCGGCGCGGTGGGCCCCGACCACACCCCGCTGCTGGCCCTGCCCGGCAACCCGGTGTCGTCGTACGTCTCCTTCGAGCTGTTCGTCCGCCCCGCCATCCGCGCCCTGATGGGCCTGCCGGACATCCACCGGCCGCGCACCCGGGCCACCCTCACGGTGGACGAGCCGCTGCGCTCGCCCGAGGGCCGCCGCCAGTTCCTGCGGGGCAACTACGAGGACGGCGAGGTCACCCCGGTCGGCGGCAGCGGCTCCCATCTGATCGCCGCGCTGGCCCACGCCAACGCGCTGATCGTGCTCCCCGAGGACACGACGGAGGCGGCGCCCGGCACCGAGGTCGAGGTCGTCCTGCTCGGCTGACCCGCACCGCCCGGCGCGGGGCGGTGAGAGGTCCCGGCCCGGTGTCCGAGCCGACTTGGCGGTACCGTGGCGCGCACAGGAGGCCCGCGCATCGCCCGCGCCGGCGGGCCGTGAACGGGAAGCACCGCACACCATGAGTACGCACGACCGACTGACGCACATCGACGAGGCGGGCGCGGCCCGCATGGTCGACGTATCCGGGAAGGAAGTGACCGCGCGCACCGCCCGTGCCAGCGGCTGGGTGCTCGTGTCCCCGCGCGTGGTCGAGCTGCTGCGCGGCGAGGGGGTGCCCAAGGGCGACGCCCTGGCCACCGCCCGGATCGCGGGCATCATGGGCGCCAAGCGCACCCCGGACCTGATCCCGCTGTGCCACCCGCTGTCGGTGTCCGGTGTGACGCTGGACCTCGCCGTCACGGACGAGGGCGTGGAGATCCTGGCCACCGTGAAGACCACCGACCGCACCGGCGTGGAGATGGAGGCCCTCACCGCGGTCTCCGTCGCCGCGCTCACCGTGGTCGACATGGTGAAGGCGGTCGACAAGGGCGCCGTCATCACCGACGTGCGGGTGGAGGAGAAGACGGGCGGCAAGTCCGGTCACTGGAGCCGGGCGTGACCGGCACCCCGTACCGCGCGCTGGTCGTCACCGCCTCCAACCGCGCCTCCGCGGGCGTCTACGCCGACAAGGGCGGCCCCGCCGTCGCCGAGGGCCTCACCCGCCTCGGCTTCACCGTGGACGGCCCGCAGGTGGTCCCGGACGGCGACCCGGTCGAGGCCGCCCTGCGCGCGGCCGTGGCGGCCGGGTACGACGCGGTCGTCACCACCGGCGGCACCGGCATCTCGCCCACCGACCGCACCCCCGAGGCCACCCGCGCCGTCCTCGAGTACGAGGTACCGGGCATCGCCGAGGCGATCCGGGCGTACGGGCGCGAGAAGGTGCCCACCGCCGCGCTCTCGCGGGGCCTGGCCGGGGTGGCGGGCGGCACGCTGATCGTGAACCTGCCGGGTTCCAGCGGCGGGGTGCGCGACGGGCTCGCCGTGCTGGAGCCGCTGCTGACGCACGCCGTCGACCAGATCCGCGGCGGTGATCACCCCCGGCCCGACGCACCGGGCCACGCGGGCGCCGGGGGTGCGAGCTGACCGGCAGATCCTGGCCCGTGGTGCTGGTGGACGGCGATGTCGTCCTGCGGCCGATAAGGGTGCGCGACCAGCGCGCCTGGCGCGAGGTCAACCGGCGCAACCGGGACTGGCTGCGCCCCTGGGAGGCGACCATCCCGCCGCCCACCCCCAGCGGGCCGATCACGCACCGGCCCACCTACCGCCAGATGATCCGGCACCTGCGCTCGGAGGCCACGGCGGGCCGGATGCTGCCGTTCGTCATCGAGTACCAGGGGCGCCTGGTCGGCCAGCTCACGGTCGCCGGGATCACCTGGGGCTCCATGTGCTCCGGGCACATCGGCTACTGGGTGGACCAGTCGGTCGCCGGGCGCGGGGTCATGCCGACCGCCGTCGCGCTCGTGTCCGACCACTGCTTCCGCGCGGTGGGGCTGCACCGGCTGGAGGTCTGCATCCGCCCGGAGAACCGGCCCAGCCGGCGCGTGGTGGAGAAGCTCGGCTTCCGCGAGGAGGGCCTGCGGCCGCGCTATCTCCACATCGACGGCGCCTGGCGGGACCACATGGTCTACGCGCTCACCGCCGAGGAGGTCCCCGGCGGCCTGGTCGACCGCTGGCGGCGCACGCGCGCGGCGCGGCCCGGACAGCCGGGGAATGCGAACAGCACCGGAAATTGAATACCTGTTCGAATTAATGCCCAAGGCGACCGTCTTCGGTCCGTCTCCGGGCATTCAATTCCCCCCTTCGACGGTCCGTTGATCGCATCGGTCGCAAAAAAAGCTGGAAATATCAGCCAGATCGTGCGACACACCGGCTCAATTGGCGGATGGCCTCGGGGAAACCCCTCTACCGTGTGAGTCGTGAGCAGCAGCGGCCTCATCTACGCAGTCATCGTCGGGGCCTGGGCCGCCTACTTGGTGCCGATGTGGCTCCGTAGGCAGGACGAGCTGAACGAGGCCCGTCCGACGGAACGCTTCAGCACCGCCATCCGGCTGCTGTCCGGAAGGGCGGGAATGGAGCGCCGGTACGCCAAGGACCTGCGGGCGCGCTCCACCCAGGAGGGGGAGCCGGACGCCGGTGACCCGGACGTCGCCACCGACTCGGTGGACGTCCGGGACTTCGCCGTGCCTCCGACGCGCCGTCAGGTCCGGGCGGACACCGAGCCCGAGCGGCAGGTACGGGCGGAAGCCCCGCGCGAGGAGGTGCCCGCCGTGGCGCCCAAGTCGCCCTCCGCGCAGGCGCATCCGTCCCGCACCCCCCAGGCACCCGAACCCGGACACGTCCCCGCCCGGCGCGCGCCCTCGGCGCAGGCGGCCGCGGCGCGCGCCCAGCGCACGAAGGTGCTCGCCCGCAGGCGGCGCACCACCGTGCTGCTGTTCCTCGCCTTCACCGTCGGCGCGATCGCCGCCGCGGTCGGGGGCCTGGGCCTCCTCTGGGTGCCCGCCGTGCCGGCCGTGCTGCTCAGCGCGTACATCGGTTATCTGCGCCGGCAGGAACGGCGCCGGTTCGCCTTCCAGATGGACCGCAGGAGCGCCGAGGACGCGGCCGCCCGGCTGCGGGAGCGGGCCCGTCAGCCGCGCCGCCGTGCGGCCGCCGAGGCGGCCGTCGTCGCCGACGAGCCGGAGGAGGGAACGGGGCCGCACACCGACCCCGCTCTGTCCGCCGCCCTCGCCGCCGACCGGCGCGCCCTGGTCGAGCAGACCGACCACGCCGAGTGGGTGGACCAGCAGCGCGAGCGGCAGCGCCGCCCCGGCCACGGCGAGAGCTGGGACCCGGTGCCGGTGCCGCTGCCCACGTACGTGACCGCGCCGGTCGCCCCGCGTGCCACCGCCGACGTGGATCTGGGCGCCCCCGGCACCTGGAGCTCGGCCCGCTCCAGCGCCGTCACCCCCGACCAGCGCCCCGAGGTCCCGGCGGCCGATCCGGCGCCGGCCGAGGAGCGCCCGGAGGACGCGCGGGGCGACGCCCGGCGCAGCGCCTCCGCCCGCCGCTCCCGCGAGCGCGGCCGCACCCCGCTGTTCGACCAGTACGAGGACGGCGACCGGCCGCGCGCCGCCAACGAGTGAGCCTCTGACCAGTCCCGGAGCGGATTTCCGAGCACGCCGATCGGGATGCTAGAGTTTCACTCGTTGCAAGGGCCTGTGGCGCAGTCCGGTAGCGCACCTCGTTCGCATCGAGGGGGCCAGGGGTTCAAATCCCCTCAGGTCCACGTAACGCTCCTTCCGAGTCCGCTCGGAAAGAGTTCACGAGACCCCGTCCGATCTTCTGATCGGACGGGGTCTCGTCGTTTGCGGGCTTTTCCGTGTGTCAGGCCGTGCCGGCCACGGGGTGGCCGGCAGGCCGGTCAACACGGCCGTCCAAGGCCGGAATTGACCGTGACGCGCTACTTGGTGGCCTCCGGCCCCCCGAGCGGCTTCGCATAGCAAAGGCTGTTCTCGTAGTGGCGGTAGTAGCCGAACTTGGTGCACGGGGTGTAGCCGCTGGAGGTGTAGAGGGCGATGGCCTCGGGCTGTTCGGTGCCGGTTTCCAGGACCATGCGGGTGCGGCCGGCCGCGCGGGCGTCCGCTTCCAGTTCGGCGAGGATGCGGCGGGCCAGGCCGTGGCCGCGCATCTGGGCGATGACGAACATGCGCTTCAGTTCGGCGTCGCCGTCCTGGTTGCCCTCGTCGTTCAGGTCCTGGCTGCGCCAGCCGCCGGTGGCGACCGGGCGGTCGCGGTCGTCGTAGGCGATCAGGTACACGCCTCTGGGCGGGTCGAAGTCGGCCGGGTCGAGCGAGGTGGCGTCGCCGCCGTCGCCGTAGCGCACGTGGTACTCGGCCTGGACCTCGTCGTTGAGCTTCACGGCGTCGGGGTGGTCGAAGCGAACGCGACGTATAATCATGCTGGGTATCGTACTTCTATGCGGTGAAGGAGCGTCGGTCTCCACCAGTGTGCCGGTATCGTGCCCTGGTGCTGACTGTGACCTCGGTGAATGTGAACGGACTGCGGGCCGCCGCCAAGAAGGGCTTCGTGGAGTGGCTGGACCGGACCTCCGCGGACGTGGTCTGCCTCCAGGAGGTGCGCGCCGAGCCGCAGCAACTCCCGGAGCACGTAAGGCAGCCCGACGGCTGGCACGTGATTCACGCGCCCGCTGCCGCCAAGGGCCGCGCGGGCGTCTCCCTGTACACGCGCCGTGAGCCCGACCGGGTCCGGGTCGGCTTCGGCTCGGCGGAGTTCGACGGCTCGGGCCGCTATGCCGAGGCCGACCTGCCCGGTGTGACGGTCGCCTCGCTGTACCTGCCCTCGGGCGAGGTCGGCACCGAGCGGCAGGACGAGAAGGTCCGCTTCATGGGCGAGTTCTCCGCCCACCTCAAGGAACTGCGCGAGCGGGCCGCCGCCGACGGCCGCGAGGTCCTGATCTGCGGCGACTGGAACATCGCCCACCAGCAGGCCGACCTCAGGAACTGGCGCGGCAACGTCAAGAACTCCGGCTTCCTGCCCGAGGAGCGGGAGTGGCTCAGCCGGGTGCTCACGGCCGAGGACGGGGGTTACGTGGACGTCGTCCGCGCCCTGCACCCCGATGTCGAGGGCCCCTATAGCTGGTGGTCCTACCGGGGCCGCGCCTTCGACAACGACTCCGGCTGGCGCATCGACTACCACATGGCCACCCCCGGCCTCGCCGCGAAGGCGGTCAAGGGCTACGTCGAGCGCGCCGCCACCCACGCCGAGCGCTGGTCCGACCACGCGCCCGTGACGGTGGTGTACGAGCGCTAGACCCCGTCCGGCTCCCTCACGCTCGGCTGCGCTCGCGCACCCCGCACCCTGATCCGTCGGACAGGCGCTAGTCGAGCTTGCTCAGCCGCCGGTCCATCGCCAGCGACAGCTCCGCCTCCACCACGCTGCGGGCCAGCGGGCGCAGGCGGTGCAGGGAGTCCTCCGGGGCGTGGCGCCGGATCAGCTCGACGAAGAGCGCCGCGAGGGCGTCCGCGTGCTCGCGGACCCGGGCGCCCGCCGTCAGCACCTCGGCCAGCGGGATGCCCTCGCGGACCAGGGCCGAGGAGACGTCCAGCAGGCGGCGGCTGATGTGGACGATCTCGTCGCCGTCGGTGCCGACGTACCCGAGGTTCATCGCGGCCGCCAGGTTCTCCGGGGTGACCTCGCCCTCGAAGCGGGCCGCCAGCTCCTCCGGGGTCAGCCGGACCGGCTCCTCCTCGGTGGGCGGGGCGACGCCCAGCACGTCGGCCACGTCCCGGCCGTTGTCCAGCGCCTCCGCCAGCTCCGCTATGCCGTTCAGGGTGTGCCCGCGCTCCAGTAGCGCCGCGATGGTGCGCAGCCGGGCCAGGTGATGGTCGTCGTACCAGGCGATACGGCCCTCGCGGCGGGGCGGTGGGATCAGTCTGCGCTCGCGGTAGAAGCGCAGGGTGCGCACGGTGATCCCGGCGAGACGCGCCAGCTCCTCCATGCGGTACTCGCGCCCGCTGGCCTGCCCGCCGCTGTGTCCGCCGTCTTCTGCCACGCCCGCAGCCTATGGCGTACCGGCGGTAACTTTCCTTTCCGCGCCCCCTACCGCTCAGTACGGAGCTGCTCTACAGTCCCATTGCGCCAGTGTTCACTGGCAGAGTCCGAGGATGCGTGGAGGCGTCGGGATGGCCGAGCACGAGCATGTACGGGTGGCGGTGATCGGGTCGGGGTTCGGCGGGCTGGGGGCCGCCGTGCGGCTGCGCCGGGAGGGGATCACCGACTTCGTCGTCCTGGAGCGGGCCGGCAGCGTCGGCGGGACCTGGCGGGACAACAGCTATCCCGGCTGCGCCTGCGACGTGCCGTCGCACCTGTACTCCTTTTCCTTCGCCCCCAACCCGGACTGGCCGCGCACCTTCTCCGGGCAGGAGCACATCCGGGCCTACCTGGAGCGCGTCACCGACGACTTCGGGCTCCGCCCGCATCTGCGGTTCGACTCCGAGGTCAAGCTGATGAGCTGGGACGCCGACGAGCTGCGCTGGCACATCGAGACCGCGAGCGGCTCGCTCACCGCCGACGTGGTGGTCTCCGCCACCGGCCCGCTGTCCGACCCGAAGATCCCCGAGATCCCGGGGCTGGACTCGTTCCCCGGCCGGGTGTTCCACTCCGCCCGCTGGGACCACGACTTCGACCTGCGCGGCAAGCGCGTCGCCATGGTCGGCACCGGCGCCTCCGCGATCCAGATCGTCCCCTCGATCCAGCCCGAGGTCGGCAAGCTCACCGTCTTCCAGCGCACCCCGCCCTGGGTGATGCCCCGCATGGACCGGGCCATCGGCACCGCCGAGCGCAAGCTGCACCAGGCGCTGCCCTTCACCGCGCGGCTGCGGCGCGGGCTGCTCTGGGGCATCCGGGAACTCCAGGTGCAGGCGTTCACCAAGCACCCCGACGAACTCGGCCTGGTCGAGCAGCTCGCCAAGCGCAACATGGCCCGCGCCATCAAGGACCCGGCCCTGCGCGCCAAGCTCACCCCCGACTACCGCATCGGCTGCAAGCGCATCCTGCTGTCCAGCGCGTACTACCCGGCGCTCGCCCAGCCCAATGTGGACGTGGTCGCGAGCGGCGTCACCGAGGTCCGGGGCTCCACCGTGGTCGCCGCCGACGGCACCGAGACCGAGGTCGACGCGATCATCTTCGGCACCGGCTTCCACGTCACCGACATGCCCATCGCCGAGCGTGTGGTCGGCGTCGGGGGCGTCACGCTCGCCGAGGCGTGGAAGGGCGGGATGGAGGCGCTGCGCGGCGGTTCGGCGGCCGGGTTCCCGAACTGGCTGAGCGTGATCGGGCCCAACACCGGCCTGGGCAACTCCTCGATGATCCTGATGATCGAGTCCCAGCTCAACTACCTGGCGGACTACATGCGCCAGCTCGACACCCTGGGCGGCCGCACCGCGCTGGACGCCCGCCCGGCCGCCGTCGACCGCTGGAACCGGCGGGTGCAGGAGCGGATGAAGCGCACCGTCTGGAACACCGGCGGCTGCACGAGCTGGTACCTGGACGCCAGCGGCCGCAACACCACTGTCTGGCCCGGCACCACCAGCGAGTTCCGCCAGGCCACCCGCCGCGTGGACCTCACCGAGTACGAGGTGCTGCGCAAGCCCGCGCAGACGAAGCCGACCGCCGTCCCGAGCGAGGCCACCGCATGAGCCGCACCCTGGAAGTCGCCTCCACCAACGGCGCCCGGCTGCACGTGGAGGTGCACGGCCCCGAGGACGCGCCCCCGGTCGTCCTCTCCCACGGCTGGACCTGCTCCACCGCCTTCTGGGCCGCGCAGATCGAGGAGCTGGCCCGCGACCACCGGGTCATCGCCTACGACCAGCGCGGGCACGGCCTGAGCCCGTACAGCCCCGTCTGTTCCACCGACGCGCTCGCCGACGACCTCGAAGCGGTGCTCGCGGCCACCCTGGCGCCCGGTGAACGCGCCCTGATCGTCGGCCACTCCATGGGCGGCATGACGATCATGTCCGCCTCGGGCCGCCCCCGCTTCCGGGAGCACGCGGCCGCCGCGCTGCTGTGCAGCACCGGCAGCGGACGGCTCACCGCCGAGGCGCGCGTGGTGCCGCTGCCCGCCGGACGTGTCCGCACCTGGCTCACCGGGCGCATCCTCGGCTCGTCCCTGCCCCTCGGCCCGGTCACGCCGCTGGCGAAGAAGATCCTCAAGTACGCGACCATGGGCCCCGGTTCGGCCCCGCACCTGGTCGACGCCTGCGCCCGGATCGTGCACGCCTGTCCGCGCAACGCCCGGCACGCCTGGGGCGGGGTGCTGGACCGGCTCGACCTCGACCACGGCGTACGGCAGTTGACCGTGCCCACCGTCGTGCTGCACGGCACCGCCGACCGGCTCACCCCCTCGTCGCACGCCCGCATGCTCGTGGCGGAACTGCCCAACTGCGCCGGTTTCACCGAGCTGTTCGGCATCGGGCACATGACCCCGGTGGAGGCGCCGGAAGCGGTGACCGGCCGGATACGGGAACTCGTCACCACGTACGTCACGGGGAGCGTCCCCGTCACCCTGGAGGAGGGCGCATGAGCAGGGTCGGTCTCGAAGGACAGGTGGCCGTCGTCACCGGTGCGGCACGCGGCGTGGGCGAGCTGCTCGCCCGCAAACTCTCCGCGCGCGGCGCCAAGGTGGCGCTCGTCGGCCTGGAGGAGGACGAGCTGAAGGCCGTCTCCGAGCGGCTGTACGGGGAGAGCGCGTACTGGTACGCCGATGTCACCGACCACGAGGCGATGGGCCGGGTCGCCGCCGAGGTGAAGGAGCGGTTCGGCAAGGTCGACATCGTGGTGGCCAACGCCGGTGTGGCGACCGGCGGTCCGTTTGCCGACTCCGACCCGGAGGCCTGGCGGCGGGTGATCGAGGTCAACCTCATCGGTTCGGCCGTCACCGCCCGCGCCTTCCTGCCGGTGCTCACCGAGAGCCGCGGCTATCTGCTCCAGATCGCCTCCCTCGCCGCGATCACCCCGGCGCCGATGATGACGGCGTACTGCGCCTCCAAGTCCGGCGTGGAGGCGTACGCGCACAGCCTGCGCGCCGAAGTCGGCTACCTGGGCGTGCGGGTGGGCGTCGCCTATCTGTCCTGGACCGACACCGACATGGTGCGCGGCGCCGACCAGGACGACGTGATGCGGGAGTTGAGGCAGCGGCTCCCGTGGCCGTCGAACAAGACCTACCCGCTCGGCCCGGCCGTCGACCGGCTGGTGGACGGCATCGAGCGCCGGTCGTCCCACGTGTACGGACAGTGGTGGCTGCGCGGCATGCAGGGCGTACGCGGCTACCTCCCCGCGCTCATCGGCACCGTCGGCCAGCGCGAGATGCGCAGGTACGCGGACCGGCTGACCGGGATGCGGTCCGGGCTGGTCGGCGCGGGCGGTGCGGCGGACGAGGCGGCCCGCGCTACACAGCGTAACTGATCGACATGCGGAGGGTGTTCGCCCGTGTGAATCTGGTCGAGGCCCCACCGGGGCCGCAACCGTTCTCACCAGGGATGTGAACCCACATGGGTATGAAGGACCAGTTCCAGGAGAAGTCCCGCAAGATGCAGGAGCAGGCCAAGGAGAAGGCCGGCCAGGCCCGCGGGAAGGCCGGTCAGCGCGGCCCGCAGGGGCGCGACCACCAGGAGCGGGCCGGCCAGCCCCAGCGTGACCGCGCCGAGAGCGGCATGCGGGACGTCGAGGACCGCTTCGACCCGGACCACACCGCCTGACGCGGCGTAGATCCGGCGGCAGCCACGCGGCGGGGCACCCGGTACGTCCGGGTGCCCCGCCCCGGCGCGGCTAGGCGCCCAGCACGACGAGCCGCTGAGTCGCGCGGGTCATCGCCACATAGCGGTCCACCGCGCCCTCGATGCCGTCGCCGAAGGCGTCCGGGTCCACCAGCACGACCAGGTCGAACTCCAGCCCCTTCGCCAGCTCCGGTGTCAGCGACCGGACACGGGGGCGTTCCTTGAACGCGGGATCGCCGATCACACAGGCGGTCCCTTCGGCGTTCTCCGCCAGCCAGTCGTGCAGCACGGCGTCCAGGTCGGACACCGGGCCGTAGGTGACCGGGATGCCGCTCGCCCGGACCGAGACCGGCACGTTGGCGTCCGGGAGGGCGGCGCGGATCACCGGCTCCGCCTCGGCCATCACCTCTTCCGGGGTGCGGTAGTTGATGCTCAGCGAGGCCACCTTCACCCGGCCGAGACCGGCCCGCGCGAGCCGCTCCTCCCACGACTCGGTGAAGCCGTGCCGGGCCTGGGCGCGGTCGCCCACGACGGTGAAGCTCCGGGACGGGCAGCGCAGCAGCAGCATCTGCCACTCGGCGTCGGTCAGCTCCTGGGCCTCGTCCACCACGATGTGCGCGAACGGCCCGGCCAGGGCGTCCGCCTCGATGGCCGGCAGTGCGCCCTCGTCGATCAGGCTGTCCTTGAGGTCCTGCCCGTGCAGCATGGTCACCGCGCCCTCGCCGTCCGGGTCGGCCGCGAGCACGCTGTCGATGACGGCGGACATCCGCTCCCGTTCGACGGCGATGGTGGCGGCCTGGCGGCGCTTCTTCCGCGAGGTCTCCGGGTCCCCGAGCCGCTGCCGGGCCGCGTCCAGCAGCGGCAGGTCGGACAGCGTCCACGCCTGCGGGTCGGCGCGGCGCAGCAGGCGCACCTCGTCCGGGGTGAGCCAGGGGGCGCACATCCGCAGGTACGCCGGGACCGTCCACAGGTCGCCCACCAGGTCGGCGGCCTCCAGCAGGGGCCAGGCGCGGCGCAGGGTGCCGGTCAGTTCGCCGTCGGAGGCCAGGGCCCGGCGGAAGAGCGTGGCCGGGACCTCCTTGTCGAGCTGGTCGTGGAGGATCGTGACGAGCGCCTCCCAGATCAGGTCGCGCGCCTCGTTGTGCGGGACGCCCGCCTCCGCCGCCTCGAACGCCTCGGCCCAGTCGGCGGCGGTCAGGTGCAGCTCGCCCCACGGGGTGCTGACGGTCAGGGGGCCGGTGGGCGGGGTCTCGTAGAAGCGCACCGCCTTCTCGATGCCCTTCACCAGGTCCGCCGAGGACTTCAGCCGGGCCACCTCCGGGTCCGCCTCGACGCCCGCCGTGGCGCCCTCGGCGACCAGGTCCCGCACGGTGCAGGTCCGCACCCCCTCCTCGCCCAGGCTCGGCAGCACGTCGGCGACGTAGTTCAGGTACGGCTGGTGCGGGCCGACGAACAGGACGCCGCCCCGGCGGTGTCCGAGGCGCGGGTCGGAGTGGAGGAGGTAGGCGGAGCGGTGCAGGGCGACGACGGTCTTGCCGGTGCCGGGGCCGCCGTCCACCACGAGGGCGCCGCGTGACGAGGCGCGGATGATGGCGTCCTGGTCGGCCTGGATGGTGGCGAGCACGTCCCGCATCCGCTCGGAGCGGGTCGCGCCCAGGGTGGCGATGAACGCGGACTGGTCGTCCAGCGCCGCGTGGTGCTCCAGGCCGTCGGCGGTGAACACCTCGTCCCAGTAGTCGGTGATCCGGCCGCGCGTCCAGCGGTAGCGGCGGCGGCTCGCCAGGCCCATCGGCTGGGCGTGGGTGGCGGCGAAGAACGGTTCGGCGGCGGGGGAGCGCCAGTCGATCAGCAGCCGGCGGCCGGTGCTGTCGGTGAGGCCGAGGCGGCCGATGTAGACCGGCGCCGCGTCCTCGCCGTCACCGTCGTGCACGATGCGGCCCAGGCACAGGTCGAGGCCGAAGCGGCGCAGGGCGCGCAGCCGGGCGGTCAGCCGGTGGATCTCCAGGTCCCGTTCCAGCACCTCCCGGCCGACCCCGCCGGGCGCCCGGCGCAGGGCGTCCAGGCTCTCGGACAGCTCGGCGACGGTCTGCTCCAGGCTCGCGGCGATCTTTGCGAAGTGCCGCTCGTCGGCGGCGATCAGTGCCGGGTCCGCCTTGGCGGCGAGCCGGTCGGGGAGGTCGAACGCGCGGGACTCCGGTGCGGGATCACGCTCGGACAGCAGCGCACACATGTAGTGGATCACTCATTTCCGCAGGTTCTGGGCTCGGCGAGCGATTCTGCGGCATGAGGGGGGCCTTGCCGCAAGGCCCCCCTTGCGCTATATGTTGAGAGTGGCGGGAGGTCCCGCCCTCTTTTTTTGCCCTCTCACCCCTCTTCGCGCGGCGGCAGCTTCGGCCGCGAGCGGTCCGGTACGTCGCTGTAGTCGGGCGGTACCGCGGCGGGGGTCGTCCGGAGCATGTCGAGCGCCAGCTCCACCGCGTCGTCGAGCTGGGCGTAGCGGCCCTCGGCCCAGTCCAGCGGGGTGCGCAGCGCCTCCAGGTCGGGCGTGACGCCCCGGTTCTCCACGGACCAGCCGTACTCGTCGAACCAGGCCGCGTTCATCGGCACCGTGATCACCGTGCCGTCCCCGAGCCGGTGCCGGCCGGTGATGCCGACGACCCCGCCCCAGGTGCGCTGCCCCACCACCGGGCCGAGCCCGAGCAGCTTGAAGGCGGCGGTGATCATGTCGCCGTCGGAGGAGGTCGCCTCGTCCGCGAGCGCCACGACCGGCCCGCGCGGGGCGTTGGAGGCGTACGACACCGGCTCCGCGTCGCGGGTCAGGTCCCAGCCGAGGATCGTCCGGGTCAGCTTCTCTATGACCAGCTCGCTGATGTGCCCGCCCGCGTTGCCGCGCACGTCCACGATCAGCGCGGGCCGGGACACCTCGAGGCGCAGATCGCGGTTGAACTGCGCCCAGCCGGAGCCGCCCAGGTCGGGGATGTGCAGATAGCCGCACTTGCCGCCGCTCAACTCCCGTACCACCTCGCGCCGTTTGGCCACCCAGTCCTGGTAGCGCAGCGAGCGGTCGTCGGTCAGCGGGACCACGGCCACCCGGCGGGCGGGGCCCGGCTCGCCCGCCGGCGGGGTGAAGGTGAGGTCGACGGTGGTGCCCCCGGAACCCGCGAGCAGCGGGTACGGCCCGGTCACCGGGTCCACCGGGCGCCCGTTGACATGGGTCAGCACGGAGCCCTCGCGGATGCCGGTGCCGGCCAGCGGGGAGCGGGCGCGGGAGTCGGAGGAGTCGCCGTCCAGGATGCGGGCGACCAGCCACGCCCCGTCCCGGCAGACGAAGTTGGCGCCGAGCAGGCCCTGCCTGCGCTGGTAGTGCGGCGGGCCCTCGTTGCGGCGGGCCGGGGTGACGTAGGCGTGCGACGTGCCCAGTTCGCCGAGGACTTCGCGCATCAGGTCGGCGAACTCGTCGGGGGACGTGACCCGTTCGACCAGCGGCCGGTACTGCTCCAGGATCGCGGTCCAGTCGATCCCGCACATGCCGGGGTCCCAGAAGTAGTCCCGGATGAGCCGACCGCCCTCGGCGTAGGCCCCGCGCCACTCGGCGGCCGGGTCCACCTCGTGCAGGATGCGGCGCAGGTCTATCCAGACCGTGCTGTCGCTGTCGCCGGGCTCGGTGGCGGGCACCGCGCGCAGGTCGCCCTCGTCCACCACGACCAGCCGGGTGCCGTCGCCGCTCACCTCGAACCAGTCGAGGTGGCCGACCAGTTCGGTCTTCTTCGCCTTGCTGAGGTTGAAGTGCTCCAGCGTGGGCCGGCCGCTGATGTCGGCCGGGTTGACGAAGGTCTCGCCCAGCGCACCGGAGATCGGCCAGCGCAGCCAGACCAGCCCGCCGCCCGCGACCGGGCGCAGCGCCGAGTACTTGGAGGACATCACCGGGAACGGCGTGACCCGGTTCTCCAGTCCCTCCACCTCCACGGTCACCGTGCCGCCCTCGCCGGAGCCGGTCTCCAGCGGATCGAGTCCGCCCGCCGCCGGACGCCCCTCGGGGTTGAGCGCGAAGGGGGAGGGCGTGGCCGAGTTCAGCGGGACCAGGTAGGGGCGGCAGCCGAGCGGGAAGGACAGGTCGCCGGTGTGCACGTCGTACACCGGGTCGAAGCCGCGCCAGGAGAGGAAGGCGAGATAGCGGCCGTCGCTGGTGAAGACCGGGTTCTCGTCCTCGAAGCGGCCGTTGGTGACGTCCACGACCATGCGGTCCTTGATCCGGGCCAGCTTGATCTTGCGCAGCGAGCGGCCGATGCCGGGGTGGGACCAGGTGAGCCAGGCGCCGTCGGGGGAGAAGGCGAGGTCGCGGACGGGGCCGTTGTCGGAGCGGATCAGCTCGGTGACGGTGCCGGGTTCGCGCCCCTCGGTGCTTTCTGTGCCTTCTTCGTCCTCCGCCACGTCGATCAGCAGCAGGCGGCCGTCGTGCGAGGCGACCGCCAGCCGTTCGCCCTCCGGGTCGGAGACCAGCTCCAGTACCCGGCCGAGCCTGCCCTCGCCGAGCAGCCGGGGCTCGCGGCCGCCGGTGGCGCGGGGGAGCTGGGCGATGGCGATCGCGTCGTCGCCCTCGGCGTCGGTGATGTAGGCGAGCTGCCCGGTCGAGCCCAGCATCTCCGGCAGCCGGACCCGGACGCCGGGGGTGTCGGCGATGGTGCGGGCCGGGCCGTCGCGGTGGGTGAGCCAGTACAGGCTGCCCCGGACGGTCACCGCGCTGGCCCGGCCGGTCTCGTCCACGGAGAGGCCGTCCACGTTGTGCGCGGCGGGCACCTGGTAGGGACGGCGGCCGGGGGCGGCGCCGCCCAGGTCGATGTCGAGCCTGCGCGGGGTGCCGGTGGGGGAGAGGTCGTCCACGATCCAGATGTCACCGGCGCACTGGTAGACCACCCGCTCGCCGTCGGTCGCGGCGTGCCGGGCGTAGAAGGCGTCGTGGTCGGTGTGGCGGCGCAGGTCGGTGCCGTCGGGGGCGACGGAGTACAGGTTGCCGATGCCCTCGTGGTCGGAGAGGAAGGCGATGCGTCCGGCGACGAACATCGGGGAGGAGAGCTGGCCGTCGATGTCCTCCAGCAGCCGCTGTCCCTGCAGCCACAGCCGTCCCGTCGCGCCGCCCCGGTACCGCTTCCACGACGCGGGTTCGTGCGGGGGTGTGCCGGTGAGGAGGAGGGTCTGGTGCTCGCCGGCCGTGTCCGCGACCTGGATGTCCCCGACCGGGCCCCAGGGCAGCCGCCCGCCGGGGCTGCCGTCGGTGCCGACCTTGTGGGCCCAGGTGAAGTAGGAGAAGGGCTGGCCGTGCGAGGCGACGGCCAGGATGTCGCTCCTGCCGTGCTGGTCGGGGGGCGTCCAGCCGCACACCTGGGTGTCGGCGCTGCCCCAGTACGTCAACTGCCGCGCCGGGCCGCCGGCCACGTCCACCAGGTGGATCTCGGGCACCAGGCTGCGCCAGCTCGTGAAGGCGATCTGCTTGCCGTCGGGCGAGAAACGGGGGTGTCCGGCCTTGGTGCGGTCCGCGGTGAGCCGCCAGGGGCGGCCCGGTTCGTCCAGCGGCGCCAGCCAGAGGTCGTCCTCGGCCACGAAGCACAGCAGATCGTCACTGATGTGGGGAAGCCGCAGATAGCTCACCTACCCATGCTTTTCCGGCGCGGGGGGCACAGCAACTCGTGCGGCCCAGCGCCCAGTGACACAGGACACGCCCAGCGGCAGTACGAAACGGTTTCGTTTCGTAGACGGCCGGGGTACCGTCGTCCTGTACGGAGTCCCGTACGCGTCGTCCGGATGAGCGGGAGAGGGTGAGGCGGATGACCGACGCCGCCACCGCGCGTCGCAGCAGGCTCACGCCCGAGCGTGCTGCCGAGCTGTACGAGGCGGTCCTCGACCTGCTCCGCGAGGTCGGCTACGACGCCCTCACCATGGACGCCGTCGCCGCCCGCACCCGCTCCAGCAAGGCCACGCTCTACCGCCAGTGGGGCGGCAAGGCCGAACTGGTCGCCCGCGCGATCCGGCACAGCAAACCCGGCGGGATCTCCGACGTGGACACCGGCTCGCTGCGCGGGGACTTCCTCGCGATCGTGCACCGCGAGGACGACTGCGCCATGGAGCAGAACAGTGCCCTCATGCGGGGCCTGGCCATGGCCACCCACACCAACCCGGACCTGCTGCAAGCCTTCCGGGAGCAGGTCATCGAGCCCGAGATCACCGAGCTGAGCCGGATGCTCGGGCGTGCCGTGGACCGGGGCGAAGTGGCCCCGGACAACCCGGCGCTGCCCTTCGTGGTGCACATGATGATCGGCGCCTTCGCCACCCGGGCGCTCATCGACGAGCAGCCTCCCACCCAGGGCTTCCTCAGCTCCTACATCGACGCCGTGATCCTCCCCGCTCTCGGCGTCCCCACCACCTGACCGACCCCTCCCCGCAAGCCCACCACCTGACGTCACCGCTCACGTCGCCGGGCTGACCCATCCTGCCCAGATGCTCTCCACGACCTGACCGGGAGTACGCCCTCGTGGCCACGTACCTGTACAAACTCGGCCGATTCGCCTTCCGGCGACGGCACTTCGTCGCCCTGCTGTGGGTCGCGCTGCTCACCCTCGCCGGGGTGGGCGCCGCCTCCGCGCCGCCCGCCGGGAACTCGTCCTTCTCCATCCCGGGCACCGAGGCGCAGCGCGCCTTCGACCTGCTGGAGCAGCGCTTCCCCGGCATGAGCGCCGACGGCGCGACCGCCCGCGTCGTCTTCCACGCGCCCGACGGCCAGAAGATGACCGACCCCGCCAACAAGGCGACCGTCGAGAAGACGGTCAAGGAGCTGGGCTCCGGCTCCGAGGTCGCCTCCGTCGCCGACCCGTACACCGGCAAGGCGGTCAGCCGGGACGGCACGATCGCCTACGCCTCGGTGAAGTACAAGGTCTCCGGGATGGAGCTGGAGGACTCCTCCCGCGACGCCCTCAAGGAGAGCGCCGGGCACGCGCGGGACGCCGGGCTGACCGTCGAGATCGGCGGCGACGCGCTCACCGCCGCGCCCGAGACCGGGTCCAGCGAGGTCATCGGCATCGCCATCGCGGCCGTCGTCCTCGTCATCACCTTCGGCTCGCTCATCGCGGCCGGGCTGCCGCTGCTCACCGCGATCATCGGCGTCGGCATCGGGGTCTCCGCGATCACCGCGCTCGCCACCCCGCTGGACCTCGGCTCCACCACCTCCACCCTGGCCACGATGATCGGCCTCGCGGTCGGCATCGACTACGCCCTCTTCATCGTCTCCCGCTACCGCGCCGAACTGGCCGAGGGCCGCGACCGCGAGGAGGCCGCGGGCCGCGCCGTGGGTACGGCGGGCTCGGCGGTGGTCTTCGCGGGCCTCACCGTCGTCATCGCGCTGGTCGGGCTCTCCGTCGTCAACATCCCGATGCTGACCAAGATGGGCGTGGCCGCCGCGGGCACGGTCGCCATCGCGGTGCTGATCGCGCTCACCATGATCCCGGCGCTGCTCGGCTACGCGGGCCGTACGGTCAAGCCGGCCGGGGAGAAGAGCAAGCTGCTCGGCGGGGGACGCGCGGCCAAGAAGGCCGGCCGTCCCAACATGGGCACCCGGTGGGCGAGTTTCGTGGTCCGGCGCCCGGTCACGGTGCTGCTGCTCGGCGTGGTCGGCCTCGGCGCCGCCGCCGTCCCGGCCGCCTCGCTCGAACTGGGTCTGCCCGACGACGGCTCCCAGCCCGTCTCCACCACCCAGCGCCGCGCCTACGACCTGCTCTCCGACGGCTTCGGCCCCGGCTTCAACGGCCCGCTGATGGTCGTCGTCGACGCCAAGGGCAGCGCCGACAAGAAGGCCGCGTTCGCCGAGGTCGGCGATGAGATCAAGGGCCTGAAGGACGTCGTCACGGTCACCCCGCCGACGCCGAACAAGGCGGGCGACACCGCGATCATCACCGTCGTACCGAAGTCCCAGCCGTCCTCGGCCACCACCGAGGACCTGGTGCACGCGATCCGGGGCAGGAGCGCGTCCATCGCCTCCGCGACGGACGCGAAGCTGCTGGTCACGGGCGCCACGGCGATGAACATCGACGTGTCGCAGAAGCTGAACGACGCGCTGCTGCCGTACCTCGCGCTGGTCGTCGGCCTCGCCTTCCTGCTGCTGATCGTGGTGTTCCGCTCGATCCTGGTCCCGCTGAAGGCGGCCCTCGGCTTCCTGCTCAGCGTGCTCGCCGCCCTCGGCGCGGTCGTCGCGGTCTTCCAGTGGGGCTGGCTGTCCGGCCTGATGAACGTCGAGCAGACCGGGCCGGTCATGTCGATGATGCCGATCTTCATGGTCGGCGTGGTCTTCGGACTCGCCATGGACTACGAGGTGTTCCTGGTGACCCGGATGCGTGAGGCGTACGTCCATGGGGAGAACCCCGGCCAGGCGGTCGTCACCGGCTTCCGCTACAGCGCCCGCGTCGTCACCGCCGCCGCCGTCATCATGATCGCCGTCTTCTCCGGCTTCATCGGGTCCAGCGAGGCGATGATCAAGATGATCGGCTTCGGTCTGGCCATCGCCGTCTTCTTCGACGCCTTCGTCGTCCGCATGGCCATCGTCCCGGCCGTCCTGGCCCTCCTCGGCCGCCGCGCCTGGTGGCTCCCCGCCTGGCTCGACCGCGTCCTGCCCAACGTGGACGTCGAGGGCGAGGGCCTGAAGACGCAGGCCGACCCGGACGAGGACCGCGAACTGGTCCGCGCCTGACGGTGCCTTACGGGGACGGCCGGTGGGGCTTCTGCCTCACCGGCCGTCCGTCGTCACGCAGTCTTCTCCAGCGCCTCGAACACGTCCGCCACCGTCTCCCGGTGCCACAGGGGGAGGTCGGGCCATTCGGCGATCTCGGCGGGGTCGGGTTCGTCGAGCTGGTCGCTGACCTCGGTGGCCCAGCAGATGGCGACGAAGCGGCCCTTCTGCTCGCGGGAGAGCCGGGCCGCGTTGCCCTCGCTGAGTTCCATCAGGCCCTGGATGCGGGAGGCGACGATTCCGGAGACCTCCCGCTGCCACTCGGGCACGTCCTCCCACGGGGTGACGAAGCCGGGCTCGGGCTCACCGGGGAAGTGGCGGCGGACCCCCGCGATCCAGGCTTCCCGGAACAGTCGAGCGCCCTCGATCCCATTCATGCTCCGCAGCTTAGGGGTGTGGCCTCCCCCGGGTCAGTGACTCCGTGCAACTGGCCGGGTTTGTTCGGGTGATGACGGCCGGGCGGCCCCGGCCGAATCCCTTGTACAGGCCACGCAGTGATCGGTTAGCGTGCCGGGTATGACGACGACTGGTCCTGACCGGTGACGCCGCTCGTCACCGCCGCAGTCCTGCTGGCCGCCTTCACCCACGCCGGGTGGAACGCCATCGCCCACCGGATCAGCGACAAGCTGACCGGGTTCACGCTGATCGCCGGGGGCGGTCTGGTCGTCGGTCTGGTGATGGCGCTGTTCGCGCCCCGGCCGGCCGGGCCCGCCTGGCCGTACCTGCTCGTCTCCGCCGGGGTGCATGTCGCGTACTACGCGCTGCTCATGACCTCCTTCCGGCTCGGGGACTTCGGGCAGGCGTACCCGATCGCACGCGGTACCGCGCCGCTGGTGGTGACCGTGCTGGCCGCCCTGTTCGCGCACGAGGTGCCCGGCGGGTGGGCGGCGGCCGGGGTCGCCGTGTCCTGCGTCGGGCTGACCGGGGTGAGTCTGTGGGGGCTGCGCGGGCGGCGGCCGGACTGGAAGGCCATCGGCGCCGCCGTCGCAACCGGGCTCACCATCGCCGTGTACACCGTCCTCGACGGCGTCGGCGTACGGCACGCGGAGACCCCGCTCGGCTACATCGCCTGGCTGATGGCGGTCCAGGGCGTCTTCATCCCCGCGTACATGTACTACCGCGTCCGCGGCGACATGGTCCGCAAACTCAAGCCGTACGCCACGCTGGGCCTCCTCGGCGCGGTCCTCTCCGTCGCCGCCTACGCCCTCGTCCTGTGGGCCCAGACCCGCGCCCCCCTCGCCCCCGTCGCCGCCCTCCGCGAATCCTCGATCATCGTCGGCGCGGCCATCGGCGCCCTCTTCTTCAAGGAACGCTTCGGCGCTCCGCGCATCGCGGCGGCGGGCCTGCTGGTGGTGGGGATCGGGCTGATGCTGCACGCGGGGTGAAGCGGGGGGTGCCGAAGCTGGTCAGCCCGCCGACTTCTCGATCGACTCGAAGATGTCCGCGTCCGTCTCCTGCTGCCAGGCCGGGAGTTGCGGCCAGTCGGCCACGTAGCCGGGCTTGGGATCGGTGAAGTGCCTGTACATCTGGGCGGTCCAGCAGATGGCGACGAAACGGCCCTTCTGCTCGCGGGTCAGCCGAGCGGCGGCACCGTCGCTGAGGCTCACGAACTGACGCACCTGCGCGGCCACCGCACCCGCCGCCTCCCGCTCCCACTGCGGGGTCTCGTCCCACGGGGCCACGTAACCGGGCTTGGGCTCACCGGGGAAGTGGCGGTGTACACCGGCGATCCAGGCTTCCCGGAAGAGTTGTGCGCCCTCGGTCTCCGACATGGTTACCCCTCTCGTGACGGCGTGCTCAGCGCGACGATCTCCGCCCCCAGTTCCGCCACGCGTCGATCACGGCGCAGGGTGCCGAACTCGTCGTACAGATCCCGGAGTCTACGGGCGACATATCCCGAGCCGGAGGTGCAAGCCAGCTCGACGGCCTGACTGCCGTACGCGACCACCTGCTCGGGGTCTCCCCGCTTCGCCCCGACGGCGGCCAGGCCGGCCAGTACGGTGCCACGCCGCCGGAACGACTGACCGGAGGCCAAGGGCCCCTGCCCAAGCGCCTTCTGCAGCGTGCACTCTGCCAAGTCCAGGCGTCCCAGGCGCACATAGCGTGCGCCGCGCTCCTCGGCCAGGCGTGAGCCGTCGAACCTGAGCCAGCCGCCGTTGCCGCCGTCCCCGTTCAGACCCTGCACCTCCTCCGCTCGGTCCAGCGCCCGCTCGCACGCGTCCAGGTCCCCGAGACCGGCGTGGGCCTCCGCCCGTACGGAAGCCACCCAGTAGCGGGTCGACAGGGTGCCGTCGCCCCGCGCCGCCAGGGCTTCGGCGGCGCCGAGCATCTCGGCGGCCTGGGTGTAGCGGTGCTCCGCCATCTCGACGTACGCGTGCCGCACGAGGGCGCAGGCCCAAAGGTCGTACGCGCCCGCGTCCTTGCTGAGGGAGGCGGCGAGTGCGTAGGAGGAGACGGCGTCGGAGTGCCGGTCGGCGTCGAAGGCCACCTCGCCGGCCAACTGGAAGAGGTCCGCCGCTGCGGTCAGCAACGAGCGCGCCCCGCCCCGGTTCTGCGCCAGCGCCTCGGAGAGCCTGGTCAGTTGGTCGCGGACGACGGGGTGGACAGACCGTTTGGCGCGGGCCAGTCGGTAGACCTGCCACAGGTGGCCGTTCATACGGGCGAAGTCGGCCGGAGTGCCCCTGCGCACCCCGTCGGCCAGCGCTTCGGCCTCTTCGGCGGGGAGCGCCGCGAGCGCCCCGCTGACCGTGAGCAGGCGGAGGAATTCGCGGCGGATCATCTCGTCGGAGTCTCCCGCGTCCGTAGGGCAGCCGGACACCCGTCCCTGCTCCGCTTCGTCCGTTGCTCGCGGCGGCACCAGGAGGGCGTCCAACTCGTGCAGGCTGATCTCGAGTACGGCTGCCAACGCTCGTCGCTGAGCCGGCTGGGGAGCGATCCTGCCGCTTTCCCACCGCCCGACCGTGGTGCGGTCCACGCCGAGCAACTGGGCCAGTTTTTCCTGACTGTAGCCCAGGGCCTTGCGACGTCGTGCCAGCGCCATGACCGCTCCCTTCCCACGCCCGGCCCGTGGCTACGGTGCGTGCGCGGATATGCGACCAGAGTGCCGCACGGATGCCGTGGTCATCTCCGGCTTCGGACGATTTCCTGGGTGACGTCCCGGATCGGGTTCGTACGACGGAGAGGTGAGGCCATGGTTGCCAGCGGTGACGGGCGGGGCTGTCCCAGCGACGGCGGGCCACCCGTGGAGGGCTCCGGTTCCCGGCCGCGGGTTCTCATGACGCTCCGGGTCTCGCACGATTCCGGGCGGACCTGGGGTCGGGTGGTGGAAGTGCTGGAACAGAAGGAGCGGAGGCTTGCGGAGAACCCCGTCGGCTTTCCACCGTGCTCGTGCCCGCGCTGCGGAGCCGGTGTCAGGACGGCGCGATGACGAGGTGTGCGCATTGGCGGCGGGTGCCGCTGGACATTCTGCGGGTGGCGCAGCAGCGGTCACCTTCGGGCCACGTCGACCGTGCCGTGCAGTGCCAGCTCTCCGAGCACCGGGCCGGTGATCACTACGGCTTCCTCGACGACGCCGAGTGCACGACCGCGTCGTGGCTGCGCTGGTCCGGCAGCGAGGCCACGCTGGTCGTCCTCGCCGACTGCCCGGTGACGAGTGCAGGTACGCCGGAGGAGAGCTGCTGTCTCTTCGAGAGGCACGGCGGACGGCATACGTGGGACGAGGACCGGTCAGAGTAACGACTCCTCCCGCATACCTTTGTCGGCCCGCTGTCGGGGTGGGTTGGGGCGGTGGGGGTGCTCGTCGGGTGGGCACCCGGCGGGAGCCTTCTGTGAGGAGAACCCATGTCCACTCACGCCACGATCATCGGTGCGGGGCTCGGCGGGGGCGCGTACGCAGGGCGGGATGCTCGACATTCATGACTGCAACGGGCAACTGGCGCTCAAGGCGGCCGACTTGACGGAGGAGTTCCGGGAGGCGATGCGGTTCTTCCACCGGGACGGCTCGCTGCTGTTCGACAAGGCCGACGGTACCGGCGGCCGGCCCGAGGTGCAGCGGGGTGAGCTGCGTCAGCTCCTGCTGGACGCGCTGCCCGAGGGCACCGTCCGCTGGGGGCACAAGGCCAGCGGCGCCCGTACCCTGGCCGACGGCCGTCACGAGGTGACCTTCGCCGACGGCACCTCCGTCACCGCCGACCTCCTCGTGGTCGCGGACGGCGCCTGGTCGCGGATCCGTCCGCTGCTCTCCGACGCGGTCCCGGAGTACGCGTGCCTACGTCACGCTCGCCAGGCCCCTGGGCTGGTTCGCCGGTATCGACTTCACCGGCCTAGCCCCGCCGGCCGCGTACGAGCGGGTGCTCTTCCCGCGCGGCGTCGACGCGGCCGCCGACGCGCACCACAAGCCCACGTCCGCGGAACTGATCGAATTCTTCACGCGGGAGGAGCGGGCCCGCTGAGTCACGGCGGGGTGGGCGGGGTTTGCGGGCAGGATGGGGGCGAGGCACATGATCGACGCCCCCCTCACAGGGCGACACGCTGTGACAAGGAGAGCCACCGTATGACCGCCACCGACCGGCCGACCGTCGCCGTGCTGGGCACCGGCATCATGGGCGCCGCCATGGCCCGCAACCTCGCCGCCGCCGGGCTTCCCGTACGCGCCTGGAACCGCACCCGTGCCAAGGCCGAGCCGCTCGCGGAGGACGGCGTCCGTGTCACCGGTACGGCCGCCGAGGCGGTCGAGGGCGCGGACGTGGTGCTGACCATGCTGTACGACGGGGACACCGTGCTGGACGTGATGCGCGAGGCCGCGCCCGCGCTGCGGCCCGGCACGCTGTGGGTGCAGAGCACCACCGCGGGCGCCGAACTCACCGGCCGCCTCGCCGCGTTCGCCCGCGAGCACGGTCTCGAGTTCTACGACGCGCCCGTGCTCGGCACCCGTAAGCCCGCCGAGGACGGTCAGCTCACCGTGCTGGCCGCCGGGCCGGAGGCGGGGCGGGCCACCCTCGCGCCGGTCTTCGACGCGGTCGGCTCCCGTACGGTGTGGACCGGCGAGGACGGGGCCGAGGGCAGCGCGAGCCGGCTCAAGCTGGTCGCCAACAACTGGGTGCTCGCCATCACCGCGGCCACCGGGGAGGTGCTGGCCCTCGCCCAGGCGCTCGGCGTCGACCCGCGCTCGTTCTTCGACCTCATCGAGGGCGGCCCGCTGGACATGGGCTACCTCCGCGCCAAGTCCGCGCTGGTCCTGGACGGCAAGCTCACCCCGGCCTCCTTCGCCGTCGCCACCGCCGAGAAGGACGCCCGCCTCATCACCGCCGCCGCCGACCGGGGCGGCGTCCGCCTCGACCTCGCCGAAGCCACCGCCAACCGCTTCGCCCGCGCAGCCGCCCAGGGACACGGGGACGAGGACATGGCGGCGGCCTACTTCGCCAGCTTCGAGGAGAAGACGACCGACTGACCTGTACGGGCCCGACGTGAACTTCGGCGGAGGCGGGCGCACCCTGGAAGCAGGGGGCACGGTGGCTTTCGGAGGTGGTTGGGATGACGCACAACACCGTGGGCTGGCACATCGAGCTGGAGTTCGACGAGGACGACCAGCACACGCGCGCCGTGGCACTTCTACGGCTGGCGGACGGCAGTGAGGTACGGGCGCACGGCCACGCGACCCGGCACCGGGTCGACTCCAACCAGCCCCGGGTCGGCGAGGAGATCGCCGGCGCCCGCGCCCTGAACGAACTGGCCATGCGCCTGCTGACCAAGGCCCACGAGGAGATCGACGCGGACTCGGGCCGCATCTCGCACCCCATCCACGTCTGAGGGGCGCGTCCGCGCGGGGGCCGGTCAAGCGGGTCTCGTCGGCGCCCCGCCGCGAGGACCGGCCCAGGGCCACGAACTTGTACGCCCCCGTCTGGATCGGCCGTCACCCTGGCGCAGGGGCTACCTGTAGCGGGCCTCGGCGGTGCCTACCCGTAGCGGGGCGCGGTCCCCCCCCGTCCGATCCGCTCAGGCCCGCGCCAGCGAACCCCGTACCGCTCGTACCAGTGCCTGGGCCCTCGGGTCCGCCGTGACCCCGCTGCGGAAGCCGTTGGTGACGTAGCCGAAGGAGATGCCGGAGGCGGGGTCGGCGAAGGCCAGGGCGCCGCCTCGGCCGGGGTGGCCGAAGGCGGTGGGGGAGAGGAGGGGTGAGGCGGCGCCGTGCAGCATGTAGCCGAGGCCGAAGCGGGTGCTGACGACGAGGACCCGGTCCGGGCCCGTCGATGACTCGGCGCGGGCCAGACGCAGAGTCTCCGGGGTGAACACGCGGGTTCCGCCGTCCACTTCGCCGATCAGGGACGCGTACACGCGGGCCAGGCCGTCCGCCGTGGCGATGCCGTTGGAGGCGGGGAGGGCGGCCGAACGGTACGTAAAGTCGTTCTCGTCCGGGAGCGGGGTGATCGCGGCGAAGGCGCGGCGGGTCAGGGAGGCGGGGTCGGCGTAGGCGTCCGCGACGGCCCGCTTGGGGCGTACCTTCAGCGCGCCGGTCGCCTCGGGCGCCGGGAGCGGCCCCACTCGGCCCACCCGTGCCTGCTCGGAGGCGGGCAGCCCCAGCCATACGTCCGCCCCGGCCGGCGTCGCGATCTCGGACGCGATGAACTCGCCGATCGGGCGCCCGGTGACCCGGCGGACCAGCTCACCGGTGAGCCAGCTATAGGTCTGCGCGTGGTACCCGTGGTCCGTGCCCGGCTCCCACACCGGCGCCTGCGCGGCGACGGCGGCGGCGCCGAGGCCGGGGTCGGCGGCCTCCGCGGGGGTCAGCGGCCGGTCCAGCACCGGCACGCCCGCCCGGTGGGCGAGCAGATCGCGTACGAGGGCGCGCTCCTTGCCCGCCGCCTTGAACTCGGGCCAGTACGCGCCCACCGGGGCGTCCAGGTCCAGCAGGCCCCGCTGGTGCAGCAGCAGGAGCGCGGCGGCGGCGACCCCCTTGGTCGCGGAGCGCACGATCTGCGCGGTGCCGCGCTCCCAGGGGGCGGAACCGTCGATGTCACGGGTGCCCGCCCACAGGTCGACGACCCGGTGCCCGTCCCGGTACACGGCCACGGCCGCGCCCCGCTCCCCGAGCCGGGCGAAGTTCGCCGCGAACGCCTCCGCCACCGGCTCGAAGCCCTCGGCCACCGTGCCGTTCACACGCACATCCACGCCGTATTCCCTTTCCTCGCCCGCACTCACGAGTGAAACACAGCCGTACGGCCTTGGATTCCTCGGCCCCGACGGACCCCCGACCCCGACCCCGACCCAGCCCCCGCCCCCGCCCCCGACGCCCGGCCTCCGGCGCCCAGAACTCCTACGCGTCCAACGCCACCGTCCGCGGATCGAACCCGAACGGCAGCTCCAGCCGGTGCGCCCGCATCAGCGCGTCGTCGGAGAGCAGCTTGCCGGTGGGCCCGTCGGCCGCGATCACCCCGTCACTGAGGATCAGCGCACGCGGGCACAGCTCAAGGGCGTAGGGCAGGTCGTGCGTGACCATCAGCACCGTGACGTCCAACGACCGCAGGATGTCGGCCAGTTCGCGCCGCGAGGCAGGGTCCAGGTTGGAGGACGGCTCGTCCAGGACGAGGATCTCCGGCCGCATCGCCAGTACCGTCGCCACCGCGACCCGGCGCCGCTGCCCGAAGGACAGATGGTGCGGGGGCCGGTCGGCGAACTCCGCCATCCCGACCTGCTCCAGCGCGGTCCGCACCCGCTCCTCCAGCTCGGCCCCCTTCAGCCCGGCCGCCGCAGGACCGAACGCCACGTCCTCGCGCACGGTCGGCATGAAGAGCTGGTCGTCGGGGTCCTGGAAGACGATGCCGACCTTCTGCCGGATCTCGGCCATGTGCCGCTTGCCGACCGGGAGTCCGGCCACGGTGACCGTGCCGGTGCCGCCGGACAGGATGCCGTTGAGATGCAGCACGAGCGTGGTCTTGCCCGCGCCGTTCGGCCCGAGCAGCGCGACCCGTTCACCGCGCGGGACGGCGAAGTCGACCCCGAAGAGGGCCTGGTGGCCGTCGGGGTAGGCGAAGGCGAGGCCGGATACTTCCAGCGACAGCGGTGCGGTACTCACAGGAACCATCCCAGCAGACAGACGACGAGGGCGGAGCAGGGCAGGGCCAGCGCGCGCAGCCACTGGTCACGGGTGGCGGTGACCTCGTCGATGACCGGCATCGACCCGGCGTAACCCCGGCTGACCATGGCCAGATGGACCCGCTCGCCCCGCTCGTAGGAGCGGATGAACAGCGCGCCCGCCGACTTGGCGAGCACCCCCCACTGCCGTACCCCCCGCGCCTCGAAGCCGCGCGACTCGCGGGCGATCCGCATCCGGCGCATCTCGTCGGTGATGACGTCGCCGTAGCGGATCATGAAGGAGGCGATCTGCACCAGCAGCGGCGGCAGCTTCAGCCGCTGGAGCCCGAGCAGCAGTTCGCGCAGGTCGGTGGTGGCGGCGAGCAGCACCGAGGCGGCGACGCCCAGGGTGCCCTTGGCCAGCACGTTCCAGGCGCCCCAGAGGCCGTTGACGCTCAGTGAGAGGCCGAGGACGTGCACCCGCTCGCCCTCCGCGACGAACGGCATGAGCACCGCGAACGCGACGAACGGCACCTCGATCAGCAGCCGCTTCAGCAGGAACCCGGCGGGCACCCGCGCCCGGTACGCGACGCCGGCCAGCAGCAGCGCGTAGACCCCGAACGCCCACATCGCCTCGCGCGGGGTGGAGACCACCACCACGACGAAGGCGAAGACGGCCGCCAGCTTGGTGTGCGGGGGCAGCCGGTGCACGGCGGAGTGCCCGTGCCGGTAGAGCTTGTGCCCGTGGCCGGCGCCCATCTCAGACGCTCGTGTTCGCGGGAGAGGCGTCGTGGTCGCGGCGCCTGCGCACCGCCCAGAAGACCGCGCTGCCCGCGACGACGGTGACGCCGACGCCGATCACGCCCGCGAGGCCGCCGGACAGCCGGGCGTTCGCCACGTCCTTGACGCCGTAGTCGGCCAGCGGGGAGTCCGAGGAGTGGTGCGGCTCGGTCTTCTTGTCGATGCCCTGGTCGTGGGCGACCTTCTCCAGGCCGTCCGGGTTGGCGGAGGCGTAGAAGCTGACGAACCCGGCGAGGACCAGCGAGGTCACCAGGCCGGTGATCCACAGGGTGCGCCGGGAGGTGCGGGCGGCGGCCGGGGCCGGGGCGGCCTCGGGGGCGTCGACCAGCTCGCCGTTCACCCGGAGCCGGAGCTTCTGTTGCAGCCCGCGCGCGCCGTGCACGAGGTCGGGGCGGACCGCGACGACGGCGGCGACGGTGAGCGCGGTGATCACGGCCTCACCGATGCCGATGAGTACGTGGACGCCGATCATCGCGGTGGCCACCTTGGCGATGGACACGTCCGTGGTGCCGCCGATCGCGTAGATCAGCGTGAAGACGACGGCCGCGGCCGGCACGGAGAGCAGGGCGGCGACGAAGGAGGCGGCGGTGATCGAGCGCCGGGAGCGCGGCAGCACCGCGAGCAGGCCCTTGAAGACGGCGTACGCCACCACGCTCGTGACGATCGCCATGTCGGTGATGTTCACGCCGAGCGCGGTCAGCCCGCCGTCCGCGAACAGCACGCCCTGCATCAGCAGCACGACCGACACACACAGCACGGCGGTATAGGGGCCGACGAGTATCGCCGCCAGCGCTCCGCCCAGCAGGTGGCCGCTTGTTCCGGCGGCCACGGGGAAGTTGAGCATTTGTACGGCGAAGATGAACGCGGCGACCAGGCCGGCCAGCGGGGCCGTGCGCTCGTCCAGTTCGCGGCGGGCGCCGCGCAGGCTCACCGCGAGGGCGCCCGCGGCGACCACCCCGGTGACAGCGGAGGTGGGGGCGTCGATGAATCCGTCAGGTACATGCACCGTTCAATTTTAAGCGCTTGTTGCGAATGCCTTGCAAGAGCGAGGCGGTCTCGACTCCGGGCCCGACTCTCGGCCCCCAAGGGCGCAAATCAGAAAATATGCGACATTAGAGACGAAACGGCTGTGCGGCCTTCGTGGCGGTCACTGAACGTGAGAGGGCGAACCGATGTCCGTAGTCGAGCAGTACACCCGCGCCCACATCGTCACCGACGCGGAGGACGACCCCGACGCCGTCCGCGTGGTGCTCCGCTACGACCCCGACGCCGACCCCCTCTCCGTCCAGGTCGGCCTGCCCGGCCCCGCCGAGTGGACCTTCTCCCGCTCCCTGCTGGAGGACGGCCTCCGGGCCCCCGCCGAGAGCGGGGACGTACGGGTCTGGCCGTGCGGGCGCGTACAGGCGGTGCTGGAGTTCCACTCCCCGGAGGGAGTGGACGTGGTCCAGTTCGACGTGAAGTCGCTGACCCGGTTCCTGCTGCGCACCTACACGGCCGAGCCCGTACGGAACTGATCAGCCGCCGAGCTTGAGCAGGCCGGCGACGATCGGCCCGGCCGTGTCGCCGCCGTGGCCGCCCGCCTGCACCACACCGGCCGAGGCGAGGTCGCCCCGGTAGGCGGTGAACCAGCCGTTGGGCTTCTTCTGGTTGTCGACCTCGGCCGAGCCGGTCTTCGCGCCGTAGTCCGGACCCAGCCCGGACATCGCCTCGGCCGCCGTGCCGTACGCGGCGGTGAAGTTCATCAGCTCGCGGAGCTGGCCCAGTGTCTTCGCCGACATCGTGCGGGACGCCGTCGCCAGCGTGCGGTGGTCCGCGGACGGGGCGACCAGGTACGGCTGGTGGAAGGTGCCGGTCTTCACGGTCGCCGCCACCGAGGCCATGTTCAGCGGGTTCATCCGCACCCCGCCCTGCCCGATCAGCGAAGCCGCCATCTGCGCCGCCGACTGCACCGGCACCGAGCCGTCCAGCGTGGGCACGCCGACCGACCAGTTGTTCATGGAGAGGCCGAAGACCTGCTGGGCCTGCTTGGTCAGGTCGTCGTTCTTCAGCTTCTTCGCCTGGCTGATGAAGGCGGTGTTGCAGGAGCGGGCGAAGCTCGCCTTGAAGGTGCCGTCCTTGATCTCGAAGTCGTCGTCGTTGTGGAACTTCCAGCCGCCGAAGGTGAAGGTCTTCGGGCACGGGTGCTTCTTGTCCGCGCTCGCCAGGCCCTTCTCGATCAGCAGCGAGGAGGTGATCACCTTCATGGTGGAGCCGGGGGCCAGCGAGCCCTGGAAGCCGATGTTGAAGCCGTGCCCGCTGTTGGCGACCGCGAGGATCTCACCGGTCGACGCGCGCAGCGCCACCACCGACGCATGCTCCCGCTTGGCCACCTGCTGCTCGGCCGCCGCCTGGAACTTGGGGTCCAGCGTGGTCTTCACCGTGCCCGGCGTGCCCTCGCTCAGCTCCACCAGCGTCTTGTCCGACAGCCCGGCCTTCTTCGACGCCTTGCCGCGCACCACGCGCAGCTCCACGCCCGCCTTGCCGCCGGCCGTCTTGCCGTACTTCTCCCGCAGCCCGTCCAGCACCGAGCCCAGCGAGGGGTACGCGGTCACCGTCAGCTCGCCGCCGGCCCGGTCCAGCGCCTTGACCGGCGGGGTGCCGGACGCGCCGGTGACCAGGGTGTCGCCGTCCCTCAGCTCCGGGTGCACCACGGACGGCTGCCAGCCGACCAGCGCCGCGCCGTCGCTCGCCCGCCGCACCACGGTCAGCGAACTCGTGTACGCCAGCGGCTTGCTGACGCCCTGGTACGCGACGGTCGCCCTGACGGAGAACGGCACCTTCGCGCCGGTCGCCCTGCCCGGTGTGAGGGTGACGTCCTTCAGGCGGGCGTCCTTGGTGTAGCCGGTGAGCAGCGCGGTGGCGGCCTCGGCGTGGTCGGTGGCGGCGGCCGCCTCGGTGACCCGGCCCTGCTGCCAGGCGGTCAGGAAGCGGGTGGTGACCGTCTTGACCTCCAGCGCGCTGGGCGGCCCGGTCTTCACGTTCTTGTGGTCGGACAGTGTGGACGCCTCGTCGGCGGACGCCCCGCCGTCGTACAGCGCGTAGAGGCCGAACCCGGCGCCGCCGACGACGAGGGCGATCATGCCGCCGAGTACGGCGGGTTTCCTCTTCGGCCGTTCGGCGGCACGCCTTCTCTTGCCCACAGTCCCAAGCCCTCCGCGCTCTCCCCAGGGTCCCCGCAGCCCTCACACGTCCCCAACGACCTCAACAGCCTAGAGTCTGTGCGAACTCGGCCGATCTCAGCCCGCACTCCGTAGCACTCTTGCGACAATCGGACCGGCGGCGTCGATGCCATGCCCGCCGTCCTCCGTCATCGCGGCCGCCGCGATGTCGTCCCGGTAGCCGGTGAACCAACTGTTGGACCGCGACTGCCCGTCGACCTCCGCCGAACCGGTCTTCGCGCCGACGTTCCCGCTCAGCCCCGCCATCACGCCCGCCGCGGTGCCGCTGCGCGCCGTGCGGTTCATCATCTTGCGCAACTGCTGGGACGTACCCGGCGCGAGCCCGCCCGCGGTGGCGGCCCGGCGGCCGTCCAGGCTCAGCGGGACGATGACCGGCTGCCGGAAGGTGCCGGTCTTCGCGGTCGCCGTCACCGACGCCATGTTCAGCGGGCTCATCTGGACCTGGCCCTGCCCGATCAGCCCGGCCGCCCGGTCGGGCCCGTCCGGCGAGGGGACCCGGCCGTCGAAGGAGGGCACGCCCACCTTCCAGTCGTTCCGTCCGATGCCGAACCGCTGCGCGGCCTCCGTGGCCAGCGAGTCCGCCTTCACCTCGTCCGCGAACTTCACGAACGCGGTGTTGCAGGAGCGGGCGAAGCTCTCGGAGAGGGTGGCGTTCTCGTCGGGCGCCAGGCCGGTGAGGTTGGTGAAGGTCTGGCTCTGCCACACGGCCGACGGCGGGCAGGGCGCCGGGCCGTTCGCCGAGGTCAGGCCGGAGTCGATGAGGGTGGCGGCGGTGACGATCTTCATGGTGGAGCCGGGGGCCAGCTCGCCGAGGAAGGCCGCGTTGAAGCCGTCGTCGCGGTGGTTGGCGAAGGCCAGGATGTCGCCGGTGCTGGGCTGTACGGCCGCCACCGAGGAGTTGGTGTAGTCGGCCACCGCCGCCTCGGCCGCCGCCTGGGCGCTCGCGCTGAGCGTGGTGCGCAGCTTGCCCGGCTTGCCCTTGACCAGGGTCATCAGCGTGGTGTCGGCCGCCCCGCTGCCCTCGTGCCGGACCACCAGCTCGACGCCGGCCTGCCCGCCCGACTTGGCGCCGTACCGCTTGCGCAGCTCGTCCAGGACCGGGCCGAGGGAGGGGTACTTCTCCTTGGTCAGCACCTGGCCGTCGCGGTCCACGGCGTCGATCTGCGGGGTGGCGGACTCCTCGACGGTCAGCGAGTCGCCCTTGGCCAGCTTCGGGTGCACCAGCGCGGGGTCCCAGTCGACCAGCGGGCGGTGCGAGTTGACCCCGCGCACCACGGTCAGCCTGCTCGCGTACGCCAGCGGCCGGCTCTCCTGCCCGTACGACACCGTCGCCCGCACCCGGAACGGCACCGTCTGGCCGGTCGCCCTGCCGGGGGTGATGCGCACGCCGGTGATGTGCGCGTCCGAGCCGTACGCCGTGAGCAGCGACCTGGCCTCCTCGGGGAAGTTGGTGAGGCTCGCCGCCTGCTCCGGCTGGTTCTTCTCCCAGGCGGCGAAGAACTTGGCGGTGGTCCGATCGACCTCCTCGCCGCTGGGCGGCCCGGTCGGTGCGGCCTTGACACCGTCGGTAGCGGTCGAGTTCAGCGCGGAGGCGATGTTGTACATGCCGTACCCGGCCCCGCCCAGCATCGTGGCGCACACGCCACTGATGACCGCGACTCTGACTCCCCTGCCCATGCGTGATTCCTCCCCGTTGCCGCACCGGATTCCTGAACGTGTTCAAAAGTTGGTGCGCACGGAACTGTATGTGCTCCACAGGGAGTTGGGGCGGCCGTTTCCGATACTTGTCCGAACGGAGACGTTGAACGGCGTACGCGCGAGGGGCGGGCCCGGACGACGTGCGTACGCCCGGACCCGCCCCGTCCCCACGCGCCCGCCCGGCTCCGGGGTGCGTGCCCCGAGCCGGACCCCACGCCTGCGGGGACCGTGCCGAAGGCTCTCCCCCCGGGGCCTCCGCCAGAGAGGAAACCCCACCCGCCCCCACCTGCTCAACCGCCCCGCGGCCGACCCCGGATGGGGGTTCGCCCCCTTTTGCCGGTGGCGCCCCCGGTGGCGTTCGACTGGCGCGTTCCCCTGGCGCATTCCTCACCCCCAGGCAGGACGCCTACGGGGGTGGCGAAACCTGGCGTGTTCCGTCCTCTGGCCGGGCCTACACCCAGGTGTCCAGCCACATCCGCCCCCGCCAGGAGTCGATGGGGATGGCCTGGCCCGTGTAGAGGGGCCAGAAGTAGATGAAGTTCCAGGCGATCAGGAGGACCAGGACGCCCGCCGCGGTGGCGCCGACCACTCGGCGGGTGTCGGTGGAACCAGGGGGGCCGATGATCGCGCCGACCAGCATGGCGACCGCGAGGCAGAGGAAGGGGACGAAGACGACCGCGTAGAAGAGGAAGATCGTGCGCTCCTGGTACATGAACCAGGGGAGGTATCCGGCCACGACGCCGCAGGCGATGGCGCCGGCCCGCCAGTCGCGGCGGAAGGCCCAGCGCCACAGGACGTAGAGGATCGCCGCGCAGCCGGCCCACCACAGCATGGGGGTGCCGAGGGCGAGGACCTCGCGGGCGCACTTGTCGGTGGTGCCGATCGGGCAGCCGGCGGAGCCCGGGCCGGGGGACTCGTAGAAGAACGAGACCGGGCGGCCCAGCACGATCCAGCTCCACGGGTTGGACTGGTAGGTGTGCGGGGACGACAGATGGACGTGGAAGTTGTAGACCTCGTGCTCGTAGTGCCACAGGCTGCGCAGCCAGTCGGGCAGGAAGGTCCAGGAGCCGCCCTGGCCGTCGGTCGCGGCCCAGTTGCGGAAGTAGCCGCCGGTGCCGTCGGTGGGGGAGAGGACCCAGCCGATCCAGGAGGCGACGTACACCGCGATCGCCACCGGCACGGTCGCCAGGAACGCGAACCCGGTGTCGTACTTCAGCACCGCCTCGTACGGGTGCCGGGCGCCGGCGACCTTGCGGGCGCCCACGTCCCACAGGACCGCCATCAGGCAGAACGCGGCCAGGATGTACAGGCCGTTCCACTTGGTGCCGAAGGCCAGGCCCAGCATCACGCCCGCGCCCCAGCGCCAGGGGCGCCAGCCGAAGCGGAAGGTGTCGGCAAGGCGGGCGTCCGGGCGGGCGAGCCCGTCCGGGCCCACCGGGAGAGCGGCGGCGAGTTTCTCCCGCGCCCGGTCCCGGTCCACCACCAGGCAGCCGAAGGCGGCGACCACGAAGAACATCAGCACGCCGTCCAGCAGCGCGGTCCGGCTCATCACGAAGTGCAGGCCGTCCACCGCCATCAGCCCGCCCGCCAGGCAGCCGAGGAAGGTCGAGCGGAACATCCGGCGGCCGATCCGGCACAGCAGCAGCACGCTCAGCGTGCCGAGCAGCGCGGTCATGAACCGCCAGCCGAACGGGTCGAAGCCGAAGATCAGCTCACCCAGGCCGATCACGTACTTGCCGACCGGCGGATGCACCACGTACGCCGCGTCCGTGGGCACGGCGAGGTGGCCGTGGGTCGCGAGGACCGCGTCGTTGGCGTTCTTGTCCCAGTTGACCTCGAAGCCGCGGTGGACGAGCGCCCAGGCGTCCTTGGCGTAGTACGTCTCGTCGAATATCACCGCGCGCGGGCTGCCCAGGTGCCAGAACCGCAGCAGGCCCGCGAGCAGCGTCACCAGCAGCGGCCCGCCCCAGCCCGACCAGCGGGTGATCCGGTCCGCCAAGTGCGGCGGGCAGCCCAGCACCTGCCACACCCTCGGCGAGGGCTGCGCGTAGGGCGGCACGAGCCGGTCCCGTACGTCGGCCGCGGGGGCGTTCGCGGGAGGTACGTAGCCGAATCGGCGCAGCCGCCGCTGCCAGGAGGGCCGCTCGTCGTCGGGCGGCGCCTGGCCCTGCCGGAGGTCCGTGGAGGACGCGGTACTGGTCACCGCGCCATGGTAGGGAAACGTGCCGTGTGAGTCCCGTGCAAGCGCGGTACCGATTGGGACGCGATCGTTTTCCGTGCCGGCCGGCGCCCCTGGGAGGATGGCCCCGTGACTGGAACCCTTGTCCTCGCAGGTACCCCCATCGGCGACGTCGCGGACGCCCCGCCCCGGCTGTCCACGGAGCTGGCGGACGCCGACGTCATCGCCGCCGAGGACACCCGGCGGCTGCGCCGCCTCACCCAGGCCCTCGGGGTGACGCCGGGCGGCCGGGTGGTGTCGTACTTCGAGGGCAACGAGTCCGCGCGCACCCCCGAACTGGTGGAGGCGCTGCGCGGGGGCGCCCGTGTGCTCCTTGTCACGGACGCGGGGATGCCGTCGGTCTCCGACCCCGGCTACCGGCTGGTCGCGGCCGCCGTCGAGCACGACATCAAGGTCACCGCCGTGCCGGGGCCGTCCGCCGTGCTCACCGCGCTCGCGCTGTCCGGGCTGCCGGTGGATCGCTTCTGCTTCGAGGGGTTCCTGCCCCGCAAGGCCGGCGAACGCCTGTCCCGGCTCCGCGAGGTCGCCGGCGAACGGCGCACCCTCGTCTACTTCGAGGCCCCGCACCGCCTCGACGACACCCTCGCCGCCATGGCCGAGGTCTTCGGCGCCGACCGCCGCGCCGCCGTCTGCCGCGAGCTGACCAAGACCTACGAGGAGGTCAAGCGCGGCCCCCTCGCCGACCTGGCCGCCTGGGCGGCGGAGGGCGTACGTGGCGAGATCACCGTCGTCGTGGAGGGCGCCCCGGAGTCCGGCCCCGAGGAACTCGACGCCGACGAACTGGTCCGCCGCGTCCGCATCCGCGAGGACGCGGGCGAGCGCCGCAAGGAAGCCATCGCGGCCGTGGCGGCCGAGGCCGGCCTGGCCAAGCGGGTCGTCTTCGACGCGGTCGTGGCGGCGAAGCGCTCGGCGGGCTGAGCGGAGGTTCGTCGCGGGGCGAGTTCCGGCGTCGCCCGCAGGCCGGCAGGCCCACGATGCGGGCTTCGCCCGAGCGCGGCCCGTCGCACCGACCCCAGCACCTCGGCCCCGGTCCGCGCCGCGTCGGAAGTGCGGGCGGGCCGGGCCCCGCGTTGACGCCTGGGCGGCGGAGGGGCGGCGCTGGGCGACGAGCGACCCCTCGGGGCTGCCTCTGTGAGGCGCGGGTGGTGCGGGGCAGGGGTGGTGCCGGGGTGGTGCGGCGGGCCCCGGTCCCGTGGCGGGGTACCGGGGTGGTGGCCGGCACCTCGAGGGGTCTGAGCGCCCCGCAGGGGAGGGGGGCGACATGGCGGACAGCCCCCGTAGGGCGGGGCTTCCGCGCCCTCTGCGCAGCGCGTATGCCGGGGTGCGCCCCATGGGTGGGCAAATGGCGGGTGCGGGCGGGCAAAGGGAACGGGCCCCGGCGGAGCGGTTCGGCAAGGGACGGCCAAGGGGCGTCCAACAGTCGACAGGTCGCGTGCGTTCGGGGCGGCGCGGGCGTCCACTGGGTGAGGGGGCGACAAGCCGTCCCCCGCCTCCGTGACGGGGGCGTCAGTGGACCGCAGGAGCTGGGCATGAGTGAGGTCGCCGGGCAGATCGCCGCCGTTCACGAGTCGTACGCGTTCGCCTGCATGAGGTGCGGGCACGGCTGGGAGCAGTCGTACGCGATAGAGCACCACACCGACACCGAGGGCCATGAGTGCGTCCGGTACGTCGTGGAGGGCACCGTGGTGCCGTCCCCGCTGAGCCGGCCGGTGTGCGAGAACTGCGACGGGCACGTCGTACGGATCATGCGCGCCGGACAGGTGTCCTCCCTGCGCCGCCCGGTTCCGGTGCCGGATGCGCCCGCCCCGGAAACCCACCACTGGCACCTCTCCGACCTGCTGCATCCCTTCCAGCGCCGGGCGAGCTAGCACGCCCCTTCCGTAGGATCGGGGCATGCCTTCGAACGCCGGTGACAAGAACGCGCCGCCCCCGCTCCCCGCACCCCTCGGCGTCGAGGTGGCCGACTCCCACACCCACCTCGACATGCAGTCCGGCACCGTCGAGGAGGGGCTGGCGAAGGCCGCGTCAGTCGGCGTGACCACGGTCGTGCAGGTCGGCTGCGACCTGGCGGGCTCCCGCTGGGCCGCCGAGACGGCCGCCGCGCACGACCGCGTCCACGCGACGGTCGCCCTGCACCCGAACGAGGCTCCGCGCATCGTGCACGGTGACCCCGACGGATGGTCGAGGCAGGGCGCCCGGCAGCCGGGCGGGGACGCCGCGCTGGACGAGGCGCTCGCCGAGATCGACCGGCTCGCCGCGCTCCCGCAGGTCAAGGGGGTCGGCGAGACCGGCCTCGACTTCTTCCGCACAGGCCCCGAGGGCAAACAGGCGCAGGAGCGGTCCTTCCGCGCCCACATCGAGATCGCCAAGCGGCACGGCAAGACCCTGGTCATCCACGACCGCGACGCCCACGCCGACGTGCTGCGCGTGCTGAAGGAGGAGGGCGCCCCCGACCGCACCGTCTTCCACTGCTACTCCGGTGACGCCGACATGGCGGAGATCTGCGCCCGCGAGGGCTACTACATGTCCTTCGCGGGCAACGTCACCTTCAAGAACGCCCAGAACCTCCGGGACGCCCTGGCCGTGGCCCCGCTGGAGCTGGTCCTGGTCGAGACCGACGCCCCCTTCCTCACCCCGGCGCCCTACCGGGGCCGCCCCAACGCCCCGTACCTGATCCCGGTCACCGTGCGCGCCATGGCCGCCGTACGCGGCACCGACGAGGACACCCTCGCCGCCGCCCTCGGCGCCAACACGGCCCGCGCCTTCGGGTACTGAGCCTTACTGACGCGCCAGTTCGAGCCGTGACCCTGTGTGGCCGCGCCGCTTTGGAGAGTGACGCCCGCTCCGCTAGGTTCTGGGGGCCCGATCGGCCAAGGCCCCCTGGAGCGTGTCGGCGTGACCCAGCAGTACGAGCGGTACGGCCCCCACGGCACCCTCGGCGACGAAGCCGTGCCGTCGGTGCACAGCGCGCTGACCCTGCCGTACGGCGTACCCCCCGGCACCTACCGGCCCGCCTACGAGGCCGTACCCGCGCCCCGCAGGGCCCCGCAGGGCGTACGACCGGCGGGACGCAGGCGGCGGGCCGCCGAACGGCCCGAGTCCCCGGTGCGCAGGCTGCTGCCCCAGGCACTGGTCGTCGCGTTCCTCGCCGGGGGCACCGCCGCCTTCGTCGCCGAGGACAAGGCGGTCGAGCTGACCGTCGACGGCCACCCCCGCACCCTGCACACCTTCGCCGACGACGTCACCGGTCTCCTCGCCGAGGAGGGCGTCCGGGTCGGCCCGCACGACGTGGTCGCCCCCGCCCCCGGCACCCCGCTCACCGACGGCGACGAGATCGCCGTACGCCACGGCCGCCCGGTCCGGCTGACCATCGACGGCGAGCGCCGCGTGGTGTGGACCACCGCCGACACGGTGGAGGGCGCGCTCAGACAGCTCGGGGTGCGGGCGGAGGGCGCCTACCTCTCCGTGTCCCGCTCGCTGCCCATCGGCCGGGCCGGGCTCGCGCTGGACGTCCGTACCGAGCGCAGCGTCACCGTCATGGCCGACGGACGCACCCGCACCCTGCGCACCAACGCGGCCAGCGTCGCCGAGGCGCTGCGTGAAGCCGGCATCACGCTGCACGGCGAGGACACCACCTCCGTGCCCGGCACCTCCTTCCCGCGCGACGGGCAGACCGTCACCGTGCTGCGGATCACCGGCACCCGCGAGACGCGCGACGAGGAGATCCCGTACGCCGTGCGCCGCACCGAGGACCCCACCCTGCCGAAGGGCACCGAGGTCGTCGACCAGGCCGGGCTGCCGGGGCTGCGCCGCACCACCTACCTGCTGCGTACCGTCAACGGCGTCCGGCAGCGCCCCCGCCGCGAGCACTCCGAGGTGGTCCGCGAGCCGCGCCGCCGGCTCGTCCGCGTCGGCACCAAGGCCCGCCCGGCCACCCCCGCCGGCGCGGACGGCCTGAACTGGCACGCGCTCGCCGTCTGCGAGTCCGGCGGCCGGGCCGACGCCGTCGACCCCTCCGGCACCTACGGCGGGCTCTACCAGTTCGACACCGCCACCTGGCACGGCCTCGGCGGCAGCGGACGCCCCCAGGACGCGCCGCCCGAGGAGCAGACCCGGCGCGCCAAGACCCTGTACCTGCGGCACGGCACCTCGCCCTGGCCGCACTGCGGGGCACGCCTGCGCGGCTGAGCCGGGGCAGCGGCGCCCCTGCCGCCCCGTACCCTTGTCCCGTGAGCAGCCCCACCCCCGACGCCCTCCTCGGTCCCGCCGACATCCGCGAACTGGCGGCCGTGCTCGGCGTACGGCCGACCAAGCAGCGCGGCCAGAACTTCGTGATCGACGCCAACACGGTCCGCCGCATCGTGCGCACCGCCGGGGTGCGCCCCGACGACGTGGTGGTGGAGGTCGGGCCCGGACTCGGCTCCCTCACCCTGGCCCTGCTGGAGGCGGCCGACCGGGTCACCGCCGTCGAGATCGACGACGTGCTGGCCGCGGCGCTGCCCGCGACCGTCGCCGCCCGGATGCCCGAGCGGGCCGACCGGTTCGCGCTGGTGCACTCCGACGCGATGCTCGTCGAGGAGCTGCCCGGCCCGCCGCCGACCGCGCTCGTCGCCAACCTGCCCTACAACGTCGCCGTCCCCGTGCTGCTGCACATGCTCGCCACCTTCCCGAGCATCGAGCGCACCCTGGTGATGGTCCAGTCCGAGGTCGCCGACCGGCTCGCCGCCGCGCCCGGCTCCAAGGTGTACGGCGTGCCCTCGGTCAAGGCCAACTGGTACGCCGAGGTCAAGCGGGCGGGGGCGATCGGGCGGAACGTGTTCTGGCCCGCGCCGAACGTCGACAGCGGCCTGGTCTCGCTGGTCCGGCGTGCCGAGCCGGTCAAGACGTCGGCCACCCGCGCCGAGGTCTTCGCCGTGGTCGACGCCGCCTTCGCCCAGCGCCGCAAGACCCTGCGCGCCGCGCTCGCCGGCTGGGCCGGGTCGGCCGCCGCCGCCGAGGCCGCGCTGGTCGCCGCCGGAGTCTCCCCGCAGGCGCGCGGCGAGGCGCTGACGGTCGAGGAGTTCGCGCGGATCGCCGAGCACAAGGGCCATGGGGGAGCAGCCGCGTGAGCGTCACGGTACGGGTCCCCGCCAAGGTCAACGTCCAGCTCGGCGTAGCCGCCGCCCGCCCCGACGGCTTCCACGACCTGGCCAACGTCTTCCTGGCGGTCGGCCTCTACGACGAGGTCACCGTGACCCCGGCCGACGCACTCCGGGTCACCTGCTCCGGGCCGGACGCCGCGTCGGTCCCCCTGGACCGCACCAACCTGGCCGCCCGCGCCGCGCTCGCGCTCGCGGAACGCCGGGGCATCGAGCCCGCCGTCCACCTCCACATCGCCAAGGACATCCCGGTCGCGGGCGGCATGGCCGGCGGCAGCGCGGACGGCGCGGGCGCGCTGCTGGCCTGCGACGCGCTGTGGGGTACGGGCGCCACGCGTGCCGAGCTGCTCGACATCTGCGCCGAGCTGGGCAGCGACGTCCCCTTCAGCCTGGTCGGCGGCGCGGCGCTCGGTACCGGGCGCGGCGAGAAGCTGGCTCCGCTGGAGGTCGGGGGCACCTTCCACTGGGTGTTCGCGATGGCGGAGCGGGGCCTGTCGACCCCGGCGGTGTTCCGCGAGTTCGACCGCCTGACGGAGGGCCACGACATCCCGGCCCCGGAGGCCGACCCGACCCTCCTGACCGCCCTGTCCAAGGGCGACCCGGAAGCCCTGGCCGCCTCCCTCACCAACGACCTCCAGCCCGCCGCCCTCTCCCTCTACCCGGAGCTGGCAGCCACCCTCGCCACCGGCCACCAGGCAGGCGCCCTCGCCACCCTGGTCTCCGGCTCGGGCCCCACCACGGCCTTCCTGGTCCCGGACGCGGACACGGCGACCCAGGTCGCCCAGGCCCTTGAGGACTCCGGCACCTGCCGCACCACCCGCACGGCAGCGGGGCCGGTACCGGGGGCGACGGTTCTCTGAGTCGGTCAGATGGCGGTCAGGTCGATGCTGATCGGGTAGGGCTTCTCGACATCGAGCTTGTCCTTGTGCAGCCCCATATGCACATACCGGCTGGTCAGCGGGTCGATCTCATAGACATGGACGAACAGGCTGCCGGTGGGTCCGTCCTGCTCGACGCGCCAGAAGTTCCGGATTCCCGCGGCGGCGTACTTGTGAGGTTTCGTCGTGCGGTCGCGGGACCCGGACTCGGGCGAGACGACCTCCACGACAAGCAGTGCGTCCTCGGCCCGGAACCGGGTCTGATCCAGCCCGGTGACCGCTTCGGCCCGAACCACACAGATATCGGGTTCGGGCCCGTTACGGTCGTCCAGGACGACCGTCATCTCCCGTTCGACGCTGAACTCCCCGGGGAGAGCGGCGCGCAGTCCGTCGAACAGCATGTTGATCGCAAGATAGTGGAAACGCCGCTGCGGACTCACGAAAACCAGGCTCCCGTCGATCAACTCGGTGTGCGGCGGGAGATTGGGCAGCGTGAACAGATCATCCACGGTGTACCCGTCCTGCGGCGGCACCGGCCACTCGACCTGGTGCTCGACGGACTCGGCGGTCATGGTTCCTCCCATGGACGGAGATCCTGCTGCCCGCCTTCCACGGTAGCGGCCGAGCGTCGATCACGTCATCACAAAGAGTGACCGCACCCGCGCGCCCCGGCACCCGCGCCGCAGGGCCTACGCTTGAAGGCTGATCGATCCCCCTGCACAGGAGTGAAATGGCCGTCAATCTGGTCAATGTCGAGAACGTCAGCAAGGTCTACGGCACGCGGGCCCTGCTGGACGGCGTCTCGCTCGGTGTGTCGGAAGGGGACCGGATCGGGGTCGTCGGGCGCAACGGCGACGGGAAGACCACGCTGATCCGGATGCTCGCCAAGGTGGAGGAGGCCGACAGCGGGCGGGTCACGCACTCCGGGGGGCTGCGGAGCGGGGTGCTGACGCAGCACGACTCGCTCGACCCCGAGGCCACCGTCCGGCACGAGGTCATCGGCGACCTGGCCGACCACGAGTGGGCGGGCAACGCCAAGGTCAGGGACGTGCTGACCGGCCTGTTCGGCGGGCTCGACCTGCCGGGCTTCCCCAAGGGTCTGGACACCGTCATCGGCCCGCTCTCCGGCGGTGAGCGGCGCCGGATCGCGCTGGCCAAGCTGCTCATCGAGGAGCAGGACCTCCTCGTCCTGGACGAGCCCACCAACCACCTCGACGTCGAGGGCATCGCCTGGCTCGCCCGGCACCTGCGCGAGCGCCGCTCGGCCCTCGTCTGCGTCACCCACGACCGCTGGTTCCTGGACCAGGTCTGCACCCGCATGTGGGACGTCCAGCGCGGCACCGTCTACGAGTACGAGGGCGGCTACTCCGACTACGTCTTCGCCCGCGCCGAGCGCGAGCGCATCGCCGCCACCGAGGAGACCAAGCGGCAGAACCTCGTCCGCAAGGAACTGGCCTGGCTGCGCCGGGGCGCCCCCGCCCGCACCTCCAAGCCCCGCTTCCGCGTCGAGGCGGCCAACGAGCTGATCAAGGACGTGCCGCCGCCCCGCGACAGCAGCGAGCTGATGAAGTTCGCCTCCTCCCGGCTCGGCAAGACGGTCTTCGACCTGGAGGACGTCAGCGTCACCGCGGGCCCCAAGGAACTGCTGAAGCACGTCACCTGGCAGCTCGGCCCCGGCGACCGCATCGGCCTGGTCGGCGTCAACGGCGCCGGCAAGACCTCCCTGCTGCGGGCCATGGCCCAGGCCGCCCGCACCGGCGGCGAGGAGCAGCCCGCGGGCGGCAAGGTCAGCGTCGGCAAGACGGTCAAGCTCGCCTACCTCTCCCAGGAGGTCGCCGAACTCGACCCGAACTGGCGGGTGCTGGAGGCCGTGCAGCGCGTGCGCGAGCGCGTCGACCTCGGCAAGGGCCGCGAGATGACGGCGGGCCAGCTCTGCGAGACCTTCGGCTTCACCAAGGAGAAGCAGTGGACGCCGGTCGGCGACCTCTCCGGCGGTGAGCGCCGAAGGCTCCAACTGCTGCGCCTGCTCATGGACGAGCCCAACGTCCTCTTCCTCGACGAGCCCACCAACGACCTGGACATCGAGACCCTGACCCAGTTGGAGGACGTCCTCGACGGCTGGCCCGGCTCGATGGTCGTCATCTCCCACGACCGGTTCTTCGTCGAGCGCACCACCGACAAGGTGTACGCCCTCCTCGGCGACGGCGCTCTGCGCATGCTGCCGCGCGGCATCGACGAGTACCTGGAGCGCCGCCTGCGCATGGAGGAGGCCGTCGCCCAGCGCTCGGCCGTCGCCGCGCCCGCCCCGGCCGGCGCGGAGAGGAGCGCCGCCGACCAGCGGGCCGCGAAGAAGGAACTCCAGAAGATCGAGCGGCAGTTGGACAAGATCTCCGACAAGGAGGCCAAGCTGCACACCCGCATCGCGGACAACGCCACCGACTTCGCCAAGGTCGCCGAACTCGACGCCGAGCTGCGTGAACTCGCCGGCGAGCGCGAGGAACTCGAGCTGCGCTGGCTGGAGCTGGCGGAGGACGCGTAGCGCGTACGGCGGAATCAGGCCATACCGGTGAGTCCGTAACGGCGGCATCACGGGGTGGTTCGACCTTGGGCACAGGGGCTCTCACGGGCCCCTGTGCTGTCGGTGGTCGGTGATAGAAAGACCCTTCGTAGGCTAAAAGTCAGTGAACGAGGGGGAGCAGCGCTGATGAGCCAGCCGCCGCCCGGGCAGCCGCCGCACGGCGGTTTCGGCCCACCGCAGAACCAGCCGCCGCAGGGCCCGCCGCAGGGGGGCTTCGGCGCCCCTCCGCAGCCGCCGTCCCAACAGCCGCCGCCCCAGGGCGGGTTCGGCGCCCCGCCGCCGCCCCAGCAGCCCGGCTACGGCTACCCCCAGCAGCCTCCCGGCCCGTACGCCCAGCCCGGCCCCTACGGGCAGGCTCCCGGCCCCTACGGCCCCCCGCCCGGCGCCCCCTACGGGGCGTACCCGCACCCCGGCGGCCCCGGCAAGCCGCCCGGTGGCAAGAAGCGCACCGCACTGATCGCGGGGGCGGTGGCCGTCGCGCTGCTGCTCGCCGGCGGCACCGTGTACGCGGTCGCCAGTGGCGGTGGGGACGACGACAAGCCCGTCGCCCACCCGACCGGCGACACCCAGCACTCCGCCACCGCGTCCCCCTCCGCCGACACCGGCGACGGCAAGGGCGACGGCCGTACGGACGCCGAGGACCTCAACGCGGGCCGCAAGCCCGGCGAGTCGAAGGTCCTCTGGTACAAGTCCGCCCCCGACGCCCCCGGCAACGGCGCGGAGGCGCCCGGCCTCTGGGTCACGGAGAGGACGGCGGTGAAGGCCGCGTACAAGGAGGTCCTCGGCTTCCGCGTCGCGGACGGCAAGCCCGCCTGGGCCCCGATCGCCCTGCCGCACGAGGTCTGCGCGGTCACCAAGCGCGCCGACGCCGACGGCAGCATCGTCGTCGCGTACATGAACGGCTCCACCGACCGCGCCAAGTGCAACCAGCTCCAGCAGATCGACCTGGACACCGGCAAGAAGGGCTGGCACGCCGAAGTCGCCGACGGCACCGCCCTGTTCGACAGCACCCGCAGCATCGAGCTGACCCTCGCCGGCAAAACCCTGGTGGTCGGCCGGGACATGTCGGGCACCGCGTACGACGCGGGCACCGGCAAGAAGCTGTACGACCTCAAGAAGTACGGCACGGACTGCTACCCGGCCGGGTACGCCGGTGACACCGGGCGCCTGGTCGAGGTGGCCTCCTGCGGGGCGGGCGGCGCCAAGGAGCGCGACGAGATCCGCGAACTCGACCCGGCCACCGGCAAGGCGAAGTGGACCCGGGCCGTCACCAAGGGCTGGAAGGCCGACCGTGTCTTCTCCGTGAACCCGCTGGTGGTCTACCTGACCAACCGCGACAAGAAGACGTGGAACATCTCCACCCTGGACAGCGGCGGCCGCTTCACCTCCGAGGTCAAGGTCGACAAGAAGTTCGCCCCCGGCTGCGGCTTCCTCTCGCTGAACCGCGGTTTGCAGAACTGCAAGGCCGTCGCCGTGGACGCCAAGACCCTCTACCTGCCCACCGAGTCCACCACCGGCGCGAACGAGATCATCGCCATCGGTCTGGCCGACGGCAAGGAGAAGTGGCGGGTGAAGTCCCCGATCGGCCGCCCGATGGTCCCGGTCCAGCTCCAGGGCGGCAACCTCATCGCCTACGCCGACGCGTCCTACTCCCAGGGCGGCCGGGTGCTCTCCGTCCCGACCGGCTCCGGCGCGCACCGGCCCGTCACGCTGCTCCGGAACCCGGACGGCGCCGCGCAGATCGAGAACGGCTTCTATGACGCCACCACGGTCTGGTCCGGCGGCCGCTTCTTCATCGCCACCGACCGGCTGAGCGGCCAGGACGAGTCCGAGGAGAAGCTGATGCTGGCCTACGGCAAGTAGCCCGTCCCCTCCTCTCGGCCGCCCCTGCCGCCCCCCGCCGTCCCCACCAGCCGCTTCGAGGTACCCCACGATGACCGACCAGCCGCCCTCCGGCCCGCCCCAGGACCAGCCGCCCACCCCGCCGGCCGCTCCCCAGCCGACGTACGGCTATCCGCAGGCGCCCCCGCCCCAGCCGCAGCCGCAGCCCGGCTACGGCTACCCGGCCCAGCCGCAGCATCCGCAGCAGCCGGGCTACGGATACCCCGCCCAGCCGCCGACCGTCGTGGCGGGCGACAACACCCGCGCCAGGGAGAACCGCGCCATCGCGCTGATCGTCCTCGCGGCCGTCGTCGCCATCGGTCTGATCATCGGCTCCGGCGTCTGGTACTCCCGCTCCCTTGACGGAGGCGGTACCGCGAAGACCGGCGGGGACAAGGACGGCACCGCCACCGCGACCGGCGGCAAGGAGAAGGTGCCGGACAACCCGGCCGCCGACGTCGTGTTCAAGGTCCCGCAGCCCAAGACCGAGGAGAACGTCGTCACCACGCCGGGCTCCTGGCTGAGCAGCGGCGTCTACGCCAAGAGCGGCATCGCCGAGATCAACGGCTACGACCCGGCCGACGGCCACAAGAAGTGGACGCTCAAGCTGCCCGGCCCCGTCTGCGCGGCCACCGAGCACGTCACCGCCGACGGCCGCACCGGCATCGTCTACCAGCCCTCCATGCCGACCAAGGACAGCCGCCCCGGCTGCACCCAGGTCGCGGGCGTCGACGTCCGGGCCGGCACCAAGCTGTGGACCAAGTCGGTCGGCACGGGCGAGTTCGCCACCCAGTTCAGCAACGTCACCGTCGCCGGGAAGACCGTCGCGGTCGGCGGTCTCGGCGGCGGCGCGGCCTACGACATCGGCACCGGCAAGGTGCTCTGGCAGCCCAAGCCCGGCGACGACTGCGACGACGTCGGCTACGGCGGCGGCAGCAAGCTGGTCGCGGTCCGCAAGTGCGGCGCGTTCGGCAACCGCACCCTCAGCATCCAGAACATCGACCCCACCTCGGGCAAGGTGATCGCCGAGTACAAGATGGGCGCCGGCATCGACTACGCGGCCATCGTCTCCACCGACCCGCTGGTGGTCGGCGCGGACGCCGGGCACAGCGCGAGCGGCGGCAGCGGGGTCTCGGACTACTTCTCCATCGACAACCGCACCGGCAGGCTGCTGGCCCGTATCCCGGTCTCGGGCGACACCTACGACGGCGAGTGCGAGACCATCACCCTCGTCGAGGAGTGCAAGGGCGTCGTCGCGGGAGCGGGCAGGCTGTACCTGGCGACCAAGGAGCACAGCGGCAGCGGCAAGAGCAAGCTCGTCCACACCAACGAGGTCGTCGCCTTCGACCTCGCCACCGGCAAGCGGACCGGCCAGCGGGCCGAGGCCGGCGAGGGCTACACGCTGTTCCCGCTGCGCATGGACGGCGGCAACCTGATCGCGTACAAGGACGCGCCGTACGACAAGGGCGGCCAGGTCGTCCGCATCGACGGCGCCGCCTTCAAGTCCACGACGCTGATGGAGCTGCCCGCCGACCAGGCCGACCGTGCCCTCCAGACCGGTCTCCAGCCCAGCTTCTCGGAGTACCGGTACAGCCAGGGCAGGCTCTTCATGGCGGCGCCGAACGCGGGCAAGCCGATCGGGAGCTTCGACAAGGACAAGAACTGCGTGGTGGCCTTCGGCACCCGCGACTGACCGAAGCCCGCACGGCAGGCGCCCCGAGCGTGTAACTTCCGGGAGATCGGGAGGAACTGGGGGGTTGCTCTATGGGAGTGCGGCTCATGGTCGTCGACGACCACCGCCTGCTGGCGGAGGCGTTGGCGTCGGCGCTGAAGCTGCGCGGGCACCGGGTGCTCGCCGCGGCGGCGCCGGCCGCGGGCGCGGCCGAGCTGGTGATATCGCGCGCCCCCGAGGTGTGCCTGCTGGGCACCGCGGCACCCGCCGAGCCGGGGGCGTTCGACCCGGTGGCCCGCATCAAGCGGGAGCGCCCGCAGGTGGCCGTCCTGGTCCTCGGCCCGGTCCCGTCCCCGCGCGGCATCGCGGCCGCCTTCGCTGCGGGCGCCGCCGGGTACGTACGGCACGACGAGCGCATCGAGGGGGTCGAGCGGGCCATCCTGAAGGCCCGCGCCGGTGAGGCCGCCGTCGCCCCCCAACTGCTCCAGGGCGCCTTCGCGGAGCTGCTGAACCCGGCCGTGCAGCCCGACGACGAGGGCCAGCGGCTGCTGAGGCTGCTCACCCCGCGCGAGGTGGAGGTGCTGGTCCGGGTCGCCGACGGCGAGGACACCCGGCTGATCGCGGCCGGCATGGGGATAGCACCCAGCACCGCCCGTACCCATGTGCAGCGGGTGCTGATGAAGTTGGGGGTCGGCTCCCGGCTGGAGGCGGCCGCCCTCGCGGCCCGTACCGGGCTGCTGGACCGCGCCGGAGCCGCCCCGCACACGACGGAGCCGGAGCTGTAGTCCACAGCTCCGGCTCCGGCTTTCGTCCCCGCGGGGCTAGGGGGCGTCTCCCCGATCTTCGCGGGCCCGCGACCCCTGGCACGGCACCTCGCCGCACGGCCGAATCACCCAAGTACGTCCAGTACGAGGGCGACTCGACCGCACGCCGAGGCACCGCACCAGACGCCGCGGGCTGATCCACGAAGATCGGAAAGACACCCCCTAGTGCACGGGGTCCTCGTCGCCCGCGTCCTCGGTGGGCAGCGGGGGCGGGGTCGGCCGCAGCTTCAGCCAGGCCAGGAAGAACACCCCGAGGATCAGCATGCCGATGCCGGTCCACAGGTTGATGTTGACGCCCTCGGCCTTGTCGATCGCGGCCTGGGAGTCGGTGATGCCGGCGATCGTGACGATGATGCCGTAGAGCACGAACAGGCCGCCGATGATGCGCCGCAGGTCGAAGATGCGGGCCGCGGTGGCGGACTTGCCCTCCAGCTCGGTGACCTCGCGCTGGACGTCGTGCTCGGTCGCGCCGGGCCCGTGCTCGGGGCGGGGGGATTCGTCGGTCATGGTTTCCTCATCCTCCCGCGATCAGAACGAGAACGGGATGTAGCAGGCGGCGGCCAGGACGACCGCGCCCCAGCCGAGCAGGGCGGGCTTGCGGTACCAGGCGTCGTCGCCCTCGGCGGGTGCCTCGGACATGCCGGGCGACTTGGTGCCGTAGACCAGGCCCTGGAGTTCCTCGGCCGGCTTGGGCTTGGTGAACAGCGACACCGCGACCATGACGACCGCGCCCGCGACGAAGCCCGCGATGGCGGAGACGAAGTTGGCGCCCTGGTCGGAGGGGATCGAGATGATGCCCTCCTTGTAGAACACGAAGTAGTTGACCATCGCGGTGGCGGTACCGGCGAGCAGGCCCCAGAAGCCGGACTTGGCGGAGGCGCGCTTCCAGAACATGCCGACGATGAAGACCACGAACATCGGCACGTTGAAGAAGGAGAACAGCGTCTGGAGGTAGCTCATGATGTTCGAGAACGACGACGCCAGGAACGCCGTGCCGACCGACGCGGCGACACCGATCACGGTGATCCAGCGGCCGAAGCGGACGTAGTAGGCGTCCTCCTGGCCCGGTTTCACGTAGCGGGCCCAGATGTCGGTGGTGAACACCGTGTTGAAGGACGACACGTTGGCCGCCATGCCCGCCATGAACGCGGCGAGCAGACCGGTGACCGCGATGCCGAGCACACCGTTGGGCAGCAGCTCCTGCATCAGGTAGGGGATCGCGTCGTTGTACTGGAGCCCGGAGCCGGGCTGGCCGATCTTCGGGACCAGGGCGGCGGCGACCAGGCCGGGGATCATCACCAGGAAGACGATGAAGATCTTCGGGTAGGCAGCGATCAGCGGGGTGCGCTTGGAGGCGGAGAGGTTCTTCGCGGACAGCGCGCGCTGCACCTCGGCGAAGTTGGTCGTCCAGTAGCCGAAGGACAGCACGAAGCCGAGACCGAGCACGATGGTCAGCCAGTTGGCGCCCAGCGGGTTGGCGCTGCCGATGCCGGTGCCGCCCCAGGCGGTGGTGAAGTTGTGCCCGTGGGCCGCGTCCAGCTTGTGGGTCAGGCCGTCCCAGCCGCCGGCCTTCTTCAGGCCGAGGACGGTGATCGGGATGAGGGCGGCCAGGATCACGAAGAACTGGAGCACCTCGTTGTAGATCGCCGAGGACAGACCGCCCAGGGTGATGTAGCCGAGCACGAAGGCGCCCGCCACCACGATGGCCACCCATTGCGGCCAGCCGAGCAGGGCCTCCACCACGATCGCCAGCGCGTACAGGTTCACGCCCGCGATGAGGATGGCGGCGAAGGCGAACAGGATCGAACTGAGCAGGTGGGCTGCCTTGTCGAAGCGCAGCAGCAGGAACTCGGGGACCGAGCGGACCTTGCTGCCGTAGTAGAAGGGCATCATCACCAGGCCGAGGAAGACCATGGCCGGGATGGCGCCGATCCAGTACCAGTGCACGGTGTACGCGCCGTACTGGGCGCTGTTGGCCGCCATGCCCAGGATCTCGGTGGCCGCCAGGTTCGCCGAGATGAAGGCGAGGCCGGTGATCCAGGCGGGCAGCGAGCGTCCGGAGAGGAAGAAGTCCAGGCTGGTCTTCACCGAGCGGCGGGCCGCGAAGCCGATGCCGAGAACCACGACGAAGTAGATGGCCAGGATCGTGTAGTCGAGCCAGTTGGTGGGGAGCCGTAGCTCCGCCGCCAGATAGCTGGGGCCCGCCGCCAGGGGCGCGGGTCCGGTCGGGGGGGTCTGCATGAGAACTCGCTTCGTTGCGCGAACTGATCCAGAGCGGAACCTACGCCGCGGCGTTCATTATTTGAACAGTTCTGTTGGTGTTCTTTGTTCGATTGTGATCGTGCGAGCTGTTGTCGGGTTGTGGTTTGTTATGTTTGATTGTGTTGAGTGAGAGCGAGGAGTCCGGCGTGAAGAAGACCTCGACCCGGCTGGCCGACGGACGTGAGCTGGTCTACTACGACCTGCGGGACGACACCGTCCGCGACGCGGTGGACCGCCGTCCGCTGGAGCCCACGGTCACCGCTTCCGAGATCCGCCGGGACCCGCTGCTCGGCGACTCGGTGGCCGTGGCCTCCCACCGCCAGGGCCGCACCTACCACCCCCCGGCCGACGAGTGCCCGCTCTGCCCCAGCCGGGACGGGCGGCTCAGCGAGATCCCGGACTCCACCTACGACGTGGTGGTGTTCGAGAACCGCTTCCCCTCCCTCGCCGGTGACTCCGGCCGCTGCGAGGTCGTCTGCTTCACCTCCGACCACGACGCGTCCTTCGCCTCCCTCACCGACGAACAGGCCCGGCTCGTGCTGGAGGCGTGGACCGACCGCACCGCCGAGCTGTCGCATCTGCCCTCCGTCAAGCAGGTCTTCTGTTTCGAGAACCGGGGCGCCGAGATCGGGGTGACGCTGGGTCACCCCCACGGCCAGATCTACGCCTACCCGTTCACCACCCCGCGCACCGCACTGATGCTCCGCTCGCTCGCCGGCCACAAGGCCGCCACCGGCGGGGAGAACCTCTTCGACGCCGTCCTGGAACGCGAACTCGCCGGTGACCGGGTCGTCCTGCAGAGTGAACACTGGGCGGCCTTCGTCCCGTTCGCCGCGCACTGGCCCTACGAGGTGCACCTGTACCCCAAGCGCCGGGTGCCCGACCTGCTCGCGCTGGACGAGGCCGCGCGCACAGAGTTCCCCCAGGTCTATCTGGAACTCTTGAGGCGCTTCGACCGGATCTTCGGGCGGCCGGAGGGTGGAGAGGGCGACGAGGCCGAGGCGCCGACGCCGTACATCGCGGCGTGGCACCAGGCGCCGTTCGGCGACCTCCCCGGCTTCGACGGGGTGACGCGGGACGACTTCGCGCTCCACCTGGAGCTTTTCACCATCCGCCGCACATCCGGCAAGCTGAAGTTCCTCGCGGGTTCCGAGTCCGGCATGAACGTCTTCATCAACGACGTGCCGCCGGAGCGCGCGGCCGAGCGACTGCGAGAGGTAGCGAGTTCATGAAGTACCTGGTGACGGGTGGCGCGGGCTATGTGGGCAGTGTCGTCGCCCAGCATCTGCTGGAGGCGGGACACGAGGTCACCGTCCTCGACAATCTCTCCACCGGCTTCCGCGCGGGCGTGCCCGCCGGTGCCGCCTTCGTCGAGGGCGACATCCGCGATGCCGCCAAGTGGCTCGACCCGTCCTACGACGGCGTGCTGCACTTCGCCGCGTTCTCCCAGGTCGGCGAGTCGGTGGTGAAGCCGGAGAAGTACTGGGAGAACAACGTCGGCGGCACCATGGCCCTGCTCGCCGCCATGCGCGAGGCGGGCGTGAACCGGCTGGTCTTCTCCTCCACCGCCGCCACCTACGGCGAGCCCGAGGAGGTCCCGATCCCGGAGTCCGCCCCGACCCGGCCCACCAACCCCTACGGCGCCTCCAAGCTGGCCGTCGACCACATGATCACCAGCGAGGCGCACGCCCACGGCCTGGCCGCCGTCTCCCTGCGCTACTTCAACGTGGCCGGCGCCTACGGCCCCTACGGCGAGCGCCACGACCCCGAGTCCCACCTCATCCCGCTCGTCCTCCAGGTCGCCCAGGGCCGCCGCGAGGCCATCTCCGTCTACGGCGACGACTACCCGACCCCCGACGGCACCTGCGTCCGCGACTACATCCATGTCGCGGACCTCGCCGACGCCCACCTCCTCGCCCTCGGCGCCGCCCGCTCCGGCGAGCACCTGATCTGCAACCTCGGCAACGGCAACGGCTTCTCCGTCCGCGAGGTCGTGGAGACCGCCCGCGAGGTCACCGGCCACCCCATCCCCGAGGTCACCGCCCCGCGCCGGGCCGGCGACCCGGCGGTCCTGGTGGCGTCGGCGGAGACCGCACGCGCCACACTGGGGTGGAACCCGTCCCGCGCGGACCTCGCCGGGATCATCGCGGACGCCTGGGAGTTCGCGCGCGACACGCAGAGGGAGCACTAGTGGGGGCACAGCAGGTCCGGGAACGCTTCACCGAGCTGTACGGTGCGGCACCGGAAGGGGTGTGGGCGGCGCCGGGCCGGGTCAACCTGATCGGCGAACACACCGACTACAACGACGGTTTCGTCATGCCGTTCGCCCTGCCGCACCAGGTCACCGCGGCCGTCTCCCGCCGCACCGACGGCCTGCTGCGGCTGCACTCGGCCGACATCGAGGGCGAGGTCGTCGAACTCGTACTGGACGGCCTCGCGCCGGGCACCGACGACGACTGGACCGCGTACCCGGCGGGCGTGGTCTGGGCGCTGCGCGAGGCCGGGCACCCGGTCACCGGCGCCGACATCCACCTCGCCTCCACCGTGCCGACCGGCGCCGGGCTGTCGTCCTCGGCCGCGCTGGAGGTCGTCGTCGCGCTCGCGCTGGACGACCTGTTCGGCCTGGAGCTGCCGCGCTGGAAGCTGGCCCGGCTGTGCCAGCGCGCGGAGAACGTCTACGTCGGCGCGCCCACCGGCATCATGGACCAGACCGCGTCGGCCTGCTGCGAGGAGGGCCACGCGCTCTTCCTCGACACCCGCGACCTGTCCCAGCGGCAGATCCCGTTCGACCTGGCCGCCGAGGGCCTGCGCCTGCTGGTGGTCGACACCCAGGTCAAGCACGCCCACAGCGGCGGCGAGTACGGCAAGCGCCGGGCCGGCTGCGAGAAGGGCGCCGCCCTGCTCGGCGTCGACGCGCTGCGCGATGTGGCGTACGACGGGCTGGACGCGGCGCTGGAGCAGCTCGGCTCCGAGGACGACGCGGCCGAGGTGCGCCGGCTGGTGCGGCACATCGTCACCGAGAACCGGCGCGTGGAGCGGGTGGTGGAGCTGCTGACCTCGGGCGACGTCCGCGCCATCGGGCCGCTCCTCACCGAGGGCCACGCCTCGCTGCGCGACGACTTCCGGATCTCCTGCCCGGAGCTGGACCTCGCGGTCGACACCGCGCTGGCGGCCGGCGCGCTCGGCGCCCGGATGACCGGCGGCGGCTTCGGCGGCTCCGCGATCGCGCTGGCCGAGGTGTCCGCGGTGGACACCCTCACCAAGGCGGTCGAGGAGGCGTTCGCGGCGGCCGGGTACACGGCCCCGCGCGTCTTCGAGGCGGTGCCCTCGCCGGGCGCCCGCCGCCTGGGCTGATCCCCGAGCCTTCAGCCGAGCCGCTTGGTCAGCGTGTACTCCGTGATCCCCGGCGGATAGTCGGGGATCACGGACACCACGTCGTAGCCGCGGTCCTTGTAGAACTCCGGGGCCTGGAAGTCCCAGGTCTCCACGCGGGAGCGCGTACAGCCCCGGCCGGTGTGCGCGACGCGCTCGGCCTCCGCCAGCAGCCGGGAGCCGAGACCCGCGCCCCGGTACCGGGCGTCCACCCACAGATACGTGACGTGCAGCCACCCGGCCCAGGTGTGCCCGACCAGCCCCCCGGCGAGCCCGCCCGCCGCGTCCAGCACCCACACGTGCAGCGGGGTGTTCCGGTCGCCCGGCGAGCCGCGCAGCGCGGCCAGTACCGGGGAGGCCGCCGTGTTGGTGTCCCGCAGCCGGGCGCGCAGCAGATCCCGTCGGTCCTTGTCCACTTCCGTCTCGATCCGAAACATGCGGCACACCATAAACGCGACGGCCGGTCAGTTCCGTCAATCCGCTCCCCCCGGCCAGGGCCCGCCCGTACGCTGAGGGACCTCGCGAGCGGTACCGGTGGGGGCCGGTGGCCGATCAGGGGGCGGGACGGGCGGGTACGGGGACCGCGCCGGGGGTAGCAGTCTCCGCGACGGCGGCCGCCGCGCCGTGGGTGACCCCTGCTCCAAGTGGAGCCTGGGGAAGGGGGTTTCGTGGTTCGCATCCGAGTGCTGGTCGTGGACGACCATCGCATCTTCGCCGAGTCACTGGCGGCCGCTCTGGCGGCCGAGCCCGACGTGGACGTGTCCGCCGCGGGCAGCGGCCCGGCCGCGCTGCGCTGTCTGGAGCGCGCCGCCGCCGAGGGCCGCCGCTACGACGTACTGCTGGTCGACGCCGACCTCGGCCGGGTGCTGCCCGGCGGGCGGGCGGCGGTCCCGGTGCAGGCGGGCGACGCGGACGGCCTGGTGGACGGGATCTCGCTGGTCGCCGGGGTGCGCTCGGCGCAGGCCGGGGTGCGCACGGTGGTCCTCGCCGAGAAGGACGACCCGCACCGGGCCGCGCTCGCGCTCCAGGCGGGTGCCTCCGGCTGGGTCGCCAAGGACTGCTCGCTGTCCCGGCTGCTCACCGTGGTCCGGGGTGTGCTGCGGGACGAGACGCATCTGCCGGCCGCGCTGCTCACCGGCGTGCTGAAGGAGCTGACGGCGGCGCGCAAGCACCGCAGCGAGAGCGAGCGGCTGGTGTCGTCGCTGACCCCGCGCGAGCGGGAGGTGCTGCGCTGCATGGTCGCCGGGCTCGGCCGCAAGGCGGTCGCGGAACGGCTGTTCCTCTCCCCGCACACCGTCCGCACCCATATGCAGAACGTGCTGGGCAAGCTGGGTGTGCACTCCACGCTGGCCGCGGTGGCGCTGGCCCGGCGGGCCGGGGTGGGGCCGGTCGACCTAACCGGGGACGTTGTCGAACGGGGCGGTCAACTGGCGTAGCAGCCCGGCGAGTTCGCCGCGCTGGGCGCGGGACAGCTCGCCGAGGATGGCCCGCTCCTGGGCCAGCAGGCCCGCCAGTGCCTCGTCCGCGCGGTCCCGGCCGGTGTCGGTCAGCCGTACCAGCACACCGCGCCGGTCGCTGGGGTCGGGCAGTCGCTCCACCAGGCCCTTCTTGGCCAGCCGGTCGATGCGGTTGGTCATGGTGCCCGAGGTGACCAGCGTCTGGGTGAGCAACTGGCCGGGGGAGAGCTGGTACGGGGTGCCGGCGCGGCGCAGCGCGGTCAGCACGTCGAACTCCCAGGGCTCCAACTGGTGCTCGGAGAAGGCGAGCCTGCGGGCGCGGTCCAGGTGCCGGGCCAGCCTGCTCACCCGGCTCAGTACTTCCAGTGGTTCCACGTCGAGGTCAGGGCGCTCCCGGCGCCACGCTGCGACCAGCCGATCGACCTCGTCCTCCATGGAGATCAGTGTAGTGGTTGTGTCGACGTGAAGTCTCTTGAAGCGAAGCCTCTTGAAGCTGAGTATCTTGACATCGAGAGAAGTTCTTCGGGAAGGTGGCTGCCATGACGACGCCTTCCTGGGACCCCGCCCAGTACCTCCGTCACTCCGGCCACCGGCTGCGCCCGTTCACGGACCTGCTGGCCCGCGTCCCCGCCCTGCCGTCCGAGCGCCCCCGGATCGCCGACCTCGGCTGCGGCCCCGGCAACGCCACCGCGCTGCTCGCCGAACGCTGGCCCGGCGCCCGGATCACCGGGTACGACAACTCGCCCGAGATGCTTCAGCGGGCCCGCGCCGAACAGCCCGCGCTGGACTTCGCCCCCGCCGACGCCCGCACCTGGACACCCGAAGGCCCGCACGACCTGCTGCTGTCCAACGCCACCCTCCAGTGGGTGCCCGGCCACCTCGACCGGTTGGCGGACTGGACCCACGCGCTGAAGCCGGGCGGGGTGTTCGCCTTCCAGGTGCCGGACAACACCGACGCCCCGCTGCACACCCTGCTGCGCGAACTGGCCGCCACGCCCCGCTGGGCGTCCCGCCTGGCCGGCGTCCTGCGCACCCCCGACTCCGTCCACACCCCCGGCGCCTACCTGGACCACCTGGCCCGCCTGGGCTGCGCCACCGACGTCTGGCAGACCACCTATCAGCACGTCCTCCCCGGCCCCGACCCGGTCCTGGACTGGGCCAAGGGCACCGCCCTCCGCCCCGCCCTGACCGCCCTGGCCGACGATCCGGAGGCGCGGGACGCCTTCGTCACCGAATACCGAGACCTCCTCCGAGAGGCGTACCCGACCGCCCCGTACGGCACGGTCCTGCCCTTCCGCCGCCTGTTCGCGGTCGCGGTGAAGGGGGCCTGAGCCGTGCTGCGTGCGATCGACCACGTCCAGCTCGCGATGCCGTCCGGCACGGAGGACGCGCTGCGCGCCTTCTACGGCGGGGTGCTCGGCATGACGGAGGTGCCCAAGCCCCCGGCGCTGGCGGCGCGCGGCGGCTGCTGGTTCCGGGCGGGCGGGGTCCAGCTCCATCTGGGCGTCGACGACGACTTCCGTCCCGCCCGCAAGGCGCACCCCGGCCTGCTGGTCGCGGACCTCGACGCGTGCGCCGCCCGGCTGGCCGCCCACGGCGCGCCGGTGGAGTGGGACGCCGGGCAGCCCGGCCACCGCCGCTTCCACTCCAGCGACCCGGTGGGCAACCGCCTGGAGTTCCTGGCGGCGGACGCCTAGTTCTTGCGGTGGCCTATCAGGCGGGGCTTCTGTTCCAGGCCGTCCAGGCCGTGCCAGGCGAGGTTGACGAGGTGGGCGGCCACCTCGGCCTTCTTGGGGCGGCGGACGTCGAGCCACCACTGGCCGGTGAGGGCGACCATGCCGACCAGGGCCTGGGCGTAGAGCGGGGCGAGCTTGGAGTCGAAGCCGCGGCTCTTGAACTCGCGGCCCAGGATGTCCTCGACCTGGGTGGCGATGTCGGAGATCAGCGAGGCGAAGGAGCCGGTGGACTGCGGGATGGGGGAGTCACGGACGAGGATGCGGAAACCGTCCGTGTACTCCTCGATGTAGTCCAGCAGCGCGAACGCGGCCTGCTCGCACAGCTCACGGGGGTGGCCGGCGGTCAGCGAGCCGGTGACCATGTCCAGCAGGCACCGCATCTCCCGGTCCACCACGACCGCGTACAGCCCCTCCTTGCCGCCGAAGTGCTCGTACACCACCGGCTTGGAGACCCCGGCCTTGGCCGCGATCTCCTCCACCGACGTGCCTTCGAAGCCCTTGGCCGCGAAGAGGGTCCGGCCAATCTCCAGCAACTGCTGGCGGCGCTCCGCACCGGTCATCCGGGTCCGGCGGGTCCGCCGTGTCTTGTCGTTGCTGGAGGTGCTGCTGGAGTCGGTGGCCACGCCGTCAATCATGCCGCCTTCGCGGCGGCCTTCCCGCGCCGGGCGGAACCGTCGTCGTCGGTGCGGCGGGAATCGATGCGCGAGCGCGACGGCCAGCGCACGTCATAGGCCCAGCCGAGCTTCTCGAACCAGCGGATGAACCGGGCCGAGGAGTCGATCTGCCCGCGCTCCACCCCGTGCCGCGCGGAGGTCGGGTCGGCGTGGTGCAGGTTGTGCCAGGACTCGCCGCAGGACAGCACGGCCAGCCACCACACGTTGCCCGAGCGGTCGCGGGACTTGAAGGGGCGCTTGCCCACCGCGTGACAGATCGAGTTGATCGACCACGTCACGTGATGCAGCAGGGCCACCCGGACGAGTGAACCCCAGAAGAACCCGGTGAAGGCGCCCCACCAGGACATCGTCGCCAGCCCGCCGATCAGCGGGGGCAGCAGCAGCGAGACGGTCGTCCACAGCGCGAACTGCCGGGAGATCGCCCGCATGGCGGGGTCCTTGACCAGGTCCGGCGCGTACTTCTCCTGCGGGGTCTGCTCCTCGTCGAACATCCAGGCGATGTGGGCCCACCACAGGCCCTTCATCAGCGCGGGGAGCGTCTCCCCGAACCGCCACGGCGAGTGGGGGTCGCCCTCGGCGTCGGAGAACTTGTGGTGCCTGCGGTGGTCGGCCACCCAGCGCACGAGCGGCCCCTCCACCGCCATCGACCCCATGATCGCCAGCGCGATCCTGAGCGGCCGCTTCGCCTTGAAGGAGCCGTGGGTGAAGTAGCGGTGGAAGCCGATGGTGATGCCGTGGCACCCGAGGAAGTAGAAGAACACCAGCAGGCCCAGGTCGAGCCAGCTCACCCCCCAGCCCCACACCAGCGGCACGGCCGCGAGCAGGGCCAGGAACGGTACGACGATGAACACCAGGAGCGCGATCTGTTCGATCGAGCGCTTCTGTTCGCCGCCCAGCGTGGCGGTCGCGCCATCGGTGCGGGCTTCGTCGATCACATCGGAACTACTTGAGGTCATGCGCGTCCCCTGTGGGGTCGAGGGCGGGGGTCGAGGCGGTGCCGGACAGGTAGGGAACGGACGGTACGTCCCTACGGTTCCGTAACCTACGGCGTCGTAAGTATGTCAGCGGTCAGGTCGGCGGCAAGAGCCCGAGATCCTGCGCGTCCACCGGGACACCTATCCTTGGAGACGGTCGGACAGCGCGGTCCGCTCTGTTTGCTTCCCGGACGTTCCGGCCGGTATGCGGCGTTTTGCCGTGTGATGGATGGGTGTCCGGGTTCCCTCCGGATGAGCTTCAACACCGCAAGGAGCCGCACCTGTGAGCAGTGTCGACGACCAGAGCACCACGAACGGCCAGGCGCTGCGCGCCGACATCCGGCGCCTGGGCGATCTCCTGGGCGAGACCCTCGTCCGCCAGGAGGGCCCCGAGCTGCTGGAACTGGTCGAGAAGGTCCGCCGTCTCACCCGCGAGGACGGCGAGGCCGCGGCCGAGCTGCTGCGCGGCACCGAGCTGGAGACCGCCGCCAAGCTGGTGCGCGCCTTCTCCACCTACTTCCACCTCGCCAACGTCACCGAGCAGGTGCACCGCGGCCGCGAGCTGCGCGCCCGCCGGGCGGCCGAGGGCGGTCTGCTCTCCCGTACCGCCGACCGGCTGAAGGACGCCGACCCCGAGCACCTGCGGGACGCCGTCCGCAACCTCAACGTGCGCCCGGTGTTCACCGCCCACCCCACCGAGGCCGCCCGCCGCTCGGTCCTCAACAAGCTCCGGCGTGTCGCGGAGCTCCTGGAGACCCCCGTCCTGGACTCCGACCGCCGCCGCCACGACGTACGGCTCGCCGAGAACATCGACCTCGTCTGGCAGACCGACGAACTGCGCGTGGTCCGCCCCGAGCCCACCGACGAGGCCCGCAACGCCATCTACTACCTGGACGAGCTGCACGCCGACGCCGTCGGGGACGTCCTGGAGGACCTCACCGCCGAGCTGGAGCGGGTCGGCGTCACCCTGCCGCCGGACACCCGCCCGCTGACCTTCGGCACCTGGATCGGCGGCGACCGCGACGGCAACCCCAACGTCACCCCCCAGGTCACCTGGGACGTGCTGATCCTCCAGCACGAGCACGGCATCAACGACGCGCTGGAGATGATCGACCAGCTCCGCGGCCTGCTCTCCAACTCCATCCGCTACGCCGGCGCCACCCGGGAACTCCTGGAGTCCCTGGAGACCGACCTGGAGCGCCTGCCGGAGATCAGCCCCCGCTACAAGCGGCTCAACGCCGAGGAGCCCTACCGGCTCAAGGCCACCGCGATCCGGCAGAAGCTGGAGAACACCAAGCAGCGCCTCGCCCGCAACACCCCGCACGAGGAGGGCCGCGACTACCTCGGCACCGCCGAACTCCTCGCCGACCTGCGCATCATCCAGACCTCCCTGCGCGAGCACCGCGGCGCCCTCTTCGCCGACGGCCGCATCGACCGCGTCATCCGCACCCTGGCCGCCTTCGGCCTCCAGCTCGCCACCATGGACGTACGCGAGCACGCCGACGCCCACCACCACGCCCTCGGCCAGCTCTTCGACCGGCTCGGCGAGGAGTCCTGGCGCTACGCCGACATGCCCCGCGAGTACCGCGCCAAGCTGCTCGCCAAGGAGCTGCGCTCGCGCCGCCCGCTCGCCCCGAGCCCGGCCCCGGTCGACGAGGCCGGCGCCAGGACACTCGGCGTCTTCCAGACCGTCCGGCGGGCGCTGGAGGTCTTCGGGCCCGAGGTCATCGAGTCGTACATCATCTCGATGTGCCAGGGCGCCGACGACGTGTTCGCCGCGACCGTGCTGGCCCGCGAGGCCGGACTGCTCGACCTGCACGCCGGCTGGGCCAAGATCGGCATCGTGCCGCTGCTGGAGACCACCGACGAGCTGAAGGCCGCCGACACCATCCTGGAGGACATGCTCTCCGACCCCTCCTACCGGCGCCTGGTCGCGCTGCGCGGGGACGTCCAGGAGGTCATGCTCGGCTACTCCGACTCCTCCAAGTTCGGCGGCATCACCACCAGCCAGTGGGAGATCCACCGCGCCCAGCGCCGGCTGCGCGACGTCGCCCACCGCTACGGCGTCCGGCTGCGCCTCTTCCACGGCCGCGGCGGCACCGTCGGCCGCGGCGGCGGCCCCTCGCACGACGCGATCCTCGCCCAGCCCTGGGGCACCCTGGAGGGCGAGATCAAGGTGACCGAGCAGGGCGAGGTCATCTCCGACAAGTACCTGATCCCCTCCCTCGCCCGGGAGAACCTGGAGCTGACGGTCGCCGCCACCCTCCAGGCGTCCGCCCTGCACACCGCGCCCCGCCAGTCCGACGAGGCCCTCGCCCGCTGGGACGCGGCCATGGACGTCGTCTCCGATGCCGCCCACGCCGCCTACCGCCGGCTCGTCGAGGACCCCGACCTGCCGACGTACTTCCTCGCCTCCACCCCGGTCGACCAGCTCGCCGAGCTGCACCTGGGCTCGCGGCCCTCCCGCCGCCCCGGCTCGGGCGTCTCGCTCGACGGCCTGCGCGCCATCCCGTGGGTGTTCGGCTGGACCCAGTCCCGGCAGATCGTCCCCGGCTGGTTCGGCGTCGGCTCCGGCCTCAAGGCCCTGCGCGAGACCGGGCTCGACACCGTGCTCGGCGAGATGCACGAACAGTGGCACTTCTTCCGGAACTTCATCTCCAACGTCGAGATGACCCTCGCCAAGACCGACCTGCGCATCGCCCAGCACTACGTCGACACCCTCGTCCCCGACGAGCTGAAGCACGTCTTCGACACCATCAAGGCCGAGCACGAGCTGACCGTCGCCGAGGTCCTGCGCATCACCGGCGAGACCGAACTCCTCGACGCCCAGCCCGAGCTGCGGCAGACCCTGAGCATCCGCGACGCCTACCTGGACCCGATCTCCTACCTCCAGGTCGCCCTGCTCAAGCGCCAGCGCGACGCGGCCGCCGCCGGTGAGGAACCCGACCCGACCCTGGGCCGCGCCCTCCTGCTCACCGTCAACGGCGTCGCGGCGGGCCTGCGCAACACCGGCTGACCCGAAGCGCGTACGACGGTGCCCCCGGAACTCGTCGGTTCCGGGGGCACCGATGCGTCAGGGTCCCGTTTCAGGAGAGCACGAAGGCCGCCGTCAGCAGGGCCGCGCCCGCCAGGCCCAGCACCCAGGCGAGCCGGGACATCCGCATCCCGCCCGCGACCACCACCGAGGCCAGCAGCAGCGCCCCGCCCAGCGGCAGCCAGGCCAGCAGGACACCGGAGACGCCCGCGCGCACGGCGAAGTCCGTGCCGGGCTCCAGGACGACGTCGTAGCTGTGCCCCTCGCGCACCACCACCGACCGCTCGATCCGCACGGACGGCCGCGCCGTGGCGCCCGGCGACAGCGGCTTGAACGAGCCCTCGCAGCGCTCCGGCAGACAGTGGGTCACCGTCAGCGTGCCGCGCTCACGCCCCTTGGGCAGCATCGCGTGCTGCGCGGTCCCCCAGGACCCCCACGCCCCGGCGAACACGATCAGCCCGGCGAACACCCCCGCGACCACGACCCGGCCCATCCGGACGACGGACCCCGAACGCGCGGAACTGGCGGAGGCAGGAGACATGGCCGGGATCATTGGCCATACCCCTACGACGGGTCAACTCCAGGGGTGCCCCCGACGCCCCCGGCGCTACGAGTTGTACGCCGACTGCGCCCGCTCCAGCCCCTCGATGACCAGGCACTCCACCGCGTCCGCGGTGCGGTCCACGAAGTAGTCCAGTTCCTTGCGCTCGGCCGAGGCGAAGTCCTTCAGGACGAAGTCCGCGACCTGCATCCGGCCCGGCGGACGGCCGATGCCGAAGCGGACGCGGTGGTAGTCCGGCCCCATCGCCTTGGTCATCGACTTCAGGCCGTTGTGCCCGTTGTCGCCGCCGCCCAGCTTCAGCCGCAGCACGCCGTAGTCGATGTCCAGCTCGTCATGGACCGCCACCACCTGGGAGAGCGGCACCTTGTAGAAGTCGCGCAGCGCGTTCACCGGACCGCCCGACAGATTCATGTACGACATCGGCTTGGCCAGGATCACCCGCCGGCCGGCCGGGCCCACCGGACCGATCCGGCCCTCCAGCACCTGCGCCTGCGCTTTGCCCGACCGCTTGAACTTCCCGCCGATCCGCTCCGCGAGCAGATCCACCGCCATGAAACCGACGTTGTGCCGGTTCATCGCGTACTCCGGCCCCGGATTACCGAGCCCGACCACCAGCCAAGGGGCGTTTGCGGGGGTACTCAACGAGCCACTCTCCTCGATATGCGCCAGCCGCCGCCCCCGGAAGCGGGGACGACGGCTGACAGATGATTCAAGCCGGTGCGGCTCAGGCCTCGGCGGACTCTTCGCCCTCGGCGGCCGCGTCCTCGGCCGGCTCCTCGACCTGGGCGGCCAGGACCTGGAGGACGACGGCGTCGTCCTCGACGGCCAGGGAGACACCCTTGGGGAGCTTGATGTCCTTGGCGTGGACGGAGGCACCGGCCTCCAGGCCCTCGACGGAGACCGTCACGGACTCGGGGATGTGGGTGGCCTCGGCCTCGACCGGCAGCGCGTTCAGCACGTGCTCGAGCAGGTTGCCGCCCGGGGCCAGCTCGCCCTCGGCGACGACCGGGATCTCGACGGTGACCTTCTCGCCACGCTTGACCAGCAGCAGGTCGACGTGCTCCAGGAAGCCCTTCAGCGGGTCGCGCTGCACGGCCTTCGGGATCGCCAGCTCGTTGGTCTTGCCGTCGATGTCCAGGGAGATCAGGACGTTCGGCGTACGCAGGGCGAGCAGCAGCTCGTGGCCCGGCAGGGAGATGTGCAGCGGCTCGGAACCGTGGCCGTAAAGGACACCGGGAACCTTGTTGTCACGGCGGATGCGACGGGCGGCACCCTTGCCGAACTCGGTGCGGGACTCGGCGGCGAGCTTGACCTCGGACATGCGGATCACTCCTCGTACAGGTAGGACGGACGGGGTCACCCGGCCACGAACGGCCTGCTACGAAGAGCGCGTCGATAACGGACAACCGGCACCCGTGGAACACACGAGCGCGGCCTCCCTCGCCGAGCAACTGTCGCAGTCTACTCGGCAAGGGGGCCGCGCCCAAAAGGATCTTCCGCCGCCCCTCAGAGGGCCTGCAGAAACCTCACTGCTCGTCGAAGAGGCTCGTCACCGAACCGTCCTCGAACACCTCACGCACCGCGCTGGCGATCGTCCCGGCGATCGACAGCACCGTGATCTTGTCCAGGTCCGCCGCCAGCTCACCCGGCGTCGGCAGCGTGTCGGTGAACACGAACTCGCTCACCCGCGAGTTCTTCAGCCGGTCCGCCGCCGGACCCGACAGCACACCGTGCGTCGCCGTCACGATGACGTCCTCGGCCCCGTGCGCGAACAGCGCGTCCGCGGCCGCGCAGATCGTGCCACCGGTGTCGATCATGTCGTCGACCAGGACACACACCCGGCCCTCGACCTCACCCACGACCTCGTGCACCGTGACCTGGTTCGCCACGTCCTTGTCCCGGCGCTTGTGCACGATCGCCAGCGGCGCGCCCAGACGGTCGCACCAGCGGTCGGCCACCCGCACCCGGCCCGCGTCCGGGGACACCACGGTCAGCTTGGAGCGGTCCACCTTCGCGCCCACGTAGTCCGCCAGCAGCGGCAGCGCGAACAGGTGGTCCACCGGACCGTCGAAGAAGCCCTGGATCTGGTCGGTGTGCAGATCCACGGTCAGGATGCGGTCCGCACCCGCCGTCTTCATCAGGTCCGCGATCAGACGCGCCGAGATCGGCTCACGGCCCCGGTGCTTCTTGTCCTGCCGGGCGTACCCGTAGAACGGCACGATCACGGTGATCGACCGCGCCGACGCCCGCTTCAGCGCGTCGATCATGATCAACTGCTCCATGATCCACTTGTTGATGGGCGCCGTGTGGCTCTGGATCAGGAAGCAGTCCGCGCCGCGCGCCGACTCCTGATAACGCACGTAGATCTCACCGTTGGCGAAGTCGAACGCCTTGGTCGGGACGACCCCCACACCGAGCTTGTGAGCGACCTCCTCGGCAAGTTCGGGGTGGGCGCGGCCGGAGAAGAACATCATCTTCTTCTCGCCGGTCGTCTTGATCCCGGTCACAGCACTGTCTCCTCAGAGGTTCTCAGCCAGCCGCCGGCCAAGCGACCTCTCGACGGGGCACGAGAGGGCCGAATCGGCTGGTAGGGGTGCGGTTGTGCACTTATCACGGTACGCCGTGTTTGACGCAGCCGTGTCCGACGAGCCTTCCCTCAGCCCTCGTCCACGCCCGGCCGGGACGCCGCCTCCGCCGCCTTCGCGGCCGCGCTCCCAGGACGCTTACGGGCCACCCAGCCCTCGATATTCCGCTGCTGACCACGGGCCACGGCCAGCGCACCGGGCGGCACATCCTTGGTGATCACGGACCCCGCGCCGGTGTACGCGCCGTCCCCGACCGTGACAGGAGCCACAAACATGTTGTCCGAACCGGTCTTGCAATGCGACCCCACCGTCGTGTGGTGCTTGCTCTCACCGTCGTAGTTCACGAACACACTCGCCGCGCCGATGTTCGTGAAGTCCCCGATCGTCGCGTCCCCCACGTACGACAGATGCGGAACCTTCGTCCCCTCACCGATCGACGCGTTCTTCGTCTCCACGTACGTACCGACCTTCGACCTCACCCCCAGCCGCGTACCGGGCCGCAGATACGCGTACGGACCCACCGTCGCGCCCTCGCCGACCACCGCGCCGTCCGCCACCGTGTTGTCCACGCGCGCGCCCGCGCCCACCACGGTGTCGTGCAGGCGGCTGTTCGGGCCGACCTCCGCGCCCTCCTCGATCCGCGTCGCACCGGTGAGCTGCGTACCCGGGTGCACCACCGCGTCCCGGCCGAAGCCGACCGTCACGTCCACCCACGTCGTCGCCGGGTCCACCACGGTCACGCCGTCCAGCATCGCGGCCGTCAGCAGACGGTCGTTCAGCGTCCGGCGCGCCTCGGAGAGCTGCACCCGGTTGTTGATCCCGGCGATCTCCCGGTGGTCACCCGCCACCGAAGCGCCCACCCGGTGCCCGGCCGCCCGCAGGATGCCCAGCACATCGGTCAGGTACTCCTCGCCCTGGCTGTTGTCGGTGCGCACCTGCTTCAGCGCGTCCGCCAGCAGCCGGCCGTCGAACGCGAACACACCGCTGTTGATCTCGGCGATCGCCCGCTGCTCGTCCGTCGCGTCCTTGTGCTCCACGATCGCGGTCACCGCGCCGTTCGCGCCGTCCCGCACGATCCGGCCGTAACCGGTCGCGTCCGGGACCTCGGCGGTCAGCACGGTCACGGCGTTGCCGTCCGCCTGGTGCGTGCCGGTCAGGGCCGCCAGGGTGTCCGCGGTCAGCAGGGGGGTGTCGCCGCAGACCACCACGACGGTGCCGTCCACCGGGCCGCCCAGCTCCTCCAGCGCCATCCGCACCGCGTGCCCGGTGCCGTTCTGCTGCTCCTGCACGGCCGTACGGACGCCGGGGTCGATCTCGGCGAGGTGCGCGGCGACCTGCTCACGGGCGTGGCCGACGACGACCACCAGCTCGGCGGGGTCCAGTTCACGGGAGGCGGCCAGCACATGGCCGACCAGGGAGCGGCCGCAGATCCGGTGCAGGACCTTCGGTGTGGCCGACTTCATACGGGTGCCCTCACCCGCTGCGAGAACGACGACGGCTGCCGGGCGAATGGCGCTCACGGAGTTGCCTTTCGGCTCTGGGAAGAGGTGGTGACTGGCGGCAGAATACCGGGGGGCATTTCGGCGGACATGAGAGCGGGTCCCGCCGGGGGTGTGCCGGTCGGGACCCGAACTGAGCAATTTGCTCCCAGGGGAGGACTCGAACCCCCATGATCAGAACCAAAATCTGACGTCTTGCCCTTAGACGACCTGGGATTGCCGTTATGTCCGATTCGGAAGATCGGCCGTGGTGGCAGCCCCTACTATGCCGCACCACCAGCCTTCGACGCGACGGTAGAGGTCAGCGCTCCGGCGCACGCTGACGATCAGGCATCCCCGGTACTGCTCCCCGGTGTTCTTCCGGACCGTCTTGGGATTGTGGCGCTTCAGGGTCGTCTTCGCGAAGGCGCCCCCCTCCGCCCCGACGAGGCCGGCCCAGTACGTCTCGGCGGCCGCCACATCCGCCGACTCGTGGATCATCACCCGGAAGCTGACGTCCTCGCGTCGCACCCGGAGCAGGTCGAGCCAGGCCAGGAAGACGCGGATCACGCCGGGGTCGCTGTTGATGAAGACGACCCGCTCGCGGCGGGCGTGCGGCTTGTCCTTGCTTCCCTCGGCCCAGTAGAGAGCGACACCCGCGATGAACAGCTCGCGGTCGGACAGTGCGCCCATCTCCGCCCGCGCGTCCGCCTTGGTCCGTCGACGGCTCTCGTCGCGCACGGCCAGTTCGTGCTCCCAGCGTTTGCGGGCCGCCAGCTTCGCCTGCTCCGTGGGGTCCCGACGCTCCGGCTTTGGCAGGTCGCGCACCCAGAGCGAGATCGAGCTCTTCGAGCAGCCCAGCTTCATTTGGATCTGATCGTAGGTGTGGCCCTGGCGGCGCAGTTCCCTCGCTTCTTCCCGCAGGTCGTCCTTGGCGTTCGGGCGCTTCGTCCACTCCGGGGCCGGTTCGCCGTGGACGAGGCGGTTGAGGAGGTCGTTGTTGTAGACCTTCAGGTGGTCGCGGATCTGGCGGAGGCTCATGCCCTGGCGGCGGAGGGTGATGGCCTGGGTGTGGAGGTTTTCGATGTCGGGGTGGTTGGGGGTTTTGCCTGGTGAATGTGCCATTTGCATATCCCCCGGGGGGAATGTGGGGCTCCGGGGGTGCGGGCGGTGGAGTTCAGTAGTTCGAGTGACGGAGGGGGCCGCGGCCGGGGTGGGTAGGGGAAAGTCACCGGAAATGCCGCCGGGGGCGCCCGTAGGCTGGAGGGCATGACCACGACGGGGGAAGACCACACCAGGGCGCCGACCGGCCCGTGGTGGTGGGAGAGGCGGCGCGGTGCGGTGCTGGACGTCGGCCTGGGGCTGGCGTCGGCGGTGGAGTGCGGCGCGGAGGGCGTGCCGTTCGCGCGGGACGCGGGCGTGCCGCTGTGGCTCGGTGTCGTGTTCGGGCTGCTGGCGGGTTCGGTGCTGCTGTTGCGCCGGAAGTGGCCGGTCGCGGTGGTCCTGGTGGCGATCGCGGTGACGCCCGCCCAGATGGGCTTCCTGATGGGCATCGTCGGCCTGTACACGCTGGCGGCGTGCGAGCTGCCGCGCCGGGTGATCGTGGCGCTGGCGGGCATGTCGCTGGTGGGCACGATGATCGTGACGTTCGTGCGGGTGCGCCAGGACATGGCGCGCGGCGACCTGACGCTGGGCGACTGGTTCGTGCCGTTCGCCGCGGTGACCACCTCGCTGGGCCTGACGGCGCCTCCGCTGCTGCTGGGGCTGTACGTGGGTGCCCGGCGCCGGCTGATGGAGAGCCTGCGGGAGCGGGCGGACAGCCTGGAGCGGGAGCTGCAGTTGCTCGCGGAGCGTGCTGAGGAGCGCGCGGAGTGGGCGCGCGGTGAGGAGCGGACGCGGATCGCGCGGGAGATGCACGACGTGGTGGCGCACCGGGTGAGTCTGATGGTGGTGCACGCGGCGGCGTTGCAGGCGGTGGCCCGCAAGGACCCGGAGAAGGCGGTGCGGAACGCGGCGCTGGTCGGGGACATGGGCCGGCAGGCGCTGACGGAGCTGCGGGAGATGCTCGGGGTGCTGCGGTCGGGGGACTCCGGGGAGGCGGCGCGGCGGCGCGTGCGGCCGGAGCCGGTTCCGGTGCCGTTGGCGGCGGTGGGTGCTGCCGCCGCGGAGGCCGCGTCGAAGGCTGCGGCCGAGGTGGTCGTAGTGGACGGGCCGTGGCTGTCGGAGCTGGAGGAGCTGGTGGGTCAGTCGGCGGCGGCCGGGATGGTGGTGGCGCTGTCGGTGGAGGGTGAGCTGCGGTCGTATCCGGCGGAGGTGGAGCAGACGGCGTACCGGGTGGTGCAGGAGGCGTTGACGAACGTGCACAAGCACGCGGCGGGCGCGAAGACGTATGTGCGTCTGGCCCATCGGCCGGCGGAGATCGCGATGCAGGTGGAGAACGAGTCGCCGCCGGAGCCTGGGTCGGCGTCGGCGGGTCTGCCGTCGGGCGGCAATGGTCTGCTGGGGATGCGGGAGCGGGTCGTGGCGTTGGGGGGCGTGTTCGTGTCGGGGCCGACGGATGCGGGGGGTTTCCGGGTGTCGGCGGTGATTCCGGCGGCCTAGGGCCGTGTTCCCGCTGGTCTGGGGCCGCGTTTCCCGCTCGCCTCTTATGTCGTGTTCGCCGTCCAATCCTCGGTACGTACTGAATCCACCCATTGGATGAACGTGTCCGCCGTCCGGCATGCAGGGGGCTTTCCGGACGCAGTGTGTCGGTGCGCGCCGAGGGGTTCGGGGCGAGTCGACGGAAGGTTCTGGTCAGTCATGCGTACTGAGGCCATCGACCGGGTGACGCTGGTGTTCTCGCTCTTCGACGCGAACGGGAACGGTCATCTGGACCCGGAGGACTTCGAGCTGATGGCGTCGCGGGTGACGGCGGCCGCGGAGGGTTCGGGGGAGGGTGCGCGGGCGCGGATGGCGGGGGCGTTCCAGCGGTACTGGGAGACGCTGGAGGCGGAGCTGGACGCGGACGGGGACGGGCGGATCACGCTGGAGGAGTTCCGGGCGTGTGTGCTGGCGCCGGAGCGGTTCGCGGGGACGGTGCGGGAGTTCGCGGAGGCGCTGGCGGCGCTGGGTGACCCGGACGGGGACGGGGCGATCGAGCGGCCGTTGTTCACGGCGCTGATGCGGGCGATCGGTTTCGCGGAGCCGAACATCGACGCGCTGTTCGACGCGTTCGGTCCGGACGCGGAGGACCGGATCGCGGTGGCGACGTGGGTGGCGGGGATCGAGGACTTCTACGCGCCGGACAAGGCGGGGATTCCGGGGGACCGCCTGGTGGGCGCGGCGGTCTGAGGGACGTCGGGTCGGTTCGGGGAGAGGGGCGGTCCGGGGTGACGGTCGTGGGGCTCGCCGTGGGGCGGGGTACGGGCGGGGAGGTGGCCGGGGTCTTCGAGCGGGTGCTGGGGCATCTGGCGGGGGCGTACGGGGTGCCGGTGCGGGTGGAGCGTGCGGAGCGGGTCTACCACTCGTATGTGTCGCTGCGGGGTGAGGCGCCGGATCGGATCGCGGCGCTGACCGAGGAGGACGCGGCGCATTACGAGGGGTTCTGCCGGGGGCTGGCGGGCCGGGGGGTCTCGGCGGTGTTCCGTACGGCGGTCAACGCGCAGTCGTTGTATCTGGTGCGGCAGCGCCTTCGTGCGGTGAAGGTGGACGGGCTGGGGGGTCCGCCGGGCGGGGTGGCGCCGGAGCTGCTGCTGGTGCGGGATCAGGCGCAGGGGTTCTACACGGGGGAGAACCGGCATGAGCCGGGGCGTGTGGTGCGGACGATGGAGTTCTCGGAGGCGATCACGAACGAGGTGATCGACTGCGCGCTGGCGCGGGCGCGGCTGCTGTGGCCCGGGGGTGGGGCGGCGCGGGTGGTGATGGCGTACAAGTTCCATCTGCTGGACGGGGCGCTGGACGACTGGGTGCGGCGGGCGGCGGAGCGGTACGGGGTGGAGATCCGGTTGTGCCAGCCGGACACGGTGAACCGGGATCTGATCGCGCACGGTCTGCCGCCGGGGACGGTGGTGGTGGCGGGGAACGAGTGGGCGGACATCATGCATGTGGTGCTGCTGGACCGGTTCGGGGGTGAGCGGCAGGAGAGCCGGTTCACGGAGAACGTGCATCTGCTGCCGGAGGTGGCGGGGCTGGTGGAGTTCCAGACGGTGCACGGCTCGGCGGACGATCTTGAGGGCCGTGATCTGGTGAATCCGGTGGCGACGATCCGGGCGGCGGCGGCCGTGGCGGAGCGGCATGTGGGGTGTGCGGGGGCGGTGGCCGCGGTGGAGGGTGCGCTGGCGGGGCTGGCGGCGCGGGGGGTGTGCACGGCCGACGTGGGGGGTGCGGCGTCGACGGGTGAGGTGGTGGCGGGGGTGCTGGCCGGACTGGGGGTGCCGGGTCCGGGGGCGGACGCGCTGGTGGCGGGGGCGTGAGCGGGGCGGGGGGTGTGGTGCTGGTGGTGGTCGACCTGCAGAACGACTTCTGCGACGCGTCGGCCGCCGCCCGCCACGGCGGCGATCCGGGGGTGCTGGCGCGGGCGGCGGGGGCCGCGGCCGGGGTGGTGGAGCAGGCGCGGGCGGCGGGCGTGGAGGTGGTCTTCGTCCGGTTCCTGGGGGACGCGGCGTATCAGGGGCCGAGCTGGCGGCGGCGGGACGGGGTGCTGGGCAAGCGGCCGAAGTGTGTGGCGGGGAGCGGGGGCGCGGAGTTCCACGGGGTGGTGCCGGCCGCGGGGGAGCGGGTGTTCACCAAGTACGCGTGTTTCGACGCGTTCCTGGTGGAGGGGTTCGAGCGGTACCTGCGGGAGCGGGGGGTGGTGCGGCTGGTGTTCGCGGGGGTGTTCACCGATGTGTGTGTGGATTCGACGGCGCGGACGGCGTTCCAGAAGGGGTTCGAGGTGTCGGTGCTGACCGACTGCACGACGCCGTTGCATCTGCCGGAGCCGGTGATCCTGTCGTTCATGCGGCGTGTGTACGGGGCCCGGCTGACGACGCGTGCGGACCCGGAGCTGTGGGCCGCGTGCCCCTCGACCGAGGAGGAACCATCGCAACCGTCTCTGCGGCCGGCCGGTCCGGTACCGGTGACTTCGGAGTGGACGCCGGGGTAGGGGTGACCGCGCTGCTGGTGGCGGCGGCGCGGGCGATCGAGGCGCGCCGTCCGGACGCGCTGGCGCGTGATCCGTACGCGGAGTGCTTCGTGCGGGCGGCGCCGGTGTCGGCGCGCTGGCCGGTGTCTCCCGAGGAGGTGCCGCGCGGGGACGCCGATCCGGTGTGGGGGCGGCTCGCCCGGTACTTCGGGCTGCGGACGCGGGCGCTGGACGACGCGCTGCGCTCGGCGGCGCGGGCCGGGACCCGGCAGTTCGTGCTGCTGGGGGCGGGACTGGACACGCGGGCGTTCCGCCTGGACTGGCCGTCGGGCAGCACGGTGTGGGAGGTGGACCGGCCCGGTGTGCTCGGCTTCAAGGAGCGGGTGCTCGCGGAGGCGGGTGCGGTGCCGTCGGCCGGGCGGGTGCCGGTGCCGGTGGATCTGCGGGGCGACTGGGCGGCGGCGCTGCTCGGCGCCGGTCTGGACCCGGGGCTTCCTGCGGCGTGGCTTGCGGAGGGGCTGCTGCTGTATCTCCCGGCGGCGGCCGAACGCCGACTCGTCGCGACCGTCGACGGGTTGAGCGTGCCGGGCAGCATGCTCGGCTATGAGGTGAAGCTGCTGAAGGAGGCCCGCGCGGTGCGGGACAGCCCGGTGTACGCGGAGGCGCGGGAGCGGCTCGGGGTGGACCTGCTCGCGCTGTTCGACGGCGATCCGCGTCCCGACTCGGCGGCGGATCTGGCGGGCCGGGGCTGGCGGACCGAGGTGGGGACGCCGTACGACCATGTCCGCCGGTACGGTCGGGGGCCGCGCCCGGAGCCCGATGACGCGCTGGCCGCCAACCGCTGGGTGTTCGCGGTGAAGGACGCGGCGGGGGTCAGCCGGTGGTGAGGCGGACGGGCTGGGTGCCGGCGATGAGCGCGGTCAGCGCGTGGTCGATGTCGGGGCCGAGGTACCAGTCGCCGGTGTGGTCGAGCGTGTAGACCCGGCCCTGGGTGTCGATGGCGAGGAGGGCGGCGGTGTCGGTCTCCACGCCCAGCGGGCTGAGTTCGGTGGCGAGCGCGCGGCCGAGGTCGCCGAGGGTGCGGGCGAGGTGCAGGCCCTGGAGCGGGTCCAGGTGGAGGTTGGCCGGGGCGATCTGGCGGCCGGTGCCGGTGGGGGTGACGTGGAGTCCGCCGAACTCGGCCCAGGCTTCGACGGCGGCGGGGAAGACGGCGTGCCGGTGGCCCGCGGGGGAGAGGTGTTCACGCAGGGTGTCGGCCCAGATCTCGGCCTGCTTTATGTCCCAGCGACCGGGGTGCCAGCCCGCGGTGCGCAGCGCGTTGTCGACGGCGCCGGGGAAGCGGGGTGTGGTGCCGCCCGGGCCGTGAGGTGCGGTGAGCCTGGGGGATGAGGTGCGGTCTGGGTGCATCTGCCCTGTCGATCGTCGTGCTGGTGTGCGTGGTTCGTGGTCCCCGGCGGGGGCGGGGGTCAGTCGCCGGTGGTGGCCGGGTCGACGATGCGGACGCCGAAGTGGGCGCTGAGGGCGGCGCAGGCGCGGCAGGGGGTGGCGAAGCTGCCGTGCAGCGGGTCGCCGTCCTCGCGTATGCGGCGGGCGGTGAGCTTGGCGTGCTTCAGGGACTTGCGGGCCTCGCCGTTGGTCATGGGGCGGCGGGCGGAGCGCCTGCTGCGGGTGGCGTCGGCGGCGGTGAGGTGCCGTGAGATGAGGATCGTTTCGGCACACCGTCCGGTGAAGCGGTCGCGCTGGCCGCTGGTGAGGGTGTCGAGGAAGTCCTGCACGAGGTGGTGCAGGGGGGCGGGCTGGTCGCCGCGGGCGGCGGTGCCGGTGAGGGTGGCGCCGCGTACGGAGAGGGCGGCGGCGACGGCGGGCAGGATGCCGTCGCGGCGGTGCAGCAGGGCAGGGGCGGGAGGTTCGGTGCTGTCGCTCCAGCCGATGCGGGGGTCGCCGGCCCGCACGTCGGTACCTCCGGTCGGCATGGTGTTCATGGTCGTCTTCCCTCCCCTGGGCCCGCGCCCGGAGGACACAGAGTGCCAAATGCCGTGGCGGCTGCGGAAGCTGGGGCGGTGCGACACGCTGGTGCGGGGCTCCGCCGTCACGCGCGGTGACGGTTCGTCACACAAGTGGCGGGCTCTCGCGGGGGTGTTCGAGAGGCGGGGGCGGAGGGCCGGGGTCCGGTGGGCCGGTGACCGCCACACGCGTACCGCATAGGCTGTCGGCACCGCGCCGGGGCGCGGGCAAGGGCGTCGGTGACGTTGAAGACAGTCGGATACGGGTCGGGGCGTCCCGGCTCGTACAGAGTGCCGCAGGGGGCAACCGCCATGACGACAGGTCGGCTCGGGCAGGAAGCCGCGCCGCCGAACGCGGCCTATGCCGGGCAGGTCGTGCACTTCCCGGACCCGGTGCGGGCGGCCCGCCATCCGCGCGGCGTGCGGATCGACGAGCACGGTCACCCCGACTTCGCGCCGTACGCGCGCGCGGCGGCCGAGATCGCGGAGCCCCCGGTGGGGTTCGGCGTCGACGAACTGCGGCTCACGGACTACGTGTCGGCGAACGCGGTGCTCGCGGCGTCCGGACACGAGCTGTGGGACACGGTGCCGGAGGTGGCGACGCCGCACGGCTGGACGTGGCACCACGTCGCGAACTCCCGGCGCCTGGAGCTGATCCCGGTCGAGGTGAAGGCGCTGCTGCGGCACCACGGCGGGGTGGCGACGGCGGTGGTGGACCACGCCAAGCGCGGCACCCGGCCGCTCAACGAGACGCGTCCGGCGCACTTCGCGCTCCCCAAGTCGGAGATCGCGGTGACGGAGTCGCAGGTGCAGGGCGTCGAGGAGGACCTCGGCTACCGGCTGCCCGGCGCCTACCGGTCGTTCCTGAAGGCGGCGGGCGGCTGCGCCCCGGTGGGCGCCGCGCTCGACGCCGAGCTGGGCCTGCTGCTGGACCAGCCGTTCTTCACGGTCCGTGACGAGGCCGCGGTCAACGACCTGGTGTACGTGAACAAGTGCCTGCGCGACCACCTGACCAAGGACTACCTGGGCGTCGCGTTCGTCCAGGGCGGCCTGGTCGCGGTGAAGGTGAAGGGCGAGCGGGCCGGTTCGGTGTGGTTCTGCGCGTACGACGACGTACGGGACACCGACCCGTCCTGGTCGGCGGCGGAGCGCGTGGAGCGGCTGCTGCTGCCCTGCGGCGACGACTTCGACGCGTTCCTGTCCCGGCTGGCCGGTGATCCGCCGGAGCTGGAGACGGTGGCGAGTCTGATGGTGGACGGCGGCTTCGCGCACGCCGTCCCGGTGTCCGCGGCGTCGGCGCCGGCGGGGGAGTGAGGTCCGGGTCATGGTGACGTTTGCGCGCGCGCAGGAGCGCGGCGAGGAGTGGATCAACGGGGACGTCCCGGCGTACCAGCACCGGGAGGTGCGGGTGCGGGAGTTCGACCTCGGGTTCGTGGTGTGGGGCGAGGACCGGGCCGACGGCCCGCGTTCCGACGCGGGCGGCCAGCGGCTGGTCATCGCGCGGGACAGCGGCGAGGCCACGCTGTGGCCCGCGCTGCCGGTGGGCGAGGTCATCCGCCGGTACGAGGAGCTGTACGGCCGCCCCGACGACGTCGAGGACGCGGTGCCGGCGCCGCCCGCCGCGCGGGTGGACCTCAACCAGACGTCGTTCCTGCTGAGTCCGCCGGAGTGGTTGCAGGAGGCCGCGGACAAGCTGGGCATCCCGGACCGGCGTCAGGGTTCGGACACGGAGGCCGGTCGGGGTGCGCCCTCGGTCCCGGCTCAGGGTTCTTCCCCGGGGCTCGCCCAGACGCAGGCCGGCATCCCGACCCCGCCCGCCGCCGTCCCGGACAGCGGGGCCGCCTGGCCCGCCGCCCAGGGCGACGCGGAGGAGGAGCGCCGGGACGGGGACACCCCGTGGGCCGGTACGGACACCAACGGCGACGGCGAGGACCGTTCGGTGCCGCTGCCCGCGACGGTGTTCGCGCCGCCGGTGCACGACGGCACCCCGCCCCCGCCCGCCGCCGCGCCGGATGCCAAGACGGCGCTGATGTCGGGCGGCAGCCAGCTCCCGCCCACGGCGGTCGCGCCCGCGGTGGACGACACCAAGACGCCTGCCCAGGGCCCCGGTACGCCGCCGGCCCCGGCCCGCCCGCTGCCCCCGCACGCCGGGGACATCGCCGACGCCGCGACCAGCAAGGCCGCCCCGCCGCCCCGCAAGCCGCGCGGCAACGCCCCTCCGCATCCGCCGGGCGCCCCCGGCACTCCGGGCGCGGGCGCCGAGGGCTACGTACCCACGCAACTGGTGTCCTCGCTCGACGGCCCCTCCGGGCCGGAGGGCGCACCGCAGCCGCCGAACGCCCCGGCCCCGCCCCGGCCCGCCGGAGCGCCCGGTGCCGTGCACCACGCGGAGACCGTGCTGTCCCCGCCCTCGCCCGGCGGCCCCGGCGTACCCCCGCCGCCGTCCGCCCCCGGCACGCCTCCCGCGCCCGGCACCCAGCCGACGGCGGGCATGCCGCCCGTACCCGGCATGCCGCCCGGCCCGCCGCCCGCGCCGCAGCCGATGCCGCACGCGGGCCCGCCGCCGCAGGGCGCGCCCATGCCGCCGCCCGGTGCCATGCCGCCGCCGGGAGCCATGCCGCCCCCGGCCGGTGCGATGCCGCCGCCCGGTGCGATGCCGCCCGGTGCGATGCCGCCGCCGGCCGGGCCGATGCCGGGTCAGCCGGGTGCGTACGGGTTTCCGCCGCAGGGGCAGCCCATGGTGGGCCCCGGCTACCAGGCCGTGCTGCGCTACCGCGCCCACGACGGCTCGGAGCAGCAGCTCATCCGGCGTTCCGCGCCCGGCACCCCGCACCCGGAATGGCAGATCTTCCACGAGCTGCGCGCGATGAACGTGCCGCCGGACCAGGTGCTGGAGCTGCACACCGAGCTGGAGTCCTGCGAACTGCCGGGCGCGTACTGCGCGCGGATGATCCGGGAGCAGTGGCCGCAGGCGCGGATCGCGTCCATCGCGCCGTACGGCACGGACCATGCGAGCCGGCAGGAGGGCATGCAGGAGTTGCTGGCCCATCAGGGCGAGCTGCACCAGGTCGCCGACGGTCCCGCGCGGCCCGCGCCGGTGCGGGCGCCGCTGCCGCCGGTGCCGCCCGTGCCGCCGATCCCGCCGGAGGGGGTCGCGCAGGAGCTGGCGGCGGTGTTCGGTCCTGGCGTGTACCGGTTCGAGCAGCAGGCGGTGGCCCGGCAGGGCGTGCCGCCGGTCGTCGCGCACACCCTGGTGGTGGCCGGACTCCCGCTGGACATGGGCCCGTTCTTCTGGGCGCAGGCCCAGCCGGGCCGTCCGGTGCCGACGCTGGCGGAGCTGGCGGCCGAGCGCGGGGTGGCCCCGGCCTCGGACGCGGGGTCCTACCTGGTGATGGGCACGGACTTCGGCAAGGCGATCTGCGTGCAGTACGGCACCGCGAACATCGTGGCCGTGCCGGTGGAGAGCGGGCCGGGCGGGGCGCCGGTGCCGCCGCAGTTCGTCAACTCCGGGCTGCCCGAGTTCGCCCGCTGCCTGGCCCTGCTGGGCCGGATGTGGCGGCTGCGGTACGGGCTCAACCAGGAGCAGGCGGCCCGCTGGACCGTCGACTTCCAGGCCCAGTTGGCCGCGCTCGACCCGGCCGCGCTGGCGTCGCCGGAGAGCTGGTGGTCGGTGCTGCTGGAGCAGATGTGGGACGGCCTGCTTTAGCGGGCACCGCCGCTCAGACATGGGGCCCTTCACCGGTTCGGGTGAGGGGCCCCTGGGTGTTTTCCGGCTGATGCCGACCAAGTGTGGTCTGCGGAGTGTCGGTTTATGAACAGATATGACCCGACCGGCAGGATATGCAGGAAATCGTCCTGTCGGGCAGGCCCGGCGGAGAGGGGTCCCAGGGTGAGCGGCACAGCGAGGACACCGCGCGGCTACCGTCCCGACCAGGTCGACGCGTTCCTGGCCGCGCTCTCCCGCGACCGGGACGCCGCCTGGGAACGCGCGGCCCGGCTGACCGTGCTGGCCGGGCGGATGGAGACCGAGTCCGCGCGGCTCCGGGAGACGGCCGCGGGGCTCGCCCCGCAGGAGTACGACACCCTCGGCGAGCGCGCCCGGTACGCCTTCGGGCTGCTGCGCGAGGAGGCCCGCGCGGTGCGCGAGGCGGCCCAAGAGGAGGCGCGGCACGAGGCGGCGCGGGCCGAGCAGGACGCGGCCGGCGTCGTGCGGGCCGCGCGGGAGGCGGCGCGGGCGCGGTGCGCCGAGGCCGAGGAGGAGGGCGCACGGCTGCTGCTGGTGGCGCGCGGCGAGGCGGACCGGGTGCGGGTGGGCGCCCGGCGCGAGGTGCGGGAACTGCGCGGGCGGGCGCTCGCGGTCCTGCGGGAGGCGCGCGCCCACGCCGCCGCGCTGCCCGCCGTACTGGAGGCCGAGCGGGCGGAGCGCCGGGCGGCGGCCGAACGGGCGGACGCGGAGCGGGAGACGGCCGCCGAGGCCCGCCTCGCCGAGCGGACCGCCCGCGCGGAGGCCGGACTCGCGGCGGCCGGACGGGCGCTGGAGGAGGCGGCCGTCCGGGCGCGGCACTGCCAGGACGAGGCACGCGCGCGTGCCGCCGAGATCCTCGCCGGGGCCCGCCTCCACGCGGAGCGCACCGCCCGCGAGACCGAACGCGTCCTGCGCGAACACAGCGACACCTGGGACGACGTACAGGCCCAGACGAGCCGCGTACGCGACCGCCTGACCGAGCTGACGGGGCGGGCCGCCGCGCGGTGACGGGGGCTCATGTCGGGGTGCCCGTAGGGGACGGGTTGACCCTGACGCGGCGTAAGGGTGGAGGCTGACCGGGGTCGGGGACGGACACGACCCTGAGAAGGGCTCCACCCAACGGTGGAGTACCCCTAGGGGTATCTCCGTACGAGGGCTCGGGGAGGGTTCGTCCCCGCGGAGGACGAGGGCGGGTGTGCTCCGTCCTTAGTCTGTCTTTATGCCGCCAGGGGGGCGGCAGGCCGAACCCCGGGGGTAGGGATTTCCCCCCGGGAAACGGGGGCCCGCACCAGCGTGCGCAACCCCCCGTCGCGGCCAGACTTCAGGCGTAGCGCACGGACGTACCGGCCCGCACCACTTCACTCCCGCACCGCACCGCGATCCAGGGTGCCCGCGATCGACCCGTTATAGGAGACATACCGTGACATCGGCTGTGACCATTCCCAGGCACGGGGGCACTGGAGGGCCTACGGCCGTCGCCGCACGAGCGCGGCAGGTCGTGAAGTCCTACGGGGCCGGGGAGACCCGCGTCGTCGCCCTCGACCACGTCGACGTGGACATCGCCCGCGGCCAGTTCACCGCGATCATGGGCCCCTCCGGGTCCGGCAAGTCCACCCTGATGCACTGCCTCGCCGGTCTGGACACCGTGACCAGCGGTCAGATCTACCTGGACGAGACCGAGATCACCGGCCTGAAGGACAAGAAGCTCACCCGGCTGCGCCGCGACCGGATCGGCTTCATCTTCCAGGCGTTCAACCTGCTGCCGACGCTGAACGCGCTGGAGAACATCACGCTGCCCATGGACATCGCGGGCCGCAAGCCCGACAAGGCATGGCTGGACCGGGTCGTGGAGACCGTCGGGCTCAAGGACCGGCTCAGGCACCGGCCCACCCAGCTCTCCGGCGGCCAGCAGCAGCGCGTCGCCGTGGCCCGCGCGCTCGCCGCCCGGCCGGAGATCATCTTCGGTGACGAGCCGACCGGAAACCTCGACTCGCGCGCCGGCGCCGAGGTCCTCGGCTTCCTGCGCCGCTCGGTGGACGAGCTGGGCCAGACCATCGTCATGGTCACCCACGACCCCGTCGCCGCCTCCTACGCCGACCGCGTGCTCTACCTGGCCGACGGCCGGATCGTGGACGAGATGCTCAAGCCCACGGCCGAGCAGGTCCTGGACCGGATGAAGGACTTCGACGCGCGGGGGCGCACCTCATGACCGTCCTGAAGACCTCGCTGCGCAACTTCCTGGCGCACAAGGGCCGGATGGCGCTCTCCGCGATCGCGGTCCTGCTCTCGGTGGCGTTCGTCTGCGGCACCCTGGTGTTCACCGACACCATGAACACCACCTTCGACAAGCTCTTCCAGGTGACGTCCTCCGACGTCACGGTGAGCGCCAAGGGCGCCTCCGACACCGGGGAGACCACCTCCGACACCGGCAAGCCGCCGGTCCTCCCCGCAGCGGTCGTCGGCAGGATCGAGCGGGCGCCGGGCGTGAAGTCCGCCGAGGGCACCGTGTTCTCCACCTCGGTCACCGTGGTCGACGGCGACAAGGAGAAGCTGTCTCCCACCAGCGGCGCCCCGACCATCGTCGGCAACTGGAACGCCAACGACGCCCGCACCATGAAGATCACCACCGGTGCGGCGCCCAAGGGGTCCGGCCAGATCATGGTCGACGCCGACACCGCCAAGAAGCACCACCTGAAGCTCGGCGACGACATCGGGGTCATCACCGCCGTCGGCACGCACCGGGCGCGCGTCTCCGGCATCGCCACCTTCACCGTCACCAACCCCGGCGCGGCGATCTTCTACCTGGACACCAGGACCGCCCAGCAGGCCCTGGTCGGCCGCACCGGCGTCTTCACCAACGTCAACGTCACCGCCGCCCAGGGGGTCACCGACGCCCGCCTCAAGCGGGACGTGAGCACCGCCCTCGGCACCGGCTACAAGGTGCAGACCGCCAAGGAGGTCGCCGACGCCAACCAGCAGGACGTGAAGAGCTTCCTCGACGTCATGCGGTACGCCATGCTCGGCTTCGCCGGGATCGCCTTCCTGGTCGGCATCTTCTTGATCATCAACACCTTCTCGATGCTGGTCGCCCAGCGCACCCGCGAGATCGGCCTGATGCGGGCCATCGGCTCCTCCCGCCGCCAGGTCAACCGGTCGGTGCTGATCGAGGCCCTGCTGCTCGGCGCCGTCGGCTCCGTGCTCGGCGTGGGCGCCGGGGTCGGGATCGCCGTCGGCCTGATGAAGCTCATGGGCCAGATCGGCATGCACCTGTCCACGGACGACCTGACGGTCGCCTGGACCACCCCGGTCGCCGGTGTGGTGCTCGGCGTCGTCGTCACCGTCCTCGCCGCCTATCTGCCGGCCCGCCGCGCGGGCAAGATCTCCCCGATGGCCGCCCTGCGCGACGCGGGCGCCCCGGCCGACGCCCGGGCCGGTGTGATCCGCGCGGTCGTCGGCCTGGTCCTCACCGGCGCCGGCGCCGCGAGCCTGGCCGCGGCCGCCGCCGAGGACCACGCCACCACCGGCTCGGCCTGGCTGGGCCTCGGCATCGTCCTCACCCTGATCGGCTTCGTGGTCATCGGCCCGCTGCTCGCCTCCGGCGTGGTGCGCGTCCTCGGCGCGATCGTCCTGAGGGTCTTCGGGCCCGTCGGCCGCATGGCCGAGCGCAACGCCCTGCGCAACCCGCGCCGCACCGGCGCGACCGGCGCCGCCCTGATGATCGGCCTCGCCCTCGTGGCCTGCCTCTCCGTGGTCGGCTCGTCCATGGTGGCCTCCGCCACCGACCAGCTCGACAAGACGGTGGGCGCGGACTTCATCGTCCAGAGCGACAACGGCTCCGTCATCACCCCGCAGGCCGTCGACGCCCTCAAGAGCACGCCGGGGCTGGAGCGGGTCACCGAGTACAAGGTCCTCCCGGTGACCCTGACCACGCCGGACGGCAAGGTCTCCCGGAACGAGACCCTCAACGCCGCCGACCCCTCCTATGCCGAGGATCTGCGCACCAAGACCGTCCAGGGCGACCTCGCCGACGCCTACGGCGCCGACTCCATGTCCGTCTTCGCCGGCTTCGCCAAGGACCACGGCATCAAACTGGGCTCCAAGGTCGACGTCGCCTTCAAGGACGGCCGCACTGCCGAGCTGACGGTCCGCGCGATCACCAGCGACGAGGTCGTGGTCGACAAGGGCGCCATGTACGTCTCCATCGCCACCGCGAAGAAGTACGTGCCGGCCGACAAGATGCCGCTCGACCTGCTTCTCTTCGCCACCGCCAAGGAGGGTCAGCAGGACGCCGCGTACAAGTCCCTGAAGGCGTCCCTGCACGACTACCCGCAGTACACCGTCCGCGACCAGACCGACTACAAGCAGGCCCTCAAGGACCAGATCGGCCAGCTCCTCAACCTGATCTACGGCCTGCTGGCCCTCGCCATCATCGTCGCCGTCCTCGGCGTGGTGAACACCCTCGCCCTCTCGGTGGTGGAACGCACCCGCGAGATCGGCCTCATGCGAGCCATCGGCCTCTCCCGCCGCCAGCTCCGCCGCATGATCCGCCTGGAGTCGGTGGTGATCGCCCTCTTCGGCGCGCTGCTCGGTCTCGGCCTGGGCATGGGCTGGGGCGCCACCGCCCAGAAGCTGCTGGCCCTCCAGGGGCTGAAGGTGCTGGACATTCCCTGGCCGACGATCATCACGGTCTTCGTCGCCTCGGCCTTCGTGGGCCTGTTCGCGGCGCTGATCCCGGCGTTCCGGGCGGGGCGGATGAATGTGCTGAGCGCTATCGCCACGGAGTAGGGGGCAGCGAGGGGGGCTGGTGCCGGGGGCTTGGGGGCTCCCGGCACCGGCGTGTTTCCGGCGGGGTGGTTGCTTTTCAAGCTGCGCTTCTCGGCCAACCGAGACGGGCGGGCCTGGTACGCCCCCTGCAGCACAGGCCCCCCCAGGAAGCAGACGTTATCCACAGCCCCCCGCCAAGCCAGCCGCCGCGTCGTACGCTGGAAGACCCCCGGCCCGTACGACGAGTCGGGCGATTCGCGTTCCCACCCCCAGGACGGAAAGCCCCTCCATGAGCCTGCACGGTCTGCTCGACGCCGTCGTCAAGGACCCCGCCCTCGCGGAAGCGATCACCGCGGCCACGGACGGCAACCGCCCCCACATCGACCTCGTAGGCCCGCCCGCGGCCCGCCCCCTGGCGATCGCCGCCCTCGCCCGCGACACCACCCGCCCGGTACTCGCCGTGACCGCGACCGGCCGCGAGGCGGAAGACCTGGCCGCGGCCCTCCGCTCCCTGCTGCCCCCCGAGGGCGTGGTGGAGTACCCCTCCTGGGAAACCCTCCCGCACGAGCGCCTCAGCCCCCGCAGCGACACCGTCGGCCGCCGCCTGGCAGTCCTGCGCCGCCTGACCCACCCCCGCCCCGACGACCCCGAGACCGGCCCCGTCTCCGTCGTCGTCGCGCCCGTCCGCTCGGTGCTCCAGCCGCAGGTCAAGGGCCTCGGCGACCTGGAACCCGTATCCCTGCGCACCGGCCAGACCGCCGACCTGAACGAGATCGTGCAGGCCCTCGCGGCGGCGGCGTACGCGCGCGTGGAGCTGGTCGAGAAGCGCGGCGAGTTCGCCGTACGCGGCGGCATCCTGGACGTGTTCCCGCCCACCGAGGAACACCCCCTGCGCATCGAGTTCTGGGGCGACGACGTAGAGGAGATCCGCTACTTCAAGGTCGCCGACCAGCGCTCCCTGGAGGTCGCCGACCACGGCCTGTGGGCCCCGCCCTGCCGCGAACTGCTCCTCACCGACGAGGTGCGCGACCGCGCGCGTGCCCTGGCAGAGGAACACCCCGAGCTGGGCGAACTGCTCGGCAAGATCGCCGAGGGCATCGCGGTCGAGGGCATGGAATCCCTCGCCCCCGTCCTCGTCGACGACATGGAACTGCTCCTGGACGTCCTCCCGAAGAACGCGATGGCCGTCGTCTGCGACCCGGAGCGGGTCCGTACCCGCGCCTCCGACCTCGTCGCCACCTCGCAGGAGTTCCTCCAGGCGTCCTGGGCGGCCAGCGCGGGCGGGGGCGAGGCGCCCATCGACGTCGGCGCGGCCTCCCTGTGGTCCATCGCGGACGTACGGGACCGAGCCCGCGAGCTGGACATGATGTGGTGGTCCGTCTCGCCCTTCGCCGCCGACGAGGAGCTGGGCGGCGACACCCTCAAGCTCGGCATGCGCGCCCCCGAGACCTACCGCGGCGACACCGCCCGCGCCCTCGCCGACACCAAGGGCTGGCTCTCCGACGGCTGGCGCACGGTGTTCCTCACCGAGGGCCACGGCCCGGCCTCCCGCACCGTCGAGGTCCTCGGCGGCGAGGGCATCGCGGCCCGGCTGGACGCCGACCTCGACGAGCTGAGCCCCTCCGTCGTCCACGTCTCCTGCGGCTCGATCGAGCACGGCTTCGTGGACCCGGCGCTCAAGCTGGCCGTCCTCACCGAGACCGACCTGACCGGGCAGAGGGCCGCCGGCCGCGAGGGCGTCCGCATGCCCGCCCGCCGCCGCAAGGCCATCGACCCGCTCACCCTCGAATCGGGCGACTACATCGTCCACGAGCAGCACGGCGTCGGCCGCTACATCGAGATGGTCCAGCGCACCGTCCAGGGCGCCACCCGCGAGTACCTGGTGGTGGAGTACGCCCCCGCCAAGCGCGGCCAGCCCGGCGACCGGCTGTACATCCCCACCGACCAGTTGGAGCAGATCACCAAGTACGTCGGCGGCGAGGCCCCCACCCTGCACCGCCTGGGCGGCGCCGACTGGACGAAGACCAAGGCGCGCGCCAAGAAGGCCGTCAAGGAGATCGCCGCCGACCTGATCCGGCTCTACAGCGCCCGCATGGCCGCCCCCGGCCACGCCTTCGGCGGCGACACCCCCTGGCAGCGCGAGCTGGAGGACGCCTTCCCGTACGCGGAGACCCCCGACCAGCTCACCACCATCGCCGAGGTCAAGGAGGACATGGAGAAGTCGATCCCCATGGACCGCCTGATCTGCGGCGACGTCGGCTACGGCAAGACCGAGATCGCCGTCCGCGCCGCCTTCAAGGCCGTCCAGGACGGCAAGCAGGTCGCCGTCCTGGTGCCCACCACCCTGCTGGTGCAGCAGCACTTCGGCACGTTCTCCGAGCGGTACTCGCAGTTCCCGGTCAACGTGCGCGCCCTCTCCCGCTTCCAGACCGATACCGAGGCCAAGGCCGTCCTGGAAGGGCTCAAGGACGGCTCGGTGGACATCGTCATCGGCACCCACCGCCTGTTCTCCTCCGAGACCAAGTTCAAGGACCTCGGCCTGGTCATCGTCGACGAGGAACAGCGCTTCGGCGTCGAGCACAAGGAACAGCTCAAGAAGCTGCGCGCCAACGTGGACGTCCTCACCATGTCCGCCACGCCCATCCCGCGCACCCTGGAGATGGCGGTCACCGGCATCCGCGAGATGTCCACCATCACCACCCCGCCCGAGGAGCGCCACCCGGTCCTCACCTTCGTCGGCCCCTACGAGGAGCGGCAGATCGGAGCCGCCATCCGCCGTGAACTCCTGCGCGAGGGCCAGGTCTTCTACATCCACAACCGGGTCGAGTCCATCGACCGCGCGGCCGCCAAGCTCCGTGAGATCGTCCCCGAGGCGCGCATCGCCACGGCCCACGGCCAGATGTCCGAACAGGCCCTGGAACAGGTCGTGGTGGACTTCTGGGAGAAGAAGTTCGACGTCCTGGTCTCCACCACGATCGTGGAGTCCGGCATCGACATCTCCAACGCCAACACCCTGATCGTGGAACGCGGCGACAACTTCGGCCTCTCCCAGTTGCACCAGTTGCGCGGCCGCGTCGGTCGTGGCCGCGAGCGCGGGTACGCCTACTTCCTGTACCCGCCGGAGAAGCCGCTCACCGAGACCGCGCACGAACGGCTCGCCACCATTGCCCAGCACACCGAGATGGGCGCCGGCATGTACGTCGCAATGAAGGACCTGGAGATCCGCGGCGCGGGCAACCTGCTCGGCGGCGAGCAGTCCGGCCACATCGCGGGCGTCGGCTTCGACCTGTACATGCGCATGGTGGGCGAGGCCGTGGCCGACTACCGGCGGCAGTTGGAGACGGGGGAGCCCGGGGCGGGAGGCGTGGAGGAGGCGCCGCTCGAGGTCAAGATCGAGCTGCCGGTCGACGCGCACGTCCCGCACGACTACGCGCCGGGCGAGCGGCTGCGCCTCCAGGCGTACCGGTCCATCGCCTCCGCCAACTCGGAGGACGACATCAAGGCCGTCCGCGAGGAACTCACCGACCGCTACGGCAAGCTGCCCGAGCCGGTGGAGAACCTGCTGCTCGTCGCCGGTCTGCGCATGCTGGCGCGGGCCTGCGGGGTCGGCGAGATCGTCCTCCAGGGCAACAACATCCGCTTCGCGCCGGTGGAGTTGCGCGAGTCGCAGGAGCTGCGGCTGAAGCGGCTGTATCCGGGCTCGGTCATCAAGCCGACCGCGCACCAGGTGCTGGTGCCGCGTCCCAAGACGGCCAAGGTCGGCGGCAAGCCGCTGGTCGGCCGGGAACTCCTGGGCTGGGTCGGGGAGTTCCTGGCGTCGATCCTGGGGTCCTGAGCGAGGTCTTCAGCGGGCCGGGGGAGCGCTGGTTCCCCTGGCCCGTTCCCCTGGCCCGTTCTGCTGCCCGGGTCCGGCGTCAGCCGGCCGAGTGGAACAGCATCGCGGTGAGCGCGCGGAACGTGTCCTCCGGGTCCTCCTCTCCCATCTGGTTGTCGAGGTTGTGGCCGAGGAGCAGCGTGGCGTAGCCGTGGGCCAGGGACCAGGCGGCCATCTGGGCCAGCCGGGCGTCGGGGCCCCGGTCGCCGGGGTCGACGCCGGCGACGGCTCGGCTCAGGGCGTCACCGGCCAGGGCGCGGGCGGTGGTCAGCTCCAGGTCCTCGGCGCGCAGCAGCTCCGGGCTGAACATCACCTGGAAATGCGCGGGGTGCTCGCGGGCGAACCGCACGTACCGCACGCCGGCCTCGCGCAGGCCGGGAGCGTCCCGCAGGGTGTCCGCGAGCAGGCCGAACCCCTCGGCGGCTATCGCGGTGAGCAGTCCGGTCCGGTCCTTGAAGTGGTGCGCGGGCGCCGCGTGCGAGACCCCGGCGCGGCGGGCGAGGTCGCGCAGGCTCAGGGCACCGGGGCCTTCGGCGGCGATGACGTCGAGCGCGGCGGACAGCACGGCCCGCCGCAGATCGCCGTGGTGGTACGTCCGCCGTTCCGCGGACGTGGAGTTCGAGGGGCTCATGGAATCAGCATACGCGGAATCTAGTCATTGACAAGTTCTTTCTGCTCCGGCAATCTAGTCAGTGTCAAGTCGAAGGCGGCCGGCCGACGGTCGCATCCGGGGGAGGAGACCGGCATGTCCGAGAAGACACTGGAAGCGGTGGAGACGGCCCGCGTACGCCAGCTCTGGCACCTGCTTGAGCCGTTCCACGCGCTGCTCTACTACGCACCCGAGGTGGAAGAGGAGATGGCCGCGCTCGGGTACGGCACCGAGGACCGCTGGCCCACGTATTTCCCCCTGCGCGCGGCCCCGTTGGGGGAGGCCGGCGCCGAGCGGGTGGCCTCCGCCTTCTACAGCTTCAGCCCGCGCATGGTCGCCCGGCACATGGAAGCGGTGTGGGACATCGCCGACCCGCAGGAAGTGCTGGCGGCCCGGCTGCGAGGCATCGACCGCGCCTACCGAGCCATCCTCGGAGCCGGTGTCGACGGGCCGGGCCTGGCCGAGGCTGCCACTCTGGCCCGCCGTGCGGCGGAATCGGCCGGCACCGAGGGCCGACCCCTCGCGGCGGCCAACGCCGAACTCCCGTGGCCCGAGGCCCCGCACCTCCAGTTGTGGCACGCGGCCACGATCCTGCGGGAACACCGGGGCGACGGCCACCTGTCCGCCCTGCTCGTCGCCGGACTCGATCCCGTGGAGTCCCTGGTGTCCTTCGCGGCGATAGGCGCCGCTTCCGTCGAACGCTTCGAGAGCCGGGGCTGGAGCCGGGAGGAGTGGGCGGCCGCCCGTGAACGCCTCGCGGCGCGCGGCCTGGTGGAGCCGGACGGTACGGCCACGCCGGAGGGCCGCGCTCTGCGCCGCCGCGTCGAGGAGCACACCGACCGTCTCGCCGCAGCCCCTTGGCAGTCCCTCGGCCGGACGGACGCCGACCGCCTGGGCGACCTCCTCGGCGACCACTGGGTCGCGGTCCTCTCCTCCGGCCTGCTGCCCTCCGAGTCGACTCTTGGCATAGGCAAGGTCTGAGTCAGGCGCGCGAACCGGCGGACACCCAAAGCCCCGAATAACCCTGTACGCCCCTTCTGTTCCTGTCCACCAAGCACGGCGCGGCCGTTACGGTGGAGAGCGGATCTCTCCGCCCGCGTGTCAGCGGACGGACCAGGGCGAACGAGGGGGGCGCACGTGAAGCGTCTGTGGGGCGGGGCGGTCACCGCCATGGCCGTGATGACCGCCGTGACGGGCTGCAAGGCCGAAGAGGTCAACGGTTCTTCCGGTGCGGAGCCGACTGGCGCACGCGGCGCCGCCCTGACCGCCGTCGATGCACTGGACGTCAAGGGCCGGGCACCGAAGACCGGTTACTCCCGTGAGCGCTTCGGCAGCGCCTGGGCCGACACCGACTCCAACTCCTGCGACACCCGTGACGACATCCTCAAGCGCGACCTGAAGGAGGTGAAGTTCAGCGGAGGCAAGTGCAAGGTCACCTACGGCGTACTGGAGCCCGACCCCTACTCGGGTAAGACGGTCACCTACCGGCGCGGCCGCAGCCTGGTCGACATCGACCATGTCGTCGCCCTCTCGGACGCCTGGCAGAAGGGTGCCAAGTACTGGGACAGCAGCAAGCGCATAGCCCTCGCCAACGACCCCCTGAACCTCATCGCGGTCGACGCGAGCACCAACCGCGGCAAGGGCGACGGCGACACCGCGAGCTGGGTCCCCCCGGAGAAGAAGTACCGCTGCACCTATGTCGCCGCCCAGGTCGCCGTGAAGAAGAAGTACGACCTCTGGGTCACCTCGGCGGAGAAGTCCGCGATGAAGAAGATCCTCACGTCCTGCCCCGCCCAGAAACTCCCCACCGGCGGCAACCCCACCAACGCCCCGTCCCGCTTCCGGGCCCGCTGAGCGGAGGCCGCCCGGCGGGCCCGTCCCTGACCGGTCGGCCCGTGGCCGGTCAGCCCTTGGCGCCGGCGGTCTTCAGCGAGTCCACGAGGTGCCCCGCCAGCTTGGCCGCGTTGGCGGCGCCGTTGTCCTTGCCGGTCGTGGAGGTCACGGTGACCACGGCACTGCCCACGCGGGCGGCCACCAGGGTCGTGCCGTTCTCCCAGTGACCGCTGGTCATCGTCATGGTGTAGGCGTCATCACCGAGCCCGGAGGTGGTGCTGCCCGACAGCTTCACCTTCGAGTGGTCGTTGAGGTCCGTGAACGTGGCGCAGGACCCGGCGGCGGCCCGGATCTGCCGCATCACGGTGTCGGCCGTCGTGCCCTGGAACACATCGATCTCCTGGACCATCTCCTCGGTCTCGTCCGCGTTGGCGTACTCGCCCTGTGCGAACGACACGCCTCCCGTGAACCCGGAGACGTCCAGCCACGTCGTGTTCTCGAACTTGGTGCAGTCCGGCTTCGCGGTGTCCCGGCTGGCGGGGGAGACGAAGTCGTCGCCGCTGTCCGAGAAGCCTTCGGAGACCGCGCTGAGGTGGGACGGGAAGAACGACGCAGGCGCCAGCGCCTTCTTGAGCTGGGTGCCCGTCATCAGACCGGCGTTCAGGTTCTTCGCCTGCGGCTTCTCGGCCGGCGCGGCGGAGTCGGAAGAGCTGGGCGAGCAGGCGGCCAGGGCCAGCGGAAGCGCGGCGACGGCGAGGACCTGGACGAAGCGGGGCGGAATGCGCATGAGAGTTCCTACTGAAGAGTCGTGAGAGGAGAAGTCGTGAGAGGAGAAGTGGGGCGCGCGGTCCGGGCGTGAGCGCGCCGGACGGCGAAAGAGTTCCGCGAACGAAAGCTAGACGCGGGGGAGTCGGAGTCGGTGCCCGGTGCCGGTCAGTCGGCCTTCTTCCAGCCGCCGCAGCCGGTCGACCTGAAGTAGGCGTCCGCAGGTCGGACGGTGACGACCACGGAGCCGGTCCCACTGCCGCTGGCGATGACCGAGCCCAAGCGACGCTCGGCATCCCTGGCGCGCTCCCACCGGCAGATGCGACGGGCGTTGCCGCTGGACCGGTAGGTACCCGGCGCGATGTCCGTACCGACCCGGAAGTCGGCGTCACCGGACAGCACGCCCTCCGTCGTGCCCGACCCGGCGCCCCCCGGCGCCCCGAAGCGGCCCGGCGTCCGACCGGACCCGCTTCCGGCGGTGGTGGAAGCCTCGCCGCCCGAGCTGCCGGTGCCGAGGTCGCCCCCGTGGCCGGCGTTCGCGGAGAGGGCGCCGATGACGACGAGTCCGGTGGCTGTGTTGAGCGCGATCCTGCCCATCATGCCCACGGCGCGTCCCTCCCCGATGCCGACGGCCCAACCCCCTCCGGCGGGCCGCTCGTTCGCTGGGTCAATAAGAGCAGAGCTTGTGAACCGAGTCAACACGGTTAACAGAAAGATGGGAGTACACGGGTGTGAACCGGATTCGCCGAAGCGTCGGTATGCTCGGTGCACACATGGGACGAGGGGAGCGGGGCCGGTGCAGGACAACGCGACAGAGGTGACAGCGGCCGGGATCGCGCGGCTCGCCGGGGTGGGCCGGGCCGCCGTCAGCAACTGGCGCCGTCGGCACCCCGACTTCCCCAAGCCGGTCGGCGGTACCGAGACCAGCCCCTCCTTCGCGCTCGCCGAGGTCGAGGCGTGGCTGCGTGAGCAGGGGAAACTCGCCGAGGTGCCGTTGCGGGAGCGGGTCTGGCAGCAGCTCACCGGTCACCCCGAGGGGCCGGCCGTGGCTCTGGTGCACGTGGGCTGTGTCCTGCTGCTCGTCCAGGAGCGGCCCACCGTCTGGCTCGACATCGACGCCGGTTCCGACGAGCGGCTGGCCGCGCGACTGCCGGGGGTGCTCGACGGGGTGATCGCGGCGCGCTTCGGCTGTGAGCCTGTGAACGCGGCAGACTCTGTGAACAGCGGAACGCCGGTTCACACTCCCTCCGGTCCGCAGCTCCTCCCCTCCGTCCCCCTCCTGCGCGGTGCGGTCGAACTCGCCGGGGAGCTGGGAGCGCGGCAGACCTTCGAGTTCCTGGTGGGCCGGTACCTGGACGCCCACTCCCGCCAGTACACGCCCACCCCCGCCGAACTGGCCGGACTCATGGCCGAGTTGGCCGGCCCCGCCCTGACCGCTCTCGACCCGGCCTGCGGTACCGGCGCCCTGCTGCGTGCCGTCGAAGCCCGCCCCGGCCAGGCGCTGTACGCCCAGGACAGCGCCCCCGACCTCGTCGCGCTCACCGCGCTGCGACTCGCGCTGCACACCCGCGCGGCCGTGCGCGGCGCGGTGGGGGACACCCTGCGCGCGGAGGCGTTCCCGGAGCTGCGGGCCGACGCCGTGCTGTGTCACCCGCCGTTCAACGAGCGCAACTGGGGACACGACGAGCTTGCCTACGACGCCCGTTGGGAGTACGGCTTCCCGGCGCGCAACGAGTCCGAGCTGGCCTGGGTGCAGCACGCGCTGGCCCGGCTGGCCGACGGCGGCACCGCCGTGCTGCTCATGCCGCCGGCCGCGGCCTCCCGGCGTTCCGGGCGCCGTATCCGCGCCGATCTGCTGCGCCGGGGCGCGCTGAGGGCCGTGCTCGCGTTGCCGGTCGGGGCGGCACCGCCGTACAACCTCCCCCTCCACCTCTGGGTGCTGCGCCGTCCCGGCCGGGTGCCGGTGGCGCCGGAGGTGCTGCTCGTGGACACCGGGGCGTTCGCGGGGGAGGCGCGCGGCGGACCGGACTGGCAGGCGGTGCGGGACGCGGCGCTCGACACCTGGCGCACCTTCGCGCGTGAGGGGAAGCTCGCGGAGCGACCCGGTCTGGCGCGTTCCGTACCGGTCATCGAACTCCTCGACGACGACGTGGACCTCGCCCCCGCCCGCCACCTCCCGCCCCCCGCCGCGGCCGACGGTGTCGAGCAGCTCGCCGCCGTCCGGGACGACCTGGCCGCCACCCTCCGCCTCACCACCGGCCTCACCCCGCCCCCCGCCGTCCCGGCCCCGCCCGCCCGCTGGCCGCTCACCACCATCGGCGAACTCGCCCGAGGAGGCGCCCTGCTGCTGCGCACCGGCGGCATGCCAGGCACCCCCGGCAGCACCGTCGGCACCAGCCCCGCGCGCGTACCCGTCCTCACCGACCACGACGTGCTCGCCGGATCGCCCCCCTCCGGCACGCTCCCGGAGGGCGACGAGGAGGCGGTGCTGACCGAGCCCGGCGACGTCGTCGTACCGGTGCTCGGCGGTGGTTCGGTGGCCCGCGTGGTGGACGAGACGACGGCGGGCGCGGCCCTCGGCCGCAACCTCGTCCTGCTGCGCCCGGACTCCGGCGCGCTCGACGCGTGGTTCCTCGCCGGCTTCCTGCGCGGCACCGCCAACAACCGCCAGGCCAGCAGCTACGCCTCCACCGCCACCCGGCTCGACGTGCGCCGCCTGCAACTGCCCCGCCTCCCGCTGGACGAACAGCGCCGCTACGGCGCCCGGTTCCGGGCCCTGGACGAGTTCGAGCAGGCGCTGCGCCGAGCGGGCCGGCTGGGGGAGCAGTTGCTGCGCGGCATGTACGACGGGCTCACGGACGGAACGGTCGAGCCGCACTGAGTCGAGCCGCACTGAGTCGAGCCGCACTGAGCTGAACCCCGGGCAACGGTTCGGTACAACGTGTAACACCCTGTCGGTGCGGGCCTATACGCTCGAACCCCGATACCGAACCGTCCAGGAGCAGTCATGCACGGCCAGGGGCAGCCGCAGCCCGCCCGCAGCGCGGGGACCGTCATCACCCTGCGCGTGCTGATGGCCGCCTGCTCCCTGCTGTCGTGCGGAGTCTTCGCGTGCGTGCCCCTGTTCCGGGTCGCGTTCCTGCGGGGGCGCTGGTACGACTGGCTGGCGTCCTGGCTCAGCCTGGTGCTGTCCGTCGGCTGTTTCGTGGCCATCGGTGAATTGCCGGAGGACGACCCGCGGAGTGATGCCGTGGTGATCGCGATCCTGTTCGTCGCGCTGGGCGCGGCCGTCCACTTCCTGGTCGCCGACATCCGGTTCCACAACAGGGCCGCCGCCCCGGCCGGTTACGCGTCACCACACGGTCAGACCGTGCCCGTGACCTACGGCTACCCGCACCCCGTCCCGCCCTACCCGGACACGCCGGTTCGGATGCCGCCCCCGCCCCCGCCGGAACACCCCGCCCCCCAGGTCATCCCGCCCCGGCCCCCCACCCCGCCCCGCCCCGCGCCCGCCCGTATCGACCAGGTGCGTGCCGAGCTGGACGAGCTGAGCGACTACCTGCGCCGGCAGGACGGCAAGCCCGAGGGCGGCCGGTGAGCGTGACGCAGGGACGCGTCGTCGCCGGCCGGTACGAGCTGTCCACACTGATCGGACAGGGCGGCATGGGCCAGGTCTGGACGGCGTACGACCGTCGGCTCGACCGGCGGGTGGCGGTGAAGCTGCTCCGGCCGGACAAGGTGGCCGGTCTTGAGGCGGACGAGCTGCGCCGCAGGTTTCTGCGCGAGTGCCGGGTCACCGCGCAGGTGGACCACCCCGGCCTGGTCACGGTGCACGACGCGGGCAGCGAGGGCGAGGAGCTGTTCCTCGTCATGCAGTACGTGGACGGCGCCGACCTCTCCGACCACCTCGCGGAGCACGACCCGTACCCGTGGCAGTGGACGGTCGCGGTGGCCGCGCAGTTGTGCGCCGTGCTGAGCGCGGTGCACGCGGTGCCGATCGTGCACCGGGACCTCAAGCCGCGCAATGTGATGGTGAAGCAGGACGGCACGGTCACCGTGCTCGACCTGGGCGTGGCGTCCGTCATGGACACCGACACCACCCGCCTCACGCACACCGGTTCACCGATCGGCTCGCCCGCCTACATGGCGCCGGAGCAGGCGATGGGCGGCGCGGTCGGCCCGTACACCGACCTGTACGCGCTGGGCGTGCTGATGCACGAACTGCTCAGCGGAGACGTGCCGTTCACCGGCTCCACCGCGCTCGGTGTGCTGCACCGGCACCTCTACGAGCCCCCGCTCCCGGTGCGACGGCTGCGTGCCGAGGTGCCGGCCGCGCTGGAGGCGCTGGTGCTGCGGCTGCTCGCCAAGGACCCGCAGGCCCGCCCGGCCTCCGCGCAGGAGGTGTACGAGGACCTCGCGCCGCTGCTGCCCGCGCGCGGCATGCCCACCGGCGCGCCGCTCGACCCCACGCGTCCCTTCCTGCGCCCGCACGCCCCCTGGCCGGACCGCGCCCGCACCCCCGCGCCGCAGCCCGCCCCGGTCGCCCCCGCGCCCCCGGTGGACGAGAAGCCCGATGTCGCGGCGGCCGTGGACGAGGTCAAGCGGCTGCTGGGGGAGGGGCGCATCACCCAGGCCGTGGACATCCTCGGCGCGATCCTGCCCACCGCGGCCGAACAGCACGGCGAGCACTCACCGGTCGTCCGCACCCTGCGCAAGCAGTACGCGGCGACGCTGCTCGACGACGGCCAGTACCGGCGCGCCCTGCCCGAGCTGCGCCGCCTCGCCGACGAGCGGGCCGCCGAGGCGGGCCAAGCCGACCAGCAGTCCCTGCGCTTCCGCTACGAGGCGGCACAGTGCCTGGAGCAACTGGGCGAACCGGCCGCCGCGCTCGCGGAGTACCGCGCGCTGCTGCCCTACTACGAGAACCGGTACGCGTTCGACGACCCCGGCCTCGCCCACGACGTCCGCCGCCGCATCGGCCACCTGCTGCTCGCCCTCGGCGACCGCCCGGCCGCGCACGACACGCTGGCGCGGCTGCTGATGGACGTGGAGCGGGTGCACGGCCCCCAGCACCCCACGGCGATGGAGATCCGGCGGACCCTGCAATGGCTGGGCCAGGTGCGCTGAAGTCCTTCCGGTCAGCGGGTCACGGGCAGTGCCGAGACGAAGCGCGGCCCGTCCGACCTGTGCTGCACCGGGAACGTCACCTTCAGCCCGTGCTCCTCGCCGGCCACCGAGAGGACGGTGGCGTACTGCAGGCCCAGGAACACCTTCTTGGAGTTGCCCGCGGAGAGATAGGGGCGGGGCAGGTTCAGCACCAGCTTGCCCGGCTTGCGGCCCTGATTGCCGTCGAAGAAGAGCAGGCGCTGGTCGGTGAGCGCCAGGTAGAGCGGTCGGGGTGTGACCGTGGCCATCACCGTTCCGGCGCTCAGCACACCGACCACCGCCGCGGTGAGCGCCTGCCTGCGCACCGACACCGAGCCGACCCCGGCCAGCGAGGTGAACTCCACCCGCTCGCCCTGGAGGAGCAAGGGGGCTGTGGCTTCGAGCAGTTGCCGGTTGCGGCGGGCATTGAGGGACATCTGGGACTCCGGGGAAGCGCTGTAGGGAAAAACGGCTCCAAGGAGACTCGCGCCGCGCCGCGATGGTTGTACGGAAGTTCCGGAAGGCGCCCCGTGCGCAGGGTTGTCACTGGTCTCACCTAGTATCCGCCGCATGTCGTTCGCTTCCGGATCTGCCCTGCCACCACCCGACTTCGAGGTCGCGTCCGCCCATCCCGAGGTCGCCTGGCTCCGGCAGGCCGCCGCCGCGGGCGACCTGGAGGCGCTGTGGCGGTACTTCCACGGGCTGCCGCACGGCACCGACCGGGCGTTCCCGGTCCGGATCGTCAGCGAGGTGGACGGTGTCGAACACGCCCTGCGCGCACGGGTCGAGACGGTACCCGACGACGTGCTGGGCCTGACGCTGCTCGGCGCCCGGGAGGTCGAGATCGGCTGGGCGGTACGCACCGGGGCCCGCGCCGAGCACGTCAGCCGGGAGCAGTTCGCCGCCTTCCACGAGCATCTGCGGACCGCCGAGCAGCACCTCATACGCGCCACCGCCCTCGACCCGTCCGCCGACGCGGCCTGGGCCGCCCGGCTCGACACCGCCCGGGGGCTGCAGCTCGGCCAGAACGAGGCCCGGCGCCGCTACCGGCAGTTGGCCAAGCACCACCCGCACCACTTCACCGGCCAGGCCCGGCTGCTCCAGCAACTGTGCCCCAAGTGGAGCGGCACCTGGGAGGACGCCCACGGCTTCGCCCGCGAGTGCATGCTCGCCGCCCCCGAAGGCGCCCTGAACGGCGGCCTGGTGGCGGAGGTCCACCTCGAACACTGGCTGGAACTCGACGCCGGCCAGGAGCGCACCGCGTACCTGCGCCAGCCCCACGTCCACGCCGAACTCGTGGAGAGCGCCGGCCGCTCGGTGGCCCACCCGCACTTCGCGCGCGGCTACGGCTGGGTCGGCGTCGAGGGCACGTACGCCGCCCTGTTCTCCCTGATGGGGGACACCGTCCGTGCCGCCCATCACTTCCGCGCCCTCGGCAACCTGGCGTCCGAGTTCCCCTGGAGCTACCTCGGGAAGCCGGCCGAGGCGTACGTCAAGCACCGCGACGCGGCGCTCGCCCGAGGATGACCACCATGCTGAACAGAGGCCGAGGATGAACCCGCACGCAGCCGTCCACCACACCCGGGTCGACGGCATACCCACGCTCTTCGTCCAGGCGGCCGGGCCGATGCGCGCCGGGCTCGTCTTCCGGGTCGGTATCGCCGACGAGACCCTCGGCCGGGCGGGGCTCACCCATCTCATCGAGCACCTCGCGCTGTACCGCCAGGGGGTCGCGGACTACCACTACAACGGCGCGACCAAGGCCGCGTTCACCCACTTCCACGTGGAGGGCGCCGAGCACGAGATCGTCGCCTACCTCACCGGTGTCTGCGCCTCCCTGACCGACCTGCCCATGGACCGGCTGGAGACGGAGAGGGAGATCCTGCGCACCGAGGAGTCTCGCCGCGACTCGGGCCTGCTCCCGCTGTGGCGGTACGGCGCGCAGGGGTACGGCCTGGTCAGCTACCCGGAGTGGGGAGTGCGCACCGCGAGCGCGCAGGACGTGTGGCAGTGGGCGCAGAGCTGGTTCACGGCGGACAACGCCGTGCTCTGGATCGCCGGTGAGCACATCCCGGCCGGCCTCTCCCTCAAGCTGCCCGCGGGCGACCGGCGTCCGATGCCCGCGGTGACCTCGGCGCTCCCCGCCACTCCCGCGTACTTCTCCGACGGCACGGGCGGGGTCCTGCTGGACGCCGTGGTCGCCGACACCGCCGCGGCCCGGCTGTACTCGGGCGTCCTGGAGCGCGAACTGACCCGTGCCCTGCGGCAGGAGGGCGGCTACTCGTACACGGCCGCGAGCGACTTCACCTCCCGCCGGGACGGCTACGCCCTCGTCACCGCCTTCGCGGACAGCCTGCCCGCCAAGCAGGACGCGGTGCTCGGCGGCTTCGTCGACGTGCTCGCCGGGTTCCAGGCGGGCCGCATCGCCCAGGCCGACCTGGACGCGGTGCGCGGCCGCGCCGACGGCGCCCTGGCCGCCCCCGACTCGGTGGCCCTCAGGCTGCCCGGCCTGGCGGAGGACCTGCTCGCCGGGCGCCCGCTGCGCACCGCCGAGGAACTGCGTGCCGAGCTGCGCGCGGTCACCCCCGCCGATCTGCACCAGGTGGCCGTGGAAGCGGCGGGCACCGCCCTCCTCCAAGTGCCCGGCGGCCACAGCGCCGACTGGGCGGGGTACACCGCCGCCCCCGTCGACTCCCCGTACGCGGTCACCGGACGGCGCTTCGCCGCCCGCGACGGCGGTGACACGTCGCTCGTCATGGGCGCCGACGGCGTCAGTCTGACCGGGCGGACGGCCGGCGGCTCCGAGCGCGCCGTCACCGTCCACTACCGCGCCTGTGCCGCCGTGCTGAGCTGGCCCGACGGCGGCCGGCGCCTGATCGGCACCGACGGTCTGACCGTCGAGGTGGAACCGGGCCTCTACGGCATCGACGCCCACACGATGGCCGCCCTGGACGCCGCCGTGCCGCCCCACGCGGTCGTGCGGCTGCCGCCCCGGCAGCAGCCCGCGGCCAGGCCGGCGTCCTCGGCCGCCCGGCAGGAGGGCGGTGGCACTCAGGGGTCCGCGGGCGCCCGTACGCCCACGCGGCGGACCGTCGTACAGTCCATCGGCCTGGTCGTCCTCCTGATCCTCGCCGTGCTCAGCGGCTTCGTGGCCCTCTCCTTCACGGCGTTCGAGGCCGAGGACCCGGAGCTGACCATGGGGGAGTGGCTCGCCCTGTCGGGCTTCCTCTGGGGCATCACCGGTCTGCTCGTGTGGCCCGCGGTACGGATCGTGCGGACCACCCGGAGGGGATGAGACGGCCGCCGCGCCCCCCGGCGGAGTGACGCGGCGGTGCCCGAACTCGTGGTGAATCGTTGGTCCGATGGGTTGGCCGGAGCAGTACGGCTGCCTAACATCGATCACCGCAAGACTTTGTGCACCGTCGCACAATCTCCTCAGGAGGTTCCCCTTGCTCCGCCGCCGTCGCACCGCGCTAGTCCTCACCGCCGTGATCGCCGCCGCGGCTCCGCTCCTCACCGCCTGCGGCAACGACGCGCATCCGGGCGCGGCGGCCGTCGTCGGCGGGCAGCGGATCACCGTGTCGCAGTTGGAGAGCCGGGTGAACGAGGTGCGGGCGGCGCAGCGGGCCGAGGTGTCCGACCAGGCCCAGTACCAGCAGGTCCTGGCCTCCACCGGCAGCCTGACCCGCGACACCCTGCACAACATGGTCCTGGACCAGGTGCTGCACCGCGCCGCCCGTGACCAGGGCGTCACGGTCACCCGCAAGGAGATCCAGCGGATGCACGCCGACCTGGAGAAGCAGGCGGGCGGCGCCGAGCAGCTCCAGTCCGCCTGGCTCCAGAAGTACGGCATCGCCCCCGAGCGCCTCGACGACAACCTCGGCCTCCAGATCGAGGCGCAGAAGCTCGCCGCCAAGCTCGGCACCGACACCAGCCAGCCCCCGTTCTGGGACGCCCTGTCCAGGGCGTCCAAGGAACTCCACATCGACGTGAACCCGCGCTACGGCGCCTGGGACGTGACCAAGAGCAGCCGGGTCGACGCCCGTACGCCCTGGCTGCGGGATGCCTCGGCGGCGCAGAGCGCCTGAACGGACGCGGACGCGTGGGGCCGGCCGGTTGACCTGCTGGTTTCCGGTCCCGCGCGGCGTGTCGGTCATACGATCACAGGACTCCTCCACCCCTGTGGACAACTCGACCCACCATTCCGCGTCCTGGGTTACGTTCGGATCGTGAACGCAATCAGCTCCGCCTCCGCCCCCGGCCGCATCGTCCTGCTCACCACCAGCCACCGCGTCGCCCCCGGCCTGCTGTCCTGGCCCGCCTGGCAGGCGCTGCGCTCCGCCGACGCCGTGCTGTGCGCGGACGGCGCCCATCCGCAGGTGCCGTATCTGCGCGAGGCCGGGATAGCGGTGACGGAGGCGTCGCCGACCGCCGAGGAACTGGTCGACGCCTGCGCGGGCGACCGCACGGTGGTCGTCGTCGCCACCGGTGAGGGAGAGCCCGCCCTCACCGACGGCCTCGCCCGGCTCGCCGGATCGGGGCGGGTGCACATGCCCGAACTGGAGCTGCTCCCCGCCTCCTACGACCTGCCCGGCGCCCGCCTCCTCGACCTCGTCCAGGTCATGGACCGCATCCGCGCCGAGTGCCCCTGGTCCTCCCGGCAGACCCACGAGGGCCTGGCCAAGTACGGCATCGAGGAGGCGTACGAACTGGTCGAGGCCATCGAGGCGGGCGACCGGGACGAGCTGCGGGAGGAGCTGGGCGATGTGCTGCTCCAGGTCGTCTTCCACTCCCGCATCGCCGAGGAGGACGCGGAGGCACCCTTCTCCATCGACGACGTCGCCGGGGGCATCGTCGCCAAGCTGATCCACCGTCACCCGCACGTCTTCGGCGAGGAGGAGGCCGAGACCCCGGAGGACGTCAAGGCGCACTGGCTGCGCACCAAGGCCGAGGAGAAGCGGCGCAGCTCCGTCACCGAGGGCGTCCCCCTCGGCCAGCCCGGCCTCGCCCTCGCCGCCAAGCTGGCCTCCCGCGTCCGCACCGCCGGCCTGGACGTGCCGCTGCCCCAGGGCGACGGCATCGGATACGAACTGCTGGACCTGGCCGCCCGCGCCGAACAGGCGGGCGTCGACCCGGAAGCGGCCCTGAGAGCGGCAGCCCGCGTCTACCGGGACGCGATACGCACCGCCGAGGGCGTGCCCGCCCCGGACGCCGAGATCGACAAGGACGACGACACCGAGTAGCCCGGCCGGGCCGGCCCACACCGGCGGGGGCTCCCCACCAGCACAGAGCCGGCCGCGAGCAGACCAGGAGAAAGGAGCCGACCCGTCTCCACCCCGGCCCGCCGGATACCGTCGGGGAGTGACCCAGCCGCACCAGCCCACCCCCGACGACCCCACCCCCAGAGCCCCCGCCGAGGGTTCCGCCGAGGCCCCCGCCCAGGGGCCCGCCCCGGACCTCTTCACCTGGGAGTTCGCCGCCGACCCCTACCCCGCCTACGCCTGGCTCCGGGAGCACGCTCCCGTGCGCTGGACCAGGCTGCCCAGCGGAGTGGACGCGTGGCTGGTCACGCGGTACGCCGATGCCAAGCAGGCCCTGGCCGACCAGCGGCTCAGCAAGAACCCGGCGCACCACGCCGAGACCGCGCAGGCCAAGGGCAAGACCGGTATCCCCGGTGAGCGCAAGGCCGACCTGATGACCCACCTGCTGAACATCGACCCGCCGGACCACACCCGGCTGCGCCGGCTGGTCAGCAAGGCGTTCACCCCGCGCCGGGTCGCCGAGTTCGCGGGCCGGGTGCAGGAGCTGACGGACGACCTCATCGACCGGTTCGCCGAGAAGGGCTCGGCCGACCTCATCCACGAGTTCGCCTTCCCGCTCCCCATCTACGCCATCTGCGACCTGCTCGGCGTCCCGCGCGAGGACCAGGACGACTTCCGGGACTGGGCGGGCATGATGATCCGGCACGGCGGCGGGCCCAGGGGCGGGGTGGCGCGTTCGGTGAAGAAGATGCGGGGCTATCTCGCGGACCTCATCCACCGCAAGCGCCAGGCACTCCCCGCCGAGCCCGCGCCCGGCGAGGACCTCATCTCGGCGCTCATCCGGGCCTCCGACCACGGCGAGCACCTCACCGAGAACGAGGCCGCCGCCATGGCCTTCATCCTCCTGTTCGCCGGCTTCGAGACCACCGTCAACCTCATCGGCAACGGCACCTACGCGCTGCTCACCCACCCCGAGGAGCGCCGCAGGCTGGAGCTCTCGCTGGCGGCGGGGGAGACCGGCCTGCTCCAGACCGGGGTGGAGGAACTGCTGCGCTACGACGGGCCGGTGGAGCTGGCGACCTGGCGTTATGCCACCGAGCCGCTCACCATCGGCGGCCAGGACATCGCGGCCGGGGACCCGGTGCTGGTGGTCCTCGCCGCGGCGGACCGCGACCCGGAGCGGTTCGCCGACCCGGACCTGCTGGACCTCGGCCGCCGCGACAACCAGCACCTGGGGTACGGACACGGCATCCACTACTGCGTGGGCGCCCCGCTCGCCCGGCTGGAGGGCCAGACCGCGCTGGCCACCCTGCTCACCCGGCTGCCGGACCTCGCCCTGGCGGCCGATCCGGCCGAACTCCGCTGGCGCGGCGGGCTGATCATGCGTGGACTGCGGACACTGCCGGTGGAGTTCACACCGGTCGGTCCCCGTCGTGAAGGCGCACATGACGGGCGTTCAACTATGTGATCTTCACGTGATCTCTGCGGCATGAACTTGTGACAAGTGTTCGTCTGACGCTACGTTCACCCATCAGTGTGGCGCCGAGCACCACTTGCCACGCCGAAACGCTGTCGCACGAAAGGCAACCGCATGCTCTCCGGGAACGGTAGGCACCGTCGCCCCCGCCAGGCTCCGGCGCTCCTCGTCGCGGCGGGCGTGACCACGTCCGCCATCGCGATCCCGCTCCTCGGGGCGGCGAGCGCCAACGCGGCCGACGGCACCACCTGGGACAAGGTCGCCGAGTGCGAGAGCGGTGGCTCCTGGAGCGCCGACACCGGCAACGGTTACTACGGCGGCCTCCAGATATCCCAGGACGACTGGGACAAGTACGGCGGCACGCAGTACGCGGCCAGCGCCGACCAGGCCAGCCGTTCGCAGCAGATCTCGGTGGCCGAGAAGATCCTGGCCGACCAGGGCACCACCCACTGGGCCACCTGCGCCCTGCTCGCCGGACTCACCTCGAACTCCGGCTCGGTGGACGTCGACACGGGCGTGAGCGAGTCCCCCTCCGCCGGCCAGGGCGGCTCGGACAAGGACGCCGGCAAGTCGAGCGAGGCTCCCGACGCGGGTGCTTCGTCCGATGGTTCCGACTCGTCCGGACTGGGCAATTCCTCCCCGCCGTCCGACTTGTCCGACTCCTCCGCCAAGGAGACCGGCAAGCCGTCCCCGAGCGCCGGCGAGAAGGACGCCTCCGTCGACGCCGGGAAGGACGCCGGCGCCTCCCGCTCCGACGCGTCCGCGCCCCCGGCCGCCGACCCCGGCTACAAGGACGGCGGTTCGCCCTCCAGTGCCCCCGCGGCGGAGGACGACGAGTCCTGGGAGGACGGCGGCTCCTGGAGCCTCGTCGACACCGGCGACCTCGGCGGCGGCCGTCACCGGGGCGGCAACGCCGACGAGAGCGTGACGGAGGGTCAGCACACGGCCGGCACGGGCCGCCACGCCACCGCCTCTCCGGGCACCTACACCGTCCGCGCCGGTGACACGCTCGGGTCCATCGCCGACTCTCTGGACGTGGACGGCGGCTGGGAGGCCCTGTACTCCGCGAACAAGCAGGCCATCGGCGCGAACCCGAACCATGTCGACCCGGGTCAGACCCTCGAAGTGCCGGGCGAATAGGGCGAACAGACGGCGCACAGCGGCATTTGACGCCCCGCTATATTCTTATATGTCCTATTTGGCGAAAGTGTGGGATGACTCTCAGAAGACCTGATCGTCTTTGAATTTCGCCGCGCGGCATGTCTACGGTCGGGACCGCTCGTCACCACGAGCACCCGTGGCCGCAACGCCGAATCCTGCCAGCGGCCGTCGGGGACAACCGTCGCGTCAAGCGCCGTAGGCAGGAGCGGGGGACCCAAGGTAGGTGCCCGAACCGGTGACTGACACCGGGACGGGCTTGGGGTGGAGCCACGCCTTCCGGAAGTACCGGGGAGGGGTGGCCGGGCAACTCAACCGGCCCGAACCCGACAGCTCACCTCGCAGGCGTCGGTGAGGGGATCGATCCATGCTGTTCTCCAGCAAGGGCAAGCACCGTCGCCCGTCCAAGACCGTCCGTGTCCTCGCGCTCGCCGGTGTCGCCGGCGCGGCCGTCGCGGGCCCGGTGATGGCGTCGGGCAGCGCCTCCGCCGCCACCGGTTCCGAGTGGGACGCCGTCGCCCAGTGCGAGTCGGGCGGCAACTGGTCCATCAACACCGGCAACGGTTACTACGGCGGGCTCCAGTTCTCCGCCTCCACCTGGGCCGCGTACGGCGGCACGCAGTACGCCTCCACCGCCGACAAGGCGAGCAAGGAGCAGCAGATCACCGTCGCCGAGAAGGTGCTCTCCGCCCAGGGCAAGGGCGCCTGGCCGGTCTGCGGCACGGGTCTGTCCAGCACGCCGTACAGCGGTTCCGCCGCTCCGGCGAGCCCGGCTCCCTCCACGGACACCACGTCGGAGGACAAGGCCGCGGCCGACACCTCCGAGCGCACCGCCGACGACCAGGCCGCCTCCCGCTCCACCGAGCGTCCGGACGCGAGCAAGACCGTCACCACGCCGACCGGCGGCAAGGTCAAGAAGGGCGACGGCGAGTACAAGGTCGTCAAGGGCGACACGCTCAGCTCCATCGCCGCCAAGCACAAGGTCCAGGGCGGCTGGAAGAAGCTGTTCGACCTGAACAAGGACATCGTCGAGAAGGCCGACTTCATCTTCCCCGGCCAGATGCTCCACCTGAAGTAACCGCGACCCGCTCGGCGGCCCGGCCCCCGAACCGTCCGGCCTCCGAGCTTCCGGTCCCCTGACGGACCCCCCGCCCCGGTGCGCGTTCCCCCCGCGCGCCGGGGCGGTGCGCGTTCCCCGACCGGCCCGCCTCCCCGCCCGCAGCCTTTGCCCAGAACCCTTTGTTCCGGGCGGGAACAATGGGTACGGTCTCCCTGTCCCACCCCGTCCACGAGGCGGTCGGTCGACGGCCGACGCCCCTGGGACGGTTAGGCTCTAGACGCAAGGCGTGCCACCCGCGCACGCCCCGCACCCATCGCGTCACATCCATGAAGGAGATGCTCGTGCCGTCCATCGACGTCGTCGTAGCTCGGGAAATCCTGGACTCCCGAGGCAACCCCACGGTCGAGGTCGAGGTCGGCCTCGACGACGGCAGCACGGGTCGTGCCGCCGTCCCGTCCGGCGCCTCCACCGGTGCCTTCGAGGCCATCGAGCTGCGTGACGGTGACCCGAACCGCTACCAGGGCAAGGGTGTCGAGAAGGCCGTCCTCGCCGTCATCGAGCAGATCGGCCCGGAGCTGGTCGGCTACGACGCCACCGAGCAGCGCCTGATCGACCAGGCCATGTTCGACCTGGACGCCACCGACAACAAGGGCTCGCTCGGCGCCAACGCCATCCTCGGCGTCTCCCTCGCCGTCGCCCACGCCGCCTCCGAGGCCAGCGACCTGCCGCTCTTCCGCTACCTGGGCGGCCCCAACGCGCACCTGCTCCCGGTGCCGATGATGAACATCCTGAACGGCGGCTCGCACGCCGACTCCAACGTGGACATCCAGGAGTTCATGATCGCCCCGATCGGCGCGGAGTCCTTCTCCGAGGCCGTCCGCTGGGGCGCCGAGGTCTACCACACTCTCAAGAAGGTCCTGAAGAACAAGGGCCTCGCCACCGGTCTCGGCGACGAGGGCGGCTTCGCGCCGAACCTCGGCTCCAACCGTGAGGCCCTCGACCTCATCCTGGAGGCCATCAAGGAGGCCGGCTACACCCCCGGCGAGCAGATCGCCCTCGCGCTCGACGTCGCCGCGTCCGAGTTCTACAAGGACGGCAAGTACCTCTTCGAGGGCAAGGAGCGCTCCGCCGCCGAGATGACGGAGTACTACGAGGAGCTGGTGGCGGCCTACCCGCTGGTCTCCATCGAGGACCCGCTGTTCGAGGACGACTGGGCGGGCTGGAAGGTCCTCACCGACCGCATCGGCGACAAGGTGCAGATCGTCGGCGACGACCTGTTCGTCACCAACCCCGAGCGCCTCGCCCGCGGCATCGAGGAGGGCGTCGCCAACGCCCTGCTGGTCAAGGTCAACCAGATCGGCTCGCTGACCGAGACCCTGGACGCCGTCGAGATGGCCCAGCGCAACGGCTACAAGTGCATGATGTCCCACCGCTCCGGCGAGACCGAGGACGTCACCATCGCCGACCTGGCCGTCGCCACCAACTGCGGCCAGATCAAGACCGGTGCCCCGGCCCGCTCCGAGCGCGTCGCCAAGTACAACCAGCTCCTGCGCATCGAGGAGATCCTCGACGACGCCGCGGTATACGCCGGGCGCAGCGCCTTCCCGCGCTTCAAGGGCTGAGACCCCGGCGGGTCGGCGCGAGCCGGCCCCGCCCGTCGTACGTACGTCCCCGGACCCGGTCCCGTACCGTGTCCGGGGACGTACGCGCGTGTGAGCCCAGCACGCGCGCGGCACCACAGGCACAGCACAAGACGCACAGGCACAGTGGAGGCGGAGAGCCAGATGGCCGCGAGGGACCGGGACCGTTTCTCCACCACGACCAGGCTGCGGCTGCTCGGTGAGCAGACGGCGGCCCGCGTCTACCGCTCCCAGACCAAACGGCAGGCCCGCCGCTCCCGCCTCACCGGCCGCGCCGCCCTGCTGGCCCTGGTGCTGTGCTCGATGATCGTGGCGCTCGCCTACCCGATGCGGCAGTACGTCTCCCAGCGCGCCGAGATTGCGGACCTGAGGAACCGCCAGGAGCAGGCCCGTGCCCGGGTGGAGCAGCTCAGGGACGTCAAGGCCCGCTGGCAGGACGACGCCTACGCCGAACAGCAGATCCGGCGCAGGCTGCACTATGTGATGCCCGGCGAGACCGGGTACGTCGTGATCGACCCGGGCGCCGCCAAGCAGTCCCGCACCGACCGGGGCGCCGCCCACCGGCCCTGGTACGCCAACGTCTGGGACGGCGTCGACAAGTCCGACGCCTCCGACCAGTGACCGGCACCCGCCGGTGACCGAAGACAAGCCACTTACGGAAGCAGTCATGGAAACGCCCCCGCCCCACACCCCGCGCACCGAGCCCACCGAGGCGGACATCGCCGCCTTCGAGCTCCAGCTCGGCCGCCCGCCGCGCGGCCTGCGGGCCATCGCCCACCGCTGCCCCTGCGGCCAGCCGGACGTCGTGGAGACGGCGCCCCGGCTGCCCGACGGCACGCCCTTCCCGACGACGTACTACCTGACGTGCCCCCGCGCCGCCTCGGCCATCGGCACGCTGGAGGCCAACGGCGTCATGAAGGAGATGACCGAGCGGCTGCAGACCGACCCGGAGCTGGCCGCGGCCTACCGGGCGGCGCACGAGGACTACATCCGGCGCCGGGACGAGATCGAGGTGCTGGCGGGCTTCCCCAGCGCGGGCGGCATGCCCGACCGGGTGAAGTGCCTGCACGTCCTGGTCGCCCACTCGCTGGCCGCCGGGCCGGGCGTGAACCCGCTGGGCGACGAGGCCATCGCCATGCTGCCCGAGTGGTGGGCGAAGGGCCCCTGCGTGGTGCCGGGCGCCTGCGCGGCCGAGGCCGAGTCCGGTGCGGAGGAGCAGCGATGACGCGCGTGGCCGCCGTGGACTGCGGCACCAACTCCATCCGCCTGCTGGTCGCGGACGCCGACCCCGAGACGGGCGAACTGACCGACCTGGACCGCCGGATGACGATCGTCCGGCTCGGCCAGGGCGTCGACCGCACCGGCCGCCTCGCCCCCGAGGCGCTGGAGCGCACCTTCGCCGCCTGCCGGGAGTACGCCCAGGTCATCCGCGAACTCGGCGCGACCAGGGTGCGGTTCGTCGCCACCTCCGCCTCGCGCGACGCGGAGAACCGGGACGAGTTCGTGCGCGGGGTGGTGGACATCCTCGGTGTGGAGCCGGAGGTCATCACCGGCGACCAGGAGGCCGAGTTCTCCTTCACCGGCGCGACCAGGGAGCTGTCCGGCGGCGACCACTTCGACAAGCCCTACCTGGTGGTGGACATCGGCGGCGGCTCCACCGAGTTCGTCGTCGGGGACGACCACGTGGGCGCCGCGCGGTCGGTGGACATCGGCTGTGTGCGGCTGACCGAGCGGCACCTGGTGCACGACGGCAAGGTCACCGACCCGCCGGCGCACGAGCAGGTGGCCGCCATGAGGACGGACATCGCGGCCGCGCTGGACCTGGCCGCCGAGACCGTGCCGCTCGACGAGGCGCGCACCCTGGTCGGGCTCGCGGGCTCGGTCACCACGGTGGCCGCCATCGCGCTGGAACTGCCGGAGTACGAATCCGCGCGCATCCACCACTCCCGGATCTCGCGGGCCCGCGTCCGCCAGATCACCGAGTGGCTGCTCAGCTCCTCGCACGCCGAGCGCGCGGAGATCCCCTGCATGCACCCCGGCCGGGTGGACGTGATCGGCGCGGGCGCCCTGGTGCTCCTCTCGATCATGGAGCGAACCGGCGCCGAGGAGGTCGTCGTCAGCGAGCACGACATCCTCGACGGCATCGCGTGGTCCATCGCCTGACCGCGCCCGACCGCTCCGACGCCCGTACCGGCATGGCTTGTTACCGTCCAGTAGTGTGCGGCTGAGCAGCCGGGACGTCGTTTGAGCGCCCCCGCGGGGCGGTCGACACGCCGCTTCGCGGGGCTCTGGCGGAAACCTTCGTGAAGTTCTTCACAAGGAAATCAGCCCCGGTGGGGGACGCGAGGGTCCGCATTGACCCGTTCGGGGGCCGGAGGGCCGCTGACGCATGATCACGACCGTATTGCGGCAGGGTTTCGCGGGGGTGTCCGGAGCGCCCGCGCGGGGTGTCGCGTGAGGGGTCGGAGGGGCGGAAAGCCAGCTCAAGCGCCATTGACAACGGGTCGGGATCACGTGGGGTTCCCCCTTGTGAACATGACCTGCGTCACGCGGGCGGCGGAGGATAACACACCCCCTCTCCAACCTTGTGAAGGGGCGCACGAGCTACCCCCACGGGGCGGGTGGATACTCGATGGCATGAGCACCACGGAGCGTCCCAGGATCCTCGTAGTAGGCGGTGGGTACGTAGGCCTGTACGCAGCTCGGCGCATCCTCAAGAAGATGCGCTTCGGAGAGGCGACCGTCACGGTCGTCGACCCCCGGTCGTACATGACCTACCAGCCCTTCCTCCCCGAAACCGCCGCCGGCAACATCTCCCCCCGGCACGTCGTCGTACCGCTGCGACGCGTGCTGCCGAAGGCGGAGGTCCTCACCGGCCGGGTCACCACCATCGACCAGGACCGCAAGGTCGCCACGATCGCCCCCCTCGTGGGCGAGGCGTACGAGCTGCCGTTCGACTACCTGGTCATCGCCATGGGCGCGGTCTCGCGCACCTTCCCGATCCCCGGCCTCGCCGAGCAGGGCATCGGCATGAAGGGCATCGAAGAGGCCATCGGTCTGCGCAACCACGTCCTGGAGCAGCTCGACAAGGCCGACTCCACGACCGACGAGGAGATCCGCCGCAAGGCGCTCACCTTCGTCTTCATCGGCGGTGGCTTCGCGGGCGCGGAGACCATCGGCGAGGTCGAGGACATGGCCCGCGACGCCGCCAAGTACTACAAGAACGTGTCCCGCGAGGACATGCGCTTCGTCCTGGTCGACGCCGCCGACAAGATCCTCCCCGAGGTCGGCCCCAAGCTCGGCCAGTACGGCAAGGAGCACCTGGAGAGCCGCGGTGTGGAGATCTACCTCTCCACCTCGATGGACTCCTGCGTCGACGGCCACGTCGTGCTGAAGAACGGCCTCGAGGTCGACTCCGACACGATCGTCTGGACCGCGGGCGTCAAGCCCAACCCGGCCCTGACCCGCTTCGGTCTGCCCCTCGGCCCGCGCGGCCACGTCGACTGCCAGCCGACCCTCCAGGTCACCGGCACCGACTACATCTGGGCCGCCGGTGACAACGCCCAGGTTCCCGACCTCGTCGGCCGCAAGGCGGGCAACGAGAACGCCTGGTGCCCGCCGAACGCCCAGCACGCGCTGCGCCAGGCCAAGGTCCTCGGCGACAACGTGGTCTCCGGCATGCGGGGCTTCCCGCAGAAGGACTACGAGCACGCCAACAAGGGCGCCGTTGCGGGCCTCGGCCTGCACAAGGGCGTGGCGATGATCGTCATGGGCAAGATGAAGATCAAGCTCAAGGGCCGTCTCGCCTGGTACATGCACCGCGGTTACCACGGTCTGGCCATGCCGACCTTCAACCGCAAGATCCGCGTCTTCGCGGACTGGACCCTCGGCATGTTCCTCAAGCGCGAGGTCGTCGCCCTCGGCGCCATGGAGCACCCGCGCGAGGAGTTCTACGAGGCCGCCAAGCCCGCCCCGGTCGCCGCCGCGCCGAAGACCGAGGAGAAGGCCAAGGCGAGCTGACCCCCGGTCAGCAGCCCGACCCTGCTCGACCCGAAGGACCTCCCGCCATCCGTGGTGCGGGAGGTCCTTCGGCGTTCCGGGCCGCGGCCCCTGTTTTGCCCTGTCGTAACCCCAATGCGGGACTGTGCCGGGTACGGCACGGTGTTTACGTGGTAACGGACATCCGGGATCGTCGTCTTGGAGGTGTGCGTCATGGCCGACGCCGCGTCGCGCTTGGTGAGTGTTGCCGAACAACTGCTGGGAGCGCCCCTCCCGGTGCGGGTGCGTGCCTGGGACGGTTCCCAGGCCGGGCCGCCGGGGGCTCCCGTGATCGTCGTACGCAACCGGCGCGCCCTGCGCCGCATGCTGTTCAAGCCGGGCGAACTGGGCATGGCCCGCGCCTGGGTGGCCGGGGACCTGGACATCGAGGGCGACCTGTACACCGCTCTCGGCGCCATGGCCGGCCTGCTCTGGGAGCACGACGACGAGGGCGGCGGACGCTCCCTCGCCGACACGGTGCGCGACCCGGCCGCACGGGCCGCCGTCCGCGACCTGATCCGGCTCGTCGGGCCGCCGCTGCCGCCCGCCCCGCCGCGCGAGGAGGTCCGCAGACGGCGCCACCTGCACACCCGGCGCACCGACAAGCGGGCCATCAGCCACCACTACGACGTGGGCAACGACTTCTACGCCCTCGTCCTCGGCCCGTCCATGGTGTACTCCTGCGCCTACTGGGAGGACGACAGCTCCCTGGAGACCGCCCAGCGCGACAAGCTGGAACTGGTCTGCCGGAAGCTCGGTCTGAAGCCCGGTCAGCGGCTGCTGGACGTGGGCTGCGGCTGGGGTTCCATGGCGATCCACGCCGCCCGCGAGCACGGCGTCAGTGTCGTCGGCATCACCCTCTCCCAGGAGCAGGCCGCCTTCGCCCGCAAGCGCGTCGCCGACGAGGGCCTCACCGACCGCGTCGAGATCCGCGTCCAGGACTACCGCGACGTCCGCGACGGCCCCTACGACGCGATCTCCTCCATCGGCATGGCCGAACACGTCGGCGCCGAACGCTACCTGGACTACGCCCGCGACCTGTACGGCCTGCTCAAGCCCGGCGGACGCCTGCTCAACCACCAGATCGCCCGCCGCCCCCAGCAGGACGAGACGGCGTACGAGGTGGACGCGTTCATCGACTCCTACGTCTTCCCCGACGGCGAACTCGCGCCGCTGGGCACCACCGTCACCATGCTGGAGCGCGCCGGGTTCGAGGTGCGGGACGTGGAGTCGCTGCGCGAGCACTACGGCCGCACCCTGCGCGCCTGGGTGACCAACCTGGAGGGCGACTGGGCCCGCGCCACCCGGCTCGCCGGGTTCGGCCGGTCCCGCGTGTGGCGGCTGTACATGGCCGCCTCCGCGCTGGCCTTCGAGCGCAACCAGATCGGCGTCAACCAGGTCCTGGCCGTCCGCACCCCGGAGTCCGGCACCTCGGGTCTCCCGGCGCGCACCCGCACCTGGAACTCCTGACAGACGGCAGTGGGGCCCCGCTCCGAACCCGGAACGGGGCCCCACGACTGCCCGGGGGCTACTCGGCCTTGATCGCGCCGAGCACGTTCAGCCGGGCCGCGCGCCGGGCCGGCCACAGCGCCGCCAGCACGCCCACCAGGGCCGCCAGCAGCAGGAACAGCACCAGCCGGGACCAGGGCAGCACCAGCTCGTACGTCGCCATCTTCGTGCCCAGCAGCTCACCGGCCGCCCAGCCGAAGAACACGCCGAGCCCGATGCCCAGCACCCCGCCGAACAGCGAGATCACCAGGGACTCCAGGCGGACCATCCGCTTCACCGAACCGCGCTCCAGGCCGATGGCGCGCAGCATCCCGATCTCCTGGGAGCGCTCGAACACCGACATGGCCAGCGTGTTGATGACACCGAGCACCGCGACCACCACGGCCATGCCGAGCAGGCCGTAGACCAGGTTCAGCATCAGCGTGAAGATCTTGGCGATGCCGTCGGTGATGTCCTGCTTGTCCTGCACCTGGATCGCCGGGTTGGAGCCGAGGGCCTTGGCCAGCCGGTCCTTGGTCGCGTCCGAGGCGCCGTCCGCCGTGCGGACCAGGACCTGCATGTCGGCCGGGGCGCGCAGGTGCGGGGTGAGCGTCTTGTCGTCGATCATGATCCCGCGGATCATCTCGTTGCCCTCGTACACCCCGGCGACGGTCAGCGTGGCCTGCTTGCCGTCCTCGAAGTGCGCGGTCAGCTTCGAACCGGCCTTCCAGCCGTGCTCCTCGGCCCGCTCGGCGTCCACCACGATCCGGTCGCCGGACACGTCGAACGTGCCCTGCCGCACCTTCAGGTCGGTCAGCTCGCCGATCGCCGAACCGGTGACACCGGTCAGGTACTCGGTCTCGCCGCCGATGCGGGAGGCGCCGTTGCGCAGCGGGCTCGACGCGGTGACCCCGTCGGTGGCGGCCAGTCTGGTGGCCACGTTCGGGGAGAGCGGGGTGTGGTTGGCCATGGAGACGACGTAGTCCGCGCGGATCGAGGCGGCGGCCATCTTGTCGACCGACTTCTGGAGGCTGCCCGCCATCACCGTCATGCCGGTGATCAGGGTCAGGCCGATCATCAGCGCGGACGCGGTGGCCGCCGTACGGCGCGGGTTGCGCACCGCGTTCTGCCGGGCCAGGCGGCCCGAGACGCCGAACAGGCGCAGCAGCGGGGCGGCCGCCGCGATCAGCGGGCGGGACAGCAGCGGGGTCAGCACGAACACGCCGATGATCAGCAGGACCGCGCCGAGGCCCATCGCGCCCTGGCCCGTGTCGGTGTTCATGGTGGTGGCCGCGAGCACCACGGCCGCGCCGGCCGCCGCGAACAGGATGCCGATCGTGTTGCGCACCACCAGCGAGCGGGTGGTGGCGGTCGCGTGCACGCTGCTCATCGCCGCGACCGGCGGGATCTTCGCCGCCCGGCGGCCGGGCAGCCAGGCGGCGAGCACGGTGATGACGATGCCGACGGCGAGCGCGGCGACGACCGTGCCCGGCGTGACCACCAGCGGCCCGTCCGGCATGCTCGCGCCGAAGGAGTTCAGCAGGGCGCGCAGTCCGGCGCCGATGCCGACACCGGCGGCCAGACCCGCCACGCCCGCGACCGTGCCGACGGCGAGCGCCTCGGTCAGCACCGAGCGGGTGACCTGGCCGCGCGAGGCGCCGACCGCGCGCAGCAGGGCGAGTTCCTTGGTGCGCTGGGCGACCAGCATGGTGAAGGTGTTGGCGATGATGAAGGTGCCGACGAACAGGGCGATACCCGCGAACACCAGCAGCGCCTGGCGCAGACCGCTCATCGAGGAGGAGATCTGCTCGGCCTGGTCGGCGGCGAGCTGCTCGCCGGTGGTGGTGCTGACCTGACCCCTCGGGAGTGCCTTGTCCAGGGCGGCCTTGAGGGCGCTCTGGCTGGTGCCGGGCGCGGCGGTCACGTCGATCTCGTCGTACGTGCCCTTCTTGCCGAGCAGGGTCTGCGCGGTGGGCGTGTCGAAGAGGGTGAGGCTGCCGCCCGCGGCCACGTTGCCGTCGTCGGTGGTGAAGACGCCGGCCACGCGCGGGGTGAGGACCGGGCCGTCGACCGAGAGGCGGACGGTGTCACCGACGTCGTAGCCGGTGCGGCGGGCGGTCTCGGAGTCGATCAGCAACTCGCCCTTGCCGTGCGGGGCGTGGCCGGAGACGAGCTTGTACCGGGGGTCCTCGGTACCCCAGTAGTTGCCGCCCATGGACTGCCAGCCGTCACCGACCAGCTTGCCGTGCTTGTCGGCCAGCGCGGTGAAGCCGCTGACCACACCGGTGGCGGAGGCGGCGCCGGGCACCTTCTCGGCCTTGGCGAGGAGCGCCGGGGTCAGGTCCGGGGTGGAGCCGACCCGGTCGCCGTCGGCGGCCTGGTGCTTGGCCCGTACGGCCACGTCGACGCCGTCGAAGCCCTGGGCGGAGCTGTTCTCGAAGGCGCGGGAGAGGGTGTTGGTGAAGACCAGCGTCCCGGACACGAAGGCGACGCCGAGCATGACGGCGAGCACCGTCATCATCAGCCGGGCCTTGTGCGCGAGGACGTTGCGCAGCGCGGTGCGGAACATCAGCTCGTACGGCCCTTCGCGTCGAAGCGCTTCATCAGGTCGAGGACCGAGTCGGCCGTCGGGTCCTGGACCTCGTCCACGATCCGGCCGTCGGCGAGGAAGACCACCCGGTCCGCGTAGGCGGCGGCGACCGGGTCGTGGGTCACCATGACCACCGTCTGGCCCAGTTCGCGCACCGAGTTGCGCAGGAAGCCCAGCACCTCGGCGCCGGAGCGGGAGTCGAGGTTTCCGGTCGGCTCGTCACCGAAGATGATCTCCGGCTTGGAGGCCAGCGCGCGGGCCACGGCGACGCGCTGCTGCTGGCCGCCGGAGAGCTGGGAGGGGCGGTGCGTGAGGCGCCCGGACAGGCCCACCATGCCGATGACGCGGTCCAGCCACTCCTTGTCGGGCTTGCGGCCCGCGATGTCCATCGGCAGCGTGATGTTCTCCAGCGCGGTCAGCGTCGGGAGCAGGTTGAACGCCTGGAAGATGAAGCCGATCTTGTCCCGGCGCAGCCGTGTGAGCTGCTTGTCCTTCAGCGAGCCCAGTTCGGTCTCGCCGATGCGCACCGAGCCGGAGGAGAAGGAGTCCAGTCCGGCAACGCAGTGCATCAGCGTGGACTTGCCGGAGCCGGACGGGCCCATGATCGCGGTGAACTCGGCCTGCCGGAAGTCGACGGAGACCCGGTCCAGGGCGACCACTCGGGTCTCACCCTGCCCGTAGATCTTCGACAGCTCCGCGGCGCGCGCGGCCACGGCGGTGGTCCTGCCGGTGGTGGGTGTGGTGGTCACGGGGTGGGGCTCCTGTCGGACGGGTCTCGGGGGTCTGTTCCCATCGTTCCCGTTCCCGGCGGCCATTCGGTCAGCCGCTGTTCCCGTTCCCTACCGCGACTCCGGTCGGACGGAGCCGCTCCGTGTCATACCTGGGGAGGACGGCCGACCCTGAGGGGGCGTACCACCAGGAACAGGGGGACCGCCCTTGTTCGGTAGGTGAAATTCCGTCATTCCGCGTACGGGTGCGTGGGCGTCCCGGCAGGCTGTTGGCAAGTGCGGATGGCTCGTTCCGTGGTCTGATGCACCCTCAGACATCAATAAAATAAGACAACGTCGGTCCGTTTTTTCCGCTGTCCGAGTGAGCCCTCCCGATAGGCTCTGGATCTCGAATGCGGAGCCCACGGCCTGCCCGGATGGTGGAATGCAGACACGGCGAGCTTAAACCTCGCTGCCCCTTCGCGGGCGTGCCGGTTCGAGTCCGGCTCCGGGCACATTCCTTGTCGTGACGGGCCGGCCGAGGCCGTCGGCTCAGCCCTCGTACACCGTGAGCACCGCGCCGTCGACCTCGATGCTGCGGCCCGCTCGCATGCCGTTCGCGCGCAGGGTGTCCAGGCAGGTGCGGAAGAGGGCCAGTTCGGCGGTGTCCAGGATGGCCGCGGCGAGGTCGAGGAGCTCGTGGACCGCCTGGTCGGTGAGGACCTCGGGGAGTTCGCCGGACAGGAGGACGACGGACTCGCCGTCCGGGCCCCGGACCACCGCGGTGGCCGGGCCGCCATGCACCAACAACACGTTCCCCCCAAGGGCCCGTGGTCGTGCGGCTCTCGCTCCTCGGGCAGGACGAGAGACTAGCGGGGGATCTCGGCCTGTTCGGGTGGAGTTGCTTTCTTTTTCCGAGTTGACGGAAGCACGGCCGCCTCGGGGCGCCGCCCGGACACTCCGCGTCGCGCCCCGGTACGGGGCTCAGTCCCGCTGTTCCGGCTTCGCCGCCCGGCCGAGCAGGGACTCCACCAGCGCGGTGACGTGTCTGCGGTCGTCGGACGACAGCCGCTGCACGCTGGCGATCAGCAGGTCCACCTCGGGGTCGCCGGAGCGGGGCGTGGCCGGGGCGTCGTCCGCACCGGCTCCGCTGCCGTACACATGGATGCCGCACGCCTCGGCGGCCGCCCGGCGGACGGTGTCCAGCGGGAGTTCGAGCCCCTTGGCGAGACCCTCCAGGGTGCCGGCCTGAGGCATGCGCACCACGCGCTCGGTGGTGGCCAGGTGGTGGACGGTGGAGCGGGGGACGCCGCCGCGACGTGCCACTTCGCCGTAGGACCAGCCCTCGCGGTCCAGGCGCTCGCGGATCAACTGCTGCAGTGCGTTGGCCACCGTTGGTCACCTCCTGCTCGTCCTGCTCGCCGCTCGGCCGCACGTCCCTGTCGGGAGGGAGTCTACGGGCGAGTAGCCGACCCGCCGAAAGAGTGATGACCCAAAAGGGTTGCGGGCAGCCGCCGCGAGGGCCTAGTGTCCAATCTCGTTGGACAGTACGTCCGACCAAGTTGGACAGAGTCCGGGGGGAACCTGACTCGGTCCGACCGGAAATGCCCATTTCCCGAGGGGGAATCACCATGATGGACGCCCACGAGCTCGAGGCCGAGTCCGCCGAACTGCTGCCCGGCCGCGAGGCCCTCGGCAAGCTGAAGTTCAGCTTCGGCAAGACGGTGAACGTCACCAAGCACGTCGCCCACATCGAGGCGGCCAACCAGTCGGCCGCGCTCAACGACCACTCGGCGTGGTCCGTCGCCAGCTCCGGCGCCTCGCAGGCCATCAGCGTCAGCCAGTAGCCCGGACCGTCGGGAAGCACCAGGCAAGCCAAGCACGACAAGCACGGTAAGAGGGGAACACCACCATGAGCATGGACATGCGCGACCTGGACGCCGAGTCCGCCGAGCTGCTGCCGGGCCGCGAGGCCCTGGGCAAGCTGAAGTTCAGCTTCAACAAGACGGTCAACGTCACCAAGCACGTGGCCAACATCGAGGCCGCCAACCAGTCCGCCGCGCTCAACGACCACTCGCTGTGGTCGGACGCCCAGTCGCAGGCCGGACAGACGATCAGCGTCAAGCAGTAGCACCACCGCCGCGACGGCGGTCACGGGGGCGGACCGCGCCCGAGTGCGGGGCGGTCCGCCCCCGGTCATGCCGGGGGAAGCGCGGCGGTGCGGCGGCACCGACGTGGCATCGGTGCGGCATCGATGTGGGGGGAGACCACAGGTGACGGTGCTGGGGAACGGCACGACCACGCTCTACGACACCGGACCGCTGCCCGGACCCGGTGGCTGGCCGGTGACGTACGAGCAGGTGGCGACCGGCAGCCTGCCGGCGGCCGGGGTGCCGGCCCGGCCCGTCCCGCGGCTCAGCGCGGGGCTGCGGCTGCACGGTGAGTACCAGGGCTCGGGCTTCACCGAGCCCAAGTACATCGCCCGTCGGGGGGACGGGCAGGTCGTGCAGCTCTCGCGGCTGCTGTACCTGGTGGCGTCGTCCGTCGACGGGGTCCGCGACGACGACACGATCGCCCACCGGGTCAGCGCCCGCTTCGGCCGCGAGGTCAGCGGGGAGAACATCCGCTACCTCGTGGAGAACAAGCTCGACCCGCTGGGCGTGACGGTCCCGGAGGGCCAGGAGAGCGACGAGGTCGACGCCCCGCGCTCCGACCTGCTGCTCGCCCTCAAGGGCCACCGGGTCATCTTCGACGAGCGGCGCACCGCCCGGATCGCCAGGTCGCTGACCTGGCTGCACCGGCCGGTGGTGGTCGCGGCGGTGCTGCTGGCGGCCGTCGTCATGGACGTCTGGCTGTTCGGCTTCTTCGGCGCGATCGAGCCGGTGCTGGAGGTGCTGGACCAGCCGGTGCTCATCCTGCTGGTCTTCGTGCTCACCGTGGCCTCGCTCGTCTTCCACGAGTTCGGCCACGCCTCCGCGTGCCGGTACGGCGGGGCGAGACCCGGCTGCATCGGCTGCGGGCTCTTCCTCATCTGGCCGTCGATGTACACCGATGTCACCGACGTCTACCGGATCAGCAAGGCCGGGCGCATCCGCACCGACTTCGGCGGGGTGTACTTCAACGTCGTCTTCATGCTGGCCATGGCCGGCGCCTACTTCGCCACCGGGGAGCAGTTCTTCCTGGCCGCGGTCTACCTCGGCCACTTCGAGATCCTGGAACAGCTCATGCCCGCCGTCCGCCTGGACGGCTACTACATCCTGGGCGACCTCGCGGGCGTCCCGGACCTGTACGGCAAGATCAAGCCGATCCTGCTCTCCCTGGTGCCGGGGGAGCGGGGCCGGTCGGCCCGCCAGGAGGTCGCGGGGCTGAAGAAGTCCACGCGCACCATCGTCGCCACCTGGGTGCTGACCATGGTGCCGCTGATCATCGGGGAGCTGGGCTACGGGCTGTGGAACCTGCCCCGGATCGTCAGCACGATGATCCGCTCGCTCACCGAGCAGGTCACCGGCACGGGGTCGGCGTTCGCTCACGGGGATGTGCTGCCCGGCCTCGTCGGGGTGCTCGGCACGCTGATGCTGCTGTTCCCGATGGCCGGTGTCCTCTACCTCACCGTGAAGATCGGCGGCCGGCTGTTCCGGCTCGCCAAGCGCTCCACGGCCGGGCGGCCCGCGCTGCGCGTCGCGCTGTGCGGGCTGCTGCTCGCCGGGCTCGGCGGCCTCGCCTACGCCTGGATGTCCGGGGCGACCCCGCAGCCGCTGCCGAAGAAGCCGCCCATCGCGCCGATCCTCCAGCCGGGGGTGCCCACCACACCACCGCCGTCCCCGGACGCCTCCACACCGGGCGCCGGTCCGGAAGGCAAATCCGGCGGGCCGGGCGCGGCCTCCGGCGAGCCGTCCGTCCCGCCGGGAGCGCCGGCCAAGGGCGGGCCGGGCGATCCGGGCGCCGGCGCCTCGGACGGCGCCTCGGCCTCCGCGCCGCAGTCGTCCGCCGCCGCGTCGACGGCACCGGACAAGCCGACGCGCGGCGGGGACGGACCCCGGCAGAGCGAGAGCAGCACCGGCGCGGCGCCGGGCGGCGACCCGTCCCCGCAGCAGCCGCCGCCCCCGGTCACGGAGACGTCGTCGGTCCCGTCGGAGAGCGCCACGCCGACGCCTTCGACCGCGCCCACGACGGAGCCGCCCACCAGCGGTCCACCGGCCCCGGTGTCCACGTCCTGACCGGACGGGGACCGGTCCGCGCCGGTAGCCGGACCCGCGACGCCACCGCGGCGGCGGTCCGCCGTCCTGGTGTCGTCCTCCCTTCCCCCATCGCGGCCCCTCATCAGCACGTCCTTCATTCCTCGGGAGAGAACCCATGAGCAGCCACCGGAAACCACGCAGCGGTCCGTTCAACGGGCGGGCCGTCCGTACCGTCCTTCTCGCCGCCGGGGCCGCGGGCGTGGCCACCGCCGTGCCGGCGCACGCCGCGACCGGGCCCGCCAGGTCCGCCGCGGTGGTGTCGGACAGCGTGTTCACAGGCGCCAACCGGCTCCACCACACCCAGGCCCGCGACTCCTTCACCATCCGCCAGTTCGGTAAGGTCGACGCGACCTCCGTGCGCAACCAGGCGCGCGCGGTCTCCGTGGGCTGCTCGGTGGACGACCACTGCCGCTCGGTCGCGCTGTCCTTCCAGATCGTCACGGTCGCCGGGGACGCGCACCACCTGAAGGCGGTCAACGTCAGCGACGCGGCCAACAAGTACTGCGACGGCTGCCAGACCCTGGCCGGCGCCTACCAGTTCGTCGTCTCCACGCCCCACCGGCTCACCCTGGACGCCGGGGCCCGCCGCCAGTTGGCCGACATCCACCGCAGGCTGGACGCGCTGACCCGGTCCACGCTGCCCGCCACCGAGCTGCGGACGCGGGTGGACGCCCTCGCGGGCGAGGTGAACGGCATCCTCCGGACGGCCGTGGCCGAGGCGCCCAAGGGCACCGAGAAGCCGGACGTCACCCTGCACCGCCGACTGGACGGCTGGCCGGGCCACTGACCCCCTGCCTGACCGTCCTTCCCGGCCGGCCGCCGGTTCCCGTGAGCGCCTCCCGCGGGGACCGGCGGCCGGCCTCTTCCGCGCGGGCCTGCGCATATAAAACGACCGGGCCGGGAACATGGCTCCCGCGTGGTGCGTTGGTCAAGCACGGCGAAGGAAAGATCCTCCTTGAGGAGCACTGACGGTCCTTTGCCAATCCATTACTCTTGAGCCAAGGCTGCGCACGGCAGCCATGGAGGAGTGAAATGAGGAGCAGCAACCCGGTCTTCTCGCGCCGAGGGTTCGGCCGCGACAACGGCTACGCAGGCTTCGACATCGCACCGCAGGCCGGGTACGCGCAGGGCAACCCGTACGGCCAGAACCCGTACGCGCAGAACCCGTACGCGCAGACCACCGTCGGCCAGGGTGCGCCGCCGCAGGCTCCGCCCGCGGCCGGCCGGATGACGATGGACGACGTGATCGTCCGCTCGGCGACCACGCTGGGCGTCGTCGTCCTCGGCGCGGTGCTCGCCTGGGCGCTGCTGCCGGTCTCCCCGACCAGCTTCGCGCTGGCCTTCGGGTCCGCGCTCGTCGCCATGGTCCTGGGGCTGGTGCAGAGCTTCAAGCGCAAGCCGTCGCCCGCGCTGATCCTGGGATACGCGGCCTTCGAGGGCGTCTTCCTCGGGGTCATCAGCGAGATGTACAACAGCCGCTGGAGCGGCGCCCCCTTCCAGGCGGTGCTCGGCACCATGGCGGTCTCCGCCGCCACCCTGCTGGTCTACAAGGCCGGCTGGATTCGCGTCACCGCCCGGTACGCCCGGATCGGCATGGCCATCGCCATCGCGTTCGTGCTGGCCATGGTGGTGAACCTGCTGCTGGTCGCGTTCGGCATCGCCCCGGACGGCGGTCTGCGCGGCATGGGCCCGCTGGGCGCGATCGTCGGTGTCATCGCGATCCTGCTCGGCGCGTTCTTCCTGACGCTGGACTTCAAGCAGATCGAGGACGGCATCGCCTACGGCGCCCCGCGCGAGGAGTCCTGGCTCGCCGCCTTCGGACTCACCGTGTCCCTGGTCTGGATCTACCTGGAGATGCTGCGCCTGGTCGCCATCTTCAGCAACAACGACTAGCGCCCCGGCGCGACGGAGGGCCCCCGGTGCACGCGCACCGGGGGCCCTTTGGCATGTGCGGGCCGGGTCAGCCCAGCTTCCGCGCGGCCCTCCTCAGGTCGTACTCGTGGACGAGGGCCTTGGCGTGGCCGTACGCGAGGTTGTGCTCGTGCCGGAGCCAGTTGACCTTGTCCTCGAAGCGGAAGAGGGAAGGCCCCTCGTCGACGGCGCGCAGCCAGTCGGCGACTTCACGGCCGGTGCAGTGCGGGATGCGGGCGAGCAGGTTGCGGTGGGTCTCCTCGGAGAAGACTTGGGACATCGGCGCCTCCGGACACAAGGGGAATTTAAGGCCGGTCCTTCAGGTCACCGTGCCCGAGCACGGGCCGCTTGGCAACAGTGCCCGCGTTACGCTCGGCGCGTGCTGGATACGACGCCCCTGACCAAAGCAGTGGAACTCTTCGCCGACCGGCTGCGGGCCGCCCCGCAGAGCCGGCTGCAGCGCGGCGCGGCCGCCGAGGCGCTGGCGGTGGCGCGGGAGCTGGCGCGGCGGGCGCAGGAGCTGGAGGAGCCGGGCAGTGAGCCGCGGGAGATGCCGGACGCCGGGATGTTCGCGGCGGCCGACCAGATCACGGTGGCCGGGCACGACCTGGCGGTCGCGCTGCGGGGCGAGGACCAGCTCGCGGAGGCGGTCGAGCTGGTCGAGGAGGCCCGCAAGCGGGCCGGTGTCTGAGGGGCGGGGCCTACAGCGAGGCGATGACCCGGTCGGCGAGGACGTACACCGTCTCCTCGCCGCAGGCGAAGGTCAGGGTGAAGGCGCCGGAGATGCCCGAGCCGCCCAGCAGACAGGGGGCCTCGCCCTCCTGGAGCGCGGCGGCCAGCCGTTCGGCGGTCTCGCGGTGGCCCGGCGTCATGCACAGCGTGGTGCCGTCGGCGAAGACGTAGACATCGAGCGTGCCCAGCGGGCCGGGGCGGACGTCGGCGAGGGCGGTGCCCTCCATGGAGAGCCGCTCCAGGACGGTGACGGCGCGGTCCTCCTCGTCGCCCACCGGGGACTGCACGGGGACGAAGTCCGGGTGCGAGGGGTGGCGGCGGCGGGCCGCGGCCAGCTCGGGGGAGTCGCCGGCGAACTCGTCCGGCTCGGTGGCCGGCTCCGACACCGGCTCCAGGCCGGCGAAGTCGGAGGCGCGGGGCAGGAACGTGTCGGCGTCCAGGCCGTACAGCGGGGGCGGGGCGTCGGAGAGGTCGCGGACCTCCTGCGCGGCCCAGAAGGCGCGGGCCTCGGCCAGCTCGCGCTCCCGCTCCTCGGCGAGCGCGGCGGCCACGGCCTCGCGTATCTCCTCCGCGTCGGCGGTGGTGCGGGCCGCGGGCAGCAGCGCGCGGATCTCCGCCGCCTGGTTCGCGGCGAGCTGGGTGTGCAGCTCGGCGAGCTGGCGGCGCAGCCGCAGCACGGTGCACAGGACGGCGACGCCCACGGCGCCCGTGGCGGCCGTGGTGAGCAGCAGGGCGATGGACATGGCGCTCACTGACGTACTCCCAGGTTCAAAGTCGACCCCCGACTTCCTACCTCAGCTTGAAGGGTGGACTGACCGCCTGTCAGTGCGTAACGTCACGAAACGGACAGGGTTTTGGCCTCGGCGGCCTCAGGTGTCACTCGGCTCACGGCACTGACCTGCGCCGATTCCCCCAGCGAGCGAGATAGGTCACACCCTGGGGGAGATTGGATCACAAAACGGCCCAGAACCAGGGGGCTTTACCGGGTTCTGGGCCGTTCTCGACCGACCGTGCGGAGACGGTCACCGAGGGTCGATCAAAAGGGGTTCAGCTCAGGCGCTCGATGACCATGGCCATGCCTTGACCGCCGCCGACGCACATGGTCTCCAGACCGAACTGCTTGTCGTGGAACTGCAGGGAGTTGATCAGCGTGCCGGTGATGCGGGCGCCGGTCATGCCGAAGGGGTGGCCGACCGCGATGGCACCGCCGTTGACGTTCAGCCGGTCCAGGTCGATGCCCAGCTCCTGGTAGGAGGGGATCACCTGGGCGGCGAACGCCTCGTTGATCTCGACCAGGTCGATGTCGCCGACGCCCAGACCGGCGCGGCTCAGCGCCTGCTTGCTCGCCTCGACCGGGCCGAGGCCCATGATCTCGGGGGACAGGCCGGAGACACCGGTGGAGACGATGCGGGCGAGCGGGGTCAGGCCCAGCTCGCGGGCCTTGGTGTCGCTCATGATGACCAGGGCGGCGGCGCCGTCGTTCAGCGGACAGCAGTTGGCCGCGGTGACCAGGCCGTCGGGGCGGAACACCGGCTTCAGGCCCTCGACGCCCTCCAGGCTGACGCCCGCGCGCGGGCCGTCGTCCTTGCCGACCGCGGTGCCGTCGGGCAGCGTGACCGGGGTGATCTCGCGCTCCCAGAAGCCGTTCTTGATGGCTTCCTCGGCGAGGTTCTGCGAGCGGACGCCGAACTCGTCCATCTCGCGGCGGCTGATGCCCTTGAGCCGGGCCAGGTTCTCCGCGGTCTGGCCCATGGCGATGTAGGCGTCCGGGACCAGGCCGTCCTCGCGCGGGTCGTGCCAGGTGGTGCCCTCCTGCTCGGCGACGGCCGCGGTGCGGGCCTCGGCCTCGGCGAAGAACGGGTTGCGCGTGTCCGGCAGGCTGTCGGAGTTGCCCTTGGTGAAGCGGGAGACCATCTCGACACCGGCCGAGATGAAGACGTCGCCCTCGCCCGCCTTGATGGCGTGCAGCGCCATGCGGGAGGTCTGGAGCGAGGAGGAGCAGTAACGGGTGATCGTGCAGCCCGGCAGGTGGTCCATGCCCATCTGCACGGCCACGATCCGGCCGAGGTTGTTGCCCTGCTCGCCGCCGGGCAGGCCGCAGCCGAGCATCAGGTCGTCGATGTCCCTGGGGTCCAGCTCGGGGACCTTGGCGAGCGCCGCCTGGATGATCGTGGCGGTGAGGTCGTCCGGCCGCAGATCCTTCAGGGAGCCCTTGAAGGCGCGGCCGATGGGGGAGCGGGCGGTCGACACGATGACGGCTTCGGGCATCACGGCTCCAGAGGCTTACGGGAATTCGGGCAGGGCCGAGTCGGAAGTTACCCGTACGTATGGTCCGGGTCACCGGTGCGGCGGTGTGACACTGGCCGCAATTGTCTAAGCGCTTGCTTGGCCAGTGTCACACCGCCCGGCCGCTTCAGCCAGAGGGCGTGACCGGTTCCGTCTCCCGGACCCGGCGGCGCCGGCGCCGCTTGAGCAGCGCCCACGGGCCGCGCGGCCCGGTCGGCATCGCCGCCGCGACCTCCGTACCCGCCTCCGACGCCGCCTCGGCGGCCGCGCGGGCCACCGGCAGGAAGCCCTCCCGGCGCGAGGCGTCCGGGCCCTCCTCCTCGGCCGGCCACAGGCCGAGCGCCGCGCAGAGGGTGGGCAGCACCGCCATCGCCGCCGTCGCGTACCCCTCGGCCGAGGGGTGGTAGTGGTCCGGGCCGAACAGCTCGCGGGGGTTGGCCGCGAACTCCGGGCCCAGCAGGTCGCCCAGCGACACCGTCCGGCCGCCCTGCTCCACCGCGCCGATGGTCTGCGCCGCCGCCAACTGCCGCGAGGCGCGCCGGGCCAGCCAGCGCAGCGGCTGCCGCACCGGCTCGATGGTGCCGAGGTCGGGACAGGTGCCGACGACCACCTCGGCACCGGCCGAGCGCAGCCGCCGTACCGTCGCCGACAGGTGCCGGACCGAGCGGGTGGGCGGGATGCGGCGGGTGACGTCATTGGCGCCGATCATGATCACGCAGATGTCGGGCGCGGTGATCGGGGCGGCCAGCACCAGCGCCGCCTGCCGTTCCAGGTCGTCCGAGGTGGCGCCCGGCAGGGCGACGTTGCGCAGTGACACAGGCCGCTCCGCCACCGCCGCCAGCCCGGACGCCAGCAGTGCGCCCGGTGTCTGGCCCGCCCGGTGCACGCCCTGCCCGGCGGCCGTGGAGTCGCCCAGCATCGCCAGCCGCAGCGGGGGCTCGCCGAACCGCCCGTACCCCGCGCCGTACACACCGTCCGCCAGGGGGACCCGGCCGCCCGAGCCACCGTTGTTCACATGGCGCCGCGCCATCCGCATCTCCGTCAGCAGCAGTCCGACGGCGGCCGCCCCCACCAGTCCGACCCCGCCACCGCCGTACGCCGCCCCGGCCGCGATGCGCCGGGCCACTCTCGCCCTCGACATGCTCGTCATGCGTCGCCGCCACCTCCTCGTAGCCGTACCCACTCCTTGCCCCGTACGGCATGTGCGCCAATCTCCACACTGAGTGAAGGGCCGTCCGCATCTCCTCCCGCTGGCCGTAGGCTGGCACAACCACGACGACCACAGTTTTTTGCAAGCAACCGGAGACAACGGTGCATTTCCACGACTCGATGATCAGCCTCGTCGGCAACACCCCGCTGGTGAGGCTCAACAACGTGACCGAGGGCATCCAGGCCACCGTCCTGGCCAAGGTGGAGTACTTCAACCCCGGCGGTTCCGTGAAGGACCGCATCGCGCTGCGCATGATCGAGGCGGCCGAGGCGAGCGGGGAGCTGAAGCCCGGAGGCACGATCGTCGAGCCGACCAGCGGCAACACCGGTGTCGGGCTCGCCATCGTGGCGCAGCAGAAGGGGTACAAGTGCATCTTCGTGTGCCCCGACAAGGTCAGCATGGACAAGATCAACGTGCTGCGCGCCTACGGCGCCGAGGTCGTGGTCTGCCCGACCGCCGTGGACCCCGAGCACCCGGACTCCTACTACAACGTGTCCGACCGGCTGGTCCGTGAGACGCCGGGCGCGTGGAAGCCGGACCAGTACTCCAACCCGAACAACCCGCTCTCGCACTATCACTCGACCGGCCCCGAGCTGTGGGAGCAGACGGAGGGGAAGATCACCCACTTCGTCGCGGGCGTCGGCACCGGCGGCACCATCTCCGGCACCGGCAATTACCTGAAGGACGCCAGCGACGGCAAGGTCAAGGTCATCGGCGCCGACCCGGAGGGCTCCGTCTACTCCGGCGGCTCGGGCCGCCCGTACCTGATCGAGGGCGTCGGCGAGGACTTCTGGCCGTCCGCCTACGACCGGAACGTGGCCGACGGGATCGTGGCGGTCTCCGACAAGGACGCCTTCCAGATGACCCGCCGCCTCGCCAAGGAGGAGGGCCTGCTCGTCGGCGGCTCCTGCGGCATGGCGGTCGTCGCCGCGCTGCGCGTCGCCGAGGACCTCGGCCCGGACGACGTGGTCGTCGTCCTGCTCCCGGACAGCGGCCGCGGCTACCTGTCGAAGATCTTCAACGACGAGTGGATGGCCGACTACGGCTTCCTGGAGGACGAGGGCCCCAGCGCCCGTGTCGCCGACGTGCTCAAGGACAAGGCCGGCGGTGTCATCCCGTCCCTGGTCCACATGCACCCCGAGGAGACCGTCGGCCAGGCCATCGAGGTGCTGCGCGAGTACGGCGTCTCGCAGATGCCGGTCGTGAAGCCGGGCGCCGGTCACCCGGACGTGATGGCCGCCGAGGTCGTCGGCTCGGTCGTGGAGCGGGAGCTGCTGGACGCCCTGTTCTCCCAGCGGGCCTCGCTCGGCGACGCCCTGGAGAAGCACATGTCGGCCCCGCTGCCGCAGGTCGGCTCCGGCGAGCCGGTGGGCGACCTGATGACGGTGCTCGGCGCGGCGGACGCGGCGATCGTCCTGGTCGAGGGCAAGCCGACCGGCGTCGTCAGCCGCCAGGACCTGCTGTCCTTCCTCGCCAAGGGCGCCCATCACTGAGCGCCCTTGACCGGGCCGTGGTCCAAGCGGCACGAGCGTGTCACGTGCGCGCAGCACGTGCTTAACACGGGCCCGGCACAGTAGGGGCGTCGGCAAGGGTGGGAGCGGCTCCCCGCCCGTGTCGGCGCCGAACGGCGCCCAGGAAACTCCGGAGCGGCTCCCGGACCTCCCACGGCGCCTCGGACGCGCCCGGGCCTGACCCGACCCGCGTCCTTCGCGGGGACCGCCGTCGTCCCGCCCCCCTTCACCGGGGGTGCGGCGGTCCCCGCGAATGTTCTTCCACGGGGGTCTCAGCCCGCCGCGCCCGGCCCCGACGTGTCCGCCGCCAAGGTGATGGCCAGGGCTCCCAGGACCGTGCCCATCGCGTAGCGCTGGAGCTTCAGCCAGGACGGGCGGTGGGACAGGAACGTGGCGATGGTGCCGGCTGCCAGGACGATGGCCAGGTTCACCGCGACGCTCACGGCGATCTGGCAGGCGCCCAGGAGGAGGCCCTGGGTGAGGACGTGACCCCGGTCCAGGTCGACGAACTGGGGGATCAGGGACAGGTACATGATGGCGATCTTGGGGTTGAGCAAATTCGTCATCAGGCCCATCGTGAAGAGCCTGCGGGGGGAGTCCGGCGGGACCTCGCGCGGGGCGAAGACCGAGACGCCGCCCGGCCGCAGCGCCGACCAGGCCAGGTACGCGAGGTATCCCGCGCCGGCCAGCTTCACCGCGACGTACAGCTCCGGCACCGCGAGGAAGAGCACCGAGAGGCCGAGGTTCGCCGCCAGCAGGTAGGCGACGAAGCCGAGGGCCACCCCGCCGAGGGAGATGAGCCCGGCGCGTCTGCCCTGGGTGATGCTGCGGGAGACCAGGTAGATCATGTTCGGGCCCGGGGTGAGGACCATCCCGAGGGCCACCACCGTCACCCCCAGGGCGGCGCTGGGCTCGATGAGCATGGAAGAGTCCCCCCGTCGGGTGCTTGAGCCGGGTGCTTGAGCGGTATTGCCTTGAGGCTATGAGCCGTCAATTCTCGGTGCAATAGCCGCTATTGTTCTCGGGGCAATGTCGTGAAAGGGGGCCGGAGTGAGCGACTACCGGAGCGTGGCCGATGCCGTGGCCGAGGAGATCCGCGGCGGAGCCCTCCGCCCCGGCGACCGCCTGCCCCCGCAGCGCACGTTCGCCCGCCGGCACGGCATCGCGGAGTCCACCGCCACCCGCGTCTACCGCGAACTCGCCCGCCGCGGCCTCACCGTCGGCGAGGTCGGCCGGGGCACCTACGTCCGCGCCGAAGCCGAGTCCGCCGCCCCCGCCCTCACCGAACCGGCCGCCGCCCGCGTCGACCTGGAGCTGAACCACTCCACCCTGCCCGGCCACGCCGCCCTGCTGGCCGAGGGCCTGGCCCCGCTGACCCGCCCCGACATCCTCGGTGACGCCCTCCGCCCGGTCGGCGCCGCAGGCACCCCCGCCGCCCGCGAAGCCGCCGCCGACCTGCTCGCCCGAGGCGGCTGGCGTCCCGGCCCCGGCCAGGTGCTGTTCGCCGGGAACGGCCGCCAGGCCGTCTCCGCCGCCGTCGCCGCCCTGGTCCCGCCCGGCGGCCGGCTCGGGGTCGAGGAGCTGACGTACCCCGTCATCCGTACGGTCGCCGCCCGGCTCGGCGTCACTCTCGTGCCGCTCGCCATGGACGACGAGGGGCTCGTCCCCGAAGCCGTCGAGCAGGCCCACCGGCGCGCCCCGCTGCACGCCGTGTACACGCAGCCGACCCTGCACAACCCGCTCTCGCTCACCGCCCCGCCCGCCCGGCGGGCCGCGCTCGCGGAGGTGCTGACCCGGCTGGACCTCCCCGTGGTCGAGGACGCCGTCTGGGGCTTCCTGCGCGGCGAACTCCCGCCGCTGGCAGCGTTGTTGCCTGAGCGGACCGTGCTCGTCGACAGCCTCTCCAAGCGCGTCGCCCCCGGCCTCACCCTCGGCTTCCTCGTCGCACCGCCCGCCCGCACCGACGCCCTGGCCACCTCACTGCGCTCGGGCGGCTGGACCCCGATGCGGTTCGCCCTGGAGGTCATGCGGCGCTGGCAGCGCGACGGCACCGCCGACCGGCTCGTGGCCGACAAGCGGCGGGACGCGGCCGTACGGCAGGCGCTCGCGGCCCAGCGGCTCGACGGGTTCGGCGTGCGCGGGGACACGCGCGCCTACCACTGCTGGTGGCGGCTGCCCGACGGCTGGCGCGCGGACACCTTCGTCGCCGCCGCGGCCCGCCACGGCATCGCCGTCGCCCCGGCCGCCGCCTTCGCCGTCCGCCGCGACAGCGCCCCGCACGCGGTCCGCCTCGCCCTCGCCTCCCCGCCCGCCGACGCCCTCGGCCCCGCCCTGGACACCCTGGCCGGCATCGCCCGGTCCGCCCCGGAGGATCTGCTCGCGGACTGACGGGCCGCCTCCCGCGCTGTATAAAGGTATGCAAGGGGTGCCGTGGCTGAATAGGTGACGGTGCCCGACCCCGCCCCGGCGCTGTACCCTCCGTACTTTCCGCGCGGGGCGCCCGGGACCCGACGACATCTGGAGGGGGAGCGCGGCATGAGCGCGAGCGACAGCCCTGCGAACCGGTTGCAGGCGCTCTTCGAGGGGCACCGGCTCACGCCCACCCAGCGCCGCATCGCGCACAGCATGGTGCGCCGCGCGGCCGACGTGCCGTTCCTGTCCAGCGTGGAACTGGCCGAGCTGGCCGGGGTCAGCCAGCCCTCCGTCACCCGGTTCGCGGTCGCCCTCGGCTTCGACGGCTACCCGGCGCTCCGCCGCCATCTGCGCGAGGTGGTCCCCGCCGAACCGGCCGCGGACAACGGCGCGTTCAACGAGTACCAGCAGGCCGTCGAGGCCGAGATCGAGAACCTGCGCCACCTCGCGGAACTCCTCGCCGACCCCGCCCCCGTCCAGCGCGCGGGCCGCGTCCTGGCCGCCTCCCGCCCGCTGCCGGTGCTGGGCCTGCGCGCCGCCGCCCCGCAGGCGTTCGGGTTCGCCTACTTCGCGGCCAAGGTCCACCCCGACGTCCGGCTGCTCGACGAGGGCGGCTCGATGGTGCAGGACCGCGTCGACGCCGCCGTACGGGCCGGTGCCTCCGCGCTGCTCTGCTTCGCGCTGCCCCGGCACCCGCGCGAGGTGCTGGACACCCTCGCCTACGCCAGGGAGGCCGGGCTGACGATCGTCACGGTGGCCGACTCCGCGTTCGCGCCGGTCGCCAAGTACTCCGACCTGCTGCTGCCCGCCGCCGTCGGCACCGGGCTCGCCTTCGACACCACGTGCGCGCCGATGCTGCTGGGCCGGGTCCTGCTGGAGGCGCTGTGCGACGGGTTGCCCGACGCACAGGCCCGGCTGGAGGAGTTCGACGCGCGGGCGTCGGCGCGCGGGCTCTTCGTGGAGTGACCGGCGCGCTCTAAGGCTCGTCTCAGGTTCCCTCGTTAACCTGCCGCGCGAACAACGGACACGGTGACGCGGGAGGCCGACGTGGCGCGCGGTGGACAGGGACTGGCCCGGGTGGCCGTCGTCGTACGGGCCGGAGCGGGCCCGCTGATCAGGCTCGGGGTGCTCGCGGCCGCCCTCGGCGCGGTGCCGGAGGGGCTGACCGGGCGCGTGGCCGGAGCGGCGGCCGGAGCCGCGCTGTTCGTCCTCGCCACCGCCGTCACGGCCCTGGCCCACCGGCCCCGGTACGCGGCCCTCGCCGCCGGTGCGACCCGCGCGGGACGGTACGACCTGCTCCAGGACCGCGCGGTGACCACCCGCAACTGGCGCCGGGGACACCGCTGGTGGCTGCTGCTCGCCTTCTTCGCCGCCCTCGGCAGCGCCTTCGCCCTGCCCGTGGCCGGCGGTCTGCTGCTCGCCGGAGCGGGCACCGGGCTCCGGCTGAAGGCGGGGTGGCTCGGGCGCCGCGAACGGGCGCTGGACGCGCTCCTCTGGGTACGCGTCGACTGGCTGGACCGGCGCGGCGGAGCCCCGGCCGGCAAGGCCGTACGGGGGCTGCGGAGCACCGGAGTCGCGGCGGGCGACGCGACCCCCGGCGGGGCCCGCCGCCGTGCCACGGCGTCGGTGTAGCTCAGACCTCCAGGTCCCCCTCGATCCGCTTCAACTGGTGCCGGGCCATCGCCAGGTTGGCCCGGCCGTCCAGCACCAGGTAGAGGAACAGGCCGTTGCCGCCCCGGCCCTTCAACAGCCGGATCAGGTGGTACTGGTCGCTCAGCGTGATCAGGATGTCCTCGATCTCGGCGTTGAGCCCCAGGTGCTCCATGGTGCGCATCTTGGCGCGGATCACGTCGGTGTTGCCCGCGGCGGCGACGTTCAGGTCGAACGTCTTGCTGCCGCCCAGCGTGCCCAGCGCCATGCCGCTGGTGTAGTCGACGAGCGCGACGCCGGTGGCACCCTCGATGGAGGTGAGCGCCTCTTTCAGTGCCGTTTCGGTGTTCGCCATGGTTCTGCTGTCCTTTCGGAGGTTCAACTCTCGGTTGCGGTAGGTGTTTCGGTGGCCGCGGCCCGCGGAGTGCGGGTGGCGGCGCGGGTACGGACGGGCGCGGGCCGGGCGGGCCGCTCCGGCGCACGGCGCCGGGCCTCGGCCTCGGCGGCGTCGAGCAGTTCCCCGACCCGGGCCCCGGCCCGGCGGCCCTCCAGGTGCAGCCGCCCGACGTTGACCCGGTCCTGCGCGAGCAGCGTCAGTACCGCGGTGCGCCCGGCCGCGTAGGTGGCGACGTAGCCGCGCTCGCCGCGCACCAGCAGCTCCCGGAAGCCGCCGTTTCCGGTGGCGTCGGCGAGCCGGACGGCGACGCCCAGCGAGGCAGCGGTGAGCGCCGCCAGCCCGTCGGGGTCGACACCGGGGGTGTCGTGGGCGACGACCAGGCCGTCGACGCCCGCCGCCAGGGCGCCGGTGAGCTGGGGTACGCGGGCGCGCAGCCGCCGCAGCTCGTCCACGACGGCGGCCAGGTCCGATTCGGGCAGCATCAGCTCTCTCCTCTCGGCGGGCGGTTGCCGTTCAAAGCGCCTCCAGCGCATTCCTGAGCCTCTTCAGCAGCGCGATGTCGGGGTCGGTGACGGTGAGCGGGGCCGGTGGATGGAACCCCGCGGGCGGCGGGTCCGGCGCGGTCGGCACCGGCACCGGCGCCAGCAGCCCGTCCGCGGTGAGCCGCCGTACGTCCACCAGGGTGTGGAACGCCTGACGCCCCAGGTCGTGGGCGATCCGCAGCGCGGTACGGACCCCGTCCACCCGCTCCAGCACCGCCCGGCGGCGGGGCGGGACCTGGGCCGCGCCCACCGGATCGGCCCGGATCAGCGGGGCGCTGTCGGCGGCCGGGTCGGGCCAGAGCCGGTGCAGCAGCAGGCGCCGGCGCAGCGTCTCCCGCTCCAGCGCCACCACCGGCACCGAGGGCAGCGGGCCCAGCCGGGGCGTGCCGTCGTAGCGGAACCGGCCCGGTGTGCTGCTCGGCGCCAGGGCGAAGTACCCGGCGTCGTACAGCGCGTCCAGGTGGCACAGCTCCAGCGCGCCCTCGGGGAGCAGCCCGGCGTCGAGCAGCAGCCGGGCGGCGTCCGCGGGGCTCGCGGAGTGCTCGGTGGCCCGCTGCCAGGCGGTCGCCGCGAGGGTGCCATGGGCCGTGAGGAGCACGCCGAGGCCGGGGGCGAGCGGACTCTCGGCGTGCACCACTCTGCCCTGGGCCAGGTAGAGCGTGCCGTGCTCGCGGACGAGGACACCGGTGGCCTCTTCCTCCGCCAGCCGTCTGAGCATCGGGGACAGGGCTCCCGCGAACGGGTCGCGCTGGTCGCTCCGGTCCCGCACGGGCAGTGGCGGGGGTATGTCCACCACGGTCATCCCAGCACCAGCCGGTCGGCCATCTCGCCGAGCCTGATCCGGGCGAGCGCGAGGTTGCCCTCCGCGCGGCCCACCCACAGATGGAGGAAGACACTGCTGTCGAAGGAGGTGTCCACGAACCGCAGCAGGTGATAGCTGTCGTGGTTGCTGACGATCACGTCCTCGACCGGTGGCCGCCCGTCCTCGCTCTCCCCGGCCGAGAAGGCGCCGTGCTCGGCTGCCAGCCGGGCCAGTTCGGCGGCCTCGGCGGCCGTGGTCTCGTGGTCACCGCCGGGCGCCTCGCCGACCGTGCCGAGGGCCAGTCCGCTCGTCCAGTCCACCAGCGCCGCCCCCCGGGCGCCGGGCAGCCGCATGGCTTCCAGTAAGCATTCGTCGATTCCGGGCACCGTGGGCTCCCCTCCCCGCCTGGGTCTCCGGCTCAGTGACACTGACACTACGCAACGTGTGCGTGGCGGGTGAGGGCTTTGGCATTTTCCGTTGGAACGTGCGTCCGGCGTACTAGTGTGGGCCGATTGGCCTGCGTTGCGCGGAAGTCGGCCCCTTTGTCCGTGTGCTGTCCGTGCGCTGTCCGTGCGCTCTTTGTCCTCCGGGCGGACTTCCCGCGTCAACGGCTCCCGTGCGTACCCAGGGTGGTGAGCGCGTCCGCGTGCGCCCCTCCGGACTCGGCCAGGATCTGAGCCACCGTCTGCGGCTCGCGCACGACCGCGAACCCCACGCCCCCGGCACCGTCCGGCACGAAGCCGTAAATGCCGGGCCGGGCAAGGGAGTTGTACGAGTAGTGGTGGGCGAAGTAATAGGCGCCGGTGTCCAGCACGGCCACCAGGTCGCCCTGCTCCAGCGCGGGCAGCGCGCGTCCCTCGGCGAGCAGGTCCCCGGAGAAGCAGGCGGGACCCGCCACGTCCTGCACCACCGCCGGCCCGGACTTGGGCCGCCCCTCGGCGTCGTACGCAGCGATCCGCAGCGGCCACTGCGCGGGGGCGTACACCGTCCGGGCGGCCACCTGCACGCCCGCGTGCGTCACCGCGATCGGCCGGCCGCCCGCGCTCTTGGCGTACTCCACCCGCGCCAGCACCGTGCCGTGCTTGGCCAGCAGCGACCGGCCGAACTCGGTCACCAGCCCGTACCGCCCGTCGAACAGCCCCGGCACCTCGGCGGCCAGCAGCCGGGCGTACTCCGCGTACGTCGGCGCGGTCGCCTCGGCCGTGAAGTCGACCGGCAGTCCGCCGCCGATGTCCAGGGTGTCGATCTGGCGCCGCCCGGCCCGCTCGTTGATCTCCTCCGCCAGCGCGTACGCCTCCGCCACGCCCCGCGCCATCAGCGGCAGCGGGATGCCCTGCGAGCCGGTGTGCGCGTGCAGCCGGGTCAGCCAGGGCCGCTCCAGGTACGCCCGCACCACCCACTCCCTGGCCCCCTCGTCCAGCAGCGCCACCCCGAACTTCGAGGTCGGCGTCGCCGTGGAGGTCGCCCCGATCGTCCCGCCGCCGACCTGCGGGTTCACCCGGATGCCGAGCGGGGACCGGGTGGCCCCGGCCGCCACCAGGGCGTCGATACGGGCCAGCTCCTGCGGGTTGTCCGCGTTGACGGCGACCCCCAGCGCCAGCGCCTCGCGCAGCTCGCCCGGTGTCTTGGCGGGGGAGTCGAGCACGGTCCGGGAGGCCGGGACCCCGGCCGCGCGGGCCAGGGCCAACTCGCCGGGGCTCGCCGCCTCGGCGCCCAGACCGGCCGCGTGCAGCAGGTTCAGCACGGGTACCAGGGGGGCCGCCTTCACCGCGAAGGCGTGCAGCACCGGGGTGCCCGGCGCCACGACCGCGTCGAAGGCCGCGCGCAGGGCGGCAGCCGACTCCTGGATTCCGGCGACGTCCAGCAGGGCGACCAGCGGCGCGTCCGGGCCGAGCAGGGCGCCGGTCACCGCGCCCCGCACGGCGGCGTCCCGCCGGGCGACACGCGCGGCGGCCTCCCGCTCCCGCGCCTCGGTGCCGTCGTGCTCCACGGTCTCCTGTGCCACGGTGTGCCCTCGTTCCTCTCGCTCGCCCCCGTTCGCTGGTTCCAGCCAAACATTCCCGGCGCGCGGGCGATGGCACCCGGTACCTATTGACTAGCTCTATTCACGACTGGACTATGTGAATAGAGACAGCAACAGGAGGAGCACACGATGTCGGGACCCCGCCCCGTACGAGCACCGCGCGGCACGGAACTGAGCACCCTGGGCTGGCAGCAGGAAGCCGCCCTCCGGATGCTCCAGAACAACCTCGACCCCGAGGTCGCCGAGCACCCCGACAAGCTCGTCGTCTACGGCGGCACCGGCAAGGCCGCCCGCGACTGGCGCTCCTTCGACGCCATGGTCCGCACGCTGAAGACGCTCAAGCAGGACGAGACGATGCTCGTCCAGTCCGGCCGCCCGGTCGGCGTCATGCAGACCCACGAGTGGGCGCCGCGCGTCCTCATCGCCAACTCCAACCTGGTCGGCGACTGGGCCAACTGGGAGGAGTTCCGCCGCCTGGAGGCCCTCGGCCTCACCATGTACGGCCAGATGACCGCCGGTTCCTGGATCTACATCGGCACCCAGGGCATCCTCCAGGGCACCTACGAGACCTTCGCCGCCGTCGCCGCGAAGAAGTTCGGCGGCACCCTGGCCGGCACCATCACCCTGACCGCCGGACTCGGCGGCATGGGCGGCGCCCAGCCGCTCGCCGTCACCATGAACGACGGCGTGGCCATCTGCATCGACGTCGACCCGCGCGCCATCGAACGCCGCATCGAGCACAGGTACCTCGATGTGAAGGCCGACAGCCTGGAGCACGCCCTCCAGCTCGCCACCGAGGCCCGCGACGCCCGCCGCCCGCTCTCCATCGGCGTCCTCGGCAACGCGGCCGAACTGGTCCCGCAGCTCCTCGCCATGGGCGCCCCCATCGACATCGTCACCGACCAGACCTCCGCGCACGACCCGCTGGCCTACCTCCCGGTCGGCGTCGACTTCGAGGACATGGCCGACGCCGCCGCGAAGGACCCGGCCGGGTTCACCACCCGCGCCCGCGAGTCCATGGCCCGGCACGTGGAGGCGATGGTCGGCTTCATGGACGCGGGTGCCGAGGTCTTCGACTACGGCAACTCCATCCGCGGCGAGGCCCAGCTCGCGGGCTACGACCGCGCGTTCGCCTTCCCCGGCTTCGTCCCCGCCTACATCCGGCCCCTCTTCTGCGAGGGCAAGGGCCCCTTCCGCTGGGCCGCGCTCTCCGGCGACCCGGCCGACATCGCCAAGACCGACCGTGCCCTGCTGGAGCTGTTCCCGGAGAACGAGTCCCTCGCCCGCTGGATCAAGATGGCCGGCGAGCGGGTGCACTTCCAGGGGCTTCCGGCCCGGATCTGCTGGCTCGGATACGGGGAGCGGGACAAGGCGGGCGAGCGGTTCAACGACATGGTGGCGAGCGGCGAGCTCGCCGCTCCGCTGGCCATCGGGCGGGACCACCTCGACTGTGGGTCCGTCGCCTCTCCCTACCGGGAGACCGAGGCGATGCTGGACGGGTCCGACGCGATCGCCGACTGGCCGCTGCTGAACGCCATGGTCAATGTGGCTTCCGGGGCCTCCTGGGTCTCCATTCACCATGGCGGCGGTGTGGGGATGGGCCGGTCCATCCACGCGGGGCAGGTCAGTGTGGCGGACGGGACCGCGCTGGCGGGGGAGAAGATCCGTCGGGTGCTGACCAATGACCCCGGTATGGGCGTCATCCGGCATGTGGACGCCGGGTACGACATCGCGGAGTCGGTTGCCGAGGAGCGGGATGTCCGGGTGCCCATGCGTGAGGGTGAGGGGGAGTGACCTCCTCTTTCCAGGAGATGTGGGCCGAGTTGCTGCCCGTCGGGCGGCACTCGGACTCCGGGGGCTACCGGCGTTACGCCTGGACTCCTGCCGATGCCGAATGCCGGGCCTGGTTCAAGGAGCAGGCCGAGGCTCGCGGGCTCAGCCATGAGGTCGACCGGAACGGCAATCAGTGGGCCTGGCTGGGAGACCCCGCCGAAGGGGATGCCGTCGTCACCGGGTCGCACCTGGACTCCGTACCCGATGGTGGGGCCTTCGACGGGCCCCTGGGAGTCGTCTCCGCCTTCGCGGCACTCGATGAACTCCGCAGCCGGGGAGTCGAGTTCGACCGGCCCCTCGGCATCGTCAACTTCGGGGACGAAGAGGGCGCCCGGTTCGGGCTGGCCTGTGTGGGGTCGCGGCTGGCCGCCGGGCAGCTCACCGTCGAGCAGGCGCATCTGCTGACCGACGGGGACGGGATCACCCTGCCCAAGGCGATGGCCGCCGCCGGCTACGACCCCGACGCCATCGGCGCCGACCCCGAACGCCTCGCCCGGATCGGCGCGTTCGTCGAGCTGCATGTCGAACAGGGCCGGGCGCTGGACCTGTCCGGCGACCAGGTCGGCATCGCCAGCTCCATCTGGCCGCACGGGCGCTGGCGGTTCGACTTCCGGGGCGAGGCCAACCACGCGGGCACCACCCGGCTCGCGGACCGGCGCGACCCGATGCCGGCGTACGCGGAGACCGTGCTCGCCGCCCGCCGGGAGGCCGAACTCGCCGGTGCTGTGGCCACGTTCGGCAAGATCTCCGTGGCACCCAACGGGGTCAACGCCATCCCCTCCCTGGTGCGGGGCTGGCTCGACTCCCGCGCCCCCGGCCAGGAGGCGCTGGACACGGTCCTCGACGGCATCACCCGGGCCGCGCGGGAGTACGCGGACGCCCACGGCATCGATCTCGACGTGGTCCGGGAGTCCTACACCCCGGTGGTGGAGTTCGACCACGCCCTGCGCGACGAACTCGGCCGCCTGCTGGGCCGGGAGGCCGGGTTGACGGTGCCCGTGCTGGGCACCGGTGCCGGGCACGACGCCGGGATTCTCTCCGGGACCGTCCCGACCGCCATGCTGTTCGTGCGCAACCCCACCGGTGTCTCGCACTCCCCGGCCGAGTCCGCGACCGAGGACGACTGCGTGGCCGGGGTGCGCGCCCTCGCCGACGTACTGGAAGGACTGACCCGCAGGTGACCCAGGGAACCTACTGGTTGGAGCACGCCTGGCTCGGCACGAACGTCGAGCCGGGGGTGCTCGTCGAGGTCGCGGACGGCCGCGTCACCGCCGTCCGCACCGGCCCGCCCGCCCCGCCGCCCGGCGCCGAGATCCTGCGCGGTCTCACCCTGCCCGGCCTCGCCAACGCGCACAGCCACGCCTTCCACCGGGCCCTGCGCGGCACGGTCCAGGTCGGCTCCGGGACCTTCTGGACCTGGCGCGAGACGATGTACTCCGTCGCCCACCGGCTGACCCCGGAGACCTACCACGCCCTCGCCCGCGCGGTGTACGCCGAGATGGCCCTGGCCGGGATCACCTGCGTCGGGGAGTTCCACTACCTCCACCACGCCCCCGGCGGCACGCCCTACGCCGACCCCAACGCCATGGGCGAAGCCCTGATCGCGGCCGCCGCCGAGGCCGGCATCCGCATCACCCTGCTGGACACCGCCTACCTCTCGGCGGGCTTCGGCGAGCCCCCCAACCACCATCAGCTCCGCTTCTCCGACGGCACCGCCGACGCCTGGGCCGAACGCTGTTCAGTTCTCAAGGAACAGGATCACGCGCGGATCGGCGCGGCCGTCCACTCCGTACGGGCCGTCCCCGCCGCCCAGTTGGCGACCGTCGCGGGCTGGGCCGGGGAGCGGCGGGCCCCGTTGCACGTCCACCTCTCCGAGCAGACCGCCGAGAACGACGCCTGCCTCGCCGCGCACGGTGTCACCCCGGCCCGGCTGCTCGCCGACCACGGCGTGCTCGGACCGCGCACCACCGGCGTGCACAGCACCCACCTGACCGGCGAGGACATCGCCCTGCTCGGCGGCTCGGGCACCGGCACCTGCATGTGCCCCACCACCGAGCGCGACCTGGCCGACGGCATCGGACCCGCCGTCGCCCTCCAGAGCGCGGGCTCCCCGCTCTCCCTCGGCTCCGACAGCCACGCCGTCATCGACCTGCTCGAAGAGGCGCGCGCGATGGAGCTGGACGAACGGCTGCGCACCCGTACGCGGGGTCACTGGACCGCGGCCGCACTGCTCCGCGCGGCCACCGAGGACGGCCACGCCGCGCTCGGCTGGCAGGAGGCGGGCGCCATCGAGCCGGGACGCCTGGCCGACTTCACGACCATCGCCCTCGACTCCGTCAGGACGGCCGGGCCGCCGCCCCGGCTCGGCGCCGAGACGGCCGTATTCGCGGCGAGCGCGGCGGACGTCCGGCACACGGTCGTGGGCGGCCGCCAGGTCGTACGGGACGGGGCGCACACGCTTGTGCCCGACGTGCCGTCCGCCCTCGCGGACGCGATCGGCGCCCTGCGCGACTGACCCCCACCGGACCCCCTACCGGCACCCCCGAGGACACCGAGCACACCATGAGCAGCAGCACCGCCATCACCAACATCGCCACGCTGGTCACCAACGACCCCTCCCTCGGTGACAATTCCCCTCTCGGACTCATCCAGGACGCGGCCCTGGTCATCGACGGCGAACGCGTCGTGTGGGCCGGTGAGTCAAGCAAAGCACCCGCCACTGACAATCGCCTCGACGCCGGTGGGAAGGCGGTTCTGCCGGGCTTCGTGGACTCCCACTCGCACCTGGTCTTCGCCGGGGACCGCACCGCCGAGTTCAACGCCCGCATGTCCGGCCGTGCCTACAGCGCCGGCGGCATCCGCACCACGGTCGCCGCCACCCGCGCCGCCTCCGACGCGGAGCTGGAGGCGGGGCTCGTCCGCCACCTGGCCGAGGCGCTCCGCCAGGGCACCACCACGATGGAGACCAAGTCCGGCTACGGTCTCACCGTCGAGGACGAGTCCCGCGCCCTGCGCATCGCGGCCGCCCACACCGACGAGGTGACCTACCTCGGCGCCCACATCGTCGCCCCCGAACTCGCCGAGGACCCGGCCGCGTACGTCGCCCTGGTGACCGGGGAGATGCTGGACGCCTGCGCGCCGCACGCCCGTTGGATCGACGTGTTCTGCGAGAAGGGCGCCTTCGACGGCGACCAGGCGCGCGCCGTCCTCACCGCCGGCCGCGCCAAGGGCCTGCATCCGCGCGTTCACGCCAACCAGCTCTCCTACGGACCCGGCGTCCAGTTGGCCGTGGAGCTGGACGCGGCCAGCGCCGACCACTGCACCCACCTCACGGACGCCGACGTGGACGCGCTGGCCAACAGCGGCACGGTCGCCACGCTGCTGCCCGGCGCCGAGTTCTCCACCCGGGCGGAGTGGCCGGACGCACGCCGTCTGCTGGACGCGGGGGCCACGGTGGCGCTGTCCACGGACTGCAACCCCGGCTCGTCGTACACCTCGTCCGTGCCGTTCTGCGTGGCGCTGGCGGTGCGGGACATGGGGATGACCCCGGACGAGGCCGTGTGGGCCGCCACGGCGGGCGGAGCGGCCGCGCTGCGCCGGACCGACGTGGGCCGCCTCACCTCCGGCAGCCGGGCCGACCTGGTGCTGCTGGACGCCCCGAGCCATGTCCACCTCGCCTACCGCCCCGGCGTGCCCCTGGTCGAAGGGGTGTGGCGGCGCGGCGTCCGGGTGGTCTGACCGGCCGGTGCCCTTGGCACGGACCCCGTCCGCGTCAGCGGGCCCCCGCCCGCCATCGCTGGTCGCGGCCGCCGTTCAGCGGCCGCAGTTCCACCCCGCCACCGCCGTCGGGTGCCACGGCCGTCTCGATGGCGATCTGGGGCCGGATGGTGCCGTCCGGGTCGACCGTGAAGCGGAGGTTGTCGCCGTTGTCGCCGTGGACCGAGTCGCAGAGCCAGATGCCCACGCCCCGGTCGACGTCACCCCGGCTGTCCAGGCAGAAGTCGGAGTCGGCGGCGGAGCGGACGACTCCCAGACCGCTGTCGACGCTCCAGCGCTGGGTGGGCGAGGAGGTGCAGGGGGCGGTGACGACGTCGGTCCCCTTGTCGAAGTCGCCCGCGCGTACGTCCAGGCACGTGCCGGCGGCCAGATTCACCACCTGGGCGGGCGCGGCGCCCGGCGGCGCGGGCGGGGGCGGGGGCGTGGGGGAGGCGCTGGGCTCATGGTGGGTCGGCCGGGGCGCCGGCCGGTGCGAAGTCCTGGTCGGGGCCGGTGAACCGGCCGAGCGGGTCGGAGTGGGGGAGGCGGCGGGCGAGGGGGAGAACGTCGCCGTGACCGTCACCCGCGGGGGTGCGGGGGCCGCCACCGGCTGTCCGGGGGAGTCGTCCTGACGTACGAGCAGGAACACCACGAGCGAGGCGAGGGCGATGCCCACGGCCACCGAGGCCGCGAGACGGCGGCGCCGCCGCGGCCGGTTCCGGCGCGGGGCGGACCCCTCGGGCGCCGGGGCCGCGGCAGGACCGCACAGATGGGCGTATGCCGTGCCGCCCCAGGGGAGCAGCCCCTCCGCGAGGGTCTGCCGCGGAGTGTCCCGCAGGGCGCTCAGGTCCTCGAACGCGGCCGTGCAGCAGGCACATCTGGCCTTGTGCGTGTCCAGGTCGACGCTGCGGCGGGGGCCGTCCGGCCGCACCGCCTCCTCGATCAGCCGGCGGAAGTCGGCGCAGCGCGGGTCGTCGGACGCGGCCAGCCGGTGGCGCAGGCATGCCTGGGCCAGCGCCTGCACGGCTTGCGGGACGCCGTGGGCGACATCGGCGGGGCCGAGACCCAGGTAGGCGGCGGTCCGCTCCTGGGGTTCCTCCTCCAGGACGCCGTACCAGACCAGGCCCTGGTCGCGGGACGGGAGCGACTGGAACGCCGGGAGCAGGGGCGGGACCGGACCGTCGGGCACGCCGGCGGAGTTGAGCACCAGCAGCAGGCCGGGGTCCAGACCGGCCGCCCGGTCGTCGCGGGCCCAGGACGCCGCGGTACGACCCGTCAGGAGCAGCAGGTGGTGGCGCAGCGGCACGATCGGCTCGATGCCGCGCGCGGTGTCACGGGCAGCCGCGGTGAGGGCCTCCGACGCCAGCCGGCGGGCAGTGGACTCGCCGGTGGTGCACAGGCGGGCATAAGCGAGGACCGCCGGCTGGTGGCGGCGGCGCAGCTCCTGCAGCGCCGGATACGCCGTCGGGGTCCGCCCGCGCAGCAGTTCGGTGAGCCGCGCGTCCGGCACCTCCCGGACGTCGTCGTCCGGGCCGGCCTCGTCGCCCTGAGCCATGCGCGCCCTCCGTCCCCGTGGGGGTTCTGACATACCAGCCAGTTCGGGTGGCCCATGGTGCTGGAGGGATGCGGTCCGGGAAAGGGGTTACTCCAGGTAACCCATAACGGTTGGGGCGCCGGTGACACGGAGAGGCGGCCCGGCACTGTCTGCCGGGCCGCCTCACGCGCGGGGAAAGTTGCCGCCTCCGGCGGCGCCCGCCGTCACTCGTCCAGCGTCAGTCCCTTGCGCAGCCGCGTCAACGTCCGGGACAGCAGCCGGGAGACGTGCATCTGGGAGATGCCCAGCTCCTCGCCGATCTCGGACTGGGTCAGGCCCGCCACGAAGCGCAGGGAGAGGATCTTCCGGTCGCGGGGCGCCAGTTCGGCGATGAGGGGCTTCAACGACTCGACGTACTCGATGCCTTCGAGCCCGTGGTCCTCGTACCCGATGCGGTCGGCGAGCGCGCCCTCGGTGTCGTCGTCGGCGGGCTGCGCGTCCAGCGAGGAGGCGGTGTAGGCGTTCGAGGCGGCCATGCCCTCGACGACCTCCTCGTGGGAGAGCCCGAGGCGCTCGGCCAGTTCCGCGACAGTGGGGGCGCGGTCCAGCCGCTGGGCCAGCTCGTCCCCGGCCTTGGCCAGGTCGAGCCGCAGCTCCTGGAGGCGGCGCGGGACGCGCACGGACCACGAGGTGTCACGGAAGAAGCGCTTGATCTCGCCGATGATGGTCGGCATGGCGAAGGTCGGGAACTCGACCCCGCGCGACATCTCGAAGCGGTCGATCGCCTTGATCAGGCCGACCGTGCCGACCTGGACGATGTCCTCCATCGGCTCGCTGCGGGAACGGAACCGCGAGGCGGCGAACTTGACCAGCGCCAGGTTCAGTTCGACGAGGGTGTTGCGGACGTACGAGTATTCGTACGTGCCCTCCTCCAGCGACTCCAGGCGCTCGAAGAGCGTCTTGGACAGGGCTCGCGCGTCCACCGGTCCGACCTCGTCGAAAGGCGGGATCTCGGGGAGCCCCGCCAGGGGGTCGAGAGGGTCGATGGTGTGGTCCAGCATTTCCGGTGGGGGTGTCGACGTCGCTTTGTGGGTAGGCGATCCGTCGAGCCGGGCTGACATGGGTGTCCTCCATCGTTCTCGGCATATGGCTGCCGAAGCCGATACGTGCACTGCGGTGTGCGGCGCCTCCGAAGCCGGCGTGTAGGGATGTGTGTCGTACTAGCCCTACCTGCTTCGGCGAGCTGGTCGCAAGTGTCATTTGTGGCGATATGCCCGTTTCTGGGGGGTTGTTCGGGTGTCGAAGTGTGGCTGGAAGGCGTAATGTTCGAGGGCATCAGCAGCCAAGACCTCGGGAGAGAGACGGCATGGACCACGGGACGGTCGGCAGCGCACAGTCGGGCCGGCTTCTGGTGGAGGTGCGGGAAGAGGGTTCCAGCGCCGTAGTGACGCCGGCGGGTGAACTCGATCACCACACCGCCGATCTACTGCGCGAGCCGCTCGACGACCTCCTGGAGAAGGGCTTCTCACGACTTGTCGTGGACTGCTCGCGGTTGGAGTTCTGCGACTCGACAGGACTGAACGTGCTGCTGGGGGCCCGCCTCAAGGCGGACGCCGCCGGTGGTGGCGTGCACCTCGCGGGCATGCTGCCCGTGGTCGCGCGCGTGTTCGAGATCACGGGAGCCGAGGCGGTCTTCACCGTCCACGACTCCGTGGAAGCCGCCCTCGCGGGCGAGACCGGCTGACTCCTCCCGTACGCCCCCTTGGGCCGTCGCTCGCGAGCGTCGGTGAATGAGGGGGTGTTCCGGGGGATCAGTCGGGCAGGAGACATCTGAAACCTTTCGGCAGCCCCGCCGCCGAACCCGCTCCGGGAACCGGGGAAGGGGTCCGGCGCGACGTATGAGGCGAGGGGCGGACGCCGAAGGTGACGGAGGCAGCACGCGGACACCGGGCGGACGGTGAACCGGCCGTCCGGGACCGAACGGAGTCGGACTTTTGAATCGTGTACTGGTCAATCGGTGAGGTGAAGCGCTGATGAGCACCACCCGGCCCTACTCGCCGGGCGACGGTGGCCCGGAGCCGAGCGGCGCTTCCGGCATGCCCGAAGGAGACGCGGCGGCGTCCGGGGCGGCCCTGAGTGCCGCCCTGCCCGTCGCGCCCTCGGAGGTCGCGCCGGAGGCCAGGGGACGGCAGGTCCGCAGGCTCAGGCTGGACGGAGAGAGCGGGGTGGTCCCGCTCGCCCGTGACTTCACCCGCCAGGCGCTGTACGAGTGGGGCTGGCTGCCCGCCTCGGGCGCCGAGCAGCGGGCCGCCGCCGAGGACGTGCTCCTCGTCGTCTCGGAGCTGGTCACCAACGCCTGCCTGCACGCCGACGGTCCGGACGAGCTGCTCCTGTCCTGCGACCGCAAGGTGATCCGTCTCGAGGTCACCGACCGCGGCGCCGGCCAGCCCGCCCCCCGCACCCCGCACCAGGCCGGCCGCCCCGGCGGCCACGGCATGTTCATCGTCCAGCGCCTCAGCCTCGACTGGGGCGTCGTACGCACCCCCGACGAGTCCGGCAAAACAGTCTGGGCCGAACTGGCCGCCCCGGCCTGAGCGACGGCGCGCCCTACGGCCCGCGCCAAGATCACTCCGGCATGACGAAGGCCGCCGCACCCCCGAGGGTGCGGCGGCCTTCGCCGTCGTGTCCTGCGTGCCTCAGCGCACGTCGCCCATGAGCGACTTGACCTTGCGGCGGTACATCCACACCGCGAATCCGGCGAGGGCCGCGAGCAGGGCCTCGCCGAAGACGGCGCCCGTGCCACCGAGGTCCACTCCGGCGATGGCCGGGTTGGACAGCAGGCTGGTGATGGAGTCGCCGGCCGTGACGGCGAGGAACCACACGCCCATCATCTGGCTGGCGTACTTGGCGGGGGCCATCTTCGTCGTCACCGACAGGCCCACCGGCGACAGGCACAGCTCGCCGACGGTCTGGATGAAGTAGATGCCGACCAGCCACATCGGGCTCACCGAGGTGCCGTTCGCCGCCATGCCGAGCGGGATCAGGAAGAAGAAGAACGAGACACCGATCAGGACCAGACCCATCGAGAACTTCACGATGGTGCTGGGCTCCTTGCCCCTGCGGTTCAGCCACACCCACACGAAGGCGAACACCGGGGCCAGCGCCATGATGAACAGCGCGTTCACGGACTGGTACCAGGAGGACGGGAAGTCGAAGCCGAACATCGCGTTCGCGGCCTTGCCCTCGCCGAACGCCTGCACCGTGGAGGCGCCCTGGTCGTAGATCATCCAGAACACGGCGGCCGCGACGAAGAACCAGATGTAGCCGGTCATCTTGGACTGCTCGAGGGACGAGAGCTCCTTGTCGCGCTTGATGCGCAGCAGCACGCCCGCGGGGATGACCAGACCGATGATCGTCAGCGGGATCATCGCCCAGTTCATGGTGAAGTGACCGGTGCCGCCGACGATGGCGTAGAACACCACCGCGCCCAGCAGCCAGGCGAGGCCCTTGCGCAGCCAGGTGGTGCGCTCCTCGGTGCTCAGCGGCTTCGGGACGACGTTGCTGACCGGGTTCAGGTGACGGGTGCCCAGCAGGAACGACGCGAGACCGATGGCCATGCCGACCGCGGCCAGGCCGAAGCCGAGGTGCCAGTTGACCTCCTGGCCGACGGTGCCGATCACCAGGGGAGCGAAGAACGCGCCCATGTTGATGCCCATGTAGAAGATCGTGAAGCCACCGTCACGGCGCGGGTCGTCCGGGCCGTCGTACAGGTGGCCGACCATCGTGGAGATGTTGGCCTTGAGCAGACCCGAACCGGCCGCGACCAGCGCGAGACCGGCGAAGAACGGGGCCTGGCCGCCGGGGAGCGCCAGCACGAGGTGGCCGCACATGATCGTGATGGCCGCGATGGCCACCGTCTTGCGCGGGCCCCAGACCCGGTCGCCGAGCCAGCCGCCGGGCATGGCGAGCAGATACACCATCGCCGAGTAGACGGAGACGATCACCGTGGTGGTGGCCACGTCCATCGCCAGGCCGCCGCCCATGCTGCCCTTGCCGGCACCGGGGCCGCCGGACAGCAGATAGACGGTGAGCAGGGCCTTCATGCCGTAGTAGGAGAACCGCTCCCACATCTCGGTCATGAAGAGAGTGGCCAAGCCGCGGGGGTGGCCGAAGAAGGTCTTCTCGGTACCCGGGGTCTCCGGGCGGGCCGAGTCCTTCGTCAGGCTGGACGCCATGGTCGTTCCTTGCTGGTCGGGACGCGCGATGGAGCGCTGCGCGCCCGGTGGGGGGTGCGGCCGGCACCGGCAGGGTCGGGCGTCCACCCCCACGCCCTGGGGGTTCCCGCATCGAAGACATCGAAGGCGGAGGACGGCGACCACCGGGATCCACGCTCCGACGCGTCACTGCGTACGGAGCCCGGCCAGAGGTCATTCCTTTCAAGGCTGAGCGGAGTCAGCCCGCACAGAAAAGGAGACCCTCGGCGTCATGTGCCCGCCAAAAGGCCCCCGGTGTGCTACAGGCGTTCAGGTCACCATACGGCAGGACACTGCCGGATATGGAAGGACTTGAGACACGGATCACAGGAATCAGGGGAACCGGGCGACCTGTTTCCAAGGTGTCTTCCACGATCGCATCGCACCGTCACTGGTTTGTACCAGCAGGGTACAAAGGTAAGAGCAGTGCTGCCGACCGCACACCGGCCTCACGCGCGGGCGGTCTACCATCAGCTCATGACCCGTGTACTGCTCGCCGAGGACGACGCGTCCATCTCGGAGCCGCTGGCCCGCGCCCTGCGCCGGGAAGGTTACGAGGTCGAGGTGCGCGAGGACGGCCCCAGCGCGCTCGACGCCGGACTCCAGGGCGGGGTCGATCTCGTCGTGCTGGACCTGGGACTGCCCGGCATGGACGGCCTGGAGGTCGCTCGCCGGCTGCGTGCCGACGGCCACGCCGTGCCGATCCTCATCCTGACCGCGCGCGCCGACGAGGTGGACACCGTCGTCGGGCTCGACGCGGGCGCCGACGACTACGTCACCAAGCCCTTCCGCCTCGCCGAGCTGCTGGCCCGCGTCCGGGCCCTGCTGCGGCGCGGCTCGGCCGAGCCCCAGCAGCCGCCGGCCACCCACGGGGTGCGGATCGACGTCGAGTCGCACCGGGCCTGGATGGGCGAGGAGGAACTCCAGCTCACGGCCAAGGAGTTCGACCTGCTGCGGGTGCTGGTGCGGGACGCCGGCCGCGTGGTCACGAGGGACCAGCTCATGCGGGAGGTGTGGGACACCACGTGGTGGTCCTCCACCAAGACCCTCGACATGCACATCTCGTGGCTGCGGAAGAAGCTGGGCGATGACGCGGCCAATCCCCGGTACATCGCCACGGTGCGCGGTGTGGGTTTCCGGTTCGAGAAGAGCTGAGATTCGCATGCCGGGCGGGGGCTGCCGGGGCTTCGGCGGCCGACCCCGCGTCGTGGCCTTTCGCGCAGTTCCCCGCGCCCCTTCGGGGTGCTGATGCGGGCCGGGGGAGACTGGTGGTCCTTAGTCTTCCCGGAGGGACCCCGTGCGTCGTCGTCTGATTCAGTCCACGCTGGCCGTGGTGCTCGTGGTGATCGCCGTGTTCGGGGTCTCGCTGGTGATCGTGGAGACCCGGACGATCAGCAACAGTGCCCAGGAGCGGGTGGAGTCCGAGGCGGTCCGGCTGGCCAGCATCGTGGACAGCCGCATCCTCGCCGCCGAGAACGTCAACGCCGACGTGCTGCGCAACCCGGTCAGCAAGACCCAGTACGCGGTGATCAGGATGCCCGGCCGGGCCCCGATCGAGATCGGCAGCAAGCCCGAGGGCGATGTCATCCACTCCACGCAGCACGGCGAGGAGGGCGAGACCGTCACCGTGCAGGAGCCCCGCTCCGCCGTGACCCGCGAGGTCGGCCGCACCCTGCTGATCATCGGCCTGGTCGCCCTGCTCGCCGTGATCGCCGCCGTCCTGCTCGCCGTACGCCAGGCCAACCGGCTCGCCTCCCCGCTCACCGACCTCGCCGAGACCGCCGAACGCCTCGGCTCCGGCGACCCCCGCCCCCGGCACAAGCGGTACGGCGTCCCCGAGCTGGACCGGGTCGCCGATGTGCTGGACTCCTCCGCCGAGCGTATCGGCCGCATGCTGACCGCCGAACGGCGCCTCGCCGCCGACGCCTCCCACCAGCTCCGTACGCCGCTGACCGCGCTGTCCATGCGGCTGGAGGAGATCACCCTCACCGACGACCCGGAGACGGTGAAGGACGAGGCCACCATCGCGCTGGCGCAGGTGGAGCGGCTGACCGACGTGGTGGAGCGGCTGCTGACCAACTCGCGCGACCCCCGTACCGGCTCCGCCGTCACCTTCGACCTCGACGAGGTCATCCAGCAGCAGCTCGCCGAGTGGCGTCCCGCCTACCGCAGCGCGGGCCGGGCCATCGTCAGCTCCGGCAAGCGGCACCTGACGGCGGTCGGCACGCCCGGCGCGGTCGCCCAGGTGCTGGCCGCGCTGATCGAGAACTCGCTGATGCACGGCGGCGGCACGGTCGCCCTGCGCACCCGCGTCACCGGCAACCAGGCCGTGATCGAGGTCACCGACGAAGGCCCCGGCGTCCCCGCCGACCTCGGCGCGCGGATCTTCGAGCGGACCATCAGCGGCCGCAACTCCACCGGCATCGGCCTCGCCGTCGCCCGCGACCTCGCCGAGGCCGACGGCGGGCGCCTGGAGCTGCTCCAGACGCATCCGCCGGTCTTCGGCCTGTTCCTGTCCCGCACCGCTCCCACGCAGAAGGAGAAGGGGGAGGAGCCCACGGTCCGCTAGCGGACCCGCTCGGAGCTGTCCGGCTCGTGCCGGGCCACCGGCTCCTTGCCGCCCTCGCCGGGCAGCGCGCGGAACACCCAGGTGCGGTACGACCAGAAGCGGAACAGCGTGGCGACGCCGATGCCGACGAACTTGAAGATGTTGCTCTGCAGCGGGGTGTCCCAGCCGAACCCGTAGGTGGCGAGGTAGAGCACCCCGTTCTCGATGACCAGGCCGATCACGCTGAACACCAGGAACAGCATCAGCTCGCGCGGGCGGCCGCCCCGGTCGCGGTCCCGGTAGGTCCAGTACCGGAAGCCCAGGTAGTTGAAGACGATGGCCACGATGGTGGCGATGATGCTGGCCCGGACCACGGGCAGCTCGGACACGTGCCGGACCAGGTTGAACACACCGAGGTTGACCAGGACCCCGGCTCCTCCGACCGCACCGAACTTGGCCACCTCACGGGCGAGCCGTTGCAGCCCCGAGGAACGACGTTCCATGGCTGTGCAGCTCCCGTCCATAGGTTCTTCTCGGCCTCGCCATGCTATCCACGCGATCCCTCCCATGCCCGCGCGCCGGGCCCCGGCGCGGAAACGGGTCGGCAAGAGGCGGGCAAGGGCCGGGTAAGAGATGCGCGCCGGCCCTCCCGGACGGCGGCCGTCCGTACCGGCCGCCGTGGCCGATACGCTAGGGGGGTGACGTTCCCGGTAGTCGGCATGGTCGGCGGGGGGCAGCTCGCGCGTATGACGCACGAGGCGGGCATCCCGTTGGGCATCAGGTTCAAGCTCCTCAGTGACACTCCCCAGGATTCCGCGGCGCAGGTCGTGAGCGAAGTCGTCATCGGCGACTACCGCGACCTCGACACGCTGCGTGAGTTCGCGCGCGGCTGTGACGTGATCACCTTCGATCACGAGCACGTGCCGACCGAGCACCTCAAGGCCCTGGAGGCGGACGGCATCCCCGTCCGGCCGGGGCCCGACGCGCTCGTGCACGCCCAGGACAAGGGCGTGATGCGCGCGAAGCTCACGGAGATCGGCGTGCCGTGCCCGCGCCACCGCATCGTGCGCGATCCGGCCGACGTGGCCGCGTTCGCCGCCGAGGGCGAGGGTTTCCCCGTCGTCCTGAAGACGGTGCGCGGCGGCTACGACGGCAAGGGGGTGTGGGTGGTCGACTCCGAGGCCGAGGCCGCCGAGCCCTTCCGGGCGGGCGTGCCGGTGCTGGCCGAGGAGAAGGTCGACTACGTCCGCGAGCTGGCGGCCAACGTCGTCCGCTCCCCGCACGGCCAGGCCGTCGCCTACCCGGTGGTGGAGTCCCGGCAGGTCGCCGGGGTCTGCGACACCGTGATCGCGCCCGCGCCGGAGCTGGACGAGTCCCTCGCGCTGCGGGCCGAGGAGATGGCGCTGAACATCGCCAAGGAGCTGGGTGTCGTCGGGCACCTCGCGGTCGAGCTGTTCGAGACCCGCGACGGCCGGGTCCTCGTCAACGAGCTGGCGATGCGGCCGCACAATTCCGGCCACTGGTCGATGGACGGCGCGATCACCTCGCAGTTCGCCAACCACGTCCGCGCGGTCCTCGACCTCCCCCTCGGCGACCCGCGCCCGCGCGCGCCCTGGACGGTCATGGTCAACGTGCTCGGCGGGGACTACCCGAACATGTACTCCGCGTACCTGCACTGCATGGCCCGGGACCCGCAGCTCAAGATCCACATGTATGGCAAGGACGTCAAACCCGGCCGCAAGGTGGGGCACGTCAACACCTACGGCGACGACCTGGACGACGTGCTGGAGCGCGCCCGTCACGCAGCCGGCTACCTGAGAGGCACGATCACCGAATGAGCCCCGTTGTTGGCATCGTCATGGGGTCGGACTCCGACTGGCCCGTCATGGAGGCCGCCGCCAAGGCCCTCGACGAGTTCGAGATCCCCTATGAGGTCGACGTCGTCTCCGCGCACCGGATGCCGCGTGAGATGGTCGCGTACGGGGAGCACGCCGCCGACCGGGGGCTGAAGGCCATCATCGCGGGCGCGGGCGGGGCGGCCCACCTGCCCGGCATGCTCGCCTCGGTGACGCCGCTGCCGGTCATCGGCGTGCCGGTGCCGCTGAAGTACCTCGACGGCATGGACTCGCTGCTCTCCATCGTCCAGATGCCGGCGGGTGTGCCCGTGGCCACCGTCTCCGTCGGCGGCGCCCGCAACGCCGGCCTCCTGGCCGCCCGCATGCTCGCCGCGCACGACGAGGACCTGCTCCAGCGGATGCGCGAGTTCCAGCAGGACCTCAACGACCAGGCCACCGAGAAGGGCAAGCGCCTGCGTGCCAAGGTCGAGGGCGCGGCCGGCTTCGGATTCGGGAAGTGACGCGGGTGACTTCGCTGGACGAGGCCCGCGCGCTGCTGAAGGAGTTCCCCGTCGTCGACGGGCACAACGACCTGCCGTGGGCGCTGCGCGAGCAGGTCGCCTACGACCTGGGCGCGCGGGACATCGCCGGGGACCAAGGCGCGCACCTGCACACCGACCTGCCGCGGCTGCGCGAGGGCGGCGTGGGGGCGCAGTACTGGTCCGTGTACGTGCGTTCCGACCTGCCCGACGCGGTACCGGCCACCCTGGAGCAGATCGACTGTGTGACGCGGCTGATCGAGCGGTACCCGGCCGAGCTGGCGCCCGCGCTGACGGCGGCCGACATGGAGGCGGCCCGTGCCTCCGGGCGGATCGCCTCGCTGATGGGGGCCGAGGGCGGGCACTCCATCGCCAACTCCCTCGGCACGCTGCGCGGGTTGTACGCGCTGGGCGTGCGGTACATGACGCTCACCCACAACGACAACGTGGACTGGGCGGACTCCGCGACCGACGAGCCGAAGGCCGGAGGTCTGACCGCGTTCGGCCGTGAGGTCGTCCGCGAGATGAACCGGCTCGGCATGCTGGTCGACCTCTCCCACGTCGCGGCGACGACGATGCGGGACGCGCTGGACGCCAGCTCGGCGCCGGTGATCTTCTCGCACTCCTCCTCGCGTGCCGTCTGCGACCACCCGCGCAACATCCCGGACGACGTGCTGGAGCGGCTGCCCGCCAACGGCGGCATGGCGATGGTGACCTTCGTACCGAAGTTCGTCCTCCAGGCCGCCGTGGACTGGACGGCCGCCGCCGACGACAACATGCGCGCGCACGGGCTGCACCACCTCGACACCACCGAGGAGGGCATGAAGGTCCACCGGGAGTTCGAGGAGCGCCACCCGCGCCCGGTCGCCACCGTGTCCACGGTCGCGGACCACCTCGACCACATGCGCGAGGTCGCCGGGATCGACCACCTCGGCATCGGCGGCGACTACGACGGCACCGCGTTCACCCCGGACGGCCTGAACGACGTATCCGGCTACCCGAACCTGATCGCGGAGCTGCTGGAGCGCGGCTGGTCCAAGCCGGACCTCGCCAAGCTGACCTGGCAGAACGCGGTCCGGGTCCTGGGCGCGGCGGAGGACGTCGCCCGCGAGGAGCGCGCCACCCGCCCGGCGTCGCACGCGACCATCGAGTCGCTGGACGGCTAGCGGTCGGCGAGGGCGGGGTAGTCGGTGTAGCCGTCCGCCCCGCCCACGTACATCAGGTACCGCTCGCGGAGCGGGTTGAGAGGCGCGCCCTGCCGCAGCCGGGCCACCAGATCCGGGTTGGCGATGTAGGGGCGGCCCAGGGCGACCAGGTCCGCGCCGGCTGCCAGCATCTCCCGTGCCGCGCGGGCCACCGCCTCGGTGGTGAGGTCGGTCAGCACCGGGTTGCCGATCAGGGCGCCGGGCCAGTCGGCGCGCAGCCGTCGGTACAGCTCGTCGCCGGGGTCGGCACGCACCACGTGCAGATAGGCGAGGCCCAGGCCGCGCAGGCGGTGCGCGAGCGCCCGGTACAGGACGGCGGTGTCGTCCTCCTCGATGCCGTTCACCGTGCCGCCCGGCGAGATCCGTACGCCCGTCCGCTCGGCGCCGATCGCGTCCGCCACCGCCTCGGTCACCTCCACGGTGAAGCGCACCCGGTGTTCGGCCGGGCCGCCGTAGGCGTCGGTGCGGCGGTTGGTGTTCTCGGCGAGGAACTGGTGCAGCAGGTGCCCGTTGGCCGAGTGCACCTCCACACCCTCGAATCCGGCGTCGATCGCCCGCCGGGCGGCCGAGGCGAAGTCGGCCACGGTGGCGCGGATGTCGTCGGCCGTCATCGCGCGCGGCACGGGGGCGGGCAGATGCCCCTGCCGCGTGAAGATCGTCTCCGGCAGAGCCACGGCCGAGGGCGCCACGGGGGTCAGCCCCGTCGTCGCCGGGTGACTGACCCGGCCGCCGTGCTGGAGCTGGAGGAACATGCGTCCGCCGGCCGCCCGCACCGCCTCGGTGACCTTGCGCCAGCCGTCGGTGTGCCGGTCGGTGTGCAGCGCGGCGATGTCCGGGTACGTCTGGCCGGCCGCGTTCGGGGTGGCGGCCTCGCCGATGATGAGCCCGGCGGAGGCGCGCTGGGCATAGTAGTCAGCCATGAGCGGGGTCGGGGTGCCGTCCGGCTCCGCGCGGTTGCGGGTGAGCGGAGCCATCAACAGGTGGTGGGGCAGGGCGAGTCGGCCGAGCCGGGCCGGGGCCAGGAAGTCCGTCATGGCCGTACCGTAGAACCTGACACCGGTGTCAGGTTCAAGCCCTGGGGAGGCGTTGATGCGGATCGGTGAACTGGCCCGGCGCACCGGCGTGAGCGAGCGGTCGCTGCGCTATTACGAGAGCCGGGGCCTGCTGGCGGCCGAGCGCACGGCCGGCGGGCACCGGGAGTTCCCGGAGGCCGCCGTCGACCGCGTGGTCCGCATCCAGGAGCTGTACGCGGCCGGCCTGCACAGCGACCGCATCCGCCACCTCCTCCCCTGTATGCGCGACCAGGACGGCGGCCCCTCGGCCCGGGCCACGCCCCGCCTCCTGGCCGACCTCACCGAGGAACGCGCCCGCATGGACCGCCTCATCGCCGACCTCCACCGCGCCAGGGACACGCTGGACGAGGTCATCGAGGCGGCGGGGGGCGAGTGACCCTCCGGGGGCTTCAGCAGGCGCAGAGGCAGAAGGGGTGGCCCGCCGGGTCGGCGTAGACGCGCCAGGTGCGGGTGGGGGCTTCGGTGTCCAGGGGCTTGGCGCCCAGGGTGAGGATCTGTTTCTCCGCCTCGTCCAGGTCGGGGACCGTGAGGTCGAGGTGGAACTGCTGGGAGGCGTCGGGGGAGGGCCAGGCCGGGGGGACGTGGCCCGGGGCGCGCTGGAAGGCGACGGTCTGGCCGGTGGGGGTGCGCAGGTCCACCCAGTCGGCGTCCCCCTCCACGGTGCCGCCCAGGATCTCGGCGTAGAAACCGGCCAGTGCCCGCGGGTCGGGACAGTCCAGGACGACCGCGCCCAGTTCGGCGAGAGCCATGACTTCCTCCTCGGAGTCGAGCCGTTACTCGTAAAGCTCGGTTACCGGTAACGGTTACCCCATGGTCCCGCATGAGGGGTAACGTCGCAAGCATGAGTGAGAGATCGGCCGCACCGGGCAGCCTCGTCCTGGTGGAGTCCCTGGTGAACACCCTGGACCTCGAGAGCGGCCGCGACGCGCTCGACACCGAGGAGGGCCGCGCGGGGCTCGGGATCGGGGACGGCGAGCTGGCCACCGCCCGCGCACTGCGGGAGTCGCTGCGCGCCGCGCTCCTCGCGCACGCCGGGCACCCCCCGCACGCACCGGTCACCCCGCTCGGCGAACTCCTCGCCCACGCACCGCTGTTGGTCACGGTGGACGACACCGACGGCTCCGCCGCCCTCGCCCCCGCCGACACCGGCCCGCTGCTCTCCCGCGTCGCCGCCGCCGTCGCCGGGGCACTGGTCGAGGGCACCTGGCAGCGGCTCAAGGCGTGCGAGGCGCCGACCTGCCACTGGGCGTACTACGACCGCAGCCCCGCGGGCCGGAGCCGCTGGTGCTCGATGCAGGTGTGCGGGGCGCGCGCGAAGATGCGCCGCTACCGTGCCAAGGACAGGTAAGAGCCGGGGGGTTGTCCGGCCGCCGCCCGCCCCGGTGGTGCACAATGCGCACAGACGCCGGTTCGGCCGACTGAGCCTCGGCCGAACCGGCGTCGTACACGAAGAGGGTGGGTCTACGCGGTCGGGCGGCCCATCGCCCGGAACGTCCAGCCCGCCTTGCGCCACGGCACGGGGTCCAGCGCGTTCCGCCCGTCCAGCACGACCCGCGACGCCGCGACCTCGCCCAGCTCCTCCGGGTCCAGCTCGCGGAACTCCCGCCACTCGGTCAGGTGCAGCACCACGTCCGCGCCCTGTACCGCCTCCCGCGCCGACTCCGCGTAGCCCAGCGTCGGGAACAGCCTGCGGGCGTTGTCCATGCCCTTCGGGTCGTACACGGTGACCTGGCCGCCCTGGAGGTGTATCTGGCCGGCCACGTTCAGCGCGGGGGAGTCCCGGACGTCGTCGGAGTCGGGCTTGAAGGTGGCCCCGAGCACCGCGACCCGCTTGCCGAGGAACGAGCCCCCGCCGAGCGCCTCCCGTGCCATCTCCACCATCTCGCCGCGCCGGCGCATGTTGATGGAGTCGATCTCGCGGAGGAAGGTGAGCGCCTGGTCGGCACCCAGCTCACCGGCGCGGGCCATGAAGGCGCGGATGTCCTTGGGCAGGCAGCCGCCGCCGAAGCCGATCCCGGCGCGCAGGAACTTCTTCCCGATCCGGTCGTCGTGCCCGATGGCCTCGGCCAGCTTCACCACGTCGCCGTCGGCGGCCTCGCACACCTCGGCCATCGCGTTGATGAAGGAGATCTTGGTGGCCAGGAAGGAGTTCGCGGCCGTCTTCACCAGCTCGGCGGTCGGGAAGTCGGTCACCACGAACGGCGTGCCCTCGCCCAGCGGGGTCGCGTACACCTCGCGCAGCAGCTTCTCCGCCCGCTCCCCGCGCACGCCGACCACGATCCGGTCCGGGTGCAGGGTGTCCTGGACGGCGAAGCCCTCGCGCAGGAACTCGGGGTTCCAGGCCAGCTCGGCGCCGGCCCCGGCGGGAGCGTGCTCGGCGAGGTAGGCGGCGAGCCGGTCGGCCGAGCCCACCGGCACCGTCGACTTGCCCACCACCAGCGCCGGGCGGCGCAGATGCGGGGCGAGGGAGGCGATCGCGGAGTCCACGTAGCTCATGTCGCACGCGTACTCGCCGTGCTTCTGCGGGGTGTTCACGCAGACGAAGTGGACGTCGCCGAACTCCGCGACCTCGGCGAAGTCGGTGGTGAAGCGGAGCCGGCCGGTCGAGCCCTCGATGCCCGCGACATGCGCGCGCAGCAGCTCGTCCAGACCGGGCTCGTACATCGGGGTCTCGCCCCGCTCCAGCATCGCGATCTTCTCGGGGACCACGTCGAGCCCCAGCACCTCGAAGCCGAGCTCGGCCATGGCCGCGGCGTGCGTGGCGCCGAGATAGCCGGTGCCGATCACGGTGATCTTGAGGCTCATGGGTGCTCCAGCCGGGGTACGTCGATGATGCGGCCCCCGAGCATAGTCGTGCCCCACGGGGTGTCTCGTCCGGGGGAAATCCCGCCGCTGTCGCCAAGCTCACCTATGCGGGCCGGGGGCGGCGCTCTAAACTTTCAGTTACTTAACGGTAATTAGCGTCAGTATCACAGCGTCTTTGGAGCGTGAGAGACCGTGGCCGGATCGGCTGACTTCGACCTGTACCGCCCGTCCGAGGAGCACGACATGCTCCGGGACGCCGTCCGCTCGCTGGTCGAGGCGAAGATCGCGCCGTTCGCCGCCGCGGTGGACGAGGAGGCCCGCTTCCCGCAGGAGGCGCTGGACGCGCTGGTCGCGAACGACCTGCACGCGGTCCACGTCCCCGAGGAGTTCGGCGGCGCCGGCGCCGACGCGCTCGCCACCGTCATCGTGATCGAGGAGGTGGCCCGCGCCTGCGTGTCGTCCTCGCTGATCCCGGCCGTGAACAAGCTCGGCTCCCTCCCGGTGATCCTCTCCGGCTCCACCGAGCTGAAGAAGAAGTACCTGGGCCCGCTGGCCAAGGGCGACGGCATGTTCTCGTACTGCCTCTCCGAGCCGGAGGCGGGCTCGGACGCGGCCGGCATGAAGACCAAGGCCGTGCGCGACGGTGACTTCTGGGTGCTCAACGGCGTCAAGCGCTGGATCACCAACGCGGGCGTCTCCGAGTACTACACGGTGATGGCCGTGACCGACCCCACCAAGCGCTCCAAGGGCATCTCCGCCTTCGTGGTGGAGAAGTCGGACGAGGGTGTCTCCTTCGGCGCCCCGGAGAAGAAGCTCGGCATCAAGGGCTCGCCGACCCGCGAGGTCTACTTCGACAACGTCCGCATCCCCGCCGACCGCATGATCGGCGAGGAGGGCACGGGCTTCGCCACCGCGATGAAGACGCTGGACCACACCCGTATCACCATCGCCGCCCAGGCCCTCGGTGTCGCCCAGGGCGCCCTCGACTACGCCAAGGGCTACGTCCAGGAGCGCAAGCAGTTCGGCAAGCCGATCGCGGACTTCCAGGGCATCCAGTTCATGCTGGCCGACATGGCGATGAAGATCGCCGCCGCCCGCGCCCTGACCTACCAGGCCGCGGCCGCCTCCGAGCGCGTCGACGCCGACCTCACCTTCCAGGGCGCCGCCGCCAAGTGCTTCGCCTCGGACGTGGCGATGGAGGTCACCACCGACGCCGTCCAGCTCCTCGGCGGCTACGGCTACACCCGCGACTACCCGGTCGAGCGCATGATGCGCGACGCCAAGATCACCCAGATCTACGAGGGCACCAACCAGGTCCAGCGCATCGTGATGGCCAGGAACCTGCCGAAGTAGCAGCCGGTACGCCGAAGGCGCCTCCCCGCTCGTGCCGGGAGGCGCCTTCTGCACGTACGGGCTCAGTTGCCGGTGACGGTGACCTTCTCGTCGTTCTTCAGCTCGTCCACCAGCGTCTTCACCTTCGCCTTGTCCCAGACGAGGTTGCCGCCGACGGAGCCGGAGACGGGCATGTTCAGGGATGTGCCGTCGCCGCCGTTGACGCCCTTCATCGCCCAGAACATGGAGGCCAGGTCGAAGAGGCCCATGTCCTTGTCGACGCTGAGGGAGTCCAGGCCGGCGCCCATCGTCGGATAGAACTTGAAGGGGTTCAGCACGGTCGACGGGGTCGCCACCTGGTGGGCCAGCGCCGCGAGGAACTTCTGCTGGTTCTTGGTCCGCTCCAGGTCGGAGGCGGCGAAGGCGTGCCGGGTGCGGACGAAGGCGAGGGCCTGCTCGCCGTTGAGGGTCTGCTCGCCCGCCTGGAAGTCGGCGCCGGAGTACTTGTCCTTGAACGCCTTGTCGATCTTGATGTCGACGCCGCCGACCGCGTCCACGATGTTGGCGAAGCCGGCGAAGCCGATCTCCACGTAGTGGTCGATGCGCAGCCCGGTGTTGTACTCCACGGTCCGGGTCAGCAGGGTCGGGCCGTCCTCGGCGTAGGTCGCGTTCAGCTTCGCGTGCCGGCCGGTGGCGGGGTAGACCTTGCCGGAGGTGGAGCCCTTGTAGGAGGGGACGACCACGTCGGAGTCGCGGGGCAGGGATATCAGGGTGTCGCCGCTGGAGCCGACGTGCAGGATCATCACCGAGTCCGTGCGCTGGCCCTCGGCGGACCCCGTGTGGAGTCTCTTCTTGTCCTCGCTCGACATGCCCTTGCGGCTGTCGGAGCCGACGATCAGGTAGTTGGTGCCCTCGCCCTCCGAAGGCCGGTCGATCACCTGGGACAGGTCGACGTCCCGGTTGAGCTTGGAGTCGGCCCAGAAGTAGGTGGCCACCGAGGTGACGACCAGCACAGCGGCCAGCGTGATCGCGCCCACCTTGATCCGGCGGCCCCAGTTGGGCGCCGGACGGGGTGCGCGGGTGCCGGCCGGGGCGCCGGGGCCGCCCGGGCCGCCACCGCCGTAGACCTGGCCGGTGTTGTAACCGCTGTCGTAGGCGTCATGGCCCTGGCCGTCGACGTACGACGGCTGCCTGGGCACACCGCCGCCGTACTGCGGGGCGGGCGCGCCGGGCGGCGGCGCGGCCGGGCGTCGTACCTGCCGCATCACGCGCGGGCCTTCCGGCTGCGCACCGGCGCTGCCGCGTCCGTAGCGGGGGCCGCGTTCGTCGTCGGACCATCCCTCGGGCCAGTCATTCATGCGCCCCAGTGTGCAGGGTGCCGACTGATGCCTTACAAGGGTTGTCGGAAAATCGGAGCGCCTCTGTTGCGAACCCGACATAAATTCCGCGAAAGCCGCTTCGGCATAAGGTGGGGGACATGACAGACCAGGCGCCCGCCGCTTCTCCGGAGATTCCGGGCAAGCCCACTTCCGCTTCCCGCACCACCCTCAGCCACATCATGACCCACAACGACACCAACCTGCTGGGGACGGTGCACGGTGGTGTGATCATGAAGCTCGTCGACGACGCCGCGGGCGCCGTGGCGGGCCGGCACTCCGGCGGTCCCGCCGTCACCGCGTCCATGGACGAGATGGTCTTCCTGGAGCCGGTCCGCGTCGGCGACCTCGTGCACGTCAAGGCCCAGGTCAACTGGACCGGCCGCACCTCCATGGAGATCGGCGTACGGGTCCTCGCCGAGCGCTGGAACGAGTCCGCGCCGCCCACCCAGGTCGGCTCCGCCTACCTCGTCTTCACCGGCGTCGACGCCGACGGCAAGCCCCGCCAGGTCCCCCCGGTCCTCCCCGAGACCGAACGCGACCGCCGCCGCCACCAGGAAGCCCAGATCCGCCGCACCCACCGCCTCGCCCGCCGCCGAGCCATCCGCGAACTCCGCGAACGCCGGGCGGCGGAGGGCATCACCGACTGAACGCTCGCGCTGGGCGTCGACGGAAGACGCCCCAGCGGGTGCGCGCCGCAGGGAACGGCTCCGACGAGGCGCGGCGACCGCACCTGAACCGGGCCGCCGCCCCCGGCCGGACACGTGCGCCGCGGCCGTCCCCGACCGCCGTCCTGCCAGGGCCCGCGTCCCGTCCGCGCCGGGACCGGGCCGGCAGCAGTGCCGCGCTGCCTTTCCCCGTCCAAGCCGCGCAGCGCTACGCCTCCCCCGAGCACACCACTTCGTCCCCCCTCACCACCGGTGCGTCCGGGGCGGCGATTCGGGGGGCCCTGACCGGGTGGACGGACTTCCAGTCGGCGCCCGCTGTCACGCGGAGGACGGGGCCGAGGCCGGGGGTCGGGCGGAGTTCGCTGCCCGGCAGGGCCGTGGCCAGGGAGCGGGCGGAGCGGTCCCAGCGGGGGTCGTAGGAGATCACCGTGCGTTCGACCGGGTGCGCGGCGGTCACGGGCCGGCGGGTGGTGGCGAAGCCGGTCGCGGCGAGGGCCGCGTCCACCTTGCGGCCGAGCCCCGCCGTGCCGGTGCCGTTCTCCACCCGGACCCGCACGGAGTGGGGGTCGATCTCGACGGTCGTCGCCGCCGGGGCTTTCTGCGCCGGCTGCGCGCCGAGCGGCTTGTCCTCGCGCAGGCTGGCGAAGAGCCGCTCGGACTTGACCGGGTCCCACTTCAGCGTCGACCCGATGCCCTTCACGGCGAACCCCATCTGCCCGATCGGCACGGTGGTGAACTCCGAGGAGGAGGGCGAGAAGTTCCGCATGGCCCGCCCGAGGTCGAGCAGCTCGTCGGTGCCGAAGCCGTTGTCCGCCCGCACCGATCCGAGCACCGCCCGCGTCACGTCCCGGAACCGCATCGGGTTGAACAGCACCCCCGAGGACGTGGCCCGCTCGATCAGCGCCGCCATGAACCGCTGCTGGCGCTGCATCCGCCCCAGATCGCTCGCCCCGTCCACATGCCGGGCGCGGACGTACTGGAGCGCCTGTCCGCCGCCCAGGGTGTGCGGGCCGGGCGCGAGGTCCAGCCCGGTGTACGAGTCCTTCAGCGGGGTCGGGGTGCAGATCTTCACCCCGCCGAGCACGTCCACCGTCTTCATGAAGCTGGCGAAGTCGACCTCCAGATAGTGGTCGACCTTCACATGCGTCATCGCCTCCACCGTGCGCACGGTGAGCTGCGGCCCGCCCTCGGCGTACGCGGCGTTCAGCTTCATCGGGTGCGCGTGGTGCCGCTCCCCGGTGGTCTGGTCGACGTGCTCGGGCACCTCCGTGTACGAGTCGCGCGGCAGGCTCACCACACTGGCCCGCTCCCGGTCCGCCGAGATGTGCACGATCATCACCGTGTCGGTGCAGTGGCAGGGCGCGCCGCCCAGCCGGTACGCGCGCCGCTCCGCCTCGGTGATCTTGTCCCGGCCGTCGGTGCCGACCAGCAGCACGTTCATGCCGTGGCCCGCGCGGGGCCGGTTCTTCATGTCCTTGAAGGCGTCGACGCGGGCGATGCCGGAGTCCAGGCCGGTGACGACCGCGTGGCCGATCCCGGCCGAGGCGAGCACCGCCACCGACAGCGCGGTCACCGCCCGCACCGCCCAGCGCGGCCGCCGCCTGCGGGCGAGCGGACCCCGTCGCACCCTGCCTGCGGGACGCGGCCTGCGCGGCGGCCGGGGAGCGCCCCCCGCACCCCGGACGGAGGGGGAGGGGGGCCGAGGCGGTCTGGGCAAGGGACACCTCCGGGATGCGGCCGTACGTGGGAATGTGATCACCGTAGGTCGATACGATCTCCAGCCCGCGTCGCGGCCGCGGCGGCGCGCAACGGTGTCCCCCGTTCGCGGTAACGGGAGAGCCCCTGGTACGCCAGAGCCCCGAGTACCTGGCGGAGCGCGTCATCGCGCCCCGCCTGTCCGCCTACCAGCGGTACGGCTTGTACACGTCCATGCAGGACTTGTCGTCCGAGCCGTTGATGGCGTCCGTACCCGTGGGCAGGTCGCCGGCCTTCGGGGCGGCCTTCTTCGGGTAGGCGTCGCCGGTGCGCCAGTCCGCGCCGACCACGACGGTCACGCCGGAGACGTCGGTGGAACGTTCCACCTGCTTCACCGGGATGCCCAGCGCCTTGGCCACCGCCTGGGCGTCGCCCTCCAGGTCGGCGCTCGGGTAGCGCACCACCGTCTCGTCGGCGGACGGCGCCGCCGAGGTGTCCGCCTGGGCCCGGCCGTACCCCTTGGCACCCAGGGCGCTCGCCACCGCGCGGGCGCGGCCGGCGACCGGGGCGAGGGTGTCGCTCCGGGTGCCGTTCTGCACCTGCACCCCGAGCCGGTCGACAGCGGCGGAGGGCGCCTTGGCGGGCTCGGCGTCCGCGACCGCCTTCTTGGCCGGCTTGCCGTTCTTGTCGAGGGGGATGTCCTCACGGAGCATCTGCCACAGCTTGTCGGCGCTGCCCTGGGCGGGGAGCACGTGGGAGATGTTCTGCGGGTCCTCGATGTTCGGCATCGTCACCGAGGTGATCCGGTTGGTCGGCACCGCCTTCAGCTCCATGCCGAGGTCGTACAGCTTCTTGACGCTGCTGATCTCGTCGGACACCTTCAGGGACTTGGTGGCCGCCTCGGCGAGGTCCATCAGCCGGCCGCTGTCGGTGAAGACGTTCTGGCCCTTGAGGGTGCGGATCATCGAGTTCAGGTACATGTGCTGGGCGCGGGCGCGCATCACGTCGCTGCCCCAGGCGTGCCGGGTGCGCAGCCACTGGAGGGCCTGCTCGCCCTTGACCTTGTGCGTCCCCGCGGTCATCTTCAGGCCGGAGCCGCCGCGCTGGGCGGCGGTGGAGCGGTCCCAGACGTTCTGGTTGACGCACACGTCGACCCCGCGGATCGCGTCCGCCATCCGCACCACACCGGAGAAGTCGATCGTCATCCAGTGGTCGATGTAGACGCCGGTGAGGTTCTCCCAGGTCGACAGCGTGCAGCCGGCGCCGCCCCGGGCGAGCGTGGTGTTGATGATGTCGTTGGTCGCCGGGTAGACCTTGCCGGTCCTGGCGTCCTTGCACTCGGGGATGTCCACGCGGGTGTCGCGGGGGATGCTCACCATGGCGGCGCTCTTCCGGTCCGCGGAGACGTGGATCAGCATCTGCACGTCACCGAGGGGCGGGTTGCCGCGGTTGTCCTTGCTGCCGCCGAGCTTGACGTTCTCCGCGGAGGCCCGGCTGTCGGAGCCGATCAGCAGGATGTTCAGCGGGGTCTGGCCGTTCGCGTTGGGCCGGGTGCGCTGGGCCCGGGAGTCGTCGCTGCCGCTGCGCGCCCCCTTCTGGATGTTGCCGTTGAGGTGCTCGTAGTACAGGGATCCGGCGCCGGCCGTGCCGAGTATCAGCAGCGCCAGCACGCTCGCCGACCAGCGCAGCGCGCGCCGCCCGCCGCCCGCCCGTCCGCCCCGACGGCGGCCACCCCGCCCCGGACCTCCGTCGCGCGGGCCCCCGGCCCTCGGCGCGCGCTCTCTGGTGTCCTGCGCCACCGAACCCCTCCCCCGAACCCGACTTTGCGACAACTCCCCGTCCTTCCACCCCACACGCAGCAAACGGGCCCGTCCCGCGCCGAGTTAGACGCACGACGGGCCCGTTGGGTTACCTAGGAGGCGCATTCCACCTTGTCGGCGGTCGACTTGTTACTGACGTCCGGTGCCTTCGCCGGGGCCGTGAGCGAGACGCCCGCACCCTTGAAGTCCTTGCCCAGCGTCAGGCTCATCGCGGGCAGGCCCTGCGCGTTCTCTACACTCTTGCCCGGCTTCAGCGCCGAGCCCGGCAGGCCCATGAGGGCGGCCAGTTCGCGCGCCTGCGCTGCCTGGTCGGGCGCGTACTCCAGCGTCGTCCTGCTCAGCTCCGCCGGCGCGTTGCCCGCGTTCTCCGACTTGAGGATGCTCTTCTCCGTCTGCATCCAGGTGAGCGTGTCCTGCGCGCTCCCGGCGGCCGCGCCGCCGTTCATGATGCGCACCCGCACGTCGGAGGGGGCCGACCTGGTGCCCTTGAGCCGGGCGGCCTGGGCGTCCTTGGCGGCCTTCTCCTTCTTCTTGACGTCGGTGAAGGAGACATCGTTGTTGATGGCGTCGAAGATCTCAGGGCCCGTGGTCTGGTTGACCACGACCGTCGCGTGCACCTTCTCGGCCGGATTGTCTATCACCGGCACCGTGAGGAAGGTGATGTTCTTCGGCGGCACCTTCTTCATCTCCAGCGCGATGTCCTTGAGCGTGCTCACGGTCTTGATGCCCTTGTCGACGGTCAGCGCGTTGGTCGCCGCCTCGGCGAGGTCCAGCAGCTTGCGGGGGTTGGTCAGGGTGTCACTGGAGGACATGTCCCGCATCAGCGAACCCATGAACTGCTGCTGCACCTTGATCCGGTCCAGGTCGCCCTGGTTGCCCCAGGCGTGCCGGGTACGGACGAACGCCAGCGCCTGCTCGCCCTCGATCTTGGACTCGCCGGCGGGCAGCTTCAGGTGGGAGTCCTTGTCGTTCACCGCGTGCTTCAGGCAGACCTTGACGCCGCCGACCGCCGAGGTCAGCGTCTTGACCGCGTTGAAGTCGACCATCATGAAGTGGTCCGGCGTGATGCCGGTGACCGCCTTCACCGTGCGCATGGTGCAGCCCGCGTCCCGGCCCTCCTGGCCGAGGCTGGTGTTGAAGCGGACCTGGCTGGAGCCGGGGATGACCTTCTTGCTGCCGTCGGGCTGGAGGGTCTCGCAGTCCGGCACGTCCACGATCATGTCGCGGGGGATGCTCAGCGCCGTCGCGTTGGTCCGGTCCTTGGCGACGTGCAGCAGGATGTTGGTGTCCGCGTGGCCGACGCTGTTCTTGTCGCCGTACCCCTCGTTGCCCGCGCCGGTGCGCTTGTCGGTGCCGATGATCAGGATGTTGAAGGCGTCGTCCTTGCTGAAGCCCTGCTTCGCCGCGCTGCCGACGTCGGTCGCGGAGACGTTGCCCTCAAGGTGCTTGAGGTAGAGGTAGCCCGCCGAGCCCACGGCGACCAGGACGAGCGCCATGCCGCCACCGGTCCAGGCGACGACCTTCTTGGCCTTCGACTTCTTCTTCACCGGGCGCCGGTTGCGCCGCCCCGGCGGCGGCTCCGGCTCGGCCCCCCTGCGGCGGCGCGGCTGCGGCACCTCCGCGCCGCGCTCCGGAGCCTCACGTACCGCCGCGCCACCCCGGCCGCGCTCGGCCCCGGGATCGGCGGGACGGCCGCGCCGGGAGGCCCGTGGTCCGGGGACCGGTGACTGCGGTGCGGAATTGCCCAGTCGCAGTTCGTATTCGCCGGTGTTCGGATTGAGTACCCACTGGTCTGCGGGGTCGATGTTCTCCGCCCGCCCACGGCTTTGCGCGTCCACGGTTGTCCGAATCCTCCGTCGGGGCCACGCGGCGCCTTCCCCCTCGTAGGCGCTCGGGTCTCGGTGAAACGGTGCGCGGTCGGAGGACGGACCTCACGGGCCGGGGTGCACCGGGTCGCTCACACTATCCGCCCTGTTCAGCGTCGAGCGACGCCGGTGACGAATTCCACGTGCTTAGAACTGGGCAATCCCGCTCATTCCTCTGAACAAAAGTTCGCCGATTTGGTGTGGGGATTACTCACACGTGTGCGCGGCGGCCGTGCTGCCCCGGTAGGTGGGGGTGGCCGAAGGGGAGTTCCCCGCGTTGTCGCCGGGGGATTTACCGCCGTTTTCCGGTGAAGTGTCCGCCACTTCGACGGGCCGGTCCGCGCGCAGCCGGGCGAACAGTTCCCCGGCGTCGGGCTGCCCCAGTTGGTCACGGTCGGAGTCATACACATACGCCTCGCGCGGAGCGGTAAGGAACCGCACATGTTCGGTGGGGATGTCGCGCACGCCCCGGACCAACCGGTACAAGCCGCGCAGACTGGCCAGTTCGGGGTCGGTGGTGAGCGCCGAGGTCGCCGCGTCCAGCACCGGGTACAGCTTCACCGGGTTCAGCAGGACGTCGTCACCGCGCACCTTCTCCACCAGCGCGCCGAGGAACCGCTGCTGGCGGTCCATCCGGTCGGTGTCGCTGCCGTCCCCCAGGGTCTTGCGGGCGCGTACGTAGCCGAGCGCCTGCTCGCCGTCGAGCGTGACCCGGCCGGCGGGCAGCTTCAGCCTGGCCGCCTTGTCGTCGATGGGCTCCCGCACGCAGACCGGCACCCCGTCGACGGCGTCCACCATCTGCTTGAACCCGCTGAAGTCCACGACCATGTGGTGGTCGACCCGGATACCGGTCAGCTTCTCGACGGTACGGATCGTGCAGGCCGAACCGCCGACCTGGAAGGCGGTGTTGAGCATGGCGAACGACGGCGCGGTCTGCCCGCCGCCGGTGCGCGGGCAGGCCGGGACGCGCACCATCAGGTCGCGGGGGAGCGAGACGGCGGTGGCGCTGCGCCGGTCGGCCGCCAGGTGGAGCAGGATCGTGGTGTCCGAGCGCTCCGTGCCCGAGTCCCGCCCGTACCGCCCGTTGCCGTCCCCGGCGCGGGTGTCGGTGCCGATCAGCAGGATGTTCTGGGCGCCCGACACCAGCGCGGTGGGCCGCTCCTCGTCGTAGCGGGCCAGCTCGCGCGCGGCCGCCTCGTCGGGGGTGATGTTGTCGCTGAGCCGGGCGTACAGCGCCCACCCTGCCCCGCCCGCCGCCAGGAGCAGTACGGCCGCCCCCAGCGCGCCGCCCTTCAGCCACCGCCGCCGACGCCGCCGCGCGAGCCCGTCCCCGGTGGCAGAGGCGCCGGGAATTGCGGAGTCGGGCACGGCGGCACCACCCCTCGCGGTCGTCGGACGTACGCCCTGCTCCTACGACCATGGCGGCGCGGGCGGCTCCGGGCCGCCCTTTGCTGGGCCGAACGGGCGGTCTCAGTGCCGGGAGGCGGTCACCCGCTCGGTGTCGATGCGCTGCGCCAGCGCGTCGGCGGGCAGCTTGTCGAGGTTGCGGCACAGCACCACCGAGCCCCCGGCCGCCAGCGGCGCGTACAGCCCCGCGCTCAGCCCGGCCCAGGTGTCGTACGGCAGCCCCGACAGCAGGCGGGAGCCCGGCCCGGTCAGGTCGAGGTCCGGCGCGTCGGCGAGCGCCCGCTCCACCACCTCGGCCGCGCTGAACTCGGCCCCGGCCACGATCAGCGCGGGCTCCTCCGGGTCCACCGGCGCGAAGGGGGCGAACTGGTCACCCTGGCCCGGCACTTCGGCGGCGTAGTCCATGAAGCCCTCCGGCACCTGCGGGAACCGGCCACCCAGCGGGCGCAGCGCCAGCGCGACCCGCTCGCCCCGGCAGGCCCGCGCCTCCTCAAGGGTGTCCGGCCCGCTCACCACCACGTCGGCCGCGGCCGGGTTCCCGGAGACGTCGGCGACCGCGCCCACCGACGAGCACGCCAGCAGCCACACGGCCGTCTGCCAGTGCGCGGGCAGCAGCAGCGCCACCCGGTCGCCGGGGGCCACGGACAGCTCGCCCTGGAGCAGATTGGCGGTCTTGGCCACCCAGTTGGCGAAGGTGGCGACGGACAGCTCGACGCGTTCGCCCGTGGCGTCGTCGTAGAAGGTCACCAGGGGGCGTCCGGCGTCCGCGGCGAGCGCGGAACGCAGCAGGCCGGCTGGGGTGCGATCGGTGGCGTTCATCCGCGCAAGGGTACGCGGGCGGGGCCGCGTCCGACGGCCGCTCAGGACCGGTGCCCGCGCCCGGTGTCCGGCGCCCACTCGCCCGTGCGGACGCGTACGGCCGGGGGACGGCGCCCGCCGATCCGCCCGACACCGCGCGGCCGTCGCGGGCCGGCGCCGCACCGTCTGCCTACACTGGCCGGCCGAAAACGAGACGTTCCGCCGGTCCCGGCAGGAAGCGGAGACGACAGGTGACAGAAGCGATCCTCCTGGTCGGCGGCAAGGGCACGCGGCTGCGGCCGCTCACGGTGCACACGCCCAAGCCCATGGTCCCGGCGGCCGGGGTGCCGTTCCTCACGCACCAACTGGCCAGAGCCAGAGCCGCGGGCGTGGACCACATCGTCCTCGCCACCAGCTATCTCGCCGAGGTCTTCGAACCCCACTTCGGCGACGGCTCCGCGCTCGGGCTCCACCTGGAGTACGTCACCGAGAAGGAGCCGCTCGGCACCGGCGGCGCCATCCGCAACGTGGCCGAACGGCTCCACTCCGGCCCGGACGAGCCCGTACTGATCTTCAACGGCGACATCCTCACCGGCCTCGACATCCGCGCCCTGGTCGACACCCACGAGTCCACCGGCGCCGACGTCTCCCTGCACCTGACCAAGGTCACCGACCCCCGCGCCTACGGTCTGGTCCCCACCGACGACACCGGGCGCGTACTGGCCTTCCTGGAGAAGCCGCAGACGCCCGAGGAGATCGTCACCGACCAGATCAACGCGGGCGCCTACGTCTTCCGCCGCTCCGTCATCGACACCGTCCCCGCCGGGCGCCCGGTCTCCGTGGAGCGCGAGACCTTCCCCGGCCTGCTGGCCGCCGGGGCCCACCTCCAGGGCATGGTCGACTCCACCTACTGGCTCGACCTCGGCACCCCGGCCGCCTTCGTCCGCGGCTCCGCCGACCTCGTCATGGGCCGCGCGCCCTCACCGGCCGTGCCCGGCCGCCGCGGGGACCGGCTGATCCTGCCGACGGCCCGGGTCGCGCCCGACGCCAAGCTGACCGGGGGCACGGTGGTGGGCGAGGGCGCGTTCGTCGCCGAGGGGGCGCGGGTGTGCGGCTCCACGATCCTGCCGGGGGCGGTCATCGAGCCCGACGCGGTCGTCACCGACTCCCTCATCGGCAGCCGGGCCCGCGTGGGCGAACGGTCCGTCCTCACCGGCGCGGTGGTCGGGGACGGCGCCGTGGTCGGCGCCGACAACGAGCTGCGGGACGGGGTCCGGGTGTGGTGCGACGCGCGCATCCCGGCCGGGGCGGTCAGGTTCTCCTCCGACCAGTGAGCCCGGCGCTCACCACTTGCCGATGTCCGTCTTCCGCATCTTCGGGTGCCGGCGCGGCGGGGTGTTGCCGCTGAGCAGGACATAGCGGGCGGCCCGGTGACGCTGCCCCTCGGGGGCGTACGGCTCCAGCAGGCGCAGCATCTCCGCGTCGTCCGCGTCCCGGTTCCCGGCCAGCGCCCAGCCGACGATGCGGGGCAGGTGCAGGTCACCCGTGGTCACCGCGTCCGGCGCGCCATGGCTGCGCTGCACCACCTCGGCCGAGGTCCACGGGCCGATGCCGGGCACGACCTCAAGGCGGGCCCGCGCCTCGGCCGGGGGCATCCCCGCCGTCTGCTCCAGCCGCGCGGCCAGCCGGACGGCCCGCAGGATGGTGGAGGCCCGCTTGTCGTCCACGCCCGCCCGGTGCCACTCCCAGGACGGGATCAGCGCCCAGGTCCGGGGCGCGGGCATCACCCACATCGGGCGCTCGCCCGTACCGGCGGGGCCCGGCGCGGGCTCCCCGAACCAGCTCACCAGCCGCCGCCAGGCCCGGTACGCCTCGTCGGCGGTGACCTTCTGCTCCAGCACCGAGGGGATCAGCGACTCCAGCACCAGCCCGGTCCGGGTCAGCCGCAGTCCGGGGCGCCGGTGCCGGGCCAGGGCGACCAGCCGGTGCCGGGGCTCGAAGACGTCGGGCTCGTCGGCGGCGCCCAGCAACTCGGGCAGCCGGTCCAGCAGCCAGTCGGCGCCGGGCCCCCACGCCTCGCCGCGCACCTCGCCCCCGTACGCGTACACCCGCAGCGTGCCGGGCCCCGCAGGGGTACGGGTGGCCCGCCACACCGAGCCGTCGCGCGTCGCGCGAAACGTGGGGTCGCCGCCCCCGCGCCGCAGCGGCCCCAGCACCAGACCCAGGTCGTACGGCCCCTCGGGCACCCACGTCCGCGTCCGGGGCCCGGCCGCCTGCCGGGGCGCGGACGCGGACCTGGGCACCGGAACCGCCTCGCGCACGGTCGCGTGCGACGGGGGCCGGGGGGCGAAACGTCCTGCCACGGGGAGAGGTCCTAGGGGTACGGGTGGGTCGGGGGTGCCCTATGAGACTAGGGCGTCGTCGGCGGACCGCGCCTCACCGCACCTCGATGAAGGCCCCCGCCTCCCGTGCCGGGCGGGCCGCAGGCTCCTGGGCCGGGTGACCGATCGCCACCGCGCCCATCGGGTCCCACTCGGCGGGCAGGTCCAGCACCTCGCGGACCACGTCACGGCAGAACATCGTGGACGACACCCAGGCCGAGCCCAGCCGCTCCCCGGCTAGCGCGACCAGGAAGTTCTGCACACCCGCGCCCGTGGCGACCACGAACATCTCCCGCTCGGCCGCGTCCCGCCGCGCGTCGCCGTAGGTGTGCGAGCCGTCCATGACGAGGCAGGGCACGGCCAGGTACGGCGCGTTACGCAGCACGTCACCGCGCCGGACACGCTTGGCGATGGACTCCTCGCTCTTGCCGTCCCGGCGCAGATCGGCGACCCAGGCGTCCCGCATCGCGTCCAGCAGCGCCAGCCGCGACTCCGCCGACTCCAGCAGCACGAACCGCCACGGCGTGGTGTGGTGCGGGGCGGGCGCGGTCACGGCGGCGGCCACCGCCCGGCGCACCGAGCCGGGGTCGACCGGCTCGTCGGTGAAGGCCCGCACGGTACGGCGCAGGCTCAGCGCCTCCCGTACCGCCTCGGAGGTGCCGAGCCGGAACATGTCGTCCCGCGCGGAGCGCACCATCGCCCGCGCGCCCTCGCCCTGCTCGGCCGCGTCGGTGACCACGTGGGGCAGGCCGCGGACGACGGCCACCGGCAGGCCCGACGCCTTGCCCTTGATCAGGTCGCCGGCCGAGGCGAGTTCGTCGGCGGTGGCGACGACGGTCGCGGAGAGCGGGTTGCCGTGCGCGTCGGTGCCGCCGCGCAGGTCGTCCAGGACCCGCACTCCGGCCGCGCCGATCGCCACGTCGGTCAGCCCGGCGCGCCAGGGGCGGCCGAAGGTGTCGGTGACGATCACGCCCACGGTGACGCCGAGCGCCTCCCGCAGGCCCTCGCGGATGGCCCGCGCGGACGCGTCCGGGTCCTCGGGCAGCAGCAGCACGGTGCCCTCGGCGGTGTTGGACGCGTCGACCCCGGCGGCGGCCATGACCAGGCCCTGCCGGTTCTCCACGATGCGCAGGGGCCCGCGCCGGGCCACCACGCGCACCGTCTCGGCGTCGATCGCGGCCTCCCGGTCGGCGGCCCGCACGATCCGGCCCTCGGCCTTGGACACGACCTTGGAGGTGACCAGCACCACGTCCCCGTCGGCAAGGCCCGGCTCGGCCGCGGCGATCAGCTTGGCCAGGTCGTCGCCCGGAGCCACCTCGGGCAGGCCGGAGGGCGCCCAGACCCGGTACCCACTCACGCGGTCCGCACCTCCCCGGCCAGCTCCAGCGCCTCGCGCGCCATCGCGGCGGTCGCGTCCAGGTCGCTCATCATCAGCGGGACGGCACGGCAGCGGATGCCGGCCGCCTCCACCGTCTCGACGGAACCGGCGTCCACGGTGTCGACGAGCCAGCCGTCCAGCAGCCCCGAGCCGTAGTGCGCGGCGACCGCGGCGGCGGTGGACTCCACGCCGACGGCGGCGAGCACCTTGTCGGCCATCCCGCGCACCGGCGCGTCACCGACGATGGGGGAGAGCCCGACCACCGGGACGCCCGCCTCCGCGATGGCCTCCCGGATGCCGGGCACCGCGAGGATCGTGCCCACGGACACCACCGGGTTGGACGGCGGGAAGAGGATGACGTCGGCCTCCGCGATGGCCTCCAGCACACCGGGCGCGGGCTTGGCCTGCTCGGCCCCGACCGGCACGACCGCCTCGGCGGGCACCGAGGCCCGCAGCCGCACCCAGTACTCCTGGAAGTGGACCGCCTTGCGCTCGCCGTCCAGGTCGACGGCGACGTGGGTCTCCACCCGGTCGTCGGTCATCGGGATCAGCTTCACGCCCGGCTTCCAGCGGTCGCACAGCGCCTCGGTGACCGCGCTCAGCGGATACCCGGCGCCCAGCATCTGGGTCCGCACGATGTGGGTGGCGAAGTCCCGGTCGCCCAGCCCGAACCAGCCCGGCCCGGCGCCGTAGGCCGCGAGCTCCTCCTTGAGGTGGAAGGTCTCGTCCTGCCGCCCCCAGCCCTGCTCCTCGTTGATGCCGCCGCCGAGCGTGTACATCACGGTGTCGAGGTCGGGACAGACCTTCAGCCCGAAGAGATGGATGTCGTCGCCGGTGTTGCCGATGACCGTGATGTCCGCGTCCGGGGCGGCCTGCTTCAGACCGCGCAGGAACCGGGCACCGCCGATGCCGCCTGCCAGAACCACAATGCGCATGGGATCAGTGTGTCAGCAGCCGCCGACAGCCGGTGCGGGGGTGATCACACTCCGGCCGCGCTCGGCTCCGTACGGGCCTCGCAGTGCTGTGCCGTGTGCATGGGCATCTCGGTGAGACCCGGGTAGTAGACGTGCAGGCTGACGGCGGGCTCCAGCGCGTCGTTGACCACGTCGTGCACATAGCCGGGCGCGAAGACCCGCTGGGCGCCGGCGGTGAGGGTGCGGGTGCCCCGGTGGGTGCGCTCGGTCAGGGTGCCCTCCAGCACGGTGAGGATGCCGGAGGAGCGGCCGTGGTCGTGCGGCCCGCTGCCCTGGCCGGGCACCCAGGACAGCAGCCACACCTCGTAGCCGGGGCCGGTGCGCAGCCGGTGGTACCAGCGGGTGGTGGCGTCGTAGCGGACCAGGTGGGCCCACCGGTCGCGGTCGGCGGCGACCGCGCGGGCCAGCCCGGCGAACTCGGCGACGGTCACCGGGTGCTCGCGGGGCGGCTGGAGCAGGTGGGGGACTTCGAGGAGGTCACCGGCGATCTGGAGGTCGTTGTCGCTGTTCATGGGGGTGTGGGGTTCCTCGGCGAAGGGGCGGTGGCTGGGTGTCGCTGGGCCCCGGCCCGGATCACGGGCGTACGGGCGGGTGTCCCCAGGGGGATACGGGAACGGCGGGACACGCGGGGCCGGAGTGGGCCCGGGGTCCGCTGGAGCGCGGTCGGCTCAACAGCAGTGACAGCAACAACAGCAAAAGCGCATGCCGACAGCACCGAGGGACCCGGCGGTGCGGGTCGTCGTGGCTGCGAGGTCGGCGAGCATGCCCCCTAGGACAGCGGTTCATACCTGCGGTGTCAACTCGGGACCCGGTTCGAGGGACATCGTTCACCTCATCCGGTGCATCTCTCAGGTGAAAGGTTTGTGCACCCGGTACTGGGGACACATGGCGCACATCCGGGCGGTGCCCCTCGGTGCCCTCAGCCGTGTGTCAAGGTTTAGGCCGATATGAACACTTAACGCAGGGCCTTGGTTCCGCAGAGTGAATAACGGGCTCAATAGCAGATCTCGGCTTGACTCGCTCGGAGCAGCACACTTGTAATTTCACTCGTGTCGTTCGGCCGGGACCGGCCAGGCACGGGGACGTGAAGAACAGACGAGGGGCGCACATGACCGAGCTGGTGGAGCAACTGCTGGTCGACGACGCGGACGAGGAACTCGGCTGGCAGGAGCGCGCTTTGTGCGCCCAGACCGATCCCGAGTCCTTCTTCCCCGAGAAGGGCGGCTCCACGAGAGAGGCGAAGAAGGTCTGCCTCGCCTGCGAGGTCCGTTCCGAGTGCCTCGAGTACGCCCTCGCCAACGACGAGCGCTTCGGCATCTGGGGCGGCCTGTCCGAGCGGGAGCGCCGCCGGCTGAAGAAGGCCGCCGTCTGACCGGGGCTCGCGCCGCCGGCCCGCGAACGGCCGCCGGGCACACGCACATACGGGGCGAACGGCCCGTCGCACGTGGGTTGTCCACAGGCGGCGGGCCGTCGTCATGACCGACCGATAGTGTGGGCGCTCGTCCGAGACGCCCCGCTGTCCTTGACGGGCACAGGCGTCCACCGCAGTCCATCGAACCGGGGCCCGTACCTCGATGTCCGTGCACAGCCATACGGCAGCCCAACACGACGCTGCCACCCCTGAGTTCCCGCGCCATGTGGTGACGGCGGTCCTCGTCACCCATGACGGCGCCCGCTGGCTGCCCGACGCGCTCGCCGGGCTGCTGAGTCAGGAGCGCCCCGCGCAGTACGCGGTGGCGGCCGACACCGGCAGCGCGGACGACTCCGCCCGACTGGTCACCGAGACCCTGGGAGACGAGGCCGTCGTCCACCTGGCCCGGCGCACCGGCTTCGGTCAGGCCGTGGACGAGGCCATCCGTCTCGCGCCCGTCCTCACCCCGGACGACCTGCCCTACCTCAGGCGCCCGAACAGTTGGGACCCGGCCACCCGCACCTGGCGCGACGACGCCTACGACCTGCCCGAACTGCCGTACGGCGAGCCCATCCAGTGGCTCTGGCTGCTGCACGACGACTGCGCCCCCGAGCCCGACGCGCTCGCCCAGATGCTCCGGGTCGTGGACAACGAACTCGAACTCGGCCGCGACGACGTGGCCGTGGTCGGCCCCAAGCTCCGCGGCTGGTACGACCGCAGGCAACTGCTGGAGGTCGGCGTCTCCATCGCCAACTCCGGCCGTCGCTGGACCGGTCTGGACCGCCGCGAGCAGGACCAGGGCCAGCACGACCACGTCCGCACCGTGCTCTCCGTCTCCACCGCGGGCATGCTGATCCGCCGTGACGTCTTCGAGCGGCTCGGCGGGTTCGACCGCCGGCTGCCCCTGATGCGCGACGACGTCGACCTGTGCTGGCGCGCCCACACCGAGGGCTACCGCGTCCTCATCGCCCCCGACGCCGTCGTCCGGCACGCGGAGGCCGCCTCCCGCGAGCGCCGCACCGTCGACTGCGCGGGCCGCACCACCGCCTCCCCGCACAAGGTCGACAAGGCCGGTGCCGTCCACACCCTGCTCGCCAACACCCGCGCCGCCGCGCTGCCCTGGGTGCTGCTCCGGCTGGTCGTCGGCACCCTGCTGCGCACCCTCGCCTACCTGGTCGGCAAGGTGCCCGGCCAGGCCCTCGACGAGATCCGGGGCCTGCTGGGCGTCCTGCTGCGCCCGGAGCGCATCCTCGCCGCCCGCCGCAGCCGGGGCCCCTCCCAGCTCGACAAGGACGAGCTGCGGCAACTGTTCCCGCCGCCCGGCGCCACCATCCGCGCCACGGCCGAGCAGATCGCCGCCAACTTCTCCAGCAACTCCGACATCGACACCTCCGCAGGCCGCCACGGCAGCGCGGTCGAGTCCGGACCCGGCGGCGACGACGCGGACTTCCTGGAGATCGAGCAGTTCGCCCGGCTCAAGCGCATCGCCCGCAGACCCGGCCCGGTGCTCTTCCTCGCCCTGCTGCTGATCTCCCTGGCCGCCTGCCGCGCCCTGCTGGGCGGCGGCGCCCTCGCGGGGGGCGCGCTGCTGCCCGTCCCGCCCGGCGCGAGCGACCTGTGGGCCGGCTTCGCCGACGCCTGGCACCCGGTCGGCGCCGGCAGCACCGCCTCCGCGCCGCCCTACCTCGCCGTGGTGGCGACGCTCGCCTCGCTCTTCCTCGGCTCCACCGGGCTCGCGGTCACCGTCCTGCTGGTCTGCTCGGTGCCGCTGGCCGGCTTCACCGCCTACTTCGCCTCCCGGCCGCTGGTCAGCTCCCGGCTGCTGCGCGCCTGGACGGCCGTCGCGTACGCCTTCCTGCCCGCCACCACCGGCGCGCTGGCGCAGGGCCGCATCGGCACCGCCGTACTCGCCGTACTGCTCCCGCTGATCGCCCGCGCGGGCGTCGCCGCCAGCGGCCTCGCGAACCCGTCCGGCGGCCGCGGCAGTTGGCGCGCCACCTGGGCCTACGCGCTGCTGCTGACGATCACCACCGCGTTCACCCCCGTGGTCTGGCCCGCGGCCCTGGTCCTCGGGATCGGCGTGCTGGTGCTGCGCCGCTCCGACCCGGTCGCCCATCTCCTGCGCTTCCTGGCTCAGCTCGGCACCCCGCTGCTGGTCCTCGCGCCCTGGTCGCTGACCCTGCTGCCGACCGGCTTCTTCACCGAGGCCGGGCTGGACTTCGGCGCCTCGGCGGCCTCCGCCTCCGACCTGCTGGGCACCAGCCCCGGCGGCCCCGGCACCCTGACCGGCCTGCTGTTCATCGGCATCGTGCTCGCCGCGCTGGCCGCCCTGCTGCGCTCCGAGCGCCAGTTGGGCATCCGCGCCGCGTGGACCGTCGCGCTGACCGGGCTGCTGCTCGCCGTGCTGGCCAACCGTTCCGCCTGGGCCGGCCCGGCCACCCTGGTCTACGGCATCGCCCTGCTGGCCGCCGCCGCGCTCGGCGCGGACGGGGCACGCGCGCGGGTGGCCGAGCAGAGCTTCGGCTGGCGCCAGCCGGTCGCCGCGCTGATCGCGCTGGCCTGCGCCGTCGGCCCGCTGGTCGCCGCCGCCGGCTGGATGATCCGGGGTGCCGACGGCCCCCTGGAGCGCCGTGACCCCGCCCAGGTGCCCGCGTTCGTCGCCGAGGACGCCGGCACCCGCGACCAGGCCCGCACCCTGGTCCTCGACAGCGACTCCACCGCGCGGGTCCGCTACACCCTGGTCCGGGGCGCCGGTGCCCGCATGGGCGACGGCGAGATCGCCGCGGCCGACGGCTCCGACACCGGGCTCGACAAGGTCGTCGCCAACCTGGTCGCCGGGTCCGGCGCCGACCAGACCGGCCAGCTCGGCGGCTTCGCCGTCCGCTACGTCCTCGTCCACCAGGGCACCCCGCGCCAGATCACCCGCGTCCTGGACGCCACGCCCGGCCTGAACCGGCTCAGCCAGCAGAACGGCAACGCCCTGTGGCGCGTCGACCGGCAGGTCTCCCGCGCCACCCTGATCGGCGCGGGCGGCTCCGGCACCCCGCAGTCCGTCGCCGCGGGCCCGGTGGAGATCCACACCACCGTCCCGGCCGGTTCCGGCGGTCGCGTGCTGCGCCTGGCCGACGCCGTCTCCGACGGCTGGACCGCCACCCTGGACGGCAAGCCCCTCACCCCGAAGACCGTCGACGGCTGGGCCCAGGGCTTCGAACTCCCGGCGGGCGGCGGCAAGCTGGACGTCACCTACGACGCCCCCTTCACCCACACCGTCTGGCTGTGGGTCCAGGGCGCGCTCGCCGTCCTCCTGGTCGTCCTCGCGCTGCCCGGCCGCCGCCGCGACGTCGACGACGACCTCCCCGAGGAGGAGCCGGTCCCGGCCCAGGCCATGGAGGGCGAGGGCCGCCGCGCCCGCCGCCTGCGCGCCCAGGCCGAGGCCGAGGAAACCGAAGAGGCCGCGGAGGCGGCAGAGGCGATGGAGGGCGCCGAGGAAGCCCCGTCGTACGAACAGCAGGAGCAGCCGGTCATCCCGCACCAGCAGCCCTACGCCGACTGGGACACCGGCACCAACACCTACGCCGACCCCGAGTACGCGGCCTATCCCGCCGACCCCTACCAGGCCCCGTACCAGCACACCGGGTACGACCAGGGCGCCTACCACCCCGACCCCTACGGCCAGCAGCCCTACGACCCCTACGGGTACGGGGCGCAACAGGAGCAGCCGTACGACCCGGCGGCCCACCCGCAGGGCTACGACCCCGCCCAGCAGCCGCCCTACGGCCACGGCAGTGAGCGCCACGACGGGAGCCAGCAGTGAACCGCACGACCCTGTCCCTGATCGCCTGCACCGTCGCCCTGGCCGCCGTCACCGGGTTCGCCGCCTTCGACCCGCCCGCCGCCTCCGGTACGAGCACGGCCGGCGGTGCCACCGAGCGGCCCGTGGAGCGCACCGGCCTGCTGTGCCCGGCGCCGAGCTTCTCCGACATCGCCGACACCGCCTACACCTCGTTCACGCCCGTCACCCAGGGCACCGCGAGCGGCGGCAAGGCCGCGCTGGAGGCGGCCGCCGAGCAGTCCGCCGACGGCAAGGGCGGCAAGGACGGCAAGGGCGGCGGCAAGAAGGACACGGCGGTGCTCACCCCCAAGCCGCCGGGCACCCCGGCCGTGGGCGACACCTCCGGCAGCGACACGCCCGCCCTGATCGGCACCGCCGACGGCAAGTACGCGCCCGGCTGGACCGTCCAGCAGACCACCCGGATCGCCGCGGGCACCGGACGCGGCCTCCAGGGCGTCACCTGCACCCCCGCCGACACCGACTTCTGGTTCCCCGGCGCCAGCACCGCCGAGGGCCGCACCGACTACGTCCACCTGACCAACCCCGACGACGGGGCGGCCGTCGTCGACATCAAGCTGTACGGCAGGAACGGCGCCGTGAAGACCACGGTGGCCGACGGCATCACCGTCCCCCCGCACTCCAGCGAGCCGGTGCTGCTCTCCACGCTCACCGACGACCCGCAGACCGACCTGACCGTGCACGTCGGCGTGCGCAGCGGCCGGGTCGGCGCCACGGTGCAGGCCCAGGACGACGCGGGCGGCGGCGACTGGCTGCCCGCGGCCGCCGACCCGGCCGGCAGCCTGGTCCTGCCCGGCATCCCCAAGGACGCCACCGACGTCCGCCTGGTCGCCTTCACGCCGGGCGACGACGACGCCGACCTCAAGGTCCGGCTGGCCTCACCGAACGGCTCGATCACCCCGGCCGGCAACGAGACCGTGCATGTCAAGGCGGGCATGACCAGCGCCGTCGACCTCGGCCCGGTCACCCGCGGCGAGCCGGGCTCACTGATCCTCACGCCCACCGACAAGGCGGTCCCGGTGGTCGCGGCGCTGCGCGTGGTGCGCGGCAAGGGAAGCTCGCAGGAGACGGCGTACATCCCCGCGACCGCCCCCGTCGGCCGCCGCGCCACCGCCGCCGACAACAGCGCCAAGGGCAGCACCCTGTCCCTGACCGCGCCCACGGCCACGGCGACCGTCAAGGTCACCGCCTCGGCGGGCAGCGACGGCGGGAGCCCCGCGACGAAGACGTACACGGTCAAGTCCGGCACCAGCCAGGACATCAGCGCCCCCACGGGCGGCAAGGGCACGTACGCGCTGACCGTAGAATCCGTCTCCGGCGGCCCCGTCTACGCCGCCCGCACCCTCACGGGCTCGTCCGACGGCGTCTCCGGCTTCACGATCCAGACCCTCCCCAGCGACCGGGGTCTGGTGGCGGTGCCCCGCGCGGAGCAGGACCTTTCGGTCCTCCAGCAGTAGAAAGGGGGCGGCCGTCCCCCGCCGGGGGGCGGCCGCCCGCTACTCCTCGCCGTACCGGGGGTCCACCGTCTCCGGGGTCAGTCCCAGCAGCTCGGCGACCTGCTCCACGACCACCTCGTGCACCAGCTCGGCGCGCTCGTCGCGCCCCTTGGTGCGGATCTCGATCGGCCGCCGGTACACCACGACCCGCGCCCGCCGGCCGTCCCGCGCCGGGACGATCCCGCCCAGCGGCACGCCCTCGTCGCTCCACGGCCCGTCGCCGGTGCCCTCCAGCCGGGGCACCTCCATCACCAGGAACTCCACCTCGGCGAGCTGCTGCCAGCGCCGCTCCAGCCGTTCCACGGAGTCGCGCACGAGGTCCGCGAACACCTCGGCGCGGCTGGCGGCCAGCGGCACCTGCGGCGGTGCGATGGGACCCCGCATGCCCCGCCCGTGACGATCACGGCGACGGGGTCGGGGACCTGCGGCACGGGGCGGTACACGGTTGTCCATCACCGCAGAAGCGTAGTCCTCGCCCGTCCCCGACGCCCGGTTCCACGCGAGCCCCGCCCGTTCCCCGCCGTTCCCTGCCCGCCCGACCGCGCCTTCGCAGTGCGTCCCCGGACTCTTCGCGCACTTTTCTCCCGGTGTTCGCTCAGTCGTCTCCCGGCTCGCGCATGACGATTCCGGCCACGGCCGCAGGAGCCGGGTGGCCGAGAACCGACCTCGACCGCCGGACTTTGTCCCGGATCATCACCGGATGCACCCCAGCGCGGCGCGCCCCACGGGGCTTGCCCGAAGCGGCTCACGGAACCCCGCGGACCACGACACGGGCGGGTGACCTGGTGGAGAGTCGTCGCGGCCCGCTCAAGAGTGCGGTACCGTCCAACATCGTGAGCCTTGTACGTCGCTGTTCGCGCACCGCCTGCGGCCGACCCGCCGTTGCGACGCTGACGTACGTCTACGCCGACTCGACCGCGGTCCTCGGCCCCCTCGCCACCTACGCCGAGCCCCACTGCTACGACCTGTGCGCCGAGCACTCCGAGCGCCTCACCGCCCCGCGCGGCTGGGAAGTCGTCCGCCTGCTCGACGGCTCCGCCCCGGCCCGCCCCAGCGGCGACGACCTGGAGGCGCTCGCCAACGCGGTCCGTGAGGCGGCCCGTCCGCAGGAGCGCGCGGCCGGAACGGGCGGCGGCGCCCGCACCGCCGACCCGATGGAAGTCGCCCGGCGCGGCCACCTGCGCATCCTCCGCTCGCCCGACAACTGAGGCGACCCTCCCCGCACCCGCGCACCCCAACGGGTAGTTTTGGGCCCCCAATGGACTTTCAGGAGGGCCGGCCGTGGCAGATCTGTCGCAGATCGTGAAGGCGTACGACGTGCGCGGAGTCGTTCCGGACCAGTGGGACGAGGCCCTGGCCGAACTCTTCGGCGCCGCCTTCGCCGAGGTCACGGACGCCACCGCGATCGTCGTCGGCCACGACATGCGTCCCTCCTCGCCCGGCCTCTCCCGCGCCTTCGCGCGCGGCGCGCTGAACCGGGGCGTGGACGTCACCGAGATCGGCCTGTGCTCCACGGACCAGCTCTACTACGCCTCGGGCGCGCTGGACCTGCCCGGCGCGATGTTCACCGCCTCGCACAACCCGGCCCGGTACAACGGCATCAAGATGTGCCGCGCGGGCGCCGCCCCCGTCGGCCAGGACACCGGGCTCGCCGACATCCGCGCCCTGGTCGAGCGCCGGCTGGAGACGGGCGCCCCGGCCCCGGCCGCCGCACCGGGCACCCTCACCGCGCGCGACACCCTCGACGACTACGCCGCGTACCTGCGCTCGCTGGTCGACCTCACCGCGATCCGCCCGCTGAAGGTCGTCGTCGACGCGGGCAACGGCATGGGCGGCCACACCGTTCCGACGGTCCTCGCGGGGCTGCCGCTGACCGTCGTCCCGATGTACTTCGAGCTGGACGGCACCTTCCCCAACCACGAGGCCAACCCGCTGGACCCGGCCAACATCGTGGACCTGCGCAAGCGGGTCGTGCAGGAGGGCGCGGACATCGGCCTCGCCTTCGACGGCGACGCCGACCGCTGCTTCGTCGTGGACGAGAACGGCGACCCGGTCTCCCCGTCCGCCGTCACCGCCCTGGTCGCCGCCCGCGAACTCGCGCGCAACGGCGGTACGGGCACGGTCATCCACAACCTGATCACCTCCCGCACGGTCGCCGAGGTGGTCCGCGAGCACGGCGGCACGCCGGTCCGCACCCGCGTCGGCCACTCCTTCATCAAGGCGGAGATGGCCCGTACCGGCGCGATCTTCGGCGGCGAGCACTCCGCCCACTACTACTTCAAGGACTTCTGGAACGCGGACACCGGCATGCTGGCCGCCCTCCACGTCCTGGCCGCCCTGGGCGCCCACCCGACGCCGCTGTCCACCCTCACCGCCCAGTACGACCGGTACGCGGGCTCCGGCGAGATCAACTCCACCGTCACCGACCAGCAGTCCCGCCTGGCCGCCCTCCGCGCCGCCTACACCCCGGCCCCCGACACGACCCTGGACGACCTCGACGGGCTCACCGTCTCCACCCCCACCTGGTGGTTCAACGTCCGCCCCTCCAACACGGAGCCGTTGCTCCGCCTGAACGCGGAGGCGAAGGACGAGGTGACGATGACGAAGATCAGGGACGAGGTCCTGGCGATCATCCGCGCGTAGGCGGTCGGCACTCTCCCAGCCAACCGGGACGGGTGGCCGGGCAGGAAAGATCCCTGAAACCCGTGGAGCGACTCGCGGTACCCTGACCAGCACATCCGTAGCACCCGTTTCCGCCCGAAGGGACCCCCCATGCCGCTCGAAGCCGGTCTCCTGGAGATCCTGGCCTGCCCGGCCTGCCACGCCCCCCTCAAGGAGCAGGACGCGGAGCTGATCTGCACCGGTCAGGACTGCGGCCTGGCGTACCCCGTCCGCGACGGCATCCCCGTTCTCCTGGTCGACGAGGCCCGCCGCCCGGCGTAACGCACCGCCGAAACACATCGCGCAGTAGGACCCCGGCGATCGGAGGCACCCCGCCCATGCTCGACGAATCGCTCCTGGACACCCCGGAGGGCCTCGCCGAGGCCGACCGCCGAGGGCTGCTGCGCGGCGCGGCCGAGGCCGGCGCGCGGGTCCGGACCGCCGCCCGGCTGGCCGCCGAGGCCGGGGTGGGCGCGCTGCAGCCCGACGGCCGCCCCCGCGCCGTACTGATCGCGGGCCCCGGCGCCGCCGCCACCCACACCGCCGACCTCCTCGGCACCCTGGCCGGCCCCGGCAGCCCGGTGATCCGCCTGGAGGCCACCGGCGTCGCCCCCGCCCCCGGCGCCCTGCGCTGGGAACTGCCCGGCTGGGCGGGCTCCGTGGACCTGCTGCTCATCGCCACCCCCGACGGCACCGAACCGAGCCTCGGCCTCCTCGCGGAACAGGCGTACCGCAGGGGCTGCTCCGTGGTGGCCGTGGCCCCCGCGGGCACCCCCCTCGCGGAGGCGGTCGCGGGCGCGCACGGCATGTTCCTCCCGATGGCGACCGCCCCGTACGACCAGGGCGAGCCGGTCGCCGCGTCCTCCTCCGGCGTCTTCTGGGCCCTGCTCACCCCGTTGCTGGCCCTCCTGGACCGCGTCGGCCTGCTGACCGCCGGCCCCGACGCGCTGGAGAAGGTGGCCGACCGCCTCGACCACGTCGCCGAGCGCTGCGGCCCGGCGATCGCCACGTACGGCAACGCGGCCAAGACGCTCGCCGCGGAACTCGCCGACGCCCTCCCCGTCGTCTGGACGGAGGGCACCTCCGCGGGCCCGGCGGGCCGCCGCTTCGCCGCCGCCCTGGCCGAACTCGCGGGCCGCCCCGCCCTGGTGGCCGAACTCCCCGAGGCGCTCGCCGCGCACGAGGCCCTCCTCTCCGGCCCGCTGGCCGCCCGCGCCGACCCGGACGACTTCTTCCGCGACCGCGTCGAGGAGGCCCCCGCGCTGCACGCGCGCGTGGTGCTGCTCCGGGACCATCCCCTGGGCGGACTCACCGCGGCCCCTGCCGCCCGTGACCTGGCCCTCGGCCACGACACTCCGATCAGCGAACTCGAACCGGAGGAGGGCGGCGAACTGGAGACCCTCGCCGACCTGATCGCCGTCACCGATTTCGCCGCCGTTTACCTGGCGCTCGCCGCCGGCGCCTGAGCTGACCCCAGGCACCCGCCCGCAGCGCACGTACGGAGACAGAGAAGACATGGACCGCCTCGACAACACCGTCCGCCCCTACGCCTGGGGCTCGACCACCGCCATTCCGGGACTGCTGGGCACCGAGCCCACCGGCGAGCCGCAGGCCGAGATGTGGATGGGCGCCCACCCCGGCGCCCCCTCGCGCACCCCGCGCGGCACGCTGGCGGAGGTCATCGACGCCGACCCGGAGCGCGAACTGGGCGCCGAGGCGGTGGCGAAGTTCGGCCCCCGCCTGCCCTTCCTGCTCAAGATCCTCGCCGCGGGCGCCCCGCTCTCCCTCCAGGTCCACCCGGACCTCGCCCAGGCGCAGGAGGGCTACGCCGAGGAGGAGCGCCGGGGCGTCCCCGTCGACGCCCCCGACCGCAACTACAAGGACGCCAACCACAAGCCCGAACTCATCTGCGCCCTCACCGAGTTCGACGGCCTGTGCGGCTTCCGCGCCCCCGCCGGGGCGGCCGCCCTGCTCGACGGCCTGGGCGTCGACTCCCTCAAGCCGTACGTCGACCTGCTGCGCGCCCAGCCCGAGGACGCCGCCCTGCGCGAGGTCCTCACCGCGATCCTCACCGCGGACCCCCAGGAGATGGCCGACACCGTCACCGAGGCCACCGCCGCGTGCGCCCGCCTCGGCGGCCCGTACACCCCGTACGCTGAGATGGCCCGCGACTACCCCGGCGACCCCGGCGTGATCGCGGCCATGCTGCTCAACCACGTCCGGCTCCAGCCCGGCGAGGCCCTGTTCCTCGGCGCCGGCATCCCGCACGCCTACCTCGACGGCCTCGGCGTCGAGATCATGGCCAACTCCGACAACGTCCTGCGCTGCGGCCTGACCCCCAAGCACATCGACGTCCCCGAACTCCTGCGCGTGGTCCGCTTCGAGGCGAGCGACCCCGGCGTCCTGCGCCCCGAGGCGTCCCCGGACGGCGAGGAGGTCTACGAGACCCCCATCGACGAATTCCGGCTCTCCCGCTGGGTCCTGCCCGGCGAGACCGCCCGCGACCTGACCCTCCCGACCCCGCAGATCCTGCTGTGCACGGCCGGTTCGGTCCGCGTCGGCGAGCACGGCCTGCTGCCCGGCCGGTCCGTCTTCGTCCCGGCGGGGGAGAAGACCGAGGCGTCCGGCGAGGGCACGCTGTTCCGCGCCACTGTGATCGTATGACCGCCACTGTGGACACCTGACGCGCCGCATGCCGGAGGGACTGCAACAATGGCCCACCGGCAAAGCACGTGCAAAGAAGCGACCCGTGGGGGCACAAGAGCCGTGCGGGAGTGCCGAGAAGGCGACAAGGGCGAAGGGAAAACGCGAACTCATGAGCGCGTCAGGCGGTAACAAGGCGATCGTGGCGGCACTCGCCGCCAATCTGGCGATCGCGGCATCGAAGTTCGTGGCGTTCGCGTTCAGCGGCTCCTCGTCGATGCTCGCCGAGGGCGTCCACTCGGTCGCCGACTCCGGCAACCAGTTCCTGCTGCTCATCGGCGGCAAGAAGGCCCAGCGCGAAGCGACCCCGCAGCACCCCTTCGGCTACGGCCGCGAGCGGTACATCTACGCCTTCCTCGTCTCCATCGTCCTCTTCTCCCTCGGCGGCATGTTCGCCATCTACGAGGGCTACGAGAAGATCAGCCACCCCCACCCGGTGGAGCACTGGTACTGGCCGGTCGGCGTCCTCGTCTTCGCCATCATCGCGGAGGGCTTCTCCTTCCGTACGGCCATCAAGGAGTCCAACGAGCTGCGCGGCAAGCTCTCCTGGACCCAGTTCGTCCGCCGCGCCAAGGCGCCCGAGCTGCCCGTCGTCCTGCTGGAGGACTTCGGCGCCCTCATCGGCCTCATCCTCGCCCTCGGCGGCGTCGGCATCGCCCTGCTCACCGGCAACGGCGTCTGGGACGGCATCGGCACCGTCTGCATCGGTGTCCTGCTCGTCCTGATCGCCCTCGTCCTCGCCTCCGAGACCAAGTCCCTGCTGCTCGGCGAATCCGCCGGCCTGGAGGAGGTCAAGAAGATCGAGGCCGCCATCGTCGACGGCGACACCGTCACCGGCGTCATCCACATGCGCACCCTCCACCTCGGCCCCGAGGAACTCCTCGTCGCCGCCAAGATCGCCGTCCAGCACGACGACACGGCCGCCCAGGTCGCCAACGCGATCAACGCCGCCGAGTCCCGTATCCGCGAGGCCGTCCCGATCGCCCGCGTCATCTACCTGGAGCCGGACATCTACAGCGCCGCCGAGGCCGCCAAGGGCCCCGACCCGCTCGCCACGCCGGGCGGCCCCAACCCCCGCGCCACCGACCACTGAGCCCCAGGCCCCCGCACCGAGGCCCCCGCCGCACTCCGGTCCACGCCGGCCGCGCCGGGGGCCTCGGCACACCCGGACACCGGACCCCCGCACCCACCCGTTCGCGCCACATCCGTCACCTGGACGGCACGCGGTGTCCGAACGCGGACTGGGGCGCGCCCCTCCCTCCGGTGTAGCTTGGGACGGAGCCAGACGTCGCTGCTGATGGCGGTCGGGCGGTCCCCCATCGGACCGGCCGAGGGAGAGAGGGCCTCCGACGGACTGCGCTGCGCGCACGCGGGCATGCCTGTGTCCTCTTCTCGGGGCACCCCTGTGTCCGTCGCCGTGCAGACCAGCCGTACCCACCTCGCCCCGACTTCGAGGAGCAGCCCGCCATGACCACTGTCGACAACCGACAGGACTTCAAGGTCGCCGACCTCTCCCTGGCCGAGTTCGGCCGCAAGGAGATCACCCTCGCCGAGCACGAGATGCCCGGCCTGATGTCGATCCGCAAGGAGTACGCCGAGGCGCAGCCCCTGGCCGGCGCCCGCATCACCGGCTCCCTGCACATGACCGTGCAGACCGCCGTCCTCATCGAGACCCTCGTCGCCCTCGGCGCCGACGTCCGCTGGGCCTCCTGCAACATCTTCTCCACCCAGGACCACGCGGCCGCCGCCATCGCCGTCGGCCCGAACGGCACCCCGGACAACCCGCAGGGCGTCCCCGTCTTCGCCTGGAAGGGCGAGACCCTGGACGAGTACTGGTGGTGCACCGAGCAGGCGCTGACCTGGCCGAACAGCCCCACCGGCGGCCCGAACATGATCCTGGACGACGGCGGCGACGCCACCCTCCTCGTCCACAAGGGCGTCGAGTACGAGAAGGACGGCAAGGTCCCCTCGCCCGACACCGCCGAGTCCGACGAGCACCGCGTCATCCTCGAGCTGCTCAACCGCACCATCACCGACGGCTCCCAGAAGTGGACCCAGCTCGCCTCCGAGATCCGCGGTGTCACCGAGGAGACCACCACCGGCGTCCACCGCCTGTACGAGATGCAGCGCGACGGCGTCCTGCTCTTCCCGGCGATCAACGTGAACGACGCCGTCACCAAGTCGAAGTTCGACAACAAGTACGGCTGCCGCCACTCCCTGGTCGACGGCATCAACCGCGCCACCGACGTCCTCATCGGCGGCAAGACCGCCGTCGTCTGCGGCTACGGCGACGTCGGCAAGGGCTGCGCCGAGTCCCTCCGCGGCCAGGGCGCCCGCGTGATCGTCACCGAGATCGACCCGATCTGCGCGCTCCAGGCAGCCATGGACGGCTACCAGGTCACCACGCTGGACGAGGTCGTCGACAAGGCCGACATCTTCGTCACCACGACCGGCAACAAGGACATCATCATGGCCGACGACATGGCCAAGATGAAGCACCAGGCCATCGTCGGCAACATCGGCCACTTCGACAACGAGATCGACATGGCCGGCCTCGCCAAGATCCCCGGCATCGTCAAGGACGAGGTCAAGCCCCAGGTCCACACCTGGACCTTCCCCGACGGCAAGAAGATCATCGTCCTGTCCGAGGGCCGCCTGCTGAACCTGGGCAACGCCACCGGCCACCCCTCGTTCGTGATGTCCAACTCCTTCGCGGACCAGACCCTGGCCCAGATCGAGCTGTTCACCAAGCCCGACGAGTACCCGACCGGCGTCTACGTGCTCCCCAAGCACCTGGACGAGAAGGTCGCCCGCCTCCACCTGGACTCGCTGGGCGTCAAGCTCACCCAGCTCCGCCCGGAGCAGGCCGCGTACATCGGTGTCGAGGTCGACGGTCCCTTCAAGTCGGACCACTACCGCTACTGAGCCGCCGCTCCCCGCACCATCCAGGCAGGCCCCCCGCACCCCCGTGCCGGGGGCCTGCCCCTTTGGCGCCGGACCAGCGGCCCCGGACCGTCAGCCCGCCAGACCCCAGGACCCCTCATGCCGCGCGGCCGATATTCGCTCCACGATCCGCACGATCACACCCCCCTCGCCGAAGAACACTTCCAGTGCGCCCCCGGCCCCTCCGGCTGGCGCTACGTATCCCAGCTCACCGCTCCCGACGGCGCGCACCAGGGCTCGGTCGACCTCACCCTGGACGACCTCGGCCGCCCCCTCCGCCTCGAACTCCACGCCGGCGGCTGGCAGGTGCGCGGCGCCGCCCTCGACGGCGTCACCTGGGTCCGCACCGACCCGGCCGGACTGGAGGCGACGGAGGGCAATGTGCCCGCCCACGCCTTCACCGGCACCTCCCCGGCGTTCCTCGTCGCCACCGCACGTCTCCTGCGCCTCACCCCCTCCTCTGCCGCGACCCGCGTACGCCTCGTCGCCCTCACCGACCCGGTCCTCGCCCCCCGCACCGTGGACCAGTCCTGGGCACTGATCGACAGAGAAGCACACGCCACTGACAACGGCCCCCTGCTCGTGGACGAATACCAGGTCACAGCCCTGGACACGGGGGAGAGACACTCCGTGCACATCGCCGGCGACGTCGTCCTCTCGGCCCCCGGCATCGAACTGGAGGACCTCCAGACCCCACCGTCGACCTTCCCCTGACCGGGCCGGGCGGCTACGCGGGCGGTGCGAACCCCGTCGACCGGCTCCGCGGGTGCTCCGGCGCCTTCTCGCTCGCCGGCGCGACGGCCGGGGGAGACACCGGAGCCACCGCCTGCTCCCCACCGCCCTCGTACCGAGGCTGCTGCCGCGCCTGCCGGCTCTGCCGCTCATGCACCACGGCCGCGAGAAAGGCGGCCGGCTGCGCCTGGAGATCCGGCGGGACGGCGGCCCCCGTCCGCGCGGCCACATCGGCGGCCAGCCGCGACGCCATGGACCAGGAGATCTGCGGCTGAAGCTGGTGCATCCGCGTCAGGTACTGCCGCACGGCCAGCCAGAGCCCGTCGGGCACCGCCGAGAGATCCAGTTCCGCGAACCGCCCCGCCAGCTCCTGCGGTGGTGGGGGCGCCACACCGGCCCTGCCCACCGGAATGCGCTCCCGCACCACCAGCGTCCCCGCGAACACGTCCCCGAGCCGCCGCCCCCGCTCCGAGACCAGCGAGGCGATGCACGCCACCACCCCGAACGTCATCAGGATCTCGATCATCCCGACGCCACCGCGCACCAGCGCGTGCCGGAACCGCACCGGCCCGCCGTCGTCCCGCACCACCCGCAGCCCGAACGCCAGCTTCCCCAGCGAACGCCCATGGCTCAGCGTCTCCACCGCGATCGGCCCGCCGACCAGCACCAGCAGAAAGGCCGCCACCGACAACGCGGCCCGCGCGGCATCGTCCAGCGAAGAGGTGGCCGCCACGAGCCCGATCACCACGGCGAGGTAGACGAGCACGGCCACGATCAGATCGATCAGCACGGCCAACGCCCTGCTCGGCAGCTTCGCGGGACGCAGCTCCAGCGCCACCGCCTCACCGGTCACCAGCTCACTCACGCCCGCCGTCCTTCCCTCGCCCACCCCTGTGCCGCCAGTCTGCCAAGCTGAGGGCGCATCGCACCCCGGTAGGACAAGCTGACAGTGTCCCGTTACCGGTGGCGGCTGGCCACGACGAGTCGAGGAGCAGGCAGACCCGATGGACCTGGACGTCTTCGTCGCCGCACACCGGGCCGAGTGGGACCGCCTCGACGCCCTGATCCGCCGCCGGCGCCGCCTCACCGGCGCGGAGGCCGACGAACTCGTCACCCTCTACCAGCGCACCGCGACGCACCTCTCCCTCATCCGCTCCAGCGCCCCGGACCCCCAGCTCACCGGCCGGCTCAGCCAGCTCGTGGCCCGCGCCCGCAGCGCCGTCACCGGAACCCGCCGCGCCTCCTGGCGGGACGTGACCCGCTTCCTGGGCCGCGGCTTCCCCGCCGCCGTCTACCGCGCCCGCCACTGGTGGGTACCGACCGCCCTCGTCTCCACCGCCGTGGCGATCCTCCTCGGCTGGTGGATCGGCACCCACCCCGAGGTACAGGCGTCCATCGCCGCCCCCGGCCACCTCCGCGAGCTGACCCGCCCAGGCGGTGGCTACGAGACCTACTACTCCAGCCATCCCGCCGCGTCCTTCGCGGCGCAGGTGTGGACGAACAACGCCCAGGCGGCCGCCCTCTGCCTGGTCCTGGGCGTCTTCCTGGGCCTCCCGGTCCTCTGGATTCTGTTCCAGAACATGCTGAACCTGGGCGTCGGCTTCGGGCTCATGGCCTCCGCAGGGCGCCTCGACACCTTCCTCGGCCTCGTCCTCCCGCACGGCCTGCTCGAACTCACCGCGGTCTTCGTGGCCGCCGGCACGGGGATGCGCCTCGGGTGGACCGTGATCGACCCCGGGCCCCGCACCCGCCGCACCGCGCTCGCCGAAGAAGGCCGCGCCGCCGTGGGCATGGCCATCGGCCTCGCCCTGGTGCTGCTCGTCTCCGGCGCCATCGAAGGCTTCGTGACCCCGTCCGGCCTGCCCACCTGGGCCCGCGTCGCCATCGGCGTCCTGGCCGAGCTGGCCTTCCTCACCTACGTCTACGTCCTCGGCGGCCGGGCGGTACGTCAGGGGGAGACAGGCGATCTCCAGGAAGCCGAACGCAGCTCCACCGTCCCCACCGCCGCCTGATGTGCGTGGGACCCCGCCGAGCTGCTAGTCTCCTCATCGCCCCACAAAACCTGTTGACACGGGTGGAGCGGGGAGGTAGAGTCGAACAGTTGCCTGGAGCTGGACAAGTTCAAGGCTAACCATTAAGCTTTATCTGGCTTCTTCGGGACATCGCTGAATGCGACTTCCGGGAAGCACCTCCCGATAAATCGGAAAATGAAGCCGGTAAGACCGGCCGAAAGCTTCTGATAGAGTCGGAACCGCCGGAAAGGAAAGCGCGAAAGCGAAGACCTGGAAAGCACCGAGGAAATCGGATCGGAAAAAGATCTGATAGAGTCG